>NZ_CP148752.1:1233125-2466250 GCF_040448305.1 Pseudomonas fluorescens | reverse complement strand
GGCTTTGCTGCCAGATGTGAGGGGTTTCGGTACGAAGGTAGTGATGCCGGCTTGCTCGCAAGCAAGGATTTCCAGACCTTTGTAATAGCCTCGGTCGGCCACCACCGTTAGCGATTCAGCCTCGATTTCTTCACGCGTTTGGTTCGCCATATTGCTCAGTTGCCCACGATCATTACCAACGTTGGTCACCTCATGGGCAACGATCAGATGGTGTTTGTCGTCGACAGCTGTTTGTACGTTGTAGCCAACCGTTCCGGTGCCTCGGCCGCTCGTAGCCATTGAGCGTGCATCTGGGTCTGTGAGGGAGATTTGCTGGTCTGGACTTTCGTGGAGCTGCGCCTCGATGTCCTTGAGTTTCTGTATCTGCTTTTTCAGTGTTTCTATCTTTTCTTTAAGCCGCTCTGCTTTGGCCTCGGCCACTTCGGGCGTTGCCCGATCCGCCGAATCCATCGCCGCCAGATATCGATCAATGCTCTGCTCGATCTGCTGCATGCGTGCCTTCACCTTGCCCTGAGTGAAGTTGCGGTCGCGATTATTGACGGCTTTGAATTTGCTGCCGTCGATGGCGATGATCGATTGGGAGAAGAGATTGAGGTTGCGACAAAGAACTACGAACTGGCGGCATACGCTGCGAATGGCTTTGCCGTTGTCTTTGCGAAAGTCGGCAATGGTTTTGAAGTCCGGAGCCAAACGCCCCGTTAGCCACATCAACTCGACGTTGCGCTCGGCCTCTCGCTCAAGTCGGCGGCTGGATTGAATCCGATTGAGATAGCCGTAGATATAGATCTTCAGCAACACCGCTGGGTGATAGGCCGGACGACCAGTTGCGGCAGGATCGACGCCCTCAAAACCAAGCGCGCCCAAGTCGAGTTCATCGACGAAAACATCGACCACGCGCACTGGATTTTCTTCGGTTACGTAATCGTCCAGACACTCCGGCAGTAAGGTGACTTGCGCCCGAGCCTCACCTTCAATAAATCGCTTCATGATCGCCCCCGCTACGATCTCGACGATCAGAAGATTAGACAATTGCGGGAGTTTTCACACAGCCTGGACCAAAAGCAGTCATCCATTCAGGCGTCCAATCAGCGGCAAAAAATCCAATAAAGTCAGGTTTGAGAATCTTGCCATCTACCAGCAGTTTTTTACCTTCCTGGTTATTACCCTCCAACAGATAGTTTTCTGCCTAGACTTGTTTCTGTCCTGACATACAAATGCGCTCAAGGCATCGAGCCATATGAAAAACAAAAACAAGAGGAATCCCCCCGATGTTCAGATCTCTATACACAGTACTCGCCTGCGCACTTGCGTTAAGCACAATGAACGCGGCCATGGCGGCAGATCCGGTGATTATCAAGTTCTCGCATGTCGTCGCTGAACAGACGCCCAAGGGCCAAGGTGCCTTGCTGTTCAAGAAACTGGTAGAGGAACGCTTGCCTGGCAAGGTCAAGGTCGAGGTCTATCCCAACTCGTCGTTGTTTGGTGACGGCAAGGAGATGGAAGCGCTGTTGCTGGGAGATGTGCAGATGATTGCGCCGTCCCTGGCCAAGTTCGAACAGTACACCAAGACCCTCCAGCTATTCGACCTGCCCTTCCTGTTTAATGACATCGCCGCCGTCAACCGCTTCCAGTTGAGCCCGCAGGGTCAGGGGCTGCTCAAATCCATGGAAAGTAAAAACATCACCGGCCTGGCCTACTGGCACAACGGGATGAAGCAATTGTCGGCCAACAAGGCACTGCGTGTCCCTGCCGATGCCCGTGGCCTGAAGTTCCGAGTGCAGGCGTCTGCCGTGCTCGAAGAACAGTTCAAGGCTGTGCGCGCCAATCCGCGCAAGATGAGTTTTGCCGAGGTTTATCAGGGGCTGCAGACCGGTGTGGTCAACGGTGCGGAGAACCCTTACTCGAATATCTACAGCCAGAAAATGCATGAAGTACAGAAGTACATCACTGAATCCAACCACGGTGTACTGGATTACATGCTGATCACCAACACCAAATTCTGGAACGGCCTGCCACCGGACGTTCGCAGCGAACTGGACAAGATTGTCGTGGAAGTCACCGCTCAGGTGAACAAGGAAGCGGCGCAGCTGAATGAGAGTGACAAGCAACGCATAATCGCGGCCAAAACGACCGAAATCATCATCCTGACACCGCAAGAACGCGAACAATGGCGAGAAGCGATGAAACCAGTATGGAAGATGTTCGAAGGCGATATCGGCCCTGAACTGATCTTTGCAGCCGAAGCCGCCAACAAGGCTCAATGATCGCAAGGCAGGTGCTGCCGGCGCGGCGCCTGCCAGTCGTCACTCGATGTGAGAAGCCATCCATGAAAGCGCTTCGGCGAATCTGGGAACACTTCGAGGAAGGCTTTATCGTCTTCCTTCTGACCGCCATGACCCTGGTCACGTTCGTTTACGTGATCCTCAACAATTTCTATAGCCTTTTCTACTGGCTTGCTGATCGTTGGCCAGGTGCAAGCGTCCCGCTGTTCGCCATTGGCGACGAAATCATGGGGATGGCTCAGGCGATGACCTGGAGCACTGCCCTGACCAAGGCCCTGTTTGGCTGGCTGATCTTTTTCGGACTGGCCTATGGCGTGCGCACGGCCGGGCATATCGGTGTTGACGCACTCGTCAGGCTGACCAGCCGATCGGTGCAAAAGTACATAGGTATTGTGGCCTGCCTGTGCTGCCTGGCCTATGCAGCACTGCTCAGCGTAGCCAGCTTCGAATGGATTCGGACGTTGATGATTGCAGGCATCGGTGCCGAGGATCTGGGCCATTTCGGTATCATGCAATGGCATATCGGGCTGATCGTACCTTTGGGTTTTGCCCTGGTCTTCATCCGCTTCGCTGAAATTCTCCTGCGCATCCTGCAGAACCGCCAGACCGGCCTGGGCCTGGCCGACGAAGCCGCTGACGTGTTGAAACTCGCCGAGCACAAGGATGACAAGTCATGACCATTGCTTTCTTGTTCGTGGCCCTGTTCGTCCTGATGTTCATCGGCGTTCCCATCGCCATTTCCCTCGGTCTGGCCGGTTCCTTGACCATCATTTTCTTCAGTCCCGATTCGGTGCGCTCGCTGGCGATCAAGCTGTTCGAGACCTCGGAGCATTACACGCTGCTGGCCATTCCGTTTTTCCTGCTCGCCGGCGCCTTCATGACCACCGGTGGTGTTGCCCGCCGGTTGATTGACTTTGCCAATGCCTGTGTCGGACATATTCGCGGCGGCCTGGCCATCGCTGCGGTGTTGGCCTGCATGCTGTTCGCCGCCCTCTCCGGCTCAAGTCCGGCGACGGTGGCTGCCGTGGGTTCAATCGCCATTGCCGGCATGGTCCGCTCCGGTTATCCGCAAGCCTTTGGCGCGGGGATCATCTGCAACGCCGGGACGCTCGGCATCCTCATCCCACCGTCAATCGTGATGGTGGTCTATGCCGCCGCCACCGAAACTTCCGTCGGCAAGCTGTTCATGGCCGGTGTGGTGCCAGGTCTGTTGTTGGGAACAGCACTGATGGTGGCGATCTATATTGTCGCCGTTAAGAAAAACCTGCCCGCCTTGCCGCGCGCGACATTTCGGGAGTTGATGGGTACCGCACGCCAGGCAATATGGGGCCTGTTGCTGATGGTAATCATCCTGGGCGGCATCTATTCCGGGATGTTCACCCCGACCGAGGCGGCGGCGGTGGCGGCCGTTTACTCGGCGTTCATCGCCTTGTTCGTCTACAAGGATCTGACGTTTCGTGAAACGCCAAAAGTCCTGCTGGAATCCGCCAAGCTGAGCATCATGCTGATGTTCATCATCGCCAACGCCATGCTTTTTGCCCACGTCCTGACCACCGAACAGCTCCCGCAGCAGATCACTGCCTGGGTGATTGACGCAGGCCTGACGCCCGTGACTTTCCTGCTGGTGGTCAACATTGTGCTGCTGATTGCCGGCGCGTTCATGGAGCCGTCGGCCATCATCCTGATCCTGGCGCCGATCCTCTTCCCCATCGCCATGAAACTGGGTATCGACCCGATTCACCTCGGCATCATCATGGTGGTCAACCTCGAAATCGGTCTGATTACCCCGCCGGTGGGCCTGAACCTGTTCGTCACCTCGGCGGTGACTGGTATGTCATTACCCGCCACCGTAAAAGCGGCTATGCCCTGGTTGACGATTTTGTTGCTGTTCCTGGTGCTGATTACCTATGTGCCGTGGATTTCGCTGGTGCTGCCAGCGTGGCTGGGCATGAACTGATCTCGCCTGCCCACCCCCTACTGCGCCGGAATCAACTAGAGTGGAATCACTCTGCACAAGCCATAACAAGACGGAGAGGTTCCCCATGCGAGTAAAAACACGCTTCGCCCTGCTGGCCGCCGCCACGCTGGCAATCAGTACCGCTGCGCAAGCCGCGCCGGTGTTCATCAACATCCTGACCGGGGGAACCAGCGGGGTTTACTACCCGATTGGTGTCGGCTTGTCACAGATCTACAGCGATGGCATTCCAGGCTCGAAGACCTCGGTTCAAGCCACCAAGGCCTCGGTGGAAAATCTCAACCTGTTGCAAGCCGGTCGAGGCGAGTTGGCGCTGGCACTGGGTGATTCGGTTGCCGATGCCAAAAACGGCGTGGAAGACGCTGGTTTCAAGGCACCGCTGACCAAGTTGCGTGCCATTGGCGGGGCCTACCCCAATTACATTCAGATCGTTGCCAGCAAGGAATCGGGGATCAAGACCCTCGCGGATCTCAAGGGCAAAACCATTTCGGTCGGGGCGCCCAAATCAGGTACCGAACTGAACGCGCGCGCGATCTTCAAAGCAGCAGGGCTAACCTATGAGGACATGGGTAAAGTGCAATACCTGCCCTTTGCCGAATCGGTCGAACTGATCAAGAACAGACAACTGGATGCGACATTGCAATCGTCCGGGTTGGGCATGGCGGCCATTCGCGACCTGTCCTCTGTCATGCCACTGAACTACATAGCGATCCCGACTGAAGTGGTCGCGAAAATCGGCAACCCGGCCTATCAGAGTGCAATGATTCCGGCCAACACGTATGACGGACAAGCCGAAGCCGTGCCGACGGTTGCCATCACCAACATTCTGGTGACCCGCGCCGATGTGTCCGATGAAGTTGCCTATGAGATGACCAGACTGTTGTTCGATAACCTGACGCGTCTCGGTAACTCACATTCGGCAGCCAAGGACATCAAACTGGAAAGTGCAGCCAAAAACCTGCCGATCGCGCTGCATCCAGGTGCCGAACGCTACTACAAGGAAAAGGGCGCGCTGTAACCGCGCGAGGCGCAGTGGGCTTGGTTACCACTGCCCCATCGATTCTATCCAGCGTGGTCATGAGGCAGGCAGCTAATGAGTGACGAGCATCAGGGCATTTCCGCGAACCCGAGGGACTGGCCAAAAACCCTGTTTTACGTAGCGTTGCTGTTTTCGATTTTTCAAATCGTCACTGCGGCCTTTTCACCCATTTCAAGCCAGGTGCTACGTGCAGTACACGTCGGTTTCCTGCTCTGGGTGGTCTTTCTGAGTTACCCGGCTCACGGCAAGGCTCGTCCCTGGCAACCGCTGGCCTGGCTGCTCAGCCTGGGAGGGATCTTCACCGCCTTGTATCAATGGGTGTTCGAGGCTGACCTGATCCAGCGCTCCGGCGACCTGACGCCGGCAGACATGGTGATGGGTGTGTTGCTGATCGCTCTGGTCTTCGAAGCCGCCCGACGGGTGATGGGGATTGCGCTGCCGATCATCTGTGGCCTGTTCCTGGCCTACGGTTTGTTCGGTGAGTATCTACCCGGCGAACTGGCCCATCGGGGCTATGGCTTCGACCAGATCATCAATCAACTGTCCTTTGGTACCGAAGGGCTGTATGGGACGCCGACCTATGTTTCGGCCACCTACATCTTTTTGTTTATCCTGTTCGGCGCTTTCCTTGAAGAAGCCGGCATGATCAAGCTGTTTACCGACTTCGCCATGGGATTGTTCGGCCACAAGCTGGGGGGGCCGGCCAAGGTCGCCGTCGCCTCGTCAGCGTTGATGGGGACCATTACCGGCTCGGGGATTGCCAACGTCGTGACAACAGGGCAATTCACCATTCCACTGATGAAGCGCTTTGGCTATCGGCCCGCGTTTGCTGGCGGAGTGGAAGCCACCTCCAGCATGGGCAGCCAGATAATGCCGCCGGTGATGGGCGCGGTAGCCTTCATCATGGCTGAAACCATCAATGTGCCGTTCGTGGAAGTTGCCAAGGCTGCATTGATACCCGCCATCCTTTATTTCGGTTCAGTGTTCTGGATGGTTCATCTGGAAGCCAAGCGCTCCAACCTCAAGGGATTGCCCAAAGACCAATGCCCCAGCGCATTAGGCGCCGTAAAGGAACGCTGGTATCTGCTGATCCCTCTGCTGGTGCTGGTTTACCTGCTGTTTTCCGGGCGCACTCCACTGTTCTCCGGCATGGTCGGATTGGCATTGACCGCCATCGTGATTCTCGGCTCGGCGATCATTCTCAAGGTGCAAAACTTCGGTCTGCGTTGTGCGTTCTGGGTTGCACTGGGCGTGCTGTGCACAGGCTTTTTTCAACTCGGAATCGCTGTGATTTTTGCGGTCATTGCGGTGCTGATGTTGATGTGCTGGTTCATCAAGGGCGGCCGGGAAACGCTGATTATCTGCCTGCACGCACTGGTCGAAGGCGCACGTCATGCGGTTCCGGTGGGGATCGCCTGTGCGCTGGTGGGCGTGATCATCGGTATAGTTTCACTCACGGGCGTCGCCTCTACCTTTGCCGGTTACATATTGGCCATTGGCCGGGACAACCTGCTGTTGTCACTGATACTGACAATGGTCACCTGCCTGGTGCTGGGCATGGGCATTCCGACCATACCCAACTACATCATCACCAGTTCGATCGCAGCACCTGCCCTGTTGGAACTGGGTGTACCGCTGATCGTGTCGCACATGTTCGTGTTCTATTTCGGCATCCTCGCCGACCTGACACCACCGGTCGCCCTCGCCTGCTTTGCCGCAGCCCCCATCGCAAAAGAAAGCGGATTCAAGATCAGCCTGTGGGCAGTGCGCATTGCGCTGGCAGGTTTCGTCATTCCGTTCATGGCCGTCTATAACCCGGCGCTGATGCTGCAAGGTGACAATTTGTGGATGACGGCCTACATGCTGATCAAGACCATTCTGGCGGTCGGTCTCTGGGGAGTGGCGTCCACCGGCTATCTGCAACAGAAAATGGCCATCTGGGAACGCTTGTTGAGTCTTGGCGCGGGGGGCCTGTTGATCGTGGCGCTGCCGCTGACCGATGAAATCGGCTTCGCACTTGGGATTCTGGTGTTACTTCAGCACGTCTGGCGGTCCAGACACTCAGGGATGGCCAATGCATGATCGGCCTGTGCCTGGGCCTGGCCGGCGGCGTCTGGGCCCAGTTGCCGGTGTCCCATTTCACGCTCGCGTGGAACCACAGCATCGAAAAGATTCGCTGGGAGGAAGACTATCGCGTCACCCGCAAAGGTCTGGTCCTGGAAGAAGCCAGGATCCGCGGTAACGGTGCGGGAATGGAGATGCCTGATGATGCTCGATTGGAAAACGGTAGTTGGCACTTCCAGCGCCGTTTGCCGCCCCTGCAACCCCTGAAATTGGGACGAACCCCCGAGGCTGGCGACTACCAGCTGTGCGTTGACGGGACGTGTCAATTTATGAGCCGGTGGGTCGGATCACCCACCAGCAGCCAGCCTTTTCTACAGTTGTGGAGTTGCGAGACCGTCGGACAGCCGCCACAGGACAACATTCGAGCACGAAATCCCTACTGAAAAACCCCGCCAATCTGTTGCATCGACGGTTCAACTAGCAGTCGATAACGGCCCTTCTCAAAGGACAGTAACCGGCCAACTCTGTTGAAAAGTCGGTCTGTCCAAACTGCCTGCTCATTGGCTGGTGAAAACGCTTTTTTGCACACTGCCATGTGAAATCCGAATCCGGAAGTCTCTGACAAAAGCAAGGATTTCAATCTCGGACGCTTACTTTTCTGATGCGCAAACCATGGCCAACTTTTTCAACAAAATCGGCCAAAAAAGCAGTCACTTGGTAATCACGCAAAAAGTAGTACCGCTGCAAAGCGGCCGAATCCTGGTATTACGCAGACAGATTTGTCCTAACCGCTTGCTGCAAAACTTCGAGTGTCCATGGCTTATGCAGGAACATTGCGTGGGAAGGCAACCCCCCTTCGGGCATTGATCTATCGCCAGACGTGACGATGACAGGCAAGTGCATGACGGTGTGGGGATTTGGCTTGCAGCCCGGCGTTTGAATCAAGGGCGTTTCTTTTGGCCTGGTGTGCGACACGGCTCCGAAGTTGGGTTGGATGCCGAGCAACTTCAGGCCCTGGTACTCGGTTTACCTTGGCAACGCGTCGGTGCAGGCGGAATTATCTCGATGCTTTAACACTCGCCATGGCGCGCTTATGCCACCAGTCAGTTCTCCGATCTGGCTGCGGTCGTTTACGACTTCAGCCCGAGCCGTGCAGGCGAACATGCTCGAAACTTCCTCGGCCACTGGAACGGCAAGCTGGTCTGCGATGACTTCGCGGGCTACAAGGCAGGCTTTGAGCTGGGCATTACGGAAATCGGCTGCATGGCGCATGCGCGCCGCAAGTTCTTCGATCTGCACGCGACCAACAAGAGCCAGATCGCCGAAAAAGCGCTGCACTACATCGCGGCCTTGTACGAAGTTGAACGAGAGGCTCGCGAGCTGGAACCGGGTATCCGGCAGCGCATACGGCAGGACAAAGCAGCGCCGATCATCGACGCACTTCATACGTGGATGATCGCTCAGAGGCAGCTTGTGCCTGAGGGATCGGCCATCGCCAAAGCGTTGGATTACAGCCTCAAACGCTGGATAGCGCTGACGCGCTATATCAATGACGGTGCCGTGCCCATCAGTAATAATTGGTGTGAGAACCAGATTCGGCCGTGGGCAATTGGACGCTCGAACTGGTTGTTTGCAGGCTCGTTACGCAGTGGCAAACGCGCGGCTGCAATCATGAGTTTGATCCAGTCTGCGCGGTTCAATGGGCATGATCCGTATGCTTACTTGAAGGATGTTCTCACGCGTCTGCCGACGCAGCGGGCGAGTGAGGTTGCTGAGCTTCTGCCACATCAGTGGATACCCGTTTAGCTCTGGAGAACTGATATGAACACGGACTTAATCCCCTAGGTGCATATCCATCAAGGCGTCAATGTAGGGCGCCTTATGAGCGAGATATTCAGCAATTCCTCCCCGGTTGTTAGCTGCGAGCCGCAGCTTCAAATCCTGATATTGCTTGCAGATAGTGCTGTCTTCTCTCAACAGGTCGCGGAAACGTAACATTCGTGCAATCTGTCCATGACCAGCAACGCACACGTGTATTTTATGAGTTCTCACCCCATCAACATCGCGACGATAAAAGTGGTGTCCGGCGGAAAGATCTGCTCCCCGCACATAGCCCAATGTACGCATGAACTCGCTACGAGTCGCCTCATTTATATGCTCTAACACCACAACCAAGATGTCGATTTCTGGTTTGGCAGAAAGCCCCGGAACGGCGGTGCTACCAATATGATGAGTTTCGATAAGCTCAGCACCGAAGCCCTCCGCTATTCGTCGGTTTTCGGCGGTAAAAAGTAGCGGCCACTGAGGGTTATATGGAGAGATTTCACTGGTGAGGGCCATCAGTTGTCCTTGCATCATAGTCGAAGGGGTAGAAGATTAACCTCGGTTCAAAAATTTTGAAATTTCTCTGCGACAGCTGTGTTGGTAGACGAGTTTCGAAAGTCCCGACTGATGATTTCGAAGGGGCGTCTTGGCCGGACGCTCACGCTTCCTCGATCTATGGAAGTGGCTATTAGGGGGGAGCATAGTCTCTATGGACCATTTGAAAAAAAACGCATCCGTGCTAAAACCAATGTATTCAATATTATGTATTTTTGGATGCAATTAATGCGCACGACTCGTGTATTCGATGATTCGGCCCAAGGACTGAGGGGCGGCGCAGGACGGCCGCGAGGTGCCAGGCGCTGGCTCATGGGCGCTACGCTCTTTTGCTCGTCATGTGTCAGATGTTCGCCAGCGTGGCCAATGCGTCAGTTTCAGGAATGATAGCGAGCTAATATGCCCTCCAAAAAATCATCTTTAAGAATGAGCGGGCCTGGAGAAATTAGTACAAGCCCATTCCGTAGGTTCCCGGAAGTAGTTGACGCGATAGGGGGGTCCTCGCGAGGCGTTTTCAAAGACGCTGGTATCAGCCTTGAGCAATTTGCATATGAAGACAACCATCTCGCCTACATCGACGTTGCTCGACTGTTCAACACGGCATTCGAACACACTCAGTGCCCCCATATTGGCCTGTTGATCGGTGAGCGCTTTTCGCTGGATAATTTGGGTCCGGTGGGTCAGCTTATGCGTCTTGCGACTACACCAGGCGATGCATTGAACGACCTGGTCGGGCATGCCAATCTCTATGATCGTGGCGCGACCCCACTCCTTCTTCCCTTGGCGGGCCAACACAGTTTGTTGGGATATGTCATTTATCGCCACGACCTGCCCAATCAATCATTACTTGTTGACACTGCCGTCATGGTTGGCCTCCAAATGCTGCGGGCCTTATTAGGCGCTAACTGGACGCCAGTTCGCGTGCAGTTTTCATATCGCAAGCCATCCGATATCACCCCGTACGTCAGAAAATTTCGCTGCAACATTCAGTTCAACGCAAGCATCTCCGGACTTGTAATAAACAATCAGCAACTCCGGCAAATTCAATGTACGGCGAACCCACGCTTACACCATCTGCTAAAACTGGCTATTTCGACCGCCACGTCACCTTTGACGATTTCAGAACAAATAAAGAGTCAGGCATACGCTCTATTATTGAAAGGCCAGGCAAACTCCAGGCACATCGCCAGTCAATTCTCATTGAATGAAAGAACATTGCGACGCCGGCTGGATGCGGAAGGTTCTCACCTTAAAGAACTGATCACCGACTCCAGAAGCAACTTCGCGCGGCAGCTCTTGAAAGATACGGATTTGCCGATATCCACAATCTCTCAGGCCCTTCAATACCAGGATCCAAACGCCTTTTCCCGTGCATTCAAAACGTGGACCAATACGTCACCACAGCATTGGAGAAATGGGCTGGGGTAGCCTCCATTGAGGGTTGATTCGCCGATTTCCATACACCCGCGATACCGCGCGCACTGTCCGAAAATGCAAGGTGCCTTTCTGATGATTGCCGTAAAGTGAACGCAACAACAGGCTGGCTGCAAAGCTGATCTTCGGTTTTTGTGTGCTGTTCATGAGGCTGGCGATTAGTTGCACCTGCGGTTGGAGTTCCGCGCAGACACTCAAGAAAGCCGCACGAGTAAAAGACGATGCCCTGGCCTTGGGGCGATCCAAGCGATATCGATTGAGTGATCTGGTAGAGAGGGATTTCATGCCATTAAATAGAAGTGTGTTGTCGATTACTGTACTTGGTGCACTGACACTCTTGACCAGTGGCCGCAGTGTTGCCGGTGGCCTGATGTTGTACGAAACCGCCACCGACAACGTCGGACTGGCCAATGCCGGTGCAGCGGCCCGGGCACAAGGCCCTTCGACCATCGCCAGCAACCCCGCAGGCTTGAGTTACCTCAGCGGAACACAGATCTCCGCTGGCGCTCAGGTTCTTTTTGGTGACTTATCTTTTGATAAAGACAGTGAAACCAATACACCGGGCACTGGCAGTGGTAACGCGCTCAATCCCATACCGGGCGGCAGTTTCTTCATCAGCCATCAACTGGATGATCGGTGGTCCGTCGGCTTCGGCTCCTATGGCGATTTCGGCCTCGCTGAAAACTACGACAACGACTGGTCCGGCCGTTATTTCGTGCAGAACGCGAGCATTGCGGGACTGTCACTGGTACCCAGTGTCGCCTATCGCTTCAACGATCAATGGTCCGTCGGCGTCGGACTGAAAGCCATGTACGGGACGCTGAAGAGTGAAGCTGCGATTGATCAGGCGCCGCTCGGACTGACACAACGGGGTGACGGCCAATACAAATACCGGGACAGCACCTGGGGTTACGGCGCCAACGCAGGCGTGATTTATGCCCCAAAGCCCGGTACCCGGATTGGCCTGGCTTACACCAGTCAGGTTGACCTCGACTTCGAGGATCGCCTGGATGTGAAGAGCAGTGCTCCGTTGGTGAGCCGCCTCAACAGCGTCAACACCAAGATCGATCTGAAAGTACCGCAAACGGCGACCCTCAGCCTGTACCAGCAACTGGATACGCAATGGGCTTTTCTGGCTACAGTCAATTGGCAGGATTGGTCGAAATTCGGCGACATCGGCATTGACGTAGACACGTCCGGAACCGGTTCACGAGCCACCTCAATCGATGCGCATTACAAAGACACGTATCAATTGGCGCTTGGCGCTCAATACCAGATGAACCAGGACTGGGTCTGGGATTTCGGTGTCGCCTATGACACGTCCGCTGTGTCCGACGGTAATCGTACGCTCACCGTGCCCATGGGCGCCGCCTGGCGCTTCGCCACTGGCTTTACTTATTCGCTGAATAAAGAGACAGACGTGAATTTCAGTTGGGTCACAGTGTGGATGGGGGACATGCCAGTCGATCAGCAAAAAACGCTGTCTGGCAATCGTGTATCAGGCGAGTTCGACAACGCCTGGATTCAGGCCCTGACCGCCAACATGACTTGGCGCTATTAAAAAGTCGGCGAGGGTTTCAGGTCTTCAGATGACTTGACCGTGGACATGAACACTCACGACGTCAGCTTGCACAAAACCAACGAGGTGAAAATGAACAGGAAGTCTAACAGGGGCTGGACAATGGCTGCGGCGGTCGTCGTCGTGGGTTCAACGCTTTTCGCGGGGTGTGCGGGCAAGAACGATCCGATCGCGCAGGCCGACAAGGCAGATGTGGCCAAGGGCGTGGCCGCGCCGAGTCTGGAGCAGACCAAGGCGATCGCCGAGGAAGGCTTTATCTATGGCTTGCCGCTGGTCATGAACTACGCCGTGATGAACGAATTCGCGGTGGACTCCAGCTCCAGCCAGTTCAAGGCCCCCTTCAACCAACTGCACCACGACCATAAGGTCGCGACCCCCGCTGACACGGCCATCATTACACCCAACAGCGACACGCCGTACTCCTTTCTCTGGACCGACCTACGCGCCGAGCCGCTGGTGATCACCGTGCCGGCCGTCTCCAAAAAACGTTACTACTCGGTGCAGTTGATCGACGGCAACACCTATAACTACGGCTACATCGGCAGCCGGGCCACGGCCAGCGCGGCCGGGAGCTACCTGATCGCAGGCCCCGACTGGAAAGGTGCGACACCTCCAGGCATCGACAAGGTGTTCAACTCAACGACCCCTTTCGCACTGACACTGATCCGCACCCAGTTGTTCAATCCGGCTGACATGCCAAATGTCGAGAAGCTGCAGGCGGGTTACAAGGTCCAGCCGCTGTCCGCTTTCCTCCATCAACCCGCGCCACCCGTTGCGCCGAAGATCGCTTTCGTGCCGGCCACCACGGAGGGTATCAAGGCCAATTTCTTCGAGTACCTGTCGGCCGCGTTGGAGTATGTGCCAGCATCGGCTGAGGACAAGGCGATCCGGGCGAAGCTGGCCAGCATCGGGGTAGGCCCCGGTCGCAGCTTCGAATTCAAGGACCTCTCGCTCGAGCACAAGGCCGCGATCCTGCTGGGGATGAAGGCCGGCGACGAGAAGGTCGACAAGTTCCTCTCGAGCGGAATGAAAAATATCAACGGCTGGAGCGTCGGCGCATTCTTCGGCGACCAGGTGTTCTACAAAGGCGACTGGCTGATGCGGGCTGGCGCTGCGAAGGCTGGTCTGTACGGTAATGACGCCGCCGAGGCGATGTACCCCATTACGCGTACCGACGGCAGCGGCCAGACGTTGAATACCGGCAAGCACAGCTACACGCTGACCTTCCCCGCCGGCAAACTGCCACCCGTCAATGCCTTCTGGTCGGTAACCATGTACGACGGCAAGAGCCAACTGCTGATCAAGAATCCGATAAACCGCTACCTGATCAATTCGCCGATGCTGTCGGCCATGAAGAAGAACGCGGATGGCTCACTGACGCTGTACATCCAGAAGGATTCGCCGGGCAAGACCAAGGAGTCCAACTGGTTGCCGGCGCCTGACGACACGGCCTATCTGGTGATGCGCCTCTATTGGCCGAAGGCCACGCAGCCTTCGATTCTTCCCGCAGGCAGCGGCAGCTGGCAGCCGCCGGCAGTGGTGGCATCGAAGTAACGCGAACTTGCGGCTGCTTGCAGTTGGCAAGCAGTCGTTCGATTGCTCAGGCAGAGATCCAGCGGGCCTTATTGCCGAAAGGGCTGAGGCCACAGGGTCTGGCCTTGAATAAAAGACATTCAGGAACACAGCCCTCAAGGAGTACCGCTATATGAACTTCTCGCACAAATGGATAACGGGTGCCGCACTGAGCAGCTTGTTATTGACCGGTTGCGTATCGAAAGTTACCGAGCAACAACAGTACTCCGGCTTTCTGAAGAGTTATGGCGGCCTGCAGGAAACCACCTCGCCAAGTGGCGTGGAAGTGCTGCGCTGGGTGGCGCCAGGATTCAAGCCTGCGGATTATTCCACGGTGGTCTTCGAGCGTTTGGAACTGTATCCGGCGCCCAAGCCGGATGAACGCGTGGACCTGAAAACATTACAGGAACTGCAGGCCTACACCACTGAAAGCGCCAAGCAGGCATTGTCCCAAAATTACCTGGTCGTTCCAGACTCCAGAGATGTTCGCAAAGGCGAGCGAGCGCTGATCCTGCAGGCGGCAATCACTGGCGTGACAGCCACCAACGAAGGCATGAAATGGTACGAAGTGGTGCCGGTCGCGGCAGTCATAGGTGCAACTCAGGCCGCCACGGGGCATCGCGACCAGAATACCGAGCTGTATATCGAGGCGGACTTGATCGACGCCAAAACCGGTGCACCGGTCGCAAAAGCCGTGCGTAAAGTGTTTGGCGAGAACCTGAAGAACGCCAGCCAGAAAATCACCGCGAATGACTTCAAAGCGGCCATCAAGGGAATGACCAGCGACATGCAGACGTTACTCAAGTAATCGTCACTGCGGGTGCTCAAGCAGTTTCTGCCGATCGTTAGCGGGCCCCCTTGATAGTCGAGGAGCCCGCGGCGATCCGCATTCAAGGATTTCAACATGTACAAGCGCATTGAACGGCTTTTGCTCGCACTTGCGGCTTTCGGTATATCCGTTTCCAGTCAGGCTGACGATCAGGCGGAACTGGCTAAACAGTCATTGAATCCAGTCGCGGCACTGTACAGCTTGCCCATCCAATACAACTGGAATCAGAAAATGGGTCCCTCCGGCAATGGAATCCAGAGCGTCACCAATATCCAGCCGGTTCTACCCTTCTCACTCAATGACGATTGGAATCTGATCTCTCGCACGATCCTCTCGGTCATTGATCAGCATGGACTGGCACCGAGGGGCATCGCCGATAAAAGCGGAGTGGGCGACACCACGCAAAGCTTCTTTTTCTCTCCCAAAAAGCCGACCGAGGACGGCTGGATCTGGGGTGCAGGCCCCGCGCTGTTGTTACCGACCGGTAGTGATGAGCTACTGAGTAGCGAACAATGGGGGATTGGACCGACAGCGGTGGCGCTGAAGCAGGCCAACGGTTGGACGACCGGTATTCTGGCGAACCACATCTGGTCGCTGGACAACAACCCGGCCAATGACAAGGAGAAGGTCAATCAGACGTATCTGCAACCCTTTCTGGTCTATACCACAGCGTCGTACACCAGTTTTGGCATTAATACAGAATCCACTTACGACTGGGAAGCCAGGGAGTGGAATGTGCCGATCAACCTGTTCGTGACGCAATTGTTCAAAGTCGGCAAGCAGCCCATGAGTCTTCAGGTGGGGCCGCGATACTGGGCGGACAGTCCTGAGGATGGTGCACACGGTTGGGGCTTTCGGGTGGCGTATACACTACTCTTTCCCAAGTGAAACGATCCGAGAGATGTGCGTTTAGCGCTCGAATGATTGATCGCCTGCGATTCGGTGAGATTCGAGAAGTTGCCTCCTTGATGGGCACAGATATGCATCAAGATCGTCAGGGGGTTCCTGCCTTTGGGGAGTATCGCCTGATTAGCAGTTAGCTGACCGACACCCCCATCTAACACGAAAAATGGAGTTTCAGGTTCATGATAACCACACTACCGAGAACATTTGGCTGTGCGATGGTATTGCTCGCGTCCTTGGGATTTACGCACGCCCAGGCAGCGGACATCACTCCCGCCGAGACGAAAGCCATCGCCGAGGAAGGCTACATCTACGGTCTGCCCATCGTGATGAACTACGCGACCCTGTACGACTATGCCGTGGACAAGAACTCCGGCCAGTACAAGGCGCCGTTCAACCACATCCACAGCATGCACAATGTCTTTAGCTACAAGGACACGGCCATCGTCTCGCCGAACAGCGACACGCCATATTCCTTGATGTTCATGGACCTGCGTAGCGAGCCGATCGTGCTATCGGTACCGACGGTGGAGAAACCGCGGTACTACTCGGTGCAACTGATCGATAACAACACCAACAACTTCGGTTACATCGGCAGCCGTACCACCGGCAGCGAAGCCGGCGATTACATGCTGGTCGGCCCAGACTGGAAAGGCGTGACCCCGCCTGGCATCAAGAAGGTGTTTCGCTCCAATACACAACTCCTCTTCGTGATCTTTCGCACCCAACTCTTCAATCCGGCGGACATGCCAAACGTCGAAAAGATCCAGTCTGGTTATGCGGCTCAGCCGTTATCGGCTTATCTCAAGCAGCCCGCGCCGCCTGCCGCGCCGGCGATCAACTTCCCGAAGTTCGACAAGGCCCTGGCGAAGACCGACTTCTTCAAGTACCTGGGCTTTGCCTTGCAGTTTGCCCCGACCACACCGGATGAAGTGGCGATCCGCGCGAAGCTGGCCCGTATGGGCATTGGCGCCGGCAAGGACTTCAACTTCCAGGAGCTCTCCGCCGAGCAAAAGGCCGCTGTGGTCGAGGGCATGCAGGCTGGGCATGCGAAGGTCCAGAATGCGGTCAATCATCTCGGCACGCAGGTCAATGGCTGGAACATCGTGAGTTCCGGCGGTGATGCCGCGTTCTACAATGGCGATTGGCTAAAGCGTGCCGCCATCGCACAAGCGGGCATCTACGCCAACGACGCCGAAGAGGCCACCTATCCGATGGCCAAGATCCTGTCCGATGGGACGCCGCTTGACGGCAGCAAGCACAACTACACGATCACCTTTCCCGCTGGACAACTCCCGCCGGTCAACGCCTTCTGGTCGGTGACCATGTACGACGGCAAGTCGCAACTGCTGATCAAGAATCCGATCAATCGCTACCTCATCAACTCGCCGATGCTACCTGACATGAAGAAAAACGCAGACGGCTCGTTGACGCTCTACATCCAAAAGGACTCACCCGGCGCGGACAAGGAAAGCAACTGGCTGCCCGCACCGAATGATCTGATCTACATGGTGATGCGCCTGTATTGGCCAAAGACGGAAAACCCTTCCGTCCTGCCTCCTGGCAAAGGCACGTGGAGTCCACCCGCGATCGTTAAAATCAATTGAGCACCTAAGGGCGTCAGGGTTTCGCAGAGGCCCTGACGTCCGATTTGATCACCCAAAGGCCGACGGTGGCCGCAAACCGTAGATATTGTTGTTTTGGCGTTATTTGCACGGCACTCCGAATGCCGCGATTCAACGCCATTGGATGGATACCCCTCCTCAAGAGGGGGGCGGTGTGAGCACAGCCTGTTCACGATGCTCTTAACGCACCGTGTAAATCCTTCCACCGTCCAACAGAGAACAACAAGCATGTTTTATGAAAACATCGACACCTCCTCCATCAACGACGAGGACCTGCCGTGGGTTCCGTTCGCACCTTACAGCGATGAAATCTTCATCAAATACATCAAATGCGATCCGGTTCGCGGGGAAACCATCACCCTGCTCAAGGCCCCGGCCGGGTCTGCTCTGCCCAAGCACTATCACTCCGGTACGGTCATCGTTTACACCGTCAAGGGTGGCTGGAAATACCTGGAGCACGACTGGATCTCGACACAGGGCGGCGTAGTGTTCGAAACCGCGGGGTCCAGCCACACGCCGATCGTGCTGACTGAATATGGCGATGAACTGATCACCTTGAACATCACCCAGGGCGATCTGCTGTATTACGACGATAACAACAACGTCGTGGCCGTCGAGAACTGGAAATCCAGCGTGGATCGTTACCTGGCGTTCTGCAAAGCCAATGATATCGAGCCCAAAGACATCACCAGCTTTGCGGTCTGACCAGCCCTCCAACCTCCCGGCCGTCCGGTGTTCGACCGGGCGGCTGCGCCGTTGTAATGAATAAAAAACGGAGACACCCATGTCCCAGAAGCTGCAACCCGCCGGACGTTTCACCCTGAAACTCTGCGCACTGTTGGCCAGCTCGGTCGCATCCGCACAAGACTCGCTGCCCTTCCCGCCGACGCCTTCGGCCAGTGACGCCAAACCGACGCTGCAAGAATCGAAGCACCAGAAACGTCAACATCAATCCCGCCTTCCTGCCGAGGCCCCCAATATTCTGGTGATCATGCTTGATGACGCCGGCTTCGCGCAGTCCGACACCGTCGGCGGCGCAGTCCATACGCCGACCCTGAGTCGAGTCGCCGACAGCGGTGTGCGCTACAACGCTTTTCATACCGCTGCCATCAGCTCCGCAACTCGCGCCGCTTTGCTTACCGGACGCAACCATCACCGAGTTGGCAACGGCGTCATCGCAGAACTGGCCACCGACTGGGATGGCTACACCGGCAAGATACCCAAAAGCTCGGCGACCATGGCCGAGGTGCTCAAGCAATATGGCTACAGCACCGCCGCGTTCGGCAAATGGCATAACACACCACCCATGGACACCACGGCGGCCGGTCCTTTCGATACTTGGCCGACGGCCTACGGTTTTGAACATTTCTACGGTTTCCTGGCCGGCGAAACCTCTCAGTACGAACCGCGTCTGTACCGCGACACAACGCCAATCGAACCGGCGCGAGATCCGAAATATCACCTTAGCGAAGATCTCGCCAATCAGGCCGTAAACTGGCTGCAAGACCATCAGACCTACGCGCCGGAAAAACCATTTTTCATGTATTGGACACCGGGTGCCGTGCATGGCCCGCACCAGGTTAATGCGCAATGGACCGATAAATACAAAGGCAGATTCGACGGTGGTTGGGACGCCTATCGTGAGCAGACGTTTGCTCGCCAGAAAGCTCTGGGCTTTATCCCGCGGGACGCCGTCCTTACGCCGCGCCCGGCGGAACTCCCAGCCTGGGACAGCTTGTCTTCCGAACAGAAACAGTATCAGGCGCGGTTGATGGAGGTGTATGCCGGCTTCCTGGAACATGCCGACACGCAGGCCGGCAAGATCCTCGACGAACTGGAGCGTGAAGGTAAGCGCGACAACACGCTGATCTTTTATGTCTTCAGCGACAACGGGGCCTCTTCCGAGGGGATGGAGGGCACGATTAATGAGTTGCTGGCCCAAAACGGGATTCCAGTCCCCAAAGAGCAGCAGTTGAAAGTCCTCAACGAGATGTATGGCGGCTTGTCCGCACTCGGCGGTCCTAAACTTGAGAACATGTACAACGCCGCGTGGGCCTGGGCAGGTTCAGGGCCATTCGTAGGCACTAAACTGGTCGCCGGCTACTTCGGCGGTACGCGCACGCCGCTGGCCGTTTCCTGGCCGAAACAGATCAAGGCCGACGCCAGAGTTCGCGCACAATTCCACCATGTCAACGACATTGCCCCGACTGTCTACGACGTGCTGTCGATCACGCCACCCAAAGAGGTTAACGGTATCGCTCAGGATCCAATGGATGGCATCAGCCTGCGCTACACCTTCAACGACGCTCAGGTGAGATCGAAAAAACCGGCGCAATACTTCGAAGTCCTAGGCAGTCGTGGCATCTACAAGGATGGCTGGATGGCCTCGGTTTTTGGCCCGCGCAAACCCTGGGTGCAAGGTTTTGCGCAGTTCATGGGCTGGAATCCGGCGAATGATCAATGGGCGCTCTACAACCTGCAAGACGACTACTCCCAGGCCAACGATGTAGCCGCGAGTAATCCCGAAAAACTTGCGGAGCTGAAGGCCGAGTTTGACGTGCAGGCCAAGGCTAACCATGTCTTTCCGATTGGTGCCGGTCTCTACCCCTTCCTCGATCCGACTGCACGAATCTCCAGCAGCCAACGCGAATGGCATTTCAGCGATCGCGTCCATCGCTTTCCGGAATTTGCGGCCCCCAACCTGCGCAATCAGAACAGCAAAGTTGTCGTCGACGCCGACGTTCCAGCTAACGCCACCGGCGTGTTGTATGCCTTGGGTGGTATCGGTGGCGGGGTCAGTCTGTACATGGATGACGGTTTCCTGATCTACGAGTACAACGCGCTGGCTATCTCTCGAGTCAAACTGCGTTCGGCCGAACGAGTACCCGCTGGCAAAGTCAGTATCGAAGTGCTGACGACCCTGTCGTCAGCCAAGCTCGGAGGGCCGGCCAGCCTGAGCTTGCGACTTGACGGGCAGGAAGCCGCCAAAGGGGTGACGCCGTTCACTCCGGCACTGACGTTCACCGCCAGCGAAACCTTCGACGTGGCTGAAGACCTCGGTTCCCCAGTCACCCTGGACTATTTCGAGCGTGCGCCCTTCGCATTCAATGGCAAGGTCAAGGATGTACACGTGACGTATTTGCCTTGACCCTCAATGCCGCCCGGATAACCGGGCGGCAGACTGATGACTCCCGGACCCTGCCCCCATGCCTACCCACGAAACCCCGCCCCAGGGCTTGCATCTCATGGCCAAACCCGTCGGGCCGATCTGCAACCTCGATTGCAGTTACTGTTTCTACCTCGAAAAAGAACAGCTTTACCCGCCTCGGGAACGCTTCAGCATGACCGACGAGGTGCTGCGTCTGTATGTGCAGCGCTACATCGAGGCCCAGCCCACGCCTGAAGTCGAATTTACCTGGCAAGGCGGCGAACCGACGTTGCTGGGGTTGGATTTTTTTCAACGCGCGGTCCTGTATCAACGCCAGTTCGCAGGGAACAAAGTCATTCGCAACACGTTGCAGACCAATGGCACGTTACTCAGCGACGACTGGTGTGCATTCCTCGCCCGTGAACGCTTCATGGTGGGGATCAGCCTCGATGGCCCGCGATTCGTCCACGACCTCTATCGCCCCGACAAGCGCGGACGCTCCAGTTTCGATGACGTGATGCACGGTCTTGAACTGCTCAAGCAGCATGGCGTCGACTTCAACGTGTTGGTTACCGTGGCGTGCGATGTCGCCAGATTCCCCTTGGAAATCTATAGATTCCTCAAGTCTGAAGGCGTTCGTCATATTCAGTTCAACCCCGTGGTGGAACGCGAGCCCAGCGCCTCACAGGTCGGTCTGGGTCTGCATTTCGCTATCCCGCCAGAATTGCGCTTGCACGTGGTGCCGGAGCCCGCGATGGTGACGGAGCAAACGGTTGCCCCCGAGGCCTATGGCGATTTTCTCATCACGATTTTTGACGAGTGGGTGCGCCAGGATGTCGGCGAGGTTCATGTCATGAACTTCGAATGGGCACTGGCTTCATGGTGTCAGCTGCCGGCCTCGGTGTGCCTGTTCAGCCCGCGCTGCGGCAAAGCGGCGATCGTGGAGCACGACGGCAATGTCTACTCCTGCGATCACTACATGTATCCCGAGTATCGGCTGGGCAACCTGAAGACCGATGATCCTGCCGTGCTACTCGACTCTGCTGCGCAACAAGCCTTTGGCGCCGCCAAAGAACAGACACTGCCGACGTATTGCCAGCAATGCGATTACCGCTTCGCCTGCCATGGCGAATGCCCGAAAAACCGCTTCATGAATGCGCCCAACGGCGAGCCGGGCCTGAACTACCTGTGTCCGAGCTACAAGAAATACTTCCGTCACCTGACGCCCTACATGAACGCCATGGCCCAACTGGTCAGCCACAAGCAACCCGTGGCGTTGATCATGCAGGCCTTCGCCGGCCCGCTGATCGTGCCCCTGGATAAATAGCCTTTCAGCTCTGAAATCTGAAGTCGCGAAACTGTTCTCGAAGCTTCATCTTTTGCAATTTGCCGGTGGCGGTATGCGGCAGCGCTTCGACAAAGGCCACATCGTCCGGCAGCCACCACTTCGCCACGCGGCTTTGCAGCACCGTCAGCAGATCGTCTTTGCTCGCGGTTTTACCAGGTTTGAGCACCACCACCAACAACGGCCGTTCCTGCCATTTGGGATGAGGGATGCCAATCACCGCCGCTTCGGCGACGGCCGGATGACTGACGGCAGCGTTTTCCAGATCAATCGAGGAAATCCACTCGCCACCCGACTTGATAACGTCCTTGGCGCGGTCGGTGATCTGCATGTAGCCGTCAGTGTCGATCGTTGCGATGTCACCGGTATCGAGCCAGCCCTCGCTATCAAGAATCTGCCCTCCCTCGCCACCGTAATACTGGCTGGCGATCCACGGTCCCTTGACCAGTAGTAGACCGCAAGCCTTGCCATCTCGCGGTAGTTCCGCGCCTTGCTCATCGACAATCTTCATCGACACCCCAAACAACGCCCGCCCTTGTTTGGCCTGCAAGTCGAGCACTGCTTCCAGCGGAGCATCACGGTGTTTGGGCAACGGATTGCAGATGGTGCCCAGCGGGGACATCTCGGTCATCCCCCAGGCATGCAAAACACGCGCATTGAAACGTGTTTCAAACGTATCGACCTGGCTGCGCGGCGCGGCGGCTCCGCCGATCACCACCCGGTTCAGGCACAGCTCTGTCGCCGGTTGCAAAGCCTGCGCCTCAACATGCTGTTGCAACATCATCCACACCGTCGGCACACCCAGCGCCAGAGTCACCTGTTCATCACGCATCAGCGTGTAGAGGCTCTCGCCGTCAAGTGCGGCGCCCGGCAACACCAATTTGGCGCCACACATTGCGGCGGCATACGGCATCCCCCAGGCATTGACATGGAACATCGGCACGACCAACAACGCTGAATCCGCCGCCGATAGACCGAAGCCATCCGAGGTACACAGCGCCAGCGAATGCAGGATCGAAGAACGGTGCGAATACAGCACACCCTTTGGATTGCCAGTGGTGCCCGAGGTGTAGCACATTGACGATGCCGTGCGCTCATCGAACTCAGGCCAGATGAAGTCATTGCTGTGCTCGGCGATCAGGTCTTCGTAGCACATCAAACCAGGCACATCGATTGTCGGCATTTGCTCCCGGTCACACAGAGCGATGAACGCCTTGACTGTCTTCAGGCGCGGTGCGATCTGCTCGACCAGCTCAGCGAAAGACAGGTCGAAAAGCAGGTACTGATCCTCGGCGTGGTTGGCGATGAATTCGATCTGCTCGGCGAACAGCCGTGGGTTGATCGTATGCAGTACCGCGCCCATGCCCGACACACCGAAATACAATTCCATGTGCCGGTAACCGTTCCAGGCCAGGGTGCCGATTCGCTCGCCAGGTTGCACGCCCAACGCAACCAGCGCATTGGCCACTTGTTTAGCGCGTTCGCCGATGTCGGTGTAAGTGCAGTGATGCACCGCTCCATCTGCCGTGCGTGAGGCAATTTCGGTGTGCGGATGCGCCTTCAGCGCATGTTCCAGAACGGAAGAAATCAACAGCGGTTGATCTTGCATCAAGCCCAGCATGGTTTGTGTTCCTTTTATTCTTGTTTGATGTCGATGTTTCAGAAATGGCAGAGACTCGCAGGTAGCCGAGCGGATAAATCATGCAAGCAACCGTTTCAAGGAGCACGACGGAGCAGGAAATGCGACAGTGCAGGGATCAGCACCAGGGCGCCGACCATGTTCCAGATGAACATGAACGTCAGCAGGATGCCCATGTCGGCCTGGAACTTGATCGGCGACCAAGCCCAGGTGATCACGCCCGCCGCCAGGGTGATGCCGACCAGCGCCACCACTTTGCCGGTGAACGCCACGGAGTTTTTGTAGGCTTCGGTCAACGACAGACCGGCACGCTGCTGAGCCAACTGAACGCTGAGCAGATATAGCGCGTAATCGACGCCGATGCCGACACCCAAGGCAATCACCGGCAAGGTCGCGACCTTCACGCCCATGCCCAGCCAGACCATCAACGCCTCGCAGAGAATCGACGTCAGCATCAACGGCACGACCGCCACCACCACCGCTCGCCAGCTGCGGAAGGTGATGAAGCACAGCACGATCACCGCGCCATACACGTAGAACAACATGGTGCGATTGGCGTCGCGCACGACGATATTGGTCGCCGCTTCGATCCCGGCGCTACCGGCGGCGAGCATGAACTGCCGATCGTCGTTGCTGTGTTCACGGGCGAACTGATCGGCCACTTTGACCACGTGATCGAGGGTTTCGGCCTTGTGGTCAGAGAGATAAGCGATCACCGGCATCATCGAACAATCACTGTCGAACAGTTCCGGGTTGTTCACCGAGGCCTGTTGCGCGCCGTAGTTCAGCACGTTCTGGTTGCGCGCGACGGTCAGCATTTTCGGGTTGCCTTCATAGGAACCCGCCGTGATCTGGCGCACCGCGTTGACCAGAGACACGGTAGTCTGCACACCCGGTTGTTGTTGCAGCAGCCAGCCGAGACGATCGGCTTCCACCAGGGTTTCGTACTTCAGGCAACCTTCGCTGGCGGTTTTGACCATGACCGCAAACTGGTCGCTGGACAGCGAATAGTTGGCCGTGATGTAGGCGTTGTCGCGGTTGTAACGTGAGTCGGCGCGCAGCTCGGGTGCGCCCGGATCGAGATCACCAATTTTCAAATGCGTGCTGACCATGAAGCCACCTGCCGCCAGCAACCCGGCCACCACCACCGCCACCGTCGCCCAGCGACGCTCGGTAAAGCGGTCAAGCAGGCTCCACAAATTGCCCAGCCCTTTCCCCTCCACCTCCTGTCTTTCCTGACGCAAGCTGCGCGCCGCCGCCTTGGGACTGACACCCCAATAAGACAGCAGCACTGGCAGCAACACCAGGTTGGTAAAGATCAAGACCGCCACACCAATGCTCGCGGTGACGGCCAGGTCCTGGATCACCGGAATGTCGATCAGCATCAGTACCGCAAAACCCACGGCATCGGCCAGCAATGCGGTCAGCCCGGCCAGGAACAGGCGGCGGAAGGTGTAACGCGCGGCGACCAACTGATGGGTGCCGCGTCCGACGTCCTGCATGATCCCGTTCATTTTCTGCGCACCGTGGGACACGCCGATGGCGAACACCAGAAACGGCACCAGAATCGAAAACGGGTCGAGTGCATAACCGAACAAGGTGATCAGGCCCAGTTGCCAGACCACCGCAACCACCGAGCACAGAATCACCAGCGCGGTGCTGCGCACGCAACGGGTAAAGCCAAAGATGATGGCCGTGGCAATCAGCGCTGCGGCGCCGAAGTACATCATGATCAGCATCAGGCCATCGATCAGATCGCCCACCAATTTGGCGAAACCGATCACGCGAATCTTGATCGGGCCTTTGCCCTCTTCACCGGCAACGTGTACCGCGTTGCTGCCGGCAAACTCAAACTTGTTGCGTAGCTGCTCTTCAAGTATCCGCGAAAAATGGTGATAGTCGATTGCGGCGCCCGTGACCGGATCCTTCTCCAGCAGCGGCACCACAATCATGCTCGATTTGAAATTATTGCCGACGAGACTGCCGATGATGCCGGAACGGGCAATGTTCAAGCGCAGTTGCTCGACCCCACTGGCCGAGCCGTCGTAGGAGTCCGGCATGACCGGGCCACCACGAAAGCCCTCCTCCGTGACCTCGGTCCAGCGCACGGCAGGCGTCCACAATGACTTTATCCAGGCCCGGTCCACGCCCGGGGTCAGGAACAAGGTGTCATTAACCTGCTTGAGCACCTCCAGGTATTTCGGGTCGTAGAGGTCGCCGTCGGTGTTTTCCACCACCACTCGAACCGTATTGCCCAGCCCGCGTAACGACTGGCGATTCTCAAGGTAGTTTTTGATGTACGGCTGACTCTGCGGAATCATCTTTTCGAAGCTGGCATTGAGCGCCAGCCCAGTGGCCGCGAAATAGCCCAGCAATACCGTCACGATCAGGCAGGTCAGCACCACCAGCAGGCGGTTGTTGAAAATCAGGCGTTCAAGGACATTGCCGGAGCGTGCATCGAAGCCCTTCAGCTCTCGGATCACCGGCATCGTATCGAGGTTGTAGTTACCCATGAAGTGGCTCGTCTCTTTTTATTATGTGGGGTGGGCTCATTCGAAGGGCAACTGGCGCAAGCCCCGTGCGCCTGCAACCACCACGGTGCCTGATACGATGGCCTGCGCCGCAGCGGCGGGCCCCAGGCGGTCTTGTGGCTTTTGCGTGAAACTTGCTCCGTCGTCGGTGCTGACAAGCACATGCCCTGCCTGGCTGATCAGGATGATTCGGCCGTCGGCGGTGATCGTGCTCGCAGTGATGCTTGAGGACAAACCCAGTTCAACCTTGTCCCAGGTCACGCCGTGATCGACGCTGCGATAAACATTACCCCGCAGGCCATAAACGAGCACAGCGCCCGGTT
This sequence comes from Pseudomonas fluorescens, assembly GCF_040448305.1. NCBI lineage: Bacteria > Pseudomonadati > Pseudomonadota > Gammaproteobacteria > Pseudomonadales > Pseudomonadaceae > Pseudomonas > Pseudomonas fluorescens. The sequence continues at coordinate 2,439,583 of NZ_CP148752.1, read as the reverse complement.
TGCCGGTGATGCCGAAATAGCTGCCGCTGTAGGGCGTCGGGATGTTGATGAAGCGTTGCGTTGCAGGGTCCAGTTTCAATACCAGGCCTTGCTCGCCGACAATGAACAGGTCATCGCCGATTGCACGCATCCCATAGAAATTCAGCGCCCCCGGATTTTCGGTGCGATCCATCAACGGAACCCAGTTCCGGCCGCCGTCTTCGGTGCGGAAAATCAGATTGAATGCGCCGACGATATATCCGGTTTTGTCATTGGCGAACCAAACGTCCAGAAAAGGTTTGTCAGCCCCTTCATCGACCATTCGTTGAGCCTCGGCCAATAACGCATCATTGGGCTGTTGCCCTTCTTGCCTCTTAAAATGTTCGAGCATGATCTGCCCCACCTGACGGCCATCGAGCTGACGCGTCCAGGTTTCACCCCTGTTATCGCTGTGCAACACAATGCCGTCGTGCCCGACCGCCCACCCCTGCGTCGGGCTCGGGAACTGCACGGCCACCAGATCGGAACTCACCGGCACTTCTGCCTGGTGCCAGCGGACGCCGTTATCATCGGAATAAAAAATATGGCCGCGTTGACCCACGGCGACCAGGCGCTTACCTGCACTGGCCAACCCGGTGAACGTCCCGCCAATCGCCTTTTCACTCTGAATCGCGGGGCTCGACAGCACGTCGACAAAATCGGCGGCGACGACGCATCTGGTAAATGGCAGGGCCAACGCCACGGTTAGCGCAGTGAGCGCAATCCATCTAAATGTATTCATGAGGTTTACTCGGCAAAAAAAGCCACCGAACAGTGCGGTACACACTGTCGGCGACAAAAAAACATCTGCGTTATGGCTCAGCGAATACCCGTGCCGGCCAATGACTCAGGTGCCCACTGCGCTTTCGAAAGCGGGTCGATGTATTTGACGCCGCCGTACGGGCCGTAGATGCCGGTGATGTTGTAGCTGCCAGAGACAAAGTCATAAATCATGTGGTTATCGGAATTCGGCGCCTGCACGTCATAGCTGTATGCCAGGTGTGCAAAGGATCCGCGGTACAGCTTGTCGCTGGCGTCGTATTCATCCGAAGCCAGGGCGATCCAACTGTCTTCGTCGAGGTAGAAGGTGCGCTTGCTGTAGATGTGGCGTTTGCCTGGTTTCAGCGTGGCTTCAACCACCCACACGCGGTGCAACTCCCAGCGCATCAGGTCCGGATTGACGTGATGCGGCGTGGTGATATCCGCAGCGACCTTGTGATAGTTCAACTTGTAAGTGTTGTAAGGAATGATCATTTCCTTCTTACCGACGAGTTTGAAGTCGTAACGGTCCATTGCGCCGTTGAATACCCAGGCATCGTCATAGGTCGAAGCACCGGCCGAGCCAGGGTTTGGCGTGTCGTAGGCGATATCCGGTGCGAGTTTCACGCGGCGCTGACCTGGCAGGTATTGCCAGCCACGGCGCTCCATTTTCAGAGGGTTGACGGCATCCTGCACCAGGATGGCTTCGCCTGCGCGACGAGCCGGGGCCTGGTAGTAGAGTTTGGTCTTGAAGAACAGATCCGTCTCTTTCGCCGGTTCCATACGCTTGGGATCGTACAGCGGGTATTCCAGATAGGCATTACCAGACGTGGCCAGAATTGCCCTCCCGGAACTGTCGACGTTCCAGGAGTCATATTTGATATTGGTGGCATAACCCTGATAACGCAGCAGGTGGTTCCACATGGCCTCGTAGCCATCTTTCGGGATCGGGAACGGAACGCCCGGCAACGCGTTTTCCAGTGCGACTCCGCCTTCGAGTGTTTTGGTGCCGACGGCGTTTTTTGCGGTGTTATCCAGCAACCGCTGAGGCAGCGCAACGCTGCGATGGGTCGGAAACACATCGACCCGGAACGTCGGGTAACGCTTGAGCAGTTCTTGCGTGGTCGCGGTCAGTTTGTCAGTGTATTGACTGACGTTTTTGCCATCGACGACAACGCGTGGCTTGTCGGCCTCATAAGGGTCCGGACGGAACGAACTACCCGGTTGAAAACTCGCCGGCGCCTTGGTGAGGCCGCCGGTGTAGGGCGGAATGGTGTTGTCGGCATTGCCGGCCTTTTCAGCGCCGACGCCTGTCAGGCTGTTGCCGAGTCTGGCCGCTTCATCGGGGGACACGGCTGCGTGTGCCGCACCAGCGATGGTAACGGTCAATGCGGTGAACAAAAGCGTGTTGACGAATTTCATGGAGTGACTCCTGCTATCAAGCAAAGACTTCGATCAAATGGTCGTTTTGAAGGTAAAAGTGACCATGCCCCGATCCTTGAGCTGAGGCTGGGTACCGCCGAAAGCAGTGGTCTGCCCCGGTACGCAGTTGTATTGGCCATTGGCCCCTGGTGCGGCGCCTTGGCCCTGTGCACCTGCACCACCAGCTGAGCCGCAAGTGTCGAACGGACCAAAGTTGTCCACGTACTTCAGGTCAAACCGGTACTGGTTATGCACGTCCATGCCTACGCCCACCGAGTAACTTCCGGAGTCCTTGTTACCCCCGAGCTGAACCGACGAGTTGCCCGCAAGGCCGACGCTGTAGTTGGCCGGCAGGTACATATCGATGCCGGGGAACACCTGATACCAGGTCGGGTTAAAGTTGACGCCCAGGACGTAGTTGTCCTTGGTGACCTTGTCGACACCGCGATACCAGTCTTCGCCTTTGAACAGCTGCTTGTTCTCGGTGACGTCCAGCCAGCGGCTGTAGGCGAGTTCAACCAGCAAGGTCGAGCTGTCCCAGACTGGTGTCGCACCGAAAGTGGTCAAACCGTTGAGCACCGCGTGCACGGTGTTGCCTCGGGCCACGCCGTTGTCACCATCAAAACTGCTGATGAAGCCTGGCAAACCGGCAGCACCGGCTGCCGGACTGACCGTTGCCGGCACGCTGGCTAGCGGCATGTTGTGGCGATAGTTCAGGTCGAGACCGACGCTGACACCTTCTATGCTTTTCGACAGGCTGATGCCGTAGATGTCGATGTCGTCGACATAGAACTGGTTGTAGCTGCCGGCATTGCCGGAGATCAGTTGCGCAGGGCCGATTGCCGTTGGTTGCAACACCAGGTTCGGCAGAATGTCGGAGGTTTTGCGGTAGTAGAAACCCAGCGTGCCCTGCAGCCATTCCGGGCTCCACTTGGCCATCAGGCCGAAATCACCTTGCTTGTCCGGGGTAAACGTATGCCCGTTGGTCAGCCGTAAAAACTGGTTGGCACCCAGTGGACCGGGTGTGCCAAACAGAGGGTTTTGGCCGCCGATCAACGACAGGTTGTGCCCGCCATTTTGAATGCCGTCGTTGAACCCCAGATAAGTACCCGACTCCGGCAACCGCGCGGCGTCCCAGTCCAGGAAGTACTGCGCGGCGAGGGTCAGTTCCGGGTTAATCGTTAAACTGGTGGACAACTGATTACGCGGAATGAAAAGTTCTTTGGCTTCTGTTCCCGGGACCGCCAGCGACTTGGAAATATCCAGGCCGGACTGGCCATAACTGTTGCTATGGGCAAAGGCGAGGATGCTTTCGCCCCAGTAAACGGTGTGCTTGCCGAGCTTGCCGCTGAGCAGTGATTCATCGCCGACTTCAATGCTGCCAAACACGAAGGCATCAAGGATTTCCGAAGAAGGACCGTTGTAATACCGATCGGCGTAACCACTCTGGTGCCGGGAATCCGGCCGGCCGCTGTTGAACTGATTGGTCGAGGCGTTGTCGCTGCCTATATCGTCGTAGGCGTGGTCGTACCAGGTGTTGGCGCTGACACGGAAACCGACTTTTTCTTTGTAAACCACGTCCAGTTCAGACAGCACATCCAATCGTTGAGCCACCGCACTGCCGGAGGAAAAGTTGCGATCCCCGTCATTGTTGTTCCACGAATTGGCCAACTTACTGTTGGGGGCCTCCACACGCTGGGCGTAGTTGAACTTCAGCGTGTTGTCGAAACGAACCGCAAAGTCTTCATTCCCCGTGTTGATCTCCACAGCCCCCACGGGCGCGATGCCCAGGCCGGTGAGAATGGCGGAGGCCAACAACCCTTTGCGAAGGTTTGCATGGCAGATCTTATTATTTTTGTTCATCTAGCTTGCCACCTGCTCTATGGTTTACGAAAAGTCATGGGTTGAATCACGGCGTAGTGAGCCTCCTCTCAGGTGCGCTGCAAAAGGGTGACCGATACCGCCCGGCCAAGGGCGGTGCTATGTTGTAAAGCCGTGCGGGCACCAGCAATTTGCCTGCCGTCGGCCATGCCGCGCAGTTGCCAGACCAACTCGACCAGTTGCGCCAACCCGGTGGCACCCGGGGCGTGACCACGTCCCAGCAAGCCACCCGATGGGCACACCGCATTCATCTGTCCTTTCAGGCAGTGTCCTTGATGCACGAATCGATCGATCTCGTCCTCCCGGCAAAAGCCCAGCGCGGCGCTATTGATCATGAAGTCGCCGACGCTTTGGTCGTGCAGTTCAACCACGTCGATGTCTTCCGCACCGAGGCCCGCCTGCTGATAGGCCAACTGCGCGACTCGCCGGGTGGTGGCCTGTCCGAGCACATCCAGCACGCAACCCGATTCCTGCTCTGAAGCGCTGTCACTGCCCCTGGCACTGGCCAGCACGGTGACGTCCGCCCGAGCGCCGAAGCGCAGGGCGAAGGCCGGGGTACAGAGCAAGATGGCCGCCGCACCACAGGCTGGCGGGCACAGATAAGGCGGGAGCCAGCCGTCGCGATCCGGCACGCGGTTCAACACGGCGTAGGGATTGAGCCCGGCCTGGGCCCGCGCCCGCTCAAGCACTTGATCGAAGCTGCTTTGAGCAATGCCCATGCGTGTCAATAACCAGCTGCTTTGGGCAGCGAACAACAGCGCCGGTTGCTGTCGACGCTCGATAAAGCCGATGGGGTTCTCACCCTGCCTGACCTTTGCCGACTCATCACTAGCAAGATCTTTCAAACCGAAAAACTCACGATTGGAAATGCGTGCCGGCATGCACTCGACGCCAACCAACAGGACACATTCAGCCTGGCCGCACAGCAGGCTATTGCGGGCCAGCTGGAAAGCACTACTGCCCGACCCACAGCCATCGCCGAGGCTGAAAATCGGCACGCCCGAGTAACCAATCTGCGACAGCATCTGCTCGGCGATACCGGCTTCACCGTGTACGCAGGAAGTAAACACCTGGTCGACCAGGTCATAGTCGATCCGCGCATCGGCCAGCGCCGCACGAATGGCTTGCCCCGCCAATGCCGCATGACTGTCAGAACCACCCAGCGGTAGAAACGGCACCATTCCTGCGCCGGCGATCAGCACTCTTTCAGACATGAACCTGCTCCCACTCGCCGATACGTTGGCGCTTTTGTGAGGTCAGACTATTGCGAAGTCGAAAAGCGAACCCCCCCATTGACTGGGGGGGCGGCTGGAAATCGATTTTTTTTGAGGGGCGGGGGGGTGGAGAGTGTGTGGTGGGGGGGGGGGGGGGGGGGGGGGGGGAGAATTGAAGGATGATCCGAACGGATCACCTCGGGTGGCGGACCCGCATTAGCCCGCTGTCTCGAGAATTCCCAGCATGTATGCGCGCGCGACTACATGCTGTCTTGTGCCGGCCTGGAATTTTCCAAACAGGTTTTTCAGGTGCCACTTCACGGTTTCCTCGCCGACATTCAGCGTCAGGGCGATTTGCTTGTTGGACAGGTTGCGAGCCAATAACTGCAACACCTCGCGTTCCTTGGGCGTCAAAAGACGACTTGGGGACACGGTCAATGGGGTGGATTCCGGTCGCGGAACAGGTGCGGGCGTAGAGGTCGCCGCGAGCAAATTGACGGTATCACGCTGGAGCGTCTGCTCCCATTTGATCAGGTCCGGATGGGTGTCCTGCACCACGCGTAACATACCGTTTTCTTGCGCGAGGCTGACCGCCTCCAGCAAATAGTCAGTACCGCCCTGTCCGGTCGCCCTGAGTGCCAGTGCCCTGAGCAGCTTGATCTGCACGATGTCTCGCCCACGACGCAGGTATTCGGCAGTTTCGCCAACCTTGTCCAGCACCTCCAGCATAGCCTCCCAATCACGTTGGGCCAGTAAGGCATAAGCGTTGGCTACCCCGGCCAGCAAGTCCAGCTCCGGACCAAGCAACCCTGCTCGCTCACGGGTAACAACCGGCCTGAAACTGTCCAGCCGTCGCCATAATGCCTGACAGGTATCGCTGCGTCCCTGCAAGGCATGCAGGCGTATTTGTTCTCCCAGGGAGGCAATGCAAAATCGTGGAATATTTCGCTCTTCTCCAAGGGCGAATAACGCCTCAAGCAGATCCTGCCCGCGATGCCCCTGCCCCTGGATTGAAGCCAGCCGAGCGGCGGCGAGAAAACCCTGCACAATGGCATCGGGGGACGCCAATCGTTCAACGATATCCAGCCTGTTCGCCAGCACCGTAGCGGATTCCTGAATTTCCCCCTGTTCCAGTAACACCGTCGCCAGAGCGCTCGCTAAAATGACCGCCACCGGACTGCGCCGACCGATGTCCCGTTCGGCCTGCAACAGGCTGTCGTGCAACGCTGTGCGCGCCGACACCATTCGGCCTTCGTGTAAATAAGCAAGACCGACCACCCACTCGCCATACCCGCGAATGGCATCAAGGCCAGGACTACCCGCGTAACGCGGTGCTCGCTGAAGGATTCGTCGGGCTTTCTCCGGTTGTCCCTGCAACAGTGTCAGCCGGGCGATCTGGCTCGCGACAATGGCTTGCACCTTGATTGAGAATGAAGGCAATCGATCGACCCAAGGCATGATGAGTTCATGCGATTCATCCGGATGGTCCGCAAAGTAGGCGGCGGCGGCGGCGATGGCGGCCGCTTCACAACGTGTCGCCTCGTCGGCGGATGGATGCTGTTCAATAGCAGCAATCAATTGCGCCGCTTCTGCCTGACGCTCTCCCAATGCTAATGTCCAGGCCGCCGCCAGGCAGATGCGTGGATGCGACAACACGTCAGCGGGGCCAAGCTCCTCGACCCACTCCAGCACCCGGCTGAACTGCCCTTGCAACATGACTTCGTACAGGCATTTGCCGATCAACGTATAGGCCGGTTGGGGCATGCCGGCCAACAGATATTGCCGGGCGGCCTGCTCCAGGAAACCGTGGTGCTCCAGCCACACAGCGCCGCGCCGGTGATAACCCTGACGTTCCTCCAACGGCAAGTCGGCAAAACGGCCGAGCAACAATTCCCGCGCCAATGGATGGATGCGCACCCAGTCACTGTCGATACTTTCAACAAAAATCGGTGTCGAGGCACATAACTCCTTCAGCAATTCACCCGAGCGACAGTTACCCGTCAGCGCCTCGCATAACAAGGGCTGGACCATTTCCAACAATGCAATGCCGGTCAGAAAGCGAACCTGCTCCTCCCGAAGATGTGCGAGCAAACTGTCGACGAAATAACGCTGGATATCACCCAGACAAGTCGACAGCTCTTCGACTGCCGCACTCCGATTCGAGCTCTTTTCCAACGCCGAAATCGCTAATTGCAGGCCGAGCGGCCAGCCTTCGGTTATCTCGTGCAGCCGCACGCAGAGGTCGGCATCAACCCTTGCGCCGAAACGGTCATTGAGGATGGCGATCGCCTCTTCCACATTCAGTCGTAAAGCCGCAGTCATGATCGTCGTGAAAAGCCCTTTTGCCGCGAGGTCCGTCACTTGCAGATTCAACCGTGTGCGAGAGGCCATGATGATGCGCAAATTGGCCGGCGCGTTGTGCAACAGGTACGTCAGGGAGTAACGGATCGTCAGCTCGGGCAGGGTATCCACTTCATCCAGAATCAATACGGTTTCGCTACCCAGATCGGCCACTTCCGCCAACCACTGCGTCAGCCCTTCCTGTTCGTCACGCCCCAGTCCCGCAATAGGCTCGAATGCGCGGGCAAACGACGGCCGACCGCTGCCAATTGCCATGGCAACTCCCAGCCCCTGGACAAAACGCGCACCATCATCCTGTGCATCCAGCGTCATCCAGGCCACCACGGCGCCGAGAGACAAACATTCACGGCGCCATTGGGTCAGCAGAAAGGTTTTGCCAAAGCCTGCCGGCGCTTGAACGGCGATCACCACTTTGTCTGTCAGTTCCTGGGTATGGATACCCAGGCGGTTTCGCATCCGTGCTGATTTCTGACTACGCGGCGGTGTCGTTTTGAGGATCAGTTGGGGCTCTATGCAATCCATTTTTTTCAGACCCTGGTGGTTGAGAGACGCTTACCCAAGGAGCGTCTGAAGGTCGCTGGATACAGTTCCAAACGGTCGAACACTACCATGGAATAGTCCGAGGGCTTGAACCCCGGTGCAATCCAACGCAAACCGCTTGCGTACTTTCGGTGGAGTGATCTGCGCGCCACGCCAAAGCATCCGCTACCTTCCGGCCAGGGCTCTGTATTCGGCCGGTGTACTGGCGTGCGCAACTTTGAACGCTGCAGTCAGGTGGCTCTGAGAACTGAAGCCACACTCCAGTGCCACATGCAAAATAGGCAGGTCGGTTTGCATGAGCAGATCACGTGCATGTTCAAGCCGTACATTCATCACATAGCGATGGGGCGGCATACCCATGGCGCGCTGAAACAGCCGTCGGAAATGAGCCGGGCTGACACCCGCCTGGCCAGCCAGCGTGCTGATCGAGAGTTCCTGCCCAAGATTTTCGCGAATGAAGACCAGTACTGTATGCAGGCGCGCCAGATGAATATGCGGCGGATAAATACCTCTGCTCGCGTCAACTCGCAGCGCACGATACACCTGCTCAAGCATGACCATGGCCAGTCTTGCCATGAACCCCTGGTCAGCCCCTTTGCCAAGACTTAGCTCATCCATCAATTGCCGGGCCGCGGCGCTCACCAAACCATCACTGAAGGGAAATGGTGCCTGCGCGTCAGCGCATATCTCACGCAATTGTCGAAACACGCCATCAGTGCGATCGGGCAGATAAAAAACCGCGAAATCAATGCTGCCGGAATAGTGCCATTGAGTGGCACAACCTGCAGGCAGCAGCATTGACAAGCGGGGCATCGATGTTGAGCGCAACTCGCCCCCGGCCCCCTCATCCGCCCGCGAGCCACCGAACTGCGTCAGCAGGGCCATGAAGTCAACCGGCGGGACGGATAGATCGGTTGTATGCAGGAAGTAGCGCTCCGCATACAAGGGGATGTCACTGCACACCAGGCCACCCAACAAGGGCAATCCCAGTGTTTCATGGACCTGTTGTTGCGGATTCATGGGCATCTCGGGATGAGCATATTTTGACAAATATGACCGCTTTTCAGGTGAGTTGTCGATGTCGGGAAGAACAATAATCGGCCAAATATTGCGCCACTCGCCTTAATGCGAGGCAGGCACAACCGCTCGCCCGCATGACTGATCACAGCCAGGAGAACAGCATGAGCAAGAAGACCGTCACTGTATTCGGCGCCACCGGGACTGCCGGTGTCGCCTGCGTCAATGAGTTCATTCGCCAGGGCCTGGTCAATATCAATGTGCTCGCGCGCCGCTCCGGCCAGGTGGAACGCTCATCGTCGGGCATCAGCAAGAGCGAGGCGCAAAAACAGCAGCAGTACGCCGAATGGACGCACCAGGGAGTGACCATCAAGGAGGTCGACGTCACCATTGCCGAAACGCTGGTCCCGGCGCTGCGCGGCACCGACTACCTGGTGTCCTGCGTGCCGCTCTACGCCACCGAATCGCAGATGCCGCTGATTTTTGCCGCCAAGGAAGCCGGGGTCGAACGCTTCGTGCCATCCGAGTACGGCGCGATCTACGAGTTCGAGCAGTTCTGGCAGACCGACACCACGCACCGCTTGATGGCCCGGCAGAAGGCGTTCATCCGGCGCATGATCGAACTGGCCGGCATGGACTACACCATCATTCCGGCCGGTGCCTGGATCGAGTACTACATGCTCGAGCCGGTGATGGTGATGGGTGATCCCGACGCCAGGCTGGCCTGGTCGACCGGCGCGGATGTCGGCCGCATCATTCCACATGTGCTGGCCCACCCGGCCTCGCGCAATGCGATCTGCCCAGTCGCGGCCACGGCCTGGTGTTCGTGGAACGAGCTGCTGGCCGCGCGCGAACAGGCCGTGGGTCGCCCGATCGAGCGTAACGAGTTGACGCCCGAGCAGTGGCGCGCAGCCTACGCGGCTTCCCGTCCCGGCGCCATCCAGACCCTGCTGGCGATCGGCGTCGCCATGGTCGATACCCCAGCAGGCATGTCGCTGTGCGGCCACTGGAACAAGACCTTCCTCCCCGAATTCAAGGGGACACCGCTGCAAGAGCTGTTCGTCGACACCGTAGAGCCTTTCGTCGAGGCCACGCGCGCCGCGCTGATCGCCGCTGGTGAACTGCCAGCCGACGCCTGACGCGTCTCGATGCCCAGAGTGCAGGCCATAAAAAAACCGAGTGAGATGACGAGGCCCATGATGAAGCTAAGTAACCGGATCAACCTGCCTGACATTTCAATGACCGGCTTTGAAACGCCCCTGAACGAGGTCGAGCGCGGCATCCAGGACAGCGTGCATCGCTTTGCCAAGGATTTCATGCGGCCCCTTGGTCAGGAACTCGACAAGATGACCGCAGAGCAGGTGGTTGCCCCCGGCTCGCCGTACTACAGCCTGTTCAGCGAAGCCGCCAAGTTGGGCCTGAGTTCCGATCTGCTGGCCGAACTGCCGCCGGAAACGGCTGTACGCGTCGAGTCTATGATCGGCGAGGAAATGGGCTGGGGCGATGCCGGTCTGGCGGTTTCCCTGGGCGTCAGCACCTTCCCGAACGAGATGGCCAAAGCCGTAGGGAACCAGGAGCTGATCGATCTGAGTGCCGGGAAAATCGGCTGCTGGATGATTACCCATCCGGACAAGGGCACTGATGTCAGCGCCTTCGACTTGCAGCGCGACTGGGTGCCAGGGCAGTTGGGCAACAAGGGCAATCTCTTCGCCAAGGTTGGCGAGCACGAGATCGTCATTAACGGCCAGTGCTCGGCCTGGGTGTCCAACGGCGCGGTGGCCCAAGTGGCTCTGGCCTACATGACCGCCGACTATGGCAACGGCTTCTACGATGCCAATGGCTTGCCCTATGGCATCTCCATCATCGTGCCCCTGGACTTACCCGGTGTCAGCAGAGGCAAGCCACTGGAGAAGATCGGTCAGCGCGCCCTGCCCCAGGGCGAGGTGTATTTCGACAACGTGCGGATTCCCAAGCGCTTCGCCGTGGCCCTGCAGGACGAGTACTACGGCAACGTCGTGTCGACCTGGTCGTTCGCTGGCACCCACATGGCGCAATGGTTCACTGGCGTGGCACGTTCCGCCTTCGAACTGGCCCTGGCCTACTGTCATGAGCGCAAGCAGGGTGGCCAACTGCTGATCAACCACCAGCTTACCCGCTACCGCATCGGCGACATGATGCGGCGTGTCGAGCTTTGCCGGGCTGTCGCCCGCCGCTCCCTGGCCTATGCGCGCCTGTCCCCGCAGGGGCACCCCTGTGCCACGGCTTCCAGCAAGGTCACCGTGACCGAAGAGGCCATGCGCGTGGTCAGCGATGCCATGCAGTTGTTCGGCGGCAATGGCCTGACCCGCGAGTACCCCATGGAGAAGTTGTTCCGCGATGCCCGCGCCGCGCTGATCGAGGATGGCGAGAACATGATGCTCACCACCCGCCTTGGGTTCCTTGTCCAGGAGCTCTACGAAGACGGCTGGCCCCAGTACTGATCCCAAACCCGACTGACAATAAACTTTGGAGACAATAGAAATGGCTAAGTATCCCGTAGTTGTCTATGGCGCCAGTGGCTACACCGGCATGCTGACCATGGACTGGCTGATCGACCAGAACATCCCCTTCACCGCTGTGGCGCGCAATGCCAGGCGCGCGCAGGAAATGATGGCGCAACGTGTGGTACGCCTGGAGTCCGCGACCTATGAAATCATCGAGTCCGAGCACAACGTCGAGTCGCTGAGCGCCGCCTTCAAGGGGGCCAAGGTGGTCTGCAACACCGTTGGCCCCTTCGTCAACTTCGGTCTGACCACCGTTGAGGCCGCGCTCAAGGCCGGCTGCCACCACATAGATACCACCGGCGAGCAAAGCTACGTCCGTCAGGTTCGCGAGCAATTTGGCGAACTCTATCGTCAGGCTGGCTTACTGGTTTCGCCATCGCTGTCCTACATGTTCAGCTTCTCCGAGATCGCCGCCGAACTGGCGCTGGAAACCCCCGGCATCGACGTGCTGGAAACCGCCGCCCTGTGCCGCGGCCCGCGTGATGTCGCAGGGGTCAGCCTGGGCTCGGCGGCGTCGATTTTCGAATTGTTCCACAGGGAGCAGTTCTACCTGTGGGAAAACAAGCTGGTGCAGCACCCAGCCACCGCTTCGTTCAACATTGTCGACCCCAACTTCATGCAGCCGGTTTTCTGCTTGCCTTGGGGCGGAACCTCGCTGCCGATTTACTTCGAGCATGATCCGCGCGTGCGCGCCTGCACCTCCGCGGTCGGTTTCTACGACAACAATGTGATGCCGATGGTGCATGGCCTGAGCCAGAAGTGGGAAGCGGAATACAAGCACCTGTCCAAGGAGCAGCAGGACGCGGTGGTGAGGAGCCTGGTAGAGGCCACCACGCCGAGCATGCCGCCCCGCGAACGCACCACCTTGCAACGCAGCGTCGACATTGCTATCGGCCGCGGTCACCTGGCTGCCGTGCGCGCTACCGTGCATGGCGTCACACCCTATATTTCCACCGGTGCCCTACAGGCCGCGGCGGCGATCAAGCTGCTCGATGGCGACACCAACAAGGTCGGCTTCGCTTCCGGCTCCAAGGCTTTTGGACACCGCTATCTGCTCGGTTTCCTGGAAGAGCGCGGCCTGGCCCGTGCCACCGTTACCAAACTCTGATTACCGGCACAGGAACCACTTATGGCCATCATCGACTTTTACGATCGCGGCTGGGGCATCAACCCTGCCGGGGTCGCCTACATCCAGGGCGAGCGCTCTTACACCTTCAACGAAATCGGCGAACTCTCGTGTCGCATCGCCAACAAGCTGCTCGCACTGGGCTTGCCGAAGGAAACCAAGGGTGCCGTCTGGTCAGGTAACGACGTCACCGCCTGGGCCTGCACACTGGGTCTATGGCGCGCCAACATGACCTGGATTCCCGTCAACGCGCGCAACTCGAGCGAAGAAAATCACTACATCCTCGACGCATTCGATTGCGAGGTGATGTTCTACCAAAACGATTTCGCGCCAATCATTGCCGAGCTACGGCCCAAGCTGCCGAAGATCAGGCACTGGATCTGTATCGATGCCGACGCCGTCGATGCACCCTCGTTGGAGCTATGGAGTGCCGGCCAGCCGGCGAGTCGTCCCGAAGTCGCCTATGACATGGACGATGTGGTGGCGGTCTCACCCACTGGTGGCACAACGGGCACGCCAAAGGGAGTGATGAACACCCACCGCAGCGTGCAGACGTTCATCGCCCACTTCATGCTGACCTGTGCTTATCGCAATGGTGAAAAGCCGGTGAATATGGCCGCTGCACCGATGACCCACACTGCCGGCCTGTTGTCCGTACCCTGCACGGCGCAAGGTGGCACTGTCGTGGTTATTACCAAACCCGATCCGGCATTGATGTTGAACGCTATTGCGCAACACAAGGTCAGCGAGCTCTTTCTGCCACCAACGGTGATCTACAGGCTGTTGGAAATTCCCGGTATCGAGAAGCTGGACTTCTCCTCGGTGAAGTACCTGATGTACGGCGCTGCTCCAATGTCGGTAGACAAGCTGAAGAAAGCTATCGAGATTTTCGGCCCGGTCATGACCGGCGGCTATGGTCAGACCGAAGCACCGGCCAGCATCGCCAACTTTCGTCCTGACGAGCATCTGGTGGGCGACCAATTCGCCGACGACGAACGCCTGTCCTCGGTCGGCCGCCCTAACCCGCTGGTCCGCGTCGAAGTGATGAGCGACACCAACCAGATCCTGCCGCGCGGTGAAACCGGTGAAATATGCGTGCGCGGCGACCTGATCATGAAGGGTTACTACAAGCAGCCGGAGAAGACCGCCGAGACCATCGTCGACGGTTGGCTGCATACCGGCGACATCGGCCATATCGATGCCGAAGGCTATCTGCACCTCACCGATCGCAAGAAGGACATGATCATTTCCGGCGGTTTTAACGTCTATCCCAGCCAGGTCGAGCAAGTGCTGTGGGGACATCCGGCCGTTCAAGACTGCGCCGTGATTGGCGTGCCCGATGAGAAATGGGGCGAGGCCGTCAAGGCCGTGGTCGAGCTCAACCCAGGCCAGGAAACCACCGAGCAGGAGCTTATCGAGCTGTGCAAAGTCAAGCTGGGCAGCGTGATGGCACCGAAGTCTGTCGACTTCACTACCAGCCTGCCACGCAGTCCGGTGGGCAAGGTACTGAAAAAAGAACTGCGTCAGCCGTACTGGGAAAACGCAGCTCGCAAGATCTGACACAACCGGAGGGGTGCGAACTGGACACCGACCAACTGAATATAAGGAATTTTCAATGAGCAATATCTATATCGCCGGCATCGCCATGACCGTCTTCGGTCGCCACACCGAACGCAGCCTCGACGACTTGGCACGCGAAGCTTTCCAGGGTGCATTGAAGGACGCCCACTGCAGTGCCGCCGATCTCGATATCGCGTTTTATGCCGGCATGACCAATGGCCCATTGCAAGGTCAGCTCTCGATCCCTGGTCAAGTCGTGTTCAGCAAGATCGGTATTGAAGGCATCCCTATCTACAACGTCGAGAATGCCTGCGCCTCGGGTAGCTCAGCCTTCAATTTGGCCGTGCAAAGTCTCAAGGCAGGTACAGCCAGTATCGCGCTGGCGTTGGGTGCGGAAAAGATGAACATCCCGGATAAACTGAAGGCCCTCTCGCTGTTCGAGGCTGGTTGGGACGTATCTCGCGCCGAAGAGAATTATCAGACGCTGGTAAAAATGGGCGAAGGTGTGGTGCCGCCCGCCGGGTCGGAATCGGACAAGCCTTACAGTAAGTTCATGGCCATCTATGCCGCATTATGCCGCCAGCATATGAAAACCTACGGCACCACGCAGCGGCAGATCGCAGCCGTCTCGGCAAAAAACCACACTCACTCGGTCCATAACCCCTACTCGCAATTTCGCAAAGCCTTCGGTATCGACGAAATCCTTGCCGCCCCTCCGATCACCTACCCGCTCACCCTGCCAATGTGCGCGCCGCTGTCGGACGGCGCAGCAGCAGCCATCCTGTGCACTGAGGAAGGACTCGCACGCATCGGTGCCGACAAGAGCCGCTGCATCAAGGTAGCGGCCAGCGTTATCCGTAGCTTCAGCCATCGCCGGCTCGATCAGCCGGAACTGAACGTCGGTCGCCTGGCCGCGAACCTGGCCTATGAACAGGCGGGCCTGGGGCCGCAAGACATGCATGTCGCCGAAGTCCATGACGCCTCGGCGATGGGCGAAATCATTCAGGTCGAAAACCTGGGCCTGGTTCCGCTTGGTCAGGGCGGGCCGGCAGCTGAACGTGGCGAATTCACCCTGGGCGGGCGTATCCCGGTCAATACCTCAGGAGGCCTGGAATCGAAAGGCCATCCACTCGGCGCTACCGGGATCGGCCAGCTCTACGAACTGGTGACGCAACTGCGCGGGGAGGCTGGCGCACGCCAGGTTCATGGCGCACGCCATGCAATCCAGGAGAACGGCGGCGGTTTGCAGGGTATTGAGGAGGCAGCGGTCGCGATCCACATTCTCAGCAAATAGTTCTTGTCAGCAAAAAAATTGTAGTGGCGAAACCAATCAAAACAAGAAGGATAAAAACATGTTCCAAAACAAAGTGGTCGTCATCACTGGCGCAGGATCAGGCATCGGTCGGGAGTTGGCTATCCAGATGGTGGAAGCTGGCGCACATGTCGCCCTGTCGGACATCAACCAGGTGGGTCTCGACAAAACCATGAAGCTATTGCCTGACGCCAGCAAAGCGAAAGGTTACATCCTGGACGTATCGTCCTGGGACGCCTTCCAGGCTCATGCCGACGAGGTGAAGCGCGATTTTGGCACGGCGCACTTCGTCATCAATAACGCAGGCGCCGCCGTCATCGGGACAGTTGCCAACACCTCCATCGATGAGTACGAGTGGCAACTCGGTATCAACCTGTGGGGCGTGTTGTACGGTACCAAAGCGTTCCTGCCGATGATGCAGGCCCAGCGAGAAGGCTGCATCGTCAACATTTCCAGCGTATTTGGCCTGGTGGGTTTCCCGATGCAAAGCGCTTACAACATGTCGAAGTTCGCCGTACGTGGTCTGACCGAAGCATTATGGTCGGAACTCGAAGGTAGCGGTGTACGCGCCGTGTGTGTGCACCCCGGAGGAATTCGAACCAATATCGAGAAGTCCGGACGACGTTGTAAAGCCGCCGGCAAAACAGAAGAAAGGTTCACGGCACTGGCAGACAAAATGCTACTGACGCCAGCGGCGGATTGTGCCGGCGACATCATCAAGGGGCTGCGCAAAGGAACCAAACGCATTATCACAGGGAACAAATCGAGCACCTTGTTCTGGATAAGCAGGCTGTTCCCCAATAGCTATCCAGCATTGCTCAAGCTGCTTGGCTGAGCCCCAGAAGTTACAAGATGTCTTTGCATGGTGCGAGGCGTCACCACCTATCAGGAACAACCCCATGATCGACAGTTATACCCGCAAGCTTTTTATTTCTGCCGCTTGTTTCAACGTACTCGCGGGTCTTCCATTACTTGTAGCTCTGCGCCCCGTAGCTGCACTGTTGGGGCTGCAAATTACCCCCACCTCAACCCTCTTCATTCAACTCACCACGTGCCTGGTTATCGTATTCGGCTGGGCCTATTGGATGATCGCTCGCGATCCGCTGCACTATCGTCCCTATATCCTGCTCGGGGTAATCCTGAAAGTACTGTTCGTTGTGGTGGTTTATGGTCACTGGCTGGCGGGCAGCATCCCCTGGCCATTGCCAGTAGTGGCATCGGGAGACATCGTCTATGCATTACTGTTCTGGCGTTATTACGTGTGCGTCCAGCCATCAGGCCTTGCATAACTAAACCGGTTGCCACTTATGCGGCAGTAACTGATCGATTTCACTCACCGCTGCGTCGGCAGGCGTGTGAGAGTATCTTCAGGTAGGCATACGGATCATGACCATTCAGCCGCGCAGACTGGATCAAACTCACGATCACGGCCGCGCGTTTACCGCCGCACAACGAACCTGCGAAGAGCCAGTTCTTACGTTCAAGAACCCAGGAGCGGATCTGGTTCCGGGCCCAATTGTTGTCGATTGGGCCGGCCCCCTATTGAGGTAGTGTGACAGCGCTGCCCACCGTTTCAGGCTGTAATTGAGCGCCTTACTGATGGCCGAGCCTTCGGGAGCCAGATGACGCTGGGCGATCATCCATGCATGTAACACTAAAAAGCGTAAATTTTCTCCAGCCTTGCTCATGAGACGACTGCCAGATAAGGCATCAACTCACTCGAACGCAGTGAGGATGCCACTGAGAGCCAGTCCCAGATCGATCCCAACGAACACAAGGAAACCGCCAAGGCACCGGCATACGCCGCGGCTAACGTGGAGGCCGAACAAATAAAAACGGCGGTACAGAGGGCACAGCAGGTGATCTGCCAGTTTAGAAAGCCTGAACCACAAAGCTGCACAAGTCCCTGCAGCCGCTACGCTTCCATTTTCGCCTGCAGGCCGCCCACCGCTGGAGAGTGGGTTGGCTCACAAGCTTGGTGAATGGTGGTCTTGCGGTATTTCAACATGCCGCCACTGCGCTCATTGAAGTAGGCCGTGATCTCGCCAACAATGGCCAAGGCCACGCTCGCCGGGGTATCGCCCCCCAAATCCAACCCAATCGGATAATGAAACCCGGGCACAACTTCTGGCGAACAGGCCGATGCGCCCATCTCATCAAGCAGTCGTTCTGTTCGCTCTCGAGGACCCAACTGCCCGACATAGGCAGGTGAACATTGCAAAACGTTTTCCAGCCAATACCGATCTTGTCGATAGCTGTGGGTCATGATCACCACTGCGGCACCGTCGACAGCTCTGGATAAGTTAAAGGGCTCGTCGATAGGCGCAACAATGACCTGGCTTGCTCCAGGGAATCGTTCAGGGCGAGCAAAGTGCGCACGCCCGTCCACCACCGTGACATGCCAGTTCAAATCCCTGGCGAACCGCACCAAAGGCTGGGCGTCATGACCCGCGCCAAAGATCATCAGTCGACGCTGTGGCGCGATGTATTCAAGAAAGACCTCGACTTCATCGGCTCCGCTTGCGTAAATCATCAACTGAGACTTCTTGCGCGCAAGGGTACTGCGCAAATCACCCTGCAGGGTGTGTTGAAGCGCTTGGCAGTGAATACCCTCACACGCGTTCATAAAGGCGTTCAGTCCCATTCGAGCACCGACTCGCACACGGGCTGTCCGACCCGCCGAAATGACCGTTGCCAGTACTGCCGGTTGGCCGGTGGCCTTCACCCGTTGCAGCACATCGAACAACAGACTCCGCTTGCCGGCATCATGGCGTTCCAGGAGTACATGCACGGTACCGTTGCAGCCCAGACCAAACGTCAGCGCCGCGTCTTCATCATCGGCGCCCTGATGTTCCTGGGCTGCCGTGCTGTAACGACGAACCACTGCGCCCCCGGACTCGGTTAACCACCAGGCCTTCCTGGCCAATTCCTGTTCCAGACAACCGCCGCTGATGGTTCCGACTGTCTGGCCAAACAGTGGAATCAGCATCCTCGCACCTGGACGCCGATAGGCCGAGCCCTCGACCTTGACGACCGTGGCGAGTACAGCATCGATCTTTGTGCTGTTGGCTTGATCCAATGCATCGAGCAAGGCGTATAAATCAGACATGGCCACTCTCCCGGGTCAAATTCAGTTGATTGCTGCGCATCGTCTTCAAGTGATCGGCCCCTCGTTTGCGGGGAAAACAGCGTTGCCAACAACCCGACGAACGCAGTGAACGGGAGTACTATTCATTCCCTTGCATTCGTCGAAGAACAATGCGACATCGATCTGATGCATACGGTGTACGAGAAAACCCGGGGCGCCCAAAGAAACCCTTTGGCCGGAGTGCCCAGTTCAGAGATCGGTGGCGCACTACCACGCAATGTCATGTCATTTCCTGGCCATAAATATCGCTACGCATAATCGTCAAGGGCAACAGCGTGAACAAAAAAACAGGTATCAGAGCCCAGCAGGCCGACCAGACCAAGGCTCGTATTCTCAAGGCCGCGGTCAAGGTCTTCACCCGTGATGGTTATGCGGGCGGGCGGATCGAACAGATTTCCAGTGAAGCCGAGTCCAATGACCGGATGATCTATTACTATTTCGGCAGCAAGGAAAACCTCTTTGTACGGGTGCTTGAGCACACTTATGAAGCATTCAACCAAGCCGAAAGCATGCTACGCCCGGACCTTTCGAACCCCGTGCAGGCCCTGCGTGATCGGGTAGCATTCGTCTGGCATTACTACGTAAAGCATCCGGAATTCGTCGCTATCCTCAATATCGAAAACCTGCACGAGGGTACGCACGCCAGGCAGTCCAGTGAGCTTCGTCGCTTGTCCGGCACCACGCTGGGCGTGATCACACCGATCATCGAAGCGGGTCAGCGGCAGGGGGTGTTTCGCCAGGACATCGACATCAATCACGTCTACTTGATGATCGCCTCACTCTGCTACTTCTATAACTCCAACCGGCACACCCTCACCTCATTTCTGGGTCAAGACCTGGCGGATCAAGGCCAGCAGCAGGACTGGCTGGCGTTCATCAGCGATCTGGTGGTGCGCGGCGTGCTGACACTGCCTGCGTCTCAGTGACTCTCTGATCAATGAGTTCCGGGATTGGCCCGCAAGTGCGCGACCTTCTGCTCCAGCCCTTGCCACGCAGGTTCAGCTGAGGAGAAGCGATTGCGCAGGTATGCCGTCAGTTCGGCGATCTGCCTGTTGGACAGGCTGTCCTTGAAGCCTGGCATATAACCAAGGTCCGGGGTCGCCGGGTTGGAGATGCCTTGCAAAATGACCTTGAGCAGGTTGTCTGGCAGCGTACTGTGAAGGCTGGTATTAGTCGCCAACGAGGGACTGACACCAAACAGTTTTGGCCCAAGACCATCGGCGTGACAGCCTTGGCAGGAACCTTCAAACACCCGCCGACCATTGTTCAACGACACCTCTGTGACGCTGGGTTGCGCTACAGTTTCCGTGCTTGAGCGGGTCTGTGCTTGCACCGTGCCATCGAGCGACGCGAGGTAAACCGCCATCGCCCGTATGTCTGCTTTGGGCAGTTTCGCCAATTCGCTAACCACCGGCCCCATAGGGCCCGCCGCGACACCGTGGGCATCGGAATAACCACTGCTCAGGTAGGTGAACAATTGGTCTTCAGTCCACGGCGTAGGCGATTTGGATAAGCCATTGAGCGCAGGGGCTTCCCAGCCATCGACCATGCCGCCCGCCAGGAAATTTTTACCGCCCTTCTCCGCGCCCATCAGGTTGCGCGGTGAATGACAGGCCGCGCAGTGACCCAGCCCATTGACCAGGTAGGCGCCGCGATTCCACTGCTCGCTGCGTTGCGGCTGCACCTGGACTTCACCCTTACGCAGGAATAAAGCGTTCCAACCCGCCATCAGCGGCCGCATGTTGAATGGGAACTGCATGTCGTTGACCTCGGCTGGCTGGCTCACCGGGGCCTGTGACATCAAGTACGCGTACAGCGCCTGCATATCGGCGTCGTTGATATTCCTGAAGGCAGTGTAAGGAAATGCCGGATACAGATTCTTGCCATCGCGACTGATGCCATCGCGCATGGCCCGTTCGAACGCGGAATAGGACCAACTGCCAATCCCGGTTTTCGGGTCAGGTGTGATGTTGCTGCTATACAGCGTCCCGAAAGGCGTCTGCATGGCCAACCCGCCCGCATTGGTCGCGCCGCCTGGCGCTGTGTGGCACACCGCGCAATCGCCGACGGCTGCCAGCAAACGCCCTCGCTCCAGCGTCGCCGCAGACCAGGTGCCCGCGCTGGGTGGCGTGATCGGTGCGATTTCCGCACGCCAGGGCAAAGCCGTGGCAGCCACGCCAAGTATCGCGCCGAACGCTGCGAACAATGAGCCGAACAACCATTTCGAGCGCTTGGCCTTTGGCGAATCAGGGGGATTGGCATTCGCTTCGTCCGCCGAGCCTTTGAGCGCGGCCAGCACACGCTCAGCGGTGATCGGTAGTTCACGAAAGCGAATCCCGGTGGCGTCGTAGATCGCATTGGCTATCGCTGCCGCGCTCGGCACTGCCGCCGACTCACCCGCCCCCATGGGTGCTTCGTTCTGGCGCGGCATCATCAGCACATCGATTTGCGGCACCTGGGGGAATGTCAGGATCGGGTAACCGCCCCATTCCTTGCTGGCAACGGCGGACTCTTCAAAGGTCACGCGTTCCTTGAGCACGCGACTGGTGGACTGAATCACATTGCCGTGAATCTGATGCTGAACACCGGCCGGATTGATCATCATCCCGGCGTCATGACCGATCACTACGCGGGTGACTGACACTTCGCCACTACGCTTGTCCACCGCCACGTCCGCGACCCACGCCGCCCATGCAGCGCCGAAGCCTGGAAATTTGCTGTGAATGTAACGGGCATAGGCAAAACCCCGGCCACGAAGGATGTTGTCTTGTTCCGGGATTTGCATCGGCTGCGTACGCGGCGTCCATTCGGCGCGGGCAGCCGTGGCCTTGACCAGATCCGAGGCGCGCTCATCATTCAGATAACGCAAGCGGTATTCGACAGGGTCGACGCCCGCGGCAAAGGCCAACTCATCGATATACGACTCATGGGCGAAAGTATTGGGCAGCGCCGACACGCCCCGCATCCACGAAGCCCGGACAATGGGTGCCATGTCATTTACGCTCACGCGCATGTGTTCAAAATCATACGGAGGGATCGAAGTGCGGTCGCCCATTTCGAACATCGCCGCTACCGGTTCGACACGCCCTGTCAGCAGCAGCGCCAGGGTCGGCGCACCGTTGGACGGGTAGCTGGTCTGGAAATCGTAACCGGCCACACCACCATCGGCATTGATGCCGCCATCGACTTCCATCAGTTGCGCCGTACCCTTGGGCTCCCAGACATGCTCCTGCTCGCGGGTCAGTTGCACCCGTACCGGCAGGCCGACGGCCCGGGACAGCAACACGGCATCGGCGCACACGTCGTCGGCGCAATTACGCCCGTAACAACCTGCCGCTTCCATGCGGATGATCTCGATCCGCTCTTCCGGGTACTCCAGCAACCATGCCAGGTCAGCGCGCAGCAAGTGCGGATTTTGTGTGCCCGACCAGACGCGAATGCCATCCTCGTAATAATCCGCCAGTGCGCATGAAGGGCCAATGGAGCCGTGCATCTGATACGGCCACAGATAGGTGCGAGTCATGCGTTCGCTGGCCTGCTCCAGCACCTGGTCTACATTGCCCTTGTCCAGCACTACGCGCTGTACCCGGGGGTTGTCGCGAATGGCCTGCGCGATGTCATCCATGTTCGGCAATTTGTGGTTCCAGGCTTTCCAGGTGACTTTCAGTGCCTGGGCGGCTTTCGCGGCCTGCTCTTCACGCATGGCTACCACGCCGACAAAATCGCGAATCACCACCACCCGCACGATGCCGGGAATGTGGGCGATGGAGGACTCGTCTACTTCCAGCAGGCTGTTGCCGACGAAATCACCGCTGTCGAGCCCGGCATAAGGCGGGCGAATCACCCGGCCATGCAGCATGTTCGGCAGCCGCATGTCATGCACGTAGGTCAGCTCACCGGTGGCTTTGCCCGGAATGTCCACCCGCGCTGCGCCCTTGCCCACCAGCCGATAATCTTCCAGACGCTTGAGCGGCGCATCACCAGAAATCGTCAACTGGTCACGCTCGCCCTCCACCAGTTTGGCAAACGTGAGCTGGCGACCGTCTTCGCTGCTGACTACCCCGCTGTTTATACGCAAGGTGTCAGCCGCAACGGCTAAACGCCGGGCCGCCCGTGCCAGCAAAAATCGCCGGGCTTCAGCCGCCGCGTTACGCAAGGGGATGGCCGAAATCTGGATGGTCGCACTGGCGATGGTTGCACCCTGGTTCGGCGCGCTATCGGTATCGCCAAGGACCATACAGACTTGATCCAGCGCCAGGTCCAGCTCTTCAGCGACGATTTGTGCCAGCGAAGTACGGATCCCGGTGCCCAGATCCACGTGGCCGTTGAACCCATAGACCTTGCCGTCGTCGTTGACCGCAATGAATAACGCCAGCTCCTGGGGTTTGATCACGGGTACGCCACCTTTGGCCACAGGGCCGGACGGTGGCTGGATCTGATCGACGATCAACAAGACGCCGGACTTGGTCAACAGCTGAGCACGGGTGAGCGTTGCATGGGTCATGGTCATCAATCCGTTCAAGACTTTTGACGGGCGGCACGCAGTACCGCACGAAGAATTTCGATATGGGTGCCGCAGCGGCAGAGATTGGCCGACAA
The DNA here is from genome assembly GCF_040448305.1 of Pseudomonas fluorescens. NCBI lineage: Bacteria > Pseudomonadati > Pseudomonadota > Gammaproteobacteria > Pseudomonadales > Pseudomonadaceae > Pseudomonas > Pseudomonas fluorescens. The sequence continues at coordinate 2,416,083 of NZ_CP148752.1, read as the reverse complement.
CTCGTTGCGAATCTGCGCCTCGCTGGGGTGCGGATTGCGGTCGAGCAAGGCCTTGGCCGTCATGATCATGCCGTTCATGCAGTAGCCACACTGCGCCGCCTGCTCATCTATAAAGGCCTGCTGCACCGGGTGCGGATGCTCTCGGCTGCCAATGCCTTCGAGGGTGATGATTTCCCGGCCCTCGGCACCGGACAACGGGAACACACACGCCCGCGTCGCAACGCCATCAATGATCACCGTGCAGGCACCGCACTCGCCCAGGCCACAACCGTATTTCGGGCCGTTGAGCTGTAAATCGTTACGCAGTACCAGTAACAGCGGCGTGTCGGCCATGGCACAGACCGTAGTGGTCTGGCCATTGACTCGCAGCGTCACGGTCTTTTCCGGCACTAGTGCTTGCTCACTCATATCGCACTCCCTGGGTGTTACCGCCCGCCCTCTTGAGGTGCGGATTTTTTATGAAGTAACCACTACATTAAAAAGGCGTGACCGGGGCCGCGAGTGCGTACTGCGCAGGTCGAGCGCAGTGCCATTGCGGGTGCTAGAGCTTGAAGAGGGGGATGGCTACCCGACTCCTCACGTTACCCCTGACTACATTTTTTAATGAAGTATCTACTTCATGAATCAGACGCAAGAAGAATGCCAGGGGCGGTTTCTTACTCGTCAATCGTCGACGTCATCGATCATTTTGCGCAGCAGATACAGGATCGCGACGCGCTCGGCCGGGTTGAGGTTACCCATGGTCAGTTCGCTGACGCGGGCAGCATGAGGCACGGTGTCACGCACTAATTGATGGCCACTGTCGGACAGGCCAACGATGACTTTGCGCCGATCTTGAGGGTCTGGCTCCAGGGTGATCAGGTCGCGCGCCTTGAGCCGCTCGACGATACCTCGAATGGTCGCCTGGTCCACCGCAGTGGCCTTGACCAGCTCGGTCAATGAGCTAGGTCCGGCATCACGCACGGCGCACAGCGTGATGAACTGCACAGCGGTCAGCTGCGAATCGTCGACGTTCTGCTGGAAGATCGCCATATTGCGCTGGTAAGCCTTGCGCAGCAAATGACCGACCTGCTCGGAAAAGGCATAGGGAGCGGTTGTCTGTGGGGTGTTGTCTGTCGTATCCGGCACGGCGGGCTCTATCAAAAAAAAGTAAGTGGCGTTTACATTAACCTGCAAGGGGGATCAAGGTAACTCAATCGTGGTGGGTCACTGTCCCGCCCCCCCTCTTTTATATCACCGCACGATAGATGCCTGCGGCGCTACCACATCACCGCCCAGGACCACCGCCTGATCATCGAGGTAGATATCGCAATGGCGTAGCGGGATGTCCAGGTGGCACGGGGTTTTTCGGGTACCGCCAACCTCGGTATTGGGCCCGGTGGAGAACAGGAAGTTGCCGTAGAACGCCCGGGCATCCATGCACATGCCGTCGTTTTTGTCATGCAAGCCCATGGCGGTCCACTGCGCACGCGGCTGCAAACCCCAGCCGATATGGGAGATGCCGTACACCTCGGGATCGTTGAAGTACTTCATGTAATCGCGCAGGTATTCGGCCTCGAAGCCACCATGGATCGAGGTAATGAAGCCCTTTTCGATTTCCAGGGTGATCTTCTCTCGCGAGTAATTCTTGAACGGCAACAGGATATCGCCGACGTCGATCACCAGTACTCCCTCGGCGGTTTCCTCGTTTGGCCAGGAGAATAGAAAACCGCTGGGCCAGTGATCCCAACGCCCCGGCTCATCGGCAAAACCGTACTCGGTGACCGCAGGGTATTGCCCGAGCAACGCCTTGAAATCACTGCCGGCCCTGGACTTCACGTGGATCGAGCGCGCCTGCTTCAGCAGCTTCTCGGCCGCCATCACCCGCTCTTTGTCCGCCAGCGTAGGCAGCATCCGCGCCAGCACTTCCGGTGGTTCGACCGCCAGCAGTATGCGCGTCCCGGTCTTGAGGATCTGCTCCTGCTCCGGCGAGTGCAGCAACATCATGGTGTCGACCACAAGGTCCGCTGCTTCCAGCGCCCGTTGCGCGGCGATATTGCCGGTCAGCGCGGTGTCGCCGCAGTAAGCGGTCATGTCATTGCCCATGGCCATAGGGTGATTGAATGACGGCAACTCGACCGCATAGACCTTGGCCCCAAGACGCTGCGCGGCGTCCATGGCCGCCCGCACGGTACGCGAGTCGGAGTAGTGGCTTTTCAGCACCGCGACACTTTGAGTCGAGTCCACTTTCGACAGTTTCAACACGTGTTCAAACATCTGGGTCAGTTCGCAATCGCTTACCGGCATTTCTTGTCTTCCTCTTAACCTGTTGAGTTCGTTCGACGCCTCGCACCCTGTGCACCAAAGCAAGGCGGCGAACTTGGCACCTGCACGAATTTGAAGTGTATACGCTATTTATTGACGATAAAACATTAAATTTACGGACGCATGACGAGAAGGATCTAAACGTTACAAAGCAACACAACTCCACAAAATAAGGGTTACCTAGCGTTACGCGCGCCGTTTATCGCTGGTTTTTTATTTTTCAAACGGGCTCTTCCAATTCAAAAACAATAGCGTATACACTTCAAATCGCGGCGAGACGACAACCCGATCTCACCAGCCACATATTCAAAACGAAGGAAAAGCCCCCCATGCGAAACAAACAAAAAATCGCAATCGTCGGCGCCGGTCTAGGTGGCGCTGCTGCTGCCACGCTGTTACAGAAAGCCGGGTTCGAGGTCGATATCTATGAACAGGCCCCAGAGTTTTCCCGTATTGGTGCGGGCATTCACATGGGCCCGAACATCATGAAAATCTTCCGTCGCATGGGTATTGAACAGAAGCTGAGCGACATGGGTTCGCACCCCGACTTCTGGTTCAGCCGCGACGGTGCCAGCGGTGACTATCTGTCCCGCATCCCCTTGGGTGAATTCGCTCGCAAGGAATACGGCGCGGCTTACATCACCGTGCACCGCGGGGACCTGCATGCACTGCAAATGTCGACCATTGCGCCGGGCACTGTGCACTTCAACAAGCGCCTGACCGGGATCGAGGAAACCGATGAACTGGTGCGCCTGCACTTCGGCGACGGCAGCACCACAGAGGTCGATATTGTCATCGGCGCCGATGGCATCAACTCCAGAATTCGCGAAGAGTTGCTCGGTGTGGAAAGACCGCTGTACAGCGGCTGGGTTGCGCATCGCGCCTTGATTCGCGGCGAGGTGCTGGCCAAGTACAACATGGACTTTGAAAACTGCGTGAAGTGGTGGAGCGAAGATCGTCACATGATGGTCTACCACACCACCAGCAAGCGCGATGAGTACTACTACGTCACCGGCGTACCGCACCCGGCCTGGGACTTCCAGGGCAGCTTTGTCGATAGCAGCCGCGACGAAATGTACGACGCATTCCAGGGCTATCACCCCACCGTTCAAGCGTTGATCGAATCCAGTGAAAGCGTGACTAAATGGCCGCTGCTCAATCGCAATCCGCTGCCGCTCTGGAGCCGTGGACGGATGGTGTTGCTGGGTGATGCCTGCCACCCGATGAAACCGCACATGGCGCAAGGCGCGGGCATGGCCATCGAAGATGCCGCCATGTTGACCCGCTGCCTGCAGGAAACCGGGCTCACCGATTACCGCACCGCGTTCAAGCTATACGAAGCCAACCGCAAGGACCGCGCCTCGCGAGTACAGGCGGTGTCCAATGCCAACACCTGGCTGCGCACACAGGAAGATCCGGCCTGGGTCTACGGTTATGACCTCTACGGCCACCCACTGAAATCGGAAGTGGCCGCATGAGCACCTTCATTCAGGGCGGCAACGTTCAAGCCAATGGTGTCCGCCAGCACTACCTGCGTTACGGCGGTCAGGGCAGCACCGGCAAACCGATAGTGTTGCTGATTCCCGGCATCACCAGCCCGGCGGTCACCTGGGGGTTTGTCGCCGAGCGCCTGGGCCAGCATTTCGATACCTACGTACTCGACGCACGTGGCCGCGGCCTGTCCTCCACCGGACCGGAACTGGATTACGGCACCGACGCCTGCGCCGATGACATCGGCGCATTCGCCAAGGCCATGGGCATCAATGCCTATCACCTGGTGGGCCACTCCATGGGCGCGCGCTTTGCCGTGCGCAGCGCCGTACGCAATCCAGAAGGCCTGCAAAGCCTGGTACTGATCGATCCACCCGTCTCCGGTCCCGGCCGGCGCGCGTACCCGAGCAAGCTGTCGTGGTACGTGGATTCGATCCGCCAATCACTGAGCGGGATGGACGCCGACGCCATGCGCGCCTTCTGCCCGACCTGGACCGAGGAGCAACTGCAAGTCCGCGCCGAGTGGCTGCACACCTGCTACACACCGGCCATCGTCCGCGCCTTCAACGATTTCCATGAGGTGGACTTTCATCAAGATCTGCCGCACCTGCCTGTTCCTGCCCTGCTGATCGTTGCCGGCCGCGGCGGCGTGATTCAGGCCGGGGACGAAGCAGAAATTCGCGATCTACAACCCGGCATCCAGATTGCTCGCGTTGAAAACGCGGGACACATGATTCCGTGGGATGACCTCGAGGGTTTTTTCGCGGCTTTCGGCGATTTCCTCGGCCAGCCCCTGACCTGAATTCAACGCACGTTGCAAAGGAGACAGATTGTGATCAAGCCTTATCGAATCGGCCAGATTGTGCCAAGTTCCAACACCACCATGGAAACCGAGATCCCGGCGATGCTGGCAGCACGCCAATTGATCCGCCCCGAACGTTTCACCTTTCATTCCAGCCGCATGCGCATGAAGCAGGTGCGCAAGGAAGAGCTGGCGGCAATGGATGGCGAATCCGATCGCTGCGCGGTCGAGCTGTCTGACGCCAAGGTCGACGTGCTGGGTTATGCCTGCCTGGTGGCGATCATGGCCATGGGCCTGGGTTATCATCGCCAGTCCGAGCAGCGGCTGCGCAAGGCCACCGCCGACAACGACGCCAATGCGCCGGTCGTCACCAGCGCCGGCGCCTTGATCGAAGGCTTGAAAGTAATGGGCGCCAAACGCATTGCCATTGTCGCGCCGTACATGAAGCCGCTGACCGAGCTGGTAGTGGATTACATTCGCGAAGAAGGTTTCGAGGTGGTGGACTGGCGCGCCCTGGAAATTCCCGACAACCTGGCCGTCGCCCGCCACGACCCGGCCAACCTGCCCGCCATTGTGCGCGACATGAACCTTGAAGGCGTGGATGTGATCGTCCTGTCGGCCTGCGTGCAGATGCAATCGCTGGGAGTGGTCTCACAAGTCGAGGCCGAAACCGGCAAACCGGTACTCACCGCAGCCATCGCCACCACCTACGCCATGCTCAAGGCACTGGACCTGGAGCCCATCGTTCCGGGTGCGGGCGCGCTGCTGTCTGGCGCTTATAAATAGGAGCGTGTCATGAGCCAAGAACAAAGTGCCGACGCCAACTATCAGGGCGTGTGGGGCCAGCGCATCGGCTTTGGCAATAAGCCTGCGCTGTTGATGATCGATTTCATGCAGGGCTATACCCAAGAAGGCGCACCGCTGTACGCGCCAGGCGTGGTCAGCGCTGTAGCCGAGAGCGTCGAACTATTGGCCTGCGCCCGCCAGCATGAAATCCTGGTAGTGCATACAAACATTCGCTACCACCCAGGGCATTTTGCCGACGGCGGCATGTGGGTCAAAAAAGCACCCGTCATGAAAGACATGGTCGAGGGCAACCCACTGGCTGCTTTCTGCGAGCCAGTGCTGCCCAACCCCGATGAAGTGGTACTCAGCAAGCAGTACGCCAGCTCGTTTTTCGGTACCAGCCTGGCATCGATGTTGCGCGCCCAAGGCATCGACACAGTGGTACTGGCCGGCTGCTCGACCAGTGGCTGTATTCGTGCGACAGCGGTGGATGCCGTGCAGCACGGATTCCGGACCATCGTTGTTCGCGAATGCGTCGGCGATCGACACCCCGCACCACACGAAGCCAACCTGTTCGACATTGATAGCAAGTATGGCGATGTGGTGAGTAAACAGGAGGCCATGACGCAGTTCAGAAAATGAGAGGGCCATTGGTTTTCCCGGGCTAATACAGCGCCCTCCCGGGCAAGCCTGCAACCTCCACAGATTCATGGCTTTACCGAATAACCGGCAGAAATGGATATCTGCCGTCGAACCAGGCCGTAGAGCACTGGTCGCCAAATACTGAGCAAGGGTCGACATCAAACCCTGCCCAGTCTTCTGACACTGCCTTTGGAAGCCGCCAACCGGTGCTACCAAAGCATTGATCCGCGGCTAAACAACAATCACAAAGTCACCGCCAGGAGACACCCATGCCCTCTGCAAATGTAGGTACACCCACTGCGACCACCGTCGCAGACCCAGTCCAGGCGCTTTACCGCAAGATCACCTGGAAGCTTATTCCCTTCCTCTGCTTCTGCTATCTGGCCTCATATCTGGACCGGATCAACGTCGGCTTCGCCAAACTGCAAATGCTCGAGCATCTGCAGTTCAGCGAAACGGCTTTCGGCCTGGGCGCCGGTCTGTTTTTTGTCGGCTATATCATTTTCGAGGTTCCGAGCAATCTGGTCCTGGAAAAAGTCGGGGCGAAGATCTGGATCGCCCGCATCATGATCACCTGGGGGCTGCTCTCGGCCTGCACCATGCTCGTCACTTCCACCACACAGTTCTACATTCTGCGCTTCCTGCTCGGCGCCGCCGAAGCGGGCTTTCTGCCGGGGGTGCTGTATTACCTGACCACCTGGTTCCCGACCTATCGCCGCGGCCGCATCATCGCCTTGTTCATGATCGGCCTGCCGTTGTCCAGCGTGCTCGGCGGCCCGCTGTCCGGCTGGATCATGGGGCATTTCGATAACGCTGGCGGCCTGCGCGGCTGGCAGTGGTTGTTCCTCCTCGAAGCGATACCCAGCGTGTTGCTTGGTGTGCTGACCTTCTGGGCCTTGCCGAACAACTACCGCCAGGCCAAATGGCTCAATGATGACGAGAGAAACCTGCTGGAACAGGAACTGCGCGCCGACGACGCCGACTCCACCGGCAGCAAGCACAGCTTTCGCGACGGTTTCTTCAACCTGAAGGTGTGGATGCTCGGCGGCATCGACTTCTCGATCCTGCTCAGCGCCTATGCCATGGGGTTCTGGATGCCGACCTTCATCCGCAACGCAGGCGTCGTCGATACCTTTCACATCGGCGTGCTCACCGCGCTGCCGAGCATCGCCGCGTTGCTGGGCATGCTGTTGATCGGCGCCAGCTCCGACAAACACCGCGAACGCCGCTGGCACATCATCGTGCCCTTTCTGGTGGGCGCGGCAGCCATGGCCAGTGCGCCCTTCTTTGTCGATAACGTGGTGGCGACCGTGGCGCTGTTCGCTATTGCGTCGGCGGCGATCATCGGCGCGGTGCCGGTGTTCTTCAGCCTGCCGGCAACCTTTCTAAAAGGCACCGCGGCGGCCACCGGCTTCGCCCTCGCCTGCTCGGTGGCGAACATCGCCGGGCTAGTCAGCAACTCGCTGATGGGCGTGGCCATCGACGTCACCGGCAGCAGCGCCGGCGCACTGTGGTTCTTCGCCGGCTGCCTGATTCTCAGCAGCTTCCTGGTGATCGCCCTGCCGGCCAAGCTGGTCAATCGTTGAGACACGTCAGCCAGGCGACTGCGTGTCCTGGTGTGAGTCGCAAGGGGATCTCATGCAGCCCCCCTTGCGGCTGATCCCACCGACGCGGAGCAGCTCAAGCCAGGCCCGCGAGCCATCAGCCACCTCATGTTCAAACCCCTCCTGCGGACAGGCCTCGACCTCGTCTGACGGGAGGCGCTTTGTCCTCATTCCAGAGATCAACAGCATGCACACTCCTGCACTGCGCAAAGCCCATGCAATCAGCGGCACCCTCGGCGGCTGCCTGACGCTGGGCCTGGCCCCGCCACTGCTGGCCGAAGAAGCCGGCTTCATCGAAGGCGCGACGGCCAATCTGCAACTGCGCAACTACTACTTTAGCCGCGACTTCTCCGACATCGTCGGCCCCAACAAGCAATCCAGGGCCGAGGAGTGGGCCCAGGGCTTTATCCTTGATGCCCGCTCAGGCTACACACCGGGCAGTATCGGTGTCGGCGTGGACGTGCTCGGCCTCTACGGTGTCAAGCTCGACAGCAGCCCGAGCCGGGCCAGGACCGGACTGCTGCCGACACACGACGACGGCATATCCGCCGATGAGTACGGCCGCCTGGGTGCGGCGATGAAACTCAAGGTCTCCAGCACCGAGCTGAAGGTTGGTGAGCTGCGGCCCAACCTGCCAGTACTGGTCTACAGCGATCTGCGCCTGCTGCCGCCGACCTACCAGGGCGCTTCGCTGGTTTCCAACGAATTGTCCGGACTAACCGTAAACGCTGGCCAGCTGCACTCCACTAGCCTGCGCGACTCGAGTAACACCCAGGAGATGTATGCACTGATCAATGACCCGATCAACCCGGCGCGTATCGCCAATTTCACCAGCGACCGTTTCAACTATCTGGGTGCCGACTACAGTTTCAACTCCAATCGCACCAGCGTCGGTCTCTGGCAGGCGCAACTGGAAGACATCTACCAGCAGCGTTACTACAGCTTCAAGCACGCCGAGCCAGTAGGTGACTGGACGCTAGGCATAAGTGTCGGCTACTTCGATGCCCGCGACGACGGCCGGAGCATCGCCGGCAAGCTCGATAACCATGCACTGTTCAACCTGTTGTCAGCGAAGCGCGGCGGCCATACCTTCTACCTGGGCTACCAGCAGATCGGCGGTGACGATGGTTTCATCCAGGTTGGCGCCAACACCAACCCGCTTGGCAATACCCTGCCCACCTACGAGTTCGCCGCACCGGATGAACGCTCCTGGCAAGTCCGGCACGACTACGACTTCGTCGCCCTCGGAATTCCCGGCCTGACCACCACTCTGCGCTACGTGACTGGAGACAACGTCACCACTGGGCGGGGGTTTGAAGGTCAGGACTGGGAGCGCGATCTGGATATTGGCTACGCAGTCCAGAGTGGAGTGCTGCGTGGAGTGGGCGTGCGCATCCGCAATGCTACTGCGCGCTCCAACTACCGTAGCGATATTAACGAGAACCGACTGATCCTCAGCTATAACATCAGCCTTTTCTGATAGCCGTACCCGCCGGAACTTTCAGGCAGAGTAAGCCAAGAACCTGGGCACCATCAGCGACGGTGCCCAGGAGCCGACATGGCGAAGCAGAGCCTCAGCGAGCATCTCACCCTCGGGAAGATCACACCGTGGTGAACCGGCGGTTGAGGCGCCACTACGCAAGGACCCAACATAAATCAGTAGCACGCTTCGGGCAGACGCTACGCTTGCATTTTCGCCTGCAGGCCGCCCACCGCTGGAGAGTGGGCTAGCTCACAAGCTTGGTGAATGGTGGTCTTGCGGTATTTCAGCATGCCGCCACTGTGTGTTCACGCCGACACCGAATTGACCCATGTGCCGGCGCAAGACTGCCCCACCTCCAATTGGTACGAATCCAGCGTAGGCGAAGGTTCGAGAGGGGTCAGACTGGATCAGTGGCATTTCGGCAACTGGATCAAATCGGCGTCGGCACGAACACCGGGGGGGGCATTGGCACACCGAAATCTTGCGTCCATCTCCTTCCCAAGAGGTGAGGATTCCACCGAAAGCCAGCCGTTTTGTAGGGGTAAAAACGATCAAAAATAAAAAAGGGTCGCGAGTAAAAATCTCGCAACCCTTTGATTTATATGGTCGGGACGGAGTGATTCGAACACTCGACCCCTAGCACCCCATGCTGGGGACTATACCTACCTAACCTATTGTTTTATAAGGAATAAAACCACAATTCAGAGTGACAAAAAATCCTCTTTTTTGTGATTTCGCAAATGATAATCCGCGGCTTTCAGCGGAGGTTTTGCGCACACCCATCCCGGCGTTCTGCCGAGCACCACTCTCCCTCTGACACCCCGATTATCGCCGACTGCTACGCTGAAATCTCCACGGAGGATTCGCGATGCCAAGCTCAGATCTACTCCCTTCCCTGCTGTTCAAACTCAACGAAAACCAAATAGCTCTCGAAGCTGCCATCCTGGAGCTATCGAATTGGGTGGAGCAGCGCGGATCGGCCGATGTCGCCGACAACGTGCGTTGTGCGCTGGAAGCCATCGATAAGAACGAAGAGTTCATCAAGATGACACTCGCAGTGATGATGGCGCCGGAGTGACGGCTATCAGCTGTGGATTCAACCGGTTGATGCAATACACTAGATTCTGTGTAGTCAGGAGGAATGTTGCAGATGAAGCAGAGACCTCAGTTCCCCACTCAATGCTCGCCTTGGCTAGTAGCCAGCCAGAGCTGACTACGCCAAAACCGCTGGATGACGGCCGCCACAAGCAGCTGATTCGTCGTCTAGAGTTGCGCTCAACTGTTGCTCACTTCGTTAGGTCAATTTCTATATGTCTTTGAGGTGCTGTAGATGACTCACATCCAGGTTAGAAAATTACTGAGCGGTCGCACGCAATACGCAGGCCGAGATTGGTGGTACGAGTTTCAGCAGCTTCCAATGCTTTGCAATGAAAATTTTGTTTCTCGGCGCGCACAAAATTTAATGAAACAATTTTCTCTGCTGACCAAGAACTGGAGCGCGGACCTAAACTCTGAATGGACGGTGCGAATTTACTTTTCGGCCAAGATGGTGCTGGCTGCTTCCGTGATGGCTCAAAGTCTGAGGTATGCTGAAGAAAAAAATCTTCGTGCAGTAACGTCTTACCTTAGCTACTACACCGTCATGCATTCTCTTCGTGCAATCGCATTCACCAGCCCCAACGCGGCTTGGAATAACGGTGAGATATTGCTGATGACGCACTCAAAGACAATCAATATCGCGTGCGACGAAATCGCAAATTTCGATCGGGAGCTTTCGGGACGTGTAAAGAAGGCGGTTCTTCATCTCAAGGCCTTCAGAGAGTTGATCTCGTACAGAGCGCCGTCCAGCGGTGATCGATTTCCAAAACCAGACTTCGATATTTACGAATACTCTCGCTTATTTCTCGAAATCGCGCAGTTGCAGTCTGAGTTGCTTGAAGCATCGATTGAGAAGAACGTAACCGAATCCTTCGAGTTGCAGAACGAAGTAATCTCCCACGTTACCGATGTCGAGATTGAGGGTATCAACTTCCACGATAACGAGGATAAGTATCGGCTCGGGTATTTGTCGCAAAAGCATCCGGCACCAACAAACATTCTCCACATCATGTCTGAAGGACACGTCGAAGACTTTTTTGGTTCGTGGTGCTCTGACGACGAGCAGCCAGGCTCCTTTGATCCAGATGAAGATTGGCAAATATTGTTCGATGTCCCGTAGCAAGTCGGCACATAAGAACACATTGCAGGTGACGCTTTGGCCGCAGTGCAAGGTCTCGCATGGCTTCAAACGCAACTGAACATGGGCGTTAGGCGGCAGCTATGGATTGATTGAAGCCCTACACGATAGGCAGCGCTGGCCTAATTCCGTGCAGAATTACACCGCGATTCTAAAGGGGTAAGGCAAAGTACGCAGGGCCAATGAAACCGGGCACTTCCTTACTTTGGAATACCCGGTTTAACCTGCTTTACACGGTCAGTGGTACAAAAATTGGTACAAGATGCAGTCACTTTCGGCGAAGAGCCGGAAGTCTCACAACCAGTTTGAACCGGTAAGGAATGCACTGATGCCAACAAACTCCGAACACCTTGATCACGCCAGAGAGAAAGCAAACCTGGCCTTTGATCACCACTGCGCACAATGGGATCTGCTTCAAGCCAAACCGGCGCCCACCGCAGAGGATTTAGATGCCTGGCTGTCTGCGCGGGATTTGTTCTACGAAGCGCAGGACGCGTTTGAGAAAATCATTCGCCAAATGTCGACAGTATAAATCCGCTGAAAACCAGCGCGTGCCAGTCACCTTGACCCCCACCATGTCAAGGTGACCGGAAACCACCATAAGTTACTAATTTATAAGAGAAAATTGTCTTTTTTCAATACTCTCAAAACCACTACATCCCCCTATAAGAATCAATAACTTAGCGTTGTATATTCCTACAGTAGTGCCATCCTTTCCAGGCGTTCTGCCGACCAAAACCCTTCCAAAATCCAATACGCTCGTCGCCTGGCCTCGCCAAAGGTTTACGACTCGACAACTGTATGCACAGCCAGTATAGAGCGCAAAAGAAGTCAGTGACCTCGACGAAGATGTCTTCGGCGCGCTCGGCATGCCGACGCCCCTCCAAATGTACAAACAACACGTGGTGCTGCTCGAAAGTGAGATCGAGCAGCTGCAGCAAGACCTGGCCCAGGCCAAGCAAAACATCGCCAAGCTGGTGGCGATACAGCAGACCCAGGAAAAAGAGAAGACTGATCTGAGGGTCGAGAACTCGAGCATGAGCAACCAGCTGCGCTCGGCTGGACTCATGCCGCCTGATAATCCGCTCAGTGAGTCATCCGTTCTGGCTGAACGGCTTCCATGAGCGTCTTCGACGTAATGCTTGGACGCCCAACGACAACGGTACCCAAGTGCGGCATAAGGTGAAGACCAAAGGCTGTTATTTCGCTAGCATGGGCAAGCGCATCAATGTGCCGGCATCGGGGCTGCGCGAATAAACCTCTGATGAAATGATAGGTCTACATCATAAAAGGAATTAAAATGAGCGATCCATTGAAGCTGCCAAAAGCGGAACTCGACGCAGCAGAAAAAGCTATCGTGCAAATGAAAGCATCCACAAGCATGGGCGAATTTGAGATCCACTGGAAACACTTTCTTTCATGCTTGGAAAAAACATTTAAAAAAATCGAAAGAACCTGCCAACCTCAAGCCAATATTTTTCAACCATGGCAAGGTAGTTATCAGAGATTAAGAAAAAAAGATATGCTACTGCGATACCTTAAACAAGCAAGAGACGCGGATACTCATTCTATTCAAGAGATCACCCAAGTCAAGCCGGGGCGAACTCAGATGCACAGCGTAGGGCAAAGTGTACATATTAGGCACATGAGTACAAATGACGACGGGACGATCAATTATGACGGTACTCCTATGGTAGTTTCTCACACGCCGGCCACCCCAATTGCAGTCCCGGTAAAGAATAATGGCGAATGGTACAACCCTCCCACCACGCACTTAGGTATTACAGTACCAAGCCATAATCCTGTAACCCTTGCAGAGCTTGGGCTGTCTTTCTACAAGAACTATTTGAATTCGGTAGAGAAGAAATTTTTCCCTCCGACCGGACAACAACCGGCATCTTAAAATATTAGTTCTCGCAATTTGCCATCGAGAATAAATTTTACATTATTTTATCAATCACCCCCGGCCACACGGGGGTGATTTCTATGCGATATCCTATAGCCTATTTTATAATCAACACCCCGTAAGCCGACTCACACGCCTGCCGGTTACTCTAGCTCTGTCGTAAGCTTTAGCCAGCTTTCCCGCTCGAGCATCAGCCTGCTAGGTCGGAGAGCACCATTGCGGCGCGGGTGGCTGCTTCGCCTCAATCGGACAACGCCGGGATCGCTGACGCAGCCACCGGCAGTGGCTGCCAGCCTGTCGGCGGCGTCGTGCACGCGCTCACCAGTAACATCGGTGTCAGCAGCAACAGTGTCCACCGCCTGGCTCTGTGCTTTGGCATCTGTCCTTATCTCATCCACTGCCGACTGACGGCGTAGCTCTTCAGCCCGGACCAAGGACTCGACCCGCTGGCCGGTCTTGGCCTGGGGCTCACCCTGCTCTGCCCTGCGCGCCCGCCAGCTGGAATCAGCCACGCTCCAGCCATGGCGGTAGCTGCTGTATAGAGCGGCGAATGCCAGCGCCAGGGCGGTGGCGATACCCACCATCCGCCCCGCGGTCACGCCAGAACCTTCAGGCAGAGTTCATACAGTGCCTTACGCTCGGCCGCACCGTGCGGGACACGGCCCAGTTTGCCGGTGTTGATCAGGCTACTGATGTCCTGAAAGCGACCGGCGTCGGCCAAGTCGTTCAGCCTGTTGGTTGACCAGTGCCAAGCTGCGGATAACGCCGCCTGCTCCGGCTGCTCGAGCAATTCTGGCTCGGACTCCAGCGGGAGACCCAAGCCGGTACCGGCGTTACGGTAGTTGTTGCGCCCGGTCAACTGGATCAGACCACGGCCCCGGTACCGCCAGCCGTCCCCCACGTGGCTGTTCCCGTTGCGGCCGGCATAGGCATCGTTGGCGATTGCCTCGGGCCGTCTGGACAGGATGACAGCCTTGGTGTTCGGGTTGCCGTCTGCAGCGCGGTACCGGCTCGGCCAAGTTACGGCCAAGCCCTTTGCGTCGTAGTTCAGGTTTTCCACCAGTCGGCGTAGATGGCCCGACTCATGACCTACCTGGGCGATGAACGCCGCCTGGCGTACGCGGCTATCGATCTTGAACCGCGCCATCGCTCGGTTGAGCGCAGGAACAAAAACGCCCGCGACTGGGCGGGCGTTCGGGAGGATCTGCAGTAACTGCTGCTCGGTGATCGGCATGTTTTCTCCAGACGTAAAAAAGCCCGCCGGACAGGCTGTGTGAAAACGCAGGCAGCGTTTTTAACTCCATGCTCCTACGTAAAATCTGACAACGTTCGGTTAGTCAGCCAGGCTTGGAATTTGCGTAGAAGCGAGGTACTTGCTCTATCTTTGAACGCTGCGATTGCTCGAAAGAGTTTTCACACAGCCCGCCGGAACGAGCTGTTCAGAAAACTTAAGAGGTTTTCCACTGACAAGAAATCATTGGCTTGCTCGTTATAAGTCACGTTCCCAGATAAGGCTCATCCCAACCAATCGAGATTCGTCAAATGCGCACTCATCAACATAAGAGAGACTAAAATCCGGCCGTGCCCACGCATCAGTTTTTTGAGTTACATATTCATCGTACATCAGGCCGAACGACCTATTAACCGCTATGTATATTTCTCGGCCACCCGGGGTACTAACCCCCTGATACATCTGAATCATAAGTCCCCCTTAAATTCTCGCATCGACAGCAAGCGTTGCCGTACCGGTTCCGGCAGTTGAGAACCGAATCTTAACCGTGATGTTATTTGCGTCAGTCGACTCGACATAACGCTGCGCAATATCGCCCATCGTGCTGCCAGCATTTGGCACAAGATTGACCGTGCAGTTGATGGCCGGTGGTGTGCCCACAAGGCCATGCGCAACAACAAGCGTCTGCACTAACGTAGACGTCAAGTTGATATTGTTTATGGATACCGACTCGCTTCTCTGTGTGGTTCCACCGCCGACAGGGACATGAGTAATATTAAACATCCTTGCCTGTCGTCGCGACATTGATGAAAGCCCAATGACTGGCGTTGTACAGCGATCACTGACTAGATCAAAAGTACTGCTATAGTCGCCACTGCTTGGCAGTGATACGAAATTAATCCCAACATCGCACAACTGGGCATGAACCTTCAGCGTAGACGCGGTAAAAGCGCTGGTTACTTCAGCAACACAACTTGCAGAGCCGAGTATCGTTGTACCCTGCATGGCCGTACCAACGACCTCAATATCGCTCAGAGGTGCCGCACATACCACTCCACGCCCTGCCGTTTGACCTGCAGTAGTTTCGATATGAAATTTGAGTTTCTGCTTAACCCCGGTCACTACGGCAGCATCCGATGCATGCTCGGATAAATACCCCGCCTCTCGCTTGATCTTGACGTTTTCGCACACTCCACCAAAAGCAGCAGCAATGGTAACGTGAGGACGAGTACCGTCCCCACCGGTATTGTTATGCGAATCCATCATGCCAATTTGATAGCGGACACTTGAGCCTATGTAAATGTTACCAAAGCTATTTTCTCCCATGATGTACTCAGCATTGAAGCGCACTGAGGGCCTACCTTCACCCTCGCGGTCGACATAAATTGCATATCCGAACCTGTTATCGAACGAGTGAATGTATCCAACCTCACAGGATCTAAGAACAACAGCTCCATCCACAGTACGAGCTGGGTACAATTTGGAGCGCTTGCCGGGTACATACTCATTTCGACGAGAGCCAGCAGGCCAACCCACATAGACATCTCTCACTTGTATGTCAGCGGGACCAACAAATACAAAGCCTTCCTCCCCTGTATCATGAATATACAAACCACGGATGCCGACCCCACCATATTCATCATGGGGATCAAAAGGCTTTGGTTCATCAGCATCTGAATTGTAATAGGTTCCACTCGGGGCAAGCGCAGAATAAAACCCAACACCAGCGATCCTGCTGAGTTTCAAATCAATGACAGAGTAACCGCCGCCATAAAGGCGAATGCCGAACCCGTTTGAATCAGAAACAACTCCACCAAATTTATCTGCATTACCGTCTAATGCGAACCCCGACAGAATAAAACGCTTAGGCACTGGGTTTATTGGGTCATTTACAGAAACTGACTGGGCTGCTTTCAAGCCATCGAAGTTGAGCGTGTCGATCATGTTCCCATCATAACCATCAACAGCCTTGATTGTTACCAGCCCACACCCCGGCCCAACCAACACACAGTCGGTACGAACAAGCAGATCCGTACCGCTTGTATAAAATGGCTTCCAAACGTAGACCCCAATACCATCGTCCCATGCAGCGTTAATAATCGCGCCTACATCACTGATCGGTAAATTGTACTTGGTACTTAGAACTTCTACTGGCATGCAGCGCTTCGCCATCAACGCGGCATACACGCTTCCCCCAAGAAAGCCCAACGCGCCAGCACCTTTGTTTGGATCAAAGGGGTTGATCAGGTCTTGACGAAGCGTTTCATCCCCGAGCAGCACAAACGCATCGCTTTCAGCCCCCCAATCCCCTGTAGTGGTATATGGAGCAGCGACAAAAGAAGATAGCCGGTATGGCTGGCCATCCTTCATCACGTACTGACTGTGGCGCTCAATCACTAAGCCAGGACCGTAGTCGCCAATCAGTGCGTACGCACTGGATTCCATGAAGCGGTCGAACTGATCAGTTCGCTCATCTTGCGCACTTTGAAAATTTGAATCTCGCTGCGACTGATCTGAGTCGAACTCAGCAATCATGCCGGGGATGCTTTTGCGATTCACCCCAAGCCGATCTTTGTAGGTGGTCGCCGGACCGTTGGCGAAGCTATCGAAGCATTTCGCATTGTCCGACAAATCGCGCGGATCGGTGCTGCCGATCGGGTTACGGGTGTTGTAGCTCATGGTCATCTCGCTCACACAGTAAGCCGCCGGCGCCGCAAATGAAGCGGTGCCGAGTGCACTGATTTTTATCAATTGCCGGCGACTAACCATTACGACCAACCTCAAAAAAGAATCGGTTGGCAGTGTACCGGCGCAGGCGTTGTAGGCCGAATGAAGAATGTACGAATCGTTGCAACAGACTGACGCAGACGCAGCCAAACACCATGCAGACCTACCCTGCTGGCCACTCGTGGTTTATGGCGCGGTCGAAGATGTCCGCCATAGCAACGTAGTCGGGTACAGTGATAATCCAGCCCGCGTCCAGAATGGGGCGCTTGAACAATTCGACTTTGGCGGTAAAGCGCCAATGACTCACACCCACCAGATTCGGCCCGTCGTAAATATCAATGAAGCGGGCTCGGTGATCATCTAAACCTAGCGGTGTCTTAAGTAGGCATTGGAACCATAAACTGCCCGAAAGCAGGATGTGCTCGAACCATCCCTCAAACAGCTGCGCTTCTGTGTCATTCAGAAGCCACGTGACTGTCGCCACGGTGGGGACTGATGTGAATCGACGCCGCTGTCTGGCTCGCCCACTCTGCAGATCAGAGCGAGCAATCGGGCTCACGGATTGAAAGCCATAACCTTCGCGCTGCGGCAGGGGCAGAAACTTCGGATACTCAATCATTTGCTGCCTCTATGGACCGATAAATGCTTCATGCCGGAGCGCTGTTGTCATAGAGGTACACCCGCGCGTCGTAGGACATGCCTTCCACCGCGACGCTTCCGCTGCCTGATGGATTCACGACGGTGACCAGCGTGGGGTAACTCCACCGATTAACCGGGCCGAATAGGAGGTGCGGTGGCTCCGGATCCCAGGAGGTGTCGGGATCAAAATCCAGGCTGCTCACGCTCACCCGGTATTCATCCACGTAGGTCGCCGGCCACGGACCGGAGAGCTTTCCGTCCTGCTTGCGCAAAGCGACCACGTGCGCCCCGCCGGCCGACCAATCGAAGGGCTCGGTGCTTTCCAGCACAATGCCTTCCGGCCCATCCACGACGCTCATCAGGATCGAGCTCTGGCCGTACCCAGGCACATCGTCAGCTGTCGCCACATAACTCAGATAGCTGGAGTTGAGCGCATCGAGCTCGGTTTCCCACCTGTACGTATCGCCGCGGTATTTTTGGTGGCCACGCCGGCGCATGCCAATTCGCCAGGCTCGGGTGCGGTCGGAGATCCCTGGCACCTTCACCTTCTCGACCTTGTTGCCGAGATCACCTGGCCAGCGACACTCCACCGTCTCCCATGCCCAGGTGATCGAACTGAAGTACTCCACGTCCACACCGTCGAAGTCATCGGGTGACGGGAAGACCAACTGCCGTTTCAACGCCTTGGTCATGTTCTGCGGGGTATACATGTGCTCGAACTGCGAGCGCGGTTCATCACGAACCGGCAGAAGAAGCCCGCGATTGATCGTCAGTTCGGAGAAGCCGGCGGCCAGCGCATCGTTCATCGCATCTTTGACCGTGGTGGCGTCGTCGATGGTCATATCGAAGGTGTCACCGCGTGCACGGTACACATCGTGCAATCGGTCTAGCTCGGTTAGGTCCAAATCGGCATCGGCGTACCCGGCCGACTTGGCGATGTACAGGAACCACGGAACGATATCCCGAGTCGGCTCTTCCCCGACCCAGGCACCACCAGATCGCACCGGCAATACCCGAGTTGCCTCGACACTGACCAAACTCTCGGACTGGGCCGAGAGCCTGTCACCGTTGCGAACACGCACGGCGATAACGGTCATATCCCCGTAGCGCGTCGGGGCGCCCATCATCTTGCCGCGCAGGCCGTACCACATCACGTCATCCATCACCTCGCCCGAATTGACTCCGCCAACCTTGGGCATGCGTTTGATACGGCACTCTGGGCGCATCGGATAGGGCAAGACTTCATGAAACGTGAAACCCTGAGCATCCATCGAGTTACCACTGATCGACTGGGGTAGTACCGTCCAGGCGCCTGACGTGGCCATGTCTCGGTACTCAAACTGATGACCACGGTCGATTGCCTTGGCGCGGACGGGCTTCTGCTTGAACAGTTTGGGGGTGGCTGGCGTCATACTGTTTCTCCAGTAAATCGGTCGATCACTTCAAAGGTCGCAGGCCACATCCGCGCACCGTAGGCTTTGGCCATCTCGATGGATCTGAAAATGGCCGCAGCGTGGTCCTGCTCGAAGGTGAGATCCCACTTGTAGCCGCAGCAGTGCACGGCGTAGCGGTAGTCAGACGGGTCCGTTGGTGCGAGATATTGGTTAGGCACGGGCACCGCCAAGCGTGGCACGCAGCTGTGCAAGGGCACCCTTGCCGACCTCAGGTGTGCGACGCCCCTCTACCCGCGCCGGCAGTGCCAGCGGCATCTTTTGCAGCGGCAGCCCCTCAACCAAGCGGCGCAGAGTGATCACGTAATTGCGCTCGAATAACTTCCGCGCCAACGAGGTTTCCAGACGGTTTAGGCTCTCGAACCCGGACTCCTTCGCCGTGTGCCAGACTGCGTTGTGAGACCAATTCGCCTGACCGGCCATGGCCGGGTGAGCGTTGCGACAGGCTTCTCGGAAGGCGGACTCCAGCGTCGGAAGCCCGAGCATTTCAGGAGTGGGCTGACACAGCTGTATGAACTTGCCGACACTTGGAGCGAAATCAGAGCCCACCTTTCGGCACTGCTCGATGCCGAAGCGGATCTGTTCAATCTTGGTGATGCGCTCGGCCATGAAGGCCTTAGTCCAGGTCGCCTTCGCCGCGCTGATCGCGTCCTGATCTGGCCAAGCCCGCTTCCAGGCCGGGAAAATCGCCACCAGTTCGCGAAACAAGGCGTTGATCACCTGCACCGTGCCTGCATCAGCCTTGAGCGGTACAACCTCGGCGGATGAAACGTTGGGAAGTTTTCCCAGCATGTTCGAAACAGACTTCATTACAAACCTCCCAGGTCATCGCCCCAGCTGGTGTCATTAAAATCAGGCTCTTGCCCCCGGCCTGCCGCCTGAACACGCTCACGCTTGACCCACTGAACAAGGCGATAGCACCAGCCAGCAGTGGAATCGAGGGTGTTTGGTTTGGCGCAGTGGAAGCCTTTGAACTTACGAACCGCTTCGTCAGGCACGCAGCCGGCTGGAAGCCCGGCGATCGCGATCTGATCGGACAGGGACTTAGCGTCAGGCACCCAGAGGGCGAACATGGCGAAGCGAGCCGTGGAAGGAATGCATTCGGCGGCAGCCTGGTCTTGCCGAGAAATCTCATCAGCCAAATCGCGCTGCAGCTGCTCTTCGGTTACTTGATGGTTAAGTGACGGATTGGGTGCAGATTCTGCACCCCGTTTTGTTCCAGGCTGCACCCCGTTCTGTTGTGAACTGCACCCCGTTGCGTCATCTGCACCCCGTTTTGCACGGGGTGCAGGATTTGCACCCCGAGATAGTTGGAGGTCGTAAACAACTGGTCGTCGGTCATGGCGATCGATGTGTACGGCGGCAATGGCCTGATTGCCCTTCTGGATGAGCCCGACCGTCTCCAAATCGTCCAGCTTGTAGCGTACGGTGCGCTCAGACAGGCCGGTGTCCTGAGCCAGAGTCAAGGCAGATGGAAAGGCGCCAGCACCATTCGAACCGGCGTAGTTGGCCAGACACAAAAGCACGTGACGCGCACTGGAGTCTTTCAGGGATTCAGTGGGCAATGAAAGCGCCCAGGACATTGCTTGGACGCTCACAGCGAGGCTCCGATATTGAGTTCGGCAATCTCGCGTGAGGACATGGTGTGACACGACACCTTTTGCGATTGCACTAAAAGTGTCGCGACATGGCGGGTATTGCCGGGAGTAGCGATCGTGTTCATAATGGCCCCTCAGTGTTTTACAAGTTGTTGAAAGAACCGCCCTGCCAGGCGGTTTTTTTATGCGCGCGATTTAGGCGTCCGGCGCATCCGTGGAAGCTTTTTGCTTCCACACGAAAAGGCCTCGGAGGCCGGACATGAAACGTTTGAAGGAAGCGTTTGCTCGCTGGAAGACAAAGCATTGGGATGAGAAGGCGTACATCCATGACGAGCCTATGTTTCTGATGATGGGATTCGAACGGCCGCCGCTGCGGGCCTTCTGGGAAAAGCACAAAGTCTCAATTCTCAAAGCCGCCCCCTGGCTTGCCAGCCTTATTGGAGGCGCGATCATTCTTAAAATCGTTGGGCTCGGGTAAGCGGCCCTCTTCCACCGCGACGGTCACTTCAGCAAGGAAGCGCAGGCGATCCTGAGTAGTCATCGATGAATCGAAGCTGACGTGGCAGAGCGGGTAGGTAATCATTCGCTTTGCCGCCAGCGGTCGATGGAAAAAAACTGCTACCACGTAACCGGCCAAAGCTGCGCAACCAAGCTGAAGAAGGTCCATTCACGCCACCCTTACCGACTGCTCCATCACATCCAGGCTTTGCCGGACATGCCCTAGCTCTTTGCGAATCGCTGCCTTCTCGAGCGGTGAAACGTGGTTGTCATCCAAGGCTTCGTGCACTGCGATGGTCAGATCCGCGACCTCTTTACCAACATTGATCAGCGAAGCAGTCAGCGCCTTCGGCTCCGGCGCAATCTTTGCGACCAACTCAAAACCGAATTGCTCTGCCAAGGTCATCAGCGGGCGCATGTCGCCGGTGTGCAGCAAGATCCCGAACAGATGTTCGATGGTCAGGTGATGCCCCGCGTTGTCCGGATTCGAGCGTTGAAGCAGGCTCACGTGGGCCATGCACATTTTCCCCGCCAGCTCCTCTGCCCCGCTTTCCTTGACGGAGGTGTGGCAAGCCCTCAAGAAATCTTCCATTCGTAAAACCTCAACTTTGTTTCCGTAGCACCGCTGAAGATGCTCGGCGATCATTCGCTCAACAGATCAACGACAGGGATGACTTATGCAGCGGATTTTTGGGATGGAAACGGACGCAGTTCACTTGCCTGGAAGCTCCCATCGGGGAGCTCAATCACACGAATATCCCGTTTTGCGGATAAAGCTTTATGGATGGCTGGGGCAGTGACGCGGAGAAGCCTTGCGGCTTCGGACTGCCCTTTGTCAGCCACGAACTTGTCGAGGGAAGTCTCATTCATGGTCGTGCCTCTCTTGTAGATGAGGCAGATATTAACCATCTGTTAACTTATAATCAATACCGATGGTTTCTTCTCATTTTTAACCATTGGTATAAATTCGCGCGATGACTAAAAAACGAATCCTGCCGCCGGACCGCATGGCCGAATGCGAAGCTGCGCACGCTCTGTTTCTTTCAAAAAAGAATGAGATGAAGCTGAGTCAGAAGAAAATCGCCGACGCTGCCGGAATGACACCCGCTGCGGTAAATCTCTATTTCAAAGGGATTAACCCGCTCAATGCACAGTTCGCTTCAGTTCTTTCGCGCATGCTCCAAGAGCCGGTTGAGTCATTCAGCCCTCGCCTGGCAGAAGAGATACGCAAACTTACCAGCGCCCCGGTTCCCATGGCTGGACATGACATAGGCGCCCAAGATGAAGGGGCAAGCGCAGCCGACTTGGTGAAGGAAATGCTTGCTCGGAGCGGAAAGCGGCTTTCTCCTGATGCCCGACAGCGTTTGCTTGATGCTGCTGAAGAACCCCAGAAAACCAATGTAATTACGGCTGACTTTTCGCGACCTGGCCTGGTCGGCGATGAAGTTTGGATCGCTCATTACGACATCCGCGCTGCAATGGGTGGCGGGCAGATAGCGCATGACTTTCCGGAGATGTTTCAGGACGTCCGGGTAAGTCCAAAGCATTTGCGCGAGCTGGGGGTGGACTTCGAAGAGCACTTCCACTTAAAGATGGTCACCGGCTGGGGCCAGTCGATGGAGCCGACGATCAAGCATCGCGACCCGCTGATCGTCGACGTGCACATTCGGGAGTTCGTCGGTGACGGGATCTATCTGTTTTCGTGGGACGACCACATCTACATCAAGCGTCTGCAAGTGGCCGATGAAGATCACTTCGAGATGATTTCTGACAACACCCGGCACAAAGACCGGATGATTCGTCGAGATATGACGTTCATCCAGGCGCGAGTGCTTCTGGTGTGGAATGCACACCTGGTGTAAGCCTCGTCGAAATTGGCCATTTAGGTGGGAGTTGATCTTGGGACCGAACAAAACAGAGCAAGACCTGAAACGCGACCTCCAAGGCATTGCCTCAGATCTGAAGTGGTCAGCGGTCGAGCTGATGCGAATAGCCGAGCGATTGAGTCTTGCCGGCAATGAGGTGGACGCCCAGGCCGTACTGAGGATGTGCACCGTGTTCCATGCTGATGAGGATCGACTAACTGTTTACGCTGATGAGGTGAGGGCAGGAAGGATTGTGCGGGAAAGACACAACGAGCATGAAATTTAACCTTACTCATCACAAGTCGTGCTGGGATAAGCAAACATAGTTACGGGAGGGATACCATGCGCTTGAAGACCAGCATTAAGCTTGCTCTTACAACAACTTTATTGGCTGGCTGTGTAGCACCACAACAAAAGCCAGCAGACTCAGCACTGTCCGCCCGGGCGCCGCACGTCTTCAAGCCTCTTGAGTTCCAGTACGATCCTAAGTCGCCAGAAGTTCTTAACTTCTCTCGCCAGCTAGCTCTGCCAGCCTTGCAATGTGAACTGGAAGCAAACACGGGCGGAATGGCAGTGCGAACCGGAAACCGCCAAATGATTGAGGAGTACAGCAACTCACTCATGGAGTGCATCAAGCATTCAAAATCTCAGGGTGATGAGGCTATAGCTCGTCTTAAGGCAGCCAAAGTCCCGGAAAAACAGATCGAGCTAAGCAAGGATCTTTATTCCAAATGGTCAGCCTACCTCATGACCATGAGCGCTTACCGTACCACTGACCATCGGGCCAAGGCTGAATACCAAGTCGCAAGAGAAGCTCTCGCCACCGAGGTCAAATTCTCCAACTAGCCAGTTTTTCAATTCAAGCCCGCCGCTGAGCGGGCTTTTTGTTGTCCGTCAAAAAGGCGCTGGTTCCTCAACCGGCTCGAAAACCTCTACAGGTCGATCTTCTTCGGCACTTGCCTCCCACCGAAGCGTCACCGATTCGTCGTCGTTGAATGTCATGTCTATACCGTCCGTTTCGGATAGCAGGCCCATCACCTCCTCCCACTCTCGCTCACCGTCCGTATCCAGACGGTGGATGGTCACCCAGCGCTGAGTCTGCGCGAGCGGGTGGTTGATCATCGAAGATACGCGTAGGCCAAGCTTTTCAATTCCGCTGACCTCCTGTCGCTCTACTGGTTTTGTTTGCTTCTTCGCCTTTGCCATACCGCCCCTCAATTACTGTACATACATCCAGCTAAAACAAAGCATACCGTACGACCAACGAAATTAAATTAACTATCGGTATTGACTCATAAATATACCGATGGTTAACTACTACCATCGCAGTAACACAGCCACTGCGAAGGGCCTTAAGTCCGCCGCTCTTTAAAAGTCAGCGCAACAAACAACAGACCGCATTGCCTCTACCGGCGACCGGCGAGCAGACAGGCCCGAAAGCCTGCCAACGACAGGAACAACCTGGACGGCTGCTCGATGGTGAAACGCCTTAACCGTGTGAGCGACCCGGTAAGCAATGTGCCCCGCTCCTCCAGCGGTAATAGGACGGACAGCATCACTGAGCAGCCTTCCACAGAGGGCTGCTTGGGATGACAACCGATAGGTGATCAACCATGAAGCACGCAACAGCAATCGCCCAGCTCGAAATTCACGCTTCCAACTGCGAGAACAACGCTGCGATCCAGGAGGCCGAAGGCCAGTTCGAAGACGCAGCGAACAACCGCACTAACGCTGCCGATTACCGGCAGGCAATCGAAGCGCTCCAGGCTGAATAGCATCACTGCTGCACCTTGGCGACAGGGTGCAGCGGGATGCAACCCAACCCAGAGGATTCACCCATGTTCGGTATCGGTAAGAAGTTGTTCGGCGCCAAGCGCGCAGTCAAGAAGCTGGAAAATCGCGACCTGATGCAAGCCATCGTCGGTGGCTGCCTACTGGTGGCGGCGTCGGACGGCGAGATCAGCAAGAACGAAGCGGCTCAGATCGATATTCAGATCCGGGCCAACAAGGCGCTGGAACACTTCGGCTCCGAGATCACCAGCACGGTCAACCTGTTCACCGAGCAGTTGCAGGCTGGCTTCCGCCTCGGTCGCATGAACATCCTGCGCGAGATCCGCGACATCAAAAACAACCCGGCCGATGCGGAAGAGGTGTTCGTGAACATGCTCACCGTTGCGGAAGGCGACGGCAACATCAGCGCCGAAGAGCTCAAGGTTCTCGCCGAGATCGGCAATGAACTTGGCCTGCGCCTCAAAGACTTCGGTATCGACGCGTGAGCACGCGGCTGCGCAAAGTGCTGATCATCTCCGGGGCGACCTTCGCCCTGGGGCTGCTCCTAAACAGCCTCGCCAATCGGGGCGCCTGCTCCTACTACGGCTACCAGACCGACAGAGAAACCAAGTACGCCGCCTTCGTTGGCTGCATGGTGAAAGTCTCCGGCAGCTGGGTGCTTCGTAGTGAACTGCGAGCAGTTCAGTAGGCATCACTTCTGCCCATTCACTGAGTGGGCACAAGGGTTACAACCAGGAGATCGCCGACCCAATTAGTTAGAGCGACTCAGTTGTAGGTTCTGAGTCGTGCACTCGGTGGTACTAACGGTTCCCATGAATGCATTCAGTTTCACTGCACACTTTTCAACGTTCAGGCCGTTGCGGCCATCGCTCGATATGTTTGTAACGTAAGGGCCGGCAGTAGTGCAGCCGGACAGAACTGCAACAAGACCCAGTGCAACGATATGCAGCTTCATGTGATTCCCTTCTTTATTGGCCGAGGCCGGATTTAGATACTCGGAATTCTAGAGTAGCCGGCCACCCGGAATAATCCCAGCCCTCCCCTAAAGCCCGGGCAGTACCTGACCAATAATCACTTCTGCCCATTCGCTGAGTGGGCAGCGGGATGCGGACGAAACCGCGGCCTATAACCGCCCACCTGCATGCAACAAACAGAGAACGGCGAGCGCCCGCCAAGATGCCAACGGCGCGCATTGGAGGATGACAATCATGAAATAACCAACATTGAAGCCCGCCCTCTTGGCGGCACCTGCGATCACGTAGGGAGGTCTTCGTGACGCAAACAAAAGCCCGGTTCCGATCGGGCTTTTTTACGCCTGCCTTTATCCGTCAACACTCTCCCCTGCGCCCAACGGCAACCAGCAGGCAGCCCGAGTGCTGACGAATACACGCAACCCCATCGAGGAATCGCCATGCATCCATCACTTCAACAGCGAGTCGACGGGGTTGCCGCCCTGCGTGCTCGTGCAAGCATCGCCACCGCCGCGTTCTACGCCCTGATTGGCAAGGAGCAGCCTGTGCAAGAGATTCGCTATCAGGTCGTCACCAAGGGCAACGCCTATCACATCGTCGAGCGCTCCACAGGCTTGACCAAAGGCTTTCGCTGGACGTGGAAAGACGCCATCAACTTTGCACAGGTTTTGGAGGCGCGCGCCGACGGTATCAAGGTCTCGCTGTCAGGTGAGCAGAAATGATCGGCGCCCCAATGCCCAACCCGCGTGACTCGATCATCGCGAACCTGAACCAGCAGCTGGATCAGTTCTTCGGTGCCGGCCGTTCAGTGCAGGAAATCGCCCCGGGCGTCAGCGGCGAACGGGAGTTGATGTTCGGCAGCTCCCACAGCAACAAACTGAAAATCGAGCGCGACAAGCTCGCGCCGCGACTGAAGCAGTTGGCCGACGCCGGCAAGACCGTCATCGAAGCAGCGGAAGAGACGGGCATGGAAGCCAAGCGCGCCAGGCTCATCGCCCGCGAGAACAACATTAAGTTCCCGGGGCCGCCGTGAGACGAATCAGCAACCAGGTGCGCCAGCGCCGACGACAGACATGGCTGGATCTACCGGCCCACGGAATTGAAGAGGCAGGCCATGGCCAAAGACAATGTGCAGATTCAGCGAGACAAGCGCGCCAAGGAGAAAGCCTTGCTGGAGCGGATCGGCGCCGAGAAGCGGTCGTTGATTGTGTCGAAAGCGCTCGATGATGCGCTTCAGGTGCTCGGCGAGCGCCACGACTTCGAGGAATGGCAGGAAACGGTATCGACGTTTCTGATCAACCTGGCCGCAGCGCCTGCCGATGAGTCCGCTCGCTTCGCAAGTATGTCGCGACCTGAAATCGTTGTGTCTGAAAAGTGGTCGCGACAGCTGGAAGAGTTTGCAAAGACGGGCGGGGAACAGATTTAGCTCTGTTTACTGGTCTTCCTCGTCTTCTTCATCGAAGTCGATAGGTCCAGTGTTGAGATAGAGATTTTCACCAAGCCCATCAACCTTGTCGCGGACATCTCGTGGAATCGCGATCGAGAAGTAGATCACCAATCCGGTGCCGTTGTCCTGCTCCTGAATGTCCGTCACGTACTCAGCAACCTCATCAGCAGATAGGCCGATATAGTCACCGAGAATTTCATTCCGGCGATATTCTTGCGCTTCTTCTAGTTGACGGCTGCTCATGTTCAACGCCTCGTTTAGTGAATGCAGAGAGTACTCAGCTCACGATCACCGGCGCAACCATCAATAAAGTCCTACGACTAAAAACCTCACCCGGTCATGGAAAGCGGCGCCTGACTGGAGAAAACCATGACCGATGCCACCCAAAGGCAGCTCGGACTGATCTGGTACACGCTCGGCATCAGACTGGGTTACGAGATCACCGCTCCACCGTGAGACCAACTACCGACTAAATGCTGGTCTGTGAGCTGGCCTTAGTTGTTTGTCTTATGGCCGGTATCTACCCTGAGCATCCACATGTCGGGATCATCGCCCAATGAGAGTCTCCACCGAATATCGTGACTACAAATAAATCGAACACGATCCTCAGTCAGGTTATTATTACTCGCAATTGCTCTAGTCGATCGGTATTTTTCTCGACCGGTCTTCCTCTCTCTCGTCATCCAACTATGCACCCGGCAAGTATCGCGCTTGACTCCCAGAGCGATGAAAAGAGCTTGCGTTCCGTAAAGAGCTAAACCAGCAGCTGCCCCACCGAATGACGTTGAGATGATGTCGTTAAGCAGATCTTTAGTAATTTCGAAGCCCAGAATCGTGATCATGTTTCTCCTTTGATTCGGCTCCGTGCCGGGCCGAACACAAATATCCCTACTTCAAGCCGGCGAGGCAGGCGCCTACCTGGAAACGTGCCTGTAACCGCCCTGACCTAATGTGCAGAAGGTGGTAGCAGCACGCGTCTCAATCTGCAAAACTCACGGAAATTTTTTCGAGCTGATTTATCGCCACATAACGCTTTGCGTTTTTTGAAACTTTCAGTACTCCGAAAACAAGTATGTAAGCCCCGGCAAAATCATCTGTATCGGTGCAAGGAAATCTTTTGATAAAACCATCACTTAAATCGCCGTTAACAACAACACTTACCGCCTCTCTACCGCCGCTATTCAGCCAAAGGCTGCCAGAGGAAATGCCTGCATCCGAAACCATCCCCCAGTAACCTCTGAACTCGTCAAGATGGATTTCAGAAACTTTCGAGAACTCGACAAA
Source organism: Pseudomonas fluorescens (assembly GCF_040448305.1). Classification (NCBI taxonomy): domain Bacteria; kingdom Pseudomonadati; phylum Pseudomonadota; class Gammaproteobacteria; order Pseudomonadales; family Pseudomonadaceae; genus Pseudomonas; species Pseudomonas fluorescens. The sequence continues at coordinate 2,387,327 of NZ_CP148752.1, read as the reverse complement.
GAAATTTTTTACCCGAAATTCTCCCTCAGGCAGTGCAATTATTTGATCAGAATCTCTGAAGTCTTGGCTGTGTATCAGGTTCTTGAGGAGAGTGCTCAAGCGGCGATGCATCGACGAGCGAGATCGAACCCCGTGACCTCTGGCATATCGCCCCCCCCTTCCATTTGGGTCTTCAGGCTCCTCGGGATTGGCATGCTCTACCGCGTGAGCTCCAAAATTGAAGTCGACTTCAATTCTTTCCCCATAATTGATTCGCTCCTCTTTGTCTGGACCAAGCCCTCCTCCTTGTTTTGCCTCAGCGGCAGCGAGATCGCAGTCCCTACCATGCGGACGCGCCCCGAAGCATGCGGCCTGACCGCTTTTTGACTCCTTCCGATAGAAGGCCGGCCCCCGACACTCAGGGCATACTAATTGTCTTCGATACGAAGAAATAATGTGGTCGCCCAAATCCTCAAACGATTTGGCGCTGTAATTTTTACCGTCCGCTAAACAAAGTGCGATATCCATCCTGCTGGTCCCCTGACTTAAACCTTGGATAATGGCACAAAGCCTTCCATGCCAACATTAGTAGGCGACTAAAGTCGAATGGTGCAATGAAAAACACCACGCGACTTTTTCTTAGAATTGTTAATTCTCCCCTTTCCACCGCCCGGGCATGCCCCGGCATAGGACGCCCCATGCCCACAGAAAACAAAATCGTTGAGCCGATCAACAATTACTTTGTGGGCAAGTCACTCTCGAAAAAAACGTTCACTATTCGTTCATCATCATCCACCAAAAAGGAAACTCGCCCTGGTTCGTAACCCTGCGGTTCCTTTCCGTGCTCTCTCACGACCCTAACTTTTCTGCCTATCAACTCCTCGATTGCCGTGGGCGCTCCCGGCTTCGATGCTGGCCAAGGTGTGTAGTCGTTACCGTCTTTTTGTAGCGTCGTAGACCAAGGCCAAGGATGAGAGCCGCCGCCATTATCTCCACCACTCATAAGCCACCTCCTCAATCCGGCGCTGATTACCGGGTGTTTAACAGATAGCCCAGATTCATTGACTGCGCCATAACCCCTCCCCCTTCAAAGTCAGCCGCTATAGCGGAAGGGACGAAGTCATGCCTGAAGAAAAGATAACGTTCGTGAACGGCGAGCCAGCGAAGTGCGGCTGCCAGATAAAGTTCAGCTCCGGCGGTGGTGAGTACTCCGACGTGCTCTACGTGACGCCGCGTGTAGCGCACAGCCCAAAAGCCTTTGGACCAGTTGAAGTGAAGCGCGACGAAGATGGCTGGTGGTGGCACCCGGACATCCCAGACTTTGGCGGCGACGAAGATCCGGCGCCGTACATTGCCTGGGCCGATGAACAGATGCTGGAGCGCAAAGGCTGGCACATGTTTGATGAGCTCGATGGTCACCCCTACGAGGACGGTGAAGCACATTGCAACGGCTGGGAACCAGAGTCGCCAGGCCCTGAGTGGTTCTTGATGGGGATCTTCGACACTGAAGACGGACCGTACGTGAACTGGGCGCGGCGTATCTCGCAGCAGGTGACCCAATGATCTTCGCCCCGCTCTGCATGCTCTGGCTTATCTACAAAGGGCCGCGCCGGTAAGGGTTCACCCCGCCAGTCACCTCAGGGGAGAAAGCGTGTACGCAACTGGCGAGGTGAACCAATAAACCGTAGCTCACCTTCAAAGCGCCCTTCACACCCTCCATCTGAAATTTACGTAACCACCCACTGCCGCCCCGGGCGGCTTGGAGCACCCAATGAGAAAAGAACTGATCAAGATCAGTGAGTTTCAGCGCCGGCGCTGGGGCGAGAACGGTACACCGCAATGCCCCCAGGCGATTCGCAACCACATCCGTAACGGCGTTGTACCGGGCGAGCAGATCGGAAAACTCTGGTACGTTGACTGGACCGCATTCACCCGCTCGGACGGCAACGACCTGGTGGCGATGGTATTGAAGGGAGCTGCATGATGGCACCACGGCCGCGCAATACTGCGAACAAAAGCCTTCCGCAGAACCTGTACTTCGATGCGCGGCGCTCGACCTATCGCTACCGCCGGCCTACCGACGGGAAGTGGTTCCAGTTTGGTATCGACCGCATCAAGGCCATCGACGCTGCGAAACAGTTGAACCTGGAGTTTATGCGTGGTGCCGACCTGGTCGGTGCTGTGCTGAACAACTCTGCTGAATCCTTTGCCGGCTTCCTCGATACCTACGAGCGCGAAGTGCTGCCGCCGCGAGAACTGGCCAAGGGCACGCTGAACCTGTACGCGGTGCACTTCCGGCGCTTTCGCAAGCAGTTCGAGGGCAAGGCCGTCGACCAGATCACGATCCGCATGGTCGCGGAAATGCTGGACCCGCTCACCCCCCGGACAGCGAATCAGTGCCGCGCACTGCTGATCGACATTTTCAATCATGCCGCCGCGAAGGGCCTGTGCCCCGATAACCCGGCGGCCAGCACGATCAACCGCATCGAGAAGAAACAGCGCAAACGCCATACCATCGAAGGCTTGAAAGCCATCCGGGAGAAAGCGCCAGCCTGGCTACAGAATGCAATTGACCTCGCCCTGATCACTGCCCAGCGCCGGACGGACATTCTGGACATGCGCTTCGACGGAGTTCGGGAGGGGTTTCTGTACTTGGTGCAGAAGAAAACGGCCAAGGCCAGTGACGCGGCGTGGATTCGCTTTCGAGTGACGCCCGAGCTACAGGCTGTAATCAGCCGATGCCGTGACGACATAGCCTCGCCATACCTGGTGCACCGCAAGCCTGAACGCCGGAAACAGAAACAGGCTCAGCACAAGGACCACTGGACGAAGATTGAAGAGCGTTATTTGACGCGAGCATTCAAGGACGCCCGGGAGGCGGCAAACTGCTACGCAGGTTGGAAGGAGGAAGAGATGCCGGGCTTCCACGAAGTGCGAGCACTGTCGCTGCACCTGTACAAGAAAGCCGGGAAGGATGGGCAAAAAATCGCAGGTCATGCGAGTGAAGGCATGACCAAAAACTACCAGCGAGACCACGAAGAAATCGTCTGGTCAGAAGCAATTCCAGACCTGAATATCAGCGAAATCACCGGGTAGTTTTGCGCCAGTTTTGCGCGGGTTTTGCGCAGGCACAAAAAAGCCGATCTATCTGATCGGCTTAAGCGTCTGATTTTACTCAGTAAATATGGTCGGGACGGAGTGATTCGAACACTCGACCCCTAGCACCCCATGCAAGCGGCCCCCTCTACAGGCCGCTAACCACAAGGCTTCGCGCTTGGCGCTCGCTGCAACGATGCCCAACTGTGCGGAACAGGGAATTACAAAGTCACTCGGAAAGTCACTAGGCCTTTTTCAGGCCCTCGCCGGCCAAGCCAGCTTTCGACGCTCGGCTACTGCGTTGCGAACATTGCACGACTGGACGGGGGGTTAAAATCCTCAAGCTCCACAAAATAAGCGTTACAAATCAGGCAATTAGTGATTATCGCAAGTGCCTTTTTGTGCCTGGATGGGCCGTTTTTGCTCAGTAATGCCAGCTTAATGACAGCCTTCATCCAAAGGGAGCAGTGATAGATGGGGTCGGAAGTAGCGCGAATTCGTGAGCGGTCAAAAAGCCGAAAATTTATAGAGAGCTTGTATGAGTCGGCACAGCAAGCTTACGTCATCCATTATTCCTGCGAGTCGTTTTACGAGAATTCCACAGGTGGGTTGCTGGGCATCGCCTTCGAGCGAAATATGGATAGGGATTCGAACCCCTTCATGCATCCGTGAAGACCGCTCCAGACCATAAAACACGGCGCTTTCGCTCTCTTCCTGTGGCGTATTACGGTCTATTGCGGTCCTGAATCTGCCCTAATTTTACCCTAACCCCCTTCCTGATTAGTAAAGCCAGCCGTGATTGAATTGGGCATTTCCGGTGGCAGCCGGCAATCCCAATGATTGCCAATATGAAGTATCTCGATAGACCACTTTCGGCTGTGGATTCAACCGGTAAATGACCGGGCGAAACTTCATGCTCGACGTGGCTTTTTTGTAGTTTATGAAGCGTTCATGGTTTTGTGGGTGTCGATCAGATGCTGCACCACACCCGGATCGGCCAGGGTGGAGATATCGCCCAACCCATCGTACTCAGCCGTGGCAATCTTGCGCAGAATCCGGCGCATGATCTTGCCCGAGCGAGTCTTCGGCAGCCCCGGCGCCCACTGGATGACATCCGGCGAAGCAATCGGGCCGATCTCCTTGCGCACCCAGTTTTTCAGTTCCAGGCGCAGTTGCTCGTTCGGCTCTTCACCGTTTTTAAGGGTGACATAGACATAAATGCCCTGCCCCTTGATGTCGTGCGGCACACCGACCACCGCCGCTTCGGCGACTTTCGGGTGCGCGACCATCGCGCTTTCGATCTCGGCGGTGCCCATGCGGTGACCGGACACGTTGAGTACGTCGTCCACGCGACCAGTGATCCAGTAGTAGCCATCGGCATCGCGACGGGCGCCGTCACCGGTGAAGTACATGCCACGGAAAGTCTTGAAGTAGGTGTCGACGAAGCGGTCATGGTCGCCAAACAGCGTACGCGCCTGGCCTGGCCACGAATCGAGAATCACCAGGTTGCCCTCGGCCTCGCCTTCGACGATGTTGCCCAGGTTGTCCACCAGTGCCGGCACCACGCCGAAGAACGGACGCGCCGCAGAGCCTGGCTTGAGCGCATGAGCACCCGGCAGCGGGCTCATCATGTTGCCGCCGGTTTCGGTCTGCCACCAGGTGTCGACGATCGGGCAACGGGACTTGCCGACATTCTTGTAGTACCAGTCCCAGGCTTCCGGGTTGATCGGCTCGCCCACCGAACCCAACAGGCGCAGGCTGCTGCCATCGGCACCCTCAACCGCCGCAGTACCCGAGGCCATCATGGCGCGGATCGCGGTCGGTGCGGTGTAGAGGATGTTGACCTTGTGCTTGTCGACGATCTTCGCCACCCGGGTGATGTCCGGGTAGTTCGGCACACCTTCGAACAGCAGCGTGGTCGCGCCGTTGGCCAGCGGGCCGTAGACGATGTAGCTGTGGCCGGTGACCCAGCCGACGTCGGCGGTGCACCAGTAGATTTCACCCGGGCGGTAGTCGAACACGCGCTCGTGGGTCATGGCCGCGTACAGCAAGTAGCCGCCAGTGGTGTGCTGCACGCCCTTCGGCTTGCCGGTGGAGCCGGAGGTGTAAAGGATGAACAGCGCTTCTTCGGCGCCCATTTCTTTTGGCGCGCAAACGGTGCCGGCCACTTTCATCAGGTCCTCGAACCAGATGTCGCGATGCTGGTTCCACTTGATGTCGCCACCGGTACGCTGGCACACGATGACTTTCTGGATGCTGCTGGTTTCCGGGTTGGTCAGCGCGTCGTCGACGTTGGCCTTGAGCGGGATCCTCTTGCCCGCACGAATGCCTTCGTCAGCGGTGATCACCACCTTGGATTTGCAGTCGATGATGCGACCGGCCAGGGCTTCCGGCGAGAACCCGCCGAACACCACCGAGTGAATCGCGCCGATCCGGGTACAGGCCAGCATGGCGACCACGGCTTCGGGGATCATCGGCATATAGATCGTCACCACGTCGCCGCGGTGCACGTCCTGACCACGCAGGGCGTTGGCGAACTTGCACACTTGCTCGTGCAGTTCGCGGTAAGTGATGTTGCGGCTTTCGGCAGGGTCATCGCCTTCCCAGATGATTGCCACTTGATCGCCGCGCTCGGCCAGATGACGGTCGAGGCAGTTGTAGGAAACGTTCAGGGTGCCATCGGCGAACCATTTGATGTCGACATGGTGATCGTCGAAGGAAGTCTGCTTCACCGTGGTGAAAGGCTTGATCCAGTCGAGGCGCTTGGCTTGCTCGCGCCAGAAACCGTCCGGGTTGACGACCGACTGCTGGTACATGCCCTTGTAGGTCGCCTCGTCGGTCAGCGTGTTAGCCAGAACCTCGGGACGAACGGGATACAGGGAAGCCGCACTCATCTTTCTTACCTCGGTGGAATAGTTGTTTTTGTTAATTGTTTTTCACTGATTAATCGTGCTCGGCTCGCAAGCGCTACAGCCGACGTCTCAAGCCAACCCGTGATGGTGTTGTGCTCTTTTAACGACAAGTCATATCCGGAAGTGGCTGAGCAACATGGATTTGGACTTCGTACTGTTTCTAACTTCGTCTGATCCCATTGCTCTGGGTGACATCAGTGACGCAATAGCCTACGTAGCGGGACCCCATCTTTAAGTACTGGGGATTTAATGACGATGTAACTGAAGTACTTGGAAATACCGATATTCTTGTCCAGCAGCCCTTCCATCACTTCCTGATAATGCTGAATACTGCAGGTCATGAAGCGCACCAGGTAATCGTAACCACCACTGACTAAATGGCACTCCAGTACCTCATCGACCAAACGAATATTGGACTCGAACTTGGCGAAGTCCTCCCGTTTATGGTCGCTGAGCGTGATTTCAGTAAATACCGTGACCGAGTCGGTGATCTTGGCAAGGTTTAGATGAGCTCTATACCCGGAAATATAGCCGGCCGATTCAAGTCGCTTTACCCGCTGCAAGCATGGACTGGATGACAGACCCACCGCATCGGCCAGACTGACGTTGGTCATCCGACCGTCTTTTTGAAGCTCAACCAGGATACTGATATCAATTCGGTCTAGTTTAATTAAACCTTCCATCGGGTACCTCTTGATTGCCGTTCAGATAGACAGTGGTTTTAGCAAACTCAACGTCGCAAAGATAGCTGATGCTGAGCGACCAGGTCGGCCATGCTTGTGATGTAAAAATCTGCGGAATATTCCTGAGTATAATTCTCATGGCTACGGCGGATCAGGCACAAACCAGCCGATTTTGGCGGCTGCGCAGGAGGTCTGGAAACCTGCAGAATATTTTTGGGCTCCAGGTTGTTGGCCAGCAACCACTCGCTGTCCTCCAATGGATTACTGGCTCGGGAATGCAGGTCTTCGGGCACAATCCCCAAACGCTCGCAGAGCTGTTCGCGATCCTCGGCATCTCGATCGCAGTACACCAGCAGCCGATAGAATTTGCGCAGATACAACATGGCACCGGGCGCGTCCTCGAACAGCGACCAGTTGCATGCCGAACGGGCGAAACTCATGCCCTCTTCCCAACTGGCCTTGAGCCCAAAACGCTCTGCCAGCTGGCGATGGGCAAAGCACAATAAGCCACTGAAGCCCAGCTCGGAAAAACGTGGATAGAGCGTGTGCACCGCCTCGTCAAACTCAGCCAATACCTCTTCCCTGCCTGGCATGCCCGGATGGTTTTCGAGCAAAGGTTGCAGGGCCGTCCAGATACCGGAATCCCGATCGACCAGGACTTCGTCGCAATCGATCAGCAGTGCACGATAATCAGTCAGGTACATGGTGTGTAGCCTCCCATGATGCATTCATCAATCCATGTGCTCTAAATGCCCTCGGTCGGCGCATTGCTACATTGCGCCAACCGAGACCTGAGATTAATCCAACACTCGCAACAATGCCGCTTCAAGAATTGTCAGCGCTTCGTCGATCTGATTTTCTTCGGTTACCAGAGGAGCCAGGAAGCGCAGCACATTTCGGTACACCCCGCATTTGATCACCAACAGCCCGCCAATCCTGGCCTGATCGATCAGTTGTTGGGTGAGCTCTGCATCGGGGCTGCGGGCCTCATCGTCTTTGATCAATTCGATTGCCAGCATGAAGCCGGTGCCGCGCACGTCACCAATACGAGGGTGACGTGCCTGCAAGCGCAGAAGGCCCTGACGCAGCCGCTCGCCCAATACCTCACCACGCTCGAGCAGCTGATCCTGCTCGTAAGTTTCGATCACCGCCAACGCAGCCGCACAAGCCAGGGCGTTACCGCCGTAGGTACCGCCGAGACCACCGGGTAATGGCGCGTCCATGATGTGCGCACGACCTACCACGCCCGATATTGGCAAACCACCTGCAAGACTCTTCGCGACGGTGACCAGATCCGGCTGAATCCCTGCGTGCTGAAAACCGAACCATTTGCCGGTCCGGCCGAAACCGGTCTGAATTTCATCGAGAATGAGCACGATGCCATGTTGTTCGGTCAGAGCCCGCAGCGCCTGGAGAAATTCCGGCGGCGCGGAAAGGAAGCCTCCGTCGCCCTGCACCGGCTCGATGATGATCGCAGCTACTCGATCCGGAGCGACTTGGGTCGCCAGCAATTCGTTCAGAGCTTGCAGCGCCATCTCACTGCTGAAACCACGATAGGCGTTAGGGTATGGGGTATGGAAGACTTCGGGAGCGAAGGGCCCAAAGTTCTGCTTGTAGGGTTGGCTCATGCCAGTCAGGGTCGTACCCAGTAAAGTACGCCCATGGAAACCGCCACGAAAGGAGATAACGGCTGAACGATTGGTATGCGCGCGGGCGATCTTCACCGCGTTCTCTACCGCCTCTGCACCGGAAGTAAACAACGCCGCCTTGTAGGCTTCTTGGCCACCCACCAACTCGCACAAACGCTGTACCAGGTCTATGTAGGGTTTGTAGGCCACCACCTGGAAGCAAGCATGGCTGATCTTTTGCAATTGGGTCTGCACTGCCGCGACCACCTTCGGGTGATTGTGACCGATGTTCAAAACGCCAATGCCGCCGACGAAGTCCAGGTAGCGCGTCCCGTCCACGTCCCACACTTCAGAACCCTGGGCCCGGTCGATGACCAGCGGGTGTGCCGTGACCAAACCCCGTGGCACGAATTGATCGCGCTGACGGAGCAAACTCGGGGTTTCTTCGACTTTACTGTTCATGGCATCTCCCATAGTGAACCTGGCAACCGGGAAACGGCTGCGATGTGTTCCAAAGGTTAAGCTTTCGACGCAATTGTCTAAGCCGAACTTGGCCTCTGAGAAATTCGGATCGACTGTTTTCACCCTGGTAAACAGCAGAATCCTTCAGCTGTAGCCAGCGCCCATGGAATCTGCCGACATGCGCCCCATACATCGCAACGTTATGCGTTTACGCAGATTCTTTCGACATATCCTGCTCTGCCACTCGGGCATGCTGGATACTCCCAATCTAAAGCGAGAAGTTACCCATGGCCCTGCTCTATAAAGCTGACCCGGTGCGCGGCGAACAATGGAAGCGCCTATTCGCTGAGCACGCTCCGGATATCGAATGGCGTGCCTGGCCGGACATCGGCGATCCGAAGGATATTCGCTACCTGGCAGCCTGGCAGGCGCCGGACGATCTCGAAACATTGTTGCCAAACCTGCAGGTACTGTTCGCCTTGTCGGCCGGCGTCGACCAACTTGACCTTGACCGTCTGCCAACGACCCTGCCGGTGGTACGTTTACTCGACCCGAGCATCACTCGGGGCATGTGCGAGTACGCCAGTTTTGCGGTGCTCAGCCTGCACCGGGATATGCTCCGTTATCGCCAGCAACAAATGGCTCGGTGCTGGCAGGCTCACCTGCTGCAACCGGCAGCCAAACGGCGGGTAGGTGTCATGGGGCTCGGCACGCAGGCTCAACAGATTCTGGCCACCTTGCAGACCTTTGGATTCGACTTGTCAGGCTGGGCACGCAGTGAGCATCGCATTGCCGGGGTGGACTGCTTTGCGGGTGCCGAGCAACTTCCAGCGTTCCTCAGCCAGTGCGACATAGTGCTTTGTGTCCTGCCATTGACCGAGCAGACTAAAGGGATTCTCAACCGACAGTTGTTCCAGCACCTGCCCAAAGGTGCTGCCTTGGTCAACATGGGTCGGGGTGGGCACCTGATAGAAGAGGATCTGCTGGAGGCTTTGGCCAGCGGCCAGCTCAGCGCGGCGGTGCTCGACGTACTGGAACAGGAGCCGGCGGCGCCGGACCATCCCTTCTGGCACCATCCGCAGATATTGCTGACACCGCATATCGCTGCGATGACCCAACCGGAAAGTGCGTTTAGCGTGTTGCTGGAGAATATCCGCCGACATCAACGCGGTGAGTCAATGCTTGGCCAGGTTGACCGCGAGCGAAGTTACTGAGCAACGGCTGTCAACTCACCAGTAACAACCAACCGGCGCCAGATTTTTTACTTCTCTGAGGTAAATCTGGCGCTATACAAAACAAACCTGTTACTCATCCAGATTTTCTGTTTCTACGCATACCAGCCCCAAAAAATCAGCCGACATTTGCTGCTGATCTCCCCTCCCGATTGAGTAGTAATTGCGGCCCGTCAAACCACAACTGATGCAATCTACCGAATTGACTGCCCCCCATTGTCAGGTCTCGTCGTAACTGCGATACAGCCACCGCTGCGGCCCCCGGCTGCTGGTCAAGTCCACTGCAAAGCACTGATCAACAGGACTCTCCCGGGCTTACTTCGCAGTGATTTACCTGACCTGCCGCAAGAGCATCGCCTGCCGCGCAGATAACCAACACTAATAAGATCAAATGGGGTAAGCGATGAACATCGCAAAACTAAGCTCTCTCTCCTTGGCTGTCATTGCCGCTACCACGCAACTGGCAATAGCGGGTCAGCAACAGCAAGCCAATGGCTTCATTGAAGACAGCAGCCTCGGCTTGCTCAACCGTAATTTCTATATGAATCGCGACTTCCGTAATGGCGGCAGCAATAGCCAAGGTACCAACGGCTCCAAGCCGGCCAGCGAGCGCAATGGCTATCGCGAGGAGTGGGCACAAGGGGCCATGCTCAACTTCGCCTCCGGTTTCACCCAGGGCACCATCGGTTTCGGCACCGATGCCTTCGCCTTCGGTGGCGTCAAGCTGGACACTGGCCGTGGCCGGGTCGGCAACGGCCTGCTGCCCATCAGCAACAACCGCACCGCCGAAGCCGAAGTGCCAGATAGCTATGGCGAGATCGGCGGCGCAGTGAAGATGCGCATTTCCTCCACCGTGCTGAAGTACGGTGAACAACGCCCCACCGCTCCGGTATTCGCCACCGGCGACAACCGCTTGCTGCCGGAAACCGCTACCGGCTTCCAACTGTCGAGCAAAGAGTTCGACGCCTTTTCTTTCGAGGCTGGCCACTTCACCGCATTCAACAATCGCAATTCGACCAACTCCGATGACAAACTGCTCACCACTTACGGAGGGACCGAAGCTGACAGTGTCGACTTCATTGGCGGCACCTATAAAGTCAACAACAACCTCAGCCTGATGGCGTACACCAGTGAGGCCGAGAATGTCTGGCGTCAGCACTTCGGCAGTGCCTCCTATACGATTCCTCTGGCTGACCAGCAGTCGCTGAATTTTGGCTTGATAGCCTATAAGACCCAGGACCAAGGCGAAGCGCGTGCTGGCAAACTGGACACCACGAGCTGGTCGGCGAAGGCAGCCTATTCCTTGGGTGCCCACAAGCTCACCCTGGCTTATCAGAAGATCGATGGCGACGAGTATTTCGACTACATCGGTGTGGACTCGATCTGGCTGGCCAACTCGATTCAGTACTCCGACTTCAACGCCCCCAACGAGCGCTCCATCCAGGCTCGTTATGACCTGAACATGGCTCCATTCGGCATACCGGGGCTGAGTTTCATGGCCCGCTATGTCAAAGGTGATCAAATCGATGGCACCAAGGCCGATCCGAAGGGTGCCTATGCCAACAAGGCGGGTGACGACCAGAAGGAGTGGGAGCGTGACCTGGAAGCCAAATACGTGGTCCAGGCAGGGGCCGCCAAGGACCTGTCCTTCCGCCTGCGCCAGGCTACGCATCGCGCGACCTCGTTCGAGAGCGATATCGACGAAGTCCGCCTGATCATCGAGTACCCGCTGAGCATTCTGTAACGTTTGGTCCTGGCCGGTTTTACCTGTGGACCGGCCGGTTTTGTTGAAGGTCTGCTCCTCGCTCCCTTAGCCTTGAGGCGCCCATCCGGGCGCCTTTTTTTTAAGCAATTTCCCCCATCAGCAGTGCCTTTTGCTTTGCTCTGCATCCTGAAAGCCGATCCAGTATTTGCTGCCGATCCTGCTTCTCATTTGAGCAGTAAATGTGGCCTACAGAGCTGCCGCTTTAAGAATCTACCGAATCAATGGGGGCCTCTTGTCAGGCCTCGCAGCAGGTGAGATACAAATACTTTCCGCGGAGAAATCCGACCAGCCACGCTCCCTGTATTCGGAGATCTGTCATGTCCAACTCGCAACGCCCTGCGTATAGCTATCGCCCCATGACCCCGGCCGATGTGCCGTTGGCCCACGCCTTGTCCGTACAGCTGAAATGGCCCCACCGCCTGGAGGAATGGGCCATGTTGCAGCGCATCGCGCAGGGTTTTGTCGTAGAAGATGGAGGTCGCCTGATAGGTACCGCGTTCACCTGTGCGCAGGGAGATTACGCCACTATCGGCCTGGTGATCGTCAGTGATGAGTACCAGGGCCAGGGTATAGGTCGCAAGCTGATGGAACTGGCACTTGAGGCTTGCGGATCACGTACCGCCATGCTCAATGCGACGCTAGCCGGTGCCCCACTTTATGCCAGCCAGGGATTCATTGACTTTGGACATATTCAACAACATCAGGGGCATGCGCTGTCTCCAGTACCAAATGATCTGCCAGCCGGTGAGCACTGCCGCCCGCTGACCGAAGCCGATCGAAGCGATCAAATCGAACTGGCCAACGCCGGCAGCGGCCTGAACAGACACGCCGTGCTCAATGATCTATTCGATGTTGTCGAACACTCGGTCGGTATCGAGCGCGAGGGTCAGCTACGCGCCTTCGCCATGCTGCGCCCATTCGGCCGTGGTCGCTGCATCGGCCCGGTCATCGCGGAAAGTCCAGAGCAGGCCAAGCACTTGATCGCGGTGTTGTTGGCCCAAGTGCCGGACGCATTCGTGCGCATGGATATACCGTCCGATAGCGGACTGGCCCCTTGGCTGGAAGAAGCCGGGCTGAAGCAGGTCGACACCGTTGCGCAAATGGCTCGTGGTACCCCACCGCAGGCTATCGGCGCAGTGCGCCAGTTTGCGCTGGTGACTCAGGCCATCGGCTAACAAACCCCTTAGATCCATTCAACGCTACACGACGCATTTTCCTGGAGAAACTCCTTCATGCAAGAGCCCACTGCAGTGCTGCTGGCACACGCCGACGGCAGTCCCGTTCTAACAAAATTCACCCCCGGTTCGTTAGGGGCAAATGATCCTTTCGACAGGCATCTTGCTTATGTCGGACCGGATGACATTGCTGCCGGCGTGGTCCAGGCGAGCGGACAATTCAGCGTCGATGAATATCCCTACAGCGAAATGATCGTGGTGCACGCGGGACAAGTCATCCTGCAGAGCCAGGATGACACGCTCCAACTCAATCCCGGCGACAGCGCCGTGATTGCCCGGGGAACATCGATTCAGATCGATGCGCAACCCGACTCTCTCTGGGCATTCTGCGCCGATACACAGCCCGTTGAGGTATGCAATCCCAGCTTAACGCCTCTACCCCAGCAAACCCTGCTCTCTGCTTCGGCAGCACCGGATGCAGAAATTCTGCTAAGTCCGGCACCGCAATGTCGCTCGCACAATTTGTTTGTCGAAGAAGCGACCAACCTGCGCATCGGCGTCTGGGACTCGACACCGTATACCCGCAGGGCGAGGCCGCACATGCTGCATGAACTGATGCACTTGCTCGAAGGTAGCGTCACCCTCCAGGTGGCAGACGGAACTCATCTGACGGTCAACAGTGGCGATACGGTGTTCGTGCCCCGAGGCGCCCCATGCGCCTGGAAGAGCAGCGCCTATGTACGCAAGTTCTACGTCGTCAAATAACTCGAACCGCGTTAGTGCCGGCAGATGAGTTTTCCTCCGCCGGCCCCACCACAAAACCGATCAATCAGTTGCGGAGTACAGACAATGGGATTGGGTGGCTTCAGTACCGGAAAACTCCTGATCATCCTGTTGATCGTGATCATGCTGTTCGGAACCAGGCGCCTGAAAGGCTTGGGGTCGGATCTCGGCGACACGATCAGGGGGTTCCGCAAATCCATGGGCGACGATACGCCAGTCACCGAGGAGCCCAGGGACCCGCCCATTGACGCTCAGGCGCGCACGCTCGAAGACTCGGTAAAAAAATACTGACCCCTAATTTTATCGGCTTCAGTGAACTGCTATTGATGGTTTAGGCAGCTCTAAAGAGATCACTAATCGTGGCGTTGAAGATCGTGGGTGTGGCGAACACCCAAGCCACAGTCACAATGCAAACAGAGGTGAGAAGCGGGAATGGAAGTGCAGTTGATGTCAGACAAGTCTGTCGGTGGGGAAGCATTCTGGGAGCGCGTGTGCGCAGCCTATCCTGAGCAGCGCCCCCTCTTGAACCTGAACAACGCGGCAGTGAGTCCGCCACCGCTGGTGGTTGAGCAGGCCATGATTGATGCCTATCGGCTGATCAGCCACAACCCGGACGTCAATATGTGGAGCAAGCTCGACGCCGAGCTCCCTACGATCAAGCAACAGCTGGCTGACATGGCCGATTGCGATCCCGATGAGATCGCCCTCAACCGCAACTCATCCGAAGGCTTGTCGACAGCCATCTTCGGCATTCCATTGAAGGCCGGCGACCAAGTGCTGGTCTCACAGTGGGACTATCCGAGCGTGATAACCGGATGGTTGCAGCGTCAGCAGCGCGAAGGCATCGAAGTGGTGACCGTCGACTTCGACCTGATGGACGATGAGAATGTCATCGTGCAAGCGTATGCACAGGCAATTACCCCGCGTACCCGGGTGATCCAGCTGACCCACATGCTGCATTGGACCGGGCGAGTCCTGCCGGTCAAGCGCATCTGTGCGCTAGCCCGAGCGCGGGCGATTATCACAGTGGTGGACGGTGCCCAGACGTTTGCGCAGATGCCTCTCAGCTTCCGCGAACTGGATTGCGATTACTTCATCACCAGCCTCCACAAATGGCTGGGGGCGCCGGTCGGCAATGGCATGCTAATTGTGAGGCACGACCGAATCGACAGCACCTGGCCATTGCTGGGGCCTTTCGATCCGCCGCCGCTTCAAATCGACAAATTCGACCACTGGAATCTCGGCACCTATAACTCGGCGATACAGGCGGGCATTGCCCCGGCTATCCGTTTCCATGCACAAATCGGCACGCGAGTCATTCACGCGCGCCTACAGGAGCTGACCCGTTACTGGGTTGACCTCGCCAAAGACATTCCCGGTTTCAGGCTCCACACGCCACTTGATACCGTCGAGCTGGGCGCAGTAAGCCTGTTCTCTATCGATCAATGCGATGCTCGATGGATTGATCAGGAGCTTCGAAAAACCCACAAGGTGCATGTCAAGTTCCGCCAGATCAGGCACATAAGCGGACTTCGGGTATCGCCGGGCATCTACACGCAGAAGAGCGATCTGTGCCGCTTTGTCGAGGCGCTAAAGCAGGTGGTTGCAAGCAGGTAGCCCGGCTGGCCAGGGGATACACTTGAGACCCTCGGAGGCAGAAGCCCCCTGAAGGTGACTTGGGTGTGTTCCCCCCCCACCGAAGCTAGATGCCATCGCCCGGGGAGTACAAAGGGTTAACCAAATCGTAACTCTTTGTCAGGCGCTCGATGCTGCCATCACGTTCCAACTCCGCCAGAACCTTATCGAGACGCTGCATGAACTGGGGCTTGTAAGGATAAGCCGAAGCATTGAGCCGGGTATAACCAAGGTACCCCGCCTCACCGGAGAGCCAAGGTCCTTCGACCAGCCAGTTGAGATCGTTCTGGGCAAAGACGCCCTCGCGTTGCATCTGGTCAAGTTCCCATTGGATCGAACGGCGGTCATTGATATAGACATCTATTCGCCCATGATAGAGCCTGGCTAGATTGGTACGGTTGTCATTGGCATAACTCTGCTTCAGGGCACCTGTAGCGAGCATGCTTTGGTAGTCCTGATCGTCAATGCTCATGAACCCTCTGTTCACGCCAATACGTAGACCGCTATAGGCGAACGGGAAACGTTCGACCGGCCGTTTTCGCGCCAGTTCGGTGCGCACGAAAACCACCACCTTCTCTTTCAATATAGGCCGCGAGTAGTCCATCCAGGGTCGTGCGTTGGGACGAAAGTAGGGCGGATAGAGAGTAAAGGCACGGCCGCTGGCAACTTCCGCCAGGCCGCGCGCCCAGGGTACGGGACGAATGTGCACGTTGTATTCCGGCATGCGGGTAAAGGCGGTCCGCAGAATATCGGTGTAAAGCCCTTTGGCTTCATCCCCCTCGGCATAGCTGTATGGCGGATAGCCGGCGTCACAGAGAATGACCACGTCTATGGGAGAGCTCGCCCAACTCTTGGCGTGCAGCGCGCAGCCCAGTAAAACCACCAGTAACATTCGCACGCAAGATTTCCTTCCGTTGATCTATCTTCGCTGCGCCATCGCACAGTAAAGGAAAGGAAAGGAAAGGGGCGTTAAAACAGTTTCACAGCGCTCGCGCAGACAGGCCCGAGCGGCGTCTGCGGGAGGGGAGTTTGGGCGCGATAAAAAAAGCCCGCAGTGTCGACGGGCTAAAAGGGTGACCAACCCAGAAATGAATGAAGCTTTCCAGCCGGCCTGTTGTTATCTGGGCTCAAAGCGCCGCGGCGATTGCCATTCCGACATCCTGGGTCGAGCCCTGTCCACCCAGATCAGGGGTGATCGGTCCCTCGGAGATGACCTGCTCAATGGCCTTCAGAATACCGTCATGGGCCGCACGGTAGCGCTCATCGCCATTGCCCAGGAAATCCAGCATCAAGGCACCGGACCAGATCATTGCAATCGGGTTGGCGATGTTCTGCCCATAGATATCCGGCGCCGAGCCATGGACCGGTTCGAAAAGCGAGGGGAAGCGCCGCTCCGGATCGAGGTTGGCCGAGGGGGCGATGCCAATGGTGCCGGCACAGGCAGGTCCCAGGTCGGACAGAATGTCG
Organism: Pseudomonas fluorescens; assembly: GCF_040448305.1. Taxonomy (NCBI): domain Bacteria; kingdom Pseudomonadati; phylum Pseudomonadota; class Gammaproteobacteria; order Pseudomonadales; family Pseudomonadaceae; genus Pseudomonas; species Pseudomonas fluorescens. The sequence goes on along the minus strand of NZ_CP148752.1, from coordinate 2,370,510 downwards.
CCGAACAAATTCGACGCCACCACCACATCGAAACGATCTGGTTGCAGCACGAAGCGCGCACAGAGAATGTCGATGTGTTGCTTGTCCCAAGTGACGTCCGGGTACTGCTGCGCCATTAGTGCCGTGCGCTCGTCCCAGTAGGGCATGCTGATGGAAATGCCATTGGACTTGGTGGCCGCGGTCAGACGTTTGCGCGGCCGGGTCTGGGCCAGATCGAAGGCGAACTTGAGAATCCGGTCCACGCCGCGCCGGGTGAACACCGACTCCTGCAGCACGAACTCATGCTCGGTGCCTTCGAACATCTTGCCGCCTACCGAGGAATACTCGCCCTCGGTGTTTTCGCGGATCACCACGAAATCGATGTCCCCCGCTTCGCGTCCGGCCAGCGGACACGGCACACCGGGAAACAGCCGCACCGGACGGATGTTCACGTATTGGTCGAAGTCACGGCGGAACTTCAGCAGCGAACCCCACAGGGAAATATGATCCGGCACTTTGTCCGGCCAGCCCACGGCGCCAAAGTAAATCGCGTCGAAGCCCTTTAGTTGTTCGAACCAGTCAGCGGGCATCATCTGCCCGTGCTCCAGGTAGTAATCGCAGTGAGCCCAGTCAAGCACCTCGATGCTCAAATCCAGTTGCCATTTTTTCGCGGCTTGCTCCAGTACCCGCAGCCCTTCAGGCAAGACTTCCTTGCCGATACCATCGCCGGCAATCGCGGCGATTCTAAATGTTTTACTCATCAATCGTGGCTCCTCAATGTCCTGTTCAAACGGTGACCGGATCACAGCCCACCGATGTGGAAGGCTTTGACTTCAAGGTATTCATCCAGGCCGTACTTGCTGCCTTCACGGCCCAGACCCGATTGTTTGATACCGCCAAATGGGGCGACTTCCATGGAAATGAGCCCGGTGTTGAGACCGATCATGCCGAACTCCAGCGCCTCGCCGAACCGCCATGAACGGCGCAAATCCTGGGTGAAGAAATAGGCGCCCAAGCCATAAGGCGTGGCATTGGCCAGGGCCAGCGCTTCTTCTTCACTGGTAAAGCGCATCAGCGGTGCAACTGGGCCGAAGGTTTCTTCGTTGGCCAGCAACATCCCGGCATGGGCCTCTCCGAGCACCGTTGGCTGGACGAACTGGCTGTCGCCCTCAGGGATACCACCACAAAGCAGACGAGCTCCCTGACTCAAAGCATCGTCGATATGCCGGGCAACCTTGCTCACCGCCGCTGCATTGATCAGTGGGCCGATGGTGGTATCCGCGTCCAGGCCATTGCCGACCTTGAGTTTGCCCACCTCCTCCACCAAGCGCTGGGCGAAGCGCTCGTAAATCCCATCCTGCACCAGGATCCGGTTGGCGCAAACGCAAGTCTGGCCAGCGTTGCGGAACTTGCTGAGCATGATGCCGGCCACTGCCTGTTCCAGATCAGCGTCGTCGAACACAATGAATGGCGCGTTACCGCCCAGTTCCAAGCTCAGGCGCTTGATGTGTTCGGCGCTCTGACGCATCAGCAGCCGACCGACAGCGGTGGAACCGGTAAAGGATATCTTGCGCACCGTCGGGTTGCCGGTCAGTTCTTCGCCGATGCCGACGGGCATACCGGTCACTACGTTGAACACCCCGGCCGGAATGCCGACGCGCTCGGCGAGCACTGCCAGAGCCAAGGCGGACAGCGGAGTCAGATCCGAGGGTTTGACGATGACCGGGCACCCGGCGGCCAGGGCCGGCGCGCACTTGCGAGTGATCATCGCGTTGGGGAAGTTCCACGGGGTGATCGCGGCACAAACTCCGACTGGCTGCTTGAGCGTGAGCAAGCGGCGGTCGCCACTGGGTGCCGGTATGGTCTCGCCGTAAACCCGGCGGGCTTCTTCGGCGAACCATTTGACGAAACTGGCGCCATAGCGGACCTCGCCCTTGGCTTCATTCAGCGGCTTGCCCTGTTCGCAGGTCATGATCAGCGCCAGGTCGTCGAGGTTGTCGATCATCGCCTGATACCAGCGCTCCAGCAGCGCTGCCCGTTCTGCCGCCGGGCGTGCGCGCCAAGCCGGCCAGGCGCGTTCGGCAGCTTCGATGGCGCGTCGGGTTTCGCTGCCTTGCATCGCGGGTACGCGGGCGAGCAACTGGCCGCTGGCCGGGTCGATAACATCAAGGGTCGCGGCGTTGTCGGCGCTGATCCACTGACCGTCGATGTAAGCGAGTTCTACCAGCAGGCTGGGGTCTTTCAGGCGATTCTTGAGCATGGTCGAGTCCTGTTCCGAGACAGCCTTCAGTCTATTGTGTCGCCACAGACGAGGATGCTGAAAGCGCCGCCCCGGCAGCCTTGAATGCTGAAAATCAGCATTCGACAGCAGGCTCTACTGTTGGTTTGTGAAGGCTATCGTCACGCTCTCCGGTGCCGAGATGCAGCCGGTTATCGGGCATGAATGAGGCGCAACGAGTCTCGATCAGACGATAAAATGCTTGACCATGCCATTCAGCTCACTGGCCAAGCCCGCGAGTTCCCGGCTAGAGGCCTGGCTCTGATTGGCCCCGACCGTGGCCTGTTGGGAAACATCACGGATATTGAGCAGGTTGCGATCCACCTCACGGGCAACCTGGGATTGCTCTTCGGTGGCACTTGCAATACACAGATTGCGTTCATTGATCTGGGCGATGTCGTCTACGATGGCATTCAGTGCCGAGCCCGCCGCGCGGGCGACCTCCAGGGTCTCCCGGGTTTTACCATTACTGCTTTGCATGGCTCGCAGCGTGCCGTGACTGCTTGTTTGCACTGAGCCGATAATGCTCTCAATCTGCTTGGTCGACTCCTGGGTTCGTTGCGCCAAGGCCCGAACCTCGTCGGCCACCACGGCAAAACCCCGTCCGCTTTCGCCCGCACGAGCCGCCTCGATCGCCGCATTCAAGGCGAGCAGGTTCGTTTGTTCGGCAATGCCACGAATCACATCCAACACCGAGCCGATGTCACCTATCTGACCTGCCAGGGCTTGCAGGGTGCTTGCGGTATCCTCGATATCCTCGGTCAACGATTCGATGGCACCGACTGTACGGCTGACGCTCTCTTGCCCCTGACGCGAACGCTGGTCTGCCGCTTGGGAAACCTCCGAGGCCCAGGCGGCATTACGCGCCACATCTTCGATCGCACCCGTCATTTCTGTGACCGCAGTGGCCGCCTGGTCGAGTTCAGCGCTCTGGCGTTGCACACCACGGGTGGCGTCATCGGTCACTGCACTTAACTGAGCGGACGTCGTGGCCAGTCGTTCGGAAGAACTCAAAATCTGCCTGACCGTACTGCGCAGGTTCATTTGCATGCGCCCAAGCGCCTGTAACAGGCGCGCCGCTTCATCCCTACCAACGATATCCAGTGGTCGGGTCAGGTCCCCCTCGGCGATACGCTCGGCTGCCGCCATGGCAATCGCCAACTGTTTAAGCAGACGCAGTACGATCAATGTTGCCAAGGTACCGCCGGCTAACAACAGTGCCAACAGACCTGTGGACATCAGGACGAGTCGGTGCTGGTCACTGTCGCGGCGTTTCTCCAGCGCCTCATCGAGTGCCATCAGCGCTGAACGGCCAAGGGCGTACAAGGCTTCAACAGGTGTGTTGTAAGCTGTCAGATAGTCGCCGACCGGGTAATTCAGCTTAAGCGCGTACAGGGCATCGGTAGGCTCGTTATTACCTGCGGAGTTTACGCTGGGCGCGAAATCCAGGTCCATTTCGACGGCCGATACCAATCGCGCATTGCTGAGTTCAAGCGCCTGCTGGATTTGCGGACCTAGCGCCGTGAGCGGTGCTTCCAGCAGAGTCTTGAGTTCGGGCTTGGCCGCACTCGCCTTGGTCAAGGCACGTGTCGTCTTGTCTACGCTGCTCAGCGCCTGGGTAGCCAAGCCACGCAGTGCACCTTGTTGTTCAGGCAAGATCCGGCCCTGCGCCAGATACAGGCTGCCGGCACTGCGCAACTGCCCCAACAACTCGGTGGTTTGCGGCAACTCGATCAAGGCGCCCGCCATCAGCGAGTAGGTCTCTAAAACCGGATCCAGGGACAGTTTGAAGTGATCGAGCATTGCATCCTCGATCAACAGGTAGGCGGCGATCAACTGGCTATGCCGGGCCAGACTCTGCGGGCCCTTGACTGTGGACTGACCAACCTGGCCGGCCAGCTCTTGCCATTGTTGTTGCGCCTGTCGCCAGGCAGCCAGAATGGTGGGGGCGACTTGGGCCTCCTGTAAAACCTGCTCGGTTGCCGCGACGGCGCGATCCACTTCGGCCTGTTTGTCCAGACGGGCTTTGTAGAAGTCCCGGTTGCCGGCCAGCACGATGGACGACACATCGCGATGCTGCTGTGTCAGGTGGATCAGTTGGAGCAACGCCTGCACCGGTCGTATGCCGCGCAGCTCCAGATTGGTCTGGCGGCTATTCTGGTACGCGCCCAGTACGTAGAGGCCGGTTGGGATGGCAATCAGGGTCACGGCCAGCAAGCCGAGCAAGATGAACTTGCCAGCGAATGACAGGCGCTCAAGCACTTTCATGGGGGGACTCCGGAAGAGATGCGAGTGGCTAGCGATTTTTCTGAGCAGGCACAACTGAGCAAATCCGCAAAGCCTTTCTCAGCACTTCACAGACTGCCTGTACGGTGAATGGGTGAACTCAGGTTCGAAGGTCACGCGTTCCTGGACGCCATGCCTGAACAGGGCCAGGCGCGTGACAATCAAAGTTGGGAGTCAGCGAGCCGAACCCTAAAGCCGCATCGAGCCCAACAACCCTTGAAGAAAATGCTCGCCGGCTTCCATCTGGCTGATTTCGATGAACTCGTCAGGCTTGTGCGCCTGTTCTATCGAGCCCGGGCCGCAGACCACCACCGGCACATCCAGCCGCTGTTTGAACAACCCGCCCTCGGTGCCGAAGGAGACCTTGGCGGTACCGGTATCCGGCGCGGCAAAGTTCTTCAGAAAACGTACCGCTTCAACACTCGGGTGAGTATCGAGGCCGGGATAGACGTTCAGGGTTTCGATCTCGATATCCGCCACACTGGACAGCTTTTTGGCTTCGCGCACGATCACTTCGGCACGCTCGCGCATCTGTTCCAGGAACTGATCCAGGTCGTCCGCCGGCAAGTTGCGCACTTCGAAATCCAGGGTGCACAGGTTCGGCACGATATTCAGCGCCTTGCCGCCGACAATCTGCCCGACATGCACGGTGCTGTAGGGCACGTCAAAGTCGGCATCCTGAGCGCCCTGCTCTTGCAATTGCTGCTGGCCCTGACGCAGCGCGGCGATGAAGTCGCAAGCCACGTGAATCGCATTGACCGAGCGCGGTGCCAGGGAGGAATGGGCTTCCAGGCCGCGACAGTAAGAACGGTAAGAGCCCTTGCCCTTGTGCCCAAGCACGAACTGCATGTTGGTCGGCTCACCGATCACGCACAGAAACGGCCGCACCGGCGCCAGATGCAGTACATCCAGTAAGCGTCGAACACCCACGCAGCCGATTTCTTCGTCGTGGGACAGCGCCAGTTGCAACGGCCGACTCAACGGATGATCGGCGGCATCGAGAATGGCGTCGATAGCCAACGCGACAAAGCCCTTCATATCGCAACTGCCACGGCCATAGATCCGACCGTCCTGCACGGTCGCCTGAAACGCCGGAAAGGTCCAGGCCTGCCCCGCTGCCGGCACCACGTCGGTATGCCCGGACAGCAAAATCCCCGGCACCTCCCGCGGACCAGTACTGGCGAACAGGTTGGCCTTTTTGCCGCTGGAGTCCTTGACGATCAGCGACTCGATGCCCTTGGTCAGCAGCAGATCGCGCACGTACTCAATCAAGGCCATGTTCGATTCCGCAGAAACGGTTTCAAAGGCCATCAGGCGTTTGAGAATGTCCAGCACGCGGGGTTTCATGAGACCTTGCTCCGTTGCTCGACTGAAGAAGCGAACCGGTTGATGGAAAACGGCGAAATCGAAGTGCTGGTGCTGCCGGTGCTGATCAGTTCGGCCATCACGTCGCCCACGCCCGGACCGAGCTGGAAGCCATGGCCGGAGAAACCGAAGGCATAGAACAAGCCATCAACGGTGCCGCTTGGCCCCATTACTGGCAGGGAATCAGGCAAATAACCTTCGATACCACTCCAGACCCGAATGATGTTCAGGTTGCCTACACCCGGCAGCAAACGACGCATTTGCTCAAACTGATTGAGGATGCTGCGTGGCTCTACCTGAGCCCGACGAAGGAGCATGTCGGGCTTACTGCGGTAGCCGCCACCAATGACGATGTTGCCGCGGGGGATCTGGCGGAAATAAATCATTTCCTCGGGAATCTTGGTGTAAACGCCGATCACTGTCGGCAAGGCGTAAGGCACTGGCTCGGTCACGGCCATTTGCGGACCATGGGTTTCCAGCGGCACCGGTTCGCCGAATTGCGCCGAGAGTTTTTGGCCCCAGGCGCCAGCGGTGATCAACAGCTGAGCGGCGCAGAACTGACGACCGTCGGTGGTGCTGATGTGGAACTCACCGCCGACCTTTTGCACCTCGGCCACTTCCGTGCGCTCTTCGATCTGCGCACCGAGGCGTCGTGCCGCGCGGGCAAATGCCGGGGCCGCCAGACGCGGGTTGGCATGCCCATCGTGGGGGGCATAAGAGCCGCCCTTCACATCCGGGCCGAGAAACGGAAAGCGCTTATGTAATTCGTCGCCACTAAAGATCTTCAGCTCCAGCTGCTCTGCCTCAGGGGCGTCTGCGTAGGCTTGCAGCTCGGCGATCTCGTCTTCGCGGTAACTCACCCGCATATGCCCACTGGTGATGAATTCCAGGTCATCGTCAATCAGTTCTGGCAGACGCTTCCATAACGCCCAGGAACGATTGGCCAGTTCCAGCTGCCCGAGGTAACGCCCTTGACGTCGCACGTTGCCGAAATTCACGCCGCTGGCGTACTGACCGATCTGGTCGCGTTCCAGCAAAATCACCGACTGCCCGCGCAGACGCAGGAAAAACGCCGCCGCCGAGCCCATCAGGCCGCCGCCAACAATCACGACATCGGCTTTCTGTACCGTCATGGCGACACCTCCTCGGTGAGTATCGAAAGGGGTTTGACCGGCGCCTGCCCCCGTTGTCGGCCGACCTGTTGCACGCTGACACCCGCGGCGGCAGCAATCACCTCAGCGCCGGCCTGGGAGCAATAACGCCCCTGGCAGCGGCCCATGCCGACCCGGCTGAAGGCCTTGGCCCGATTGACTTCACAGGCCCCCTTCTCACTGACGGTCCGGCGCAACTCACCGGCCGTGATCATTTCGCATCGGCAGACGATCGCCTCGTCCGGCAGCGCTTTGGCCTGGGCGCTTGGCCAGGGAAACGCCTGCGCCAGGCCGAGGCGAAATTCATCCATCACCGCCAGCGCGTGCCGTTGTTCGTCGCGCAACCCGACGTTCATCGGTTGCTGCTGATCCTCCAGCAGCGCCATGGCCACCAGTCTCCCGGCGTGTTCGGCCGCATCGGCACCGCGAATCTTCGAACCGTCACCGGCGGCATACACACCGCTGACCGAGGTCCGGCCGTCTTCATCCGTGGCCAGCCACCATTGGCTCGACGCTTCATCGAAGCGCATACGGCAACCGGCCAGGTCGGCCAATTGGGTTTCCGGGCGCAGGTGATAACCGAGGGCCACGGCATCGCAATCCACCGTCAAGTCCTCACCGCGCGCCGTGCGCACGCGTACGCCACTGACACCGCTGGCCGCATCGCCCAGCACTTGAAGCGGCGAAATGCCCAGGTGCACCGGGATCTTCGCGCGATACAACTGCGCCAACAGCTTCATTCCGGTGAACAGCAAGCCCGGACGCGCCAGCAGTTTCGGCATGGCAAGGATGCGTTTGCTCAGAGGCGAAGTGTCGAGCACTGCCGCGACCTTGGCGCCCGCCTTCACATACTGACTGGCGACCAGATACAGCAGCGGTCCGCTGCCCATGAACGCCACGCGGTGGCCGATGGACACAGCCTGAGATTTCAGGGCGATCTGCGCACCACCGAGACTATACGTGCCCGCCAACTGCCAGCCTTCGATCGGCATTAAGCGGTCGGTGGCACCGGTGCAGAGGATCAGCGCGTCGTAATCCACTGTCGAGTGCTTGCCCTGGCTGACACAGCACAATTGTCCCGGTGTCAGGTTCCACACCAGCGTGTCCGGGCGATAGTCGATCTGCCCGCGCAAGCGATCGAAGCTCTGGTGCAAATCGTTGGCCTTGGCGGCTTCGGTGCCATACAGCGTGGCGTAATCCCGGGTAAAACCTTCGGGCTGTCGACGGTAGATCTGCCCGCCATCCCGGCGATTCTCGTCGATCAGGATGGGCTTGAATCCAGCGGCGACCAGGGTTTCGGCACAACGTGTACCGGCCGGTCCGGCGCCGACGATAACGACTCGATGAGTGCTCAGCCGCGCAGTGGCCATATTGCCTCCGGTTGTGTGGTGACAATATCCAGGCCTTCACGGACCTCATTGGAACAGGCCCGTAGACGCTCGCCGCTGCGGGTCCAGACCCAACAGTCCTGGCAGGCTCCCATCAGACAGAAACCGGCGCGCCGACCCGGATCGAACTCCGACTGGCGCAACGCCGAGCCCTGAGTCAGCAGCGCGACCATCAGCGTATCGCCCTGCAGCGCCTCGATGGGCATGCCGTCTACCTTCAGTTGGACGGTTGGCCGACCCTGTTCGGCCAGCCTGACGAAACGCCCGTTCATGCGTAGGCTCCCACGATCATGTTGTTTGAATGCTGCTGGGTTTCCAGCAACTCGGAACTGTCGTGATGGCAAAGGATTTCACTGCCGCCAACAATCATCCGACGGTCCGGCGCAACGCAATTGCACAGACCGTCAACCCGCACCGGGCAGCGATTGAGGAAGGTGCACAGCCCTGGCACATTGGCCTTTGCACCTATGGGCGGCAGCGTGCCACAGGTGGTTGTACCGCAGCTTTCCAGCCAGCCCTGACGCAACTCCGGCACCGAATGGATCAACAGATCGGTATAGGGATGGAATGGTGCTTCAGCGTACGATTGTCGAGTCCCGGCCTGAATCTTGTGGCCGCTGTACATCACCACAATGTCGTCGCACAGGGCTCGCACGGTGGAGATGTCATGGCTGATGAACAGATAGGACACCCCCAGTTCCTGTCGCAGGTCGCGCAGCAGTTCGAGAATCGCTGCACCGACCACGGTATCCAGTGCCGAGGTCACCTCGTCGCAGAGAATCAGATCCGGCTTGGCCGCCAGGGCCCGGGCCAGATTGACCCGTTGTTTCTGCCCGCCGGACAGTTCGTTCGGACGACGTTCAGCCATCGTGCGTGGTAAACGAACGAGATCCAGCAACTCACCGATACGCTCGCGCAATGCCGCACCCTTAAGCCCGAAATACATTTTCAGCGGGCGGCTCAGAATAGTGCTGACGCTGTGCATCGGGTTGAGTGCGGTGTCGGCATTCTGAAAGACCATTTGAATGCGTCGGAACTGCTCGTCGGTGCGCGACGACAGGCTGCCACTCAGGGGCTGGCCATCGAAGGTCAGCCCGCCGAGGGCCGGCTCCAACAACCCGGCCACCACCCGCGCCAAAGTCGACTTGCCAGAACCTGACTCACCGATGACTCCAATCGCCTGGCCCCGCCGCACGGTCAGATCAATGTCCTCCAATACGAGGATCGATGGCATGCCATGCGCGTTCTTGTTGCCGTAACCGGCGGTCAGCCCCTGGATGGTCAGCAAAGGCGTGTCTTCAGCAACACCACAAGGTGGACGAATTGTGGTGTCCGGCCGTGCTGCCGCCAACAAGCTGCGGGTGTATTCGTGGGCCGGGCCTTTGAGCAACGGTGCCGTGGCGCTCTGTTCGAAGATTTCGCCGCCATTGAGCACCACGATCTGATCGGCCATCTGCGCCACCACGGCCAAATCGTGGGATACGTAGACCGCTGTCGCGCCACGTTCACGGACCACCCGTTTGAAGGCGCGCAGTACATCGATCTGGGTCGTCACATCAAGCGCCGTCGTCGGCTCGTCGAGCACGACCAGCAATGGATCGCTGATCAGCGCCATGGCCGCCATCACACGTTGCAGTTGCCCGCCGGAAACCTGATGGGGGTAACGCTGGCCAATGTGATCGGGGTCTGGCAGGGCCAGGTCGCGGAACAACTCGATGGCCTTGGCCTCAAGCACAGCCTGGCTACCCAAGCCATGAATCAACGCCCCCTCAATCACTTGATCGATGAGTCTTTTCGCCGGATTGAACGCCGCTGCGGCGCTCTGGGCGATATACGAAACCCGGTTGCCCCTCAACTTTTGCAACTCGCTTTCGTTCAACGCCAGCATGTCGTGCTCGCCGATTTGCACCATGCCGCCAGCCAGCCGACAACCGCGCCGGGCATAACCGAGTAACGCCAGGGCGATAGTGGTCTTGCCTGACCCGGACTCACCGATCAACGCCAGCACTTCGCCTTTCTGCAGGGAGAAGCTTACGCCCTTGACGATTTCCACCTCACCAAGCTCGCCACAGGCGACCACTCGCAGGTCCTGAACGCTAATTAATTCACTCATTTCAATGGCCTCCCGAACGTCGACTACGTCGCGACGACAGTCGGTCGATAAACAGATTCACACCGATGGTCAGGGTGCCAATGGCCAGCGCCGGTATCACAATGGCCGGCGCGCCCTGATTGAGGCCGCCGATGTTCTCGCGAACCAGCGAGCCGAGGTCGGCATCCGGTGGTTGCACACCCAACCCCAGGAAACTCATGCCACTGAGCAGCAGCACGATGAAGCCAAAGCGCAACCCCAGGTCCGTCAGCACGGGGTTGAGCATGTTCGGCAGGATTTCCACGCAGGCGATGTACAGCCGACGTTCGCCGCGAGTACGGGCTACTTGCACATACTCCAGCGCTTCGATGTTCACCGCCATGCTGCGGGCGATGCGGAATGCGCCCGGGGTGAAGCTCAATACCGCCGTGCAGATCAGCAAGGTGACCGAGGAGCCGAAGGCCGAGACCATGATCAGCGCCAGCATCTTGCTGGGGATTGAAATGAAAGCGTCCATCAGTCGACTGATCAATTCATCCAGCCACTTCGGTGACACCACCGACAACAATGCACAACTGGTCCCCAGACTGCTGGCCAAAACCGCGGCCACCAAGGCCAGGCCGACGGTGAATCGTGCGCCGACGAGGATCCGACTGAGCATGTCGCGGCCCAGGTAATCGGTGCCGAACGGGTAAGTAGCGCTCAGGGTGTCGAAGACATTATCAGAGACCACTTCCCCGACCGGATGCGGTGCCAGCCATGGGCCGAAGATGGCCACCAGCAACCAGATCACACACATCGCAGCGCCGATCAGGCCGACCCAGGACGATCCGTGGGAAACTTTGCCCAGCGCCAATTTGGTAGTAGTCGGCGATTTCACAATGAGATTGTTCATTGATTTCTCAGCCTCGGATTGGAAAGAATCGCGCACAGGTCGGCAATCAGCACCAACGTCAAATACGCCGTACAAAACAACATGGTGCAGGCTTGAACCAGGGCCATGTCGCGGTTGGTCACGGCATCGACCATCAGGCTGGCGATGCCGGGGTAGTTAAAGATCGTTTCAACGATCACCACCCCGCCCAACAGGTAAGACAGGCTCAGGGCGATGGCATTGGCAATGGGTCCGATTGCGTTGGGCAAGGCATGGCGTAAAACGATCCGAATCTTGCTCACACCTTTGAGCCGGGCCATTTCCACGTAAGGGCTGTCGAGCTGATCAATCACCGCCGCCCGGGTCATGCGCGCCATTTGCGCGACTATCACGCAGCACAGCGTCATCACCGGCAATGCGTAAGTGCGCATGAATTGCCAGGGTGAAGTGATGTCACTGGCATAGGACAGCGCCGACAACCAGCCCAGGTTCACCGCGAAAATCAGAACCGCCAGGGTAGCGACCAAAAACTCTGGCACCGCCACCATGGTCAAGGTGAAAAAGCTCAGGAAACTGTCGATGCGCCCGCCCCGGCCCATGGCCGAACCGATGCCCAGAAACAACGCCACCGGTACTGACACCAGCGCCGTCGCAGCCGCCAGCATCAGGGTGTTGGGCAGACGCCCGGCCATCAAGTCACTGACCGGCATGGCGTTGGACACCGACAGCCCCATATCACCGCTAAGCAGGTTCATCAACCAGTGCAGGTAACGCAACACACCGGGCTGATCCAGCCCCATTTTCAGGCGCAAGGCTGCCACTTGTTCCGGCGTGGCGAACTGCCCCAGAGACTGCTGTGCCGCGTCCCCCGGCAGCACCGCCGTGATGGCGAAAACCACCATGGACACAATCAACAAGGTCACGATCGCCGCGCCCAGGCGCCGGCCGATCAACCACAGTGTGTTGCTGTTCATCACCCTATCCTCATGCAATGTAGCTGCAGCAAAAACCCGACTTTCATCAAGCGTCCAGCCAGACCTGTTCGGCGAACATGTACCCCATGAAACCGCCCAGGGGGTTGGTGCCGTAGCCCTTGACTCGCTGATCGGCGCCATCGATGTTGCTGATGAACACCGGCACGCCGATACCGCTGTGCTCATGCACCAGGGTTTGCATATCTGCGTACATCTTGCCGCGCTTGGCCTCGTCGGTTTCACCTCGGGCTTGTACCAACAGTTGGTCGAACTGTTCGTTTTTCCAGCCGGACTCATTCCAGGGTGCTGTCGACTGGAAGAACTGCGAGAAAAGCATGTCGGCATTGGGCCGCGGATTGATGTTGCCAAAGCTCAGTGGGTGCTTCGCCCAATGGTTGGACCAGTAGCCATCACTCGGCAGACGGTTGACGTCGAGCTTGAGCCCCGCCTGTTTGGCTGACTGCTGCAGCAGCACGGCGATGTCTACCGAACCGGTCGCAGCCGGCGAGCACATCAGCGGCATAGTGATGCTTTCCATACCGGCCTTTTTGAGCAGGAACTTGGCTTTTTCCGGATCGTAGGCACGTTGTGGTAGGTCGGCGTTGAAGAAGCGCGCACCGGGTGCGATCGGTTGATCGTTGCCGACCCTGGCGTAGCCGCGGAATATCGCCGACTTGATCTGCTCGCGGTCCAGCAAGTATTTCATGGCCTGGGTGAATTCCGGGCTTTTGCCCGGCAGTTGGTCCTGACGGATGATCAGGTCAGTGTAGTTACCCGACGGCGAGTCCACGACCCGATGCTTGGTGCTGCCCTTGATGCGAACCGTCGAGCGCGGGTTAACCTCGTTGACGATGTGTACGTCGCCCGACAACAGGGCGTTGACCCGTGACGACTCGTCGGCAATGGCGATAAATTCGATCTCGTCCAGATATGGCAAGCCGGGTTTCCAGTAATTGGAATTGCGCACACCAATCGAACGCTCCCCTGGTTTGAACTCCTTGGCCTTGAACGGGCCGGTACCGATGCCCTGGTTGAAATCGCTCGTACCCTCGGGAACGATCAACATGTGAGAGATGGCAAGAACCGACGGCAATTCAGCATTCGGGCCGCTCAATTGTATCTGCACTTCGTGGGTGCCGACGGCCTTGACCTCGGCGAACTGCGATGCCAGCGGCAGGACCTTGGAACCGGTGAGTGGATCTTTGTGCCGCAATAGAGAAAACACCACGTCGGCGGCGGTCAGCGCCTTGCCGTTGTGGAAGGTCACTTCCTTGCGCAGGCTGATTACCCAGAGCGTGGCGTCAGTAGTTTCGATACGCTCGGCCAACTCCAGTTGCGGCACCATATGGTTGTCGAAACGCGTCAGACCGTTGTAGAACATGTAATGACGCACGTAGTCGGTGGAGCCTGAACCTTTGGCCGGATCCAGGGTGTCGGCGGTTGAACTGGAGGAGCCTGCGACACGGATACGACCGCCTGGCTTGCCTTTGCCAGGGCTTGCAGCTTCATCATCGGCAAACAGCTTGCCAGCGGCGCCGAACAGACTACTGGCACCCGCGACAGCCACCCCGGCCAACCCCAGCATTTGCAATGCATTGCGACGCGACATGCCGCGATTGAGCCCTTCGAAAACGCGCAGACTTTCTTCACCGGTGATCAGCTGGGAGTCGATATTATTTTTTTTGTCAGTCATGTCAGTCCTACCTTTCGTCAATGATCAGGCTCAAGTGCTGCTGATTAAGCGCAGCGTGGTTGAAACGTAAAGCAACACCATGAACTCAGTGCAGGTAGTCCTGCAGGCGGTAATACGCACCCACCAGAGGCAGGAACCAGGGTTTTCCGAAATGCCCGGGAATGGCTGGCCAATCGAGTTCGCGCCACGGATTGGCCTCAACCTTGCCGGTCATTACTTCAGCCATGACCTGCCCCATGTGCACCGACATTTGCACCCCATGACCGCTGTAACCCATGGAGTAATAAACCCCTCCATGCTGCCCGGCGCGGGGTAACCGATCGGAGGTCATATCCACCAGGCCACCCCAGCAGTAATCGATCTTCACGCTAGCCAGTTGCGGAAACATCTGGACCATCGCCGCCTGCAACACCTTGCCGCTCTTGGCGTCGGAAATGCTGTCGGACATGGCAAACCGGGCACGACCGCCAAACAGCAAGCGGTTGTCCGGCGTCAGGCGGAAGTAGTTGCCGATCATGCGGCTGGTAACATAGGAACGCCGTGCCGGCAGCAAGCTGTCGATCAGGGCCTGCGGTAGCACCTCGGTGGCGATCACGAAACTGCCCACCGGCACGATCCGCCGCCGATACCAGCCCAATCCGCCCTGCTGGCAAGTGCCTGTGGCCAGCAGAATCTGCGTGGCGTGTAGTGAGCCCTTGGTGGTATTGACCTGATAGCCGCCGGCACTGGCTTTCCAGTCCGTCACTGACACGCCCTGAAAGATCAATGCGCCATGACGAGCTGCCGCCTCGGCCAACCCAACACCGAAGCGCCCGACGTGCATCTGCACGCCGTTGCGCTGCAGCAAGCCTCCATGGAACTGGGCCGAGTTGGCTTCAGCACGGGCCTCTTCTGGAGAGAGCAACTCGACCTCGGCGTCGACCTCCCGCCGAATCAATTCGCAGGTGCGCGCCAAACCTTCGTAATGCATCGGTTTGGCAGCCAGCTTCAGCTTGCCATTGCGTTTGAGGTCGCAGGCAATTTGCTCCTGCTCCACCAATGAAACGACGCTCTGTACGGCGCTTTCATAGGCTTGGTAATAAGCACGCGCCTTATCAGCGCCGAGGCTGGCGCTGAGTGCCGCATAGTCCTGGGCAACGCCGGTGCTGCAGTGGCCACCATTGCGCCCCGAAGCCTCGCCAATCACTCGCCCTCCTTCCAGCACCACCACACTGGCCCCCTTCAAGGCCAGGGCTCGGGCCGCCGACAGGCCGGTGAGACCACCACCGACGATGGCCACATCGACCTGCCCGGGCAATGCGCCGAGCTGAGCACCGGTGAATTGCGGTGCGGTATCGAGCCAATAGGACTCACTGCCCATGTCTAACCCCTTTTGCCTTGAAGAGTGCCCTGAGACTTAGAGACCGACCAACCCGGGCAATGCGCCGATATCCGGGATCTGGTGGTAGCCATAAACGGCATTCGCCGGCTGTTCATGACCACGAGCAACGAAGGCTTTGTTCTTGATCTTCATGTCGTTGGCCGGCATCAGGTCGTAACGGAAGCTCGAGGACACGTGCAGAACGTCTTCTGGGCCGCAGCCGAGGTTATCGAGCATGAACTCGAAGGCGGCCAAGCGCGGCTTATAGGCTTGGGCTTGTTGGGCGGTGAAGACTTTATGGAAAGGTGCGCCGAGCTTGTCGACGTTGGACATGATCTGCTCGTCCATCGCGTTGGAGAAAATCACCAAGGGAATCTTGTCGGCGATTTTTGCCAGGCCGGCCGGTACGTCGGCATGTGGCCCCCAAGTCGGTACGGCGTCGTAGTAGAGTTGGCCTTCACCCCGATACTCGACACCCCAACGCTTGCAGACGCGCGCCAGGGCGGTCTTGATGATCTCATCATATGGCCGCCAGTCACCCATCACCTGATCCAGGCGATAGGCGGAGAAGTCCTTGACGAACTGATCCATTTGCTCAAAAGGGACACGATCGGCGAACAGTTCGCGCGTCATATTTCCCATTTGAAAGTTGGTCAACGTGCCATAGCAGTCAAAGGTAATAAACTTGGGTCGAAGAAAGCTCATGAGTGCGGTCCTTAATGATTGTTGAGGTCATGACGGGGCAAGCAATTACTCCGCTCTGGAAGCATCGGAGCAACGCTGCATCACGGATTTATTACAACACCAAGAGACCATGCATAAACTGTTAAAAGTATAGGCTCCTTGGTACAAACCACCGTTTTGCAGGGCTTGCTCAGCAGACTTTGCGGGATGCTCCAGACTCGGGCGCTCCACCCCCTGTTCTTAAGCCTTTGCGGGCTTTTATGGTGCGTTTGTAAGCCACGCACAACGCCATGTGCGGCAGTATTTATGACTGGCGGTAGGAGAAAGAGAGCTTTCGCTGAGGATGCGCCCGCTGATTGTGCTGCGAGGTGAAGCGGGGCTGATTAGGAGTCATGCGCTATGGGACAACCTTGCTTCTATCAGCGATAGGCGTGAAATACCGGTCAAAGCAACATCTATATGCGTCGCGATAGCTCTACAAAGGCGGCGCATCGCACGATGCATCACCACGCCCCCACCTGCCTATCTATATGACCATCACCGCCACCGATGTGACTACGAATGCACTGACCAGGAATGGTCTCACTGAGCGGTTCATCAGAAGGTTTACTGACGAAATCGGATCAACTTGGTTTCATACAAAGTCAGCCTGACAGATACGGCAGATTCTCCCTTGCAAACCTCAAGAACAGCACATTTTATCTGGCACGCTTTGCTAGCTTATTGAGAAGACCCGGCATAGCGATGTCCTGGTCGCCACGGCGATGTTCTGGTGATTTCCACGTTCGGCTTGATCTTTGTTTCAGCGGCCTTGCAAGGTCGCGAGCCAGACCGCCCTCTGCTGCTTGCAGTGCCTATTACCGCTCAAGGGAGCCAGTTGGATGACAATACAATCTTCGAATAGCTACAGCGTTGATCCGCAAACGTCTCACAAGTTTTATATCAATGGCTGTTGGTCTTCCCCGGCGATCCCGGCAAGTTTGCCAGTGGTCAATCCGGCAACTGAAGAGGTCGTTGCGCAGGTCGCGCAAGGCTCCGCCGAGGATGTTGATCGGGCAGTAGCTGCGGCGCGTGCAGCGTTTCCTGGTTGGTCTGCTACCTGCGCAGAGTCGCGCGCGCTTGTCCTTGGAAAGATCCATGAGCTCATCCTTGAGCGAAAAGAAGTGCTCGCGCAGGCCCTCTCTCTCGAAATGGGCGCTGCCATCGGTTCCGCCCGGGCAATGCAAGTGCCTCTCGCGGCCGAACACGTTCGGGTCGCCCGCGACCTCCTGTCCACTTATCGTTTCCAGACGGTTGAAGGTGGAACCGCGATTGAACGCGAACCTATAGGCGTCTGCGGTCTCATCACTCCGTGGAACTGGCCGCTTTATCAAATCACCGCGAAAGTCGCCCCGGCTATAGCTGCCGGATGCACTGTGGTCCTCAAACCAAGCGAACTGTCGCCTCTGAGTGCCCTGCTTTTTGCACAACTGGTCCACGACGCAGGCCTTCCACCTGGCGTCTTCAATCTCGTGAACGGAAGTGGTCACGAGGTCGGCGCAGCGATGGCTGCGCACCCTGATATCGATATGATTTCGATTACCGGCTCCAACCGCGCGGGCGCGCTGGTCGCACAGGCGGCCGCCCATACGGTGAAGCGCGTCACACAAGAATTGGGAGGCAAATCCCCGAACATTCTGCTTCCCGACGCCGACTTCGCCAAAGCCGTCCCACTGGGCGTGATGTCAGCGTTCCGCAACGTCGGGCAATCGTGCAGCGCCCCGACAAGAATGATCGTACCTAAGGACAGGCTGGCAGAGGTCGAATCATTGGCTGCCGCCACCACCAATGCGATCATCGTGGGTGATCCGCGATCGGAAGATACGGTGCTCGGTCCCATTGCCAACGAGGCCCAGTTCAATCGTGTGCAAGCAATGATCGAGGCTGGCCTGAGTGAGGGCGCAAAACTCGTTTGCGGCGGACCAGGACGTGTGCCGGGTTTTGAAAAGGGCTTCTACACTCGACCGACAGTTTTCTCCGAGGTAGATACCGCAATGCGGATCGCCCAAGAAGAAATTTTCGGGCCAGTGCTGTGCATTATTCCGTATGAAACGATCGATGAGGCGGTCGTTATCGCGAACGATACGGTATACGGCCTGGGCGCCCATGTTCAGGCTCAGAACCTTGATCTGGCGCGTGCAGTGGCCTCTCGTATCCGCGCGGGACAAGTGCATCTGAATTACCCCGCCTGGAATCCAATGGCTCCATTCGGTGGTTACAAACGTTCTGGTAATGGTCGTGAGTATGGTATCTACGGCTTAGAGGAATACTTGGAAACCAAGGCAATCATTGGATTTGGCGGAACACTTGATAATACTTCCCGCACGTAAAACTCATTCAAAAGTTCGGTGCCGTCCAATTCGGCTATCCGGTAGTCGTCTTGCCTGAGATCAGGCGAGCCGAAAATCCGACTTTTCAATAAAACCAGCCAAAAGGACACTGGAAAGAGATGACATAAACCCGGTAGCCGCCGATGGATTGCAAGCCGTCAGCGGAATACCGGAATCGTCCCTGACGCCGTACGACCGTCCCGGCAGCCTTCAACTTCTTCCACAGTTCGGCTATGCGACGCTCGCCCTCCTCAAGCGCCTGCGCAGTGGTATGCACCGAGTAGTATCCAAGGTGTAGCGGATTGGGATGGGGTACAGCCGAACCCAAGACGAATACTGCGTCCCCTTGACGAGCGCAAGCCATCCGACACTGTGCCCAGCAGGCGGCTGATACACCCAACGCTCTCCTGGTTTTACAGTGACCAGCAAATAATTGACGCCCTCAGGCGCGGGGACGGGACTTTGCACGCCTTGGTAGTTGCCGAAGATGACATGAGCAGACTGCCCCTCATTGGTACCCACTGACTCGATATAGCGACTTTCAGGCTCACCGTTTTCGAGCTCAGCAGGCAAGGCAATCCCCAGTTGAAACCCCTGAATGCGAGGGACTTCCTCGGCAGTCAGCTCTTTGCCATGCCAGATACTTCCGCCGGCCCACATCCATTCGACACCACCGTAACCGATTGTCCCCTCCCCATTATCCGGATCGTTATAGCGCACACGTCCTTCCGTAAAAACCTTCACTGTGGCTTTGCCCGAATGGGGATGCAAAGGCATGCTGGACATCGCATGGATACCCTCTCCACTGACGTCAAAGATGCCGAGAAACACGAAGGACTCGAGAGTCTGACCCAGATCAGAAGGAGACTGGCGTCGTTCGTCCATTGAGGGAGTAGTGGTATGGCGAACGAGGACAGATTTTTTACGGGTGCGGCGCACCAGCCAAAAAATAAACCCGTCCTCACTGCCCTAGCTGTTTAAACCTCTGCAATGGCCTCGCGAACGAAGTCTTCGTAGGTGCGCAGTGAGTGCCCGATGATGGTCTGAAGCTGTTCTACGGTTCCTTCGGTTGCTTGCATGCCGAACGTCTGGATACCCGCCATCATCAGGCGCATGTCATAAGCCAACCAGGTGGGACCGTACGAAGCCAGCTGTCCTTCGAAGGCCGCTACTTCGTCACCGCCGTAGGCAATGTCGCGACCCAGGGCGGAGCTCCAGATCTTCGCCACGGAGGCACCGGTAAGTGCCTGCGGTCCGACTAACTCCAGCGTTACACGATCCAGGGCAGAAGACGCTTTGTCGCGTCGCAGCAACTCTGCAACGGCGACATCGGCGATGTCACGCGCATCAATCATCGAGACGCCCGCCGAGCCGATCGGCATCGGGTATACCGAGTAGTTCTGAATCGTCTGCTGGACCATGAGTTCGTTTTGCATGAAGTAAGCCGGACGCAGAATGGTTGCGGGGATGTCGAGGCTTTCGATCATGCGTTCAACCGTATGCTTGCCGGTGAAGTGCGGAACATTGGTGAACTTGTCGGCATGAATCACCGACAGGTAGACGATGCGCTCGATACCAGCCTCCTGAGCGAGGTTCAGCGTGATGAGGGCTTGCGTCACCTCATCGGGCGTAACGGCGTTGAGCAGGAACAACGTCCGCACCGACGACAGCGCGACGCGCATCGAAGGTACATCGGTGAGGTCTGCGACAACTTCAGTGACGCCGGCCGGGAAGTCCCGCTTACCCGATTGGCGCACAAGGGCTTTGACCTCGGCGCCCGCGTCGGCAAGGCCCTGAGTGATGAGTGAACCAATGGTGCCCGTAGCACCAATAACGAGAATGCTCATTTTTGAATCTCCTACAGTGAATACTTAGGGTGGGTCAGCGAGAGAAGTCCGCAACGACCTTGCCAGTCCGTGAAGCGCTGCGATTGCGTTCGATGGCCTCAGGGATGTCGGCGAAGCCAACGACCTTGCCGATCCTGGAATGCAGCGTGCCGCTGGCGATTTCCTGGGCCAGCGTCTCCAGCAATTCGGGGTCGGGCTTGTTCATGAACCAGAGGCCTCGGCGATTCGCCGGCGTGCGCGCCAGAATGTCAGGGGATGACGTGCCGACAATGACGCCGTTTTCCGCCAACACCTGCCACGAGCGATCCAGTACCTCACCCCCGACGTAGTCGAGCACCAGGTCAATGTCCTGGACGACGTCCTCGAAACGTTGGGATTGATAGTCGATGACATGATCCGCGCCGAGGCTGCGCACATAATCCAGGTCAGCCGTGCCCGCAGTTGCGAAGACCTCGGCGGCTGCCCGCTTGGCGTACTGCACGGCATATCCGCCCAGCCCACCGGCAGCGCCGTGAATAAGGATTCTCTGGCCTGGATGAATCGGACCCGCATGATGGAGGCTCTTCCAGGCGGCCACGGCTGCGACGGGTACAGCGGCAGCATGGACGTCTTCAAGGTTTTCAGGCGTAAGGGAGAGGCTCGCTTCACTGACGGTCACGAAATCGGCGTACGCGCCCAGTCCTCCCACCGCGCCCATGACGCGATCGCCAACACGAAAGCGAGAGGCACCGGGACCGACAGCCTCGACAACACCCGCCATTTCGGCGCCCAGTACTATTGGCAATGGAAGCGGGAAGGCATTTCTCACATGGCCTTCACGGACCTTCCAATCGATGCCGTTCACGCCGGCGGCTCGAACTCGAATCAGAACCTGGTCTTGTCCAGGTTCTGACTTGTCGATTTCGGCCACTTCCACGGCGTCAGCGCCACCGTATGCCCGGATCAGTACAGCGCGTTGCATGGTGCTCATAACAATTCCTCGTATCGAGTTCCGATGACGAGAAGATATGCTGTTGCACAGATAAAGCAGAGACACCAAAATACAGACACTTCGTTTCAAAAATGGAACACAATGAACCTGAACGCGCTGATCGATTTCACGCTCGTCGCAACGAATGAGGGGCTCGGAAAGGCGAGCCGTGCGAGCGGCATATCCAAAGCCACCTTATCGCGTCGCATTTCCGACCTTGAGGAACAACTGGGCGTGAGGTTGATCGAGCGCAGCGCACGCGGTCTTAAGCTCACCGAGGCTGGAAAGATACTGATGGCCAGAGCCGAAGGGCCGTTGGCCGAGGTGGCCGAAGCCATGACGGCGGCCCGTGAGGGCGTATCGACGCCTCGCGGACACTTGCGTGTTGCTTCCCCAGTTCTGTTCTCGCAGCTTGCGATGGGGCGCATCGGCGCAGAATTTTGTGCGGCCTACCCTGAAGTCACGATCGAGGTCGTGGCGGAGGATCGCGTGGTTGACCTCGTCGAGGAACAATTCGACGTCGCCATTCGGATCAACCCCAGCCCAGACAGCAGTCTGGTCGGCCGCTGCTTCGCCAAGGACCGGCTGGTTGTGGTGGCCGCGCCTGGAATACCGATGCCTACACCCGGCGCAATCAGGTCAGTTCCCAGCATTGTGGTTTCGAGTTTCGAGCCCACTAATTGGAAACTCGATGAAGGGCACTTGGTCCTGGAGCCCATCCCAAAGCTGCGGTTCTCTTCGTTCCTGATGATCCGCGATGCTGCTATCGCTGGCGGTGGTGCTGCCCTCATCCCACAGTCCATCGCATGGAACCAGCTTGCTAGTGGCGAACTGGTCCAGTGGGGTACGGTATCGGGTGTAGAACCCGAGCTCTGGGTCTTGCACACCTCCAGGCGCCTTGCTGCTCCGAAGGTTCGAGCATTCGTCGATTTCATGTGCGCTAAATACCCGGACATGTCTCTGGTACTAAAGGGATAGAAGACCGTTCACTGGTCACCGTTCAGGTCGCCTGTTGGCGGATGGGTATTCTTGCCGTAGCCAAGTTAAACGCAAGGAAGGTGTGACGATTTTGCACCCGCTGAAGGCTCTTCTCGCTGTCGTGCGGGAAGAAACTCACTAAGTTAATGCTATCTCATGTCATTCGCATGAGGCAGTTCAACCGCATCTCGTATGAAATACAAAAAGGCCCTTGAAGGGCCTTTTGTACTCAAACCAAGATCACTTGGTCAGCCAAGACTCAACGGTCGCGGAGCCGTGCTCTGCTTTCCACACCTTCAGAGTCTTGTGGTTGCCACCCTTGGTTTCGACGACTTCGCCGGAGTAAGGACTTTGGCAGCCCTTTACCGACCAAGCCCTAGGTGAGCTCTTTCGGGTTCCCGATCACGTATTTGTGTGCTGGAACGCCCCTCTTCCAGGCCAAAGACCTCACCGTAAAAGGTGCGTGCCGAAGCCAGGTTGTAAACGGGGATTGCGAGGTGGAAAGTCACTAGGCCTTTTTCAGGCCCTCGCCGGCCAAGCCAGCTTTCGACGCTCGGCTACTGCGTTGCGAACATTGCACGACTGGACGGGGGGTTCAAATCCCCAAGCTCCACAAAATAAGCGTTACAAATCAGTCAATTAGTGATTATCGCAAGTGCCTTTTTGTGCCTGGATGGGCCGTTTTTGCTCAGTAATGCCAGCTTAATGACAGCCTTCATCCAAAGGGAGCAGTGATAGATGGGGTCGGAAGTAGCGCGAATTCGTGAGCGGTCAAAAAGCCGAAAATTTATAGAGAGCTTGTATGAGTCGGCACAGCAAGCTTACGTCATCCATTATTCCTGCGAGTCGTTTTACGAGAATTCCACAGGTGGGTTGCTGGGCATCGCCTTCGAGCGAAATATGGATAGGGATTCGAACCCCTCCTTGCGTCCCTGTAGACCGCTTCAGGCCAGTAAATACGGCACTTTCGCCCTTTACTCATGGTGTCCTGCGGTCCATGGCGGCCCTGAATCTGCCCTAATTTTGCCCTAAACCTCTTCACCACTACCGCTGCTATGCTTGGGTCTTCCTCGGAAGGAGTCGACCCCATGCCAGGTGATTACTCACTACCCGATGTACTGGAAAGGATCTACCACAATCAGCTCGCTCTGGAGGCGGCGGTAATGGAGCTGACGCTGTGGGTGGAACAGCAGGACTCGGCTGAGGTAGGTAGCAATGTCCGTGGAGCTCTGGAAGCTGTTGGGGAAAACGCGGGCCACATCAAACAGGGCTTGGCCAAGCTCAGGGGCACGAATCTAGGCTAGGCATCAGCCTTCCCGAGACGATTAAGCCTAACGATTCCCAATATGATGTTTCTCGTTAGACCGCTTTCGCAAAATGCTGACGCTCGACACACACAACAGTGGGGCTGCATCTGTGCGTTCAATGATTAACGGTAACGCCGTGGGCTGCCGTGCTCCTCAAAGGTTAGGTCACAGAAAAGTTTATGACTCTCGATCAACATATCCAAATTTGGAACGCCATCAGCACTTGGGTTGCCGGGGTGGCCACACTGACCGCAGTTGTCGTCTCGCTACATCTTGCACGTCGAGCCGATCGAGTCCGCGTACGTATCTCTGTGGGCCAGAGGCTCGTATTCGCAGGTGATGGAACCCCTACGGAAGAACACGTTGGTTTCACCATCGTCAATCTTGGAGATCGGTCAGTTACCGTAAATGCAATTGGGTGGCACGTAGGGCCCGCCAAAGCATTCAGCCTCTCTATGGGCAGTACACGCAGCATTATCCAAAGCAGCTCACGCATGGCGAGCAAGCAAACTTCATGGTTTCACTTCTGGTTCTACCATCCTGGCCGAAAGAGTTCGCCACAGGCTTCGTACAAGATCTATCACCGAAAAACCTCCGAACGCTACGAGCCCAGATTCACACGTCTTTGGGTCAAACGATTCAAGTCAAACCAGAAGAAAACTTACTACAGCGGCTTCGCGACGCTGGGACCAAACACTTAATGTCGTGCCGACGCGCTCTGGCAAGCCCATTCCCACTGATCGTGCTTTTCTTGGTGGCCAGCGCTTGGGATACACGCCAGACTGCTTCACGCCCTGAGAAAGTCAGTCGCGAAAGGCATGAATGAGTCGTTTGCGGCCCATAGCGACAGACAGAAATCGGCCAATAGCGGCCCCCGCTCAGCGGCTGCTCACGACCCAGCTGTGTGAAAACGCATGCATCGTTTCAGTGTCTGCGTTGCTGGAGTGGGGGCTTCTTATTCGAATACCCGCCCCCTACACTCTGAACCTTTTCGAGCTCAGAGAGTTGGTGGCCATGCAGATCAGTGATTTCAGATCAGTGGATGATCTGAGCCATAAGGATTTTGAGTATTTCGTGAGGGATCTGTTGCTGGCCTCGGGTTGGCAGGACGCTGTCGTTACGGAAGCGGGAAGCGAATATCGACACGGGGACGGCGGCGTTGACATTTTTGCCTATCGAGGTGGGCGCAAGTTCGCAATAGAGGTCAAGCAACGCCATATCGATACTACGGTAGATGTCAAAGCTCTTAACCAGTTGGTTACCGGGGCGCGACTGGCCGATGTGAAGTATATGATCCTAGTCACCAATTCGTACTTCACTTCCGAAGTCAAGGTTCGGGCTTTGCGCCTTGGCGTCGAATTGATAGATCGCGATGAGCTGAAAAACTTGCTCATTGTCCGTGGTTCAGAAATTGGCCGAAAGATCAAACCGCGGGAGTACCAAGTCCAGGTCATTCAAGAGGCCATAGAAAAAATCGACGCCGGTAAGAGCAAGATCCTCATCGAAATGGCGACCGGCCTAGGTAAAACTTATACCGTGGCTCTGCTGATTAAGGCACTGCTTGAGCGAGGCAAAAGCGGGCAGAGAGTGCTGTTCATTGCTCACCAGATCGAAATACTTCTGCAATCTGTAACGGCGTTCAAGAACGTACTGGGGCTGGGCTCCTACAGCTTTTCAGCCTGCTTCGCCGGTGCCACGCCGGAAGACACCGATCTTGTTTTTGCCAGCTTCGATACGTTGTATGGAAAACTAAGTACGTTACCCCAGGGCGAGTTTGACTACGTCATTGTCGACGAAGCCCACCACACACCGGCACGGACTTACGCTGGAGTCGTGGAGCATTTTATGCCACGCCTGCTCATAGGTCTGACGGCCACACCTTGGCGAGCCGACAGCAAAAATGTGAATGACTTTTTTGGTGGGGCGGCCGGGCATATCGGCAAGTATGATTTGGTCTGGGCGTTGCAGAACAGAAAGCTTGCGTTCCCGAAATACATGGTTTTGCTGGATGATATCGACCAAGACAAGATCGACCAGCTGGGAAGTGGGTTGTCTGTCTCGGACCTTGATAAGCGACTATTCCTGCATAAAAAGGACCATGAAGTCGTCCGGCTAATAGAAGCGACAGTAAAAAATAAGCAACTGGAAGCCGTTAAGGGAATAGTTTTTTGCCGGAATATCAAACATTTGAAACACCTTCTCGGCTTCTTCGAGATGGGCACGGCCACCTGTGTCCATTCGAAGATGTCAGAGCAGCAGCGGCGGGAAAACATCCGACATTTTCGTGAGGATGACATTAAATATATTTTGGTATGCGATCTGTTCAATGAAGGAATCGATATTCCCGAAACCAACGTGCTTGTCTTCATGCGCTACACGGGATCCAAAACTGTTTGGCTGCAGCAACTGGGTCGAGGGTTGAGAAAAACCAACAACAAGGATTGTGTTCACGTTCTCGACTTCGTCGGTTCGCTGGACAGGCTCAAGGACGTTCAGCAGTTCGTGAAGGCCACTCAGAGCAAGCGACGAGTACTGGCGGCAGACGAAGATCTCGGCGAGGTCAGCGATTCACATCAGAGCCTGCATGACGACACGATCGAAGTTACCTATAGCCAATCTGCTGCTAGGGTGCTGGAATTGATCGAGCGTTTGAACTATCGCTTGAACAGTCGTGAGGCGTTGATCGAGCAGCTCAGAAGTTATCGACGTGCCACAGGCACAGTCCCGTCAATCGAAATGCTAGAAACAAGCTTGGACGATATCTCTGTTGACCAGATCGCCACACATTTCGACTCCTACATGGGATTTCTCTCTGCAGCGTTTGGTTTCCAAGCGGATGCATGGGCGATCACCGAGGCCGTTAATGCGGCACAGGCAGCCGACTTCGAAAAATTTGGTTTTTTGCCCAGCCCAAAGGCCATTGCCTTGCAGTTTCATTATAAAACCTTGCCATGGTTCACTACTGCAGAAGTGGCTCGTATCCTCCGCCCAATAGCAAAAAACGACCGCCATGACCTGACAGCCACCTCCATTGACCAGCAGGAAGAGGTGGAAGCCGTTCCTGAACCTAAATCAAAGGTGTCGGACATGACTCAGGACAGGCAGGAGGCTTTGCTGGCAATGTATCGTGGAACCATCAGAACGCGTGCGGATCTGGCTGCGTTGTCGAAGGAGCAACAGGAAGAAATCACCGGGGTGTTTCGTTCAACGTCGGTATTTCTCATGCGATTGAGGAGCGGGGAACATGCCTGATACGACGGCTGAAATAGACTTGGTGAGTGTCATCGCTGAGAAGGTAAAAGCGCTTGAAGGTCAGATGAATGCTGCGGGGTTGCTGCCGACTACGGAAGCCTTTCACAATGCGAAACAGCTCCTGTTCAAACTGGATACCGAAGCTTTTTTAAAGCTCAGAGAGTTGCAGAGCTTCTGGGAGTTACTTGCGCTTATGAAATTACCACCTGATGCCCTTTTGCCGGTCGCTGAGTGGAGGGGCGCCGCTGAACTGCCGTCGGTCGCTGAACCGATGGTGGTAGTCGAAGCACAGTCTATGGACGGTGAGGACTTCCCCGACAGTCCACCAGCGGCTGAAGTTCAGAAACTACCACCTCCCGAAACGCCGATCAGCGATGTTCGCCTGGGTGGACGTTTCGATAAGTTGATAGCTAAGATTTATAGAAGCGCGAAAAAAACTTCCGCCCAAGTGGTGCCAATAGAACGGCTAGCGGATATCTTGAGTTTGTCTGAAGAAGTACTGATGAAACTCGAGCGGGTTGGCAGTAAGTATCGAGAGGATTGGCGGGCACTGCAAAAGCTCTACACAGCACCGACGAGCGAATTTTCGCCCATGCAGCAACTGGAACCGTGCTATCGCGTGCACGATGACATGATCATCAACATCATGGTACTTGACCCGGCAGAACGAAGTGCGCTCTCTAAGCTTAATCGAACGTTAGGTACGTGGGATATCCAGACCATTTTGGACTTCGACGCTTCAGGCGGCTCTGCGATGGTGTCACTTGGCAAGACATCGATTTCCAGGGTGCTCAAGATTCAGCAACGGTTGATCAAGGACCTAGTGCACATTGAATCAGGTGCTTTGGATTATCGAAAAAACGAGAAGTCCTTGATTGCTCTCAAGATGCAGTCGTTTGATTCTGTGGCGGAGCTCGGTATCCATGTGCTGGCACGAGTGGATATTTATCTTGCCGAACTCGACGAAACTCGTCAGCTGATTTTCCAGCACCGCTGGGGCTTTGTGGATGAGTATCTGACGCTCTTAGAGATCGGTGAGAAGTTTGAGTTGTCCCGCGAACGCATCCGTCAGTTGGAAAGCGCGGTCAACGAAGATCTCAGGGCTGTCCTGATGCTCGACACCGACGAGGTTTGGCAGCCAGCACAAGCGATGACGTATGTCGACTTACGTCTGCATATGGAAGATTTATGCTCTTGCTTCACCAATACATCCCATTTCCATGAGTTTCTGGCGTATATCAGTCATGGCCGATTAGGAGTCCCATCGTCGCTGACTGAACCGTCGCCAGGTGTGCTGGACCGATACTTTGCGGTACATGGCACCACGACGTCCCAGGAGCATGTACTTCAGCATCTGCAGCAGTGCCTAAACCTCGAGGAAAAGCATGCCTACGACGCATTGTTTTACCTGCAGGCGCAGGACCAAGTCATGCTCAGCGACGGGCAGGTGCGCCCGTTGTGTCTTAAAAAGCATGATGCTGCAGCTGCGGTGCTGAGCGAGCATGCTAGCGGTTTGCCCTGGAAGGACATCGCCAGGCTTGCCAATAAAAAGGGCATTTCGAAGTACGCCTTTTCAGAACAGGGAAAAGGGAGCTGGCTTCAAGATTCGGACCTGATGTATGTATCGGGTACCGGGGTTTACCGCCATACTCGGTACATTAATTTCGCTGAGATTGACGACGAACTGATCTTCGATACGCTGCGTAACTATTTTGCCGGCGCATGTCGAGAGGTCGTCCATTTAAGTCAGGTGTGTGGGGAATCGGTCGCTCTCTCTAAATATGACTACTACATCGTCCGGTATATTGTAAAAATGAGAGGAAGCCCACATGGGTTCT
Organism: Pseudomonas fluorescens; assembly: GCF_040448305.1. Classification (NCBI taxonomy): domain Bacteria; kingdom Pseudomonadati; phylum Pseudomonadota; class Gammaproteobacteria; order Pseudomonadales; family Pseudomonadaceae; genus Pseudomonas; species Pseudomonas fluorescens. The sequence continues at coordinate 2,341,825 of NZ_CP148752.1, read as the reverse complement.
TTTTCAATGGTAAGTCTCAAACTGATTCGGTTAGTGTGAACCCCGAATTCAAATTGTACTCCCAGAAAGATGTGATTTTTCAGGCGATGCAGTCTCGTAGGGAGCCGATGACTAAGACAGAGATTGCTCAACTGCTGAAAAGCAGGAGCTTGGAGCATGCTTCTTTCTATCTATTGGAAATGCTCGGTGCCAATCTTGTAGTCCAGATTGATCGTATGCTGTATACCAGTCCGGATTTGGCCTATGAAAAAATCGATCTAAATGCAATGCGCCAAGCCATCGAAGCGATTCTCCAACGCCACGAAAAGCCGGTCGACCCCTCGGTGATCCAGCATGAGCTGAACTTAAAGCACGGTGCGACCTACTCAAAGTACTTCTATGGCTCATTAGCGCGTTATTTTGCGCAGCAAAACTATTGGCAACGCCGACAAAACCTGTATTCAATCCAAAGTATTCCGTTCAAGAGCCTTACTGGTGCGATTGAATTTTTATGTAGTCAAGAAGCCAGTATGGAGGCGAGTATAGAGATTTTGCGGAGTCATATTGCCATTACGGATGAAGCTGCACGGACATCTATATATAATTGGAAGGGGGCCAAGGTTCGATTGCAGGCAGACCCCACACACATTAACGCGGATGATGAGACTAAATCTGGCGGAATAGAAACGTCCGGCAGAGGCGCGAGTTAGTTTGAGTCTTAGGGTTTCAGCGGAGGACTGCCTAGCTTGGCGGAGGTATCTGATCAACCCAGACGAGCTAGGTGAATGTGGCTACAAGTACCCGCAAATTGCCGATTTCTGCCTCTCGCCACCGTCAGTTCAGGGTCGGTTTCTGCCCGTCACGGTAGGCAGAAACCGGCCAGGAGCGGCCGGGTGATACAGACATGGCTGATGGCTAGCGCCACTTATACCGCTTTCGATTCTAGGGAGGCTCGCCGTCACCTGAAAAAATCAATTGTCGACTCAGAACTTTTGGGTAGGCCTCTCTACGATTACATCCATAATTTCGGCCTGTAGCAAATACTGGGGTGATTCATTTCAGCTGAGGAGTCGCACCAGATCCGAGCGGACACCTTGCCAAGGCTGGCCTAGGTTAACGGTACAAACTGCGACATCGAAGCCTTGAATCTGGTAGACCTCGTTTACCGCCTTATCGACCTGAGGGTAGATCAGCATACCTGAGAGTTTTTCGCCCTCACGACCTATAGAGTTAGTCAGGTAGCTCATCAACTGATAGAGGTTCTCGCTGTGAACCTTCTCCGCGCCCCAATACTCAGTCATCGTCCGCTGATAGTACTTCGCATCAATAATCTTTCGCTCCGAACCTCGCCTCAGCGAAATGTCCGTCGTCATCCGGGGCAAGAAAATCAAGTTCGGGTCAGTCATGCTCACCGCTTTCCAAGCAATGTGTTCGCGTTTGACATCCCAAGCTGGGATCTCAAGCCTGATGAAATTGAAGAGGAAGTCTTCGAATACCCGCGCCATCGCACGTTCGTCGCGGATAAAATCCCGAAACTGGTATGTCCCTGACGCGGGGTCGACTAAGGCTGACTCTTGGATGAGTTTGCAGACACTCATTAGAAATCGGTAAAAGCGGTTGTTCGAATGTAATTGAACTTGCCTGAAGGTTTGGCTCGTCAGACGTATTTCCCCGATATCTGGCAACGATTGGCTCAGCAACTTTACGTGCTTCTTCAGATCACCGTGAAGGTCCGGAACCTGGCTGAGTAGCCTCAGGGTGCTCTTTAGAATCCTGTTCGGTAACGTATCCGGACTTAATTCATCAAAGGAGCAAGCGGCGCGACCATGCGCTAACAAGAAGCGGCGCCCTGATCTCAACACGTCTATGCGGCCCCGCACACCCGCGAGATCGTCCTCGCGTCCTATGTAACTTTGTTCAAGGCCACGTCTCGCAAGATGCTCGACGCCCTGGCATAAAACGACCGCGAATAGGTCCACCAATTCAGTGCTAGGAACGTTCGATACATCTACGATTTCTCCCTGTTTGAGGTGGTTCCAGGCATAACAAAGCAGGTAGTAAAGATTCTGAACAGGGATCCGAGGCATATCCATTACTCAGGCTCCGAGTAACCGCTGCGCCCAATCCTCAAGTTTTGACGGATCGTCGAACCAGTACTCACGCAGTAACGGAATAATCTCCGAATGGATAACCTCGTGATACCACTCAATTTCAAGCGGGCCGCTCTGTGATGCGTCCGGACAAAAGTAGCTATGCCCAATACAGAAACCCTCGCCAAGGTTTGCCTTGTCTAGACGGATATCTTCATTTAGGGTGCAGATGTCCTGAGAAAGTCTGTCGATGGTACTTTCCACGACTCCGCGTTTCCGGAGAAATTCCTTAAATTGTACGGTCTCGAAGCCAGGGCTAATGTCCATGAACGCAAACCGCCGCCGCAGCGCGTAGTCAACCATGGAGAGTGAGCGATCTGCTGTATTCATTAACCCGACGAGGTAGACATTCGATGGCACGAAGAATTTTTCGTCGGGAGACTTAGAATAGGTCAATGGGACTGCCCATTCCGGCCCACGCTTGTCTCCCTCCATCAGCATCATCACCTCGCCCAGAACCTTGCTTAAGTTGGCGCGGTTGATTTCGTCGATGACGAAAACATAGTCGTTTTCAGAATCACGCTTTGCACGCTTGCAGAAGTCGTGGAAAACACCATTTTTGCGATGAAAACCTGTTCCGCTCGGACGATAGCCTTGGATGAAGTCCTCGTACGAATAGGCCTGGTGAAACTGCACCATGCCAATTCGATGCGGAGCTTTTATACCCATCAAAGCATTAGCCAGGCGTTTTGCCACAAACGTCTTGCCCACACCAGGCGGCCCTTGGAGGATGAGGTTCTTCTTGCGGCGAAGGCGGCCTACCATATTCCTAAACACCGACTCCGGAATGAAAAGTTCAGCCAGGGCGTCTTGAATGGAGTAATGCGTGGCGTCAACCGAGAACTTGCTATCTAAATGCACCTGACCCGATTCTTCGAATAAAAGACGATAGCGGTCGATCATCTCGTCGAGAGACTGGGTCAACGAATCGAAGTCGATCCCGCCCTGAACATCAAAGGACAAAGCCACCCGAGACTGGCCATACTTTTCCGCTGGGCGCCCAAAGCGCTCCAGAAAATACTCATTGACCGTCTTCGCCGACTCTACATCCTTCCAATGCTTGTTCGGCTTCTCGGTCTCGCTGATTCCATATGCGAGAATCAGTACACCTGATTGCTTGAAGAGCAGAAGAACAGGATATATCCCATTTGATGTCTTCTGGTCGCGCCCCAAAAAAGACACCCAAGGTACATGTGTTGCCACCCCTTGCCCGAAGCTGACTTTTGTGTCGAGCCCACGATATTGCTTCGGGTAATCTGCGGTTGTCAGCCTGGCAACCTCCTGCGCCTGCGCGAGAAACCTCTCCACCAACTTGCGGACAAAACTCTTTTCTACGATTTCAAAGCCAAGTTGACAAAGCAATTTGAATGCGGGTGAGTTTTCGCCACCGGAGAAGTCGTCTCTATCGTAGGTCTTGCCAGATGCGTTCTTCACAGCAAGTGACAAAACCAATTTTGGCGGATAGCGACGAGTCTTATGCAGAAGATCGTAAATAGTCGATTTTGAGCGCTCCGGAATATTATGTTGGTCAATCTCTACCAAAGCGTCCAGAACATGCTCGACCTTGACGACCTTGGTAACAGCTTCGAAGTCGGGCTGGCCCCAACGATCAGACAGCGGGGCACAATAAAAATCCAAGTCGCGAGTGCCATACACCAGCTCGAGCTCTTCCCGAATTTTGAGCAAGACCTTATCGGTCGCCAGAGGAGACATACGAGCAAGCTCTCCCCTACCCCCCCCTCCAAACGCGAGCACAACACTATCCCTTTCGCCGCCACTAAAGATGCGTTCGAAGGTGTCTGGAAAAAGCAGATAGACGAGCATGTGACGCAACTGCCTGGATTCGCTCTCTGCAATAGCCTGGAGCCACTCGCCAAACCGCCAACCATCTTGGAGAATCTCGGTACGGTCCTCTATGGAAAGCCTTTTGAAAGCAAGGCAGAAGTTGATGCAGTAGCTAAGCTCACGCCACCGGTAGTTGTTGTATCCTGCACCGGCACTACCAATGCCCGTCAGTATCGAGTCGTCGAGCCACTGGTTTGCCGAATCCGGAAGCTGCTCGTTTGACCATTCCCACGTTTTGCGAATTGTCTTCCGTTTCGAGTCCGCTTTAATTTTGCTGGGGCACAGAAGCATCAGCCAATTCATTTCCGCAGCAAGCTGTCGCACATTGGGCGGTGTCGCCTGCAACTGATCGTGTAGTTTTTCCCAATACGTCCCTTGCCCTTCATCGGGGTTGTTGATGAAGTGGGTTTCGAGAGATTCCATTCCATCCAGCGTCCAGAGTTTCCGCTCTGAAAATACCGACCCATCGCGCAAGAGAGCCGTTTCCCGCCAATGCTCGGCAGCAGCAAAAATTGGGGCAACATCCTTACCACCACAGTAGCGGCTCATGGGAACTCCTTTTGAGTCTCGGCTTTTTGAAAGGAGAGCATAAACGAACAACCCACCGATAACGCGAACCTGAACCCGTAAATCACTCCTTATGGCGTGATTCAGTTACTCCTTTAGGGCTTTGCGTCCACCGAAAAATGAATCGCTCCTAGCTTCACAGCCACGTTGACTGTCCGCAAAGGGAAGCTGCCCTTCGTGAAAGGCAGTTATCGGCCAATCGATGACAGACATATCGGCTCCTGGAGATGTATTCAGATTTGAGTGTATCTCTGCAAGCTAGTCAAAAGCCCTGCGAAATCGCGCTCCCATAGTGAAATATCGCGCAATGTGAGGTTTTGGTCTCAGTAAGACAGTTCGGTCTACTGGGCATCAGTGATCCCTGCTCTGAGACATGAACAACCAAGTGTGGCTAGTGAACCTTAGTAGTCATCAAAATTAGGTATCCCAAGGATCGTCATGCCATGGATAATGGTAAGGTGATATCACCATTTTTGAGGGAACAGAATTGATAATTCCGATGGATGTGACGATTGGAACAGGTGAGGCAAATTTTACTGATCTCGACTTCTATTATGGCGCTAAGGCATTAGAGGGAACTTCAGAGGTCGTTGCTCTAGTAGCACATACCATTTTAAATAGAACACTTGCAAAGCAAGTCCCCTCGATAGAAGGAATAAGAGCCAACTTCAAAAGATCCTTCATCGGATCTTTCGGGCAAAAATTTGAGCTGGCAATCACTGGCGCCGAACAAGTTCGAGTGCTGGAGTGGATTGGAGAAGATGGATTCTTCCAAATAATGAAACACTATATAGGCCAAGCCGTAGGTATCGACCATCAAATAATAAAGCCTATCGCAATAAGTTGGGCCAGAACCTACATTGAAGACGAAGTTGACTTAATTCAGAGAATTCGTGAACCTTTGCTGAGAATACATAAACCTATAGAAAACCAAGGCTACCGAATAGTTTTAAATAAAAGACGATCGCCAATTTCAGTATTCAATAACGACACGTTTCAGTATATATCGCATGAGTTCACAGAAGATCAACGCATTCAAATAACTGCTGTAATTACCAGATTTAACAAACTAACAGGAACTGGCCGTCTAATTTTATCAGAGGACGAAAAATCTGTAAGTTTCGCTCCTGCGAGAACCTGGCAAATGTTTCCTGCAGATCAAAGAAAAGTCTTTTCAAGAAACCTGCACCAGAACAATGGAGCTGATGATTTTTCGCCTTTAACATTGGAAGTCACCCGAGTTATGGGGCGAGATGACATAGTCAAGCATTACAAGGTCCATAGCGTCATCCTTGACTAAACAGGTATAGGACCATGAGAAAAGAAATAGTGATTGGCGCTCTGACGATAGCCGGAGCATTATTAATATACTCTCTAAACTTCAATGAAGGCCTTGGATTATCTTCTGACAAGGGTGACTGGGGTACATTTGGTGACTTTATAGGCGGACTTTCTAATCCAATTATAACTTTTATCACGATGTGCATGTTAATCAAGTCTATCGACCTGCAAAAAGATGCCAATGAAAGCATTATTGAACAAAACAATCATATAAAAAGCTCTGAGGAAAGGCAAAAGGAACTCGAAGACTTGAGATCTTTTGAGTCTACTTTCTACAGCCTTGCGGAAGTTTCCAGGCAAGAGTACGGCCGTCTTACCATAAAGGATTCATCCGGCAAAGAGCACTGTGAATCCTACGCTGTTAGCTATATCGAAGAAGAGATTATAAAACTATATAAAGACAACATCGAAATGGATGTACAGCCTGACTTCGAAGCGATGTTCGACAAACTAGACGAGCAATCATCGATGGGCCTCTTCTCTTCGGTGAGGAGCTTTTACATACTCTTTAAAATAACAACCGAAGTATGCCCTCCCCGCCACCAGGAAAAATATATAGAAATCTGTAACTATACGATGCCCGTTAGATTCCTGAACTTAGTATGCATAGCACAAGCATATTCCGGTTGGGGCATACTAAAACTGCTAGAGGATCGCGCCTTTTTCGAAAAGGAGGGGCTCAAAGAATATCTCAAAGCATGGCACGATTTGAAACAACAGCTCAACGATTAATCCGCGAGCTCACATTTGAAAATTTTTTGAAGAGTGCGTCTGACCAAGAAATTCAAACATCGAACCTAACTCACGGTGAAAAATGTCTAAGATACAAAATACGGGCAAGGATTTTGAGAGTTACGTCCAGTACGTCTACAGCACGCTACTCAATCTCCGCGGCGAAAAAACACAAGTATCTCGCCGAACCACCTTCCAACTACCCACCGGCGATAGTTATGAAGTTGATGTATACTATGAATTTACGAGGGTCGGCGTTCGACATAGGGTAGCTATCGAGTGTAAAGATTGGAAGCGCCCCATTGACCAAGGAAAAATCCTCGAATTTCACCAGAAGATTAAAAATATCGGACATGATGTTATTGGAATAGTTGTGTCTCGATCTGGCTATCAAGCAGGTGTTGAGATGGTAGCAGCTAGACACAATATATCACTGCTCACCGCGGACGACCTGCCATCACTTCCAGAGTTAGTAGGTCGGCAGCTCATCAGTTCTGGACTGCATGAACCTGATTTATTAGGCGAGCCTTTCTGGATTATCGCTGAACGGAGTAATAGTCCAACCCAGTACAGTACTGGAAGCTACCATGCTCCAGTGGCCGACGGCCGACCCACAGTCCCTTTATTTTTATCGAAAAGGTATGCAGAACTTTACTTAGCAAAGCTTAAGGCTCGGGAGCCATGGTCGGTTTACGGCATGCCGCAATACAAGTTGAAGGTATTCCTTGCGCTCGCGAAACTTCATGATTTGAATATTGCGATCGTTTACGCCCCCCCAGAATCAAACGGCACCATTTCTGCAGTAAAAGCTTCGGTGAGCGAACTAGAGCGCGACTTTATCGTTTGATCCCCCTGACAGCAGGCTGGAGCAGGCGCGTTACCGCGTGTACCGAGACGGTAAGGGGTTCGGTCAGCGCCGCGATGTACGCCGGCACATCGCCCGGCACGGGCCTCAACATCTGCTCGACCAAGACCATTTGCTCGCCGTAACCACCTGAGCGGTTGAAAAACCGATGTGGTGGAAATGTTGCGGAGTGATCACGAACGACAGTAAACGTACTTGGCAATGGCTTGGCTCCGTTGGTGATCGCCAAATGGGAGGGCCGCGCTGCGCACTGTCTAAAGTGCTACGCCAGCCTGAGCTTAAGAAATCCTGCCCAGGGCACTTTCGACATGAAGTACCTATGGCAGCCCTCTCAAACGCCAACTTCAACGACACCCTCACCACCTGGTTAAGCCGACTCGCTGTCATAAATTGTCTCAGCTCAGCTCAGCTCAGTTCTCGTCGAGGGAGGCTCGACTAGCAAACATGGTGTGTTCAAGGTCAGCCGACGGTTTGAAGGGCGATCTCATTCGCCGCAACTGGTCGCTTTGAGTTGAGCAATTATCCGGTCTCCCCCGGTGGTCAGCTCGTAGATCTTGCCCGGAATGAAATTGATGCCTTGGTGGTGGCTGAAATCGTCTGCATCTTCGATAGACGTCCAGGGATCGTTGGTGAGCATGCCAATGGCATAGAGTCGGTCATCTTTACCTCTGGCCAGCAGCGGGCCACCCATCTGGCTGGTTGTAGTTTGGCAATGGTGGGCGAAAGTGAAGCGGATGATACTCAAGCCCTCCGCCTTGCACTGGCTGTCGAAATACGGCTTGTCGGTGGCACCTAGCATGCCGGCGGCAGTCAGGGGCCGATCCTTCAACTGTTCCTTGCTCATCTGATACAACGGGATGACCGGGGCATCGGCTGGGAGTGCCTGGTCCAAACGGATCAAGGCCCAATTGTCGTTGGCGTCGTACATCTTGCCTGCATACCCGCCGTAGGCCACGACCCTACCAGCAAGCGACCTCGCGGATGCGTGAGCTGGACGAAAAGTCACCTGTGCATTGATACGGGCCAGATGCGCCGACGGGAACACTGCACTCTTGTTGGTCAGCACTAGACAGCGGCTTACCAAGTAACCACTCGCTGCCTGCGGCATGGAAGGCGTAGAGACTGTCCCTATTGCACCCAGTGCCAGGTTCAACCGATCGGTGAGATCGACTGGTTGGCGACGGTCACCCTCCAGCATTGCGTCGCTGGAGGCGACCACCATCGGTTTAGGCATTGAAGCCGGATCGTCAGCAGAGGGTTCTCCGGCCCAAAACTCTGGATCGAAAAGCATTTGTTCAGGCCGGCTGTGCATGTAGACGTCACGAAGTTGGGCGGCTACCTCACGGGTTAGGACCGCTGGCCGGAAGCCCACCGGATCGAGTATGGAGTCAGCGATCGTGAAGCCATGTCGGCGCTCCCATAGGAGTTCCAGGTAAAAGCCTTGGCGAGGCAAGCCTGCTTTGTAGAAATGCTCGATCAGCGATGCGAAGGCGTATTCCTCCTCGTTATCAGGCGTCTCGCCTGTCACCTTGCCGAGGAGCAACCGCTGTAGCGACCGAAGCCTGGTGCCCTCGTTGGCATCCCCCTCGATTTTCAGGACCAGTTCCAGACCTTCCTCAGTGCCTAGCGTCGGCGGCCACTCCACGCTGCTGGCATTCTCGCGGTACCGGTACATCCACGGCCAGTCGCGCATGCGTTCGCACTGTTCGGGGGTAAAGCTCCAGTCGGTCAGCGCGTAGTAGTGCATGATGCTGGGACGCAAATCATCCGGGTGCCCCATTTCTCCTAACAGGTGGCCCAGTTCGTGCGGCCACACGAGCAAACTTTCTGTTGCTGGAATCAGTTCGTTCTCCATATCTATCTCGCCGATGTGCACTTTTGGCTGCTCTCGACTCGACAAGTTATCGATAGCGGCGACACCATCGGCATCCCTTAGATCCTGCAGAGCGATTGGAAGGACCCAGGCCAATGCATTTGGCGAAGGGAGATCCCCCGGGACAAAGCCATTCGCCTGGTTGTCGACATTGACTCCGGTGATCTGCACGTGACGCATCCTGATGCCACATGAAGAAAGCAGGTCAGCTGTTGCCTGCAATTTCTTTTGTAGCCCATCATCGCTGTTGGCCAGTTTGCCGAAATTGACGACTGAAAGGTCGAACTCGACCTGATAGCTCACACCTGGGTTAGGTTGAATTTCAAGTCTGGATCGGCCGAAAACCACGACCTCGGGGTCTGCCTTATGCCATATGGTTGGTGGTGGTTCTACCAACCAAGACGGACGCCAGTAACGGTTCTTCAACCAATCCGCGCCCTTTCTCAGGTTGTCATGCTCATCGGCGGGTTCGCTCTCCGATACCGGCTCGCCATCCTTTTTCGGAGACGACAATTCGGGGACTTTCCCCAAAAGCAGTGAGTTAAGTCGCGCGATCTTAGTACGGTTGCCCTTGCTGGCTGGGGCTTCTTCCAGCGCCAACATGAAGTAATCTATCGCTGGGTAGCATTCAGCCGTGCATGTTTTCGAGTCTAACCCTTTACGTCCGATGTAGTGCTGGGCTGCCCGCTCAAACCAACCAAGCGCCGCTTGCTTGTCGGCAGGAACGCCAAGACCACGGTGAAGCAACATTGCAAAGTTGAGCTGAGCCGGGACGTCCCCGGCAGCGGCAGCTTTCTTGAACCATATCGCGGCCTTCTCCGGATCGCGTTTGATCATTTCTCCATTGAGAAGGTATTTGGCAACCGTCCTCATCATTTTGGGGTCGTGATGGTTGGCTGCTTTGATAAACCATTGTTCTGCTTGGTCCGGATCGGCCGCAACGCCAAGACCTTTACCATAGAGTTCACCTAAGGCCAACTGCGCCAATTCACTGTTCTGCTCGGCCGCTTTGAGATACCAAATGCGGGCTTGTACATGGTCTTTCGCCGTACCTTGCCCTTGTTCATAGGCAATGCCCACCGACGCTTGGGCCGTGGCATGACCCTGACGGGCGGCCTTCATATACCATGTAAAGGCCTTCTGCTGGTCGACCGGCACGCCATAGCCCCTCTCGTAGATAATTCCCAGGGCAAACTGGATTGAGGCGTTACGGGTGGAGTTCTCGGCTCGCAGGCAAGGCGCCAAAGCCTGATCACGGTGACCGCCATTGTAAAGACGCGCGCAATCCTCTGAATCGTCTGCAAGCACTGCGGCAGCACAACAAAGCATTGAAAGGGCGAGAACGAGGGGGCCACAGAAGAATTTTGCCATGATGCAACGTCCCGCATAGTGAATGCCGCTCACTCCTCATCAACACGCTAGTACAGTACTGAGCCTCCTGCACATACCAGTGTCGGAAAATGGAACGCAGGGTAGTCCCTATACCCGCTCAACTCCTTTGGCGGCCGAGTGGATGTGTGTCTGAGACTATTTGAGTGAAGGTAGCCCTCGGAAAACAGGCGGCTTTCGGCCAAAAGCAGTCGGTGAACAGATTAGTGGCAATTCGGTAGCGTCGACCTGCTACGCTGAATCTTTGTCGCAGTTGAGCTTGCCGTCATCCATGTCACTTTTCTCTTTGGGTTATGCCGCGCTTGCTGCGACGCCCCTCCCAACTAGACAAGGGCTTACAGGACGACAAGGAACGTTATATAAAAAAGGAAAGTATCATGAACCCCATTCTCAAAATAATTACTTGTATGCTCGCCATAAGCATTATAAGCGGCTGTTCCTCTACGATACTGGAGAGTAAGCCATATAAAACATACTCAATTGGGAGCACCGTCACTGCGAGTGTTGGAATGCCATTCATCGAGGCTCAAACAGGAACGATTACAAAAGTCAAGCGCTGGGTCGGCGTGCTAAATTCGCCAGACGGATGGAAAGTTGATGACGTATACTCATCCGACTTCATAAAAAAAGAGCTTGTTTATTCTGGTAAATCCGGAAGTACAATTGAGATTGGTTACCGTGAGTACAGAAGCGGGCTTGCTGCGCCAGCATTTTTTCAGTCAGTAAAATACGACTTAAATGAGTCCAAAGTGATCGGATTTCAAAATTTTCAATTTAAGGTTGATTCGGCGGACAATTCATCAATTAGTGTTGTAATTATCCGGGATTGACGCGTTGCGCTCTTACAGAGGGTTCGTGCCGTTCGCTTTCCTCACTTGGGACGGGCTAAATCCTCCCCTTGACCTGAACGTTATGAATGTCTGTAAAGGGTCGGATAGCGACGGTCTAGCGTCGACCGTCGCGATGGGTGGTCAGACTTCCGTCTGTTCTGCCATTTCCAGGGCATCATCGACCTCGATTCCCAGGTGTCTGACGGTACTTTCAAGCTTCGTATGCCCAAGCAAGAGTTGAACTGCTCTCAAGTTCTGTGTTCTGCGATAGATCAGCGATGCCTTGGTTCTCCGTAGCGTGTGAGTACCGTACATGGTTGGGTCAAGGCCAATGGCTGCCACCCACGCTTTGACTATTCGAGCGTATTGTCTGGTGGATAGATGATCTGAGTCGTGCAATCGGGTTGGAAACAAGAAGTCCTCGCTGCGGAGGCGAGCCTGACGCATCCAAGCCTCCAGGACCGTTCGGGTTTGCTCAGTAATTTCAAATTGCACCGGGTGCTGGGTTTTCTGCTGCATCACGATGGCCCGTGACGACACATGTTTCCCCATGGGCTATGTCTCGTACTCGCAGCTTGGTTAAGTCACAAACACGCAGTTTGCTGTCGATGGCCAAGTTGAAGAGCGCCAAATCTCGTGTCTTCTCAGCAAGCTGAAGTCTTACCCGAATGGCCCAGATATCTCTGACTCGGAGCGGGGCTTTCTGCCCGACAAGCTTTCCTTTGTTCCAAGGCTGATGGCTGTATGTAGCGATACCGTTCATGGCTTGTCCTCCACATTGAGGGAGGACAAGGGTGGATCAGTCATAATGAGTGACGGTCGCTGTCCGGCCAGAAGCGGTCTCTCATTGTCTCTGCTAAACCAAGGTCAATTCATGAGTTACAAGCCCAGATAGTCAATCAAATGGGGAATACTCATCTCGTAATGCACAAAGGTACCGTCGATAAAGGTCTCTGGCGCCTCCCAAAGATCTACAGTCGCATCGGTTGCCTGCATCTTTAAATTCAGCGATTCCACTTGGCTATCGAAGCTGGGTATCAGGGCGAAGAACGCTTCAACGTCCCTTTTGGCAAGGGCGTTAATCACATCTCTGGAAACCCCGGAGATGTAGTATCCCCTTGGATTAAAGCAGGGGGTGCGCCGAGGTGGTGGAATCACTGCACGATCACTGTCATTGGTGAAAATACGGTAGTAGGCCACGCCAGATTCTTCGAACACATTATGGGAAAAAGCGGCGTCGGGATTGTCCCAAACATCACCGATGTACCCCAAAAAACCCAATGCTCTGATTACGTCTTCGTAGTAGTTGCGTAAAAACTGCGCCGTGTTGAACGGGCGGCCGTCATCTGGGAATTCGGGATCGACGTAACACAGTCGAGTCTGATTGCTAGATTTTTGGTCGCGAAATGATACGAGTGTTGTGAACGATTTTTGCGGAGCGGTTAATCCCGATTTTATCAGGTGTGCGGCGCCAAGTTCGCACTGTCCGACTCCCTTCCTGAGCTCTGTTTTTATTGATGTGGACTCCAGATTACCCTTGGCTTCGATGAGCCAATATCCGCGAGAGTTTTGACAGCCGACAAAGTCTGGTTTTGACAAGTTAGAGGTAATCCGCGGAACACCGGTGGTATCGCAAAAGTGATCGAAGTCGACCAATGCCGGCACTTTTAGGCAGTCCTGTGCGAACAGAAAGGACAGGCCTTGAGCGTATTCTCCTATAGTTGAAGTCTTGGAAAAGTCTCGCAGTCCATATTTCCCAAAAAATCGCTCATTGAGTCTTAAATTACGTTCAGCTCCCGTGGCGTGTGAAACCATATGTCGCTGTAGCGCTGAAATTTGTTCGAGAACGACGAACGGTAATACGAACCGCTTGAGCGGCTGGCAATGCTGCGTTTTAGCGATCGCGGTGGCCAAGCGAACCAAGCTAACTCTTAGTCCTCTGGGCTGGCATCTGATAGGATTTATTTTCGATTTGCTCAGAGCTAAAACGTCAGAGTTGGCATATTCATAGGTATCTAAAAAACAGTTCAACAGCAGCATGTATTGATGACCCTCTGTTGTTAATGAATCGCCCCGGGTTTCGTAGGCACATCAAAATGACCGCTGCTGGCCGAAAGCAGATCTACTCCAAGCAAAGAAACTGCCTCCCTCTCCCATTGACTCTCTACCAACTGAATCAGGCTGACATCACTGCACTGGGGTATCGAGCGTCAGAAGCAGCCTCCAACGCCCTACTACCGAATCCATTGGCCACCCCTAAACATCAGGCAAAGCACCTCGAAGCATTCCCCTCAATTCAGGATCAACCACATAAATAAAAACCCCCTTCTTGGCTCGGGTCATTAACACGTAGTAAATATTGCGAATTATCCGAGCAAATGTAGCTTTCTTCTCTTCCTGGGAACCGCTGTGGGTGTTCATGTATCGCTGAAGGCCCGGGTCTTGTTGGGCTGATCTGCGAGCGCATACGCGACCGTTTCTGTATACGAGGTCTTCTCCGATCACTACGCCCACGTAGTCGTATTCGAAGCCTTGGACTGTGTAAATTGCGCCTACTTCTTTGTGCAGGCCAGGGAAGCGGTTCCAGGTGGCGTAGGATGCTCGAGCATTCCAACGGGCTGTCCAGTCTCCAATTTCTATGTCGTGCCCGATTCCCGGTTTTTGTTCGGTAGCCCAGTACCAGCAGTAGCCTGCAACGATGCGGCAACTGGTGTTGTCTTGTGCTCGCACCGTCAGGAGTTCTGTCATTTGGTGTGGAGTGTCGACGACTTTGACTTCAAAGCTTTCTGTCGAGTCAAACCGGGTGATTTTGCCTGCGTTCAGGAAGTTGTCGACCCACTCAATGTAGGCGCCTGCATCCTGGCAACGCAGTTGTTTGACGAGTGATACCTCAAGAATATGCTGGCCAGCCTCTTCTGCTGCCTGCTGAATGTCGTGGCTGCGGCAATTTTCCTGCGGTTGAAGCCATTGGTTGTCATCTATAAAAAAGACGGTGAGCCTTTTATCTCTGACGATCTGAGGCAGCTCTCTTTTATTTAAGCGGTGCGCCTCGTCGACCATGTAGTACTCGGTCCTTCCGTGACCTCTGGCGTAGAAATCAAGTTGTCTGATGCACGCACCGATCGCAGCTGAGCGCGCGTAGTACAACGGTTGTTTGCCCCGCTCCATAAGGTGCCTGATCAGCAACATGGCCAGTACTGTTTTGCCAGTTCCAACGATGCCCTTGACGATGACGCAGGTGGGTTGTTCGACTTGGTCCAGAGTGGCTGCGATGTTTTTGAATGCCTGAATCTGCTCGGCCGTTGGCTTGAACAAGGCGCTGCAATTTAGTTTGTCGCTGAAGTTGGAGATGAAGGATCGAGAATATTTGATCTTTGGTGATACCAGGCGCTCAACGATTGGGCTTTCGGTCTGAAGCTGGCTCAATAGTAGGCTGGCGTCCTGGATGCCCTGGTTGCGTGTCAGTAAGTACGTTTCGCGCAGGCATCCGTCAAAGTGAGGTAGCCGAAGCAATTCGTCATCGCTCTCGGTGTATTCGTGCAAATAGGCCAGTGAGTGGAAGGTGGGAGTTTCGCCTCCGAAGTCCAGTTGATGCTCGAGCGCCGCGCGATAGACGTGAGCCTGTTCGCAAGGATGGTCAGTGGGGTACGGGGGGGTGGCGTCGACCGTCAGCCAGCCCATATCGAAAGTTTCGTTGAGGCGAATTCTTCCCTGGGACCATTGTTTTAGCTCAATCACAATGATGTGCATTTTACCCGAAGCATCCGCCCCAACCAGTACGCAATCAGCGCGTTTCTCGCCGAGAGGCATGAGGTATTCGATCAGAATATGCCCTGCGATTGGCAGTGTCTGAAGTAATGTCGCCAATTTAGGCAGCGAGTTGGCCCACGATGCTTTTTCCTGTGGGGAGACGCTTCCTTTGCCGTACGCCTCAGAGAAACGTAATTCCAGGTGGCAAGCGAAATCAGGGTGTGTGGCCTTCTCGCAAAATTCCTTGATGGTTAATTTTTCCAGTACTGCCCTGTCCATAGGCTAAAGAACCAACTCATATTTAAGTGCAAGGGCCTCCACGCTGGGCGCATTGGCTTGGGTGGCGGGCTGTTTGATACGTTGCCCCTGATATTGCTCATAAACAGTGCCAAACAACGTCTCGTGAAGCTCGATTCGGCCATCAGGGGTGATTTTCAATTGGCCAAGGTCAAAGAGTGTATGAATGTCAGCCCGCAGCAAAAGACCGTTTTGAACCGTGTTAGATTCTGTCCCCAGGTAAGGCGCGATGTGAGCGGCTTCGAGCACACTTTCCACATCACAATCAGTGATCACGCATTTGCTGTTATAGGCCGCCAACAACACTTTGCGGAACTTGGGTTGCCCCTGACGTCGCACAATTTCCTGGAGTACTTTTTTCCGGCCATCGACCATATCTCTGGGCGCAAAAGCGGCTGAGACGTCGGCCTCTTTCTCGGCCAGGCCAATCTCGCGTGCGATATGGCCCTGTGGGATATGCGCTTGGAAAACCTGCGCCACAAACGTTTCCAGGTTGCCAAAGTGCTTAACAAGGGCTTGGGTCTTGTCGTCCGAGATGCGAGTGAAACCTCGATAACCCTTGTTCAGATAATCGACTGCGGGAGCACTCAGTACGTCGACTGCAATGTTCTGCGGCGAGCTGAGCAGGTACATGTACTCCCAGGTTTTACCCTCGTCGTCATTGCCCCAGATGCGACTGGCTAGCGGCTTATTGTGGAGTTTGCCAATGACCGTGGACAGAAAGTGATACTGGTTGGCGTAAACCGTGAGTACCAAATCTCCGACCTGCATGGTCGTCCAGGTGCGCTGGTTAACAGGCCCTGGCACTGCGCCCCAGGCATAAAAACCTGTTTGATCCGGCATCAGCGATCGGTAGTACCCAGTTTGCTCCTGGCCCAACGCCTCCAGCATCCAGTCGAAAGACACTGGGTTCAGTATGGAGTCCGTCAAATGAACGCGCGCTTTCTTATCACCAGCAGTGAAGATAAATATTTGGCGCATCGGTCAGTAATCTGAGTACTTGTCGGACTTGCCTTTCACCACACCAGCCGGGTACTTGGCATCGTTCAGCTTGAGTTTTTCTTGGGCCGCTTTAAGTGGGTCAATACCCGTGACTGAACAGAAACGCATCAAGTAGATAAATACGTCGGCCACTTCATGGGCGACAGCTTCTTTTTTGCTCTCCGACAGTGAGGCGTAGTCTTCATTGCCCACTTGCCACTGGAAGATCTCCATCAGTTCAGACGCTTCCACACTCATGGCCATGCTGAGATTTTTGGGGGTATGAAACTGGCCCCAGTCTCTGACTTCGGAAAATCGATCAATCTCAAGACGTAGCGATGCCAGTTGATCTGCCGGGGGGATGGAGCTACTCATGGGCGGGTCCTATGACTCAAACCTGCTGCGCTGCTCATCACAACCAACAGGCTTGAAGCGGGAATGGGGCAAGCTAGAGCTATTACAGACGGATTGAATGCCAGCTCGATGGATGGTCAAACGATATCTCGTTGCCATCACCCCGTCCATCGTGTGCCGTTGAGATTGTCCGTCGGGGTTCCTGTTAGGGTTCGCACCAGAGTGAATCGCCCCTGATTGAGAAGAATCCTCAGACTGACTGACTCATGTAAATGCCTCCCAGTTCAAGGCGCCTCTTATCAGATGGTAGTAATGCAAGGATTTACCCAGAAATGCCACCGCTGCGAGCACAGTCATGACTGGGATGAGGTTCATGAATATCGAGACTTCTGACGCACCTAGGTGAGCTACAGCGGTCATCCAAGCAATAGGTGCGATCACTGAATCGGCTATAGCCGCTTAGAGAAGGACTACACTCAAGCCTTTGGCGGCGCTCAGCATCGACGGTGAACTAATCACGTCGGACCACAACTTCAAGCGGCACCTCACCACTGGCGGCTTATGAAACTCGTACTCTCCCGCAAAGGTTTCGACTCCTCCGCCGGCGGAGTCCCTAGCCCGCTACTGGAGGGACGACCAATCTCGCTCCCCATCCCCACACGTATGCCGACGCCCATCACCTTCGGCGACCTGAGCGAACCGATCCCGACACTTATCGAACAGCTCACCCGAGGCCGATACACGAGAGCAACTCCTTGCCACCTCGATCCAGATCTTGATCCCCGCGTGCGCCCTCGCGCCCCTGGATGGCGCGGCGCGCTCGGTCAACTTGCCGCAGCTCAGAGTCATCTCGCCGGGCAAGGTGTCGGCGTTGGCGATTTGTTCCTCTTCTGGGGCCTGTTCCGGCCGGTGACGCAAATCCAAGGCCGCTGGTCATACGAGGGGCAACGCGAACATCGCGTATTTGGGTGGCTGCAAATCGGGGAGGTCTTCTCTCTGGGGGTCGATGGAACGCACGCGGCTGAGCGCTACCCTTGGCTCGAAGAACACCCGCACACCAGGGCCGGCTGGAAGGAAAACAACACGCTTTACATTGCCGCCGACCGTCTGATGCTGGACGGGCGCATAGCCCAGCGGCCGGGCTTCGGCCTGTTCAAGACGGGCTTTCGACTGACCGAGAGTCATGCGCCGCGTCCGTCCATTTGGTCGGTACCTGACTGGTTGAACCTGGCACGCGGCGGAGTCGGCCTGACCTATCACCCATCGCAGCGCTGGGCGTCGTCCGGGACTCTGGAGGCCGCCGCACGTGGTCAGGAATTCGTCGCAGACATCACGAATCGTGCCGATGCGCTCGCGTGGCTCGATCAGCTCTTTGCGCAGGAGGCATGTTGATGCGAGTCCACACGTATGTGATCGCAACGGACGCGGGCTCCGCGCCAAACTACGATCCGCCGGCCGTTACGCTGGCTGTCTGTAAGCCGCGCATCCGCAAGAAGGCAAAGGTCGGCGAGATCGTGCTCGCATTTGCAGGTTCGGAAGTGAATCCCACCTCCCGCCACAGCGTTGTCTGGGCCGGCATCGTCTCTGAGGTACTGACCTTCACCGAATACTGGAGCGACCGCCGTTTCGCCTCAAAGAAACCTGACCGTACCGACGTACCGGACAATTTCTATAAGCCTACCGGTAACGGCGGCTTCGCCTGGCAATCCAATCCCGTTCACGGGCCTGAGGCCCAAGTTCGCGACACCGGCGGGCTGAACGTCCTCGTGTTCGATCATGCTTGGCGCTTCGGTGCCTTCGGTCCCCTTCTACCGGAGGACTTTGGTCTGCGTATGATCAACATCCGGCGCGGGGAGAGGGTTGCCGATCTCACCGACTCCGTGTGGCAGCGCCTCGAAACCTGGCTGAATGCCCAGCCGCAAATCTCCATTGAGGTTGCCTGTAACCGCAAGTCGAGTCGCGGTTACAGGGCCTGCGCGCTGTCGGTCTCACCGCAGCCAGTCCCCCCAACACGACGGCGATGCTGACAGGCGGCAGCATCTACAGGGAGTTCTCTTTGAGCTAAAGGGCAGTAATCCACGCCCAACGTGCGGACGCGCATGGTCTCTACTGGGTGTCGCGGCAGGATGACACCGCAGTCGCCAACGTGCAGTTTGGCGACAGGGGTTCCAGCGGGGACAATAATTCCGCAAGGAGATGAACGCGACCTGCTCGACGATGAAGCGGCTACACGGACCTCATTTCGCTAGCGGAAAAATCGGCGTGCTCATAGTCCCTAGTGAGTAACTGAAGACATTTCTATTATGGGGAGTTGTGGTCGGTAGTGCCTAAACCGAAATGGATGCAGTGAACTACGGCACCGCGGTGCTGGGCCTGATCAACAGCGAACTACCCAACATGGCATCACCGGCATTGCATGAAAAGCAGCCGCAGGGATTGCCGGTGTAGTTCCTCGCCAAACAAGCCGCAGATCTCAGGCTTTCAACTCAGGGCCCACGACGCTAACGTATCGCACCGTGTTCATGGAGCTCCACCGTATGCAGTACCTCAACCTAGACCGACGCTTTGTTCAACGAACGAAGTACGACCAGGAGGAACTGCTCAAGGCAGAAATCCGCGATCGGAAGTTGTCGTGGGATGACGTTCTGGCGAAACGCTTTGCAATTGTCGTCGCGCCGGCCAACTTCGGTAAGACCACTGAGCTCAAAGAACTGGCGAACCGTGAACGGCAGACGGGGAAACATGCTGTTTTCGTGGAGCTGCGCAAGGTGCTCGACCGCAATAGCCTTGAAGAGGCGCTGCATCCGTCGGAGGTTACTGCCTTCGAGACCTGGCAGCAGGTCTCAAGCGCACCCATTACCTTGCTCATAGACTCATTGGATGAGGCCTCTCCCACCCAACGCCAGGACTTAAATCACGCGCTGAGGAAGGTGCGCCAGGCGTTCAACTGGCCAAACAGCAACGCTCGCTGGTTAATTTCGACTCGCCCTGCCGTGCTTTCACTCGATGTCATGGGCCAGTTGTCTACTATTCTCGGAGTCCCCATCGAGGTCACTGGTACGGAGGATGACGACTTAACGGGGCTCCTCGATGAACATGCAGAGCGAGCAACAATAAATAGATCAACCACCCAGGAGCCCTTGGTAATTTTTTCCATGGCCCCGCTCACCTCCAGGCAAGCCGTCACCTACCTGCAGAGTAAACATTCGGTTAGCGCTGCGCCCACACTCCTTGAAGTGGCGCGAAAGCGGGGGCTGCCTGGGTTCACAGAAAGCCCGGGCGGGCTTGACGTGATTGCCCACCTCGATCTGGTGAGTCGACCACCGGAGAGCCTGACGGATGTATTCAGGCGTGTGGTGCAGGCTGTCGAAAATCAGCAAAGCGGCGATCATCGGCTGACTGATGCCGGGCCACCCTCAGCGCAAGTGGAAGTCGTACGCAGAATCGCAGCCGCTTCACTCGTGTGCCAGCTTCAAAACGTCGAGATGCCTTTGGGCCAACTGACCGCTGACGAGACAGTCCTGTCGGCGAAACTGATAGCAGGTTCGCTCCTTCAAGAATCGGCCTTAACGCAACTTCTGAACTCGCAGCTTTTCATTGATGCCGGACATCACCAGGTCAAACCCTATCCTGAGGAACTGATTCCGTTTCTAGCAGCGCAGCACTTTGCTTCTCTCGTTCATTCGCCAGAGGATGCCAAACGCCTTGTCAATGCGTTTTCCTGGCATGCCCCCACCGGCGAACAGGGCGTACACCGTCGATTGCTGGCAATGTTGGGATGGCTCGCAACCTTGAGCAATTACTGCCGCACCGAGCTATTGCAGCAGGACCCGCAAGTGGTCGCCTTTTTCGGAGACCTGCGAAACAGTGACATCCCGAGAAGCGATGCGCACGAGGCGATCAGACGAAGCATTCATTCCGTGTCCACACAAGGTGATCGAATTGGTCGCAATTTCTTCCGACTCACTCCCGAGAATTACTGGCAAGTAGGGGCCGACAGCAATTTACCGTTGATCAGCGAGTTGTTCGAGCACTATGGTTCAAACCTTCGCGTACGGAGTGCTCTGCTCGACATTGCGACTCACAGCCAGTCTGACATTCTCCGCCAACAGGTTTTAAAGGCTTGCCAGGGCGACTACGCCCTACTCCTGCAACAGAGAATGGACCTCTATTATCTACTGGGCCTTGGTGTCGACGAGGACCTAACGGGCCTGGCCGAGGCGCTGACAACCCAACGTGACCTCAATGAAGAGCGGGTCTCGATTTCAATTACCCATCTTGCCTGGACGCATCTCAAAGTCTCGCAGATCGTTACCTTGATCGAATGGCAGTTCAGTGGAAGTCAAGGGGGCTATCGCATTGCCTCCACCATCAGCGGACCTGTTTTCGACGCTGCAAACGACTTACAGGCATACCGGCTGACGCGGTCCCTTGTAATCCGACTCGCCCGAATCGGTCGTACACCCGGGCGCAAAACGCCTGTCTATGTCGACATACCAAACCGGAAGCTAGATCTGGTTATTGATGTCCTGGCCTCGCTAATAACAAGGTCCGCGACAGTCTATGAATCACGTGTAGCGCTATTGTGTCTCATCATACGACGCTTCTTCCGCAATACTTTTTGCGGGTCGACCGACCTGTCTAGGATGCGCAAGGCATTACAGAAAAACAGCCCTCTGCGCCTAGCAGTGCTACGGAAAATTCTCACGTTGGAGCCTGATGACGATCAGCTCCGCGGCGCCCTCTTCGGTCTTGGCCGGATCTGTACCCCCACCCTCGAGGACGCTACAACGCTCGAATCAGACCGATTGCGCGAAACGATTCAAACTGTTGAGGCAACAAATTCAACGGCCATGCTGTCGCGCCCCCCTGCCAAAATCAAACGGCAGAGCCGGTTGGGCATTGACAAGCCCACACTGGCGAACCTGCACAAAGAAATTGAACAAATACGCGACGGTTCCGCTCGGCATTCTATTGCTTTGCTTGCTGGGTGGCTGCTTCAGGACCATTCAACGTCCCGCTATGGCGAGGTCAGCTTCGATCCCGTGAGAGAAGCCGGCGGGGCTGATCTGGCCGAAGCGTTCAAAGCTGGTGTGACCAGACTTTGGCGAGAGCAACTACCAATGTTCAAGGAGGATGAACCTCGTTCGTTTTACCACATCACCGCTGCCGGTTTGCAGGGGCTGCACCACGAGCTCCGCGATGGCTCCAGTTTGCCCGCCATGTCGACTGCCGAAGTAATACAGGCCATTCAATACGCGGTCTTTGAGATCAACGGCTACCCACATTGGTTCTGGCCATTGGTTGAAGCACACCAGGACGTGGCGATCTCCGAGTTCCAACAACTGGTTGGCCGGGCGGGTATGGGGGCCGTTTCCTACGAGCATGCAGAGGAGTTGCTCATTTCCCTAAATGAGACACCGGAACGTATTCGAAGGGAATTGGCACCTGCCGCTTGGACCTTTTTGACTACACATCCGGTGAACCGTAACCACACTGTAGAGTCGATTCTCAGGCAGGTAACCAATGTGTCCGGCACCACAACTCAAAATCAGTTCGAAACGCAGGCGTGGGACCGCATACAAGCGGCCTTTGGCTCTGGCGCACTCGAAGGCTCTGCTGATGCTGAGTTCACAAACGACTTCCTAGAACCCCAGCAGCGTAGTGCCGCTTGGGGCGCCTACTGGCTGATCGGCTACCCAGATTCATTCACATACCATCTTGAGCAGTGGCTCACTGAGGACAAATCTCAAGCCCAGGCATTTGTGCTCGAGTTGGCGGCATACTTCGGTCAGGATTTTGGCTCGAAATTGATTGGGCTAGCTAAAACGAGCGACCATGGGGTCGACGCTCTCGCAGCACTTTACAAATGCACCCTTGAGGTCGTCCCGCCTGAGGACGACGCGCCCCGTCCTAGTGGTGTTGTGTACACACCTGGACGTCGGGACCATGCTCAGCAGTTACGCGATGCGCTCATCCCCGCAATTGCTGCAGCCGAATCGACCAGAGCATATGAAGTCCTTGATGCCATCCGAAAAGGCGCAGCTAGCAACCATGCACAGTACTTGAGCAGCGTACTGTTCGACATGCAAGAAGCGCGGTTCACTCGACCACCACTCGCACAACGGGATTTTGACCAGTTTGATCGCGATTTTAAGCCGGCGGTAAACGGCACACTCTCGCTGGCTCTGGCCGTTCAGGAGGATCTGCTTGCCGTGAAGTACAGCATTGAGAAAGGCGAATTCAGCCTGCGCCGCTTCTTCAGTGCCATCAAGTTTTCGCGAATCGATACAGACAAGGAAGGCCTGGCGCTGGAAGCCGACTTCCAAGCCCTGCTTGGGAGCGAAATGAACCACCTTGCGGGGTCACGCTACACGGTCACGCGTGAGCCGGAGACTGCAGAAGCCACCAGACGGGACGTGTTATGCCGGAAAGGGACTGACTACGCTTCTATTGAACTCAAAATGTCCATGCGCTGGACCGTATCCCAGTATTTGGAATCACTGGAATATCAGCTGGTGGGTCAGTACATGCGAAACCGCAATGCGACCACGGGGTTCTTGGTCATTGTTCTGCAGAAGGACAAAACCTGGAAGGACCCAACTTCCAAAAAGCGCATTAAATTCAGCAGACTGCTTGAGCTGCTGCAAGCCAAGGCCATTGAATTGGAAAGACAGAATCGTAGGCACTTTATTCGAGTGATTGGGATCGACGCAACGCCCCCGAAAAGCTTTCGAGACGCCTGAGGGCACCAGCGCCGACTAAGGGTTCGTGGCTGCCCATTCCATTGAGGCCAACCTCCTACCCGGGGTGTTAGCGATCGAGTGAAAAGCGCCAGCGCCCTAGTGCAGCTTAGCGCTCTTCTCTTCCTCTGCCCCGGCTTGCTCAATCAATCTGTTCAGGAAGGCGAGATGTGCGTCGCAGTCGATCTCCACAAAGGTTTCATTAGCCTCAATAGCAAGAAACTTCTGGGCGAACTCTTCGCTGTACTCACCCCCATCGTCTGCCAACTCGGCATCTGCGGCCGAGCGAAACACCCACGCTCCATCCCGCTCGTGGGCAGCCAGACTACCCTGCTCCTGTAAGGTGCACAGTGCCTCAAGGAACTCCTCCTATGCGGGCGACCGGTACGCTAGGCTGGCGCGCGCCCAAAGACTTTGAAGCTCAACACCGTCTGGCTCTTGGCTAACGGTGGCCAGAATCGACTGGGCCAGGGATTTCTTGTCTTCCATCAGCACTCCTTCCTAAAATTGAGTAGCGCCCCATGCCTGCGGGGAGGAGTTTCCTGTCCACTCAGCTTGCTACCTACAGCGTGGCCGAGCCGTCGACGCGCACCGTGGCGAGAAGCCAGCCGGATGCCACCAAGGAACAGGTGCGCTGTGAGAGAATAAGTAGATTGTCCGCGCTGCCAGGGATAGGTAATGAGTCTCTTTGAACGTCTGTTCACATTCAGTCAAAACGATACCCGCTCCCCCTTTGAGGACTTCCTCACTGAGGTGCTAGCCGAATGGCTGCGCCAGGTCACCCTGTCCGGTTCTCTCGCAGATGTGCTGACCGGCATGTTCAAAATGCGTCCGGATCAGCTTTGCAACGCAGCCGACCTCAACGCAATTACTTGGGAAACTCAGCACATCGTTGGCCCGGGACACCGCGCAACCGGGAAACGTCCAGATCTCATCGGACGCGGCCCTGATTTCTTTCTGATCATCGAGAACAAAATCTCGGCGGGCTTCACTCAGCACGAAGACCACTTGGGCGAGTTGGAGCAGCTCCCTCTTTACGAGTCCTACTGGGAGGAGCGGAGTGAGAGCCATGGCGGCACTTTATTGCTCACACACACCACGTTGCCCCCCAAAGGCTGGGCCCACCGCACGGTTTACTGGCGGGATCTAGAACAGCATCTGCGCGCATTTTCAGGCTCCAGTCCTAGTTCAAGAACCTCGGCCCTAGATTACCTCACCCGGCAACTGACCTTATTCCTTGGAGAAAATGGCATGAATGGAACCCGCATTGCTTTGGAAGACATCACAGCCTTCCCCGCCTACCAACGGCTCACACAAGGTCTAACCGGACTCGGCAAAATCGCCGAAAACCACCTGAAGCTGGCGCTCCAAAATGTGGACTTATCCGAACTCAAAGCCCCACGCGGTGGTGCCAGCGGTGACTTCATCGCACCGTCCTTCTTTGGCTGGACGTTATCCAATGGCGGCTTCAAGACCCATGACGCCTGCCTGGTACTATGGAGTGGAACCGTCGCTGGCGAGATGTACCACTACATCAAACCCGCTACCGCGGGCATCCCGGAACTCTCTGTCGGTATCGGCCTGTGGTGTGATCCGATTACTGATGACGATCGGGCCCACTTGGATGCGATTGTCCGCCAACTGAATCTCATGCCGGCAGTTCAGTGGGACCTGTGCATCTATCCCCGAAATGACGAAGGCCCAGTCATCCTAATATCCGCCCGGCGCTCGCTAATCGATGCGCATGTTCAATCTGCAGGCGGCGACTTGGACGACATCGCAGGGGAGTTTTACCAAGTGCACTGCGCGGCGTTGCTCCATGTGCTGACCATGCCAATGCCCAACAGTGACAAAAGTGTCGAGCAGTACCTGTACCATCTGACCTATGCGGAATGACCGTCTTTTCTACATCGAGGAACCGGGCCGGCGGCGCTGGCTGGCCCATTGGACTCAGAGAGCGACTACTGGCACCTTCTGGCACCATTTGATTGAGCGCAGAGCCTCCTCGGTAGGGACATGAAGAGATTGCCTAGCAAAAATGATGACGGCTGATCGTCTTCTGTGCCCAGGTTACGTAACTCAATGGTTGTGTTCGGTCTCCCCTGCTGCTTGATTTCGACCATCAACCCATGCGGCTGTAACAGGTAGCCGGTCAACCCACACCGCAATGGCGGCTAGTGCGAGAAACATGAGACAACAGAGCATAGGTATCGACTACGCGACCGAATACCTAGTTTTGAAATATTACGTTTTCGTACTGAGTACTTATCGGCTACCCGACTGATTATTCGCTTGCTATTTATTAGTTTGCTTAAACGAGTAGATATAGTAGCACTGATAGCAATAAACTCTCTCAAAAGCGATAATCAAATAAAACCACCAACACATTGATTCAATTACAAATTACCTAAAAGCACGCGAACAGATCCGCGAAGATCTTGCTTGACAAACAAGTCACCAAGTCACCAAAGAACACTTAGCGACTTAATTTTTGATGGCTTTCGATACGAGCTATTTTCACTTAGAGTGATTTTCGCTTTTTTAGCCTTCTTTTTAATATAAATAAATAATTATTAAATATTTATATATGGATAAGAAAGAATAGCCAGAAGTAGCGGCACAAGATTCAGCCCTGCGAATGCAACTGAGTCCTTCTTGCCGGCCCCCTGCAGGCAATCGGAGCCTTGGGAGGTTGTTGGCGCGGGGAAAACCGGCTGTTTCACCCTGAATCGCCCAGCGATCAGAGTGGTGTCACGTCGAAGATGTGGTGATCCCTGACAGTCACGAGTTCCAACCGACAGCATGTACCAATCGGCCCAAAGAATTTATTCGCATTGATACCATCAAGCTTGCTTCCATCGGAATATACGAAGTCTTGAACAACCTGGTTCCAAATCAGATCCTCAAATACCTGCTTGTTCTCCTTCAGCCACTTCATGAACTGAATGGTCATCGGGGAGTTTCTTGTGGGGCGACTCGTGCCATTAGAGCTTGGCCGGTGAGCAATAGGCTTGAACGCCCTTATTGAGCTCACGTCAAACTCCATGGGGACCGTGCACATTTTTCTATCGCCATCCCATAACTGAACTGCCAGGTTGGCGCTCGCCGTCGGCAATTCTTCAAGGACTCGTGGGACAGCTGAGAGTGCAACCTTGAGAGAAGGAAACGCCGGAAGCACGTGATTGCCTAAGTTGACAGCTCTGCCGATTTTCGTGATGCGAGTCTTTGCAACTCGCGCCCAGCCAAACACGCCTGTCGGCAGTACGCAAAGATAACGCCGCCCAGGGCGAACACCCATAATCCTTTTCTGATAGACGAACAGTTCTGTACCTTCTACATTGACAAGCGTATCCCCCAAGTCCCACTGGTCAAGACCACCCCCTTTGTTGATTTTCAGGGTTGGGCTGAGGTTGATGTCATCTTGCCAAACCTTCCCATGCTTCACTGTTGCTGACCTGGGGGCGTTTCCGACTGAATTCCTCACTCGGATTCCAATTTTGCGCAGCGCACTCTGACGTTTCGCTTCTGCTTTCTGCTGGGCTTTCAGCGGGCGCTCAAGCTCGTTGGCCTCAATTTCGTGCTGGCGATGGTCACAGGCATCACTGAAATCACGATAGGCTTTCCTGAGGTCAGGCAGCGCCTTGATCATGTCCTTGACCATTTCGGGCGAGATCTTCTTGGCCTCGCTGAGCCAGGGCTCAACGAGGGCTCGCACCGTTTCCTGGTCTTTTTCACCCAAGATGCACCCGCTTAACTCTCGGTTCAGCTTGCTGCCTCGATTGGTCAGGTTCTGACTGCCAAGCGTGGCGAAACTGTCTCCATCCATTACGACCTTGGCATGAAGGTTCCTCAGGTGGAACACCTGATATCCTTCTTGAACTAATTTGGCGATTGATTCAATTTCCGATGACCCCGAGGCGAAAACGCTGGCGTCAAACAACGTGTATATCCGCGAATCTAGCCTTCCCTTAACCAAGGAAAATGCTTTATCCCCTGTGATGTAGGGGGAGAGGATGATGAGTGGAGTCTTTGACTTCCGGCAATTGCTCCGCCACAGAGGGGCGATGTCGGTCCTAAACTGCATGCATTCGTACCTTCGAGGGCTCCCGAACATACGACTAGACTGGCTGGTTTTGGAGAAGAGCGCCAGTGTGATCAGTGGCTATGCAGTACGCACACTGGAGGTTCCGTCACTGACTGCAAACCAGCCCCTAGACCCCAGCAATACCTGAAAACGACTGCCATCCCATTTTCCGTGAACACAACACCGGGCCTGCTGGTATGCTTCCTAAGAGGCCCGAAACGCCTCGAGCGATTACCGGCTTCGCTCTATGTCCTGTTCCGAGGTGGCGGCCCGCAAATACGCTCGGACCAGTGTAGTGCGGGTGGGCACAAGGCCTCCAATAATATGGGGAGACGCTTGTACATGACGGAAAAACCCGATTTGACACCTTCATAGTTCTAGCGTACATGGGTCGCCTGTCCGGGCCTGGGATGCGGTTCGGTAAAGGGCCAGTTCACGGTAAACCGTGGCCTGCCCGACGCCAAGCTGCTTGGCAATCTCGACCTTAGTCACGCCCTCGCCCGCCAAGCGCAGTATGGCCGCGCGTTTTTCTTCGTGGATTGGCTTACGCCCCTTGTACTTGCCGGCCTTCTGCGCTTTGTCGATCCCCTCGCGCTGCCGCTCCAGCATCATTTCCCGCTCAAACTGGGCAATCCCACCCAACACGGTCAGGATTAACTTGCCGGTGGGCGTGCTGGTATCCAATCCCAGATTGAGAATCTTGACCTCAACCTTCTTCAGCTCCAATCGGTGCAGTGTCTGCAGCAGGTCGGTGATCGAGCGGGCCAGCCGGTCGAGCTTAGTGACCACAAAGGTATCCCCCACACGGGCAAACTCAATGGCCGCTTCCAGCTGGACGCGCTGGGCCACGGACGACACCTGCTCTTTAAATATTTTTTCACAGCCACATCGTTCCAATTCGCGCAACTGGGACTCAAAGCCAGCCTCTTGTTCGATCGTTGAAGTACGTGCATAGCCTATATCCATGGGTTTTCTCCCACATATGTTTAAGGCTCTGTGATAGCGCACCTCCCAAATAAGTTAACCCTCTTATATGAGAGGTTTAGGTAGGGTTTCGTCTGCTATCACGGGGGCCGGCTCTATTTGGAAAATTGCATAGCGTAATTTGTCCCACTGGTGGGTTCTCGCTAATGCTTAGACGATCAGCTCGCCTAGGCTGGCGCGTTCCTTCGCGGCCGTTTTCACCAGTAACCGTGCCTCGATGGACGCAACACGCGAACGGGTCGTATCTGCTGCTACCCAGAGCGCGGCGCTGTTAATTTTTTCGTGAGCGAACCATTTAATGCAGTCCTTGCTTAGGCAATCCGGATTGCTGTCCCAGGCACTAATAAGAGCGCCCCCGGAACCCTCCCCTCGATATGACTGGCACATCACACAAAAAGCCACTACCCCAACATCTAAGCACAGTTAAAAATATCAAGAAATATATAATGCAGCACCAACTAGATTATTTAGAAATACATTGAAAATGTTAATCGATATATGTAATAAAAAGTATTAACGCACCATCAAACACCCCACCCACGACTTTTTACTACTGTTTTTTTCAAACCTGGAAGTACAGACCAACCCACCACTTCCAGCCAATAAAAAATCCCAACGGTACACAGTACAATTTTCAATAAAAAACACTACAAAAAAATGAAAAAAACATGCCGGCCACCAGCAACCACAAGAGCACATCAAGACCCAACAACAAAATATTTATCTATAATAATCAATATATTAAGAAAATAAAACGCTCTACAACACACTAAAAATCGGTACCTGAACTATGATAAAAGAGCGTTAATCCACACACCGAATAATAATAAATTGGGGCCATTAACATGAATACTAATAACAAGGTCTCTACCGAACCAAGCTGGAATGCTAATGGCATGGTGATTAAAGCAATAAAACCCGACTGCCTAGCCTTCGAGAATTTGACGAAAGATCCTGCAACGCGGGGCACCCAATGCCAGGAATCTACCCTGATCTACGACTCCTTGGCATTGCGTTACAACAAGGCCGAACCGGGTGATCTGCTAATGGTAGAGCTGCCGAACAAGCCGAGTACCAGCAACTTACGCAAAACCATCGAGAATCGCGGGATGAAGGAAGGCGACTACCGCTTGTTCCGTCCGATGCGTGACGAACGCGGCAATCCCTTCCCAAAAAACATGCGTCCTTTGGTTTTGCAGCGCATCACCGACAAAATGATGCGGACCGTACAGCCTCACCAGGCTATCGCTGCGAGGATGGCCGAAGAAGCCGAAAAACGAGGGGCTTCATACAACTTCGCGCAAGGTGAAAATCCAGTAAAACCGGGCCCTGCAGAGGAGATTTCGGCAGGAATTCAAGACATGGTTAATACTTGAGAACGTAAGGATTGATTGCGGGTGACCGTCCCAACTGAGAGGACGGCACTCAAGTTTGATGCTCGGCTTGTCCGGCAATTTTGCCTCTTCACTTCGGTACTAGAGACGGAGCCCCTTGGTTTTCAAGGGTGCGACCTGGAAACCAAAATGACAAAAAAGCCTCCCAGCACCACCGGGGAAAGGATGACTGCTGACGAACGCTTGGCGTTCATCCGCCGCATCGCCAAAACCCACTGTTTGTCCCACCTAGACCTCACAAAATACACCGGATATCTGCTTGACACCGTGTCTGGCTGGTTTACCTCATGCAACTCTCTCCGCCACCGACATGTCTCTGCCCGGGCGGTCGACCGCCTGCTGCTGGAGTTGGCCTTGGGGCATGTCAAAAGTAGCAAATCAGCGGGGGGGGCATAAGCATGTACCACTACTACCAACGCTCTGAACATGACGCCTGGTTCCTACTGCGCTGCCCCCCTGGCGAAGACCCGGTGGTACTGGCCAAAGCGCAAGGCGCGAAGAAACTGACCATCCTCGCGCTGAACCAGATGGTCAACGACGGCACCGAGGCCGAACTGCCGCGCAACCGCGACAAGATCGGCTACCGTGGCCCGCTGTATTTTGACATCGACTGCAAGGATGACCTCGGCCAAGCCATCGCCAGCGGGCAGGAACTGATCGGCAAGCTGACCCGCATGGGCGTGCCGAAAGGCTGCATCGAAATCTTTCTCTCGGGTAGCAAGGGCCTGCACATTCTAGTCAATGAGACGTTTTTCACGAGCAAACGCTTCATCCTGCGCCTGCCGGAAATCTACAAGGAAATGGCCCGCGGCCTGTTCGTCAGCGGCCTCGACTACTCGGTCTACTGCAGCGGCCGGGGCAACAGTTTCCGCATCGTCAATCAACAACGCTATGACGGCAACTACCGGGTACCAGTTACGCCGGATGAACTGGCTGATCTGACCGTTGACCGCTACCGCGAGTGGGTAAAAACGCCGCGCACCGTCGAGGTCGACGCCCCGCAAGGGCAGGTGGCGGAGGAGTTGCGGGCCTTGTTCGATGAATCCAAAAAGCGCGTCACCGCCAAGCCCAAACTGGTGATCATCGCCTCTTCCGCCGACATGGAAGCGATCCGCGAGCCGGTACCGGCGTGTATCCAGATGCTATGCGACAGCGACTCGCTGAAGGCGGATGCGTCGTACAACCAGGTCGCGACCCAGTTGGCCGCCTACATCGTGCGCGCCGGGGTGTCGCAGACGGTGGCCGAAAGCTTGGCGGCGCGGCTGGCCAGCAGTGCCAAGTCGAGCAAGTACAACACCGCCAAGTTGCGCCGCGATCACATCGAGGCGCAGATCCGCTACGTCGAACACACCCCGACGTTCGGCTTTGGTTGCAACGCGATCCGCGCCCTGCTCAGCAAGCGTCCGTGTGAAGGCTGCGCGATCGAGGCCGGGGCCAATCGCGGTGGTGATCAGGACGCCGGCCTGTGCGCCGTGGTCGAACCCGATGGCTATTACATCCGGCAAGGCGACGGCAAGCGGCGGATCTGCAACTTCACCCTACAGCCGATCGACGTGTTTATTGACGTGCCGCAAAACGGTACCCGGCCGCGTCGTATCGGCACCAGCATGTCGGTCCTGCAAAACGGCAACGACCTGGGCAAGATTATTTTCAAAGAGTCGGCTTTCAGCAGTCGCTCAGCGTTCCTGAAGGAACTAGAGGGCATCGAAAACCTGACGTTTCAGGGCACCGACCTCGACGTACAGAAAATCAAAATCGCTGTCTTTGGGGAGGCTCAGGACGTGGGAGAAATTATTCAAGTCTACGCCGCCGGGGTCCACCTGGATTTCGTCGATGACATTCCCCTGTTCACGTATGTTGAACCTGATATGTCGGTGAACACGGTCAAGGTACGCGGCACCCACCAGTTCCTCGGCAACCTGCTGGCCCGTCCTTATTTTGCCGACACCAGCATATGCGAGAAGGGAGATCAGGACGTTGACCAGGCATTGTTCCACCTGCTCAAGATCAACCAGAAATACGAAGTTGGCCTGCTGATCGGCTGGTGTGTCGCGGCACACGTCAAGACCCACTTAATGCGCCTATTTAGCCAGTTCCCGAGCCTCTCGCTGTGGGGTAGTGCTGGCGCCGGCAAGTCGAAGACCGCTGGCCTGATCACATGGCTCAACGGCACCGACTACATGGTCAAAGACTCCGGGGTCAGCGCACCGTCGACCTCGCCCTACGGCATGCTGGATTACCTGTCGAACACCACGACGGTTCCTCGCATCATCGAAGAGTTCAATAAAAGCAAGATGACCAGTAAGGCATACAAGGATGTGGGCGAACGCATCAAGCAGGCATGGAACGGCGAGGCAACCCTGAAAGGTCGGTTGGGAGGGCCCGTCATGGGCCGCACCAATGCAGAAGCCTTCGCCATCCCGTTGTCGGCACCGTTGATTGTCATTTCAGAGCAAGAGATTGAGATGCCGGCGTTGCAGGAACGCAGCATTCGCGTTCATCTGACCAAACTCAAACGGAAGTACTGCCGGGAACACTTCCGGCGAGCTACCGATGGCTGCGAACACCTGCGCAGACTAGGTAAAGCGATCATGGCCACCAGCTTGACCATGTCACTGGAAGAGATCAAGCAACTGATGGAAAAAGCCTCGCTGCAACTTCCAGAAGACATGGACGACCGGCCGCGCTACTCGTATCAGGTGGTCTTGGTGGGTCTGTGGATACTCTCGGAGGTTTGTGGGCAACTTCACCTGTTCAAAGCGTTGTCTGAGTTGGATACGGTGATTAAGGCATTAATCGAGCGCTATGGCGAGGATGGCGATGGCTATGTACAGAGTGAGATTGACCTGGTCATGCAAAAGATCGCGATCATCGTGGCCGTTTCCCAAAGCACTGCCGAGACGGGGCAGGGCCATGTGCATCTGGTGGAAGGCCTACATTACTCGGTAACCCCGGAATACCTGATCCTCGACCCGGTGCTGGGCCATGCCGCGTACTCCCGCTACTGCACACTGGAAGAACGCATCGCGCCGGTGATCAGCAGCGCTGGCCAGTTCACCAAGCTGATCAATGAAGAACCCTATTTCGTGAAGTCCGCGCCGCACGCCGGTATGGCCGGTGGCCGTGCGATGCTCTACCTGTCGCTCAAAGAGCTGCAGGCGAAAAACATCGACATCAGCCTGCTCGGCTGGGGAGGTACGAATGCAAACGCCACCTTTAGCTGAATACTTCCAGCGCGTCGGCATTGATCGCTATCCGGCGTTGGCCCCGTTCGTGCAACTGGACAAGAAACCGTTCAAGTCCAAAGTGCAAAAGCCAAGCCTCTGCGTGCATAACCAATGGTACGGACCGCCCCATGAACCGGGCAGTGGGAAACAATACCGACGGTGGGGGCTGCCCCACATTACATCTGCATGGGCAAGCCCTCCACGCAGAGGTCAATCATGTTGCACTCTGAAGGCCCAAATGCTTGAGCAGGGCGAGAGTGTCGAGTTTTGGCGCGACTGGAAAGCCGAGATCATCCCGTCCTCTTGGGAGCCAGACGAATACTTCGAAGAGATGGCGCTTGAGCAACAGGCAGAGGCGAAACGCCTTCGCGCCTTGGCGATCGAGTACGGCGTCCAGAAAGAGGAGTTGGTCCAGGCACTGAAACTCACCCGTGAAAATCTCCGTGCGTGCCAAGGGACCATTCATCTGGCTGGCGGTTTCGATCCGGCCTACGTGAACGACGCGCAAGGCGCAATGAAGATTGCAGATTGCAGATGCCGCCATAGCCAAAGTAACCGCCTAACTCCCCCACCTTCTGCCACCACGCGCGGTATGGAGCAAGACGCACATGGCCAATAACAGCGCAGCCCAAGTTTCAGCCCCTCCCCCGCGCTTTATCCGCCTCAAGCACGCCTACGGCTACCTCGGCATGTGCCGGGACGAATTCAACAAGTCCGTGCGACCCAATGTTCGCGAGTTTCCCATCGGCACCCAGGGCGTTGCGTTCGACCGGATCGAGCTCGACGAGTGGGCGGATGCCTGGATCGCAAGCAAGTCAGTTGAAAAGGTGGCGAAACAGGACAACAATCGGCCTCGCAGCGAGCGCCATGTGGAAGCCAAAGGAGCAGAACCATGGCCCAAAAAGCAATTACAGGCCTCCAAAAAATGCCGAACGGCATCTGGAAAATCGACAAAAAATACCGAGGAGAGCGAATTCAAGAGAGTACTGGCACTTGTGACCGGGCAGAAGCCGAGCAGTACCTGATCCACATGCTGGAGAAGTTGCGGCAACAGAAGGTCTATGGCGTCAGGACGGTGCGGACATGGCGGGAAGCTTCCATCAAGTTCCTGCTTGAGGTGAAGGATCAAGCTTCGATTCATATATCAGCAACTTATATGGCGCAGCTAGACCCGTTTATAGGTCACCTGCCGATCACGCACGTCGACGACAACAGCCTGGCGTCTTACATTCGCTCGAAGCTGGCACCGGAGATCGGAAAGCCGGTAACGAACAGGACGGTGAATATCGCCCTTCAGCGGGTGATTAGGGTGCTGAACCTGTGTGCACGGAAGTGGCGGGATGATGAGCGCCGGCCTTGGCTAGACGTGGTGCCAATGATCTCGCTGCTGGATGAGAAGACGACCAGTCGCAAGCCCTACCCGCTCTCGTGGGAAGAGCAGTCGATCTTATTCGCCGAACTGCCCGCTCATCTGCAAGCCATGGCGATGTTCAAGGTCAACACGGGATGCAGGGAGCAGGAGGTGTGCAAGCTTCAGTGGGATTGGGAGATTGCCGTGCCAGAACTGGCGACGAGCGTATTCCTGATACCGGCAAGGTTTGGCGGCAGGAGTGCTCGGGCAGGAGTGAAGAACGGCGATGAACGCCTGGTAGTGCTGAATAACGTGGCCAAGTCGGTCATCGAGAAGCAGCGAGGCAAGCATCCGCTGTTCGTGTTTCCGTTTGGCAAGCCAGATGGCGAAGGGAATGAAACGACTGTGCACCGCATGAATGACTCGGCATGGAAGAAGGCGCGGGTCAGGGCTGCGAAGAAGTGGCAGGAAAAGTACTTGAGGCCAGCGCATGACGGATTTTTGCGAATCCGCATCCACGACCTCAAGCATTCTTTCGGTAGGCGCTTGCGTGCCGCTGGTGTGACCGAGGAAGACCGGAAAGCTTTGCTCGGACACAAGAACGGCAGCATCACTAGTCACTACTCGGCAGCAGAGCTGGATCAACTGATTGCAGCGGCAAATAAGGTATCAGCAACCGACTCACGCGCACCAGCGCTGACGATCCTGAAAAGGAGGCAGGTATAGAAAAACCCCTAGGGTCACTCGGAATGTCACTAGAGTAGAAACGAAAAAGCCACCAAAAGGCGGCTAAGTCATTGAAAAATATGGTCGGGACGGAGTGATTCGAACACTCGACCCCTAGCACCCCATGCTAGTGCGCTACCGGACTGCGCTACGCCCCGACTAGGCGTGAAACCTGTTCCTCATCTCGAGGAACGCTCAAGAATATATCGCAAGCTTTTGAAAACTGGAAGTATTTAAAAGCAGGAATTTATTTCTTGAGTACCACCAGAACATCTTCGAGCTCGGCGATCATCTGGCGGATCATTTGCTTGTATTGGGTAGTGTCGTCTTTGGCTTCATCGCCGGACAAGCGCAGGCGCGCTCCGCCGATGGTGAACCCCTGATCGTAAAGAAGCGCGCGGATCTGCCGGATCATCAGCACGTCCTGGCGCTGATAATACCGGCGGTTTCCGCGGCGTTTGACAGGGTTGAGTTGAGGAAACTCCTGCTCCCAGTAGCGCAGCACGTGCGGTTTTACCGCACACAGCTCGCTGACTTCACCAATGGTGAAGTAGCGTTTGCCCGGGATGACGGGGAGCTCGTCGTTATGACTTGGTTCCAGCATAAGCCTCAACTCGGGCCTTCAACTTCTGCCCTGGACGAAAGGTGACCACACGGCGAGCCGTGATCGGGATTTCTTCCCCCGTTTTCGGATTGCGGCCAGGCCGCTGGCGTTTGTCCCGAAGGTCGAAATTGCCGAAACCGGACAATTTGACTTGTTCGTTGTCTTCAAGAGCGTGCCTGATTTCTTCAAAAAACAGTTCGACCAATTCCTTGGCCTCCCGTTTGTTCAGGCCCAGCTCTTCATACAGACGTTCCGCCATCTCAGCTTTCGTCAGAGCCCCCATACGTCACTTCCTTAACGTGGCGTTCAACCTTTGTTCGAGCGAGGTGAGGATGTTTTGCGTTGCGGTATTCACCTCATCGTCATTAAGAGTGCGCGATGGATGCTGCCAGGTCAAGCCGACTGCAAGGCTTTTTCTATCAGGATCAATGCCTTTACCCTGATACACGTCAAATAGCCTGAGGTCTGTCAGCCATTCGCCTGCATTTTCACGGATTACGTCCAGTACAGCCGTGGCTGCAACGTCTTTGTGAGCAATCAGTGCAAGGTCACGACGCACTTCAGGAAAGCGCGATAACTCGTGGAATTTAGGCATTTTGCCCGACGCCACTTCCGCCAGAACCAATTCGAAGACGAAGACCGGACGGTCGAGACCGAGGGTTTTCGACAATTCAGGGTGGATCGCGCCAACGAAGCCGACCAGACGACCGTCACGCTCGATGCGCGCGGTTTGACCCGGGTGCAGCGCGGGGTGCTTGCCCGGCACGAAAGTGAACGCATCCAGAGCACCGGCGAAGCCCAGCACCGATTCCACGTCAGCCTTGACGTCGAAGAAGTCGACGGTATCGCGACCCTGCGCCCAGCCTTCCGGCAGGCGACTGCCGCAAACAACACCCGCCAACATCGGCTCTTGTTTCAGACCTTCAAGCTGGCCAACGAAACGCAGGCCGCTTTCGAACAGACGCACGCGATCCTGCTGACGGTTCAGGTTGTGCTGAAGCGCCTTGACCAGACCCGGCCACAGCGACGAACGCATGGCAGCCATGTCATTGGAGATCGGATTGGCCAGCAGCAACGGCTCCACACCCGGATTAAACAGTTCGAACTGTTTCGGATCGATGAAGCTGTAGGTAATTGCTTCCTGATACCCACGGGCAACCAGCAGGCGGCGCAGTTCAGGCAGGTCGCTACGGGCTTCTGCCTTGGCTTGCGGCGCCAGACGCGCTTGCGGGTAACGAACCGGCAAACGGTTGTAGCCATACAGGCGTGCCAGTTCTTCGATCAGGTCGACTTCCAGGCTGATATCGAAGCGATGGCTTGGCACTTCTACACGCCACTGCCCTGCCCCGTCGGCAGTAATGGTCAGGCCCAAGGCATTGAGCAGACGCTCCACTTCGGCCGAATCCATTTCCATACCCAGCATCTGGGTAATGCGCTGCGCGCGCAAAGTGACCGGCGCAATTTTCGGCAGGTGCTGTTCGCTGACGGTCTCGATGATCGGACCCGCTTCACCACCGGTGATTTCCAGCAGCAAGCCAGTCGCGCGCTCCATGGCTTCGCGGGCCAGTTGCCAGTCCACGCCACGCTCATAGCGATGCGATGCATCGGTGTGCAGGCCATAGGAACGGGCCTTGCCTGCTACGGCGATCTGGTCGAAGAAAGCGCTTTCCAGGAACACATCACGGGTGGTCGCGGAAACACCGCTGTGCTCGCCACCCATGACACCAGCGATTGCCAGTGCGCGGGAGTGGTCGGCAATCACCAGCGTATCGCTACGCAGGCTGACTTCCTGACCGTCGAGCAGCACCAGCTTCTCGCCCTCTTCGGCCATGCGCACACGAATGCCACCGTTGATTTCGGCGAGATCGAAGGCGTGCAGCGGCTGACCCAGTTCCAGCATCACGTAGTTGGTGATGTCGACGGCAGCGTCGATGCTGCGCACATCTGCACGACGCAGGCGCTCAACCATCCACAGCGGCGTAGGCCTGGACAGGTCGACGTTACGAATCACTCGACCGAGGTAGCGCGGGCACGCGGCGGGCGCCAGCACTTCTACCGAACGCACTTCGTCGTGCGCGGCAGGAACCGAAGCCACTACCGGACGGACCACAGGAGCGGCGTACAGCGCGCCGACTTCACGGGCCAGACCGGCCAGGGACAGGCAGTCACCACGGTTCGGGGTCAAATCGACCTCGATGCTGGCGTCTTCCAGGTCCAGATAAACGCGGAAATCCTTGCCTACCGGCGCATCGACCGGCAGCTCCATCAGGCCGTCATTACCTTCACCGACCTGCAGCTCGGATTGCGAGCACAGCATGCCATTGGACTCAACGCCACGCAGCTTGGCCTTCTTGATCTTGAAGTCGCCTGGCAGCTCGGCGCCGATCATGGCGAAAGGAATCTTCAGGCCCGGGCGCACGTTTGGCGCACCGCAAACAACCTGGAAGGTTTCCGAACCGTTGCTGACCTGGCACACGCGCAGTTTGTCGGCGTCCGGGTGCTGCTCGGTGCTCAGCACCTCGCCAACGACCACGCCACTGAAAACACCGGCGGCCGGCGTAACGCTATCGACCTCAAGACCGGCCATCGACAGACGAGCAACCAGCTCGTCGCGACTTACCTGCGGGCTAACCCAGCCACGCAGCCATTGTTCACTGAATTTCATCCTGCTCTCCTAAGAATTCGTTACGACTAGCGAAATTGCGCGAGGAACCGCAAGTCGTTGTCGAAGAACAGACGCAAGTCGTTCACGCCGTAACGCAGCATGGCCAGACGCTCAACGCCCATGCCGAAGGCAAAGCCCGAGAACTCTTCCGGATCGATCCCGGACATGCGCAGCACGTTCGGGTGAACCATGCCGCAGCCCATCACTTCCAGCCAGCCGGTCTGCTTGCAGACGCGGCAGCCTTTACCGCTGCACATCACGCATTCCATGTCGACTTCAGCGGATGGCTCGGTGAACGGGAAGTACGAAGGACGGAAACGTACCGCCAGTTCCTTTTCGAAGAACACCCGCAGGAACTCTTCGATGGTGCCTTTGAGGTCGGCGAAATTGATGTCGCGATCGATCAGCAGGCCTTCGACCTGGTGGAACATCGGCGAGTGGGTGATATCGGAGTCGCTGCGGTATACACGGCCTGGGCAGACGATGCGGATCGGCGGCTGTTTCGACTCCATGGTGCGGACCTGTACCGGCGAGGTATGGGTGCGCAACAGCATGTTCGCATTGAAATAGAAGGTGTCATGCATCGACCGGGCCGGGTGGTGGCCTGGGATGTTGAGCGCTTCGAAGTTGTGATAGTCGTCTTCGACCTCAGGGCCTTCGGCGATGCCGTAGCCAATACGGGTGAAGAACTGTTCGACGCGTTCCAGAGTGCGGGTAACCGGATGCAGACCACCGGAGGTCTGACCACGGCCAGGCAGGGTCACGTCAATGGACTCGGCGGAGAGTTTGGCAGCCAGATCGGCTTCTTCAAACAATGCCTTGCGCGCATTAAGGACCTCTGTGACACGCTCCTTGGCAACGTTGATCAGCGCACCGACCTGCGGACGCTCCTCTGCCGGCAAATTCCCCAGGGTCTTCATCACCTGAGTCAATTCACCCTTCTTGCCAAGGTAGTGAACCCGGATTTGCTCCAGGGCATTGATATCTTCAGCGCTTTGCACAGCCTCTAGAGCTTGAGAGACGAGCGCATCCAGGTTTTCCATGTACAGACTCCAGATACAAAATAGGGGAAGAGCTTGAAGGCTCTTCCCCTATTTATGACGTTTAACACCTGGCCCCACAGATGCGAGGCCGGGTGACTGTCGGGGGTACTTAAGCCAAGGTGGCTTTAGCTTTCTCGACAATCGCAGCAAACGCCGCTTTTTCGTTCACTGCCAGATCAGCCAGAACCTTACGGTCGATCTCGATGGACGCTTTTTTCAGGCCGGCGATGAAACGGCTGTAGGACAGACCGTTGATACGAGCACCAGCGTTGATACGAGCGATCCACAGAGCGCGGAACTGACGTTTTTTCTGACGACGGTCACGGTAGGCGTATTGGCCTGCCTTGATTACCGCTTGCTTGGCAACACGGAATACGCGGGAGCGTGCGCCGTAGTAGCCTTTAGCAAGTTTCAGAATTTTTTTGTGACGCTTACGGGCAATGACGCCACGCTTTACACGAGCCATGAGTTACTTCCTCTATTCTTGACTAAAATTAACGAAGGCGCAGCATGCGCTCGACTTTTGCCACGTCAGACGGATGCAGCAAGCTGCTACCGCGCAGTTGACGCTTACGCTTGGTCGACATTTTGGTCAGGATGTGGCTCTTGAAAGCGTGCTTGTGCTTGATACCGTTAGCAGTTTTCAGAAACCGCTTAGCAGCACCACTTTTGGTCTTCATTTTTGGCATGTTCGGATACTCCGCATTCAGTTGATAAACATAATCAGAAGGCCTGCCGTGCCCTGTTGATTACTTCTTCTTTTTCGGGGCGATGACCATGATCAGCTGGCGTCCTTCCATCTTAGGATGCTGTTCGACCGAACCGTACTCGAGCAAGTCACCTTCAACTCGCTTGAGGAGTTCCATCCCCAGCTCCTGGTGGGCCATCTCACGGCCGCGGAATCGCAAGGATACCTTGGCCCTGTCCCCATCACTCAGGAAACGTACCAGGTTGCGCAGTTTTACCTGGTAATCCCCTTCCTCCGTCCCTGGACGAAACTTGATTTCTTTAACCTGAATCTGCTTCTGGTTTTTCTTGGCCGCAGCAACCTGCTTCTTCTTTTCGAAGATCGATTTGCCGTAGTCCATCAGTTTGCAAACAGGTGGTACTGCATCGGCGGAAATCTCCACCAGATCCAGCTTGGCCTCTTCAGCCTTAAGAAGCGCGTCTTCAATTGACACAATCCCAAGCTGTTCACCTTCAGCACCAATTAACCGAACCTCGCGGGCCGAGATATTCTCGTTGATCGGGGCTTTCGGTGCAGCTCGTTTATCTTGTCTCATTTCACGCTTAATAATAATTACTCCGAATCTGGGCGACCACGCCGGGAAACCGCTTGCGCGAGAAACTCAGCGAACTGGGCGACGGGCATCGAGCCCAGGTCAGCACCTTCACGAGTACGCACAGCGACAGTCTGCATCTCGACTTCCCGATCTCCGATAACCAAGAGATAAGGAACCTTGAGCAAAGTATGCTCGCGGATTTTAAAGCCGATCTTTTCATTTCTCAAGTCAGACTTGGCACGAAATCCGCTTTCGTTGAGGGTTTTTTCAACTTCAGCGGCAAAATCGGCCTGTTTATCAGTGATATTCATCACCACTGCCTGGGTCGGCGCCAGCCACGCGGGGAACGCGCCCTCGTAGTGCTCGATCAGAATTCCGACGAAACGTTCGAAGGACCCCAGGATCGCCCGGTGCAACATGACCGGGTGCTTGCGGCTGTTGTCTTCGGAGACGTATTCGGCTCCCAGACGGACAGGCAGGTTAAAATCGAGCTGCAGGGTACCACATTGCCAGACGCGACCGAGGCAATCTTTCAGCGAGAACTCGATCTTCGGACCGTAGAACGCACCCTCGCCCGGTTGCAGATCGTACGGCAGGCCCGCGCTATCAAGGGCTGCGGCCAGTGCAGCTTCGGCGCGATCCCAAAGTTCGTCGGAACCGACGCGTTTTTCCGGACGAGTGGACAGCTTCATCTCGACATCTTTAAAGCCGAAATCGGCGTAGACGTCCATGGTCAGCTTGATAAACGCGGCGGACTCGGCCTGCATCTGCTCTTCGGTGCAGAAGATGTGGGCATCGTCCTGAGTGAACGCGCGCACGCGCATGATGCCGTGCAAGGCACCCGATGGCTCGTTACGGTGGCATGCACCGAACTCGGCCAGGCGCATCGGCAACTCGCGGTAGCTTTTCAGGCCCTGGTTGAACACCTGCACGTGGCAAGGGCAGTTCATTGGCTTGATCGCGTAGTCGCGGTTTTCCGACTGGGTGGTGAACATGTTGTCGCCGTAGTTGGCCCAATGCCCGGATTTCTCCCACAGGCTGCGGTCAACGACTTGCGGCGTCTTGATCTCGAGATAGCCGTTGTCGCGCTGAACCTTGCGCATGTACTGCTCGAGCACCTGGTACAACGTCCAGCCGTTCGGGTGCCAGAACACCATGCCCGGCGACTCTTCCTGGGTATGGAACAGGCCCAGGCGCTTGCCGATCTTGCGGTGGTCGCGCTTTTCGGCTTCTTCAATGCGCTGGATGTAAGCGGCCAGTTGTTTCTTGTCCGCCCATGCGGTGCCGTAGACGCGCTGCAATTGCTCGTTCTTGGCATCGCCACGCCAGTAGGCGCCGGACAGCTTGGTCAGCTTGAAGGATTTCAGGAAGCGGGTGTTCGGCACGTGCGGACCGCGGCACATGTCGACGTATTCTTCGTGATAATACAGGCCCATGGCCTGCTCGTTCGGCATGTCTTCGACCAGGCGCAACTTGTAGTCTTCGCCACGGGCCTTGAACACTTCGATCACTTCGGCGCGCGGAGTGACTTTCTTGATCACGTCGTAATCTTTCTCGATCAGCTGCTGCATGCGCTGTTCGATGGCCGCCAGGTCGTCCGGAGTGAAAGGACGTTCGAAGGCGATATCGTAATAGAAACCTTCGTCGATGACCGGACCGATGACCATCCTGGCGGTCGGGTACAGCTGCTTGACCGCGTGGCCAACCAGGTGGGCGCAAGAGTGGCGAATGATCTCCAGCCCCTCTTCATCCTTTGGCGTGATGATTTGCAGCGACGCGTCGCCGTCGATGATGTCGCTGGCGTCGACCAGCTTGCCATCGACCTTGCCGGCAACGGTGGCCTTGGCCAGGCCAGCACCGATGGATGCGGCGACCTCGGCTACGGAAACCGGGTGATCGAATGAACGTTGACTGCCGTCGGGAAGAGTAATAGTTGGCATGGCGCCTCCTCTCCTAGTGGTGACCCCTACCAAAGGTCACGTGGGTTGGGATGAGCCAGTACAAGATCCGGTCCAGGCCGTTCAATGACGAACGCCTGCCTTACAGCGGCAGGAGCCTTGCGGCCAACCGGAAAACCGAACCAGAGTGACTGGGATTCAAATCAGGGTTAATCGTGCATCTGCCGCTACCGGGACTGAAGGTCCGTCGGAGCCTGCAAACGCCCGAGCCACGCATGCTAGCACAGATGAACGGTTGCCACGGTGCGCAGGTTTTGCAGCGGGGTAAATTGGCTGTTTTTATGCCAGAGTGCTGAACTTGAAGCGCACTATCCCCCTCAGATAACAAGATATATGACCCACAAGGAGTATCTCAGCAT
This sequence comes from Pseudomonas fluorescens, assembly GCF_040448305.1. Classification (NCBI taxonomy): domain Bacteria; kingdom Pseudomonadati; phylum Pseudomonadota; class Gammaproteobacteria; order Pseudomonadales; family Pseudomonadaceae; genus Pseudomonas; species Pseudomonas fluorescens. The sequence continues at coordinate 2,298,451 of NZ_CP148752.1, read as the reverse complement.
GCGTCTGAATCGTTTATTTGCCGTAGTCGCCCCCGTCATTCTCCTGCTGCCACTGGCCGCCCATGCAGAATGGCCGAAAGGCGAACGAGAGAAATACATGGCTCAGTGCGTTCCTGCCGCTGCCGAGAAGATTGGTACGCCAGCAGCGAAATCCCACTGCGCCTGCGGTGCCGATGCCATCAAATCGTACCCTGCCGCCGATATTCAGGCCCTGATGAACAACACGGCCAGCGACACATTGAAGCAGCAGGCACTGAGCAAAATTGCAGCCTGCAAGGCCACCAAAAAAGAGCAAAAATAAGCCCGCCCCCACGCTTTCAGTCCCTGAAATACTGTTAAAAAGCTGCTGAAACAGGTCCTTTCGTACAATTTATTCAGGTTTTTCAGCTTTTTTTATCGCCTTAACTTTCGGCCGAAAGCCTTATAGAACGGGGCTTTCAGCTGCTAAAGGACACAAAGAAAATACGACTGGATGGCAAACAGTGCGTCCGGGGGGGTCCCAAAGCGAACATTTCGACTATGATACTCGGGTGTGCCCAGTTGGCCTGAGCAGCACAGTACTACTGAAAATATATGTTTCTTGGAGATACACCATGTCTAATCGCCAAACCGGCACCGTTAAATGGTTCAACGATGAAAAAGGCTTCGGCTTCATCACTCCTCAAGGTGGCGGTGACGACCTGTTCGTACACTTCAAAGCTATCGAAAGCGACGGTTTCAAAAGCCTGAAAGAAGGCCAGACTGTTTCCTTCGTGGCTGAGAAAGGCCAAAAGGGTATGCAAGCTGCTCAAGTTCGCCCAGAGTAATTTCCAGGCGCACTAAAAAAACCCCGTCCATGTGACGGGGTTTTTTATGGGTGAAACAAAAGCCGGGCGATCAGCCGCAGTTGACGCGGGTCACTACCCGGCTGGCATCGGTGTTCAGGTTCAGGCGATCGGAACGGTACTCCAGCGTCACCATATCGGTTGGCAGCAGGAACCGTGCACTTTGCGCCCCTGCGCGGGTACGCGCCTGTTCGAGCAGCTGCGGCGACGCCTGTTTACCGATGGTGAACTCGGCAGCCTTTGCCTCACAGCGACTGTGACCCGTGTCAGACGTCGCAACATCAGTGGTTGCCGACTCCGTAGAGGCAGTGCTGCAACCGGCCAGCGTGGCAACGGCCAACAAAGTACCCAATGACGCGAGCTTCCAAGGCATGAAGCCTCCTTTTTCAATGATTGAGCTGAGATCGTGCGACAACCAGACTGGCGTTTGGTTTCACAGGGAGCACTAGGGGGCGTTCTCAATTAGTTTCCCTACCGCGCCGGGTCTGCTGTTGTGCAGGGCAAGGCGTGAGAAGCGCAGTTTGGTCATTCCAAATCAGCTTCGAGCAACACAGCCCTGCACAACAGCAGGCCCGGCCCTTCGGGTTGTGCCTTAAAGCTGGCCATGCTGCGTTGCAGGCCTTGGAAAGGGAACAACCATTCCCAGCGGCCTACGCCTTGCCTGGCCAGCTTTAAGGCGACAACGCGGAGGGGAAACTAATTGAGAACGCCCCCTAGCACCCTGCCCATGATCCGGACGAGCCGCGATTCTGCCTGAGCGCCGCCCTGCCTTTAATCATTGAATCGTGACTGAATATGAAAAACGCTCAATAGATGTCGATATAGTCGAAAGGCGGATTGGGCCAGTTCTCTTTCAAGGCATTGAAGATTTGCATGACCCAGACTTCATCGCTGGCCGCGACCCGCCCGACATAACCGGAGCCCTTGGCCCAGGTTTCGAGCCGGAACAACAACCCGTCGATATCGGTACCGCCCACGACGCCCGAGGAGATGTAGGCAATGCCGCCTTTGGTGACCCGCAACTGGGTGTGCTCATCGTCACTGGCGCCGGCCAGCAACTGACGCACCGCCTCGAGGGTCAGGCCATCCGGGGAGTTCAAATCGATCTGCACAGCGCGTTCCTTGAATATTCGTCAGAGACCAAGTGTCGCACAGCCCTCCTTTCATGCCTAAGTCGACGTGTCAAAAGCCCCGCAAAATGGTTAACTCGGCACTCAGACTTCCCCGACCCCACGAGTGCCATCATGACCACCGTAAGCATCGACGCTGACATCAAGGCCAAGTGGCAAGACGGCCACAGCTCCTACAGCCCAGGTAGCACGGAAGAGCTCGCCATTATCGGTATCGACCTGCTGGTCAGGGACCTTGGAACCGAAGCCGCCCAATCGTTCATCGAGCAGATCTTCGAGAAACATCTGTCGGACCAAAAGACCTAAGCGGTTAGCGCGAGGGAGTGAAACCACCTGCGGGAGATGATGCTTACTTCAGGCGGGCCAGGCGCTCGGTCAGCAGATCGAAGAAGCCCTGGGCGTCGCCGCTTTCTACCCAAAAGGCGTTCTTTGGCGCTTTCAAGCCGTCATACCAGTCAACGATGGTTTGTCCAAAGGTCGGTCCTTCGCGGCTGTCGACCACCACGTTGACCGAGCGACCGCTGAACAATTGCGGCTTGAGCAGATAAGCGACAACCGTGGCGTCATGCACCGGGCCGCCTGGAAGGCCGTAGTGCTCCATGTCGCCCTTGATGTATTCATTGAGAATGTCGCTCACCAATCGGCTGGCGTTGTTATTCAGCGCGGCAATCTGGTTCAGGCGCGCTTCGCTGGTAAGGATCTTGTGGGTCACATCCAGCGACAGGTAGGTCAGCTTCACGCCACTGTTGAGCACCACTTCGGCCGCTTGCGGGTCGGCGAACAGGTTGAACTCGGCCACCGGCGTGATATTGCCGCCGTTGAAGTGCGCACCGCCCATGACCACCACTTCCTTGATACCCTGAACGATACCCGGCTCCTGGATCAGCGCCAGGGCCAGGTTGGTCTGTGGGCCTAGCATGGCGATGGTAATGCTGTGGGGCTCGGCAGATTTCAGGGTATCGATCAGATAAGTGATGGCGCTGCCCTTGGCCAGGCCTTTCCTGGGCTCCTGCACGGCAATGCCCGACAACCCTTCCGTGCCATGAATATCCTCGGCATAGATGGGTGTGCGCACCAGGGGTTTGGGCGCCCCCGCATAGACCGGAACCTCTTCGCGCCCCGCCCACTCCCGGGCCAGTCGCGCATTGCGCGAAGTCTTGTCCAGGCGAACGTTGCCGGCAACGGTGGTCAATGCCCGGACATTCAATTCGTCCGGCGATGCCAGGGCGAACAACAGGGCAACAACGTCGTCAGCCCCCGGATCGGTGTCGATGATCAGGTCGATCTTTGGTGCCGCGTGGGCGTTCGTTGCGGTCTTCAGGGACAAAAGCAGCAGGCTCCAGAGCAATGGGTGCAGTTTCTGAGCATAGCGATACGGGGCGCACGCCTTGTACCGGGAACATCAAAACGCAGACAGCCCATCAAAACGTAACGCCGGCGACCAGCACAATGTTGCAGTACGGTTGGCATTCGCCTGTACGAACAATCGCTCTGGCTTGTCGGCTCAGGACCTTGAATTGCTCATGGGTGAGCAACTCACGCCGACCCAACACACCTTCGCCATCCAGCGCTTCCAGCGCGACCAGGGCCGACGGCTTTTTATCGAAGATTTCCTGAGCCAGCACATGGCTTTCGACCTGCATCTCGCTGAGCACGACCTTCAAGGTGCTGACAAAATCCGGAATGCCATGGGTCAGGGCCAGGTCGATCAATTCAACGCCCGGTGGAACCGGCAGGCCCGCATCCCCGATGACAACCAAGTCGCCGTGTCCCAAAGACGCGATCAGTCGCGACAGCGCAATGTTGAGCAGAGGTGTCTTTTTCATGGAGTTTTAAACGCCTGTACATCGCTCAAGGCGGGAATCGAAGGTTGCGCGCCGGCACGGGTAACCGACAGCGCCGCAGCCACCTGCCCGAAGCGGATCGCCTGCACCTCATCTTGACCCGCGGCCAGCGCCGCAGCGAAACCGCCCACAAACGTATCGCCGGCCGCCGTGGTATCGACAGCTTTTACCACGGGCGCAGGGAAATGCTCGAAGCGTTGGCCATCGGCAAACAGCGAACCTTGCGCACCGAGGGTGATGATCACCTTGCCGGCGCCCAGGGCAATCAGGCGGGTCGCCGCCGCTTGCGCGGTGTCCAGGGAGTCCACCGACAGTCCGCTCAGGGCCGACGCTTCGCTCTCGTTGGGAATCAGGTAATCGATGGACGCGTACCAGTCCGCTGGCAGCGGACGGCTGGCCGGTGCCGGGTTGAGGATAACTGTCTTGCCCAGTTCGCGGCCGCGCTTGAGCGCATGTCCAACAGAAGCATCGGGCACTTCCAGCTGACAGATGAGCACGTCCGCCGCGCGTATCACCGAATCAAAACGGTCAATGGCTTCAGCGGTCAATGCACCGTTGGCACCGGGGACGATCACGATTGTGTTCTGACTGCTGTCATCGACCACAATCAACGCCACGCCGCTGGAACCGTCAACGGTGCTCACCGCCTGGCAATCGATCTGCTCGGCCAACAGCGCGCCGCGCAGCGCCTCACCATAAGCGTCGTTGCCCACGCAGCCGATCATCGACACCCGGGCTCCCAGCCGCGCCGCAGCCACGGCCTGATTGGCACCCTTGCCGCCGGATACGGTGGTAAACGACTGACCAATCAGCGTTTCACCGCCCCTGGGCAAGCGTGGCGCCCGGGTCACCAGGTCCATGTTCAAACTGCCTATTACCACTACTTTTGCTGGCATACATTGCTACTCATCAATTCTGTTTCGGCGGCGCTGCTGGTTCAGCGGCTTTCTGTTTTCAACGGCTGTCTGTTTTCAACGGCTTTTTGTTTCAACGGAATTGGGCAAACACGCCGGCCAGCGGCGCCGTAGATTCACGCATGACGATACTCGGCGTCACGATCCGCTGATCGGTCGCCAGGCCCGGCGTGGCGATTCGCCGTAAAAGCACTTCGGCAGCCATTTCGCCGAGTTGCAGGATCGATTGCCCGACCGTGGTCAACGACGGGTAGACATACCGACTCATCTGGATATCGTCGAAGCCGATCACCGACAACTCGCTCGGTACGCGAATATTGCGCTCGGCGGCGGCCCGCAGCACGCCGATGCCGATCATGTCGTTGGCGGCAAAAATGGCGCTGGGCGGATTGCTTTCCAACAGAATCGCGGCGGCACTGTAACCGCCGGTGCTGGTGAAATCGCTTTCCAGCATGCGCTCGGGAGAGACTTCGACGCCCGCCTCCTTCAAGGCCCGGCGATAACCCGCCAGACGCATCTGCGCCACACTGGTGTTTTCCGGCCCGCTGATGGTGGCGATATCCCGGTGGCCCAACTCCAGCAGGTGCCGGGTCGCCAGATACGCGCCGTATTCATGGTCGATGCGCACCAGGTCCGCATCGACACCGTCCAGTCCGCGGTCGACGATCACCATCGGAGTGCGGACGCCTTTCAGGCCTTGCACCAGGCCACTGTCGCCGCCGGCCGAGGCGACAATCAGGCCGTCGATGCGTTTTTCCAGCAGCACACGCAGGTAGCTGCGCTGCTTGTCCGGATTGTCGTCGGAGTTGCACAGGATGACGCAGTAACCGTTTCGCTCGCAGTAATCCTCGATCCCCCGGGCCAGTTCGGCGAAATACGGGTTGAGGCTATTGGGCACCAACAGGCCGATGGTCGCCGTGGTCTTGGCCTTGAGCGAACGGGCCACGGCACTGGGGACGTAGTCGAGGGTCTGGATTGCCGCCTCGACCTTGATCCGGACTTCTTCACTGACCGGGCGGGTCTTGTTCACCACATGGGAAACCGTGGTGTAGGAAATGCCGGCAAGGGCTGCCACATCTTTGATAGTCGCCATGACTCAGGTCCGCCGGCTTGCGCGTTGACTGCGATAAGTATCCAGCACCACCGCCACCACGATCACCGCGCCGGTAATGATGCGTTTGGTCGGCTCGGTTGCCCCGATCTGCGCCAGCCCCGCGGCCAGCACGGAAATGATCAGGACGCCAAAAAACGTGCTGATCACCGAACCGCGCCCGCCCATCAGGCTGGTCCCGCCGATCACGACGGCCGCGATCACCTGCAACTCAAGACCGGAGCCGGCATTCGGGTCAGCGGCTTCCAGGCGAGAAATCTGGAACAACGCGGCAATACCGGCCAGCAACCCCATCAGGCTGAAGACCAGGATTTTGTATGGCTTCGGATTGATCCCCGCCAGCCGTACGGCCTCTTCGTTGGTGCCGATACCGATCAGGTAACGACCAAACACCGTGCGGGTCAACACGGCCTGGGCAATGAAAATGATCAGCAACGCGATGATGAACGACGGCGAAATGCCGAAGGCGATCGGATTGGACAACCAGGCGAACGCATCGCCGATGTAGGCCGTACGCGAACCGGTCATCTGGTACGCCACCCCGCGAGCCATTTCCAGCACGCCCAGGGACACGATGAACGACGGAATCCGCCACGCCACCGTGATCGAGCCGGTGATGGTACCGGCGAGCGCCGCGACAGCCATACCCAGCAGCGCCGCCGGCAGCACGCCCCAGCCCCAGCCAAGAATCGCCACGCTCACGGTCGAAGCCGCCAGCGCCAGCACCGAGCCTACCGACAGGTCGATGCCACCGATGATCAACACAAAGGTCATGCCGACCGCCAGCACCATCAGGTCCGGAATCTGGTTGGCCAAGGTGCTGAAAGTATCGTAGGACAGAAAATGACTGCTCAGCACCGAGAACAGCACGATCATCGCCAACAAGGCACCCGCCAGCCCCAGATAGGTGCCAAGGCCGTAGAAGTTGCCACTGCGTGTGCCGGCGAAAGAAGCGGTTTTCATGGAAGATCCCTAGGCGCGGCTTCAATGAGCTGCGCATCACGTTTTTGGTAGCCGGCGAAAGCAGCGGCGAGCAACTCATCCTGGGTCCAGTTGTCGCGATCGAATGTATCGATCAGCCTCCCCGCCGACAGCACGCCGATCCGGTCGCAGATCAGCATCAGCTCGCGCAAGTCGCTGGAAACCACCACCAGCGCCTTGCCCTGGCGGGTCAATTCGCCGAGCAGGTTGTAGATATCGAACTTGGCGCCGACGTCGATGCCGCGGGTCGGTTCGTCGAACAGCAGCACCGAGCAATCGCGCTCCAGCCAACGGCCGATGACGACTTTCTGCTGATTGCCGCCGGACAGCTCGGACACCAACTGTGCCGGACCGGAACTGCGAATGCGCATGGCATCGATCTGACGCTGGGCCAAGGCGTTTTCGCCATCGTTGTCGACAAAGCCCGCACTGGAGATGCCGGGCATGTTGCCCAAGGCGATATTGGCGCCGATCGATTGCGTCAACAAAAGGCCTTCGCCCTTGCGATCTTCAGTGATCAACGCGATGCCATGCCCGACCGCATCCACTGGCGAGCGCACATTGATGACCTGCGCCGGCGCCCCCAGGGCAATCGTGCCGCTGTCGGCGATATCGGCACCGAAGATCAGACGCAGCAATTCGGTGCGCCCCGCGCCGATCAAACCGGAAATGCCGAAAATCTCTCCGGCACGGACTTCGAACGACACGTCGCGAACCTTGTCGGCACGGCTCAGGCCCTTTACCGTCAACACCGGAGCGCCGATCTTGCGCGCCCCCATATCGATATGTTCGCCGAGCTCGCGACCGACCATCAGCGTGACCAGTTGCTCGCTGTTGTAGTTGGCCATCGGCTCGACACAAACCAGGTTGCCATCGCGCAGCACGGCAATACGCTGCGCGACTCGCGCCAGTTCTTCGAGGCGATGGGAGATGTAGATGATCGATACGCCGCGAGCCTGCAGGCGAGTGATCTGCTCGAACAGCATTTCGACTTCGCGTGCAGTGAGCATCGCGGTCGGCTCATCGAGAATCAGCACATGACAATCGCCAATCAGGTTGCGGGCGATCTCCACCATTTGCTGGTGGCCGATGCCCAGTTCGCCGACGAGGGTGTCCGGGTCAATGGCGTCGAGCCCGACATGCGCCATGGCCTCGATGGCAGCCTTGCGCAACTGCTTGCGACTGATCCAGCCACCTTTGCTGGGCAGGTTGTCGAGAAACAGGTTTTCCGCCACCGACAAGGTCGGCAGCAGATTGAGTTCCTGCATGACCATGCGGATACCCAGCGCTTCAGCCTGAGCCCGGCTGCCCGGACGATAGTCCTGCCCCTGAAACTGCATCTGGCCGGTGGTCGGCGTGACCAGCCCGCCAATAATCTTCGAAAGCGTGCTTTTGCCTGCACCGTTCTCGCCGGTCAACGCCAGCACTTCCCCGCGCATGAGCGTCAGGTCGATGCCGGTAAGAACCGGTTGGGCGTAGGTCTTGCCGATACCGCTGACCGAGAGGACAGCGTTCGGAGCGCAAACTGACATAAAAACTCTCCATACGCTCGTCCAGCTGGACGAGCGCCGTTATGTCGCCAGAAGGCTACTTGGTGACCAGCTCTACCGGCGTTTCGATCACGCCATTGGCGCCGCCGTCGACCTGCTCGCCCTTGAGAATTTTCAATGCAGTCTCGATGCCGAACACCGCCTGTCTGGCCGCGAACTGGTCCGCCGTGGCCAGCACGCGACCGTCCTTGAGCATTGGCTGGATGGCATTGATGTTGTCGTAGCCGACCACCTGCACCTTGCCGGCCTTGCCCGCGGCGCGCACGGCAGATACCGCACCGACCGCCATGCTGTCGTTGCCGGCCAACAGGGCCTTGGTTTGCGGGTATTCGCTGAGAATCGATGCGGCGACCTTGTTGCCCTTGTCGATCTCCCAGTCACCGGATTGCAGGGACACGACCTTGATCTGCGCCGCCGCCATCGCATCCTTGAAACCTGCGGTCCGCTGTTGGGCATTGGTGGTGGTGGACACACCTTCGATGATGCCGACTTCGTCACCGGCCTTCAGCTGTTTGGCCAGGTAATCACCCACCAGCCGTGCGCCCTTGCGGTTGTCCGGGCCTACGAACGGAACATTGATGTTTTTGCTTTTGACGACGGCGGGGTCCAGCTGGTTGTCGATGTTGATCACGGTGATACCGGCATCGATGGCTTTCTTGATCACCGGGACCATGGCCTTGGAGTCTGCCGGTGCAATCACCAGTGCATTGACCTTGGCCAGGATCATCTGCTCGACGATGCGCGTCTGGCCCGCGGTGTCGGTTTCATCCTTGATGCCGTTGGAGATGAGCTCGAATTCGCCGGAGTGATCTTTCTGGTAGGCCTTGGCGCCGTCTTCCATGGTCAGGAAGAACTCATTGGCCAGGGATTTCATGACCAGTGCGACTTTCGGCTTTTCAGTGGTTTCAGCAAAAGCCGAGGAGACAGGCAATGCAGCGGATGCGGCAGCCAGCATAGCGACAGCGAGAAGACGTCCAGCGAATGGCAGCTTCATGGGTTCACTCCGATCTTATGATTATTGTGAGCAACGCTTGTGCTGGCGTAAGCTTCACGACCCAGCGCGATGAAAAGTCATCACTGGCGTCGCGCAAACGTTTGCGTAAACCAAACTATGCGAACCCTGCCGGTATTTGTCAACGACCGGAAAAGTGCTTTCACGGATGTTTAGCGAAAAACGGCATTCAGTTCATGCCGTGGTGTTGACCACCGATCCCGTGCCAGAACCCTTGGCCAGTTCTTTGATCAGGCTCGCGCTCACTTGCAGGATGGCGCCGTTGGTGTCGGCAACCTGCCCCTCAATGGCCGCTACTGCGGTGGTCTTGGCTTGCGGAGTCGGATAGGACGCCGCCTGGGCTTGCGCCAATTGCTGCTGTTGCTCGCGCAATTGCTGCTGCAGCTCCTTCAGACGCTTGAGCAAGACCTTCACCGTGACGCTGGTGTTATCGCCGGTTTGCGATTCGGCCTGTGCCCCGGCACTTTCTCCCAGACCTACCGGGCCTGTCTTGACCTGAGTGCCGTCGCTTTTCTTTGTACCCAGCGCCTGAGCAGCCGCATCAGCTGTCGCATCGCCTAAAGCACGAATGGTCGTCGCAGACTTTCCCCCGATGGTGATGCCCGCGGCATTTGGGAAGCCAATAGATAACGACATGTGAACTCCTGCAGAAAAAGATCCCTTGAAGGAGCATCGACCGACGTACGCGTTTCTTTAGTCGTTAACGACGATTTGACGCGTTGAAATCTTAAACATGGCTGCCATCCGTTTCGGAGAGCCGAACGCGAAAGTTAAACATGTTCGGTAATCCGGACGCCAAGCCCCGAAACCGCCTCCGGACACAAACAGCAATACCGTTACAAATCATTAAGTTAAGCGTGTTTTTTCGATTCAGGGTATTACTGGTACAGATCCTGCTCTTCCTCTCGCACCCCCGGCGTTCAGATTCGCTTGGGTCGTATCTAGATGAACTTGCATCTGCACCGTCTCACAACTAGAAGAGAAAAATAATGACATCTGCACTCAAGACCTTTGTTCCGGGCGCCTTGGCCCTCCTGCTGCTTCTGCCCACTGCCCTTCAGGCCAAAGAAGCCGAACCCCAACAGAAACTGGCCAACGTAGTAATCCTGGCCACGGGTGGCACCATTGCCGGCGCGGGCGCCAGCGCCGCCAACAGCGCAACCTATCAAGCGGCGAAAGTCGGCATTGAACAGTTGATTGCTGGCGTTCCTGAACTGAGCCAACTGGCTAATGTTCGCGGCGAACAGGTCATGCAGATCGCCTCCGAAAGCATCACCAACGAGAACTTGCTGCAACTGGGTCGCCGTGTCGCCGAGCTGGCCGACAGCAAAGACGTCGATGGCATCGTGATCACCCACGGCACCGACACCCTGGAAGAAACCGCATACTTCCTGAACCTGGTGGAAAAAACCGAGAAGCCGATCATCGTCGTGGGCTCCATGCGCCCGGGCACCGCGATGTCCGCCGATGGCATGCTGAACCTGTACAACGCGGTGGCCGTGGCCAGCAGCAAAGACGCGCGGGGCAAAGGTGTGCTGGTGACCATGAACGATGAAATCCAGTCGGGTCGCGACGTCAGCAAAATGATCAACATCAAGACCGAAGCGTTTAAAAGCGCCTGGGGTCCGCTGGGCATGGTAGTAGAAGGCAAATCCTACTGGTTCCGCTTGCCAGCCAAGCGTCACACCATGGATTCCGAGTTCGACATCAAGACCATCAAGAGCCTGCCTGACGTCGAGATCGCCTATTCCTACGGCAACGTCAGCGATACCGCCTACAAGGCCCTGGCTCAATCGGGCGCCAAAGCCATCATTCACGCCGGCACCGGCAATGGCTCGGTCTCCTCGCGGGTAGTCCCGTCCCTGCAAGCCCTGCGCAAGGACGGCGTGCAGATCATTCGCTCCTCCCATGTCAACGCTGGCGGTTTTGTATTGCGCAACGCCGAACAGCCTGACGATAAATACGACTGGGTCGTGGCCCACGATCTGAACCCGCAGAAGGCGCGGATCCTGGCAATGGTCGCGCTGACCAAGACCAACGACAGCAAAGAACTGCAACGGATGTTCTGGGAATACTGATTCGCCCTCGCCCGACCGGTTCCGGTCGGGCACCCCGTGCGCCATTCGCCAGCCTTGGCGATTGGCTGCCGCTGGATCTGACAAAAAAACTCCCTTCGTCTTACGCCAAACGGAACAAACCGCTGTCAGAGGGTTTTCTTGTTTTTTAAGCAGTTGCGAAATGGCCTACAGTTAAATACTGTATGCACGTACAGCTTAATAAGGATAATTCCGTGGACACCACCTCCTCTTCTCCTGACACCTATGTACGCATGGGCCTGCGCGTTCAGAAAATCATCAACTCTCCCACCGCACAAAAGGCCAGGGCAGCACTGATCTTCCGCCTTCCTGACGAACCGGTGGATGAATGGGAACGCTTGCTGGAAGAAATCGACGAGAACGACAACGTCACCCTCGCCTATCGCGACGATGGCGGCGTGCAGATTTTCTGGGTCTTGCCGAAGGAAGATTGAGTCGATGAGTGTCCGCTGGTTTGCTTTGCTGTTCCTGTTTTTTGTCGTGGGCGCGCAAGCCGACGCTCCGCGCACCTTCACTGAAGCGAAAAAGGTGGCGTGGAAGCTCTACGCTCCCCAGTCCACCGAGTTTTACTGTGGCTGCAAGTACACCGGCAACCGGGTGAACCTTGCCGCCTGCGGTTATGTGCCACGTAAAAATGCCAAACGCGCAGCCCGCATCGAGTGGGAACATATTGTTCCGGCCTGGCAAATTGGTCATCAACGCCAGTGCTGGCAAGAGGGCGGCCGCAAGAACTGCACCCGCTACGACCCGGTTTACCAGAAGGCCGAAGCTGATTTGCACAACCTGGTGCCCAGCATTGGCGAGGTCAATGGCGATCGCAGCAACTTCAGCTTCGGCTGGCTGCCCGAGCAGTCGGGGCAATATGGTTCCTGCCTGACCCAGGTCGACTTCAAGGCAAAGAAAGTCATGCCCCGCCCTTCCATTCGCGGCATGATCGCCAGGACCTACTTCTACATGAGCAAGCAATACGGCTTGCGCCTGTCGAAAAAGGATCGGCAACTGTATGAAGCCTGGGACAAGACCTATCCGGTACAGGCCTGGGAGCGCCAACGGAACCAGAGCGTGGGGTGCGTCATGGGACGCGGCAACGAGTTCGTCGGCCCGGTAGACATGAAGGCCTGCGGTTGAATCCAGATCAATGAAACAAAAAAGGCCTCGGAGCCAAACACCCCGAGGCCTTTTTTGTTTCTTCAACGCCTGCGCTACAGAACGTTATTGAGCGACCGGACGCTCAAGCACCAGCAATTCGATGTTCTGCTTCTTCGCGCGAGTGAGCGCCGCGCGGACTTCATCCTGCTTGGCTTCGGCTTCGGCTTTCGAATTGAACGGCCCCATCAGGACTCGGGTATTTCCATTCTCCTTGACGACGCTGGACATGAAGCTGTGCTCGATCAGCCAGCCACTCAGATCGCTGACCGCTTGAGGGGTTTCACCTCGCACTTCAAGATCCCATTGCGGGCCGGACACTGGCGCGGGTACGGCAGCCATGGCCGGCTTAGGCTTCGGCGCATCCACACTGCTGCCCTCACCACATCCCGCCAGTGCCAATATCGCGATTACCAAAACCATTTTGCGCACGACGCTTCCCTCCAAATGCATAAAGCGGAGATTTTAACATCCATGAATACTTCGCGAGTGCCGTAAAATGGGCTCAAAACAACGAGATTGATGGTTGCGGCCTCTGTATAGTTACGCCTTGGGAATTAATGCCGCGTCTGCGCGTCAGAAAGAGGCACCCAAACCGTGAGACTTCGCACTAATCTATACATACCACCGACCTCTGCACTGTCCGAATCAGGTGCCCCACAAAGCAATCAAGGAGAAGACCATGCTGATACTCACCCGCAAAGTCGGTGAAAGCATAAACATTGGTGATGACATTACGATCACCATCCTGGGCGTAAGCGGCCAGCAAGTCAGGATCGGCATCAACGCCCCGAAGGACGTTGCAGTGCATCGTGAAGAAATTTATCAGCGCATTCAGGCCGGCCTCACCGCCCCGGAAAAGCCGCAACCCTGAATTCTGCTGCAGTCAGTAGCCAGCCCGTTCAGCCCGGAACCACGGCTGGCTAAAGATTCATCACCCCCATCGCCCTCCGCCTGCGCTCCCACTCAAACCTCAGGGGCCGATACTAGCGGCAAGCTCCACTCTTTTGCTGTCAGACGTTTCTGGTTTACCCCAGGGAAGGACGCGTTCGCTGCGTGGTTAACCAAGCATCACGCCACGTGCCATGCCAGTCGCCGCCACCACCATCAGCAGCACCAGCAACGCCTCGATATGACTGATCCGTGCAAACAGCTTCGCCCGGCCGGTATCGATCGCCACTTTACGGCTCAGCGCTATCCGCCATTTGATCAGCGTCACCATGGGTGCAATTTCCAGCAGCAAGATCAGGACAAACAGCGTCATCTTCAGATGAAACAGCGGCTGATGCAGGTAATAGTCCGTGCCTTTCTCGTACCCGCCAAAGGCTCGCATCCCCCCACTGATCAGTAAAACGACAGCTGAAATACCCCAGATATTGTCCGCCATCAGAACACTGCGCACTTCTGCCGCCCCGTCGGCCAAACGCCGAAAAGCCGTGCCTCGAACCAACACCGCCCAAAATCCCAGGGCCAATGCCAGAAGATGAACCGCCGCCAGAAACCAGTGAGTCAGCATCGAGAAACTCCTGCCAGGTCGAAGTTGTATGAGCCTGTCAGTAGTAGCCCATGAAATGGCTGCTTGCACGGCACCTGTGGACAATGTCCGGAACAAAAAATGACAGACCAACTAGACTCCACTGCGCTGGCATTGAGCGTCCGTGGCAGTACCGGCCCCGACAGCAACTCACTCTCACCGCATTGGACTGAGTAAACAAAATCATGTGTGAATCATGTGATTCAAGCTCTGCTTCAAACACAACAGGCCGTCGTCGTTTTCTACAATTTGCCGGATTGAGCGCAGGCGCCCTGCTGCTGACCGGCACACTGCCCGGCAAGATCCTCCAGGCAGCCGAAAAAACGTCAGCCCCACCCAAACCTCAAAACGTAATCAGTCCCGATATGGCGTTGAAAAGACTGATGGAGGGCAATGAACGATATGTAAGCGGTACTTCCAAGACGCATGACTTCAAGGCGGAGCGAGAGGCCCTGGTGTCCGGTCAGAATCCGTTCGTGGCCGTGCTGAGCTGCTCTGACTCGCGCATCGCTCCGGAATATGCGTTTGACACCGCACGAGGCGATCTTTTCTCCATCCGCGTCGCCGGCAACTTCGTTACCCCGGAAGGCTTGGCCAGTCTTGAATACGGGGTTGCCGTGCTTGGCGCCCCGCTGATTCTCGTACTTGGACATGAGAGCTGCGGCGCCATCGAGGCCGGTATCAAGGCCGTCAAGGATCAGACGATTTTCCCCGGCCATATCCCGAAACTGACTGACGCACTCAAGTCAGCCGTCGAGGCAGTACTCAAGCAGCCCGGGAACCTGATGGAAAACGCCACCGCGCAAAACGTCAAAAATTCGGTCAACAGCCTGAAACAGGCCTCGCCACTGCTGACTGATGCGCAGAGCAAAGGCGCGCTGAAGATCGTGGGCGGTATCTATCGTCTGGCAAGTGGCAAGGTAGAGCTGATCGTTTGACCCACAACGCGCACATCACCAGCATCGGTGCATATCCGCACATGCGAAGAGCCCAGCGCGACGGCTGGGCTCTGGTTATTTTCGATTTTCCATCATTTTGTCGGCGAGTGTTTTGGCCCTCTCGATCAACAGGTTCTGCCTGTCTTCGTGAGTAGCCCCGCCAACAACCGGGGCAGTCAAATTGCTTTCGGCAATCAATGCAGCGCAGAAGTATTGATCCCAGACAGCCTTGTCCACAGATGCCGGTTTGATGATTTGATCGACGTTCATAGGCGGCTCCTTTCAATGAGGCAGCACTACTAGTTTACGCCCGAATGACCAAGAATCCTGGCCATCACTCTCAGTGGTCCGCCATTCGTCGCCTGCCAAAACACAACGAGGAATTCGCCCGCATCCGTGGCTTGTGGCTTGCACAGATCGCGTGTTGCAGCGCCGGAGCTTCGAGATACCGTCCTACTTTACTTGTCCGGGCATCTCATCTTTCAAACACAGCGAAGTGACTGCCAACTGGATGCCAGGCTCAGCAAATAACACGCAATGACTTGTGGATTGAAAATCCATGAACTAGACATAACCCCACAGTCAGCTTCCCCCAAAGATCGGTAATGATTCTTGGTACCTACTCACTTATCCGGCTTGACGAATGGAGATGCATGTTCATGAAAAACCCACTACCGAAAGCCCTTGGCGGTACGGTGATATTGCTGGCGTCATTCATATCCACTTTCACCCACGCAGCTGATATCACTCCCGCTGAAATGAAGGCTATCGCCACGGAAGGCTACATCTACGGCCTGCCCATCGTGATGAACTACGCGATCATGTACGACTATGCCGTAGACAAACACTCCGGACAGTTCAAGGCGCCGTTCAACCAGATTCATAACCTGCACCATGTCGCGACCTACATGGACACAGCTGTAATATCGCCAAACAGCGACACGCCCTATTCGATGTTATTCATGGACCTGCGCAGCGAGCCAATGGTGTTATCGGTTCCGGCGGTAGAGAAACCGCGGTATTACTCGGTTCAGCTCATCGACGGCAACACCTACAACTACGGTTATATCGGCAGCCGCGCCACCGGCAACGAAGCTGGCGACTACATGGTAGTCGGACCCGACTGGAAGGGTGCGACCCCGCCGGGCATCAAGAAGGTTTTTCGTTCCGGCACGCAATTCCCCTTTGCGCTCTTTCGCACCCAGCTCTTCAACCCGGCTGACCTGCCGAACGTAATAAAGGTCCAGTCAGGCTACAAGGCACAGCCGCTGTCAGCCTTTCTCAAGCAACCTGCGCCGCCTGCCGCGCCGGCGATCGACTTCCCGAAGATCAACACGGACCTCGCGAAGACCGGCTTCTTCAAGTATCTCGACTTTGCCTTGCAGTACGCCCCGGCCTCACCGGATGAAGTGGCGATCCGGGAGAAACTTGCCCGGATCGGCATTGGCGCTGGCAAGGACTTCAACTTCCAGGACCTGTCCGCCGAGCAAAAGGCCGCAGTGGTTCAGGGCATGCAGGCCGGGCACGCACAGGTCGAGGAAGGGATCAAGAATCTCGGCACGAAGATCAATGGCTGGAACATTGTCGGTGCCGGCGGCGACAGCGCCTTCTACAACGGCGACTGGCTCAAGCGTGCCGCCGTCGCGCAAGCGGGCATCTATGCCAACGATGCCGAGGAAGCCACGTATCCGCTGTCCAAAACCCTGCCCGATGGCGAGCCGCTTGACGGCAGCAAGCACAACTACGCCATCACCCTGCCCGCCGGACAATTCCCGCCAGTCAACGCCTTCTGGTCAGTGACCATGTACGACGGTAAATCGCAACTGCTGATCAAAAATCCGATCAATCGCTACCTCATCAACTCGCCGATGCTGCCCGAGATGAAGAAGAATGCGGACGGCTCGTTGACGCTGTACATCCAGAAGGATTCACCGGGCACGGATAAGGAAAGCAACTGGCTGCCCGCACCGAATGATCTGATCTACCTCGTCATGCGGCTGTATTGGCCGAAGACGCAAGCGCCTTCCATCCTGCCTCCCGGCAAAGGGACGTGGAGTCCGCCCGAGATCGTCAAAGTCAATTGAGCAAGTTGTTGTACCGCCACCCACTCAGGGGCCAACAAAAGGATACGGGGAGTCGGATGCGAAATAAGCGCATTCGATCCGGTCTTAACACAGGGTCATACGTCAATTATGACCCTGTAGCCCTGTTTGCAGAATTGACTACCAGCGCACGCCTTTAAAGGGATTCCATCCCTGCTCACATTTCAACAAAAAAGGGCCCACCTTTCGGTGACCCCTTCCAGACCGCCCGGTAGAGCGGATTTTTTTGTTAGGCACGATGGCCATTTGGTTGATAGCTGAAAGCTACTTCACCACATACCTCGCACCCTGTGGATCGTTAAGTTTTGCCTGCAATATCCCCCACTCGCGCTGAATGATCGAATAAGGAATGAAAATGCTGATCCTCTCAGCCCCCTTTACGCCGGAGTTATTGCTCACATCGTTCAGAGTGGTTGAATAGAAACCGATATTGATGCCGACAACACAGCCGTCACTGGTGAGGACCGGCCCACCCGACATGCCCTTGACCAGCGGGGCATCATGGATGGCATAGAGATCACCGCTGTGTTCATCGGCATTGACGAACGGCGTTTGATACACCTTGCCTTTCCCGGTAGCGGTCATTAGGTAAGGACTCGCCCCAACGGCTGTGATGCTCTCGCCCACACGCGGTGCGCGCCATGATGGGTAGCGGCCGCTGGCCTTGTGCTGGATGAAGACGAGATCGCAGCCTGTGCTGCAGCTGTACTTCACGTTGGGGATGAACGGAGTGTGGCGGGTGGTTACCGCATAGTCATCGTTCCATTGCACGGCCGAGGCCATGTATAGATACGGTGCGGGAAACCCCGAATAGACTGAAAAGTATGAATCATTGGCAGGACCCGAAAAGTCGGGTTTTACGATGCCGTTGCATCCTGCAGTTACAGCTCCAATTAAAAAGTAGGTCATGATCTTGATCATGATATATCACCGACTTAATTGGGAGAATGTGACTGTTTTTTGTTGTCAGTATTTTGGCTTTTGTCGGGTTGCAGTACTCCTCGCCGCTTGTTCTAGTTGGACGTTTTCTTACTTATGGCTGAGTTTGTAATGACGCGTATGAATAAATCGTGCTAAGGCCAATCGCTTTTCGATCAACTCCAAAGTTCAAATATTTGGCGCCTGAAAAATGTTAAAAACGAGGAAAAAAAACAAGAGTTTCTATAGACTCCTTCATTAGTGGTGCCTGCCTGAATCAATCGCTATGCCTGCCACCCACAAGAGCGACAAGAAGCCTGATGGTAGTCCGATCGTCCTGCACCGCAGTAGCGCCGCAACTGGCTTTATATTTAGCCAAGTTGGACACGACTCATCCAACTTAGAAAGCTTGAAAAAACCTTGTCTTGGGGTCGACATAACTTGAGGTTAATATAACTGATAGTAAATCAACTCAGCTGACTGAAATTATTCCACATGTAAAAGGCCTGATTGATCCCGACCAGGAAACTTCTCTTATTCCTTTCGTACCTCGTGGCACAAGCAGTTGCTGCTCTCGGCCCATCTGGCGGAACCGTGCTACTTTGGGCTTGAACGTGCGTAGCAAGCACCCTGGTGATTCCAAGGGGAGTAATTATCCAAGACGAGTCCCCCCCTGGTATCTATCCTCCTATGGCAAGCGGGATCAAACGTAGACTTTGTGACATCTGAAAACTTCTCGACCTTTACCCGCACCGGCCTGCCAGTTGCAATAGATCACGCCGTAATCGGATGGGGCACTCGTGGTGACCGTTAAACCGACTGCGCAACTAACACATCTAACAATGCTTCGGTTGCACGCGACAATAACGGAGACGGCTGGATAAACCGTGGGCCGCATAATGTCCACTGGCATGCGAAATGAAGGCCGGAACTATTTCAGTGAAGTTCTCGAAGGAACATACAAAAGAGCGCCCACTTATTGCACTATTCTACATTGCTTTCAGGGAGACATGAGTTGGACAAGTGCAAGCGGTCAGATTACTGCGGATGGCGGCTCGCTAGAAACTAATGCGGGATCGTGTTTGATCTAAAGTCTTAACCAGTTTTTCGCTGACCAGGGAGCCGACATGGTTACATGTTACGGGCTCTCGCAACATGATTGGAGTGTGGCGAGGCCTCACTCGCGCGGCAGGGCCTACAGCCGAACCAGATGCCTGGGTCACCAGGATCACCGGGGACTTTAACAGCGTCGGTGTTATGCAGAAGCAGAACTAACTGGCTTGTCGCCTGCATCTTGCCTGAATGGGTGCCCACCCTGACCAGTTGCTGGCCATTCAGTAATCCATCTGAAACACACCAGGCCGGGCGAGCGGTCATGACTTTACCCAGCGCAGCGCCAAGTGTCCCGAACACAATCCTGAACAAAATTAACATTGAGCCTGCAGTTGATTGGCGGACGAAGACTGCGTGTGAATACTTATCGACACACCAATCGGCGAAACCCGGCAGGACGGGGCTCGCTTCCTTGCCGGGCGGCATGCGCCGGTGTCGTTCACGTGCCAAAACGACATGGGCATTGTCGCTGCTGCCTGCCAGTCGTTCGTCTTCGACAACAGTGCGTTTTCGATCTGGAAAAAAGACGGCAGCCTGGACGTTGATGGGTACATCCGCTGGATCGAGCAATGGCACCTGGCGTTTTGAGTGGGGCTTTTGCAAAAGTTTTGCAAATCGCAGAATCGAGTAGGAGGCGGCTTCACAGCCGCCGTCCTCTCACACCACCGTACGTACGGGTCCGTATACGGCGGTTCAGGTTATGCGGTTAAGCCGTTTTATCGTATCCAGTATTGGGACCAGCCCCAGGCTGTCCCACAGCTTCTTCGGCAGCGCGTGATTCATATGTGACGCTCCCGAATTCCACCATGGCCCGCGCCCGTTGAACGCTGATTTGCAGGCGCGTGTTTCGCTGATCCCCAGACGTATCAGGTTGCGCGCCCTCGTTGGGCGCTGCTTCCATTGACGCCAAATGACACAGCGAAGTTTACGGCGCATCCAGCCATCCAACTCCTCAAGGGGGCGGTTGCTCTGGCTGAGCTTGAAGTAACCCGCCCAACCACGTAACACCGGGTTAATCCGTTCAATGACGCTTGCCATCTTGTGGCCCCGCGCTCCGCGCAGCAGTTCTCTGAGCCGATCGCGCAAGCGATTCAGGCTCATCGTAGCTACTTTCAGCCTCGGCTGTTTATGCAGGCTCATCCCGTAACCCAAGTAATCACACGCCCACGGCCGTGCTACTCGGCTCTTTTCTTGATTCAACGTCAGTTTCAGGCGTTGATTCAGGAAGCGCTCAACCCTGACCAGCACTCGCTCGCCAGCACGACGACTGCGCACATAAATGTTGGCGTCGTCGGCATAGCGTACAAAACGATGGCCCCGCCGTTCCAGTTCGCGGTCGAGTTCATTGAGCAGGATGTTCGACAACAACGGTGAGAGCGGGCCGCCTTGCGGCGTCCCTTCCTGCCGTCGGCTGGCGATCCCGCCCGACATCATTCCCGCTTCGAGATAACGACGGATCAGCATAAGCACACGTTTATCTTCGATTTGACGCTCGATGTAGACCATCAATACATCGTGGTTGACCCGATCAAAGAACTTCTCCAGATCGAGTTCCACGCACCAGCGGTGGCCCGCCGCCACATGGGCGCGGGCGGTTTCGATGGCTTGATGAGTGCTTCTGCCCGGACGAAAGCCGTAGCTGTAGTCCGAAAACAGCGGATCGAAGATTGGCGTGAGCTGTTGCAGCAGCGCCTGCTGGATCAGGCGATCCACGACGCTGGGGATACCCAGCTGTCTTGTGCCGCCTTTGGGTTTGGGGATATCGACGGCGCGTACACCTTGCGGGTGGTATTCGCCGGCCAGCAGCCGAGTCTTGAGGATCGGCCAATACTGTTTCACGTAGCCCGCCAGCTGGTCGACCGTCATGCCATCGGCACCCGGTGCGCCCTTGTTGCTGACCACGCGTTGATACGCACGCTTGAGGTTGGCGGGTGCAAGCACCCGCACCATCAGCGTGTCCGGCTCCGCGTTCGTCCACGCCACAGACGCCGTCGATGTTTGCGCCCTGTCAGCCTTCATCCTCGGATACCGTCCAGGACCTGGGGTAACAGTTTTCTCTTGGAGAATATTCTGCGTTTCAACATTCGACGAGACTCTGACGCCTACTGGCGGCATAACCTGTTCGGCCCTTGGTGACGCGGTAATCCGCCACTTACTACGGCCTCAGCTGACTTCTGTGGGCTCATCCCGTCGCCTCTCGACGCTCGGTAGCACAGTGGCAAACCCACAGATCTCCCAGGGTAATTCGCGCGACCTTCCTGCTTATGCCTGTCGGATCTACGTCACAGCGTTCCGTGCAAGTATTGGGCTTTGAAGATATTGGCCTTCTTACCCCGCTGCGCCGCCTCTATCCGCTTCCTGTTCGTCAGGCCAGCATTTTGCCTCGGGCTTCCTTCAGATTCGCAGTCGCCCGCGACACCCTTGCCTCTGGCTAACACTTCCCCTTGCCGGGTGTGTAGAGGACTTTCACCTCCAAGTCACCAGCGTGGCCACCACAGCCAAGCTGGTTGCGCTTCGCGCAACGCGCCATGCCTGGCGCACCAACAAAAAAGGGCCCACCTTTCGGTGAGCCCTTCTAGACCGCCCAGCAGAGCGGATTTTGTTTGGTAGGCGCGATTGGACTCGAACCAACGACCCCCACCATGTCAAGGTGGTGCTCTAACCAACTGAGCTACGTGCCTGCTGTGAGGCGGCATTCTACGGAATTCCGGAGGGGTGTCAACACCTTTTTTCGAGCTAACCCTATGAATATGCAAAATATTTAATTTTGCGCGTGCAAAGAAGATTTTCCGGGTGGCTGGCGGGCGATTTTCAACTCGGGTAGGATCGATGCACTCGTAAAATATATTAAACAGAGGCTGCCGGATGGCTAACACTCCCTACCCCGAGTCCTACTACGCCGCATCGGCCAATGCGGTTCCACCGCGCCCGGCGTTGCAGGATGACGTGGAGACCGATGTCTGTGTAATTGGCGCCGGTTATACGGGGCTGTCCTCTGCCCTGTTTCTGCTGGAGAAC
Source organism: Pseudomonas fluorescens (assembly GCF_040448305.1). NCBI lineage: Bacteria > Pseudomonadati > Pseudomonadota > Gammaproteobacteria > Pseudomonadales > Pseudomonadaceae > Pseudomonas > Pseudomonas fluorescens. The sequence goes on along the minus strand of NZ_CP148752.1, from coordinate 2,276,220 downwards.
GGCTTCAAGGTCACGGTGCTCGAAGCCGCCAGGGTGGGTTTCGGGGCGTCCGGGCGTAATGGCGGCCAGATCGTTAACAGCTATAGCCGCGATATCGATGTCATCGAGCGCACGGTCGGTCCCAAGCAGGCCCAGTTGCTGGGGCAGATGGCGTTCGAGGGTGGGCGAATCATTCGTGAGCGAGTCGCCAGGTACAACATTCAGTGTGACTTGAAGGACGGTGGCGTGTTCGCCGCGATGACCGCCAAGCAGATGGGGCATCTCGAATCCCAGAAGCGCCTGTGGGAGCGTTTCGGACATACCCAGCTTGAGCTGATGGATCAACGCCGCATTCGCGAAGTAGTGGCTTGTGATCAGTACGTCGGCGGGATGCTCGACATGAGTGGCGGCCACATCCATCCGCTTAACCTGGCGCTGGGTGAAGCGGCGGCGGTCGAGTCCCTGGGTGGCACGATTTACGAGCAGTCGCCCGCTGTGCGCATCGTGCGCGGCGCGAATCCGGTGGTGCACACGCCGCAGGGCAAGGTCCGGGCCAAATTCATCATCGTCGCCGGCAACGCTTATCTGGGCAACCTGGTGCCGGAACTGGCCGCCAAGTCGATGCCTTGCGGTACACAGGTGATTACCACCGAGCCATTGGGCGAAGAACTGGCGAAGACCCTGCTGCCCCAGGATTACTGTGTCGAAGACTGCAATTACTTGCTCGACTACTACCGCCTCAGCGGCGACAAGCGCCTGATTTTCGGTGGTGGCGTGGTGTATGGCGCGCGGGATCCGGCGAATATCGAAGCGATCATCCGGCCGAAGATGCTCAAGGCATTCCCGCAACTCAAGGACGTGAAGATCGATTACGCGTGGACGGGCAACTTCCTGCTGACGTTGTCGCGTCTGCCCCAGGTCGGACGGCTGGGCGACAACATCTACTATTCCCAGGGTTGTAGCGGCCATGGGGTGACCTACACGCATTTGGCGGGCAAGGTGCTGGCCGAAGCATTACGCGGCCAGGCAGAACGTTTTGATGCGTTTGCCGAGCTGCCTCACTACCCGTTCCCGGGCGGACAAATGCTGCGTACCCCGTTCGCGGCGCTGGGCGCCTGGTACTACGGATTGCGCGACAGGTTCGGGTACTAAGCGGCACGCAATACATTGTAGGAGCGAGCCGGCTCCGGGCGGCGATCCGACGATATCGGTCTAGCAGCCAACGAATATGTTGGATGCTACGACCTCATCGCGAGCAGGCTCGCTCCCACAGGGGTTTTGGGTTAGAGACGATCTCGTGGGATACCGCTTCGAATCCGCAAGATATCGGCCAGCACCGCCAAAGCAATCTCTGCCGGCGTCTTGCTGCCCAGGTTCAGCCCAATGGGCGCATGAATCCGCCCCAACTCGACATCCCCCAGTCCACCAATACGCCGCAAGCGCTCGAAGCGCTTTTGCGAGGTCTGCATGGAGCCCATCACACCGATGTAAAACGCTTCGGTGCGCACTGCCTCCATCATCGCCAGGTCATCGATGCGTGGATCGTGGGTCAACGCCACCACCGCCGTGTCGCTGTGACAGCCGCCATCGGCGATGAACACCGACGGCAGTTGGCGCCGAATCTCCACGTTTTCCAGCACGACGCCTTCCAGCACTTCGTCCCGCGGGTCACACAGAATCACCTCGAACCCAAGCCCCACGGCAAACTCCGCACAGGCCTGGGCGACACTGGAATACCCCGCCAGCAGCAAGCGCTGGGCCGCGCCGACGCGCACGCGCACCCGGTCGATTTCACGTTCGATTCGCACACCCTGTTCACGATCATCGAACAGGCTGCGCGCACCGCTGAGCAAATCAACCTCGCGGATCAACCGACGCCGGCCCAGCAACGCCGACTCAAGCTCCCGCAGATGCGCTTGCACCTCGCAATCGGCGTCAAGCTTCTCGACCAGCACATCCAGCACCCCGCCACAGGGCAGGCTGACGCGCGAGCGTGGATCGTCGCCTTCGCCGTAACGAACAACGCTGACCGGCTCCAGAAACGCGCCCTCGGCGACTCGCTCGAGAAAGTCTTCCTCGACACAGCCACCGGACAACGAGCCAATCCAGTGCCCCTGCGTGTTCACCGCCAGCAGCGAACCCGGTGCGCGCGGTGCCGAACCATAAGTGGCCAGCACCGTACACAACCAGATGCGCTGACCGGCCGCCGACCACTCCAGCGCCCGGCGTATCACTTGCAGATCCAGATGCTGCATATCAGTGGGCCTTGTGCTCGAGCGGCGGCGCATCGGCCCGCAACTTCTGCACGTCGTTTACAGCCAGATCATTCGGCTGACCGCCCCAACCCTGACGCAGGTAGTTCAGTAGATCCGTAAGTTGCGCGTCGCTCAACTTGTCGACAAATCCCGGCATCGGTTGCATGTGTTCGAACCCGGAGAACTTCTGCTCACCGATACCGTCGTCGATCACCCGTACCAGGTTGCGCGGATCTTCCAGGCGCAGTGTGGTGTTGCCACGCATGGCTACCGCGATGTGCGGCTTGCCCTCGCCACCTGGCGCGTGGCAACCGGCGCAGACATTCAAATATTCCTGACGGCCGCGCTGGGCGCTTGGGCTCAGCTTGTCGAAAGGCACTTCAGTGAGGACTTTCGCCGCTGGCGGCTGATCGCCGAGCAGGAACGTCGCCATGGCGGCCAAATCCGGATCAGTGAGGCCCTGAGTGCTGTTGTGGAACACCGGGAACATCTCGTTGAACATCGTGCCCTGGGCGCTCATGCCGTGCTTGAGGAACGAGCTCAGGTCCTGATGATTCCAGCCTCGGGCCGCCAGGTCAGTGGCCAGCAGGCTCGGTGCCAGATAACCATTGAGAATGCCACCGGTCATGCGCTTGTCCATCTGCATCGCACCGGGCAGACCGCGAGGCGTGTGGCACTCGCCACAGTGACCCAGCACGTCGACCATGTACTGGCCGCGTTTCCAGGCTTCGCTCTTGCCTTCGGCAGGCTCCAGCTTCACGTCCTTGCCGTACATCATGTTCCAACCCATCAGGCCCAGGCGCACGTTGAACGGGAAGCTCAGGCTGGTGACCGGCGCGGCGCGCTCGATCGGCTCGACGGTTTTCAGGTAGGCATGAATCGCGTCGGAATCTGCACGCGGGATCAGGTGATACGAGGTGTACGGCATTGCCGGATACAGGTTCGCGCCATCGCGGCGCTTGCCTTCGGTCAGCGCGGCGAAGAACTCGTCATCGTTGTACAGGCCGATGCCGTGCTCTTTGCTCGGGGTGATGTTGGTGCCGTAGATCGTGCCGAACGGCGACACGATCGGCAGGCCGCCCGCATAGGGCGCGCCACCCGGTGCGGTGTGGCACGCCATGCAGTCGGCGGCGCGGGCGAGGTACTCGCCTTGCTTGACCTGCGCATCATCCGCGTGAGCCGCTACCACAGGCGCAGCCAGACCAACCGCCAACGCCAGGCGGCTAAGTAGAAGCTTCATGCTTAACCCTCCTTGACCAGGCCGAGATCGGTCAGCACGTTGCGGGTGGCGCTGTAGTAGCGCACGTACCCGGTGCAACGGCAGATGTGATGACCGAGGCTGTCCTCGATGACTTTTTCCAGCTGGCTCTTGACGATTGGCTGGCGCTGCAGCTTCTCCACCAACACCGTCGCGGCGTTGACGAAACCCGGTGCACAGTAGCTGCACTGGAAGGCGAACTCATCGACGAAGCGCTGCTGGATCGGGTTCAGCTCGGTGACCTTGCCCTGCTCGTCGCGGGTCGCATGGCCTTCGATGGTCCGGACCTTCTTGCCTTCGAAATAGTGTGCGCCAGTGATGCAGGTGCGCACTTCTTCGCTGGTGCCGTCCGGGTTGTCGACGATCACCACACAGGCGTGGCAGATGCCCTGGCCACAGCCCAGGCGCGAACCGGTGAGGTTCTTGTATTCGTGCAGGTAGTCGATCATCGGCAGGTCATCAGGGATGTCCACCGGGCCGACGGATTGACCGTTGAGGGTCAGTTGAAGCGGACGGTTAGCCATTGAGGGCCTCCTTGATGCGTGCAGAAGTGATAGGCAGGTCGCGGACACGTTTACCGATGGCATGGGCCACGGCGTTGCCGATGGCACCGACCACCGGGATCATCACTACCTCGGCGATGCCCTTGGACGGGTCGCTTGGCGACAATGGCGGCAGGATGTCCGCCGTCTGTTTCCACACCGCGACGTGGCGCGCCATCGGCAGGCGGTAACGGTTGAAGTTCCAGTCACCCTCCCCCGGCCCGCCTTCGTACAGCGGCATCTCTTCCATCAGCGCGTGGCCGATGCCCATGGCGATCCCGCCTTCGAGCTGGCCCCTGACCAGTTCTTCCACCAGCACCCGACCGCACTCGACCCACGAGTGATGGTTGAGCACCGACACTTCGTTCGAACCCTTGTTGACCTTCACTTCCACCAGCGTCGCGACCGGGCTGTAGTAAGTCACCGCCGCGTTGTTCAGCTGGGTCGCCGGGTAGGCGATGCCCTGCCGATCCAGCAGATGGAAACCGGCGCTGTTCATCTGCGCCTTCTTCGCCTTCGGTGCACCGTCACCGTACTTCACGGCCAGGCCGTCGAGCGGCAAGCGCTCACGCACGCCGTCGATGCTGAACTCGGCCTCGGCCCAGCTCCAGCGGTTGAAACCGTGCACGGTGGCACCGCTCACCAGGCCACGCTCGTGAACGCGCTTGGCGAGCATGGCGAATGGCAGTGGCTCCATGCCGTTGGCGGTGAGCTTGCCGTCGACCCAATGGGCGTCTTCGCGGCGCACCACGTAAGGGTTGGCCTGGCCGCCGTAAGGGCCTTGGCGCCAGATCTCCATCGCCGCCGGCCACAGGCCGTGGTTGAACAGCACGCGCGCCGCTTCACGGGTGGCGTGGCTGAAGTAGTACGCCGAGTTGGTGGCCGACGAAGCCGAAGCGACCTTGCCGACCCAGCGTGGATTGCGCAGGAAATTGTCCTGCTCGGCCTGGCTCATGATGTACGGGTTGCCGCCACTGACCAGCTGCAACTCTTTCCATTCGGTTTCGCCGGTCTTCACTTCGTGCGCCGCAATACCGAGGAAATCGGCCACGACCATGGCCTGGGAGGTGGACATGCCGGTGCCGATTTCGATACCGATGTGGCGCAGGCTGATGCGACCTTCGGCAGTGAATTCAATGCTGGCCATCGGCGCTTCGGAACCGGTGCCGAAGTCTTTCTGGCAGATGGCGAAACCCACCCCGTACCAGTTGTCCGGATCGGCGGCTTCGCGTTGTTTCTTGATCGCGTCGCGGCTTTTCCAGGTGTCGTGGACGGCCGCCTTGTCGAGAATCTCGTGCAGGCGCAAGGCACCGGCCGGGATCGCGCCCTGGGTGTTTTTCATGCCCGAGCGCAATGCGTTCTTGCGGCGCAGCTCAATGGCATCGACACCCAGGCGATCGGCGATTTCGTCGACCATCATCTCGGTCGCCGCCATGCTCTGCAGGGTGCCATAGCCACGCATCGACCCGGCTTCAACGGCGCGGGAGTGATAGGCCGTGACCTGCAGATCGTTCTGCGGCATGTAGTAGATCGACTGGGCCGCCGTGGCGCCCACCGCCGCCACCGACGGGCTGTAGTTGATTCGCCCGCCACCGTCGACACTCATCTCGGAGCGGAAAATCTTGAAGCTGTGGTCGGTCTTGTCCACCGCCAGTTGGTAGCGGATATCGAACGGGTGACGCTTGATGCCGCTCTGGAACTGCTCGTAGCGGTCGTTGGCCAGGCGCACCGGCACACCGGCGCCGTACAACGCCGCCAGCGCTGCGTAGTAGACGAAAATATTGTGGTCCTTGGAGCCGTAACCGACGGTGTAACCCGGGTGCATGTTCAGGTTGGCCAGGCCGAAACGCGACGGCGCGATCATCTTCGCGGTCTCGGTCGCGGTTTCCAGCGGACACTGGGTGGCGACGACGAAATGCAGGGTCTTGGTGGCCGGGTCGTACCAGCCATTGCCGTTGTCCGGCTCCAGGGCGGCCGGTTCGATCGACGGGGTCTTGTAGCGCTCGTCGAACACCAGCCAGTTGTCCGGCGGCGTATCGATCTGCTGCTTCATGCGCTCGGCGTAGAACAACCCGCGCTCGGTCAGGTTGCCGTGCAGGTTCGGCTGGGAGTTCCACACCGGACGACGGTTTTTCAGCATCGGGAACAGGATCGAATCCTTGAGGCTGGCGAACTCGTCTTCGTCCGCCGAGGTCGCGCCGCCAACGCGCACGTAGCGGAAGCTGCCGTACGGATCGCCTTCGTAGAACGGCGCTTTCTCGCCGTAGCGGATTGCCTTGTCATTGAACTTGAGTTGGTTCTTGGCCTGACGGAAGCGCTCGAAGTCGTTCCAGATCAGGATCGCCACCGGATGCCCGATGAACATCGGCACCTTGCCGGCCGGCAACAGTGGATCCGGGGCGTGCTCCTCAGGGAACACGATACCGTCCTTGACCAGGTCTTCGGCGGTGACGATGCGGTCCGGTTGTAACTCGGCACCGAGCCACGACAGGTCGATGCCAGCAAAGATGTGGTCGGCCTTGATGGTTTTCAGCAGCATGGCGTGGCCTTGCTGCTGCGGCCAGCCCGGCATGTCCTTGGCGCGGATGTCGCGGGCAAAGACCTTGCTGCCGCAGACCTTGGACAAGGCATCGTTACGGGCGCGCGCCTTGCCATTGTTGCCGAGCCACTGCTCGGACGGCACGGTCACGCTGTTCTCCATCAAGGCAGCCAGCGCCTGGCTGCTCAATGGCGTGAGCGTCACGCTCACACCCGCTACCAGCCCGCCCTGAAGGAACGAGCGCCGGGATATATCACGGTTGGACATGGATCATCCTCTGGGCGGTTATGGAGCCCGCCCTTCTGGTTATGTTCTGGAAATCTCGAGTCTTGCAGAAGCCCTTTTCGACGATGCAAAGGGCTGTTGTTGACAGTGCAAAGCTGACCGAAAGGTTAAGTTTATAGGCTTATGCCTTCGCGGAAAACCAAAAACTGACCAAGGAATCAAAAAACCGCGACTTTTCGACGCAGCAGATCGATGAACAACCCCAACTCCCGGCTGATGTGCTCGCCCTTGCGCAACAACAACCCGAATGCGCCATCTGCACATCCAGTTCCACCGGCAGCGCCACCACCAGGCCCATTTTAAGATAGTCGCGCAATGCGGTTTCCGACAGCACCATGATCGCGTCGGTCAGCTGAATCAGTTGCTGCATGGAGTACACCGAACTGCACTCGATGATGTCTGCCGGCAACGGCAACGCCAGTCGCTGCAACGCCTGATCCAGACCGATGCGCGCCGGACTGGTTTCCGGTTGCAGGATCCACGGCCAACCGCTGACCAGCTCCGCCATTTCCAGTTTTTTGCGCCGCGCCAGCGGGTGGCCTGCGTGCACCACCACCAGCAAGCGTTCGTTACCCAATTGCTCGAAGACGTAATGCTCACTGTCGGTGGCGGCATTGCGCCGGGCGATGGCAAGGTCGATGCGGCCTTGTTCCAGCAACTGGATCACCTGGTCGCTGGTGTCGCCCATGATGCGAATCCGCAACTGCGGATTGAGCGCCTTGATCTCGGCAATCGAATCCATGACCAGGTCCGGCGCCGCGCCCATGATGGTACCTATCGACAGATAGCCGTAGCCGCCCTGCTGCCGCGCCATCAGGTCCTCGGCACAACGGTTGAGGCCACTGAGGGCCGACTCGGCGAAACGGATCAGTTCCTGGCCTAGCGCCGTCGGGCGCATGCCGCGCGGCAGACGTTCGAACAGGTCGCAGCCAAACATGTCTTCTATTTCATGGAGCATGCGGGTTGCCGCCGGTTGCGACATGTTCAGGCTTTGCGAAGCGCGGTGCAGGTTCTGGCTGCTGCTGAGCGTCACCAGCATGTGCAGATGCTTGTAGCGCAGGCGATTGAGCAGGCTGCGGGAGATGGTCGGCGTGGTCATGGCGGGCCTTTTTTATCGATACCTTGAGGGTATCAGTTGTTAGCTAGATTCGATTTGTAACGCATCGATCAGCGGCCGTACAGTCTTCCCCATAAGAACAAATGCCCTACCAAAGGAAAACTGCGATGAAGACTCTACCCGCGCCTCTGCTCGCCAAAATTTCCTGGCGGCTACTCCCGTTTCTCCTGCTGATGTACATCATGGCCTTCCTCGACCGCGCCAACGTCGGGTTCGCCAAACAAGCCTTCCAGGCCGACACCAACATCAGCGATGCCGCCTTCGCCTTCGGCGCCGGCGTGTTCTTCGCCGGCTACGCACTGCTCGAAGTGCCAAGCAACCTGATCCTGCACCGCGTCGGCGCCCGCCTGTGGATGTGCCGGATCATGGTCACGTGGGGCCTGGTCTCCGCCGCCATGGTCTTCGCCCACACTGAAACCAGCTTCTACATCCTGCGCTTTCTGCTGGGCGTGGCCGAAGCCGGTTTCTTCCCCGGAGTGATCCTCTACCTCACCTACTGGTTTCCCAGCGCCGTGCGCGGCAAGGCCATGGGTTTCTTCTATTTCGGTGCGCCGCTGGCGTTCATCTTCGGCAGTCCGCTGTCCGGCCTGCTGCTGGAACTGGACGGCTTTGCCGGTTTCCATGGCTGGCAGTGGCTGTTTGCCGTTGAAGGCCTGATGGCCACGGCGGTGGGCATCTGGGCCTACTGGTACCTGGACAACCGTCCGGCCGATGCCAAGTGGCTGACCGTCGAGGAACGCCAGCAAGTGCAGAGCCTGCTCGATCAGGAAGACAGCCATAAACAGAATCATGGCCGCAGCCTGCTCAATGTGATCTGCCAACCCTCGGTGCTGTACCTGTGCCTGATCTACCTGTTGATCCAGGCCAGCGTCTACGGCGTGGTGTTTTATCTGCCGAGTCAGGTTGGCGGACTGCTGGGGACCAAGGTCGGGCTGATGGTCGGCCTGGTGACGGCAATCCCGTGGATCTGCGCATTGATCGCCGCCTACCTGATTCCCGGCTACAGCGACCGCACCGGCGAACGCCGCCGCACCGCCTGCCTGACCTTGTTGATGGCCGCCGCCGGGATCGCCTGCTCGGTGACCTTCAGCAACCCGCTGCTGGGGATCATCGCCCTGTGCTTTGCCGCCTCCGGCTTCATCGCTGTGCAACCGGTGTTCTGGACCTTCCCCTCCAGCTACCTCGCCGGCAGCGCCGCCGCGGCCGGGATCGCCCTGATCAACTCGTTCGGCGCCCTCGGTGGCTTCATCGCCCCGGTGCTGAAGAACTGGGCCGAAGGCGCCTTCCATTCACCGGCAGCAGGCTTGTACGTGCTGGCCGCTACCACCGTCATCGCCGCGTTGCTGGTGCTGGGCATACGCGCGCCCGGCCATAAAGCCTCGAACAAACCGGCCACCGTTTAAACCTGAGGAGTCACACCATGGGCATTCCAACCATCAAACACGTCCGCGCTTTCACTCTGCGAGGCGGCGGCGCGGATTATCACGACCAGGCCGACGGCCACTGGATCGACGATCACATTGCCACGCCGATGAGCAAATACCCCGAGTTCCGCCAGAGCCGCCGCACCTTCGGCATCAACGTACTCGGCACCCTGGTGGTGGAAATCGAAGCCAGCGACGGCACCGTCGGTTTTGCCGTGACCACTGGCGGCGAGCCTGCCGCCTACATTGTCGAAAAGCACCTGGCGCGCTTCCTCGAAGGCGCCCGGGTCACCGACATCGAAAAAATCTGGGACCAGATGTACCAGTCGACCCTGTACTACGGGCGCAAGGGCATCGTCATCAACACGATTTCCGGCGTTGACCTGGCGCTGTGGGACCTGCTCGGCAAGATCCGCCAGGAGCCCGTGCATCAGTTGCTTGGCGGTGCGGTGCGCGACGAATTGCAGTTCTACGCCACCGGCGCCCGCCCGGACCTGGCGCAGAAAATGGGTTTCATCGGCGGCAAGATGCCGCTGCACCACGGCCCGGCCGAAGGCGAGGAAGGCCTGCGCAAGAACCTCGAAGAACTGGCCACCATGCGCGAACGTGTCGGCCCGGACTTCTGGCTGATGCTCGATTGCTGGATGAGCCTGGACCTCAACTACGCCACCAAACTGGCGGTCGGCGCCCACGAATACGGCTTGAAATGGATCGAAGAAGCCCTGCCGCCGGACGATTACTGGGGCTACGCAGCCCTGCGCAACAACGTACCAAAAGGCATGCTGGTGACCACCGGCGAACACGAAGCCACGCGCTGGGGCTTCCGCATGCTCCTGGAGATGGGCTGCTGCGACATTATCCAGCCGGATGTCGGCTGGTGCGGCGGGATCACTGAACTGGTGAAGATCTCGGCCCTGGCCGACGCCCACAACGCACTGGTCATCCCCCACGGCTCTTCGGTGTACAGCTACCACTTCGTCGCCACCCGGCATAACAGCCCGTTCGCCGAGTTCCTGATGATGGCGCCGAAGGCCGACGAAGTAGTGCCGATGTTCCACCCGCAATTGCTCGGCGAACCGGTGCCGGTCAATGGCCGCATGCGCCTGTCCGCGCTCGACCAGCCAGGTTTCGGCGTGACCCTCAACCCCGAATGCCAACTGCATCGGCCGTATAACCGCTGAGAAAGGAGTTCGACATGAACATGCCGCACAACGCGTTCAAGGCCGCGCTGAACAGCTCAGCGACCCAATATGGCATCTGGGCCGGGTTCGCCACTGGCTACGGCGCCGAGATCGTCGCCACCACCGGTTACGACTGGATGCTGATCGATGGCGAGCACGCACCCAACACAGTGCCCGGCGTACTTGCCCAGTTGCAGGCCGTGGCGCCTTACTCGACCGCGCCGGTAGTGCGCGCGGTGAATGGCGATGCCAACCTGATCAAGCAACTGCTGGATATCGGCGCGCAGACGCTGATGATCCCGATGGTCGAAACCGCCGAGCAGGCACAGGCACTGGTGCGCGCCATGCACTACCCGCCCCACGGCATTCGCGGGGTCGGTGGTGGCCTGACCCGCGCAACCCGCTGGGACGGCGTGCCGGATTATCTCAATACAGCCCACGAACAACTGTGCCTGATCGTGCAGGTGGAATCGCGCACCGGCGTGGAAAACGTCGCAGCGATTGCCGCCGTCGAGGGCGTGGATGCGGTGTTTATCGGGCCGGCGGATTTGTCGATCGGCCTGGGCCACGCCGGCAACCCCGGCCACCCGGAAGTCCAGGAGCGGATTCAACACGCGGTGAACGCCACGCTGGCGGCCGGCAAGGCCTGCGGGATTCTCGCCCCCAACGAAGAAGACGCCCGCCGCTACCAGCGCTGGGGCTGCCAGTTCATTGCAGTGGCCATCGACATCAGCCTGCTGCGCCAAAGCGCCATGGCCACCCTCGCCCGCTACCGAGAACCCGCTACCACCCTAGCGCCGTCACGCACTTACTGATCTGCCAAGGAGTCGCACCATGTCATCCGTGCCTGTTTACGAAAACTTCATCGACGGCCAGTTCGTGGCCAGCGCTGCCCATCTCGATGTGATCAACCCGGCTACCGGCGCCCTGTTGTCGAAAGTCCCGGTCTCGACCGCCGAGGACGTCGAGCGCGCCCTCGCTGCCGCCCGTGCTGCCCAGAAAGGCTGGGCGCGCAAACCGGCGAATGACCGCGCCGGTTACTTGCGCCGGATCGCCGCCAAACTGCGGGAAAACGTCTCGCACCTGGCACGCACCATCACTCTGGAACAAGGCAAGATCAGCGGGCTGGCGGAAGTCGAAGTCAACTTCACCGCCGACTACCTCGACTACATGGCCGAATGGGCCCGGCGCATCGAAGGCGAGATCATCACCAGCGACCGCCAGAACGAAAACATCTTCCTGTTGCGCAAACCGCTGGGCGTGGTGGCCGGGATCCTGCCGTGGAATTTCCCCTTCTTCCTGATTGCCCGCAAGATGGCCCCGGCCCTGCTGACCGGCAACACCATCGTCATCAAGCCCAGCGAAGAAACCCCGAACAACTGCTTCGAGTTCGCCCGACTGGTGGCCGAAACGGATCTGCCGCCCGGTGTATTCAACGTGGTTTGCGGTGACGGCCGAGTCGGCGCGGCATTGAGCGGACACAAAGGCGTGGACATGATCAGCTTCACCGGCAGCGTCGACACCGGCTCGCGGATCATGGCCGCCGCCGCGCCAAACATCACCAAACTCAACCTGGAACTGGGCGGCAAGGCGCCGGCCATTGTGCTGGCGGATGCAGACCTCGACCTGGCGGTCAGGGCGATCCGCGATTCGCGCATTATCAACAGCGGCCAGGTGTGCAATTGCGCCGAGCGGGTGTACGTCGAACGTAAGGTGGCGGATCAGTTCATCGAGCGCATCGCGGCAGCAATGAGCGCGACCCGCTATGGCGACCCGATTGCCCAGCCGGACGTGGAGATGGGCCCGCTGATCAACCGCCAGGGGCTGGACAGCGTCAACCGCAAAGTCCGCACCGCGTTGAGCCAGGGCGCAAACCTGATCAGCGGCGGACAGATTGCCGACCTGCCGAATGGCTTCCACTTCCAGCCCACCGTTTTGGCCGGTTGCCGCGCGGACATGGAGATCATGCGCGAAGAGATTTTCGGTCCGGTGCTGCCGATCCAGATAATCGACGACCTGGACGAAGCCATCGCCCTGGCCAACGACTGCGACTATGGCCTGACTTCGTCGATCTACACCCGCGACCTGAGCAAAACTCTGCAGGCGATGCGTGAGCTGGATTTTGGCGAAACCTACGTCAATCGCGAGAATTTCGAAGCGATGCAGGGTTTCCACGCCGGCGTGCGCAAGTCCGGCATCGGTGGCGCGGATGGCAAGCATGGGCTGTACGAATACACCCATACCCACGCGGTCTATCTGCAAGGCTGAGCCACGCCCTTTCTGTGAAGGGTACGCGCCTATGCCATCGCTTAGGCGCCTGCCCCATCCCCCTGGAATGAGCATCTCATCGGCATTTCCCCGGACGTAGCAATGGGCAGGTCGAACAGTACTCAGCGGGTTCGGTGGCCAGGTAATAAAAGCAACAGGTTCGGCGAAAGCGAATGCTGCGCTGCCCTTCGTCCACCAGCGTCGGCGGTCGGCGGAAATGGCTCAGCGGGTTGTAATCGAGGCCGAACAACGCAGGTTCGGCTTGTGTCAGCAACCAATTGAAGTCCGCTTCACAGCGCTCGCGAATTGAAGAGTCTTCGATTTTCGCCATGCGCTTTTCATACAGCGAATAAATACGCACGGCGGTGTTTTCCCAGAGGATGCGCCGGGAAACACCGCTGACCCGATTGAAGGTTTGCCACAGCGGTTTCAGCAGCCCGGCGAACAGTCCCTGCACCAAGGCTTCCCGCCAGGCCTCGCGTTCATTGGTCCCATACGTCAGCGGCTGACCGTGATGCAGCGGCATCGAAGACGTCCACAACCCGTCATCGTGGCCGTATTCAATCACCGAGTTGTCGAGCGTCAGCAATAGCCCTTTGTCATACGCCGACATCGCATACAAACAGGCGCCGGTCGCCAGAAACGACAAGCGCTTGCCCAACAGCGAGGCCGTGATCGCCCGGGTTGGCGAACCGATCACCGGGCCCAGCGCATCCAGTAGTTGCTCGCACACGTCTTCCTGCAACAAGTCTCGGGCCTTCATTGAACGCAACGGGTCGCGCTCGTCGCTGTCCTTGAGTCGCAAGCCGCCGGACAAAAGCGCCCACTCCAACGCCGTGAAATGACAGGCCAGATTCATTGCGGCAACTCCCGGCCAAACGGAATGCACAGCGGCGTTGCGAAGAACGGATCGGGAATGATTCGGCAATTGAGGTCGAACACGGTCTTGACCAGGGCCTCGGTCAACACCTCGTCGGGCCGCCCCTGGGCAAAGGCCGTCCGGTTGTGCACCGCAACCATGTGGTCGGCGTAACGACAGGCCAGATTGAGGTCGTGCAGCACCATGATGATGGTTTTGTTTTCGAGCCGGTTGAGGTCGCGCAACAGGTCCAGCACTTCGATCTGATGCGCCAGGTCGAGAAAGGTGGTGGGTTCGTCGAGCAGCACGATGCCGGTGTCCTGGGCCAGGGTCATGGCAATCCACGCGCGTTGGCGCTGGCCGCCGGACAACGCGTCCACCGGTCGGTCCGCCAGGGCCTGCAGACTGGTTTGCGCCAGCGCGCGGTTGACCATGGCTTCGTCTTGCGCCGACCACTGTTGCATCCAGCTCTGATACGGATAACGCCCCAGCGCCACCAACTGCCTGACGGTGATGCCCTCCGGCGCGCTGGGGGTCTGGGGCAAAATGGCCAACTCCCGGGCAACGGCGGCCGTGGATTTTTGCTGGATATCCACACCGTTGAGAATCACCGAGCCCTGCTGCGGTTTGAGCAGTCGGGCGAAGGATTTGAGCAAGGTGCTTTTGCCGCAGCCGTTGCTGCCGATCAGTACCGAAATCTTGCCCTGGGGCAGTTGCATGTCCAGCGCGTCAATAATCACCTGGCGCTGATAACTCAGGGTCAGGCCGCGACTTGCAATCGACGTCATACGTTGAATTCCTCAATGACGCTGTTTGATCAACAAATAGAGAAAAAAGGGTGTGCCCAGCACGGCGACAAAAATCCCGGCCGGCAGATCCAGCGGCAAAAACAGCACACGCCCGGCGAGGTCGGCCAGCACCACGAGGTTCGCCCCGACCAACGCCGCCATCAGCGCCTGACCGCCGAAACCCGGGGCCACCAGACGCTTGGCAATGTGCGGCGCAATCAGCCCGACAAAGGCTATCGCCCCGCCCCAGGCAATCGCCGCACCGGCCAATGCCACGCTCACCAACAACAGACCGGCGCGCAACCACTGCACGCGAACGCCGATGCCCTGGGCCAGAGAGTCATCCAGTTGTTGCACCATCACCTGCCGGGCCAGCAGTACCAGCAACGGGCAAATACCCAACAACCAGCCACCCAGCGCCAGCGGCTCCGGCCAGCTGGCGCCGTACACGCTGCCGGTCAGCCAGACATACGCCGACAGGGTCGTGGTCAGCGGACTGAAGACCAGAATGAAGGTGGTCGCGGCGGTCAACATCGCGCTGATGCCGACCCCGATCAACACCAGGCGCAGCGGTGAAGCCCCCTGTTTCCAGGCCAGCAGATAGATCGCCAATGCCGCCAGCCCCGCGCCGGACATCGCCGCCAGCGGCAGATACTGTTGACCCAGTGCGACGGAGAAAAACGACAGGTACAGCACCGCTGCCGCACTGGCGCCGCTGGTGATACCCAGCAGGTCAGGTGACGCCAGCGGGTTGCGGATGATGCTTTGCAGAATCAGCCCCGACACCGCCAACGCCGCCCCCACCAGCGCCGCCAGCAGCATGCGCGGAAAGCGCAGTTGCTCGACGATGAACGTCAGGCTGGGGTCCTGGCTCGACAGCAAAATCCGCAGCACCTGCATCGGCGAGAGCATGACTTTGCCCAGCGACAACGAGCCGAGCATGATCAGCGCCGTCACCATTAACGCCGCCAGCAACCGCCACAACGTGGCGACATTGATCCGCCGGGAAAATCCGCTACGGCGCCAGGTCAGGACCTTATCCATAACGACCTCCGCGCCGGGCCAACAGAATGAAAAACGGTGCGCCGAACAACGCCGTCATCACCCCAACCGGCACCTCCTGCGGCAGGATCAACACCCGCGACAAGGTATCGGCCAGCAGCAGGACAATCGCGCCGAGTAGCGCACTCCCCGGCAGCAACCAACGGTGATCGATGGACAAGCCCTTGCGC
Source organism: Pseudomonas fluorescens (assembly GCF_040448305.1). Taxonomy (NCBI): domain Bacteria; kingdom Pseudomonadati; phylum Pseudomonadota; class Gammaproteobacteria; order Pseudomonadales; family Pseudomonadaceae; genus Pseudomonas; species Pseudomonas fluorescens. The sequence goes on along the minus strand of NZ_CP148752.1, from coordinate 2,260,493 downwards.
ACCATGTGCGGCACCAGCAAACCGATAAACCCGATGCTGCCGGCCAATGCCACGGCACTGCCCGCCAGACCGACCACCAGCACGCTCATCAGCAGCCGGATCAAACCGGTGCGCTGCCCCAGGCCGGTGGCGATCTCCTCGCCGGCGTTGAGCACGTTGACCTGCCCCGCCAGCAACATCGCGCCGAACAGCCCAAGTACGCCACAGATCAGCATTGGCGCGGCGACCGACAGGCTGCGCTCGGTCAACGAGCCCGCCAGCCAGAACAGCACTGTATCCAGCCCATCCTGATTGACCACCAGCAACGCCTGGCTGAACGCGGAGAACAATGCGGCCATCGCCGCACCCGCCAGCACAATGCGCAACGGACTGAGACTGCCCCGCCCCATGTTGCCGATCAGCCACACCAGGCTGCCAGCCACGGCCGCGCCGATGAACGCGCACCACAGCCAGGCATCCGGGGATGACAGGGAAAACAGCGAGGAACACAGGATGATAAAAAAAGTCGCGCCGGCATTGATCCCGAACAAGCCGGGGGACGCCAGCGGATTGCGCGTCAGCGCCTGCATCAAGGCCCCCGCCACGGCCAGGCTCGCGCCTACGGCCATCGCCATCAAGGTGCGCGACAGGCGTGTGGTGGTCACCAGCACATGGCTGACGCTGAGCGGGTCGGGATGCACGAAGGCTGCGGCAATTTGCGACAACGGAATCCAGGTCGCTCCGACCGCCAGGCTCAGCACGCTGCTGAGCAGCAACACGACCCCGGCACAGCACAGCTTCAAACCATTGCTCATCAGGTCGCATCCGCCGTGACCAGCCGCGCAACATCATCGAGCATCAGGTTCGCCCCAAGCATCCCGCCCGACAGGCTCCAGGCCACCCCGTCGACCCGCCACACCTGCCCCTGTTGCGGCGCACGCATTTGCTGCCACAGCGGATGCTGCACCAGGCTTTCATAGTTTCGCTGCACTGCCGGTTTCTCTGCGCGCAAGAAGACAAAGAAAATGTCGGCATTGACCACCGCCAGACTTTCCTTGCTGGTGAGTTTGATCGATACCCCGCTCGCCGCCCGACTGGCCTCACTCCACCCCAACCCCAGTTCAGTGACTACCGAACCTGGAAAACTGGCCGGCAAATAACTGCGGATATGGTCTTCGCGGACATCCAGAATCGACACCGTAGGCGGCCAGCGCCCGGCAAACTTCTGCTGCAGTTGCCGGCGCAGTTGTGCCGTGCGCAGCTGCCAGCGGGCCAACACCTCGTCAGCCCGCTGCTGGCGGTGCAAGGCCAGGCCCATCAACGCCAGGGTCTTTTTGAATTCGAACACCTCTTCCAGCATCACCACCGGAGCGATCTGCTTGAGCAAGGGTGCGATGCGCTCATGGCGAAAGCGCGAGGCGATGATCACGTCCGGCTTCAGCAGCGCGATGTCCTCAAGGCTCGGCTGGGTTTCCAGGCCGACATGGGGCACCGCCTCCAGCGTCGAGCGCAGATAGCGATAGGTGGGTTTTTCACTCCAGGAATCGACGATGCCGCACGGCATGATGCCCAACGCCACGGCGCTGTCGGTGGCGCCCTGAAACAGGGTGATCACCCGCAGCGGCGCGGCATCGGCCAGAGCCCACGCCGACGGAGTGAACCTGAGTGCGAGCATGCCCAGGGACAGGCGCAGCAGCGTGCGCCTGGAGGGCGTGTTGATCTGTTCGTTCTTGAGCGGGTTAGTGAGGCTGGGCATGCTCTGGTCCTCTGCAATCGATGCATGACGCAACTCGGCAGCGCCCTTCCCTGTGGCGCAACGCACGGTTGAATCGATTCAGAAGTCGACGGTCGCCGAAAGCAGGTAGGTTCGTGGCGTCGCAAGCGTCAATCCAGGCTCGCTGTCATCCGAGGCCCCGGCGGAACTCCAGTAGCGCTTGTCGGCCACGTTCTCGACATTGGCACGCAGGGTGATGTTCTTTTCTTCGACCTTGAAGGCGTAGCGCGCGCCCACGTCGAAACGCGTCCAGGCATCGATTTCCTTGTTATTGGACTGGTCCAGATACTGCGAGCTGGAATAGATGCCGCGGCTGGTCAGGGTCAGGCCTTGTACATTCGGCACGTCCCACTCGGCCCCCAGGTTGACGTTGTATTCCGGTGTGGCGGGAGCGCGGTTGCCGTCAAAGGTGCCGTTGGTGGTATCGGTCAGCTCGCTGTCGATGTACATGACGCCGCCGAGCAGGCGGAAGCCTTTGAGCGGCTCACCGAACACACTGACTTCCACACCCTTGTTTTCCCGTTTGCCGTTCGGGCCGAAAACCCGCGTCGTGGCGTTGGTTTCATAAGCCGGCTGCTTGATCCGGAACACCGCTGTGGTGATGGCGAACGCACCTGCGTCATATTTGGCACCGACCTCGACCTGCCGACTGATGAACGGGGGGAAGATCTCGTCTTCGTTCACCGAGGTCGACGGCGCGATCTTGCCCTGGCTCAGGCCCTCCATGTAGTTGGCATACAACGAGAGCTTATCGGTGGCCTTGAACAGGATGCCGCCCGAGGGCGAAACCTTTTCTTCGTCGTAGCCCGTGTCGCCTTTGACATTATCCGTCCAGTCGTCGACCTGCACTCGCTGCCAGCGGGCGCCGAGGGTCAACAGCACTCGGTCATCGAAGAAACCCAATGTGTCGGACAACGCCACGCTGCTGGAACGGTTCTCGGTATACACCTCGGAATCAAGGCGCGTGGGAGTGATGGGTGTCGGTGTTTGCACCGGGTTGTAGATGTTGCTCGGGGCAGCGGCATAACGGGCGCCGCCGTTTTCGAAGTCCATGTAGAAATAGCTGGCAGCCAGGTTGATTTCATGGCTCACCGGACCGGTATGGAACCAGTTGCGTACCCCGGCATTGGCCGTGCGGACATTTTCGTCACGGGTGAAGTCACGTGGCAGAACAATGAAGTTGCCCGCGTCGTTGGTGACCGCTACGGCGTGCCGGAGGAAGTCATGATTGCTTTTACGCGCGCCCGCACCGGCGTACACCATGACGGAATCGCTGACATCGTACTCGCCGGTCACCGTTCCGAAGGTGTCCTTGGTCCGCGCCTTGCTCCACGGCTGCGCATAGTTGTGGCGAACATCGCTGGCGTGCGGAACCTGAGCGTTGGCGCCCACCTGCACACGTTCCTGCGGGGCGTCGGTGTCACGCTCGTTATGTCCGACATCCGTCGAGAGCCGCAGGCGCTCACCGCGAAAGTCCAGGCCCAGCACAGCCATCTCGCGGTCAACACTCTGGTGATCCCATTCGGTGTCGCCGGACTGCTTCACGCCGTTGAAACGAACACCGAACATGTCCCCCTCACCAAAGCGCCGTCCGATGTCCACGGCCCCGCCGACCTGGCTGTCGGAAGCGTAGTTGCCGGTAAACGAAGTAATGGGCACGTCGGTGGCGCGCTTGGGCACCACGTTGATCCCGCCACCCACGCTGCCCCGCGGCGAGATGCCATTGATCAGCTGGCTCGGGCCTTTGAGGATGTCGACGCGATCGGCCATTTCCATGTCGATGGTGTACGTCGGCAGGATGCCGTAGAGACCGTTGTAGGAGACATCACTGTTGAACAGGCTCATTCCGCGAATGGTGAACTGCTCATACCGCCCACCCGCCGGGTTGGTGGCGCGAACCGAGGGATCGCTGGCCACGAGGTCGCCCAGGGTACGCGCCTGCAGGTTTTTCACCAACTCACTGGTGTAGGTGGTCTCGCTGAACGGCGTCTCCATGAAGTCCTTCGAGCCCAGCAAGCCTTGCGATCCACGGCGTGCCACCTGCCCGCCGACATACGGATCACCGTGCGCCGTGTCCGCCGTCGCGTAAATAGAGGTAGCGCCCAATTGCAGGCTGCTGCCTGTTGGCACCGGGGTCAGCATGTACGCCTGTTCGCCCACCGGCTGCAGTTGCAGACCGGAACCCTGCAGCAGTTGGGCGAAGCCCTCCTCCACCGCGAAGTCGCCGGACAGACCGGGGCTGGTGCGCCCGCTCACCAGCCCCGGGTCCACTGACAGATTGACCCCGGCCAGCCCGGCGAAACGGGTCAGCGCAGCGTCGAGGCTACCGGCTGGCACCTGATAGCTGCGGCGCGGCGCGTCTTCGGCCCAACCGGCAGTGATGAACAACGGACAGGCACTCAGGCTCAACAACAGACTCAAGTGCAACAACGGGCGCAACCTGGATGGAGCCGGACGCATACTGCTAGACATCACTGCGGGCATTGTGAATCTCTCTGATTTCGTTTCGCTTACCTTGAATGACAAGCGACGCGAAAAAAGGGGACACGCTTTAAACACTATTTTTGCGCGGCACCAGCGTTACCCAGTAACGCGTACGCGAATGCACCTCCAGCGGCAGGCTGGCCGCCAGCAGCGCCAGAATGCGATCGGTGTCTTCAAGGCGGAAACTGCCGGTGATGCGCAGCGATTCCAGCTCGGGTTCCCAACGCAACACGCCCGGACGATAGGTGCTGAGTTCGCGCAGAAAATCCCCCAAGGGCTGGTTCTGCGCCATCAGCACACCCTCACGCCAGCCTGGGGCCAGCACGTCGAATGGCTCCACGACACCGGCACCCGCCGCTTGAAGGCTGACCTGCTGGCCACCGCGCAACGAAAAGACCGGTCCGTGCAGAGGCTGCAACTGCACCGTGCCTTTGAGCACCGACACCTTGCAACCCGTCTGCCCCTGACGAACACACACCTCGCCCTGACTGACGACCACTTGCCCGAAGCGCGTGAGAATCGTCAGCGGCGAGACCCCGGGCACATTCAGCGCCATTTCGCCATCCACGAGGGTCAGGCGTCGGTGCTTCAGGTCGAGATCGACGGCACTGGCAGTGTTCAGTTGCACAAAGCTGCCATCGGCCAATTGGACTTTTTTACTTTCCCCGGTGGCGGTCCGCAGGTCGGCACTCCAGGCATCCAGAGGCAACTGTCGACTGATCAGCCAGGCGGTCGGCAGCAACGCCACCGCGCCAACAGCGCGCTTGAGCACGGTACGTCGACTGGCTTGTGGCCGGTCCAGGCTGGCCATAGCCAAGGCCGATGGCAGGTCGGCAAAGCGTTGGCGCAAGAGTTGCACTTTCTGCCAGGCCTGCTCGTGACTGCAATGACTATCGCGCCAGCTCTGCAGCTGCGCCCGGTCCTGTTCATTGGCGCAGCCGGATTCCATGAGGGCCAGCCACTGCGCAGCGGCCCGCACGACTTGCCGGGCCTGGGCCGAAGGTGCCGAACCGTTCACAGGTCCACCAGCAGGCAATGTTCGTAGGCTTGAGCCATGTAGCGCTTGATCGTGCGTTCCGATACTTGCAGACGCTCGGCAATCTCTTGATAGCCCAGGCCTTCCAGCTGACTCAAGAGAAACGCTCGGCGTACCGGGCCCGGTAAGCCATCGAGCAATTCGTCCAGGGCTTGCAGGGTTTCCAGCAGGATCCAGCGTTGCTCGGGGGACGGCACGCAGTCCTCGGGCAGCAACGCCAATGCATCGAGATAGGCTTGCTCCAGGCTGCGGCGCTGGTAGAAGTTGGCCAGCAGCCGCTTGCCGACTGTCGCCAGGTAGGCGCGAGGCTCTTGCAGGTCGGCGATGCGCTGAGAACTGGCGAGCAAACGAACGAAGGTGTCCTGGCTCAGGTCCGCCGCGTCGCTGCCATTGCCCATGCGTCGTCTCAACCATCCCTCGAGCCAGCTCCGGTGATCGCGGTACAGGTCGTGGAAGGTTTGCTCCGGCGGCAACGCTGCATCACTCATCTAAAGAAACCCTGCGCGAAGAAATATTATAAATGCGACTCATTCTAATTAGTGTTGAGAGGTCAAACCAAGTCCTTTGTGCGATTTGCACCCGGTAAATGCTTGAATAATTTGATGACGAGCAGATATTTCGGCCGCGCGGTGCCGGTTTATCAAGGCTGTGAATTATTGAGGGGGAATTTCAGGAGGTATCGCAATTCACTGGCCATCCGCGCTTGGTCGGCAGATGCGAAACCGTGAGGGTCGTGAGGAGGGAGAAAAAGCCAAATCGCAGACACAAAAAACCCCGGTCTTTCGACCAGGGTCTTTGCTATCGACTCGAAGTAACCAGTGGTTTCTTCGTAGCTCCAAGGCGTTCAGTGGGCCTCGGGGCAGATATGGCGCAGCGGACGGGACTCGAACCCGCGACCCCCGGCGTGACAGGCCGGTATTCTAACCGACTGAACTACCGCTGCGTATCGCTTTGAGCTGACGCTCAATTAACTCGTCTGATTAAAAGCTCTGAGACTTTTCAATCTCTCTTTTAATCTCGAATCAGGGCATGCCTGGCTCGGAAAATATGGCGCAGCGGACGGGACTCGAACCCGCGACCCCCGGCGTGACAGGCCGGTATTCTAACCGACTGAACTACCGCTGCGCGTCGGTGGAGGCATTTCAGCCTACCTCTTGCTTTCGCAAGTATCCCGGAAGTGGTGGGTGATGACGGGATCGAACCGCCGACATTCTGCTTGTAAGGCAGACGCTCTCCCAGCTGAGCTAATCACCCGTTTGCATCTCCGAGGCCGCGAAATTTACGCAGGTAGCGAACCTAAGTCAATAGCAGGATTGAAGTTTTTCTGAAAAAGACAAAATTATGTATATGCAGTAAGTCCGCTTTCGTCGGAACGCCGCCCGGAGCAAGCCCGCTCCCACAGGGGAATGCATTCCAAATGTGGGAGCGGCGGTGCGACGATTCGACTTGCTCGCGAAAGCGGCAGCACATTCAACATCAATCCCGGAGCTTACTCGCTGTAAATCATCTTCTTGGTCATGCCGCCATCGACCACGAATTCCTGGCCAGTGACAAACCCGGCGTTCCTCGACAACAGCCAGGCCACCATCGCCGCGACATCCTCGACCGTCCCTACCCTGCCCGCCGGATGCTGGGCATGATCGGCTTCGGTCAACGGTTCGGCACGTCGCACCCTGGGGTCGCGCGCATCGATCCAGCCAGGGCTGACCGCATTGACCCGGATCTCCGGGCCAAGGCTGATGGCCAACGCATGCGTCAGGGCCAACAGACCGCCCTTGCTCGCCGCATAGGCCTCTGTGTCAGGCTCCGACTGCCCGGCGCGGGTCGAGGCCAGATTGACGATGGCACCGCTGTGAGCGCGCAGGTACGGCGCACAGTGCTTGGCCAGCAACATCGGCCCACTGAGGTTCACCGCCAACACCCGATTCCAGTGAGCCAGGTCGAGGCTTTCCAGGGTGATGTTGTGCGGATCGGCAACCGCTGCGTTGCATACCAGCGCATCCAGGCGCCCGAACTGGCCGAGCACCTCGGCCACCCCAAGTGCGACTTGCCCTTCATTCGAGACATCCATGGCGATGAACCAAGCGTTATCGCCCAGCACTTTCGCCACTTTCGAACCGCGCTCCCGGTCCAGATCGGTCAGCACGACTTGCCAGCCTTCGCTGATCAGCCAGGCCGAGATCCCCAGGCCAATGCCCCGCGCAGCACCGGTCACCAGCGCTACGCGGCCATTTGAGCCAGTGGTCGGCACAGACAACTCGATCACAACGCAGCCAGGCCGCGCGCCAGATCGGCTTGCAGGTCCGCCACATCTTCCAGGCCGACCGCCACGCGGATCAGGCTGTCACGAATGCCCGCCGCTTCACGCTCTTGCGGCGCCAGACGACCATGGGACGTGGTGCTCGGATGGGTGATGGTGGTCTTGCTGTCGCCCAGGTTGGCGGTGATCGAAATCAGGCGCGTGGCATCGATAAAGCGCCAGGCGCCCTCTTTGCCGCCCTTCACTTCAAAACTGACGACCGCACCAAAGCCCTTCTGCTGGCGCAGCGCCAGTTCGTGCTGCGGATGGCTCTTGAGGCCGGCGTAATGGACTTTCTCGATACCTTCCTGCTGCTCCAGCCACTCAGCCAGTTGCTGGGCGTTGGCGCAATGGGCCTTCATCCGCAGGTTCAGGGTTTCCAGGCCCTTGAGGAAGATCCAGGCGTTGAACGGGCTCAGGGTCGGCCCGGCGGTACGCAGGAAGCCGACCACCTCTTTCATCTGCTCGCTACGACCGGCAACCACGCCGCCCATGCAACGACCCTGGCCGTCGATGAACTTGGTGGCCGAGTGCACGACGATGTCCGCGCCCATTTTCAGCGGCTGCTGCAAGGCCGGGGTGCAGAAGCAGTTGTCGACCACCAGCATCGCGCCTTTGGCGTGGGCGATTTTCGACAGCTCGGCGATGTCGACCAACTCGGCCAGCGGATTGGATGGAGACTCGACAAACAGCAATTTGGTGTTGGCCTTGATTGCCGCATCCCAGCCGGACAAGTCCGCCAGGGCCACGTAATCGACCTCGATACCGAAACGTTTGAAGTACTTCTCGAACAGGCTGATGGTCGAGCCGAATACGCTGCGCGATACCAGAACGTGGTCGCCAGCGCTGCACAGGCTCATCACCACCGCCATGATCGCGGCCATGCCGGTGGCAGTCGCCACGGCTTGCTCAGCGCTTTCCAGGGCGGCAATGCGCTCTTCGAAGGCGCGTACGGTCGGGTTGGTGTAGCGCGAGTAAACGTTGCCCGGCACTTCCCCGGCAAAACGCGCGGCGGCGTCGGCAGCGGTGCGGAATACATAGCTGGAAGTGAAGAACATCGGATCACCGTGTTCGCCTTCCGGCGTACGGTGCTGACCGGCACGTACGGCCAGGGTATCGAACGCTACGCCTTCGAGGTCGCTGTCCAGCCGACCGGCATCCCAATCCTGACTCATGCTGTCACTCCTTTCCCTATTCTCGTAAATGAAAAGCCAGATACAAAACCGGCCCCTCAGGGCCGGTAGTCACTCAGTTGTTGTACAGATCGATGATCGCACTGACTGCCTGCGTCTTGACCTTGGAGGCATCGTTGCGTGCCTGCTCGATCTTGTTCAGGTAAGCCTCGTCGACGTCGCCGGTGACGTACTGGCCGTCGAACACCGCGCAATCGAACTTGTCGATCTTGATCTTGCCGCCACCGACCGCTTCGATCAAGTCAGGCAGGTCCTGATAGATCAGCCAGTCGGCGCCGATCAGGTCAGCCACGTCCTGGGTCGAACGGTTGTGGGCGATCAGCTCGTGAGCGCTCGGCATGTCGATGCCGTAGACGTTCGGGTAGCGAACCGCTGGCGCCGCGGAACAGAAGTAGACGTTCTTGGCGCCGGCTTCGCGGGCCATCTGGATGATCTGCTTGCAAGTGGTGCCGCGAACGATGGAGTCATCCACCAGCATCACGTTCTTGCCGCGGAATTCCAGCTCGATGGCATTGAGCTTCTGGCGTACGGATTTTTTCCGCGCGGCCTGGCCCGGCATGATGAAGGTCCGGCCGATGTAGCGGTTCTTCACGAAGCCTTCGCGGAACTTCACACCCAGGTGGTTCGCCAGCTCCAGCGCCGCGGTGCGGCTGGTGTCCGGAATCGGGATGACCACGTCGATGTCGTGATCCGGACGCTCACGCAGGATCTTCTCGGCCAGTTTCTCACCCATGCGCAGGCGGGCCTTGTAGACCGATACGCCATCGATGATCGAATCCGGACGCGCCAGGTAGACGTGTTCGAAGATGCACGGTGTCAGGGACGGGTTGGTCGCGCACTGACGGGTGTACAGCTTGCCCTCTTCAGTGATGTAGACCGCTTCGCCTGGCGCCAGGTCGCGAATCAGGGTGAAGCCGAGCACGTCCAGGGAAACGCTTTCCGAGGCGATCATGTACTCGACGCCTTCGTCGGTGTGACGCTGACCGAAAACGATCGGGCGGATGCCGTGCGGATCGCGGAAGCCGACGATGCCGTAGCCGGTGATCATCGCCACGACGGCATAACCACCGACGCAACGGTTGTGCACGTCGGTGACGGCGGCGAAAACGTCTTCTTCGGTCGGCTGCAACTTGCCGCGCTGGGCCAGTTCGTGCGCGAACACGTTGAGCAGCACTTCCGAATCGGAACTGGTGTTGACGTGGCGCAAGTCAGATTCGTAAATCTCCTTGGCCAGTTGTTCAACGTTGGTCAGGTTACCGTTGTGCGCCAGGGTGATGCCATAAGGCGAGTTGACGTAAAACGGTTGAGCTTCTGCCGAAGTCGAGCTGCCCGCGGTTGGATAACGCACATGGCCAATGCCCATGTGACCGACCAGGCGCTGCATGTGACGTTGCTGGAACACGTCACGCACCAGGCCGTTGTCCTTGCGCAGGAATAACCGGCCATCATGGCTGGTCACGATACCGGCAGCGTCCTGGCCGCGGTGCTGGAGGACGGTTAGCGCGTCATACAGCGCCTGATTGACGTTCGACTTACCGACGATACCGACGATGCCACACATGCGACGCAACCCCTACTTAATGGATCTGAACTGAGCACTACTCACTGAGGCGTTTTGGCCGTCGGCAAGAGTTGCTCCTTGAACGGAATATCAGCGGGTACGCTGATTCCGCTGGCAAGCCACTGACTGCTCCACCCGAGGATCAGGTTTTTGGACCAGTCTGCAACCAATAGAAATTTTGGCACGAGCTGTGACTCTTTCCACCACCCGTCCTGCTGTACCGGCCCCAGGCTCAACAGCCCGACGGCGATAACCACCAGCAACCCGCCACGCGCGGCGCCGAAGGCCATGCCGAGGAATCGGTCGGTCCCGGAGAGCCCGGTGACGCGAACCAGTTCGCCGATAAGATAATTGATCATTGCGCCTACGATTAAAGTGGCGACAAACATGATGGCACAGCCCGTTATTATACGTGCCGATGGCGTTTGAATGTACCCGCCGAGGTACTCGGACAGTGAGCCACCGAACATCCAGGCTACGACTCCTGCGATGATCCAGGTCAGCAGCGACAGTGCTTCTGTGACGAAGCCGCGGCTCAGACTGATCAATGCGGAGATGGCGACGATTGCAACGATCGCCCAGTCAACCCAGGTAAATGGCACAGTGCAGCCTACAGACGGATAAGGCGGCGCATTTTAGCAGAGCCCATGCTTATCGGTAAGCTGCGATTGTCAGTGCATTTCAAATCGGGGCGATAGTTTTAGCCACGTTCCGGCTGAAAGCGCACGACAAACCCCTTGAGGTTCTGCTGGCGATTCAGCAAGTCACGCAGCCGGTCGGCTTCAGCGCGCTCGATCAGCGGTCCGACAAACACCCGGTTTTTGCCATCGGCGGTACGGATGTAGGCGTTGTAACCCTGGCTTCGCAGGGTTTTCTGAAGCTTTTCTGCGCTTTCACGATTCGACAGGCTGGCCAGTTGCACCGACCAGCTGACAGACAAACCATTGGCATCGACACGGCTTTGCGTGGTGTCCGGCTTGCCCGGTGCCGCCGTGATGGGCTGGGCAGGCGCTGTCGCAGGTTTAGCGGCCAGAGCCGGGACCGGCGCGGGTGCAGGCGGCTTGGCTGCTGGCGCTGGAACTGCAGGCGCTGGGACCACTGGCGCAGTTGGCACCGCCGATTCCTGCTGGGCGATTTCGTCATCGCTCGGCACGGGTTCCTGAGGCAAGGCTTGCGGCTCGGGCACAACCACAGGCTCGACCTGTACCTGGGGCATCGCCGGCGCCTGCGGGGCCACAGGCGCTTCGACCGTCACCTGGCGCTGTTCGTCCTGGCGGGAAAACAGCATCGGCAGAAAAATCACCGCCAGCGCGACCAACACCAGGGCGCCAACCATGCGCTGTTTGTATGCCTTATCCAGCAATGCCATTCGCCGCGTCCTCCGTGGAGCGCCGGGCCAGCCATTCAAGGGCCTCGGCGACACAATAAAATGATCCGAACAACAGGATTTCGTCGTCGCTCGTGGCCTGCGCGCACTGCCCTTCCAGGGCGGCCGCGACACTGTCGTATGACGCGACCGAAGCCCCAAGACCTTGCAACGCATCGTGCAAATCCGCAACCGGACGCGCCCGAGGCGAATCCAGAGGTGCAACGGCCCAGTGCTGGACACTAGCATTCAATTCGCCGACAACACCACCCAGGTCTTTGTCCGCCAGCAGCCCGAACACCGCCAGACGCTTGCCGACCGGCGGACGACTGGCCAGGCGACGAGCCAGATACTCCGCCGCATGGGGGTTATGCCCCACATCCAGCAATAGATTCAAGCGCTTGCCCTGCCACTCGAACGCGCGGCGATCCAAACGACCGACCACCTTCGTTGCCCGCAGCGCCTCGATAATCTGCGCATCCACCCAAGGCAAGCCGAGCAGCAGGTAAGCCTGCAACGCCAACGCAGCGTTTTCCATCGGCAGATCGAGCAATGGCAGGTCGCGCAGTTCAACCGAGCGCCCTTGCGCATCGACACCGCGCCATTGCCAGTGGTGATCGGTCACACCGAGGTCAAAATCGCGCCCCCGCAGGAAAAACGGGCAATTGAGCTCGCGCGCCTTGTCCAGCAGAGGTTGTGGAGGATTCAGATCGCCGCAGAGCGCAGGCGCGCCCTGACGGAAAATACCGGCCTTCTCGAAGGCCACGGACTCTCGGGTATCACCGAGGTAATCCGCATGATCGACGCCAATACTGGTGACCAGCGCCATGTCGGCGTCCACCACGTTGACCGTGTCCAGACGACCGCCCAGACCGACTTCCAGCACCACCGCATCGAGCCCGGAGCGCTGAAACAGCCAGAATGCCGCCAGAGTGCCCATTTCGAAGTAAGTCAGGGAAGTGTCGCCGCGCCCGGCCTCTACCGCGGCAAAGGCCTCGCACAACTCGGCATCCGTGGCTTCGACGCCATTGACCGTTACCCGCTCGTTGTAGCGCAGCAGGTGCGGGGAGTTGTAGACCCCCACTTTCAAGCCCTGGGCCCGCAGCAAGGACGCCACGAACGCACAGGTGGAACCCTTGCCGTTGGTCCCGGTGACCGTGATCACCCGAGGCGCCGGCTTGCCCAGTCCCATGCGGGACGCTACCTGCTGCGACCGCTCCAGGCCCATGTCGATGGCCGAAGGGTGCAACTGCTCAAGGTAGGCGAGCCATTCGCCAAGGGTACGTTGGGTCATAGGCTGGCAGGTACCGGTGGAACCACGATCGGCTCGATGGGTGCAGCCACGAACTTCGGCGTCGGCAGGCCCATCATTTGCGCCAGCAGGTTACCCAGGCGCGGACGCAGTTCCTGACGGTCGATGATCATGTCGATGGCACCGTGCTCCAGCAGGAACTCGCTGCGCTGGAAGCCTTCCGGCAGTTTTTCACGCACGGTCTGCTCGATCACGCGCGGACCGGCAAAACCGATCAACGCCTTCGGCTCGCCGACAATCACGTCGCCCAGCATCGCCAGACTGGCGGAAACGCCGCCGTAGACCGGATCGGTCAACACGGAGATGAACGGGATGCCTTCTTCACGCAGACGAGCCAGCACCGCGGAGGTCTTGGCCATTTGCATCAGGGAAATCAGTGCTTCCTGCATCCGCGCACCGCCGGAAGCGGCGAAGCAGATCATCGGGCAACGTTTTTCCAGGGCGTAGTTGGCGGCGCGTACGAAACGCTCACCGACGATGGCGCCCATCGAACCGCCCATGAAGGAAAACTCGAACGCCGAGACCACGACCGGCATGCCCAGCAAAGTGCCGCTCATGGAAACCAGTGCGTCTTTTTCGCCGGTCTGCTTTTGTGCAGCGGTCAGGCGGTCCTTGTACTTCTTGCCGTCGCGGAATTTCAGACGGTCAACCGGCTCCAGGTCCGCACCCAGCTCGGCACGGCCTTCAACGTCGAGGAAGATGTCGATACGGGCACGGGCGCCGATACGCATGTGATGGTTGCACTTGGGGCAAACGTCCAGGGTCTTTTCCAACTCCGGACGATACAGCACAGCCTCGCAAGACGGGCATTTGTGCCAAAGACCTTCAGGCACCGAGCTCTTCTTGACCTCGGAACGCATGATCGAAGGGATCAGTTTGTCTACTAACCAGTTGCTCATGCTTTCTTTCTCCAGTACCGGTGGCCCGAACGCTCTGGTTCGCAGCCCCGTGTATGCCCTAGCGCTAAATTCATGTGTGCGAAGAGGGTCGATGGACTGCCACGGTCAGCGCGAAACATGACCTGCGTGCAACCACAAACCCTCGGATCTGCCTGCTGTGTGCAGTGCATCCGCTTTGTACAGTGCAGTGGACGGCGGCAGTCTGCCAGCCGTCACATCAACAGGTGCTACCGCGTACCGCTTTGATAAATGCCTGAATCCTTGCGTGATCCTTGATGCCCTTGCTCGCCTCTACCCCGCCGCTGACATCCACGGCATAAGGCCGGACGCGGGCAATCGCTTCGGCGACGTTATCCGGCGTCAGACCGCCCGCCAGAATGATCGGCTTGCTCAAGCCGTGCGGTATCAGTGACCAGTCAAATGCCTCGCCGGTTCCTCCGGGAACGCCTTCGACATAGGTATCGAGCAGGATTGCGCTGGCACTGGCATAAGCATCACAGGCCGCGGCGATGTCATCACCCGCCTTGACCCGCAGCGCCTTGATGTACGGGCGGTGCCATCCTTCGCAATCCTCTGCGCTTTCATCGCCGTGAAACTGCAGCAGGTCCAGGGGCACCGCGTCGAGGATTTCACCCAATTCGCAACGGCTCGCATTGACGAACAAGCCCACGGTGGTCACGAACGGCGGCAGCGCCTTGATGATCGAGCGCGCCTGCTGGAACGTCACCGCACGGGGGCTTTTGGCGTAGAACACCAATCCGATGGCATCCGCCCCGGCCTCGACGGCTGCCAACGCATCCTCTATGCGGGTAATCCCACAGATCTTGCTGCGAACGGCTGACATGTCGACACAACTCCAAGACAAATCCGGAAAGTCCCGGATGGTAACAAAAGCGTTCGAGGGCGTCAGCCGCCAAGTTCCGAGAAACCGGTCAGGAAGTGTGGACCGATGTAACGCTCAGGTAATTCGAACTCGTCACGGTACTCGACCTGAACCAGATACAAACCGAATGGATGCGCGGTCACGCCACCGGTCCGACGAATCCGGCTCTCCAGCACCTCTTTCATCCACTCCACCGGACGCTCTCCGGCGCCAATGGTCATCAGCACGCCGGCAATGTTGCGCACCATGTGATGCAGAAAGGCGCTGGCGCGAATATCCAGCACGATCATCTTGCCGTGACGGGTGACGCGCAGGTGATGCAGTTCCTTGATCGGCGACTTGGCCTGGCACTGGCCGGCGCGAAAAGCGCTGAAATCATGGGTGCCGAGCAGGTACTGGGCGGCCTCGGCCATGCGCTCGACGTCCAGCGGACGGTGATTCCAGGTCACTTCTTCGTTCAGGTGCGCCGGACGGATCTGATCGTTGTAGATCACGTAGCGATAACGCCGGGCAATGGCCTTGAAGCGCGCATGGAAATGCGCTGGCATGACCTTGGCCCAACTGACACTGACGTCGTGGGGCAAGTTGATGTTGGCGCCCATGGTCCAGGCCTTCATCGAACGCTCGACCTGGGTGTCGAAATGCACCACCTGCCCGCAGGCATGCACCCCGGCGTCGGTACGTCCGGCGCACATCAGCGAAACGGGTGAGTCGGCGACTTTGGACAAGGCGTTTTCGAGGGTTTCCTGCACGGTGAGCACCCCGGACGCCTGGCGCTGCCAGCCGCGGTAGCGCGAGCCTTTGTATTCGACGCCCAGCGCGATCCGGAAAAAGCCGTCGGCTGCCATTTCGGCGGCCGGGTTATCTATATTTGCCAAGGAGGGACAGCCTGATGATGTACCAAAGGCGGGCATTATAAGGCCGACTGGAGGGGATGCCAGTACAACTGAGGGACTGGAGTGAATGTTAGGGCCTCTTCGCGAGCAGGCTCGCTCCCACAGTGATTGATGCCTGGCATAGAACCCTGTGGGAGCGAGCCTGCTCGCGAAGGGGCCACAGCAGACGACATCAACTCATCGGCCAAATAAAAACGGCAGCCTCAATGGGCTGCCGTTCTGTTTACAACCTACCGACCACTCAAGCCAGGCGCGAAAGCATTTCCTCGGCTTCACTCTTCTGCTCGGCACTGCCTTCGCTTACCACCTCATTGAGGATGTCGCGAGCGCCATCGCTGTCGCCCATGTCGATATAGGCCTGAGCCAGATCGAGCTTGGTAGCGGCTTCGTCAGTACCCGAGAGGAAGTCGAAGTCATCATCGTCACCCAGTGCTGCATCAGCCTCGGTAAACGTCGGCTCGCCGATACTGCTGGACAAGCTCTCCAGCTCGGCGTTGACATCATCCAGCTCGGCTGCGAACGCATCCGGTGCGTCCATTTCGTCGGCCAGCGACAGATCGAAATCGGCCGGCAATTCCAGGTCATCCAGCGCGACCTCGGGAATAGCCGGGGTTTCGGTAGCCGGGAAATCCTTCACACTCTCGTCCAGATCCAGCAGGAAATCATCTTCAGCCAGCATCACTGGCGACGGTTGCGCACCGAGATCCAGGTCCAGGTCGAAGTCCGACAGATCGTCGAGGTTTTCCTTGATTTCAGTCTGTTGCTGCAACACCGACTCAAAACTCAGATCGTCGTCCAGCGGAAACTCGTCCAGGCCTGCCAGCGCCGTCACTTCAGGCTCCGGCACAGGTGCAGGCGCCACAGGCGTAATCGCGTCCAGATCGTCCAGGCTCAGATCGAAGGCGCTGTCGAGGTCATCCTCGAACGCCGCTGGTTCTGGCGCCGGTGCTTGCGGCTCATCGAGCAACAGATCCTTGACGTATTGCGCGTCCAGCTCGGCAGCAACGGCGGCTGCGGCGATACCACCGGCAGCCACCAACGCCATGGCCGGGAAGCGGCTTTTGAGTTTTTCAACCTGGGCGAAGTTGTCGCCATTGGCCACCAACTGACGCTCCTGGCCGACGAACGCATCGCGGTCGCCTTGCTGGCCGTAGACTTCCATCAGTTTCAAGCGCAAGTCGCTGCGCTTCGGCTCTTGCTTGACGCCGTCCTCCAGCAACGCGGCAGCCTGGTTCAGGCGACCAGCATTGATGTGCGACTGAGCCTGGCCCAGCACGTCGTCGGAACGCTCGGCGGCCGGAGACACCAATGGTGCGGCGATCGGCGTGGTCATCACCACCGGAGCAACCACCGGCGCTGGCGCGGGAGCAGGCGTCGGGGCAGTCGCCAGCTTCACGCTCGGCGACGGAACTTCAAGGCCTTCGAAGCTGCTTTCCGGCAAGTCGAAATCGGCCGGGAATGGCTGCTCTTCGGCCAAGGCACGGGCCATGCGCATATGCTTTTCGGCTTCTTGCTGGGCTTTGCGGCGGCGCGCCAGCAACAGCAGCAGGAGCAGCAGAATCACCGCACCGCCACCCACCAGGCCCAGCAGCGCAGGATTGGTCAGCAACTCATTGAATTTCTGATCGTCGGATGCTGCCGGTGTTGCCTCAACGGGCTTCTCGGCCGGCGCCGCAGTTGCCTCGGGCGCTGGTGCAGTGTCAGCCGGACCAGGCGCTGCCGGGTTGGCAGCCAGTTCGGCCGACATCGCCGGAGCTGTCGCAGCCGCTGGTGCACCCGCAGCGCCCTCGGTTTGCAACTTGGCCAGCTGATTGTTCTTCAACTCGATCAGGCGTTGCAGCTTGTCCACCTGACTTTGCAGATCGGCCATGCGGCTTTGCAGTTCGGCGTTATCACGACGGCTGCTGTCGAGGCTTTCCTGGGTCACCGCCAGCTTGTTGCTGAGGGCCTTGGCATCTCCCGCAGCCCCTTTGCCAGGGTTCTTGCCGGACTCGGCAGACACCAGGCTCAGCTTGTCGGTAGTCGCTTGCGCCGGAGCACCATCGGTACGAGCGCGACTGGTGGCGTCAAGCTGTTGCTGCCCTGCCCCGGGTTTCGCTACGTAGCGACGCCCCTGGCGCCATGCGGTGTTCTGCGCAGCCACTTCGGCAATGGCCTTGGCTTGCGGCAGGCCCGTGCTCTGTGCCTGGTCCGGCAGGCGCAACACCTGGCCGATTTTCAGGCGGTTGATGTTGCCGTCGATAAAGGCATCCGGGTTCAACGCCTGGATGGCCAGCATGGTTTGCTGGATCGAACCACCATTACGCGCCTTCGCGGCGATTTCCCACAGGGTATCGCGCAGCGTGGTGGTGTATTGGGACGGTTTGGTCGCACCGGTGACGGGCGCGGCAACCGTTGACGTTGGTTGCGCAGCCGCTTCAGCGGTTTGCGGCGAGAATTTGGATGGATCGAGCAGCACACTGTAATCGCGCAGCAAACGACCGTTCGGCCACATGACCTGAACCAGGAACTTCACCATGGGTTCGGAGAGTGGCTTGCTGGAGGTCACGCGCAGGATGCTTTTGCCGCTGGCGTTGAGCACCGGGGTGAAGGTCAAGTCGTTGAGAAACGCCTGGCGGTCGACACCGGCCTTGGCGAAATCGTCTGGTGAGGCCAGGCTCGGCACCACTTCGGCGGCGGTGAGGTCCTTGACATCGAGCAGCTCGATTTCCGCTACCAGCGGCTGGTTGAGCGTCGATTTCAGGGTCAGTTCCCCGAGCCCGAGGGCATGCGCCATACCGGAGGACAGCGCCGACGCGGCCGCTATTGCTAACACCAGTTTGCGAACTTGAACCATTAGCTCATCCTTAGTTTGAACATTCCTCGGCCAGCGAGAAGGTATTGATAGTCGCTGCCGTAAGGCATTGCGCGCAACGGCGTGGGTCGTCGCGCGCGATCATTTCATTGATGCCCGGCAAAGCCACGCAGGGTGGCTCGCCTTCAGCACTCCGGCAAGCATAGGCTCGCGCGGAATCATTCGACAAATTGTTGCAAAGTATCTTTTACAGCAGGTCTTTAAGCAACAACTCGGCCAGCTGCACAGCGTTGAGCGCCGCGCCTTTGCGTACGTTATCTGACGTCAGCCACAGATTAAGTTCCGACGGGTCGTCAATCCCCTGGCGAACCCGACCAACGTAGACCACATCCTGCCCTACCGCATCGCCCACCGGGGTCGGGTAATCGCCGGCTTCCACCAGCTCGATGCCGGGTGCGTCTTCCAGGGCTGCATTGACTTTCCCCAGGTCGATTTCACTCGCGGACTGCAGGGTCACGCTATAGCTATCGCCAAAAAACACCGGGGCTTGAATGCAAGTGACGGAAATCTTCAATGAAGGCCGCGCCATGACCTGGCGCAGCTCACGCACCAGGCGTTTTTCCAGCAGCGTATGACCTTGCTCATCCGGTTTGCCGACCTGGGCCAACAGGTTGAAGGCCATCTGCCGATCAAAGAATTTCGGCTCCAGCGGCCGCACATTCAGCAGCTCGGCGGTCTGCCGGGCGAGTTCGCTCACGGCTTCGCGACCCTGGGCCGATACCGCGAGGCTGGCGGTCAGGCTGATGCGCTGCAAATCGAGCAAATCCATCAATGGTGCAAGCACCACCGCCAGGGTGGTGGCCGACGGGCTTGGGCTGCTGACCTGAAAGGGTTTTTTCAAGCCGGCCAACACCTGGGCGTTGGCCTCAGGCACGACCTGTGGCGCCTTTTCGGCCGGCAGGGCACCGGAGAGATCGATCACCGAGCAACCGGCGTCTGTCGCCCGGGAAGCAAAACTCAACGAGACCGCCGGGCCGGCGGCAAAGAATGCCAACTGCACCTTGCTGAAGTCGAACTCATCGACCTCCCGCACCCGCACGTTCTTGCCGCGAAACGGCACCGAACTGCCGGCCGATTCGCTGCTGGCCAGCAGGTGAAGGATGCCGATCGGGAAATCGCGCTCTTCGAGTATCTGCACGAGTGTTTCGCCGACAGTACCGGTGGCGCCGATCACGGCAATATCAATGGACTGGCTCATGGTTTGACCTCTGGCGAAACGGGGGGAGCGGCACTTTACCGGGTGGGTGGGATACAGGCAATTCCGCCGGGGCTTGTGGTGCCTGTGGCGGCCCCTTCGCGAGCAGGCTCGCTCCCACAGGGGTATGCATTCCAATGTGGGAGCGAGCCTGCTCGCGAAGGCGTCGGGCCTGACAACATTTCTTCGATAAAAAAACCCGCGCCTCTTTCAAGGCGCGGGTTCTTTCATTGCATCAACCGATCAACGCTCAAGCAGGATCCGCAGCATGCGACGCAGCGGTTCGGCCGCACCCCACAGCAACTGGTCGCCGACGGTGAACGCGCCGACGAACTGCGAACCCATGTTCAGCTTGCGCAGACGGCCAACCGGGATGTTCAGGGTGCCGGTGACCTTGTTCGGGCTCAGCTCCTGAATGCTGGTCTCACGGCTGTTCGGTACCAGCTTGACCCAAGGGTTGTGCTGGCTGATCAGCCCTTCGATATCAGCGATCGGTACGTCTTTGTTCAGCTTGATGGTCAGCGCCTGGCTGTGGCAGCGCATGGCGCCGATACGCACGCAGATGCCATCGACCGGGATCGGGCTCTTGAAGCGACCGAGGATCTTGTTGGTCTCGGCCTGGGCCTTCCACTCTTCGCGGCTCTGGCCGTTCGGCAGTTCCTTGTCGATCCACGGGATCAGGCTGCCGGCCAGCGGTACGCCGAAGTTTTCGGTCGGGTACGCGTCGCTGCGCATGGCTTCGGCAACACGACGGTCGATGTCGAGGATCGCGCTGGCCGGATCGGCCAGTTGATCGGCAACAGCGGCGTGGGTCGCGCCCATTTGCTTGATCAGTTCACGCATGTTCTGCGCGCCGGCACCGGAGGCCGCCTGATAGGTCATGGCGCTCATCCACTCCACCAGGCCAGCTTCGAACAGGCCACCGAGGCCCATCAGCATCAGGCTGACGGTGCAGTTGCCGCCGATGTAGTTCTTGGTGCCTGCATCCAGTTGCTGGTCGATCACCTTGCGGTTGACCGGATCCAGAACGATCACCGCGTCATCCTGCATGCGCAGGCTGGAAGCGGCGTCGATCCAGTAACCCTGCCAGCCGGCTTCACGCAGCTTGGGGAAGACTTCGCTGGTGTAGTCGCCACCCTGGCAGGTCAGAATCACGTCGAGGGTTTTCAGCTCTTCAATGCTGTAAGCGTCCTTGAGCGGAGCAATGTCCTTGCCCACGGACGGGCCTTGGCCACCGACATTGGAAGTGGTGAAGAACACCGGCTCGATAAGATCGAAATCCTGCTCTTCCAGCATCCGCTGCATGAGCACGGAACCGACCATACCGCGCCAACCGATCAGACCTACACGTTTCATCGCAACTACACCTTCTTGAAATGTGGGCCGCTACCTTGTCTTGAATTTGGCAGCGGGCCCGAGAGATTACAGATTCCGCAGCGCGGCGACTACTGCGTCACCCATTTCCTGCGTACCGACTTTAGTGCAACCGGCCGACCAGATGTCGCCGGTGCGCAAGCCCTGATCCAGCACCAGGCTGACGGCTTTCTCGATGGCATCGGCCGCGGCCTGCTGGTTGAAGCTGTAACGCAGCATCATCGACACCGACAAAATGGTCGCCAACGGGTTGGCGATGCCTTTGCCCGCGATGTCCGGCGCCGAACCGTGGCACGGCTCGTACATGCCTTTGTTGTTGGTGTCCAGGGACGCCGACGGCAGCATGCCGATGGAACCGGTGAGCATCGAGGCCTGGTCGGACAGGATGTCGCCGAACATGTTGTCGGTGACGATCACGTCGAACTGCTTCGGTGCGCGCACCAGCTGCATCGCGGCGTTGTCGACGTACATGTGGCTCAGTTCGACTTCAGGATAATCCTTGGCCACTTGTTCGACCACTTCACGCCACAGCTGGCTGGAGGCCAGTACGTTGGCCTTGTCCACCGAGCACAGCTTCTTGCCACGAACCATGGCCATGTCGAAACCGACACGGGCGATGCGGCGGATTTCGCTTTCGCTGTACGGCAGGGTGTCGTAGGACTGACGCTCGCCGTTTTCCAGGGTACGGGTACCGCGTGGCGCGCCGAAGTAGATGCCGCCGGTCAGTTCGCGAACGATCAGGATGTCCAGCCCGGAAACGATTTCCGGCTTCAGGCTGGAAGCCTCGGCCAGTTGCGGGTACAGGATCGCCGGACGCAGGTTGCCGAACAGGCCCAGTTGCGCACGGATTTTCAACAGGCCGCGCTCAGGGCGGATGTCACGTTCGATGGCATCCCATTTCGGGCCGCCAACGGCGCCCAGCAACACGGCGTCGGCCGCGCGGGCACGTTCCAGGGTCTCGTCGGCCAACGGCACGCCGTGCTTGTCGATGGCAGCGCCACCAATCACGTCATGGCTCAACTCGAAGCCCAGGGCGAACTTGTCACTGGCCAGCTCCAGCACCTTGACCGCTTCGGCCATGATTTCCGGGCCAATACCGTCACCTGGGAGAATCAGAATCTGCTTGCTCATGCTTTCCTCATGTCATCAGTCGGTGCGCCCATGGACGCACCCGGAAAAATTCTATCGTTCAGCCATCAGCACCAGTACATCGGTACTGAACGAACCATCGGCCTCAATTTCAAAATATTCGCGCACTTCATTGCCCATCGACTGCTGCAACTCGCGGATCGCCGCGCGCATCACTTCAGGTGTGCGCATGCGCTCGACCCAGCTGTTGTACTCCAGGCGCAAGCGCTGACGGGTGGTACTGCGGGTGTGCAGCCCCGCCTCGCTGACCTGACGCAACCACTCGCCGGCGGAATAATCGCGCACATGGCTGGTGTCGCGCAGCACTTCGACGCTTTGCAGGTACGTGTCGAACAGCGGGCTACCCGGTGACAACACGTCGACGAACGCCGCCACACCGCCCGGCTTCAAGACTCGACGCACTTCCCGCAGGGCCACGCCCAGATCGCTCCAATGGTGCGCCGAATAACGGCTGAAGACGAAATCGAATTCACCATCGGCGAACGGCAGGCGCTCAGCGGCACCGTTGACCGTGGTCACGTTGCTCAAGCCACGATCGACAGCGGCAGCAGTCACCACGTCGAGCATCTGCTGCGACAGGTCATAGGCCACCACTTCTTTCACCAATGAGGCTACGTGAAAACTCACGTGACCGGCCCCGCAGCCAAGGTCCAGGACCCGGGCATCGCCCTGCCCGTCCAGCTCGGCCTGTAGCAGGGCGAATTCAGTGCCTTGAGCGTGGACGGCGCTGCTCAGGTAGGCCGAAGCCTGTTCACCGAATTGCTTCTGGACTACCTGGGTGTGCTGGGCGGTGCTGGTCATGGGGACTTCCTTTTGGGGGTGAGTCTTGTGGTGTTTGGGCTGCCGCCTTCGCGAGCAGGCTCGCTCCCACATTGGATTTTCAGTGTTTACAAAATCCCTGTGGGAGCGAGCCTGCTCGCGAAGAGGCCGGCCCTACCTACCGAAATGTCGGATCAATCACGCGTCGCGAAACAACCAAGGCTGGCTCGCACGATGCTTGGCCTCAAACGTCGCAATCGCATCGCCGTCCTGCAAGGTCAGGCCGATATCGTCCAGGCCGTTGAGCAGGCAGTGCTTACGGAACGCATCGATTTCGAAGCTCAACACCTTGCCGTCAGGGCGGGTCACGGTCTGGGCTTGCAGATCGACCTGCAACTGATAGCCCGGATTGGCCTCGACCTGCTGGAACAGTTCGTCGACTTCGGCATCGCTCAAGATGATCGGCAGCAAGCCGTTCTTGAAGCTGTTGTTGAAGAAGATGTCGGCATAGCTCGGCGCGATGATGCTGCGGAAACCGTATTCTTCCAGCGCCCACGGCGCGTGTTCACGGCTGGAGCCGCAACCGAAGTTCTCGCGGGCCAGCAACACGCTGGCGCCCTGGTAACGTTCGGCGTTGAGGACGAAGTCCTTGTTCAGTGGACGCCTGGAGTTGTCCTGATAAGGCTGGCCCACATCCAGGTAACGCCATTCATCGAACAGGTTCGGGCCAAAGCCCGTGCGCTTGATCGACTTCAGGAACTGCTTCGGGATGATCTGGTCGGTGTCGACGTTGGCACGATCCAAAGGCGCGACAAGTCCAGTGTGCTGGGTAAAAGCTTTCATGCTGCGCTCCTTAAATCAATTCACGGACGTCGATGAAACGACCGTTCACAGCGGCGGCCGCGGCCATGGCCGGGCTGACGAGGTGGGTACGACCACCAGCGCCCTGACGGCCTTCGAAGTTACGGTTGGAAGTCGAAGCGCAATGCTCGCCGGACTCCAAGCGGTCCGGGTTCATCGCCAGGCACATCGAGCAACCCGGCTCACGCCATTCGAAACCGGCTTCGAGGAAGATCTTGTCCAGGCCTTCCGATTCAGCCTGGGCTTTAACCAGACCCGAGCCCGGCACCACGATGGCCTGCTTGATGGTCGAGGCCACTTTGCGGCCCTTGGCGATCACGGCCGCCGCACGCAAATCTTCGATCCGCGAGTTGGTGCAGGAACCGATGAACACACGGTCGAGCTGAATGTCGGTGATCGCCTGGTTGGCGGTCAAACCCATGTATTTCAAGGCGCGCTCGATGGAACCGCGTTTGACCAGGTCCATTTCCTTCGCAGGATCCGGCACGTTCTGGTCCACCGCCAACACCATCTCAGGCGAAGTGCCCCAGCTGACTTGTGGCTTGATCTGGGTGGCGTCGAGTTCGACAACAGTATCGAACCTGGCATCAGCGTCAGACACCAGGTCTTTCCAGGCTTCGACGGCAAGGTCCCATTCCGCGCCTTTCGGAGCAAATGGACGGCCCTTTACGTAAGCCACGGTTTTTTCATCCGCCGCCACCAGGCCTACGCGAGCGCCAGCCTCGATGGACATGTTGCAGATGGTCATGCGGCCTTCCACGGACAGGTCGCGAATCGCACTGCCGGCGAATTCGATGGCGTGGCCGTTACCGCCGGCGGTGCCGATCTTGCCGATCACGGCGAGCACGATGTCCTTGGCGGTCACGCCGAACGGCAATTGGCCTTCGACCCGTACCAGCATGTTTTTCATTTTCTTGGCGACCAGGCACTGGGTGGCGAGCACATGCTCGACCTCGGATGTGCCGATACCGTGCGCCAATGCGCCGAATGCGCCGTGGGTCGAGGTGTGGGAGTCGCCGCAGACCACAGTCATGCCCGGCAAGGTTGCGCCCTGCTCCGGGCCGATGACGTGGACGATGCCCTGGCGAACGTCGTTCATCTTGAACTCGACGATGCCGTATTCATCGCAGTTGTCGTCGAGGGTCTGCACTTGCAGGCGCGAGACCTGGTCAACGATGGCGTCGATGCCGCCCTTGCGCTCCGGCGTGGTCGGTACGTTGTGGTCCGGGGTCGCGATGTTGGCATCGATGCGCCATGGCTTGCGCCCGGCCAGACGCAGGCCTTCGAAGGCTTGCGGCGAGGTCACTTCGTGGATGATGTGACGATCGATGTAGATCAGCGCAGAGCCATCGTCGCGCTGCTTGACCAAATGCGAATCCCAGAGCTTGTCGTAGAGCGTTTTGCCGGCCATCAGACGGTTCCTCATCAGCTTGTTTCTATGCCCCGGGTTTTGAAAGTCTCAATAACCCTTTGGCTTGTGAGGCTGATCCTATGGGGTTACATTAAATAACTCAAATTCATATTTTTTATGCTTTGGATAACCAACTGGAATACAACCATGGACCTGGCCAACCTCAATGCTTTTATTGCCATCGCCGAGACCGGAAGCTTCTCCGGCGCCGGCGAACGGCTGCACCTGACCCAGCCCGCGATCAGCAAACGTATTGCCGGGCTGGAGCAGCAATTGAAGGTGCGGTTGTTCGATCGCCTGGGTCGTGAAGTAGGCCTGACCGAGGCCGGGCGCGCCCTGCTGCCGCGGGCCTACCAGATTCTCAATGTCCTCGATGATACGCGCCGCGCCTTGACCAACCTCACAGGCGAAGTGACCGGCCGTCTGACCCTGGCCACCAGTCACCATATCGGCCTGCACCGTTTGCCACCCTTATTGAGGGAGTTCACCCGACGCTACCCACAAGTGGCGCTGGATATTCAGTTCCTCGATTCGGAAGTGGCCTACGAGGAAATTCTCCATGGCCGTGCCGAACTGGCGGTCATTACCCTCGCGCCGGAACCCCATGCGCTGGTCAAGGCCACCCCGGTGTGGGACGACCCGCTGGATTTCGTGGTTGCCCCGGAGCATTCGTTGCTCAATAACGGCAAGGTCAGCCTGGCGGATATCGCCCGACACCCGGCGGTCTTCCCCGGCGGTAACACGTTTACCCATCACATTGTGCAGCGGCTGTTTGAAGCCCAGGGCCTGACGCCTAACATCGCCATGAGCACCAACTACCTGGAAACCATCAAGATGATGGTCTCGATCGGCCTGGCCTGGAGCGTTTTGCCGCGCACCATGCTCGATGACCAGGTGGCGCGCATACCTTTGCCGGGCATACAGCTCACTCGCCAGCTAGGCTATATCCTGCACACGGAAAGGACGCTGTCGAATGCTGCTCGGGCTTTCATGGCCTTGCTGGATGCTCAACTCGATCCGCCAGGGACTCAAGGCTGACTTGTGCTACTCCTATAGAGCCGCGACCCCCTGTGCCAAACGCCCATTCAGCCTAAGGCTTGCCAATGCCCAAATCTGTTGACCGTATTCCGCCAATGCCGCGTATACAGGCACTTGACCCGAAAAACTCCGAACAGAGCTGGGAAAGTGCCTCGCAACTGTTGGCCGCGCTCAACGGCGCGCGCCTGGGTGCCTGGTATTGGGACATCGAGCGCGGGCAGATCAGCTGGTCCCGGGGTACGCAGGCGCTGTTCGGCTTCGACCCCCGCAAACCGTTGCCACGGGATCTGGAATACCTCGACCTGCTGCCCCCGGAGGATCGCGCGAAAACCCTTCGCGCCTTCCACGCGGTCATCGCTGGCGCGCCGTTGGAGCAAGCGATGCGTCACCGCATCCGCTGGCCCGATGGCAGCCTGCACTGGCTGGAAATCAACGGCAGCCTGTTACCGGACAAGCACGGCAGGCCACGGATGATCGGCGTAATCCGCGAGATTACCCACCAGCGCCAGCGCGAACAGGCGTTGAGCAGCTCGGAAAAACGCTTCGCCACCCTGTTTCACCTGTGCCCGAACATGGTCCTGCTGACCCGCCAGGAAGACGGCCTGATCTCCGAAGCCAACCAGTATTTCGAAAGCCTGTTCGGCTGGCCGGTGCAAAACGCGATCGGCCGCACCACTCTGGAGCTAGGCCTGTGGGTGCATCCCGAGCAACGGGACGACCTGGTCAAGGCCACCAAAGCCAAAGGCGACCTGGTCAGCATGGAAGTGCAGTTTCGCGCCAGCAATGGCCAGGTCCACGACGGCATCCTCAGTGCGCAGAAAGTCGAGCTCGAAGGCCAGCCCTATCTACTGAGCACATTCCTTGACACCACCGAACGCAAAGTCGCCGAACAGGCCCTCAAGGACAGCCAGGAACGCCTCGACCTGGCCCTGGACTCAGCGCAACTCGGCACCTGGGACTGGCACATTCCCAGCGGCATGCTCTACGGGTCGGCACGGGCCGCCCAACTGCACGGCCTGGACGCCAAACCCTTTCACGAGTCCTTCGACGAGTTCTTCGAAGGCGTGCCCGGCGAAGAACGCGACACCATGCGCGACGCTTACCGCAGCCTGCGTGAAGGCCCGGCCGGCAACTATCAATTGACCTATCGCGTGCAATTGCCCGACGGCAGCCCGCGCTACCTGGAAAGCCGCGCCCGCCTCTACCGCGATGACAACGGCGTGCCGGTGCGCATGGCCGGCACATTGCTCGACATCACCGACCAGGTGGAGCGCGAACAACGACTGGTGGCCTCCGAAGAAAAATTCGCCACGCTGTTCCAGGTCAGCCCCGATCCGATCTGCGTCACCCACCAGGACTCCGGCCAGTTCATTGAAATCAACTCCAGCTTCACCCAGACCTTCGGCTGGAGCACTGCCGACGTGATCGGCCGCAGCGCCGACGAAATCGGCCTGTGGGACGCTTCGGCGAAAAGCCTGCGACGGATCGAACAAGTGATCCGCGAACAAGGCCTGAACAACGTGGCCATTCTCGTCCAGCACAAGGACGGACAGGTCCTGACTTGCGTGATTTCCAGCCGCCAGATCAGCGTCGGCGACCAGGCCTGCATCGTCACTACGCTGCGCGATATCACCCAGCAACAGCGCTCGGAAGCGGCGCTCAAGGCCAGTGAAGAGAAATTCGCCAAGGCCTTCCACTCCAGCCCCGACGCCATCACCATCACCGAGCGCGACACCGGACGCTATCTGGAGGTCAACGACGGTTTCTGCCGCCTGACCGGTTACCGCGCCGAGGAAGTAGTGGGCCGCACGGTGTATCAGGTCGGGATTTGGGCTGAAGAAAAACAACGCTCGGCGCTGCTGGCCGAATTGCAGATCAAGGGTCGGGTTCATCACCAGGAAATGCTCGGGCGCAACAAGCGCGGCGAACTGCTCACCGTCGAAGTCTCGGTGGAACCGATCACCCTCAACGAAACCGCCTGCCTGCTATTGACCGCACGAGACGTCAGCCTGCTGAAAAACGCCGAAGCGCAGATCCGCCACCTGGCCTACCACGACCCACTGACCAACCTGCCCAACCGCGCCTTGCTGATGGACCGCCTGAGCCAGCAGATCGCCCTGCTCAAACGGCATAACCTGCGCGGCGCGCTGATGTTCCTCGACCTCGACCATTTCAAGCACATCAACGACTCCCTCGGGCACCCGGTGGGCGATACCGTGCTGAAAATCATCACCGCGCGCCTGGAGGCCAGCGTGCGCATGGAAGACACCGTCGCGCGCCTGGGCGGTGACGAATTCGTGATACTGCTCAGCGGCCTTGAAGGCTCGCGCAGCGAGGTCAGCGATCAGGTTCGCGAACTGGCCGACACCATCCGCGAACTGCTGTCCGAACCGATGTTCCTCGACGGCCAGCGCCTGCAAGTGACGCCAAGCATCGGCATTGCGCTGATCCCCGATCACGGCTCGACCCCGACCGACCTGCTCAAGCGAGCCGACATCGCGCTCTATCGCGCCAAGGACTCTGGTCGCAATACCGCGCAGATGTACCACAACACCATGCAGAAGGCCGCGAGCGAACGCCTGCGCATGGAAACCGACCTGCGCCTGGCGCTTTCCCGGGGCGAGTTTCGCGTGCATTACCAACCCCAGGTCGACGCCCGGGGCGACCGCATCGTCGGTGCCGAGGCCCTGGTACGCTGGAATCATCCGGAGCTCGGCCCGCAGTCACCCAACGAGTTCATCAAGGTACTGGAAGACAGCGGACTGATTCTGGAGGTCGGCACCTGGATCCTCGACGAAGCCTGCCAGGCCTTCAAACAATTGATCGACGACGGTCTGGTGAATCCGTACAAATTCAGCCTGTGCGTGAACATCAGCCCGCGCCAGTTTCGCCAGAACGACTTCGTCGAACGGATTGAAAACAGCCTGGCCAGTTATGGCCTGCCCTGCTCCCTGTTGAAGCTGGAAATCACCGAAGGCATCGTCATCCAGAACCTGGAAGACACCATCAGCAAAATGCGCCGCCTGAAAAAACTCGGTGTGAGCTTCGCCATGGACGACTTCGGCACCGGCTACTCCTCACTGACCTACCTCAAGCGCTTGCCGGTCGACACCCTGAAAATCGACAAGTCGTTTATCCGCGACGCCACCAGCGACCCGAACGACGCCGAGATCATCCGCGCCATCGTCGCCATGGCCCACAGCCTGGATTTGAAGGTGATTGCTGAAGGGGTGGAAACAGCGGAGCAGCTGGAGTTCTTGCAGGGGTTGGAATGCCATTTCTATCAGGGGTATTTGCACAGCCAGCCGTTGCCGGTGGAAGAGTTTCAAAAACTGCTGAAGTGACGAGCACAAAAAAGGGCGCCAATGGCGCCCTTCTTCTTGCTCCGACTTAGTGTTGCAGAGCCGGTTTTTGCGTCCCGTTGATCGGGATCCGTTTGGCTTTCGCCTCTTCCGGGATCACCCGCAGCAGGTCGATGCTCAACAGACCGTTGCTCAGGCCGGCAGCCTTGATCTCGATGTGGTCCGCCAGACGGAAGGACAGCTTGAACGCACGCTGGGCAATGCCCTGGTGCAGGAAGGTCACGCCCTCGTTGGCGTCACGTTTGCCACCACTGATGGTCAGCACACCCTTCTCGACTTGCAGCTCCAGGTCATCTTCCTGGAAACCGGCGGCCGCTACGACGATGCGGTATTGATCGTCACCGTGTTTTTCCACGTTGTAGGGTGGGTAGGTGCTGCCTGGCTCATTGCGCAGGGCGGTTTCGAACAGGTCGTTGAAACGGTCGAAACCCACCGAGGAACGGAACAGTGGGGCCAGGGAAAATGCAGTACTCATGTTTCAAATCTCCTGAAAACAATCAGCAAGGTTTTTTGTCTCCGCGACCCGAATTCGGCATCGCGTAACCCTTAGATAAGGACCGCTGATTGCATTTCAAGAGGTTATTTTCTGCTTTTTTTACAAAGAGTTTCAGGCGGCCTCAGCCACCGGCAGACCCAACAAGCGCGAGACGTTATCCAGTTCGGTCTCACGACGCAGGACGGTGAACAGCTCCACCGCCTCGGGATAATTGCGGGTCAGCATCGCCAGCCATTGTTTCAGGCGACCCGGCGACTGGCGTGGCGTCATTTGTGCCTTGGCTTGCAGCCAGAAGTCCTGGATCAGTGGCAGCAACTCGGACCAGGTCATCTCGACGACCTCCTCACCGGCCCGCGCCGCGGCGATCTGCCGGGCGAGATCCGGACGCGAAACCAGACCACGACCGAGCATGATGTCTTCCACGCCGCTGATCTCGCGGCAACGACGCCAGTCTTCGACGCTCCAGATGTCGCCGTTGGCGAACACTGGCACCTTGACCACGTCCTGCACCCGCGGAATCCACTCCCAGTGCGCCGGCGGCTTGTAGCCATCCACCTTGGTCCGCGCGTGCACCACGATGTGTTCGGCGCCGCCTTCGGCCAGGGCCGTGGCACACACCAGCGAACCGTCCGGGCTGTCGAAGCCCAGGCGCATCTTGGCGGTGACCGGAATGTGCGCGGGGACGGCACGACGGACGTGCTCGACGATCTGGTTGAGCAGCTCGGGTTCCTTGAGCAATACCGCGCCACCACGGGATTTGTTGACGGTCTTGGCCGGACAGCCGAAGTTCAGGTCGATCACTTCGGAACCCAGCTCGCAGGCCAGCGCGGCATTTTCTGCCAGGCACACTGGGTCGGAACCGAGCAGTTGCACACGCAGCGGCACGCCGGAAGCTGTCCGGGCACCGTTGAGCAGCTCCGGGCCGAACTTGTGGAAATAGGCAGGTGTGAGCAACTGGTCGTTGACCCGAATGAACTCGGTCACGCACCAGTCAATACCACCCACGCGGGTCAGCACATCGCGCAGGATGTCGTCGACCAACCCCTCCATGGGCGCCAAAGCAATTTGCATGAAAAACACACTCGAGGAAAAACGTGCGGCAGTTTACTGGATTGCGCGAGAAACCGCAGACCCCTTGTGGGAGCGAGCCTGCTCGCGAAAGCGCTCTGTCAGATACATTGATGCTGGATTTTCCGCCGCCTTCGCGAGCAGGCTCGCTCCCACATTAGATTTTTGCTGATTCCAAAGCATGCAACGCCGGGCCATAGCCCTCGATGAACTCTACCGGCATGCGCTTGGGCTTGCCGGTGGACAGCTCGATGCAGACGAACGTGGTCTGCGCGCGCAATAGCGTGGTGTTGTCACTGGGGCGGATCAACTGGAAGTGCCGGGTCATTTTCAGCCGCTGGTCCCAATCGACGATCCAGGTCGCCAATTGCAACTCGTCGTCCTCATAGGCTGCCGCCAGGTAATCGATCTCGTGCCGCACCACCGCCATCGCCCGGTCCAGCCGGCGATATTCGACCAGGTCCAGACCAAGGCGCTGGGAGTGGCGCCAGGCACAGCGTTCGAGCCAGGTCACGTAGACCGCGTTGTTCGCGTGCCCCAACCCGTCAATGTCCTCGGCGCTCACTTGCAGATCAATGATGAACGGCGTTTCCCGATCCCAGCCCATGCCCGACTCCCTGGTCAGATAATTTCGACCGGGGCAGTGTAACGGAAGCTCAGGCGGATTGGCGTGATTGCAGACTGCGCCCGGCCAGCAGTGATAACACGCCATCAATCACCCGCGGGTCGGCCAACACTCGCTGATGACCACCGTCTTTCAGACGCAACAAGCGGCTGTCGAACCAGGCTTCGTGAATCAGCTGGGATTCCTTCACCAAGACGAAGTTGTCGTCTTCGGCGTGGACAATCAGGCCAGGCATGTCGAGTTGATAGTGTGCGACATCCAGCGTCTCGGCTCGCATGCCGACGTCTTGCTCGACCTGGCGAATGAACGCCGAGCGGGCCTTCGGTGGCAGCCCGACATAGCGGGCAAAACCACGCAACACGCCGAGAATTCGCGCCGGAGCGGCAATGGTGACCAGGGTTTCGGTGCGCAAGCCCAACTGGACCGCGAGCATCGCACTGGCGCCGCCCATGGAGTGGCCGATGACCGCTTGCAGGGGTGGCAGTTCGGAAGCAGCTTCAAGCATGGCGCGGGCGAACAGCACCACATTCGCTTCGCTGCCCGGCGAGCGACCGTGGGCCGGACCATCCAGGGCCACGACCGAGTAACCGGCATCGACCAGCGCGGTGATGAGGCTGGCAAACTGCGTCGGCCGCCCTTCCCATCCATGCATCAGCAAGACTGCCGGGCCCTGGCCCCAGCGCAAGGCCGAGAGACCGAAACGCAGGGTGATCCGCTCGGACTTCGCCAACAGTGGCAGCTCCCAGTCACGCAGCGGCAGATCCCGTGGCGTCATGAACGCCTGTCGCATTTTGCTGGCGACCAGTTTCGGGGCAAACCAGCCCAAGGTGCCATTAACGCCACGAACCCACTTTAACGCGCTCATCGCATTCTCCTCAGGCCGCAGCCTTCAGGTCAACGCACTGCCGATTTGGCGGCGCGCAGTAATCGATCGGACAACTCTCCTGGCCCCAGCGCCCGCGCCAGAGCCAGCCCACCCACCATCAAGGCCATGTCGGCCAGGGCTTTTTCGGTTTCTTCAGGGCTGGCCGCCAACTGCGCGACCATCAATTCCACATGCTCATTGAGCGCGACACGAAACGCTTCCGGCAGCCGCCCCAGTTCGCCGACCGATGCCGGGATCGGACAGGCCGATTCGGAGGAGTCACGGTGCTTGCGCGACAGATAAAACGCAGCCACCAACGCGCGGCGCTCTTCGCCGGTCAATTCCGCGTCCATGTCGGCAATCAGGTCGCGGCGGTGACCGAGCAATTGCCTGAACGCCTCGAGCATCATCGCGTCCTTGCTTTCGAAGTGTGCGTAGAAGCCGCCGACCGTCAGGCCCGCCGCGCCCATCACTTCGCCCACGCTTGGTTCGGCCGGGCCGCGCTGAATCAGCGCTGCGCTGGCAGCCTTGAGGATGCGTTCGCGGGTTTGAGCTTTTTTATCGTTCATCGTTGCCTCCGAATATTACGATTGAAATATTATTCTCATAATAAATTTTAGCAAGTCATGGGCGTGACCGCTGGTCTGAAGAACAGTTTTTTTTGGAAATGGAGGAATTTGGCCAAACGCCAGACAAACAAAAGGGCCATTCAATAATTGAATGACCCTTATAAAATCCCGCAGAGCGGGTAATCGTGGCGTCCCCTAGGGGACTCGAACCCCTGTTACCGCCGTGAAAGGGCGGTGTCCTAGGCCACTAGACGAAGGGGACACAAACCCTTCTATACAACTGATCAGTGCTGAGAGCTGATCGATTCAAGGCCGGTGTGGCCAGACCTTGAACTGTAAAATTGGTGGAGCTAAGCGGGATCGAACCGCTGACCTCCTGCATGCCATGCAGGCGCTCTCCCAGCTGAGCTATAGCCCCGGATTTTTCGCCTCGCGGCGGAGCGACATCTTGCAACATCGCTTCTGTAAAACTGGCGTCCCCTAGGGGACTCGAACCCCTGTTACCGCCGTGAAAGGGCGGTGTCCTAGGCCACTAGACGAAGGGGACGCAAACCCTTCTATACAACTGATCAACGCTGAGTGTTGATCGCTTCAAGGCCGGTGTGGCCAGACCTTGAAGTGTAAATTGGTGGAGCTAGACGGGATCGAACCGTCGACCTCTTGCATGCCATGCAAGCGCTCTCCCAGCTGAGCTATAGCCCCTCATCGTTGATGTCATCGCTGAGGACGGGGCGAATCTTAAGGGCGTATCGAAAGTCTGTCAAACTTATTTTTCAAAACAATTGAAATTTTTTGCCGACATAACAACCACTTACCGCCCTCGCCCGGAAAAACGGGGGTCTTGGGAAAGAACGCAGGCTCGTAGGAGCTGGCGAAGCCTGCGATCTTTTCAGGGCTACCGAAGAGCAGGATCAAAAGATCGCAGCCTTCGGCAGCTCCTACAAGGACTCTCAGGCGATAGCGCCCAGCAGCTTTTCCCACTCCTTGTTTTCTTTCTTCGACACACCGCCCAGCAGGTCAATCGCCTGACGCAGACGGAAACGGGTCAGGTCCGGCCCGAGGATTTCCATCGCATCGAGCACCGATACCGAACTCGCCTGGCCAGTGATCGCAGCGAACATCAGCGGCATGGCATCACGTAGCTTCAGCTCCAGGGACTCGACCACCGCCTGAATGGTCGCGGTGATGCTGTCTTTCTCCCACTGACGCAGGCTTTCGAGCTTCCACAAGATCAACTGCATCAACTGACGAACCTGATCGCCCGAGAGTTTCTTGGACTCGAACAGCTTGGCATCCGGATTCACGCCACCGGCAAAGAAGAACCCGGCCAGTGGTGCCACCTGGCTGAAGGTTTCGACCCGGCCCTGCACGTGCGGCGCGATCTTCATCATGTATTCGGAATTGAACGCCCACTTCTGCACCCGTGCGGCGAACTCTTCCACCGGCAGGTCACGCAGCCACTGGCCGTTGAGCCACGACAGCTTCTCGATGTCGAAGATCGGCCCGCCGAGGGACACGCGCTTGAGGTCGAAGTTGTCGACCATTTCCTGCAACGAGAACTTCTCGCGCTCGTCCGGCATCGACCAGCCCATGCGGCCCAGGTAGTTGAGCATCGCTTCCGGCATGAAGCCCATGCGCTCGTAAAAGGTTACCGAGGTCGGGTTCTTGCGCTTGGACAGCTTGCTCTTGTCCGGGTTACGCAGCAGCGGCATGTAGCACAGCTCCGGTTGTTCCCAGCCGAAGTATTCGTACAGCAGGATCAGCTTCGGTGCCGATGGCAACCACTCTTCGCCACGCAATACGTGGGTGATGCCCATCAGGTGGTCGTCGACCACATTGGCCAGGAAGTAGGTTGGCAGGCCGTCGGTCTTCATCAGGACTTGCATGTCCATGCGGTCCCACGGGATTTCAACGTCGCCACGCAGCATGTCCGGCACCACGCAGACGCCTTCGCTCGGCACTTTCATGCGGATAACGTGGGGTTCGCCTGCCGCCAGGCGACGGGCGACTTCTTCCTTGGACAGCAGCAGCGCGCGGCCGTCGTAACGCGGGGTTTCACCGCGAGCCATCTGCTCGGCGCGCATCTGGTCCAGCTCTTCGGCCGTGCAGAAGCACGGGAAGGCATGACCGAGCTCCACAAGCTGCTGGCAATACTTCTGATAAATATCGCCGCGCTCGCTTTGACGGTACGGACCGTGCGGGCCACCGACGTCCGGGCCTTCGCTCCAGTCGATCCCGAGCCAGCGCAAGGCGTCGAAAATCTGCTGTTCGGACTCGCGGGTCGAACGCAGTTGGTCGGTATCTTCGATCCGCAGGATGAACTCACCGCCGTGCTGCTTGGCAAAGCAGTAGTTGAACAAGGCGATATAGGCGGTACCTACGTGGGGATCCCCGGTAGGCGATGGCGCGATGCGAGTGCGGACGGTGGTCATGGCATGTCTCGAAAAGAATAAAAGCGAAGTTCAAACAAGGCGCGAATGGTAACAGGCGACACCCGCCCGGCTCCAGTGAACAGGGCATTTAAGCCAAGGTTGCGTCTGTAACGCCCGTATGGCGAGGTGAATGGCCGAATATCAGCCGATGGCATTTACCGCTTATCGGCTGTATGCCAGATTTGCCTGCTGATAACTTCTCTTACAATTTCTCGACTACAGTTTGCCTCATGCCTGCCCAACTCAAGCGTCGCCTCTTCTCGTTCCTGCTGATTGTCCTGTTGATTGCCGGGGGCCTGTTTGCCCATTGGCTCTTGAAGGGGCGCTTTTATGAAAGCACCGACAACGCCTATGTCCAGGGCGAGATCACCCGCGTGTCGAGCCAATTGGGCGCGCGTATCGATCAGGTACTGGTGCAGGACAACCAGCATGTCGAGAAAGGCCAGTTGCTGGTCAAACTCGAAGGCGACGACTTCCGCCTCGCTGTCGACCGCGCCAATGCCGCCCTGGCCACCCGCGAGGCCGAGCGCCTGCAAGCCCAGAGCAAACTGACCCAGCAGGCCAGCCTGATTGCCGCCAGCGAAGCGCAGGTCGCGTCCAGCCAGGCCAGCCTGGGTCGCTCGCAGATCGACCTGACCCGCGCCGAAACCTTGCGCAAACCCGGCTATATCTCGGAAGAACGGGTGACCACCCTGTCCGCCGACAACCACATTGCCCGCTCGCAAGTGGCCAAGGCCCAGGCCGACGCGCAAAGTCAGCGCCAGCAAGTCAACGCACTCACCGCCGAGATCAAACGCCTGGATGCGCAGATCGCCAATGCCAAAACCGATCTGGCCCAGGCCGAACTGAACCTGACCCGCAGCGAAATCCACGCGCCCATCAGCGGCCTGATCGGCCAGCGAGCAGCCCGCGAAGGCCAATACGTGCAGGCCGGCGCTTACCTGTTGTCGATCGTGCCGGACGAAGACATCTGGATTCAGGCCAATTTCAAGGAAACCCAGATTGGCCACATGCAACCCGGCCAGGAAGCCGAGCTGACCTTCGACGCCTATAGCGACACCCCGATCAAAGCCCGGGTCGACAGCCTGTTCGCCGCCTCGGGTGCGCAGTTCAGCCTGTTGCCGCCGGACAATGCCACGGGCAATTTCACCAAAGTCGTACAACGGATTCCGGTAAAACTGAC
The DNA here is from genome assembly GCF_040448305.1 of Pseudomonas fluorescens. Classification (NCBI taxonomy): domain Bacteria; kingdom Pseudomonadati; phylum Pseudomonadota; class Gammaproteobacteria; order Pseudomonadales; family Pseudomonadaceae; genus Pseudomonas; species Pseudomonas fluorescens. The sequence continues at coordinate 2,223,570 of NZ_CP148752.1, read as the reverse complement.
CTTCGCCGCGGACAATCCGCTGCGCGGCAAGATTCGCCCGGGCATGTCGGTCACCGCCAAGGTGAACATCAAGGACGCCCCTGAAGATGTCACCCCCAAAGTGAGCCACAAAGTCGCCCCAGACGATGGCCGGTGATCAACTGATCCGCCCGGTCGGCGAACCGACCCGGCGGGACTGGATTGCGGTGATGAGCGTGATGCTCGGTGCGTTCATGGCGGTGCTGGACATCCAGATCACCAACTCCTCGCTCAAGGACATCCAGGGCGCGCTGTCGGCGACCCTGGAAGAAGGCTCATGGATTTCCACCTCGTACCTGGTGGCGGAAATCATCATGATCCCGCTCACCGCCTGGCTCGTGCAGTTGCTGTCAGCCCGGCGCCTAGCGGTGTGGGTGTCCCTCGGATTCCTGGCCGCGTCCCTGCTCTGCTCCATGGCGTGGAGCCTGGAAAGCATGATCGTGTTCCGCGCCCTGCAGGGGTTTACCGGTGGTGCACTGATTCCGCTGGCGTTCACCCTGACCCTGATCAAGCTCCCGGAACACCACCGCGCCAAGGGCATGGCCATGTTCGCCATGACCGCCACCTTCGCACCCTCCATCGGCCCGACCCTCGGCGGCTGGCTGACGGAAAACTGGGGCTGGGAATACATTTTCTACATCAACATCCCGCCTGGCCTGATCATGATCGCCGGCCTGATGTACGGCCTGGAGAAGAAAGAAGCCCACTGGGAATTGCTGAAAAGCACCGACTACGCCGGCATTCTCACCCTCGGCGTCGGGCTCGGTTGCTTGCAGGTGTTCCTGGAGGAAGGCCATCGCAAGGACTGGCTGGAATCGAGCCTGATCGTGACCCTGGGCAGCATCGCGCTGGTCAGCCTGATCAGCTTTGTGATCGTGCAGTTCTCCAAACCCAATCCACTGATCAATCTCGGTATTCTCGGCAACCGCAACTTCGGGTTATCCAGTATTTCCAGCGTCGGGATGGGGGTCGGTTTGTACGGCTCGATCTACCTGTTGCCGCTGTACCTGGCGCAGATCCAGAACTACAACGCCCTGCAGATCGGCGAAGTGATCATGTGGATGGGCGTGCCGCAGCTGTTCCTGATTCCGCTGGTGCCCAAGTTGATGAAGTTCGTCTCGCCGAAATGGCTGTGCACGCTGGGCTTCGGGCTGTTCGGGCTGGCGAGTTTCTCTTCGGGCGTGCTGAACCCGGACTTTGCCGGGCCGCAGTTCAATCAGATCCAGATCATCCGCGCCCTGGGCCAACCGCTGATCATGGTCACCATCTCGCTGATCGCTACCGCCTACATCCTGCCCCAGGATGCGGGATCGGCCTCGAGCCTATTCAACATCCTGCGCAACCTCGGCGGCGCCATCGGCATCGCCCTGCTCGCCACGCTGCTGGATGCGCGGACCAAGGTTTACTTTGACTACCTGCGTGAATCCATCGTGCCGAGCAATCCGCAGGTGGCTGAACGGATCGCCTCGCTGGCTGATCGGCTGGGCAATGAAACGGCAGCACTGGGCAAACTCAGCGAGATCGCCCACCAACAGGCGTCGATCATGGCCTACAACGATGCGTTTCATTTTGTCGGGATTGCGTTGGGGATCAGCATGCTGGCGGTGTTGCTGACCAAGAAGTTGCCGGAGGGGTTGAAGGCTGGGGAAGCGCACTGATTGACTGTTGTGCAGTGACGACTGGCCCTTTCGCGAGCAGGCTCGCTCCCACATTGGACCGCGCCGGTCATGACAACTCGGCCAACTGTGGGAGCGAGCCTGCTCGCGATGACGGCCTGACAGGCACTGCAAATGTCAAACAGTGATCAACCGCTCCCGCAACTTGCCAATCTCATCGCGCATCTGCGCCGCGGCTTCAAACTCCAGATCACGCGCCAACGCATACATCTTCTCTTCCAGGGCTTTGATACGCTTGGCGATCTCGCCCGGCGAGCGCAATTCCGCTTCGTACCTGGCGTTTTCCTCGGCAGCCTTGGCCATGCCCTTGCGCTTCTTGCTGCGCGAACCGGGCACGGTGGCGCCTTCCATGATGTCGGCGACGTCCTTGAACACACCTTTGGGGGTGATGCCGTTGGCCAGGTTGAAGGCAATCTGCTTGTCGCGACGGCGCTCGGTTTCGCCAATCGCACGCTCCATGGAACCGGTAATGCGGTCAGCATAGAGAATCGCCCGGCCATTGAGGTTACGCGCCGCCCGGCCGATAGTCTGGATCAGCGAGCGCTCGGAACGCAGGAAACCCTCCTTGTCGGCATCGAGGATCGCCACCAGCGAGACTTCCGGCATGTCCAGGCCTTCGCGCAGCAGGTTGATCCCCACCAACACATCGAAGGTGCCCAGACGCAAATCGCGGATGATCTCGACCCGCTCCACGGTGTCGATGTCCGAGTGCAGGTAACGCACGCGCACGCCGTGGTCGGCCAGGTAATCGGTCAAATCCTCGGCCATGCGCTTGGTCAGCGTGGTGACGAGCACCCGCTCTTCCAGAGCGACGCGCTTGCTGATTTCCGACAGCAAGTCGTCGACCTGGGTCAGTGCCGGGCGAATCTCGATTTGTGGGTCCACCAGCCCGGTCGGGCGCACCACCATGTCAATGACGCGGCCAGCGTGTTCGGCTTCGTAGTTGCCCGGGGTCGCCGAGACGAAAATCGTCTGTGGGCTGATGCGTTCCCACTCATCAAAACGCATCGGCCGGTTGTCCAGGGCCGAAGGCAGGCGGAAACCGTATTCGACCAGGGTTTCCTTGCGCGAGCGGTCGCCCTTGTACATGGCGCCAACCTGCGGAACGCTGACGTGGGATTCGTCGATCACCAGCAAGGCATCGGCCGGCAGGTAATCGTAAAGGGTTGGTGGCGCCGCGCCGGCTTCGCGGCCGGACAGATAGCGCGAGTAGTTTTCGATGCCGTTGCAGTAACCCAGTTCGAGGATCATCTCCAGATCGAAACGGGTGCGTTGCTCCAGGCGCTGGGCTTCCACCAGTTTGTTGTTGGAGCGCAGGTATTCCAAGCGCTCCTGCAACTCGACCTTGATGCCTTCGACCGCGCCCATCAGGGTTTCCCGTGGCGTCACGTAGTGGCTCTTCGGGTAGAAGGTGAAGCGCGGCAGTTTGCGAATGACTTCACCGGTCAGCGGATCGAATGCCGACAGGCTTTCCACTTCATCGTCGAACAGCTCGATGCGGATCGCCTCGAAATCGGATTCCGCCGGGTGGATATCGATCACATCGCCACGCACGCGGAAGGTCGCACGGGCAAAATCCATGTCGTTGCGGGTGTATTGCAGGTCGGCCAGGCGTCGCAGCAATTCACGCTGATCGAGCCGGTCGCCGCGATCCACGTGCAACACCATCTTCAAATAGGTTTCCGGGCTGCCCAGGCCGTAGATACAGGACACCGTGGTGACGATGATCGCGTCCTTGCGCTCAAGCAAGGCCTTGGTCGCCGACAGACGCATCTGCTCGATGTGGTCGTTGATCGAGGCGTCTTTCTCGATGAAGGTGTCCGAGGACGGCACGTAGGCTTCCGGCTGGTAGTAGTCGTAGTAGGAAACGAAATATTCCACCGCGTTGTTCGGGAAGAACGCCTTGAACTCACCGTACAACTGCGCCGCCAGGGTCTTGTTCGGCGCCAGCACCAGGGTCGGGCGCTGCACCTGGGCGATCACGTTGGCGATGCTGAAGGTCTTGCCCGAGCCGGTCACACCGAGCAGCGTCTGGTGCGCCAGCCCGGCTTCGATGCCCTCGACCATCAGGCGGATGGCTTCCGGCTGATCGCCGGCGGGCTCGAAACGGGTGACTAGCTGGAATTCAGACATGAAATACCTCTGGATCACTCTTGCCGGTAAAAACGGCACGAACGAGAAAGACCGCAAACGACCGATGTCGCCCGAAGAAAAAACTGGATTGTGCTCAATGTGGAGCCGATTGCCAGCGCTTTCAAGGCAAACGTCCTACATCGCGCTAAACCTTTGCCGACGCCATTCGACTAACGGTCGATAAATAATCGGAAAAACTTACCCGAAATGCTGATTCGCCTGTCGCCAGCCATCGCCGATGGCCTCTATACTAGCTCCCCGTTTGTGCACCGCTCTAGTGCATTCGGCTGGAGCGCTACACGTCCCTCCACACTCCATTCAGAGCCGCCGCAATAATGAGCCTGTTCTCCGCTGTCGAAATGGCACCACGCGATCCAATCCTGGGCCTCAACGAAGCATTCAACGCCGATACCCGGACCAACAAAGTCAACCTGGGAGTCGGTGTTTACTGCAACGAGGAGGGGCGAATTCCACTCCTGCGCGCCGTTGTCGAAGCCGAAACCATTCGCGCCGCTCAACACGTTTCCCGTGGCTACCTGCCAATCGACGGTATCGCCGCCTACGACCAGGCTGTGCAGAAATTACTGTTCGGCAATGATTCGCCGCTGATCGCTGCCGGCCGCGTGATCACCACCCAGGCCGTTGGCGGTACTGGCGCACTGAAAATCGGTGCCGACTTCCTCAAGCAACTGCTGCCGAACGCCGTCGTGGCGATCAGCGACCCGAGCTGGGAAAACCACCGCGCCCTGTTCGAAACCGCCGGTTTCCCGGTGCAGAACTACCGTTACTACGACGCCGCGACCCACGACGTGAACCGTACCGGCATGCTGGAAGACCTGAACGCGCTGCCAAACGGCTCGATCATCGTGCTGCACGCCTGCTGCCACAACCCGACCGGCGTGGACCTGAGCCCGGCGGACTGGAAAAACGTCCTGGAAGTCGTTAAAGCCAAAGGCCACGTGCCGTTCCTCGACATGGCCTACCAGGGCTTTGGCGATGGCATCGACGAAGATGCCGCTGCCGTACGCCTGTTCGCTGAGTCGGGCCTGACTTTCTTCGCTTCCAGCTCGTTCTCCAAGTCGTTCTCGCTGTACGGCGAGCGCGTTGGCGCCCTGTCGATCGTCAGCGAATCGAAAGAAGAAAGCGCGCGCGTGTTGTCGCAAGTCAAACGCGTGATCCGCACCAACTACTCCAACCCGCCGACCCACGGTGCCAGCGTTGTCGCTGCGGTGCTGAACAGCCCGGAACTGCGCGCCCAGTGGGAAGCCGAACTGGCCGAAATGCGCTTGCGCATTCGTGGCATGCGCACCCAGATGGTCGACCTGCTGGCACAAAAAGCGCCTCAGCGCGATTTCAGCTTCGTCGGTCGTCAGTGCGGCATGTTCTCCTACTCCGGCCTGACGGTTGAGCAAGTTCACCGTCTGCGCAACGAGTTCGGCATCTACGCCCTGGACACCGGCCGCATCTGCGTGGCTGCGCTGAACCAGAGCAACATCAAGGTTGTGACGGACGCTATCGTCCAGGTCATCTGATTACGCCTTGACCTGAAAACGGGAAGCCACTGGCTTCCCGTTTTTTATTTGTTGCAGATTAATCTCAAAGCGGTGGCTCTGCCCTCTAAACTCCACAGGCTTGTATACACCCTGGAATTCCTGCGAGAACCCACATGAAAAACGATGACCTGCGCGCCGACCGCGATGACCTGGATGACCTGGATCACTTCACCCCCCGCGCCCCGACAAAACGCGGCAATAACCTGGTAATGCAAGTCGCTGCTGGTGTATTCCTCGGCGGCCTGGCCCTGTGGCTGGTGCAATTGGGTGCCACGGCGCTCTACGCCAAACTGATGCTTGCCACGATTACCTTCGGCGGTTAAGCCAGTTCGGTCGCACGCTGGCTGGCAGCGTCGTCGTAGGCGACATACAGCGATTCCGCGACCTGGCTCTTGATCGCTTTAGTGCTTTCCAGGCCCAGGACAAAACCTTCGGCCTTGCCACCGGCGCGATTCAACTCATCAACGGTGCTGGCCTGAGTGATCGCGTCGAAGAGTTTTTCGACGTGCGGGCCGACACCTTTGGGCAGGCTGATCTGTGCGATGCTCATGCGAGCACCTCGTTGTTTTCGGGCGTTGTGATGGTCAAGCGAGACATGGCGCGTACCTTTTCGGCGAATGGCCGGCAGCGCGTGTCACCACTTCCGGGCAGCCATGGTAGACCTCGCCGGCGATTCTGGTAACCGCCAATCACCGATAAACCACCGTCCGTCCCGACGAATCCGCCGAGTTGTGATCAGGTGCTTGACTTCTCTTTTTGAATCAGTAACATAGGCGCCATTCCGCGATAGCTCAGTTGGTAGAGCAAGTGACTGTTAATCACTGGGTCCCTGGTTCGAGTCCAGGTCGTGGAGCCAGACAAGGTTCCAGAGAAGGCTTTCAAAATCTCTGCCCCCCCCCCGAAAAACCCGCCTTATGGCGGGTTTTTTCGTTTTGGCGTTTCGTCAGATTCCGGTGGGTACCAGCCGTTTTTATCAAGCAACATGAGTGTTCGCTGCAAGCTCATGCGCGGGCTCCGGCTTGATCTTGAACCAGAGGGCGTACATCGCTGGCAGGAACACCAAGGTCAGCACGGTGCCGGCAAACGTACCGCCAATCAGGGTGTAGGCCAGCGTTCCCCAGAACACCGAATGGGTCAGCGGAATGAACGCCAACATCGCTGCCAACGCAGTGAGAATCACGGGCCTCGCGCGCTGCACAGTGGCTTCGACCACAGCGTTGTAAGGCGACAGGCCGGCTTGCTCATTGGAGTGAATCTGGCCAATGAGGATCAGCGTGTTGCGCATCAGAATCCCTGACAAGGCAATCAATCCCACCAAGGCGTTGATCCCGAACGGCTGCTGGAACAGCAGCAGAATTGGCACCACACCAATCAGGCCCAAAGGCGCGGTGGCGAACACCATCATCATTGCCGACATCGAGCGCACCTGAATAATGATGGTCAGCAACATCAGCGCGATCATGATCGGGAACAACGGCAGCAATGCCTTGTTCGCTTTACCCGACTCCTCGATCGAGCCGGCAAACTCAATCCGGTAGCCAGCCGGCAGTTTTTCGATGATGGGCTGCAACTGCGTTATCAAGGCGTTGGAAACGTCGGGAGGCTGAAGACCTTCAGCCACGTCACCGCGCACGGTTATCGTCGGCGTACGATCACGACGTCGCAGAATGGGCTCCTCCATGCGCACATCCACCACCCCTACCTGGGACAGCGACACGCGCTGCCCTTGGGCGCCGGTCAGCGTGAAGGCGGCAATTTTCGACGGATCCAGACGCGTCTCCCCAGCGGAGCGAGCCACCACCTGAACCGCACGAATGTCCTCGCGCACCTCGGTGACAGGCACCCCCGTGAGCAGGAATTGCAACTGTTGCGCGACGTCGCTCGAGGTCAAGCCGAACGCTTGCAGGCGATCCTGATCCAGCGTGAGATGAAGTGCCGGTGCGCGCTCGCCCAAGTCGGTATTGACGGTCCTCATCATGGGGCTGGCGGTCATGATCTCACGCACCTGCGCGGCGATATCTCGCAACAACGCGGGGTCGGCTCCCATCACCCGGAAAGCCACCGGATACGGTGAATAAGGACCAAATACCAACTGCGTCACCCGCACCCGGGCTTCAGGCGCCAAGCCATCGGCCGCGGCTTGTCTGAGGCGGAGCTTGAGCGCCTCACGCTCTTGCTGGTTCGCCGTCAGGACGACGATTTTTGCGAAGGATGGATCGGGCAGTTCAGGGGCCATCGCCAAGTAGAAGCGCGGCGCGCCCTGGCCAATGTAAGCGGTGACGATCCTGGCTTCCGACTGCTGAGCCAACCACGCCTCGACCTTGGCCGCCGCCACATCAGTCTGCTCGATAGAGGTGCCGTAAGGCATCTGCACCTCGACCAGCACCTCAGGCCGGTCGGACGTTGGGAAGAACTGCTTCTTGACCACGCCCATGCCCAGAATCGCAACAACAAACAAGCCCACGACGGATGTCGCCACCAGGCCTTTGCGGCGGATCACACTGCCCAGCAGACGCCTGAAACGCTGGTAGTTCGGCGTACCGTAAATCGCCGTATGCCCGCCTTCAGGCACCTTGATCTGCGGCAGCAGTTTGACGCCCAAGTAAGGGGTAAACACCACGGCCACCACCCAGGAAGTGATCAGCGCAATGCCAACGATCCAGAACATGTTCGCGGTGTACTCACCAGCGGTCGACTTGGCAAAACCGTTGGGCATAAAGCCGATCGCCGTCACCAACGTCCCCGACAACATCGGCGCGGCCGTGTGGCTCCAGGCATAAGCGGAGGCCTTGATTCGGTCGTAGCCCTCCTCCATCTTCACCACCATCATTTCAATGGCAATGATTGCATCGTCCACCAGCAGTCCCAGCGCCAGAATCAACGAGCCCAGGGTAATTCGATCGAAGTCTTTGCCCGTGGCCGCCATGACAATGAACACGGCCGCCAGGGTCAGCGGCACCGCCGCGGCAACCACAACGCCAACACGCCAGCCCATGCTGAGAAAACACACCAGCAGCACCACGCCCAAGGCAGCAAAAAACTTCACCATGAACTCGTTGACGGAGGCGCCAATATTCACCGCCTGATCCGTGACCTTGGCCAGGCTCATGCCCAAAGGCATCTGCTCGTTGATCGCTCTGGCCTCAGCGTCCAGCGACTTCCCCAAATCCAGGCCGTTCCAGCCGTCGCGCATGACCACGCCGAGCAACAGTGCCGGCTCGCCGTTGTTGCGTACCAGGAACGTCGCGGGGTCCTCATAACCGCGTTTGACCTCAGCCACATCGGACAACTTGAGGGTTCTGCCCTGCACCGTCAGTGGGGTATTACGAATCTTCTGCAGGTCATCAAACGCGCCATCCAGGCGGATGAAAACCTGTGGGCCCTTCGCTTCAACCGAGCCGGCCGGCGTTATCATGTTCTGCGTGTTCAACGCACTGAAGATGTCTCGTGCGGAAATGCCCAGCGTCGCCAGACGCTCGTAGGACAGCTCGACAAAAATGCGCTCGGCCTGTTCACCGATGATGTTGACCTTCTTCACACCCGCCACATGCAGCAGACGCTGGCGCAAGCTCTCGGCTTCGCGCACCAACAGTCGTTGCGGCTCACCCTTGGCCTTGAGCGCATAGAGCGCGAAGGTGACATCGGAATACTCATCATTGACCATCGGGCCGATCACCCCAGACGGCAACCCCTTCTGCTCATCCAGGACTTTCTTGCGCGCCTGGTAAAACTCCTCCTGGACGGCTGAGGGCGGCGTGCTATCGAGCAGATAAACCGTGGTGAATGCCAAGCCGGGTCGGGTAAAGGTCTCGGTCCGATCGTACCAACGCAGTTCCTGCATGCGTTTTTCCAGCTTTTCTACCACCTGGTCTTGCATCTCCCGGGCCGTCGCCCCAGGCCAGGCAGTGACCACCGTCATTTGTTTAATGGTGAATGCGGGGTCTTCCGCACGCCCCAGTTTGAAGAAGGCGTACAACCCACCCACAGAAATCAGCAGGATCAAAAACAGGGTGATTGAGCGCTCGCGTACGGCCAGCGCCGAAAGATTGAAGCCGCTCATCGACTTACCTCAACCACTGAATTTTGCGGAGCATCAGCGAGTTCAGTCCTGACCTTCTCACCCTCATTCAGCAAGTGAGCACCCAATGCGACAACACGATCACCCACCTGCAGATCACCCGTCACGCGCACGCTGGCCTCATTATTCAGGCTGCGAACCTTGATCGGGCGCCATGCCACCTGCTCCGGTTCCCCGTCCACCACCCAGACCCCCGGGCCTTTACCGGCGTCGTAGAGGGCCCCCATGGGCACCTGCAATTCCTTGGTATCAGCAACATCCGTGTCAGCGATAACCACTGAGATCGTCGAACCCAGAGTGGCGTTGGAGAGCGCCCCCTCCAACACATAACGCGCTTCAAACGTTCGGGTCTGTTGGTCGGCAGAGTCGGACAACTGGCGCAAACGCGCTTTACCTGCAGTCTGGTGCTGGCCGTATAGCTCAACCGTCGCCGCCGAGCCCAGCGCAGGACGTAGCGTCTCGGGTAACTGGATCACGGCCTCGCGCTGCCCTGAATGGGCAACACGCACCACCACCTGACCTGCGCCAACCACCTGCCCCGGCTCCGCCAAGGTATCCACTACCACCCCGTCAGCATCCGCCAGCAACGTCGAATAACCGGTCGCGTTTTTCGCCACATCAGCCTGGGCTTGGGCAGCGTTGAGTTGGGCTTTCGCCGAGTCGGCGGCCGCTTTGAACCCTGCGTAAGCTGAAGCAGATACCGCTCCGACGGACACCAGATCACGGTAGCGAAGCTCGTCATCGGAGGCCTGCCGAGCTCGGGCCGTGGCGGCCAGTACCGCTTCCTGCTGTGCCCGAGCGGTCAGCGTCAGGTCGTTGGCATCGATACGCATGAGGGGCTGCCCGCGCTTGACACTCTGCCCAGCATCCACCAAACGCTCCAAGACCTTCCCAGGTACCCGAAAACCGAGATCGCTCTGAACTCGAGCCGCGACGATACCGGTGAATACCCGTGCCGCAGGTGATGAGGGTTGAACCACACCAATGCGCACCAAGGGCATCTGGAGACGAGGATCTGCAGGCGTGGCCTCGTTGCAGGCCGCTAGGGCAAACGGCAACAAGCCAATGAAAATGAATGACAGGTGGGGGCGCTGGATCATAGAGACCTCTCGGTAGCGAATGCTCCATGCTTATTCAAGTGACCATTTATGTCAATAGTCACTAACGAGACGAATGAACATCGCCCACTTGATCAGAGCAAAGCAAAGAGGCTCGATATCTGGTTTTTTCAGGCGCACACGCTGATACGGATGCGCAGCGCATCCGTCATCAGAGGTTTAAGGCATCAGGCTGCGCAGAACAAGATTGGAGATGAGAGAAGGGGCTTCTTCAACTAAATCGAGGTTGTACTGCAATAGCAGAGGATTGATGAAGGGCCGCAGAGCGAGATGAATCGCCTCTACCGTCTCGTCCAGCGGTGTCTTGCGTTCAAACTCGCCGAGCTCACGCCCCTCACGCACGATTTGCAACACGAAGCTCTTGATCTGAGCGTCATAGCCTTGTGAGCTGGGCCAGCGCTCCGACGCGGCGAACGCTGCGATGTCGTAGAGTTTACGGTCGTTAAAGAACAGGCTCACACCAGTAGCGATTACGGTTTTGACCAGGCGCCGAAAACGTTCAGTCGGCGAGATGCCGTCTACATTGATGGCCTGCTCCACTGCCACAACGATTTCAGTCAGGCAATTGGTACAGATAGCGTTACCAATCGCCTGCTTGGATTCAAAGAACTTGTAGATGTAAGCCTTGGAAAAACCGATGGCCTTGGCTAGGTCAGAAACCGTTGTTTTGCCGTAACCGTACTGACTGAAATGCTCGTTGGCCGCCGCAACAATCTGGTCTCGAATGTCGTGATCGGCTGGGCCACGGGCGCTGGGCGAAGAAACGGATGGCTGATTCATGCGAGCAGCTTACTCATCCCAAAGGTGGTTGACAACTTGTGACCAAATTGTAACATCGTCACAAGCCGCCCCTTTCGCAGGTATCGCATGCACCCTCCTCCTCGTTTCGCCGTCTTACTGTGTTTGGGTATGGTTGCAGGTTGCGCAGTGGGGCCCGACTACTCAAAACCCAGCGTGGAATTGCCCGAGCATTTCTCGGCGCAAACGTCCAAGGCACTGGGCGCCGCAAATGCCGATCTCGCCGCTTGGTGGAACGCATTTAATGACCCGATACTCAGTCAGCTGATAAATCGAGCACTTGAACAGAACCTCGATTTAGCCCAGGCAACCGCAAGGATCGAGCAGGCTCGCGCCGGTTTGGGCGCGGCTAACGCAGCCCTCCTGCCGTCGGCTACCGTCAACGGCCAAGCGGCCCGAGCCCGTCAGTCATTGGAGACTCCGTTGGGCCAAGTGCTGAATTCAGACCCTTCCTATAATCGCTACGGCAGTGCCTATGAAGCGAATCTGAATGCCGGCTGGGAGCTGGATGTGTTTGGCGGGTTGCGCCGAGGTAAAGAAGCCGCCTTCGCCGATTATCAGGCCTCGCAAGCCGGAGCGATTGCCACACGCCTGGCAGTGGTCGCACAGACAGCCGATCTTTACATCAGCATCCGTGGCCTTCAAGCACGCCTGGAAATTGCCCGGCATCAAGTAGCCACGCGACAACAACTGCTCACCACCATCGAACACCTCTACGCAAAAGGACTGGCAGCTGAACTGCAGTTGAACCAGACCCAAGGAGCGCTGAATCAAGCGCAGGCAACCGTGCCGGTACTGCAAGCTGGCCTTGATGCGGCAATGAACGCGCTAGATGTCATGCTGGGCAAGGCACCGGGCACTTATAGCGCGCAGTTGACCAAGCCAGCGCCTATCCCTGATGTGCCAGGCCTCACGGACATGGGTGCTCCGGCCGACCTGCTGCGTCGGCGTCCAGACTTGATCGTCGCTGAGCGCCGTCTTGCGGCATCCAGCGCGCGCATCGGAGAAGCCATGTCCGAGTACTACCCCAAACTGTCTGTGGCTGCGCTGCTCGGCAGTGCTACATCGGTATCCAGCGCAAACCTGTTCAGCAACGGCGCCAGTCAGGCTTCGGCGGCACTGGGATTACGCTGGCGGCTGTTCGATTTTGGCCGCATCAACGCTCAAATTGATTTGGCGAAAGGCCAAGAAGCCGAAGCCTTGGCCGCTTACCGCCAGTCCGTTCTGCGGGCCTGCGAAGATGTGGAAAGCGCTGTTTCGGCACGGATCAACCGCGAGCAACAATCGACACGACTCGTCCAGGGCGAGTCGGCGTATGCGAAAGCCCGAGCGACGTCGTTTGTCGCCTATGAAAAAGGCGTGGTCAGCCTGATCGAAGTGCTGGATGCCGATGAACACCTTTTAGCGGCATCTGATGGCAGAGCCCAGGCACAAACTGAATCGGCTCGCGCTGCAGTGGCCACGTTCAAAGCATTGGGAGGTGGCTGGCAGCGAGACGACTCAGATGCTCGCGTTGTCTCAAAAAGAGCGGGAACTCGAATGTTTTTTCCTGATCCAGGGATATCGAAAGAACTCCAATAAAATACGGGCTGGATTAGGATAATCGTAGGGATACATATACTAAAAAACAGAATAATTTCATTGTAGAACAAATGCTTATTTTTCTGTTCGAGTCCAGGTCGTGCCAGACAAGGTTCGGAGATCAAAATCTCTGACCACAAAAAACCCGCCTTATGGCGGGTTTTTTCGTTTTGGCGTTTCTTGTTCATGCCTGAGACTTCATCGTCTGCTTCGGCAACTCTCCAAACCGCTGCCGATAGTAATTGGCAAACCGCCCCACATGCCCAAACCCGAACTCCAGCGCCACCTCAGTCACACTGCAGTGCGGCCGCGCCAGCAAGTACTCCCGGGCGGCTTCAAGCCGTAATCCGCGCAAACGGTCCATCGGGCTTTGACCGTATTCGCGCTGGCATAACGTGTTCAAGCTGCGAATGCTCACCCCGGCGGCAACCGCCAGTTCAGCCAGGCTGATGCCCTGGGCAAGGTGTTCGCGCATACAAACGTCGATTTTTTGCAGTTGGCGGGTGGGCTGCCGCGGCGAAGGCGACTCTTGTTGCGCAACGCCACAATGGCTGAGTAGAAACAGCGGCAGGCTTTGCTCCAGATGCTGTAACCAGCGCGAAGGCGTTGCGCTCGCCTCGCCCTCGGGCAAGTGCTCCAGCAACTCGCTGACCAGACGAAACCAGCGCATCGCCAGCGGGCGTTGCAGGCGGCTGACCGGCGCCAACGTGAAGCCCGACGGCAAGTCATCGGCCAGTGCCCTCTGGCTGGCATCGAGCAATGCCCGGGGCAGCTTGAGGATCAGTTGCTCACAGCCCTCCTCCCACACCACTCGCGCGTGTTCACGCGGGGACAGAATCGCCACTTCTCCGGGGCTAACGCCATAGCCCATGCCGTCGGACTCAAGGGTGGCACTGCCGCGCAGCGGCATCTGTACCAGCACGAAATCTTCGAAAGGCTGCGGCCGGATTTCTACCTGGCCGCCGTAGCGCAGCGCATACAGTTCGCAACTGGCGACCTGGCCGCGATAGAACGCCGTATCGACACCACCCCGTGGCCAATCCAGCTCATGCTCCACCAGCGCTTGCCCCATCAAACGCTGGGTTTCCTGCGCCGAGCGGCTGGTGAAAACCGGCTCGCGGCACATCAGCGACAAGTTCAGGCCCACGCTGTTGGCGGTGGCGGCTTGTAAGGTCGTCATCTCAAAGCGACCGATTGCGACGGGCTTCGCTGCGTTGCAGGGTGGCGCTGGGCGTTTCGTTGAACAGCTTGCGGTACTCGCTGGCGAACCGGCCCAGATGCGAGAACCCCCAGCACATCGCGATCACGGAAATGTTGCGCACCGAGGCGTCTTCAAGGATTTCCTGACGCACCGCGCCGAGGCGATACTTTTTCAGGTAAGCCATGGGCGAGACACCGAAGTGCTTGCGAAAGCCTTCGAACAGCTTGAAGCGGGACACCCCTGCTGCCGCCTCGATGTCTTCCAGGTGCATGTCTTCGCGGGCGTTGCTTTCGATGAAGTCCTTGGCGCGCACCAGGTAGTACGGCAACTTGGCGCCCAATTGGTCACGCAGTTCGGCACTGTAGTTGTTGGGCTGGGAAAGGATCAGGCCCTTGATCAGCGCGCTTTCGATATCGCGGGTGAAGAACACTTGATTGAACAGATCCTGGCCGCGCTCCAGCTCATCGATGTAGTAACGGGCCAGCCGCCACCAGGAGGCCGAGGCACCGTTGACCGCGTCCATCACTGGCTCGAACTTCACCGGCATTTCCAACGGGCGCTGGAGCATGCCTTCCAGGGTCTGGCGCATGGCCATGCGGGTGATCACCACGGAAATCTTGTGGCAGTCACCGGCCATGGTCAGTGCCTGGGTTTCGTGGGGGGTTACGATCAGGCCCTGGTCCTGGCTGGAGTACAACCGGCGACCGTCCTTGAGCAGCTCCTGTTCGCCGCGAATCGGCAGGCTGAGGCTGTAGCAATTGAGGTGTTCGGCATCCTCGACGCCGATGGTCACGTCGGTGCCGTATTCCATCCGGCCCAAGGTCGTGGACATGGATTTGAACACATTGGCCTTGTGGTGAAACTGAATCCGGTTTGGCTGGCTGGTCTGCAGTTCGTGCGGCCCGCAAATGCCGGCCATCCACGCGCGGGCACCGGCCAGGTCGTAGCGATCTATGCGGATATCTCGAAACTGGGCAACATTTGGTTCGGTCATCTCAGTACACCCACGGCAATGGACATCGACACGCTCTTCGGCGCGTATTTTCATTGGGTTTGCAAGGGCTATGCCCAGCCGGTGCGAACAGGCGATATCCGCATTTTTTGGCTAGTAATCGGAAACTATCTGGATATCGAACGCGCTGTGCGGCGTTGATGCGCACAGCAACGGTGCCGGCAAGGGTCAACGCCATGGGTAATGCGCTACCCAAGGCGTCACTTCAGCGCACAACCGCGTTCGATTTGAGGGCAGGACGTTACCAAAATTTCCAGGTGTAAGTGGTGATCAGGCGGTTCTCCACCCAGTCATTGCCGTGGCTGAATTTGGCAACGACGTTGCCGGCCTCCACCCCCACGCCTTTGAGCGGGCCACTTTGCACCACATAAGACAGCACCAGGTCACGCTCCTGCTCCGCCGCCTGGCTGAGGTTGTCGCCACGGTCCACCGACGTACCCTTGAAGTAGCGGGTCATGAAATTCAGGCCGGGCACGCCGAGGGCGGCGAAATCGTAGTCATAACGGGCCTGCCAGGATTTTTCGTTGGGCTTGATGAACCCCACCCGCGACCAGTTCACCAGAAACGGCTGCGGGACAAAACCGCCCAGGGTTGGAAAGTTGCTGTCACCGAGCATGCGTTGATATCCCACGCCGAAGCGGTGCCCGCCCTTTTTCAGCGAGGTCATGGCACCGTAGGAACGGTTGTCGATGTCGCCATAGAGGGCGTCGCCGTCTTCGCTGTTGTTGAAGTAACGCAGGTCGGTCTTTAGCCCATAACCGTCGCCCAGATCCGCCAGATGGGTGATACCCAGGTAGTGCTGCTGATAGATGTCTTCCAGTTGCGCGTAGAAGTAGGTGCCGGTCAGCGAAGGGGTGAAGGCATAACTGGCGCCGGCGAGGTTAAGACCGTCGCTGCCGTGGCGCACGCCGGAACCGGTCTGCAGGTACAGCTTTTCGTAGTTGGAGGAGTTACGCGCCCCGATCTCCGTCAGCCGTCCGGCGGTCAATGTCAGACGGTCGACTTCCTTGGACTCGAGCAAGGCACCGCGATAGGTCGTGACCAGTTGGCGCGAATCGTCAATGATCACCACGGGCAAGAGCGGCCGCAACTCACCGACTTTCAGCTCGGTTTTCGAATAGCGCATTTTCAGCGTCACACCGCCGCGGCCGTATTCATCGGCCTGCTCCTGACGGCTCTGGCTGTAAGGGATGATGGTGTCATCGCCGCGCCCGCCACCGCCGTCCAGACGATAGGCATACTGCGCCTCTGCATCGAGGCCGAACTGCACCGGGCCTTCGGTATAGCCGGAGGCGAAACGCAGGTCGAAACCCTGGGTCCAACTGCCCACTCGCGAATGGGGCGGGTTGTTCTCCTTGTAATCCCGATCAATGTAAAAGTTGCGGGTACCCAGCGTCAGCTTGCTGTCGTTGACCACATCCGCCTGTGCCAACAATGGCGTCAACAAGCCAACTGTTTGAACCCCCCGAACTAACCACGTTTTATGCAACATATTATTTCTTCCCCCTGCCGCTTATAGAGCAACACATGAATAGAAGGCACTTCTGGTACGGAACCCAAGGCCATGAGAAATGGCAGTTTCCAGCGACCTGCAGCGAGACACTCTGATGGTGCTTCGATTGAAATTAAGCCGTAACAAGTTCGTCAGCGGCTATCCCGTTACTGAACGACAAATAGCCATTTGCTCAGCCGACAAGCGCAACAAAAGCCAGTGTTTACGGGGATAACCCGCCAACAGCCGAAGAACAGGGCTTATTTTCCGGATGGGTTTCCACTATTAAGCGGATAGACCCTGCCAGCCACCACGGCATTAAATGAACCCATGAATTAGCCCATTGGCCGAGGACTGGGATATGACAACTGCACGAAGTGTCGAACAGTGGAAAAGTTATATAGAAAGTTGCCTGGACTTCCGCCCGGAAGACGGTGTTTATCGGATTGCCCGCGATATGTTTACCGACCCGGAATTGTTCGATCTGGAAATGGAACTGATTTTCGAGAAGAACTGGATCTACGCCTGCCACGAAAGCGAGATCGCCAATAATCACGACTTCATGACGATGCGTGCCGGGCGCCAGCCGTTGATCATCACCCGTGATGGTGAAGGTCGTCTCAACGCTCTGATCAACGCCTGCCAGCACCGCGGCACCACCCTCACCCGCGTCGGCAAGGGCAACCAGTCAACCTTCACCTGCCCCTTCCACGCCTGGTGCTACAAAAGCGACGGCCGACTGGTGAAGGTCAAGGCGCCGGGCGAATACCCCGAAGGCTTCGACAAGGCCACCCGCGGCCTGAAAAAGGCCCGTATCGAAAGCTACAACGGCTTCGTGTTCGTCAGCCTCGACGTGGTGGGCACCGATACCCTGGAAGACTTCCTCGGTGACGCCAAGGTGTTCTTCGACATGATGGTGGCGCAGTCGCCTACCGGTCAGCTCGAAGTGCTGCCGGGCAAGTCGGCCTACACCTACGACGGCAACTGGAAACTGCAGAACGAGAACGGCCTGGACGGTTATCACGTGAGCACTGTCCACTACAACTACGTGGCCACCGTGCAGCACCGCCAGCAGGTCAACGCCGAAAAAGGCCTGAGCGCCGGCGACACCCTGGACTACAGCAAGCTGGGTGCCGGCGACAAGGAAACCGACGACGGCTGGTTCGCCTTCCACAACGGCCACAGCGTACTGTTCAGCGACATGCCCAACCCGGCCGTGCGCCCGGGCTACGCCAGCATCATGCCGCGCCTGGTCAAGGAACATGGCCAGGGCAAGGCCGAGTGGATGATGCATCGCCTGCGCAACTTGAACGTCTACCCGAGCATGTTCTTCCTCGACCAGATCAGCTCGCAACTGCGGATCATCCGCCCGCTGGCCTGGAACAAAACCGAGATCAACAGCTTCTGCCTGGGCGTGGTCGGCGAGTCGGATGCCGATCGGGAAAACCGCATTCGCCAGTTCGAAGACTTCTTCAACGTGTCCGGCATGGGCACCCCCGATGACCTGGTGGAGTTTCGTGAAGCCCAGCGCGGCTTCCAGGCCCGCCTGGAACGCTGGAGCGACATTTCCCGTGGCGAAGGCAAGTGGGTCAAAGGCGCCACCCGCAACAGCGAAGCCATTGGCATCGCGCCGGCACTGACCGGCACCGAGTTCACCCATGAAGGCCTGTACGTCAACCAGCACGCCAACTGGCAGCGCTTTTTGCTCGAAGGCCTGGCGCGCAAGGCGGCCGAACAACAACCGTTGAAACTGCGTGAGGTGTGAACATGAATTCGCAACTGCAATACCGCATCGAGCAATTTCTCTACCGCAACGCCGAGGCTTGCGATGCCCAGGATTGGGACACTTACCTGGCCATGTTCAGTGACGACAGCGAGTTCCACCTGCCGCAATGGGATTCGGAGCACGTCTACACCACCGACCCGAAAAAAGGCATGTCGCTGATCTATTACCCCAACCGGGGTGGTCTGGAAGACCGGGTGTTCCGCATTCGCACCGGCAAGGCGGCGTCGACCATTCCGATGCCGCGCACCCTGCACCTGATCAGCAACGTGCGCATCGTGCCGCTGCAGGATGATGAGCTGGAGGTGCGCGTCAACTGGAGCACCCTGTATTACCGCATGCAAACCGCCGAACAGTTCTTCGGCCGCGCCACCTACCGCCTGCGCCCCGACGGCGAGAGCTGGAAGATCGCCCGCAAACACGTGGTGCTGCTCAACGACACGATCAACTCCGTACTCGATTTCTACCACCTCTGAACCCTGCGGATTAACGCCCATGACGTACAAGGTCGCCTTCAGTTTCGCCGATGGCAAAACACTCTTCTGCAACGTGCAGAACAATGAAATCCTGCTCGACGCGGCCCTGCGCAGCGGGATCAAGATTCCGCTGGACTGCCGCGAAGGGGTTTGCGCGACCTGCCAGGGCCGCTGTGAATCCGGGCAGTACACCCAGGACTACGTGGACGATGAAGCCTTGTCGGCCAGCGACCTGGCCGAGCGCAAGGTGCTGAGCTGCCAGACACGCGTGCAGTCGGATGCCGCCTTCTACTTCGACTTCGACTCGAGCCTCTGCGGCAGCAGCGGCCCGAGCAGCCTGCAAGGCACCGTGAGCGAGGTGCGGCAGGTCTCCCCAACCACCGCGATCGTGCACGTGGAAGTCGGCGCAGCAGGCGCGGCGCTGGACTATCTGCCGGGCCAGTATGCGCGTCTGCAAGTACCGGGCACCGAGCATCGGCGCTCGTATTCCTTTGCCTGCGCGCCGGGCAGCAGCAACCTGCAATTCCTCATTCGCCTGCTGCCCAGCGGCGTGATGACCGACTATGTGCGCGATCGCTGCCAGGTCGGTGACGTGATTCACATGGAAGCACCGCTGGGTGCCTTTTACTTGCGCCATATCGACCGCCCGCTAGTGATGGTGGCCGGCGGCACCGGGCTGTCGGCGTTCCTGGGCATGCTCGACCAAATCGCCGACCAGCGTGGCTGCGGTCACCCGGTACACCTCTACTACGGCGTGCGCGAGGCCGCGGACCTGTGCGAGGTCTCGCGCATCGAGGCCTATGCCGCAAGGATCCCGGGGTTCCGTTTCACACCCGTGGTCAGCAACACCGACCCCGACTGGCCGGGCAAGACCGGCTATATCGCCGAACACCTGGAGTTGGCCGAGCTGCGTGATCAGCCGTTCGACCTGTACCTGTGCGGCCCGCCGCCGATGGTCGAGTCGATCAAGGACTGGCGCCAGCAGCACGGCCTGGATCAAAGCCGCCTTTACCTGGAGAAGTTCACCGAGAGCAACAGCTGACACAGCGACCCATAACAACAATCAATCGGCCCGACCGAACACTGAATCACTGCCCTCATCGACATCTACCGTGCGTTGGCACGACCTACCTCATAGGCCGCCTCATGAAAAACCTGGTATTGCGTGCATGTCTGGCAACCTCCCTCTGCGCAGCGACGGCTGCCCAGGCCGTGGAGCCTGTCCGAATCGGCTTCATCACCACCCTCTCCACCCCCGCCGGCTACCTGGGCGAAGACTCGCGAGATGGCTTTCAGCTGGCGATCGATCAGGAAGACGGCAAGCTCGGCGGCGTGCCGGTGCAACTCATCGTGGAAGATGATGGCCTGCAACCGGCCAAGGCCAAGCAGATCGCCGACCGCATGAGCCTTGACGGCATCTCGCTGTACACCGGGGTGATTTTTTCCAACGTGCTGGCGGCCGTGATCAACACCACCACCAAGGACGCTTTCTACGTCAGCAACAACACCGCGCCCTCGACCCTGGCCGGTGAAAAGTGCATGGCCAACTACTTCGTCGGCTCTTACCAGAACGACACCCCACACGAAATGGCCGGTGTCGCCGCCAATGAGCTGGGCTACAAGAAGATGGTGATCCTGGCGCCCAACTATCAGGGCGGCCGTGACGCACTGGCCGGCTTCAAGCGCACCTTCAAAGGCGAAGTGACCGAGATCTACACCAAGCTCAACCAACTGGATTTCTCGGTGGAGCTGGCACGCGTGCGTGCGCTGGCGCCGGATGCGATCTTCCAGTTTCACCCGGGTGGCGGCGGCATCAACTTTGCCAAGCAATACGGCGGCTCGGGCCTGTCGGCGCAAATCCCGATGGTGGTACCGGTGTTCTCCATGGATGAACGCATGCTCGCCGCCACCGGCGAAGTGGCCAAGGGCACCAACATCGTCACCCTGTGGAACCCGCAATCGGACAACCCGGCCAACCAGGCCTTCGTCAAGGCTTTCACCGAGAAATACAAGCGCGTCCCGACGGTGTATGCCGCCCAGACTTACGACACGGCACGGCTGATTGGCGCCGCCCTGAAAACCTCCCAGGGCAACCTCAAAGACCAGGCGGCCTTCCGCGCGGCCATGAAGAACGTCAAATTCGATTCCATTCGCGGTGACTTCAGCTTCGCCCAAAACCAGCACCCGGTGATCGACTGGTACCTGCTGCAAGTGCAGGCCGGCGCCGACGGCAAGCTGATCGAAGTGCCGATCAAGACCCTGGCGACCCGCCACGTCGACAGCTACGCCGCTCAATGCTCGATCTGACCGACACCTGAGCCCCGTCCTCGCCCCGCAGTACAGCTGCGGGGCGTTTTCATGAGGAACGCAGTCATGTTATTGCTCGAACAGATTCTCAACGGCCTGCAATACAGCGCCTTGCTGTTTCTGCTGGCCTCAGGCCTGACCCTGATTTTCGGCATCATGGGCGTGATCAACCTGGCCCACGGTGCCTTCTACATGGTCGGCGCTTTCTGTGCTGCCTACACAGCCATGGCCACCGGTTCGTTCTGGCTGGGTGGCCTGGCCGCGCTGATCGGCTCGGCCTGTTACGGCGCGCTGATCGAAACCTCGATCATGCGCCGCCTCTACAATCGCGATCACCTGGATCAGGTGCTGGCGACTTTGGCCGTGGTGTTTTTCAGCAACGAACTGCTGACCCTGATCTTCGGCCGCAGCCCACCGGCGATGCCCACGCCCGAATGGTATTCAAGTTTTGTCGAAGTGTTGCCGGGGCTGATGTACCCGGTCAGCCGGCTGCTGTTCATCGCCGCCGGGCTGATCGTGGCGGTCGGCATGTGGCTGCTGATCAACCACACGCGCCTGGGCATGTTGATTCGCGCCGGTGCCGACGACCATGAAATGGTCGGCGCGCTGGGCGTCAACATCGCCCGGCTGTACACCCTGGTGTTCGTATTCGGCTGCGTACTGTGCGGCCTGGCCGGTTTCATGGCGGCACCGCTGCTGTCGGTGGAGATCGGCATGGGTGAAAAGATCTTGATCACCACCTTCGTGGTCATCGTCGTCGGCGGTGTCGGCTCGGTGCGCGGCGCGTTGGTGGGAGCCTTGCTGATCGGCATGGTCGATAGCCTGGGCCGTGCCTACATTCCGCCGCTGCTGGACCAACTGCTGCCCAGCGAAACCAGCGGCACCCTGAGCGCCGGGCTGATTTCCGCCAGCGCCTACATCGTCATGGCCCTGGTGCTGCTGGTGCGTCCGCGCGGCCTGCTGCCGGCCCGTGCCTGAGGAGAACGCTATGTCACCACGCCTCATCATTGACCTTGCGTGCCTGGCGACCTTCGCCTGCATGCCGTTGCTGGCCCATTGGTTGCACGAACCCTACCTGGTCAGTTTTTTCACTCGTCTTGCAATCTACGGCATGGCGGCCATCAGCCTGGACCTGCTGATCGGCTACGGCGCCATGGTCAGCTTCGGTCACGCCGCGTTCTTCGGCCTGGGCGGTTACATCGTCGGCATCATTGCCTTTCACACTTCCCAAGGCCTGCCGCTGTGGGGCTGGGAAGGCAGCAACAGCGCGCTGGTGGTGTGGCCGCTGGCCCTGCTGGTGTGCGCGCTGCTCTCGCTGCTGGTGGGTTACCTGTCGCTGCGCACCAGCGGCGTGCAGTTCATCATGATCACACTGGCGTTCGGCCAGATGCTCTACTTCGTGCTCGGCTCGCTGTCGTTGTACGGCGGCGACGACGGCATTCTGCTCAACGAGCGCAATACCTTCGGCGCACTGGATCTGGGTGACGCCAACCACTTCTACTACCTGTGCGTGGTCTTGCTGGCCGGCTGGTTGCTGCTGTGCCGGCGACTGGTCAATTCGCGATTTGGTTTTGTCCTGCGCGGGCTCAAGCAGAGCGAGCGGCGCAGTGTCAGCCTGGGCCTCAAACCCTTGCGCTATCGCCTGACGGCGTTTGTGATCGCCGGCACCGGCGGTGGCCTGGCCGGGATTCTGTGGGCCAACTACGCGCTGTTCGTCAGCCCCGACATGGGCGCCTGGCACAAGTCCGGCGAGCTGATGGCGATGGTGATCCTCGGCGGCGTCGGCACCCTGCTCGGCCCACTGCTGGGCGCGGCCACTTACCTGGGCCTTGAACAGGTACTGAGCCAGTGGACCGAGCACTGGATGCTGATCTTCGGGCCATTGCTGTTGCTGGTGGTGCTGTTCGGCAAGAAAGGCGTTTACGGTTTGCTGCTGAGCCTGTTGCAGCGCAAGCCGAAGGTGGTTGCCGTCAAACCGAACACCGCCGTGGAGGCACGCCCATGAGCGCACAACTGTCGATTCGTGATCTACACAAAGCCTTCGGTGCAGTAAAAGCCACCAACGGCGCCAGCCTTGAACTGGCCAAGGGCGAGTTGCACGCCATCATTGGCCCCAACGGCGCCGGTAAATCCACGCTGATCGCGCAGATCGCCGGGGAAATTTTCCCCGACCACGGCCAGATTCACCTCAACGGCCAGGACATCACCCGCGTGCCAGCCTGGCAGCGTCCGCGCCTGGGGCTGGCGCGGGCTTTCCAGGTCAGCCAGCTTTACACCGAGTTCACCCTGCTGGAGAACGTCGCCCTGGCCATCGCCGCCCGCGACGGCAAGGCGTTCGGCATGTGGCGTCCGCTGAGCCGCGACACCCGCCTGCTGGAACCGGCGCTGGGCTACTTGCAGCAGGTGGGCCTGGGCCTTCGCGCGCAAGACCCGGTCCACGAACTTTCCCATGGAGAACGGCGGCAACTGGAGATCGCCCTGGCACTGGCTCAGGAAGCTTCGGTGCTATTGCTCGATGAGCCGATGGCCGGGATGGGGGCCGACGAATCCGCGCGCATGACCGAGCTGCTGCACAGCCTCAAGGGTCGCTACGCGATCCTGCTGGTCGAGCACGACATGGATGCGGTGTTCGCCCTCGCCGACCGCATCACGGTGCTGGTGTACGGCCAGACGGTGCTGACCGGCAGCGTCGAACAAGTGCGCAACGACCCGCAAGTGCGGGCCGCTTACCTGGGAGAAGAACATGCTTGACGTTCAAGGCTTGAAAGCGGGTTATGGCTTGAGCCAGGTGTTGTTCGACATGCACCTGAGCATCGAGCAGGGCCAGGTGGTGTCGCTGATCGGCCGCAACGGCATGGGCAAGACCACCACGGTCAAATCGATCATGGGGTTGCTCAAGCCCAGCGCCGGCAGCATCCGCATCAACGGCACGGAAATGCGCGGTGCAGCGCCCTATCGCATCGCCAAGGCCGGCCTGGGGCTGGTGCCGGAGGGCCGACGCGCCTTCGGCACCTTGAGCGTGCGGGAAAATCTGCTGGCCACCGCCACGCGGGGCAAGTGGGACCTGGCGCGGGTCTATGAACTGTTCCCGCGCTTGCTGGAGCGCCAGGAGCAGCTGTCACGCACGCTGTCGGGCGGCGAGCAGCAGATGCTGGTGGTCGGCCGCGCGCTGCTGACCAACCCCAGCCTGCTGATTCTCGACGAAGCCACTGAAGGCCTGGCGCCGATCATTCGCGAGCAGATCTGGAGTTGCCTGGCCACCCTCAAGGCCGAGGGTGAGACGATTCTGGTGATCGACAAGAACCTCAAGGAAATGGCGCGAGTGGTCGACCGTCATCACATCATCGAGAAAGGACGACAGGTATGGGATGGCACACCGCTGGAGCTGGCCGCTCAACCAGAACTGTCGCAACGCTACCTGGGAGTGTGAGCAACCATGGACCTCAATCAGGCCTACAACAACGTCGCAGCCGTGGGTAATTTTCCACAGATCATGCAGCGCTTTCGCCAGCGCAGTGTCCAGACCTATGCGAGCCACGCCTGGCAGCGTGACGCGGCGTACGGCAATGCCCTGCGCGAGCGTTTCGACTGGTATGCCCAGGCGAATGCCGGGGCGCCGACACTGCTGTTCATTCATGGCGGTTACTGGCAGGCCTCGGACAAGGACGACTACGCCTTTATCGCCGAGGGCCTGATCGAAGCGGGTTTCAATGTCGGGTTGCTGGAGTACACCCTGGCGCCCGAGGCGAGCATGGGCACCATCGTCGGACAGATCGGCAAGGCACTGGACCACCTGCTGGCGCATCGCGAAGCCTTGAACATCGGTCAGCAGGTGGTGCTGTGCGGGCACTCGGCGGGTGGCCATCTGACCGCGCTGTATGCCCGGCATCCGCTGGTGACCCTGGCCATGCCGATCAGCGGCCTGATGGAGCTGGAACCCATCAGCCGCTGCTGGCTGAACGACAAGCTGCAACTGAGCGAAGAGGACATCGAGCGCTATAGCCCGCAAAGGCTGATCGGCGATGGCGCACCGTTGCTGGTGACCGTGGGCGGGGATGAGTTGCCGGAGTTGATCCGCCACTCGCGCGAGTACGCCAGTGCCTGTCGCGAGGCTGGGCACGCCGTGAGCCTTGTCGAGCTTGCAGGGTGTCATCACTTTGCGGTGCTGGACGATCTGGCCAGGGCCGATGGCGAACAGTTGCGGGCCCTGTTGAAACACCTGAACCCCCATTCCCTGTAGGAGCGAGCTTGCTCGCGATGAACCAGAGAACACCGCGGGGAATCAGGTTCCCCGCGTCATCGTTGACAACCATCGCGAGCAAGCTCGCTCCTACAGGGGTGCAGTATCCAGATTGCGCGCGGTGTTTTCAGGAAGTGGATCACTCTCGCCAGATGTGGATACCGGTTTGCCGTTTGCGGCTTTTTTGACCCCCTCAAGCTTCATAAAGTGACTACGAATTCAGACAGGAATTGCGTATGTCCAGCCTCTCGCTCAGGGTCCAACAGATCGAGCCTCTGACCCCCAGAATCCGCCGCGTGCTGCTGGTGTCCAGCAACGTCCAGCCACTGCCGGGTTTCACCGCCGGGGCGCACCTTGAGTTGCATGTCCCAGGCAGTCGCGCTCAACGCCGTGCCTATTCGCTGGTCAACCTGCCCGACGGCGAACACTACGAAATCGCCGTTCAGCTCGAAGAGGCGAGTACAGGTGGATCGCGTTGGGTGCACTCGCTCAAGGTCGGCGATGAACTGCTGGCCGATGCGCCACGCAACCACTTCCCACTGTGTGAAAACTCCGAACATGCCCTGCTGATCGCCGGTGGCATCGGCATCACGCCCATGCTTGGCATGGCCAGGTCGCTGCAAGCGGCGGGCAA
Organism: Pseudomonas fluorescens; assembly: GCF_040448305.1. Taxonomy (NCBI): domain Bacteria; kingdom Pseudomonadati; phylum Pseudomonadota; class Gammaproteobacteria; order Pseudomonadales; family Pseudomonadaceae; genus Pseudomonas; species Pseudomonas fluorescens. The sequence goes on along the minus strand of NZ_CP148752.1, from coordinate 2,197,470 downwards.
GCCCTTCACCCTGCACTACGCCGGTCGCGATGAAGCACAGATGGCCTATCTGCCAGAGACCCGCGCCTGCCTGGACAACCATTGCTGGATCAGCGGCGGCGACCCGCAAAAGCGCTTTCCTGCCGCCGCAATCCTGGCCGCGCCAAGACCTGGCCTGCACCTCTACATCTGCGGCCCGAGCGCCATGCTCAACAGCGTGCTGGCCTGCGCTCGCGAACAGGGTTGGGCAGAAGATCACCTGCATTACGAACTGTTCAGCGGTGCCCTGGAAGTGGCCGGCGATAAAGGCTTTGAGGTGCACCTGCGCGAAAGCGGCGTGAACCTGCAAGTGGCCGCCGGGCAAAGCGTGCTGGAGGCCATGCTCCAGGCCGGCCTGGACCCGATGTTCGACTGCCGACGGGGTGACTGCGGGGTGTGCGTCGCCCAAGTCATCGACGGTCAGCCCGATCACCGCGACATCTGCCTGTCGGAGCGCGACCGCGCCAGCGGCAGTTTCTGCACCTGTGTCTCCCGTGCCAGCAGCGCGCTGCTGGTGCTCGATCTGTGACAAGCCGAGGACATCCCGTGATACCGACCAACGAGCAAATCGCTGCCTTGATCCGCGAGGACAGCGTACACAAGAGCGTCTACACCGACCCGACCCTGTTCAAGCTGGAGATGGAGCGCATCTACGGCAATGCCTGGATCTACGTCGGCCATGAAAGCCAGGTCAAGAACCCCGGCGACTATCACACCACGCGCATCGGCGATCAGGACGTGATCATGGTGCGCGGCGCCAACCAGCAGGTCAGCGTGCTGTACAACCGCTGCCCGCACAAGGGCGCCAAACTGGTGGCCGACGGTGACGGCAGTGTCGGCAAATTTTTCCGCTGCCCGTATCACGCCTGGACCTTCAAACTCGATGGCCAGCATCTGTCGGCGCCGCTCAAGAGCGGTTTCGAAGGCACCTGCTACGACCCCAGGCATCCGGATTTTTCCATGGTCAGCGTCGCCCGCGTCGAGACCTATCGCGGCTTCGTGTTCGCCAGCCAGGCGGCCTTCGGACCGGACCTGAAAGCGTTTCTGGGCGGCGTCATCACCTCCATCGACAACCTGTGCGACCGCTCACCGGTCGGTGAGGTCGAGGTGGCCGGCGGCATCTTCCGTGTTCAGCAGCGCTCGAACTGGAAAGTGTTCTACGAGAACCTGCATGACACCATGCACGCCCGCGTGACCCACGAATCGTCGGTAGACGCTGCGCGTGGCGAAGCCGAAGCCATCGGTGAAATGCCCTTCGAACTGCTGATCATGGACGGTAACGGCGAACCCTACGACTTCTGGGAAAAGCTCGAACTGCGCGCCTACCACAACGGCCACGGCTACATGGAAGCGATCTTCGACCCGGCCGCCGCCGAGCGCGACGAGGTCTCCCGCGCCCACTTCGAATGCCTGAGCCAGGCCTACGGCGAGCAGCGTGCCAAGGAGATCCTGGGCATGAATCGCCACAACACGGTGATTTACGGCAGCGGATCGCCGCACACGGTGTTCATGCAATTCCGGGTCATCCGCCCCATCGCCGTGGACCAGACCATGGTCGAGATCCAGACCTTCCGCTGCAAGGGTGCTCCGGATGCCGTGTTCGACCGCGCGCTGACCTATGCCAACGTCATCAACTCGCCCTCCTCCAACGTGATGCCCGACGACGTCGAAGTCTATGCCCGCTGTCAGGAAGGCAACATGACCCGCGGTGGCGAGTGGATCAGCATGCACCGCTACGCCGGCACCGATAAGCCGCTGGAGGACGGTGCAGTGTCCACCAACGGCACCAGCGAACTGCCGATGCGCAACCAGTTCGCCGCCTGGAAACAGTTCATGACCGCCACCCTGATTGCCAAGGAAAGCACCCATGCTGCTTGACCGCCGAATCGACGTCGACACCCGCCAATTGACCCCTGCCCAGGTCCCTGCCGAGACCCTGCGCCAGATCGAGCAGTTTCTTTATCAGGAGGCGCGCCTGCTGGATGAGCGGCGTTTCTGGGAGTGGGACAAGCTGTTCACCGACACCGGCATGTATTGGGTGCCGCACAAACACGAGCAAGCCAACCCGTTCGACCATATCTCGCTGTTCTGGGAAAACCGCATGCTGCGCGAAGTGCGGATCCGGCGAGTGGAAAACGCCCGCAACTGGTCCCAGCAACCGCAGACCCAAACCGCGCACCTGGTCGGCAACGTGATGGTCGAAGGTCTCGACGCCCAGGGCCTGCTGGTGGTCAGCGCCAGCTTCCAGTACAGCGAATGGCGCCTGGAACAACGCCAGCTCGCCGGTCGCTACACCTATAAGTTGGCCGCCCTGGACGAGGGTGGCTGGCAGATCCAGCTCAAGCGCGTGGATCTCATCAACTGCAACGATGTGTTCGCCAACCTCGAGGTATTCGTGTGATGAACGCGCCGCTGGTGATCGCCCTGCACTATCAGAACGACGTGTTGCACCCCGAGGGCAAGATTCGGGTCGGGCTGGGGGCCGATGACAGCGTGCGCGCCGCGCTGCTCGATGCGGCCGGTCGATTGCTCGCCGGCGCACGCGCCAAGGGCTGGCCGATCGTCCACGTGCGCGTGGCGTTCCGACCGGACTACGCCGACCTGATCCAGAACGCGCCGATCCTGCGCACGGTAGCCACCCTTGGCGCTGTCCGGGAAGGCAGTTGGGGCGCGGAGTTCCTCAGCGCTCTGGCCCCGCTGAACAGCCGCCACGAGTTCGTCGTCACCCATAACCGGATCAATGCGTTTTATGGCTCACCGCTGGAAACCGTGGTGCGCCGGTTCAATCCCTCGCACTTGTTGATCGCCGGCGTGGCGACCCACTCGGTGGTGGAAAGCACCGTGCGCCATGCAGTGGATTGCGGTTTCGAGGTGACGGTCGCAGCGGATGCCTGCGCCAGCGCGGACAGTGGCGCACACACGGCCTCACTGGCGAGCATGGCGCTGATCGCCCGTATCAGTCACGTCAACGAAGCTCTGGAGGACTGGTCATGATGCTCGAAGGCAAAGTGGCGATTGTGACCGGCAGCACCCAGGGGCTGGGGCTGGACATCGCTCGGCAGCTGTTGGCTGAGGGTGCCCGGGTGATGCTGGTGGGGCGCAACGCCGACAGTGGTCAGGCATTGGCGCAAGCGTTGGATTGCGGGTTTTGCGCCTGCGATGTGGAGCGCGACGAAGACATCGACGCGTGCATCGCTGCCACGCTGGCCCGCTTCGGCAGGCTCGACATACTGGTTAACAACGCTTGCCTATACGCCGATCAGGGGCTGGCCTCAGACCGCGCACAGTGGCTGAAAACCCTGAACGTCAATCTGGTGTCGGCGGCGATCTTTACCCAGAAGGCCGCCGTGCATCTGCCCAGCGGTGGCGTGGTGATCAACATCGGCAGTACCGGCGGCAAATTCGGCGCAGCTGGGCGCGCGCTCTACCCCGCTTCCAAGGCCGGCATCCTGCAACTGACGAAAAACCTGGCCATGACCCTGGCCCCGGAGCAAATCCGAGTGCTGAGCGTATCCCCGGCCTGGACCTGGTCGCCCAGCGTCGCCGAGTTCAGCGATAACGATCCGCAGCTGGCTGATCGGGTCGGGGCGCCCTTTCATCCGCTCGGGCGCATCGGTCGGGGTCATGAGATCGGCAGTGTCGTGGCCTTTCTGTGCAGCGCCGGTGCCGGCTGGATGACCGGTGTCGACGTGCCAGTGGACGGCGGCTTTTCGATTCTCGGGCCAGACCGCGGTGTGTCGCCGCGCGTGTGGTTCCAACAACACCGTGACAGCCAATAAATCTGATAACCGAATGAGGTAGATGACATGGGCAAGATGATTGAGATCCGGGCAACGGACAGCAACGCCACGTTCAGCGGTTACCTGGCCCTGCCGGCCAGCGGCAAGGGCCCCGGGGTGGTGATCGGCCAGGAGATTTTCGGGGTCAACGCCAACATGCGCGCCGTGGCCGATTTCTATGCCGAAGAAGGCTATGTGGCGCTGGTGCCTGACCTGTTCTGGCGCCTGCAACCGGGCATTGACCTGGGCTATACCGAAGCCGATTTTGCACTGGCCATCGACCTGTTCCAGCGCCTGGATGTGGACAAGGCCGTCACTGACATCGACGCCAGTTTCAACGCCCTGCGTGCACTGCCTGAAGTCGAAGGCACAGGCCTGGGTTATGTCGGCTTCTGCATGGGTGGCAAGCTGGCCTGGCTGACTGCCACGCGCACCGATGTGGCCTGCGCCGTCGGCTACTACGGCATGGGCATCGAACACCTGCTGCACGAATCGGAAAACCTCAAGGGCCGTTTGGTCCTGCATTTTGCCGAAAACGATGGCTACTGCGACGCCAGTGCCCGAGCCCGAATCAGCCAACACCTGGCCGGCAACGACAAAGCCGAAATCTACGTGTACCCAGGTGTCGACCACGCCTTCGCCCGGGCCGGGAGCTCACACTACGACAAACCGGCCTCGCTGATGGCCCATGAACGCAGCATCGCCGCCCTCAAGCGCGAGATCGGCCCCCACTTCAACCTGTCAGCCCTGTGGGAAGACCACATCCGCCACGAGTTCGAGACCCGCGACGTACCTGCCACCATGGCGACCATGGTCGCCGAGCCCTACGTCAACCATATTCCCACCATGACCGGCGGCGTCGGCGCCAGGGAACTCAGCCGCTTCTACCAACACCATTTCGTCCACGGCAATCCGCCGGACATGAAGCTCATCCCTATCTCCCGCACCATCGGCGCCTTGCAGATCGTCGACGAATTCATCATGTGCTTCACCCACAGCACCGAAATCGACTGGATGCTGCCCAACGTGGCACCGACCGGGAAGTACGTCGAGATTCCGATGCTGGGGGTGATCAAGTTCCGAGGGGACAAGCTGTACCACGAGCATATCTACTGGGATCAGGCCAGCGTGCTGGTGCAAATTGGCTTGTTGAACCCTGAAGGGCTCCCGGTGGCCGGGGTGGAAACGGCGAGAAAGCTGTTGGATGAACAACTGCCGTCCAATACGTTGATGGGGCGCTGGACGCAAAGCGAGCAATAGAGACCGCATGAATGCAAAAGGCCGATCTGTCACTCAACAGATCGGCCTTTTTTTCATCCGTCTAAACGTCAGACATGCTCACTGCTTTTCGCATGCACCGCATGTGGCTCGCCATGTCCGTGGTCCACCTCAACCACCGGAATTTCCTTGCCATCGCAGTCGTGAAGCTTTCCGTCGCTGAAGTAATCCCCTTCGCGCAACGCCGCCAGATCCTGATAACGCAGCACTCGCTCGGTACCGGCCGCAAACACTGATTGCTGGTCGGAGTTACCGGCGGTGAGATGGTTGAAGGTCAGGTTCAGCACGATGGCCATGATCGCCGAAGAACTGATGCCCGAATGGAAAATGGTCGCGAACCAGCTCGGGAAGTGATCGTAGAAGCTTGGTGCCGCGATCGGGATCATGCCAAAGCCAATCGAGGTAGCGACGATGATCAGGTTGACGTTGTTGCGGTAATCGACCTTGGACAAGGTCCGAATGCCGCTGGCCGCGACGGTACCGAACAGCACGATGCCGGCGCCACCCAGTACGGAGGTCGGTACGGCGGCGATGACCCGGCCCATGAATGGCAGCAGGCCCAGGATCACCAGGAACAGACCGCCAGTGGCCACCACGTAGCGGCTCTTGATGCCGGTGACCGCCACCAGACCGACGTTCTGGGCGAAGGCGCTTTGGGTGAAGGATCCGAAGATCGGCGCGAACATGCTCGACAGCATGTCGGCGCGCAGGCCGTTGCCCAGGCGTTTGGAGTCAACCTTGGTGCCGATGATCTCGCCGACGGCCAGAATGTCCGCCGAGGTCTCCACCAGCGTCACCATCACCACGATGCACATCGACAGAATCGCTGCGAAGTGGAAGGTCGGCATGCCGAAGTGGAACGGCGTCGGGAAGCCGAACATCGGGCCCTGGGTTACGGACGAGAAATCTGCCATACCGAGGAACACCGCGATGATCGTACCGACGACCATGGCCAGCAGAATCGACAGGCGGGAGATGGTCGCACTGCCGACCTTGCTCAGCAGCAGAACCAGCACCAGCGTGACTGCCGCCAGACCGATGTTCGCCATGCTGCCGAAGTCCGGCGCATGACTGTTGCCACCCATGGCCCAGCGTGCTGCCACCGGCATCAGCGTCAGGCCAATCGTGGTAATTACGATGCCGGTGACCAGCGGCGGGAAGAATTTTGTGATCCGCGAGAACACTGGCGTAATCAGCAAACCAATCAGGGACGCCGCAATCACCGCCCCCAGAATCGACTGGAACCCGCCCTCCCCGCCACTGCTGACAATCGCCACCATGGTCGCGACGCCGGAGAAGGACACGCCCTGTACCAGCGGCAATTGACAACCAAAAAACGGTAAACCCAGGGTTTGCAGCAACGTTGCCAGCCCCCCCGCAAACAATGAAGCAGCAATCAACAAACCGATGTCCGCCGGCGAGAGCCCGGCCGCCTGGCCGATGATCAATGGCACCGCGACGATACCGCCATACATGGTCAGAACATGTTGCAGGCCATAAGCCATATTCGCGCCGATCCCAAGATTTTCGTCCTCGGGCCGTTGGTGTGAAACATGGGGCGTTTTCATGGAGGGGGTTCCCTGGTTTTTGTTATGCGCACACTGTATGCAATAGTCAGGACAAATGTCTATAGAGTTGTATACAACTTATCAGTCACAAAATGGATACCTGGCCATTTCCGCCTGACACCCACTCTCCTGGCCCCGCCAAAAAACCTTGAAATACATCCCTCGCTGCCCACCCCCGGGTGCTGGCTAGTCTTCTGAATTCCTGGCGACCATCGGTAAGGCCCGCCCCTTCTATATACATATAAAGTATGCATAATGAAGCCATTCGAAATTCAGTTCCACAAGGCCAAGAACGCAGCCAACAAACTCAAGCACCAAGGCATCAGCCTCGCAGAGACTGAACCGGTATTCCATGACGAACGAGCGCTGACCATCGAGGACAACCACCATGATGAACAACGCTGGATCACCCTGGGGCTGGATGCCAAAGGCCGATTGCTGGTCGTTGCGTACACCCATCGCGATCCGAATTTCGTTCGAATCATTTCCGCGCGCGTCGCCACCAAAAGCGAGCGCCGTCAGTATCTGGAGGCATGACCGATGAAAGACGAATACGATTTCAGCAACGCCAGGCGCGGGGCCGTGGTGCCCGCCAAAGGCAAGACCCGCATTACCATCATGCTTGATGACGCCGTCATCGAAGCCGCCCGCGCCCTTGCAGAAAACGAGGGGTACGGCTACCAGACGGCGATCAACAATACGTTGCGCCGAGCCCTGCTCAACGAAGGCAAGACCGCACACCTGAAAAAAACCCTCACCCCTGCCGAACTCAAGGGCCTGGAGCAGAAACTGGCAGAGGCCTTGCGCGAAATCCAACGGGTGATGGAGCCGGGTGTCCGGCCCTGAAACACCAAGGGCCGATCAATCGGATCAGCCCCATGCGATGTCCAGGATCAGCCAGCTACTGCGGCGCTGCAATCAATCGTTGCAGAGTTCGCGCCAATTGCGCCTGTTCCGGTACGCGAATGCCGAACTCGCTGCCCAGCAGGCCAATCAGTTCCTGCACGTCCGTCACCTCCCGCCGCTCGCTGTCGTGGCCAATCCGGTGAATCGCGAAGCTGCCATTGTTGAGCGTACGCCGCCAGCCCTCCCCGGTGCGCGCCACCATCAACTGCTTGACGAAAGACGATTCGGGGTGGGTCGAGACGTACCAGTTGCCCACCGCAAAATCGATATCTTCCTGGCGTTGCAGGTCGAAGATGTACATCGCTCGCCATTCGCCCGCAACATTGGCGCGCAGGGTAAAGCCGTCGACGTGCAGGTCGATGCGATAAGGCTCGTGCGGGGTGGGTTGTTCGGCGCGGGTATCGAGCAACAGGGGCGCGGTCGGCACCATGCCGCCGAAGCCGACGTCGGTGATGTAGCGCACGTCATCGATGATGACCAGGCTCAGGCGATGGGTCCGGGCAGTCCAGGCGCCCTCCGGCTGGCCCATCACCACCCGGCCGCTGATGGCACGGGCGTCGAAACCCAAATCCTGAAGCAAGGCCAGGAACAGGTTGTTGAGTTCGTAACAGTAACCGCCACGACCATCGTGCAAGACCTTCTGCTCGATGGACGGCAAGTCGATCAGCACCGGCTCGCCGGATAACGTGGTGAGGTTTTCAAACGGGAAAACGCCGGTATGGCGCAGTTGCAGTTGGCGCAAGGTTTCCAGGGTCGGTGCCGCAGGTGCATCGAAGCCCAGGCGTCGCAGATACAAAGCACGGTCAGTCAGGCGTGGCTCGCTCATCGTTCAATCCTTTTGCACGCAAGCGGCGGATTAATCCGCCAGTGGCCGCTATGTATACGGGATCAAGCACTGTCGCCGACAATTGATTTAGCCAATCGCCTTGTGCGGATAATGCGCGCAGGCTATTGACGTTGAACGAAGCGATCCGCAACTTCTTCCTGAACGGGCACTCCTAAGGATGAGGTGCCTCCCCCACTGCGGCCCAGTGCCGGTTACGGTCAAGTCCGCGCCACTCGTCATCCGGTCGGCACCCACCGCGCGCCCCTTCACACCAACATCAGGTAACGACTCATCCCAGGAGACGACCATGATGAACATCAGAATGACTTCGCTGCTCTTGGCCGGATGGTTGTCGGCGACGGCCCTGGCCACTTTTGCGGCGTCCGGCGATAGCCCTGGCGCGCCCGGTACGGCACCCGGCGCAACCCGCAACTCAACCCTGCTGCCAGACAACAACCGACCCAGCGATCCCTCGGGCAACAACCGCGGCAGTCGCGGCCCCAGCACGTCAAGCGGCAGCACCGGCGTCAATGGTCCGGGCAGTGGCGCGGGCGGTGGCACCGGAGCACCCGGTGGCGGAACCGGCGGAGCTGGCGGCGGAACGGGTAGCTGGACAGGCAAAAGCCGCCAATGACCTGCAGTCATTGGCCGCTTTTTGTCGCCTGAGGCTTACATCGGCTTGACCGCCGGCGGGTTCCATTTGCCATTCAACGCCTCGGTTTTCGGGCTGTACAGACGCATGGTCAGGTTGAACGGCCGCCAGGCCCGGGAGACGAACCACCGGCGGAAAAAACTTCAACGGTCGGAACGCATCAACGCCTCGACACCGCCAGCCATCGACAACGTTGCCACGCGGTTTCGCCCCGAATGCTTGGCCTGATACAACGCCGCATCCGCCCGCTCGACGAACACGTCCATGCTGTCACGCCCCGACGGCACAAACGAATAGCAACCCAGACTGACCGTCACGTAACCGTTGGGCGAGCCGGTGTGATTGATGTGCTTGTCGATGACGCTGCGGCGGATCTGCTCGGCAATCGTCATGGCGCCATGGATGTCGGTGTCCGGCAGCAGCACCGCAAACTCCTCACCGCCGTAACGCACCGCCAGATCGGTCTTGCGTTGACAGCAACTCTTCAGCGCGCGTGCCACTTCGGCCAGGCAATGATCCCCCACCACATGACCGTAGGTGTCGTTGTAGCGCTTGAAGTAATCGATATCGAGCATGATCAGGCTCAAAGGGCTGGCCTGCCGGGCGCCGCGCCCGAACTCGATGCCCAGTGCCCGCTCGAACAATCGGCGGTTGGCCAGCCCGGTCAGGCTGTCGTGAGTGGCGATCAGCTCCAGCGCTTGCTGGGCCCTGCGCAAATCCGACTCGACCCGCTCGCCAACACGTACTTGATGAAGGAACCCCCACCCGAACAACCCCACGCCCAGCAACACCAGGGCAACGATGAGACTGGAGCGAAACGCCGTGTCGTACCAGCCTGCAAGAATGGCATCAGTGGACGACGCAGCGGCGACCACCAGCGGATACGCCTCCAGCTGTCGGTAGCCGTACATGCGAGTCACACCATCGATGGTGGAGGTGAACAGCGCATTGCCGGAGGTGGCCAGTGGCAGGAACTTCTGGAAAATCTCGCCCTGGGCCAGCGACACGCCGATCTGCGCCTCTACAAAAGGTCGACGCGCCAACAGCGTGCCATCGGTCAAGCCGAGAAACATCGAGCCGTTGTCGTCGAGGCTGAAACTTTTGAAGAACTGGTCGAAGTACGACATCTTGATGCCGGCCAGCAACACGCCCTGGAAATGCCCGTTCCTGTCGTTGACCCGTTTGGAAATCGGAATGATCCACTCGCCGTTTTCCCGACTGCGGATGGCCGGGCCGATATGTGCCACCGACGATACGTTCTGCTGGTGATACTTGAAGTACTCACGATCCGCGACCCCGGCACCCCGGGGCAGGTTTTCAAACGAGGTCACCACCCACTGCCCCTTCTGGTCGAACAGCAGGATGCCGTGCAACTGATCCAGCGCCAGCACCCGCCGGGCGAAAGTCTGCTGCAAGCGTGGCCGTTGGACCGGGCCGAAACCGTCGACCTGAATCCAGTCCACCAGACTGGTCAGCACCAGGTCGGCCTTCATGAAGGTGTCTTCGGCTTGCTGCGCCATGGCGCGCGTCAGGTTCGAAGACGCCACTTGCGCCAGGCTCAGGTCGTGGCGACGGGACTGTTCCAGTTGCAGGTAGAGCAAACCGCACAGGCACAGACACACCGTGGCAATGAACAATACCGCGGCCTTGCGCAGCGGTATGCGTTTCAATGCGACGCCAGGGGCGTGTTCCGGGTCGTTAAAGCGAGTGGGCAAAAGTTCATCCTGTCGGGGGGCAAGGCATGGGCATCGAGCTAAAGCCCTCAGTCTTTGTGGGCCGTAGTTTACGGGGTTATCCGTGATAAATGGGCGACCACTTGCCCAGTGGTCGCGCTGGCCCGGCGGTGCTGGCCGAGCACAACGTCCACACCCTGCTTGTGCTGCAATCATGACCCAGGGCAAGTGCTACCTGCGCGTCAACGAGCTACGATTAGACTGACCTCAATACAGGGAATCGACATGAGCAAGGCAGACGAACTCGCCGCAAAATTGAAACAGACACGGCTGACCAGCGCGGATCAGGCGATCGATGGCTGGCCGGGCCAGGTCTACGAACTGTATCAACGGATAGAGGCCTGGCTGCTGCCCTTGACCGAAGCGGGCCTGGTCCTGCGGCGCAACCCCACCCACGTGTTCGAGAGTCACCCCGATGGCGACGCTTACGACTACGCCATCGACCAGTTGGTGATCACCGGCAACGAGCACAGCATTACCTTTGACCCGGTTGCACGCTTCACCGCCGATGGCGAGGGGCGGGTCGAGATCCACACGACAGGCAACGAACTCGCCCTGTTGCGTACTGTGGACGAGCACGGTGAAACACACTGGTGGCTACAAACGATCGAGCAGGCCACCGCGCAGCTGGACGCGATAGCGCTGACGGAAAGCGATCTACTGGCAGTGGTGCAACAAGGGTTGGAGCTTTAGGGGGGTTGCCGAAGCACTCACATAAAAAAGGGTGCTCCAGAGGCTAATACACACGAAACCTGTGGGAGCGAGCCTGCTCGCGATAGCGGACTGTCAGTCACATTACTTCTGAATGTGCCTCCCTCATCGCGAGCAGGCTCGCTCCCACAAGGATTGCAGTGTTCAAACCCTTGACTGATCGGCATTACGCCCCAGAGGCGCCCTTTCCGGTCTTTGGTTACTGTTGGTTCCGCCCCGTCACCACCAATGGTATCTCTGCGAGACGCAAGTCCAGAGCCGGTAACTTCGTAGGCTGACTCAAGCCCTGCAACACCCTGGCATCGTAATCATAAATGTCGGGCTTGAACGTCACCCGCCCGTCATTGCTCAGGTCCACGGTCCAGTAAGCCAACAACACCGGCACTTTCACCGGCAGCAGGACGTTCTCGGTCCTGCCATTGGCCAGCTGCTTCTGGATGCCGGCGCTGTTCCAGCGCACCGGGTCGTTGAACAACAGCTCGACCAGTTGCAAGGGGTTTTCCACGCGGATGCAGCCTGAACTGGTGGCTCGAACCGTTTTGGCAAACAGTTCGCGGTGCGGCGTGTCATGCAGGTAAATCGCATAGTCGTTGGGGAAACGGATCACCACCTGCCCCAGCGAACTGTCGGGCCCGGCATCCTGACGCAGGTGGATGCCGCGTGGGTTGCTCCAGTCAACGTCCGACGGATCGAGCACATTGCCTTCGCGATCGAGCACGCGAATCCGGTTGGCCGCCAGATAGCCCGGATCGTTCTGGACTTTCGGAATCACGTCCTGCTTGAGGATGGTCGGCGGCACGGTCCAGGTCGGGTTGAACGTGATGTAGGTGATTTCGGCCTGGAACACCGGCGTACTGCGCACCGGTTTACCGACTTGCACCCGCGAACGCCAGATCGGCAGACCGTCGCGGTACATCGCCACCTTGTAGCCGGCGATATCGACGATCACGAACGTGCCCTGAAGCTTGTACAACAGCCACCGGGCGCGCTCCATGTTGACCCGCACCTGATCGATCCGCGCCCCGACCGGCACGTTCAGCGCCGCCAGCGTCGCCGCCCCCGCCACACCATCGACCCCCAGGTATTGTTCGGTCTGATACTTCTTCACCGCGGCAATGACCTTGTCGTCGTAACCGGCTTTTTTCGACAGGTGCGCATCCAGGTAACCGCCCGCCACCAGACGCGCACGCAATTGTGCGACCGCCACCCCATCCATGCCGGGCTTGAGCGATTGCCCTTCGGTCACTTTCGGCCAGCCGCCCGCAGCGTGCAGCTGGCGCAACCGGGCCAGGCCTTCACGCAAATTGCGGTAAATCTCTTCCTGAGGCGGTGCATCGGCGAATGCACGCGCCACGTCGTGGGCATCGAGGGCGGCAAACAGATTGTTCATGGCCTCGTGGGCATCGCCGCCGGCAGGATCGAAATTCCAGTGAATGTCCAGTCGCGACGGATCGACTTTGCCCTGTCGCAGTTGCAGCAGCGCGGTGATGAACGTGCGGGTCGCCGCCATGTCGAACATCGCCCGTTGCGCCGTGGAAGGCACGGCGGCCAGCAGCGATTCATGGGCTTGCGCCAGTTCGGTGATGCGGAAATCCGCCGGATTCAGGCCATCGATCCGAGTGTCTTCAAGGCTCTTGAGCAACTGGGCCACATCACGATCATCCGTCCACGCGGCGCGATAGTTGCGATGCATATAGAAATCCAGCACCACCCGGCTGACATCCACACGCTGATGGCGCCTGGAGGTGAGCAACGGCGGAAAGGCCGATCGCAGCGGCTCCAGCGTCGCCTGAATCGCATGGCCGACCGCATCGCCGGGCGTTGCGGCATCGATTGTGCTGCTCGCCACAGATACCGGCTCAATCGGCGAAATTTGCCCAAACGCCGCACCGCTGATCAGAAAGCCCATAAAAAACATGCGGCTTATGACGAATGACCTTGTTAACTGCACCATGGATAATCCTTAATCCCCCGTTTCAAACGACTGGCTTTCCGCTCGCTGCTAGCTAGACTCGAAATTATCATGATGAGACCCGACTATGGCGCTAAACCGCTTTGGCCTTTTATTTGCCATTTTACTGACGTGCCTTTCAGTAACGTCAGCCTACGCCGATTCGCTTGAAAACGCGCTGGTCAAAGCAGCACCCGGTGCCGACGCCAAAGTGATCGCCCTGGCCGTTCGTGCCACCCAATGCAGCCGTGCCCAAGGCGTCGCCCCCGCCCAAAGACTGGCGGTGATCGATTACTCCCTGCCCTCAACCGAACAACGCCTGTGGGTCTTCGATCTTAAACGGCGCAAGTTGCTGTTTCACGAACTGGTCGCCCATGGCCGCAACAGCGGTGAAAACATGGCCACGCTGTTCTCCAACCGCAACGAAAGCCACGCCACCAGCCTCGGCCTGTTCCGCACCCAGCAAAGCTACCGCGGCCAGAACGGTTACTCGTTGCGCATGGAAGGCCTGGAGCCCGGCTTCAACGACAACGCCTTTGACCGGGCCATCGTCATTCACGGCGCGCCCTATGTCAGCCCGGTGCTGGCCCGTGCCAATGGCCGCATCGGCCGCAGCCTCGGCTGCCCGGCCGTCAGGCCGGCGATTGCCCATCGGCTGATTGATTCGATGAAGGACGGGCAGTTGCTGTTTTCCTACTACCCGGACCAACGCTGGCTGAAGTCCTCTTCCTACATCAACTGCGGCGGCGACACCGTGGCCTCAAGGGAAAAGTCCACTTCAAGCCAGAAAACGACGTCCAACCTGTCAAAACTGTAATCTTCGCCTCAGCCTGCTGAAAGCACCGCCCGCTAGACTAGTCGACAAATTCAACAGGCTGACGGGCGGAACACACGGCATGCACTCCCACACTTCAAGACGCACCTTCGTCAAAAGCCTGGCCATCGGCGGGCTCTTCGGCGGCCTCGGGTTATGGCGCACGCCGGTCTGGGCGATCAACAGCCCCGGCGAACCCCAGGTGTTGGCCGGTCATGATTTCGAACTGTTCATCGGCGAATCTGCGGTCAACTTCAGCGGCAATCCGCGCACCGCGATGACCATCAACGGCGGCATCCCCGGCCCACTGCTGCGCTGGCGTGAAGGCGACACGGTAACGCTGCGGGTGCGCAACAGACTCAAGGACAGCACGTCCATTCACTGGCACGGCATCCTGCTGCCAGCCAACATGGACGGCGTGCCGGGGCTGAGCTTCAAGGGCATCGAGCCCGGCGGCATGTACGTCTACCAGTTCACCGTGCGCCAGAACGGTACCTACTGGTATCACAGCCACTCGGGGTTTCAGGAACAATCCGGCGTCTACGGCCCGCTGGTGATCGACGCCAAGGACCCGGAGCCGTTCCAGTACGACCGCGACTACGTGGTGATGCTCAGCGACTGGACCGACGAAGACCCGGTCGGCCTGATGAAGACCCTGAAAAAACAGTCCGATTACTACAACTTCAACAAACGCACCGTGGGCGACTTCATCCACGACGTCAGCGAAAAGGGCTGGGGGCCGGCCGTCGCCGACCGCAAAATGTGGGCCGAGATGAAGATGAACCCCACCGACCTGGCGGACGTCGGCGGCGCCACTTACACCTACCTGTTGAACGGCCAGGCACCGGATTCGAACTGGACCGGGGTGTTCCGCCCGGGGGAAAAGCTGCGGCTGCGCTTCATCAACGGCTCGGCCATGAGCTACTTCGACGTGCGCATCCCCGGCCTGAAAATGACCGTGGTCGCCGCCGATGGCCTGCACGTCAAACCGGTGAGCGTCGACGAGTTTCGCATTGCCGTGGCAGAAACCTTCGACGTTATCGTCGAACCCACCGAAGCGGCCTACACCCTGTTCGCCCAAGCGATGGATCGCACCGGATACGCACGCGGCACCCTGGCGGTGAAGACAGGACTGGTAGCGCCGCTGCCGCCACTGGACCCGCGCCCCCTGGTGACCATGGATGACATGGGCATGGGCGGCATGGACCACGGCAGCATGGCGGGCATGGATCACAGCAACATGGCCATGGGCGACATGCCCGGCATGCAGTCGCACCCGACCTCGGAAACCGACAACCCGCTGGTGGACATGCAAGCCATGTCCACCTCACCGAAACTCGACGATCCCGGCATGGGCCTGCGTAATAACGGGCGCCGCGTGCTCACCTATTCCGACCTGCGCAGCACCTTCGAAGACCCGGACGGCCGCGAGCCTGGCCGCACCATCGAGCTGCACCTGACCGGCCACATGGAAAAATTCGCCTGGTCGTTCAACGGCGTGAAGTTCTCTGATGCAGAGCCCCTGCGCCTCAAGTACGGCGAGCGGCTGCGGATCGTGCTGGTCAACGACACGATGATGATGCACCCCATCCACCTGCATGGAATGTGGAGCGACCTTGAAGACGAGAACGGCCAGTTCATGGTGCGCAAACACACCATCGACATGCCACCGGGCTCCCGGCGCAGCTATCGGGTCACAGCCGACGCGCTCGGCCGCTGGGCCTATCACTGCCATCTCCTGTACCACATGGAAATGGGCATGTTCCGTGAAGTTCGCGTGGAAGAATGAGGCGCACCCCATGATTCGATTCACCCCGTTTTTTTTAGCACTCGCGACCTCAACGGCGATGGCCGCCAGCGATGACATGCAAGGCATGGATCACAGCCAGATGGACCACGGTCAGATGCAAGGCATGGATCATAGCCAGATGGACCAAGGCCAAATGCAAGGCATGGACGACGGCCAGATGCAGCCCGCCGCACCCAGCGAAAGCCGTACGCCGATTCCGGTGCTGACCGATGCCGATCGCGCGGCGGTGTATGCCGATCCCGCCGGTCACCACGTACACGACAGCACGCTCAATTCATTTTTCCTCGCCGACAAACTCGAGTGGCAGGACGCCGATGACGGCAGCACCCTGGCCTGGGATTTGTCCGGTTGGGTTGGCGGTGACATTGATCGCCTGTGGCTGCGCTCCGAAGGTGAACGCACCAACGGCGTGACCGAAGACGCAGAAATCCAGGCCCTGTGGGGCCACGCCATTTCCCCGTGGTGGGACGTCGTCAGCGGCGTGCGCCAGGACTTCAAACCCGGCGCCCCGCAAACCTGGGCCGCGTTCGGCGTGCAGGGCATGGCGCTGTACAACTTCGAAGCCGAAGCCACGGCCTTCATCGGCGAAGGCGGCCAGAGCGCCGTGCGGCTGGAAGGCGACTACGACATCCTGCTGACCAATCGGCTGATCCTGCAGCCGACCGTCGAGGTCAACGCCTACGGCAAAAACGATCCGCAACGGGGCATCGGTGCGGGCCTGTCCAACACCGAGGCTGGTTTGCGCCTGCGCTACGAAATCCGCCGGGAGTTCGCGCCCTACCTCGGCGTGACCTGGAACCGCACCTACGGCAACACCGCCGACTACGCCAACGACGAAGGCGAGGACCGCAGCGAAACCCGCCTCGTGCTCGGTGTTCGGCTGTGGTTCTGAACAGACTCACCCCAAACCAACAACAACCGCTTCAAGCGGTAAAGGACCTTGCATGCGCATCATCAAACCCACCGCCGTCGCTATCGCGCTGCTCAGCGGCCTGCTTATTAGCACCCTCGCTCAAGCGCACCCCAAACTGCTCGCCTCCACCCCAGCGGAAGGCGCAGAAGGTGCGCCGCCCGAGAAGATCGAACTGCACTTTTCCGAAAACCTCGTCACCCAGTTTTCCGGCGCAAAACTGCTGATGACCGAAATGTCCGGCATGGCCCACGCCCCGATGCCGGTCAAGGCCAAAGTCAGCGGCGGCAGTGATCCGAAAACCATGCTCATTATCCCGACAACACCCTTGACTGCCGGCACCTACAAGGTCGAATGGCGGGCGGTGTCGTCGGACACCCATCCGATCACCGGCAACGTCACCTTCAAAGTGAAATGATCGATGAGCGACTCGGCCAACGTCGTGCTGCGGTTTGTGTTGTATGTGGATTTGATGCTGTTGTTTGGCGTGGCGCTGTTCGGACTCTACAGCTTCAAAGGACAGGAACGGCTATCCGGGACGGTGCTGCCCTTTCGCCGATTGTTGACGGCAACAGCCGGGCTCGGCGCACTGCTGTCCATCGCCGGCATGGTGCTGATGGTCCGCGCCATGAGCGGCGAATCAGACGTTGCCGAGTTGCGCCCTCACCTCGAAATGATGCTGTTCGAGACAGACGTCGGATTGGCCTGTGCTGTACGGATGATTGCATTAGCGGTCGCGGGTGTGGCGTTGATGCTCAACCCACGCGCACCCGGCATCAGCCTGGTGATCGCCGCCACCGCCGGCGGCATCGCCCTCGCCAGCCTGGCCTGGAGCGGGCATGGCGCCATGGACGAAGGCAGTCGCCGTTTCTGGCACTTTACTGCGGACATCCTGCACCTGTTGACGGCGGGTGCCTGGCTCGGCGCGTTGCTGGCGTTTGCCTTGATGGCGCAAACCCGGGCCCTGCAAACCGAAGCTCACATACGGTTGCTGGCTCGCGCGGTCAAGCGATTCGAATCTGTTGGTGCGCTGATCGTTGTGATCATCACCGTGACGGGCGTGGTGAACTACCTGTTCATCGTCGGGCCGAAGCTCGATGAGGCTTTACTCAGCCATTACGGAATTCTGCTGGCGATCAAGGTGCTGCTGTTTGCCGGGATGCTGGTGTTGGCGGCGCTGAACCGCTTTCATCTTGGCCCCTTGCTGGAGCGGTCGTTGCGAAAGGGCCAGTATCGCGCGGCGGCCCATGTACTTCGGCGCAGCGTGGTGGTGGAAATGGCCGCGGCGGTATTGATTGTGGGGCTGGTGGCGTGGTTGGGGACGTTGAGCCCGGAAGTGGAAATGAGCAATCTTTAGGCAGCGTGATTTTTCACAACCGTGAAAGTTTCACTACACTCTCCGCTTGAAAACCACTCCAGCCCAAAAGCCCGATAACAATGAAGAAAATCAAAAGAGCAATGATGCTCGGCGGCTTGCTCGTACTCTCCCTTGACGCCCAGGCAGAACCGTCGCATCTGGACAGCGTCATGCAACAGGGACAACTGCGCGTTTGCACCACCGGCGACTACAAGCCCTACACCCTCAAAGCCGAGGACGGCGAGCATTCCGGCATCGACATCGCCATGGCCCGCGCCCTGGCCGACAGCCTTGGCGTCAAGGTCGAGTGGGTGCCCACCACCTGGAAAACCCTGATGCCCGACATGCTCGCCGGCAAGTGCGACATCGCCATGGGCGGCATCTCGGTCACCCTGGAACGGCAGAAAAAAGCCTTCTTCAGCAGCATCCTGGACGTCGACGGCAAAATCCCGTTGGTGCGTTGCGAAGACCAGGCGCTGTACCAGACCGTCGAACAGATCAACCAACCCTCGGTTCGCCTGGTCGAACCCGCCGGCGGCACCAACGAAGCGTTCGTCCACGCCCACCTGCCCAAGGCGCAATTGCAGTTGCGCGACAACGTGAGCATCTTTCAGGAACTGCTGGATAAAAAAGCCGACGTGATGATCACCGACGCATCGGAGGCGCTGTACCAGCAGAAGCTCAAGCCGGGCCTGTGCGCGGTCAACCCCACGCACTACCTGCAATACGGCGAAAAAGCCTACCTGCTACCCCGCGACGACATCACCTGGAAGCTGTACGTCGATCAGTGGCTGCATTTGGCCAAGGCGACGGGCAACTACCAGAAAATACTGCGCCAGTGGCTGGCGGTGCCTGACGCCAAGTAACGGATCGTTTTTGCTCACAAAAAAGGGCGCTCACAAAGGAGCGCCCTTTTTCATTGCGGACCGCGTATCAGTCGTCGTGCAGCAAACCTGAACCGTATTCGCCGAAGCTATTGCCGAGCGCACTGCCATGGAAACTCATCTTGTCGGGGTTGCTGTTGGTCGGCCCCGGGCCAAAGCCGGCCGGCTGCACCGAGTCGGTCGAATAATCGCTATGGGAGTTCACACCGGAACAGGCACTCAGCAACAAAGCAACGGCCATCAACGAGACTTTGACGAGGTTTGCGATCATTCTTTTATTCCTGTGGGTTGAGGCGCGGGGACATGACCTTTGGCGGTCAGCCTATGCCTCACTTCAACGACACATCATGAAACTTTTCGCCAAGTCAGCGTTGGTTCAGGAACCGTGCGCACCTGGCGATACCTCACCCCCACTGCCTTGCGGATCGACATTGTCCAATGCTCGATTCACCAACAACTCCCCCACCACCGCCAGTTGCTGAATCGACAGAGCCAAACTGCGGGTTGAACCTTCGAGCTTGCAAGCCAGGTCAGTGGTCAAGACGTTCAATGATGCAAGGGTTTCGCAGGCATGACACAGGAGCGTTTCAATATCGACGTTGGGAAGAATGGTGAACACATGGCAGACGGGATCAGCGTGATTCGGGTTTCGCAGACGTTTACTGACCACCCGCTGAGAGTCAGCGGATAGTTGAGCAAGATCGAGAGAATCGGAAGCCATTGCGGTTTCCGGAGGGTCAGGCGTTATCTTTTTCATCGTTTTCGTTCCTAGAATTAACCAAAGGAACTGCCAGCATCACTTCCACATGATGGGGTGGCAGCTGTGCACGGGTGTGGAAGACCGGGGATCTAGGAACCCGACGCACTCGAAAGTGCCCCGCGCACAGCCGCCATAATTTAACAGCAGACATGAAAAAAGCGCCTGCTTAAATTTAGGTGGCGCCCTGTGCGCCCAGATCTTGTGAAGGGCTTCCACACCCTTGTCGCTGAATTTTCAGCGACAAGGGAGGTTAGCCGGGTGATCAGTGGGAGGGCAATATGGGCAATGGGGACGCGACTTGAGGGAAATCTCCTACTTTTTCGTGATGTTATCAACGCAATACCCAGCACCTGCCCAATCGTCCTGAGGCATGCCCAAGCCCCATTAGCCCAAATTCCCTTTGCCTTGCGGATCGACATTGTCCAAGGCTCGATTCACCAACAACTCCCCCACCACAGCCACTTGCTGAATCGACAACGCCAGACTGAAGACCACTACACCCCGACCAGATTGAAAACGAGAGGTAAAGTTTCCAGCACCGTGACACCTTTCCCCCCTTAGCTTAAAATCCGCGCCTTTAACCGACCTATCAACCTGCTTCGTTCGGTGGCCGGTTCCCTGAGGACTGCCAATCGGTTGGCATATGGCATGCCACCCCGCTGCACGTGATGCCAAGTAGCAAACAACAACTCTACAAGCCTGTAAAATCCAGACAGGACGCGTTAGCAGCATGCGTCATCGCACAATCGAATGATCAGGATGAGGCTCAAGGTGATTGATAAAACCGTCTCAGTAAGCTTGGTGGTACCCGTTTATAAAAGCGCAAGTACGCTCCCGCAATTTTACGAGCGCGCGCGCGCGACTCTTGATCAGATTTGCGACGACTGGGAGATTATTCTTGTCGATGACGCGAGCCCGGACCAGACGTGGCTTGCCGCTCTGGCACTGCACGAACAAGACTGCAGAGTCAAAGTCGTTCGCTTCGCGAAGAACAAGGGGCAACAACATGCTACGTTGTGCGGCATCGGCTATGCCTGCAAACGCTATGTCGTGACAATCGACGATGACCTGCAGTGCTTCCCCGAAGACCTCCCCCTGTTTATTGATCAACTTCAAGCCGGCAAGCATGTCGTCATCGGAAAGATCCCGAAGGCTGAAAAACAGCACAGCGCCTGGCGCAACATGGCTTCGCGCATCAACCAGAAACTGGTTAGCAAAGTCATGGGCAAACCGAGCGGTTTCAGCCTCTCGAGCTACAGGGCCATGAGTCAACAGGTGGCAAGACAGCTCGTCAGATACCAGGGTTCACACCCACATATCGCCGCGATGCTTTTTAATTCGGTGCCCGTCAGCATGATGGCGAACGTGAGCATTCGCCACGCGCCGCGCGCCGATGGCGGCCCGAGCACTTACACCCTTGGCAAGATGTTCAAAACGCTTTCGTTCCTTATCGTCAATTACTCCCTGTTGCCACTTCGCTACGTGTCGATCTGGGGCTTTTTGGTCAGCGCGTCGAGCATTTTATTCGCTATGTATGTTCTGTTGCGCACCCTCCTGACCGATCAAATAGTGCCAGGCTGGGCGTCGCTGGCGATCTTGCTGTCATTCCTCGCCGGTAACATCCTCCTGGCACTAGGTGTGCAAGGCGAGTACCTCGGAAGACTGGTCGAAAATGCAACCCACCTTAGTCAATTCCCCATTATAGAAGAGCATGTGGAGTAACGATGACATCCGCTTACCGCGTCGTGGATTATTTCCCTGCTGAACACATTTTAAACAATGGGGTCTTTGCACACCTCGACGAAATCGATGCGCAAACACCAGGCGCACTGGTGTACTGTCAGAACTTGCACTATTTGCAAAAGGCTTTGGCTACGCCCAACGTCGCGTGTGTCCTGTGCCCCGAAAGTTTAAAAAATGAAGAATTAGCGACTGAAAAATCAATTGTATTCTGTGCTGACCCACGTACCTCTTTTTTCCGCCTCTACAACCGTTTGAGTGAAGAGACAAAGTGCGCAACTGCGCAAGCACCGAGCATCGGCGACAATTGCACGCTGCACCCCAGCGCCGTTATCTCGCCACTGGCCACACTGGGTAACAATGTCGAAATTTCAGCAAATGTGGTGATCGAAGGCCCTGTCGAGATCGGAGACAATGTCTACATCGGTTCAAATGCCGTTATAGGCGCCGAGGGCTTGATCACGCTACGCAACGACAACGGCACGCTGATGGTGGTCAAACATCAGGGCGGTGTACGTATTGATTCGGGTTGCCAGATACTTGCTGGCGCAGTGATCGCGAGGTCCTTGTTCCAGCAGCCGACAACCATCAGCGAAAATTGCCAGATCGGCATCATGACCAACATTGGTCATGGCGCCGTGATTGGCAAGAACTCTGTGATTTCTGGCAATACCGTTATTGCAGGACGTACACGCCTGGGGGTCGGCGCATGGGTTGGCGCCTCTTGCTCCATCGCACAGGGCCTTGTGATTGGCGACGCGGTACAAATAAAAATGGGCTCGGTTGTCATCAGCGACATCGCGCCAAACAGCGTCGTTTCTGGAAACTTCGCAATCAACCACAGGGCTAACATGACAGCCCACCTCAGGAAACAAAAGTGATGCACTTCACCGAGCTATCACTGGGATTCAAAGGCGAACGAACCTACATACACGGGTCCGACATGCTCAATGCAACGATGCAGGCCATCACTCGCCATGCGCCGCACGCACGGATCGAAAAGCTGGACTTCAGAATCAGTAGAATGACCAACCACCTACTCACCTGTCACTGGTGGCCGAGAGCAACCCCTCGATCATTGCCAGGTGAGGCTGTCGCTACCTTCACCTTTCAACTCGATGGCATTGATCATGAAGGCAAATTGATTCAAGGCGAAGGTTGCGCCGATACACGACGTGCTTACGACGAGTCGCTGGTTGAAAAACAATGTGTTTTCACACCCGCCCATCGGTCAGTGAGCCTGACGACCATGCCAGATGACTTCTCTCCGATCGAAGTGCTGATATCCATGAACAAGGCACTGCTTCTCAAGGAATTGAGCATACCCAGTGGCAGCCAGTGGGTTTTCTGTCGCTGGGAAAGCCCGAAGTGGCCGCCGTGTTCTGACTTGAGCGGGGTAGGGCTCACACTTGAGCAGACGCTGGGCACTCGATTGACCCGTAGTCGCATTGAGCTCAATGCAGAACATATCGGTACGCTCTACTTCAGCGCCCTCAAGGTCGAGTAGCCTACCGCTGGCATACGAACCTTGCAGCAAGGCGAGGTGCCAGTTCAGCGAGGCTTATGGCTCGACGATCAACACTACACGCCTCTCTCGACAGCTGCTAATGTGCGACATCTTTTGAAGCAGGCAACCTCGTCATCTGCCAGCAATGCCACAAAGCCTCCCTCCCGCAGTACAAACGTACCGGCCGGGGTAACTTCAACACCTATACGATGAATTACTAACCATGCCCCAGACAAAAGAACAACTTATCAACATCATTTCCCAGGCTGATGTTGTAGCAGATGCCTCAACGCTACGCGACAATATTAGCCTCAGCGACCAGGGTGTTGACTCTCTCGGCATGTTCAACATCATTCTGTCTATCCAGGATCACTACGCCATCGAGATACCTGACGAGGATATTGAAGGCCTTAAAACCATCAATGACCTGGTCGATTACATAAAATCAAAACTGCAATAACCGACATCCCTTGTCATGTAGGGGAGGCAGACAGCATGTCCACTCTCCCTCATGCCGTTCTCGACCGTGACAGGGTTCGCCAACCTATTATCTATACAGCGTCAGCCTCACCCTCCTACGTTGAGCACCCTGCATGCCTTTGACGTTTTTGAAATTGTTGATCGCGTTTTTTATCTGTGCATTTCTCATACACACATTTGACCTTAAACTAACGGCATTAATCAGCGACATTACAGCATGGCACTATCTTGCGCTGGCGGCTGTTATCCCAATCACTTTGAGTTCTTTTTTTTCTGTCAACCGCTGGCAAGTGTTCCTGCGGCTCAATTCGATTGACGAAGCGTTAGCAAGCCTCTGGAAAATAAATCTGGTTTCTCAATTTCAAGGTTTGATTTTACCCTCGTCACAGGGAGCGGATGCCTTTCGTATGTTTCACATCGAACGACGCCACCCGAAAAAGCGGGGTACCGCAGGCAGTACGGTAATCATTGAGCGCATGATTGGACTATTGGTGTTATGTACCTTTACCCTTTTTGCCCTGCCCTTCTTACCTGCATCAGACAACTACGCTCTGCTCATCATGACCGTCGGCGCCGTCAGCAGCATAGCCGTAGTGGCCCAAATAATATTGACCAGCGAAAAAATCCATACACTTTATAGCGGCCGCACCGTCAATAACCCGTTACTTTCCCTATTGCTGGGGTATCTTCAGAAACTACATGCCAGCACGATTAACTTCCCCTACCGGCAGGCGCTCACGTCATCCCTGCTTTTTATCTGCTGCTATCAAATATCCCTGATATCGGTAGTGTATTTGGTATTTCGTGCCTATGGCTATGACATCCCCTTCATTCAGCACTTTGCTCTCTATCCGGTCATCGCCATCCTGACCATGGTTCCAATAACAGTGGGTGGGCTTGGGGTACGCGAAGGTTTTTTTGTTTATTTTTATGGTCTACTTGACGTCCCGGCCAATATAGCCGTGGGCGCCTCCCTGGCAAATTACATTCTAATGGTCCTGATTCCTGCCGCTTGCGGTGGCTTTATTTACTTGTGGGATACTATTCAGGAAAATCGCCTGAAAGATAAAAACTAAAACAGAGAGCCAGATTGATGCCCCCAGATCGCACCCCGTTCCCCAAGTCCGCCTTTGAGGCGCTTGCCCAGGCAGAGGCACGCCACTGGTGGTTTCGCGCCCGTAACCGCGTGATCATTTGGGTGCTGAAATCTCGCATCGGCAAAATCCGGAATTTCCTGGAGATTGGTTGTGGTACCGGCTTTGTGCTGGAAGGGATTCACCAGGAATTTCCCGAAACGACACTCTCCGGCACCGAGTTTTTCGAAGAAGGCCTGATGCATGCACGTCGACGCGTGCCCAGCGCAAGCTTTGAAAAGCTGGACGCGCGCGCCATGAGCGATGCAGAGCGATTTGATGTAATTGGCGCTTTTGATGTCATCGAACATATCGATGAAGATGAACAGGTACTGGCGAATCTTTCCCGCGCACTGCATAAGGATGGTCATCTATTGCTGACCGTTCCCCAGCACCGCTGGCTGTGGTCCGCGGCGGATGAACGCGCCTGTCATGTGCGCCGCTACACGCGACGCGAGCTTGTCGACAAGGTAGGCCGCGCCGGCCTTGAGGTTCAATACGTCACATCCTTTGTCACCCTGCTCGTCTCCTTGATGTGGCTGGCACGACAGCGCCCCGGTCAAAAAAATGCGGAAGTAAACAGCGAGTTCGATATTTCTGACCGGACCAATCGGCTCCTTGAGTTCGTTATGAAGATAGAGCTCGGCCTTTTGAAGGCAGGCATCACCTTTCCTCTCGGTGGTTCACTCTTGCTGTTAGCCAAAAAACCATAATCTGGAGACCTACAGTGAGCGACTTTAAAATTCCCTTCAATCGCCCTTTCATGACGGGAAAGGAACTTTACTATATTGCAGAAGCAAAGTTCCTTAATAAGCTTGCTGGTGACGGCCCCTTCACTCGACGTTGCCACCAGTGGCTTGAACAGTACACCGCCAGCGAAAAGGTACTGTTGACGCACTCATGTACTGCTGCTCTGGAAATGTCAGCCCTATTGCTCAATATTGAACCCGGGGATGAGATCATCATGCCCTCTTACACCTTCGTCTCCACTGCCAACGCTTTTGTATTGCGCGGTGGAGTACCGGTGTTTGTCGATATCAGAGAAGACACACTGAACCTGGACGAACGCTTGATTGAGGCTGCGATCACACCTCGCACCAAGGCAATCGTTCCGGTTCACTACGCTGGCGTCGCATGCGAAATGGACACGATTATGGAGATCGCCCGCCGGCACGGTCTCCGCGTGGTTGAGGATGCTGCGCAGGGGGTCATGGCCTCCTATAAAGGAAGAGCCTTGGGCAGTATTGGTGATCTGGGCGCATATAGCTTCCATGAAACCAAGAACGTGATATCCGGCGAAGGCGGCGCGCTATTGGTCAACGACCCGACACTGTCATTACGCGCCGAGGTTATTCGGGAGAAAGGTACGGACCGAAGCCGTTTCTTCAGAGGCGAGGTGGACAAGTACACTTGGCAGGAAGTCGGCTCTTCCTACCTGCCAGGTGAATTGACCGCCGCTTTTCTTTGGGCGCAGCTGGAAGAGGCACAGTCGAT
The DNA here is from genome assembly GCF_040448305.1 of Pseudomonas fluorescens. Classification (NCBI taxonomy): domain Bacteria; kingdom Pseudomonadati; phylum Pseudomonadota; class Gammaproteobacteria; order Pseudomonadales; family Pseudomonadaceae; genus Pseudomonas; species Pseudomonas fluorescens. The sequence continues at coordinate 2,171,159 of NZ_CP148752.1, read as the reverse complement.
TACACAAAATCGCCTGGACAGCTGGAACCGCTATCACCAAGCGCTCGCAGGGCTTGAATCGACAGGCGCAGTACGCCGCCCGATCATTCCGGCAGAGTGCAAACACAATGCACACATGTACTATGTCTTGCTTGCTCCCGGCATCGATCGCCAACGCACGCTAGAGAAGCTTAAACACGACAATATCCACCCGGTGTTCCATTACGTACCGCTGCATTCCTCACCGGCAGGACTGCGCTACGGCCGAAAACATGGCGCGATGACAAATACAGACAGCCTGTCGGACCGCTTGATCCGCTTGCCACTATGGGTGGGGCTGACAGAGGAACAACAGGCAGGTGTCGTCGACTCGCTACAGCGCGCCGTTTCCTGAAGGGGAACACGCAGCGTGCAATTGCTGAACTGCACACTGCGTAGCTGCACCCATGACATTGGACGCACGGTATATCGTTACCAGTAGATAAATGAACTAACCGCTCAGCACATCTGAGGGCTTACCCGGAGTTTCCAGAGAGCTTTCAGGTTCGATGGATGCAATGCAGGTTCAATGCAGGGATTGGGCTATCATTGGCGCCGATTAATAAGCCTTTACTGACGAAGATAGAATAATCGATTTTTAAATCGACTGGGTGTTGAAGAATGAGAGATGTTTTAACAAATAAAATTCCAATAATTGTTCTGGCATTGTTCTTTGCTGTATTACTGAGCGGGGTATTTCTTCCGATTTATTCCGATGAAGTCATGACAAAATTCAGGGTTGCGCGGCTCTTTCTGGAGGACGGAAATGCGGTCACCCTTTTTCCACAATGCACAACAACTGCAGGGCGGACAGTTTCATGGGTATTTTATCCGGCCGGTATATTACTGTCGGCGATCTATGCCCACCTGGGTCCTCTTGGCTTGAGAGTGAGCGGGATTTCTTTATCGCTGATCTGGTTTGCCTTGCTCGCGTATTGGTGCTTGGCGCAGGCGCGTGATGTTGGAGGGGCTCTTCAGCGTTTCGCTGGATTGGTGGCGGTGGCTTCACTGGGTGTCCTACCCTATCTGTGGGTCTTGTCGCGCCCTGAACAACTTCTGATGCTGCTGATGCTGGTGCTTTGTTTGTTGGCACTCTTCTTCAAGGAGCAGAAGTCTGCGCGCGCGCAGGTGGCGATGACTGTCGGGCTTGCATTGTTGCTGACGTTATTTTTCTATGCTCACCCGAAGAGCATGTTCTATGCGCCATTCGCGCTAGCGGCCGTGTGGTTCGCGACGGCAACGTACCACAAAGCGATTCGCTATGGCTTGTGGCTGTTCGTCGTGGTTCTGTGCATTCAGAACTTTCACTATTTCGGCGCGCTGGCGGGCTGTCAGGATGCGCCGAACATTCAAAAAATGCTGGCGTTCAACACATTGTTACCGGGTATGCTGCTCTCTGCACCAGTTGAGTTTGTCAGCGCCGCTTACAATAATTTAATGAGCTTCCCTGACCGGTTGTTGATACATCTTACATTTAATGACACTTTTCAATCGGGCTGGCTGCCTCCCATGGTCGGTAGCTTTGAAGCGTTGCCGTACCTCAATCTTGCCATTTATTATTTTCTGTACGCGTTTATTATCGGAATCCACGTTGTAACCATCCCGATATTTCTGCTGCAAGTGGTTCGCCGCCAAGTGTCTGCGTCTGTCGTGCTGGCGCTGTTGTTGGTCGGCGCAGATTTAATCAATGCGTTTTTTTACAACATCCAGAATTTTTATGCAGCTAATCAATTCATGCCTGTATCGATCATCATCGCAGCCCTGTTGATGCACTCCCGGCGCGCAGTGAAGCCGAGTAACACACCCACGCTAGTAGCCTATTCACTGTTGTTGCTGCTATCTATGGCGTCGATGGTGACACTGTTAGCCCTCGTGACCCCTGCCATCACACGTAACTCCTCCTTCGCGCAATCGAGCTTGCCCGGGCAGCCGCTTTCGATTCCGGTGCTGGGGACTCAGCTTCACCTGGATTCAATCAGCAAGCTGGGGGTGTCATGTGGTATTCCTGCGGAGTCGGCAGAAAATGTCGTAGTGGACCACATGACATATTTTGCCTTTTTGCGCGACAAGCAACCGATCCACGTGCTCTATGTGTCTGAATTCGGCTACGGTGGCGACTTGAGCAACGGCAGGCTGCTGCCATTTCTCAAAGGGCTGAATAGCCCAGGCCTGATCACGCGTTGCGAATGGGTGCCGTCTGAATTCCGGCAGGCGCAAGAGAAGGACGATATGGGCTACTGCTGTGTCAATTTCGGCAAGATCTGACTAGCGTTACCGGCATTAGTGCCCTCGGCACCCCGGAAACGGGAGGCCGAGGGGGCTCGATCATTTCCTTGATCGTCACGCCCTTGCGCTGGGCCTTGGCAATTGCACCAGGTTCGGCCAGCTCAGCTTCGTGCCGCTTGAGCCAGGCCTGGGTCGTGGTCTTGCGATCGAAGGTCTGGCTTTCCTGATAAACTGTCACATCCTTTTGCATGATGCGGATCTGTGCGGTGTACGCTGCAGAGCCATCCTTGCGCTTGCGAACGGTGATCGATCCCATGGATTTTGCTACACGAGTGGTTTGCGTTGTCACATAGCAGCAAGGCTCGCTCAATATTAAGCAAAAACCGTAGTAAACCGTAGCAAATGAGAAGTAGCTAAATGCCGATGAAACCCACAGAAAACCTGGCCTATCCAGCAGATTCGGTATCCAGGAGGTTTTCTGTCGCGCCCATGATGGATAGGTAAATTTTCTCAATTGAATCATTAGCTTAAACAGCATCATGTGCACAACATGTGCACTCCCAGAATACCACGACGGCGCACAGGCGACCCAAGAGCTCTCTTCTAGATGCCAAGCCTTATTAATTTCTCCCGCAAGCACAACCTACCCCTTTTTGAGCGTTTGAAATCTCTGTTTCAAAAATGGGAGGACGTGAGCGATCCGGAACAACTTGCATGGCTCATCGCGCATCAAAGCGCCTTGGAGATGGACATACGCAGCGCCAGTTTGAACCGGGGACATAGCGCTAAGGAACGCAAGGGCAACGTGCAGCGGTATCTAGACACGCTCCTAAAAGCGCGAGACATATGGCTTGAAATCGAAAACGACGATCAAAGAGCCTTAGCCGGTTGCTTCAGAAAAATAGACACGGGCCATTTGGTTACGGAGGTCGTGGGCATTGAGCTGATGCTGAGGTCTTTTCAGCCCACTGAGGACATGGCCGAGTGGCGTAAACCGGCTTTGAATAAGCATCAATCTTGGGGCCCTGACACTGAAATGTTGGATTTGCTTATAGGAGCTGCTCAGCTTTGGCAGCAAGAAAAAGCCCCTAGGTCACATTCAAAAATCGATCCGACTCTCTATGCGGTCGTGTACATGAGCGGCATATGTGAACAGGCAGGCATCGAAACCTCCCCAACTCCTTCCAGCCGGTTCACAGAGGTAGTGCAGGCCTATTTCCAACACACATATACGGGTAATGTTGATGATCCTGGAAATAAAGACCGCACATCGTTCAAGGACTTAATCCATAAGGCTATGGAGCTGAGAAAAACCGACTACAAAGACCATTTTGAAGAACTTGGTTCGTAATCCAGGAGGCTGAAATCCACTGCGAGAGGAGTTTCGGAAAAAAAACCTCAATTCCCAGTCGCTTCAGATTCCCTGGAAATCTCCACTGTAGGCCCCGTCACCAAAGACGGAGCCCACAGACATGCAAGACAATCAGATTTGCCCTCCCTTTCCAACCTGCCTGACCAAACTCCCCAGCGCACGATTTCTATCCCTCATGGAGATTCGCATCTATGCGTCAGAAATCGCATCGCACTTCAAAGAAACCCCTCCCAACACAATCACCAAAATAAAATCTAAATATTTCTATAAAACAGAGTTTTACTCGGTGACTATCACATCGAGCTTATATAGCTCCATCATCCATCGATCACAGTGCAAATACTTTTGGAGACGAGAGTTAGAAAAAAGATCAAACCAAGATCGCCTTGACCACGAGGCAAAAAGTGGAATTGTAGGAAAAACAGGTTTAGCTAACAGCCTAGAGCCTGCTCAGCTCTATTGTTCTGACCCTACCTTACAACGAGCTAGAGAAAAGAGCGCCAACAACGAACGATCACTCGCGAGCTGTTATCTTCACAACACTCTAACGGGAGAAAAAGCCAACCTTCTTGACATTGTTAAAAGCAAAGAAGAAAACAGAGTCGCCGAACTATACAACCTGTGCAAGAGCCTAGAACGGCTCGCAGACTCACAGTCCTTCCAATGGTTATTCATTACTTTAACAGCACCACCAAAATACCACCCAAATCCGACCATTGGAAAAAAGCCACGCAACAGAAAAATCAAAATAAAAGACAGCCATGAATACATCAACAGTAATTGGCGCAAAATTCGCGCAATTTTAAATAGCCGAGGGATTCCCGCAAGCCCGGAAACCTATTTCGGATTTAGAGTCGTCGAACCGCACCAAGACGGATGTATTCACTGGCATCTTATTATATTTTCATCACCGGAAAAAATTAACGAAATCAAAAAAGCCATTCGCGAAAAATTTCCTACCGAGGCATCAGCAGACATCATGCTCGGCAAGACAGGCCCTGGAATGGCCAAAGCAGCCTCTTACATTTTCAAATACCTGACAAAGGGATTTTCAAAAAAAAATGAAGCAGTACAGGAGACGCCTAACAGTAAAGACCTAGAAAGAGAAGCGAAAGATCTAGCTTCAATGAGAAACAAAGAGCGTGTACAAGCTGCAATTAAAGCCTTGAACATTAGGCAATTCCAAGTTTTCGGCGTAAAAAATCTTATAACTACATTTAGACGGATAAACGCACTAAAGCTTAATGACATTTCTCCAGAAACTGGAAGTGTTCTCGAGTACGTAAAAAATGAAATCTGGAGAAACCCAAATGGCTACTACGTGATGCTTTCTAATAGTGAACTTTTCGGTTCCGAATCAAAAATCAAATTGATTATGGAAAGCTCAAAAAACTCGTACGGAGAGACAATAAAAAAATGTAAAGGTATAAAAATCGGGAATAGAGAATTCCTCAACGACTCACCCTTCAAGATCGAGCGTATCCAAAGATCCACTGAAGGCCGTAAAAACTCCAATTACAGTTATACATAATTATCCAAGAGGATCTCGCATAATGATCATTACTAGACAAGAATTCGATGAGACGATGAGAAAGGCTATCGAGTGGGGAAAAGATGGCCGATTTGAAGCAACAATTGCCCGGGTAATCGCTAAGCTCGAAAGCGGCGAGTTGTCCGTCGACGACCTTCCACCCCTTCCATCTCCGCCGCCAACAGATGAAGAAATTAAAGCTCTGCATTTCAATCTCAGCGAGCTCAACGCTGCGTGTGCCCACCAATGGCGCTACGTCTTCCAACATGTCCAACAGACCTTGGCCCCCACGCTAGAGGAAGCTTTAGTATCGTATCCCGGCCCCCTTGATGACTATGGCAACATTCGCTATCCGACGTACAGGGTCGTTGTTTATCCGCCTGGTGATTTCAAGATCGAAGTAGCCGAGGGCGAGGTCTACCTCGTCAATGATGAAATTAGCCATGCCGCACTGATCATCGGTGCTTGCGATCAGCCCGACGGCATCTACATTTTCGCCAAGCGCTACTGCCTGTGCCCGGACGGCAGCGCATTGTTCTACGACTGAGTTAGCGTATTTTCTCTTTCGTATTTGTGGCCCCTAATCGGGGCCATACTTTGTATAGCGGTGCGGTTTTCCAGTATTTCTAGGCGCCTCACTAAAGTGTCTCTCTCTGCTTCTAATGCAAGGACTGAATGCTCATCTGCGTTAGCTTCTCTCTCGCGTTCTTCGAGCGCTTTTAAACGACGTGCCAACGCTTCTTCTGCCTGTTTCAAAAGCATGCGTTTTTGCTCAAAAACCTGTAATCGCGCGCCTAGTTCCTCCGCCTTTTTACTGATCGCTTTACCTCTCGACACCAAGGCTTTTTTCATCGTCGCCCCCACTGCGGCGCCCTGCGCCTGTGACTCTGTAAGCGACTCGGCTTTGCGCCATGCTGCTGTCTTGATGCCCATGGCGGCGGCGGCGTAGTCTTTCGCTTCGAGCTGCGGAGCCAACCCGGCGGCGTTTAGCGTGGCATAAAAGCTTTTGATGTCGTGATGCTTCGCTTTGCTGCCTTCGACGCCCCGGTCAAGTCCCCGTTTTCTGCCGCAAGCTTCGTGGAAATCAGTGTGCATCTGACGCATCCTCGGCGGGCCGCCAAGAAAATCACGGCACGACAAACGATGGTCGGCGGTCATCGGAACAACGTAAGCGACAAGATGCGGCGTGGTCTCATCCAGGTGCACAACCGTTGAAATCACGTTCTCCTTCCCGTGGCGCTTCTGAAGCCACTTTAAGGCATCGTTAAAATAACCCCCGCCCATGTCGTCCAACGGGCCGCCATGGCGCTTAAACGCGTCTGGGGACGCTGTAATTAGGTACTCTATGCACAGCACTGACCGAGCTTTAATTTTTTCAGGCAATCGGTTCTGCAAACGTGCTTTGAGATCTTTAGCGCTTGCTGCCCCGACGACCCGATTTTTTGGGGTCATGGCCGGGTCAGCATTGGGCGTGAGTTGCTCACGGAAGGTGTGCTTTCCGGAGCGCACCACCGCAGCCATCGACTTCAATTTCTTAGTACGGATGATTGCAAAACTCATGAGGTATACCCGCTATCGTCGTGCTCGATACGCGGCTGTCTTTGCCAAGTAGGGACGTATTTTTGTGGAGTCCGCGCCACCGTTAGCGGAATTGTCGCGTTAATTGAGGCACCTTTTAACGCCCCCCCTAGCACTCGCAGAAAAATGTCCAATAACATCGCAATGGCTTGCATGATCAGAACAAAAAGCATTGCTTCTACGCGCAAAACTTCACGGAATTCGTCTTGGTCTACTTCAATATGCCGACGCGCCGCCCCGGTATTCTGCAACTTCAAAAGGGAGTCGAAAGCATTAGGCGCGTCGAATCGGCGAATCTCATAATAGTCATTTCGCAGTCGATCTGGGGACAAGTCCATCAACGCGCGTTGTATTACTTTATCTAGTTGTTCTCCTGGGAAGGTAGTGCCAGCTTCGGCCCACATAACTTTTTGGTTATCAGTCATAAAAAGAGTATTTGCTTGCATAGCGGTTTCCCCGTCTTGTTGTTTATTGATAGTTTGCAGACGGAGCAAAGAGCAAAGCAACACTTTGTGTAACCCACTACACATTCTTCGAATGGTGGGCCAGCGTGCCGCTGGACTGTAGACCAAGGGACTCCGCCCCTTGTAATCCCCGCGCCTCGCCGTCGTGGCAGGGGGCTGGGGGAGAAGCCTTCCCCAGTCCCCTGCTAATAGGCTGTTATTGCGGGGCTGCTATCAAGGATCGCTTCGCTGAGCTGCTCGCCCGTTCCTGCTCGCCCTAAAGGGCTGCGCGGGCTGCGGCCTCCGCACTCTCCTTGACAGCGTCAAAGGCATTAACCGTAGTAGTTATAGGTGTTGGAAGCGGGATTCATAACACCTTCAACGCCAAAGTCCAATAGACCCTTTTTTAGGGCTTGGTATATAAAGTAAAAACTAGGTAACTTCAGTAGCTTCTTTCCGTGAATCTTCTGCCTTCCTAGTTCAGACAATATATTGTTCCGTGAAACATTGAACGGGAAGTTATGGTCACGATTGTGACCCCAGCGCTTCAACAATTTCCCTCTGATATTGATCGCTTTGTAGATTGAGGTTACAAGCCAACCGTCAAGGTCTTTCAGTTGAGCTTCATTATTTATTAGCGGGTAGAAACTCATGACACCTTTGAAAAATATTCGATTGCTTACACCATTAATATAATTCGCGATCATTTGATCTGTTAGATCACCGTAAAGATAGCGTCTAATTTCCATTATAGCGCTAACCAGATTCTCGTCTTTGTTGTTAGCCGGAATTTTTAAGGCGGCGAGCTTTACGCCACGCAGCGGTTGGATTAAATGCTTATAAAGTATGTAGTTAATTTGTCTCTTGATTTTATTTTCAGAAGTTTCTTTGATTGAGATGTTGTCGGTAGAAACTGAATAACCAAGAAACTCGATAGATGGAGTGCTTTCCATTTCGACTTTCATGGTTTGCTTGCAAAGCAATCTTATACCTTTTGATTTTTCTGAATTTATTGCGATTCCAGCATCAAAAGAAAAATTACTTATTATTTGGGATGCCTTGCTGATTTTATCGTAGTCTTTTGACCAGATGATTGTATCATCTGCGTATCGCGCGAAGCGCAATCCCGCTTGTTCCAACTCTCTATCAAGTCGCCAGCATACGAGGTTTGCTAGGAATAAAGATATGGAAGTACCTTGCGGAATACCTTTTCCGCTAGTACCCAGAAATGATCGAATTACTTGATTTTCGTGAGCGCTAATCAGAAAGCCATTTTTATTGAATTGCTCAAACAAGTAACTGTGATCAATACTATCAAAGAATTTAGAGAAGTCGAATTCGGCCACATATATTCTTGAATTTTGATTTAACTCTATCCCAATGTCTTGTATTGCAAAGTGCACATTTCTGTCATTGCGATACGCATATGAAAAGGAGCTAAAACGATGTTTATTTTTTCTTATTAGCTGTTCATATATCATCCGAGATACAGCAGCATCAGGTATCTGATATACCGTTACTGAGCGATGACCGCCAGATGGTTTTGGAATTTGTTTTATAATTGGGTCGTGGGGGGAGTACGTTCCCGCCATGATTTTTTTTGCAATCGAATTCGCAATCTGCTTTTTGTTTTTTTGAACGTAAAAAGGGTTAAATTTTTTATCATTTATCCAATAGCTTGGGGTCTTTACCTCCTTCGCCCCAGGATTTGTCAACCGTTTAGTTTTTCTTTCATGTTCAAGGTGAAGCGCATTGTGATAAGCGTGTTGCCTTTGGGAGAGTTTTAGTGCTTCTGCTTCTATCAGATCAATTAGCTTATTTTCCAGGCTCATTATCTTTCTCCATAAAAAAGCCCGACGTTAGTCGGGCTATCACGGGTGCAACCACGTAAAAGTAAGTCGCTAGATTCGGTGGCAATAAGCTTTATCTCGACACCGGCCATATCTCTGAGTACGTCCCAGAGTACCAGGGCACCCGCTTGCCTCCTGAAGGCATGTCCCGATTCCATCATCTCTAAGCATGGTAGGTCAAGTCATTTTGACATCACTGAGGCCACTGACCTTCTATTGGCTACCTTTCGAACCGGAGACCTACTCACAGTATGGGTTCTGAATCAAATATGGATAAATATCATTGATATATAAGCGGAGCAAAGCTCCTTGCCAAATCGCGTCCCGAGCTGCTGATCGCCCAGAAGCTCGCGGCTGCGTAGATAAAACCCTACCTCGGCCCCACTGAAAGACGTGCGTTCTGATTTGCGTGTCAAGGATCCGCTACGCCTCGCTTATCGCCGTTCCTGCACGGTTCGTACCTCGCGTGAGGGCTGCGGCCACAACGGGATCCCTTGACACCTTTTGCTACCAGCATCAAAAGTACAGGTTCAGTCTCGGTACTCAGACAATAGAAATGGAATTTACAGATGATTTTCTACAGATTCAGATCAACTGACAGACTATTGGCAGGCAATCAAGAGCTCTCAAAGCAAACTATATTTTTCGCCCATCCAAAAAGCCTCAACGACCCTATGGAGGGATATAGAGAAATATATTGGCATGGCGATGAAATAGCTTGGAAAAATCTATTCAGGCACTACCTGCTATGTCTGGAAAGAATATGCATGCTTTCATTACTTTGCGATGAAAATCAGAATCTGACACCGAAGGACATCCCAATCCACGTAAGCATGGACGACTTCCCCACTCAGGAGGCCAAAAAATACTTCTTGGAAATAGCAGAAAAATTCTTCAGCAACGAACATATCACACTATTGATTGAGGCCATTCTAACCAGAACCACCCCAACAAGAAGGGATGAACTTACATTCTACCTAAGTTCGGTACATCCTTTAGCAATTGAACTAATCTTGGAAAAACATGAAGACCTCAAAATAATTCCTCCAAGAGCTAAAAAAAACCGGTCACCAGACGAGCTAATAAAAAAACTAGCCGAAACTCGCTTCGTAGAGAAAATCGAAAAACTAATTAAAAGTACCAGCACACATATAAACCCCGTAGACCATATTTTTTCAGCACAGAAAAATGCCAACTCTCAATTAAATCTAATTGCACGCTACAATGACGCCAAGCGAAGCAACGACTCGAACAAGCACCTTATAATTACGGAGTATCCTGAGACTTACACGAGACTAATAGCTGAACTAATTTATCCAGAATGGTATACAGCGTGCTTTATGTCTTCCTGTGAAAACTCATCCGTATGGGGTCACTACGGTGACAACCACAAAGGAGTATGCTTAATTTTTGAATCAGAGGATGATATAGAGAGCAACTCCCTATCTCTTAGAGGTATAAATGGCTGGGGTTCCAAGGGTGCATCGTACGGAAATATAAAATTTAAGTTCGAACCAATCAATTACGAAGAAGGTTTTGGAGAGATAGATTTCTTCCGTTCCTTAGGCCGCCTAACCCACCAAACTTTAAATTCAACTTGGCACACATTAGATGGAAAATTTAGCATCTGCGCAGAGGACATGAATAAATCCGAGGAAGACTGGAGAAGCATGTACTGGCAAAAATTTTACCGAGATATCAAAGTTAAATCCCCCGACTGGCACTATGAAAATGAACACAGGCTTATCCTGTGTGACATGATGAATAGCCACTCAGCCACCGAAGACCGGGTGTTAACCTATAATTTTGCCAGCTTAAAAGGAATAATTTTTGGCATCAACACAAGCACAGAAAACAAAATTGAAATAATGCGAATAATTGACGAAAAATGTACTGAGCACAGTAGAGAGAACTTTAAATTCTATCAAGCCTATTACTCGCCTCAACACAAATGCATAAAACACACAGAGCTATCACTTATAAGATATTCCGCACCTATCGTGTAAGGTCGTCAATCTGACTACAAGGCGTCTCTGACATGGCGCCTAGAGCCTTTCGCCTCTCGTACTTTGGAATACAAATCTTCGAGAAAACGCTTAACCTCACAAATAGGGTACAAGGGGTTATTTCCAAACTGAATATGTTGCGGCCCTTGCTTTCTCTTTCTCCACGCCTCCAGGGTAGAAACTTTAACATCCGCAAGGATCGCTAATTCCCCCTCAGTAAAAAACCCAAGAGTCCTCGCAATACCTTGGTATTTTTCATCCTCTATAATCATATCTTCTTGCATCATCTACACCTTTGCGCTTGTTCACCACATCAGTTTATGCAGCGAGCGCCAACAAGAAGAGGAGGAGAATTAAGAAAAAAAACTCGATTCTCCTCCTTGTTGCTTATGAAGATGCTAGACGTGATCGAGCAATGTGAACATCCGAGGCATTAATTTCTGTATAACGCTTGAGCATCGCCCATGTTTTATGCCCTGTCATCAGCGCTACATATGGTATCTCTAGACCATCACGGAAAAAATCCGCTGTCGCTTTATGCCTCAGATCATGAAATCTTAAATCTTCAATGCCGAGTTTTTTGCAAGCGCGCGTAAAAGCTGCGCTCACTGAAGCGGCCTTGACATTGAATATTCGACCATTATTACGACCTGAAATTAGGGCAATCACTATACTCCAAGCGTCATCAAACAGCGGGACAACCTGATTATTCCCATATTTCCTCTTTGGATCCTTTCTATCTCTGATCAAAACTGTTTTCGCGCCCCTATTAACATCTTCCACTCTAATTCTTGCAATTTCTCCCTGCCTCATTCCAGTATGAAGCGCAAACTTTACCAAAGTTGGCATATCAATGGACTGTCTGGAATTAGCATTCCAGTATGCATAAAGCCTTTTAAGTTCGGTTTCTGTAGGTTCACGTGATCGCTCGACACTCCTAGTCTTAAGACCAATATGCTTTAAACTTGCTCTAACATCTAGCGCAAGGCGTTCAGGGAGGTCAAGACGTCGCGAATGTCTTGCCCATTTAAGTACAGCAGACAGATTAGATAGATCTGACGCAATGGTCACCCCTCCTGCCCCTTCCTTAATACGTGACTCTACAAAGTCGCGTAAAACCATTGCGTTTAACAAACACAGCCTGACAGAACCAATCCTTTTAATTAGCATATTGAGAGTAGCAGTTTTTGTTTTTCCAAAGCGCTCAACTGACACTTCCACGTACTTATCAATTAAGTCCTTAACAGTTGCCTCTTTGGGCGGCTGAGCATATCCGACAGCAGAAATATATGTCGCTTGCCGCTCAATAGCCTCAGCCCATGACTTAGCCTCGCTTTTTGTCGAAAAAGTAGCTCCTCTGTAGGTACCAAATTTTCTAACCTGTACTCGCCATTTTCCACTGGGGAGTTTCGTAAAAGTAGCCATTCTTCATTCCTTAGTCGTTAGCGGTTGTGCTGCTTGCCGCCGTGATTCTGGAAATTTCTTACCCCATCGAAGAGACTGCAAATCAGGAAAAAAAACCCGATTTCACTCCAGCTAACCTTCCCCTTTTCGATCTGACCAAGCGTGCAGTCGGTGTGCAGTGCGATGCACCTGTATAATGCCGCCCACATGTACCCCTCCTGCCCACCGTGTGCACCTCATGTGCACCAGGCACCAAAACATCGCAAATTCCTGGCCGGAAATATGAATAATTCCCTTTTAAATCAAAACGTTATAAGTAGAAGATTTAGCGTCGCCCCGATGATGGATTGGAACTACTAAGACGAAAGAGAAAGCAAACAAAGGCCTCCAGAGCCACAAAATTTTCTTCGTACCACTTTCGTACCAACGCTATTTGTTAGCCCCCCTCAAATTGCTCAGCCCCTAGTCCCTTGGCGACGGGCAGAAATCGGCCAGGAACGGACGTTTATAGATACGAGCACTTAACCCAGTGCCAGCTGAGATGCTTGTTCGCAACTAGGCTGGGTTCGCTGATGGCTTACGCTGCCGTTGGTCGGCGCCTTGCGCAGCAGTGCGATAGAAAACTATAGGAATAAACCCTCGTGCCGATATCAGTGAGGCAAGGCCTGCGCGCGCCTGACCTTGAACCTGAGCGAACGAGCACATTGATGAGTGACAAATCTTTGGAAGAAAAAGCGGCAGTGATGGTCGACCCACATGAAACGATGGCCAGTATCGGACAGATCACTGCCGGGTGCGATGCCCTGCAACAGCGCCTGGACAAGGCTGATCGCGCGGTTCAGGAGCTTCAGGAGCAACTGGACTTGGCAAAGATGCTGATGACCCGTCTGCTGGCGGCGAGTTTTGCGTCGACCGGCAAACCTTCCGCGCCCCTGACAAACTGGGGGCTAAATGAGATCGACGTTGTCGAACGGGACATGGCCTGCTATTTGAATCCTACCAATGAGGCGAGTGCCGCTTGATAGGTCGCGCACTGAATGCCTACAGGCCGCGTAGATACTGGCTCCAAGCAGAATGCCGCTGTTGGGTTACCACAGCGGTTACCCATCGCGGTGTACCCAACCTGACTGGGCCTGCATGATCGCAGGCCCTTGGCGTTTCGGGTTGGGGTTACTCATGGGTTATCCCCTCACCAGTGACCGCCGCACCTGGCACTTTTTTGAGTTTGGCTTGCTCTAAATTCTGCGTTCGTCGATAAACGCGCCTTGAAGATGACATTTTTATTACAATTTAATGACATGCCTTCCGGGTCAATAGATGAAAGTCAGAGCTACAGTCATATGCGAGAGAGATAGGCATATCTTGCTCGTTCGCAAACCGAAGTCAAAATGGGCTTTGCCTGGTGGCAAAGTAGAAACTGGTGAAGCTATCGCTGGAGCTGCTGCTCGAGAACTTTAAGAAGAAACCGGGCTAAATGTTGATCAGCTCCTGTACATTTTTGAGTTCGATGCAGGCAACACACGCCACCATGTTTTTGAAGCCTCTGTCCCAGAGGCCGAAAACGCTACGCCTCAAAACGAGATCATCGAGTGCATTTGGCATTCTCTGAACACGTTTCATGACTCAGACACAAGCGATGCTACGAAATCGATTGTCAGATCATTTCTACGTCGCCTTTAACTCCCCCTCGGATCGTTCTGGTTCGCACAAAGGTTAATCGTCTCTTTGCATCATTCTGAGTGCCCGCAATGGGTCGTTTTTTGCCCTTCGCGACAGGTAACAATCGCCCCATAACGGACATTCGATCTCAATTGCGGTGGGGGCTTTAAATATTCGGTTCAAAACGCTAAAGCCTGCATAAATCCATGAAAAATCCACCCACCTGGCCATTTTCCGCAAAGCGGCTTGATCTTACCTATAGCCCCGCTTCGCGGAAGGGAGCCAAGGTTACTAGCCATTAGCAGCCGGTCACTCCGCCTTTTAATTTAGTCCCGGTCGGTAGCCGGTTGCTTATTATTTGAGCATCCCTGCAGCACGTGTGATACAGCCCATCCATTCGTGATGAGTGTCGGGGAAGTATACTTTTCCGGAAGCTCGGGTAATCGCTGTATAAAGCAAAGCTAGTTTTTTGGAAAGCAACCTTTTGCCGTGTAGATCCGGGGAGTAGTAGAGGTCTTCTGAGATAGCCATCCTCGAAAATTCAAAATTTTTCGCAGTGAAAACTGTCGCCAGCAATGGGCGTACAGGAGTGTGGTTCGCAAACTCAGCGAGTTCGGCACACTTGTAAAGCCCTGATACACCGAATTTAATACCGACTGAACCAAGCCATTGTTCAACCCTGAGAAAAGCATTGTTCCATTTCATCTCTTCATGGAGTTGGTCCCACGTCCGATAGCGGGCGATAGCACCATGTCTTGGTTTCTCGTTACTCATAAATAAATTCAAGCAGTCGTCTAGAAAAAGCTCAAAATTGTTATTCCAGTCGACTACTGCTGCACCTTGACCCATCTCCCGGCTGCGCACGAGCCAATCGAAAACTCCCCAGTCATCCGCTACCAAAATAACAGTCGACTCCGGAGGGAAGGAGTCAGCGGGATACTCCTCGACAACCATCTCTTTGGCCCTGTCAGCCGTAAAAGGTAGGGCTGAGGCGCCAGGAAAGATCTCTATAAGCGGATTGATGTATCCAACGAGAGCAGGTCCCGCACGCAACGAAGTTGCCATTTCTCGATGTCGAATCATTGCTTTATGCGGGACATATCGACCTTCAAGATTCTGGAATTGGTCGCCTAGAGAGATTACGGTTTGCGGCGATTTGTCGAGAAGCTCAACCATCGGTGCCGTAAGATCATGACTTTCGTCTATTAGTACAGTGTCAATACCATCTGGGACATAAAGTCCTCCCAAAGACATCTGTTTGATCCGGTGGTAACCGCGGACTGGAAGTGAGGGAGCTTCCAAGTCTAGCTGCGTCATTTTGTACCAAAGCTTAGCGGCGGCCGCTGCCACAATCTCCTGATCAATTGGAGATAGCCAACGAGTTTGATCCTGAGGGATATGGCGGGAAGTGATACACAAATCTTTAGACATGCAAAACTTGAAAATCACGGACCAGCACAATGCCGCTACTTGTGAGGCACTTCGATTGCCGATGGGGCTAAGCCCGACCCGCTCCGCAAGCTCCGAGTAAGACAGAGACAATCGAGACTCGGCCACCATCTTGTTTTGGAGAAATCTGTCCCCCTTCGATAGCAGTAACTCTGCCAGACTTTTGAAGGTGGAAGTCCGTACCTTTTCTTGGGAGAATCGGGCCCGAACTGCCTTAAGTTTTGGCTCAACGTCTGCTAGGAAAATAAAACGGCGTTTAGGCATCAAAGCCATGATTTCGTCCAAGACGAAGGTCTTGCCTGTTCCGGCATGCGCCTGTGCTTCAATTGAGTCTTTCTGGTTCGCGCGGATGTTGTGGATCAATCGAAGTTGGTGATCGCTCAACCTGATGACCGCACCACCAGGGCGAACATGTTCGTGCCTCACAGCTCCATAGACAGCCATATAACGCTTGGCGAAATCAAAATCCCAGCTGCCCTCTGGTCGAATGAATGGATGTTTGATGATCGTTTCTTTGTCAACCAGTCCAATGCCTAATTCAGCGGCTTGTGCGAGGCCTGCGATAAAGGCTGTCTGATCGTAAGCATCAGCCAAGGCGGATCTCAGCTGGTCGCTGTGGAGGCCTAGGAATCCCGCAAACTTCCGCTCCATCTCAATGGAGCGGACGGGCGATTTGATTGGTTTGGACAGCTGAAGCACGTAGAGGATCGCTGCTACTTCATACCTTGACAGGCGGGCTATGTCGGGGGCAGCTCCACGAGTTAGCGCGGTACTCAGCGTTTCGCTGAGTGGTATGAACCAGGTAGGTATCTTCATAAGTGTTGTATTCCATCCTTGGCAATTTTCACGGCTATCATGCCATGCCTCTGCCATCATAGTGAGTGAAGGCAATTGATGTTTTTCATCACCACTCATGACTGCTGTGGCCGAAAGCATGAATCGCCTCGGGTTTCTAGGCGCTTACAAATGAGGTTTTGATAGGGACCGACTAAGGCCAACTGTCTTTTGGCCGGTTTCAGCCGGTCGTGGAAGGCAGAAATCGGCCATACCGGCCCCTCTGGCGCGACGGCTAGACGGCTTAACGGATGCCCGCGTTGCGCAGGGCCGCAGGGGTGAAGTCGGTCGTGCTTGGATGGTAGGTGTAGTCGACGCCGCGCTTGCTCTCGTTACCCAGGTTTCCGACAACGTAGCGACCTTCCAGTAAATCATAGGTCGTAATGGCGGCAAAAGTGGCAATGCCCTGCTGATACTCCTAGAACATATGCCCATCCTTGTTCTCGAGCAAGGGAGCCAACAGCTCCTCCAGCGACGGATTCGGGTGGCGAGACAGGACGACACCATTGCGAGTCGTCTTTAGGTACAAGCGGTCGCCGACCGCCAAGCCTAGAGTTTGCAGCACCGCGTTGGGGAGGCGGATGGCACGGTCGCTCTCCCATTCTTCGATGATCACCTGGACGCTGAGCATGTGCGGTTCCTTAGCCTGGAAAACTCACGACAACCATTTTTATCGTTAGTTTCTCCGCTTACCTTTCAATGGGAAATCGATAGAAGAATATGCTCCCCGTGAACTTGACAAACTCACTGAGCGAGCGTTTTTTTCAAACACCCAATAGAAATCAGCTCCTTGATAGTTAGAACGACATCCAGTGCTGGCACTGCGTGAATTGGGATGACAACCTATTAGAAGCTATACAGCCCTGTGTTCTACCATCGTTGATATTCACGCCAATATAGATAAATCAAAGTGCAACGCATTAACCTCCGAGACACAAGTACAGGAACTAGCCCTCCGAAAATCCAACTCTTCCGAAGCGAAACAACAATTACTCGACGTAGCCTCCAATAAAAAATCAAAAACAGCCTATCACGCCCCCTCATTCGCACCGTGACACCCCTGCCCTCGCTAACTGGAGGCACATCTTAAAAATCATCATAATACAAAAAATAGCTGCAAATCACACCCACCATAGCGCCTTAGCGATCTTCAATCGCAACCCTTAGCCGAGTGGCGAAATCGAAACTGTTTTCCATATAGATAGTATAGCGATGGCACGATACCGGCTTGCTAGAGAAATCGAATTTGATTTCCATATAGATATATTAGCGATCGCAAGCTGATTGCTGCCACTCCAGTTCTTACCAATCACCAACCGCAGACCTCTACTGAGTAGCGAAATCGAAACTGTTTTCCATATAGATAGTATAGCGGCAGCACGATACCGGTTTGCTGGAGAAATCGAATTTGATTTCCATATAGATAGTATAGCGATCGCAAGATAATCACTGCCACTCCAGCTCTTACCAATCACCAACCGCAGACCTCTACTGAGTAGCGAAATCGAAACTGTTTTCCATATAGATAGTATAGCGACGGCACGATACCGGCTTGCTGGAGAAATCGAATTTTATTTCCATATAGATAGATATGCGGAAGTATTTGCGCAATATCTCAAAGCTGGAGAGTTCATCACATGCTTGCTATACTGAATCCGAGAAGAAATCGAATTCGTTTTCCAAATAGATAGATACTATGGAAACTAAAACACCCAATCATCGCATGGAGGATACAATGGCAATCGACTGGTACGCACTCACCTCATCATGTTTTTTTGGTTGCAGTTTAGGTGCTACGGATAACCGGGGTGATAGCCTCGGCCATTTAACTGCTCGCCAAAACGCCTGTGGCCGTCAATGGCTTACACAGTCTCTCCTCTAAAGAAAAGGCTGATTGCAAGAGCGAATTTAGCCAACATCTTGAGATGTGATCGAGCCGAGCAGGCGAGAGAATCAACCTCCGTAATATGCGCCCCTCCTCTAGAGATCGCACCCAGATCCAAAATTAGGATTTCTACGAAGAGGCAAGGAAGCGAACTTCGCCAACAATCCCTAGTAAGGGGTACCATTCTGACCCGGCCCACTCTATAGGATGCCCAACATGTCCCTTAATACTCTAACGACCAATCTTCAAACCCTAAAAAAATAATTGTTGGGCTAAGCCTAAACCAGGAATGGGCAGTGAAAGCTGCAAAAAACCTAACCAAGGTAAAAGACTACAGATCCGAAATAGTTATTCTGTCGAGTATTCTGTTTAACAATTGGCGATCATTTTAAGATCTCGAATTCTCAGAACTGTAGTAGTAGAGCCAACCTTCATCTTCTGCAGTCCTCCACCGGAAACCTGGAAAAACGGTCGATGGACTCCACCAGAAGCACGTCACCCTTGTGGGTATCCTTGATGCAGGCACAGTAGCCCCGCCTGAAGCACAAGGGGATGCATCAACAAGATGACCCGGAACCTTGAAAAAGGTATGGCAGCAGTACAGTGCTCAGCTTTACCCACCTAGCGGAAACTAGCCAAACCTACATGTAATCAACTGGTTAAAGCTATTGTACCCATCCCCTACCTAGCCTAAACTTTATTGACCTCGGTGCATCAGGCGGCGACTCATAATCCTTTGCTCCACGGTTCAAGTCCGTGTGGGCCCACCAATAAATTCAATGAGTTAGGCTCGCCATTCGGCGGGCCTTTTTCATTTCTGATTTCGGTAGCTTCGGTGGTAGTTATGGCGCAGCAAATCACCGCCAAGGACTTTAAAGCCGCTATCGACAAACTGAATACCGATCTCTGGACGTTCATCCACAATTGACCGTTTCAGAACTTTGCGTTTCTCCCTCCTCAGGCGTCCTGCCGACGATGCATTAGAAAATGACTGATGTCGCGCTAGGTGACCAAGAGGATGGCGCACATGGGATTCTTGGCTTCTTCACTGTACAAGGTCGTGCTTGGGGCATCCTGAAGCTCCAACCGAGTTGTCGATGCTGCGTATCAGAGTGACGACCATCGATCGTGACAGCTATCTGTCATGTATTGACTTAATGCCAGAAAACACGCATTTTCTTTCGTAAGCGCTGAAAAACAACAGGAAGCAGCCTTGAGCCAGCCCATCAAACAACGCCTTGAAAGCAGTCTTTCAACCGCCGCCGCCTCTGGCCGGGTGATTGCTAACTATATGCTGGCCAACCTCTATGAACTGCCGTTCCAGACTGCCGCTGATATTGCCGCGAAATTGAACGTCAGTGAATCCAGTGTGGGGCGCTTCTGTCGCTCCCTCGGATATAGCCACTTCAAAGACCTGAAAAACGACCTCAAGGTCGACCTGGGCGATGGCCCATGGCTGGTGGGCGATCGCTTGCAGGAGTTTCGCCACCAAGCCAGCCAGGGCCCGCAAGGCCTACCGCGCAGCTTCGAGTTGGAAGTCGCGGCCCTGGTTAAGGTTTACGAATATAGCCTCACCCCGAGCTGGCACAGCGTCAGCCAGCGCCTGGCCACACGGCGCAAGGTGTTCGTCGCCGGGTTCCAGACAGAGCGTGGCATCGCAGCATCCATGGTTCATCTGTTGCAGTACCTGCGCGATGACACACACTGGGTCGACGGTGCCGCCGGGCATTACGCCGACGTGTTGCTCAGTGCCCCCGAAGACAGTGCGCTGGTGGTGTTCGAAGCCCGCCGCTATTCCCGCCACGCCCTGACCCTGTGCCGCAAGGCCCGCGATGCCGGAATCCCTGTAACGCTGATCACCGACACCTTTTGCGACTGGGCCGAACAGAACGCTGATGAAGTGTTCCGCGTGCCCACCGAGTTCAACCTGTTCTGGGAATCGACAGCGGCGATGCTGTCGCTGGTCCACCTGCTTGTCAACGACGTCTGCAAACAGCTGGGTCCCGAGGTCGAAGGGCGTCTTGAAGCCATCGCGGCCTTACACAACGAGTTCGTTGGATACACATCATCACCAAACTCAAAACAATAAAACGAGGTGCTGGATGAAACACGTCATTCGCTTTGCCGGTGTATGCGCAATGGTCCTGGCCGGGGCCACCAGCGCGCAGGCTGAAGTACTGAAGATTGCTACCGAAGGCGCTTACCCGCCGTTCAACTACGTTGACTCGGACAACAAGCTGCACGGTTTCGATGTGGATATCGCCAACGCGTTGTGCGAACGCATGAACGTGCAGTGCAGCATCGTCGCCCAGGACTGGGAAGGGATTATCCCGGCGCTAATGGCGAAGAAATACGATGCGGTCGTGGCTTCGATGATCGCCACCGATGAGCGCAAGCAGAAAATCGATTTCACCCGGCACTACTACCGTACCCCCCTGTCCGTGGCAGTATCCAAGGACTCGAACATCACCGACGCCCAGACGAACTTCAAGGGCCGCACGGTCGGTGCCCAGGCATCCTCGACCCAGGCCATCTATGCCGAAGATCATTACGGCCCAGCCGGCGCCGACGTGAAGCTCTACCCTACCCTCGATGAAGCCAACAGCGACTTGGCGACTGGCCGGATCGACGGGGTGATTGCCGACAAATTCCCGCTGCTGGCCTGGGTCGACAGCGCTGGCAAGGACTGCTGCAAGATCATCGGCGACGTCAACGGCACCACCGCCGATGCCTCGATCGCGGTGCGCAAAGGTGACGATGTCCTGCGCGAGCGCTTCAACAAGGCGCTGGATGAGATCATTGCCGACGGCACCTATAAGAAGATCTCCAGTCGCTACTTCGCCTTCGATATCTATTGATCCCCCGAGCCCTCAGGCGCGCCTGAGGGTCGTTACTTGCCGACATGTTGCACCGCACCCACACACGGGTGCGGTGAGGGCGTGCGAGCTTAATTTACCGAGAGGGTTCGAGCATGTTCGAAAACCTGTCATTGCTATCCTTCGCCAGCGGCGGCTGGGGTTCAGCCTTGCTGGCCGGCGCTCTGGTGACCATTGTCCTGGCCCTGAGCTGCCTGCCGATTGGCTTGCCGCTGGGCCTGGGCCTGGCCTTGGCCGCCCGTTCCCGACGTCGCTGGCTGCGCTCCATGAGCACGGTGTTTGCCACCGTGTTCCGCGGGCTGCCCGAGCTGCTGACCCTGCTGATAATCTATTACGGCTGCCAGATCGGTGCGCAGAAACTGTTGGCCGCGATGGGCTACGAGGCCGAAGTCGCGATCAACCCCTTCGTCGCCGCGATGATCGCCTTCAGTCTGGTGTTCGCCGCGTTTTCCAGCCAGATCTGGCTGGGCGCCTTCAAAACCGTGCCCAAGGGCCAGTTCGAAGCTGCAGCCGCCCTGGGCCTATCCCGACGGACAACCTTTACCAAGGTGGTGCTGCCGCAATTGGTACGCATTGCTTTGCCGGGCCTGTCGAATAACTGGCTGTCGCTGCTCAAGGACACCTCGCTGGTGTCGACCATCTCCCTGGTCGACCTGATGCGCCAGACGAACCTGGCGGTCAGCGTCACCAAGGAACCGATGCTGTTCTACACCGTGGCCTGCTTTGGCTACCTGTTTTTCTCGGCCATTTCCGGCCGCCTGTTCCAGTTCCTGGAGCAGTATTTCAACCGCCATCAACGGAGCGTTCGCCCATGAGCTTCGATGAATTGCAAAATCTGTTCCTCAGCCCTGACTTGTTGGAGCGTTACGGTCCCCGCTTCATCGAAGGCCTGTTGGTGACTGCCAAGCTGGTGGCCATTTCCTTCACCCTTGGCGCCCTGCTCGGTCTGCTGATCGCCTTGGGCCGGTTGTCGAGTAACCGCTTTATCAGCCGTTTTACCGGCGTCTACGTGTATTTCTTCCGCGGTTCGCCGCTGCTGGCACAGCTGTTCATGCTCTATTACGGCCTGGGTTCGTTCAAAGGCTTCTGGCAGGACGTGGGTATGTGGTGGTTCTTCCGTGACGCCTGGTTCTGCACGCTGCTGGCCTTCACACTGAACACCGCGGCCTATCAGGCCGAGATTTTGCGCGGCAGCATCCTGGCCGTGACCCAAGGCCAGCGCGAGGCCTCGAAAGCCCTCAGCCTGTCGCGCTGGACCACCTTTCGCAAAGTCATCTTGCCGCAATCCCTACTGGTCGCCATTGGCCCGCTGGGCAATGAACTGATCCTGATGATCAAGGCCAGCGCCATTGCCTCGCTGGTGACCATCTACGACTTGATGGGAGTGACCAAGCTGGCCTTCTCGCGCAGTTTCGACTTCCAAATCTACCTCTGGGCCGCCGTGCTCTATCTGCTGATTGTGGAAGTCGTGCGGCGCAGCCTGAAAGCGCTCGAGGGCCGCCTCGGCCGTCACCTGCAGTAAACCAAATTTTCTCGGGCTGCCGTGCGCGCCCCTGCATCAGGGATACACCATGCATTGCGAAACCATCGTTCTGGGCGCAGGGATTGTCGGCGTCAGTACCGCACTCCAGTTACAGGCCCGTGGCCGTAAGGTCATGCTCATCGACCGCCAGCAGCCGGGTAACGGCACCAGCCACGGCAATGCCGGGCTGATCGAGCGCGCCAGCGTAATTCCCTACGCGTTCCCGCGCCAACTGTCGAGCCTGTTGCGCTACGCGGGCAACCAGCAGTCGGACGTGCGCTACAGCCTGAAGTACCTGCCCAAGGCCAGTCCATGGCTGCTGCAGTACTGGCGGCACTCCGGGACCAAGGGCTTGGCCGCCGCAACCCGGGCCATGCTGCCGTTGGTGGAGAACTGCATCAGCGAACACGACCTGCTCTCTGCACCGGCTTGCATGGATCACTTGATCCAGGCCAGTGGCTGGGTCGAGGCCTACAATTCTCCACAGGCGTTTGCCAAGGCCCAACGCGACGCTGCTGCGCTCATGGACTATGGCCTGAATTATGAAGTGCTCGACCGCGACCAGATGCATGCCCGTCAACCGGGCTTGCACAGCAGCGTGGTCGGCGGCATTCACTGGCTGGACCCCAAGACCGTTAGCGACCCCGGCGGCCTGACACGCGGTTATGCCGAACTGTTCGTCAAACGCGGCGGCGTGTTCGTCCTTGGTGACGCCCTATCCTTGCGCCAGCGCGTGGGTAAATGGGAAGTGCAGAGCGAACAGGGCCTGGTGATTGCAGACGAAGCCGTGGTCGCCCTCGGCCCGCAAGCCCGGGGCATTTTCGAGCCACTAGGGTATGACATTCCACTGGCGATCAAGCGCGGTTATCACATGCACTATGCCGCCCTGCCTGGCACGCGCTTGCAACAACCGCTGCTTGACCCGGTGGGCGGTTATGTCCTGGCACCGATGGTCGGCGG
Source organism: Pseudomonas fluorescens (assembly GCF_040448305.1). Lineage (NCBI taxonomy): Bacteria > Pseudomonadati > Pseudomonadota > Gammaproteobacteria > Pseudomonadales > Pseudomonadaceae > Pseudomonas > Pseudomonas fluorescens. Next base: position 2,147,546 of record NZ_CP148752.1, on the reverse strand, counting down.
CATTCGCCTGACCACCGGGATCGAGTTCGCCGACAGCCAGGACCCGGTCAACGAAATCCAGCTACGTCGCTGCGAAGAGCTGGCGCGCGCCTTCTACCCGCTGGGCGAACGCTTGGATGCCGAGCCTTGGCTGGGACGCCGTCCATGCTTGCCGGACATGTGCCCGGTGATCGGCCCGGCGCCACGACACAAAGGTTTGTGGTTCAACTTCGGGCATGCCCACCATGGCCTGACCCTCGGCCCGGTCTGCGGCCGTCTGCTGGCCGAGTTGATGACCGGTGTCCCCCCCTTTACCAACCCTGCCCCGTACAGCGCCGAGCGCTTTCACTGATTGCCGGAGACAAGACCATGCATGCCCTCTCTGCCCGTGTAGACACTCCGCTCGCCGCAAGCCCGGACACCCGTAAGGTTGTGGTTGATATCGCCGGCCTGAACAAGTTCTATGGCGCCTTCCATGTGCTGCACAACATCGATCTGAAAGTGCGCGAAGGCGAACGCATCGTGCTCTGTGGGCCTTCCGGCTCCGGAAAATCGACGCTGATCCGCTGCATCAACCGCCTGGAAATCGCCGAAAAAGGCCGCATTCTGGTCAACGACACCGACTTGGCCCAGACCAACCGCGAGGCCGCCAAGGTCCGCAGTGAAATAGGCATGGTGTTCCAGCATTTCAATCTGTTCCCGCACATGAGCGTGCTCGATAACTGCACCTTGGCCCCAATTTCGGTGCGTGGCCTGAGCCGCAAGAAGGCCGAGGAACTGGCCCAGCACTTCCTGCAAAAAGTCGGTATCGCCAGCCAGGCCGGCAAGTACCCCAGCCAGCTCTCGGGGGGCCAGCAACAGCGCGTGGCGATCGCCCGGGCGTTGTGCATGGAACCCAAAATCATGTTGTTCGACGAACCCACCTCGGCGCTCGACCCGGAGATGGTAAGCGAAGTGTTGGATGTGATGGTTAACCTGGCCGGCAGCGGTATGACCATGCTCTGCGTGACCCACGAAATGGGCTTTGCTCGGCAAGTGGCCGAGCGCGTGCTGTTTCTCGACGGCGGCCAGATCATTGAGGACGCACCGCCTCAGGACTTCTTCAGCGCCCCGAACAGCGCGCGGGCCAAGGCCTTTCTTGCGCAAATTTTACACTGAGGCCACATACGAGCACGGCTTGCCTGCGATGGCTGTGCCGTCCATACGCCAGGCGTAGGCCGTTTATCAACGCACTTGCGCGCACAGCAGTTTCTTTCCGACATCCACTACTGATCTCAGCAAAAGGAATATTCAATGACAAATATGCTGGCGAATAATGCCGCCCCGAAAAACCTTGCGGTTACTGTCTGTGATCAAGCGCAGACAGCGGCACTGCTAGATTTCAAAAAACTCGTGGACGCTATTGCCCAAGCCGCAACCGAACTGGAAGCTGGTTCAATTCTGAGCCCTGAGCGCTTGGTTGTACCCCTGGGTGACGGCGGTGTTTTGCTGAGCATGCCCGCCACCGCCCAGGACATCGGCATCCACAAACTGGTAAACGTCCAGCCGGGGAATGTGCAGCGTCAGCTGCCCACGATCAACGGCACGGTAACCGTATGTGATGCCGTAACCGGACAAATAAAGTGCTTGCTCGACGGCCCAGAGGTCACAGGGCGTCGTACTGCGGCAGTAACCCTCCTGGCGATTCGAACGCTGTTGCAGCGTGAACCGAAACAGATCTTACTGTTCGGGACCGGCGCACAAGCACGTCATCACGTACAAGCTATCAATGCCCTTTACCCACAGTGCAAGCTGTGGGTAAAGGGCATTGACGCGCAAGCGACGGCAGACTTCTGCAACAACAATCGAGACCTGCACGAGCATTTGCAACCGCGCGGCGACAGCATTCCCGACGTGGATGTGGTAATCACCGTAACCACCAGCACAGAGCCGGTCTACAACGAGCTAGCCAAACCTGGTCGATTGATTATCGGTGTAGGTGCTTTCAAGCCAGAGATGGCGGAGCTCGGCAAAGTCACTCTGGACGGTAGCGTTCTCTATGCTGACGATACTGCCGGTGCGCAGCACGAAGCAGGCGACCTATTGCGGGCAGGTGTGGATTGGTCTCAAGTCAGATCGCTGGCCGCAGCCATTCGCGGCCCAATCGATTCGTCACGACCCGCTGTATTTAAAAGCGTTGGTACCGCGGCCTGGGACTTGGCCGCTTCGCGGGTCGCGCTCCACGCCCTTGCCAGCCAATAACCCAACTTCGGAAGCTTTGAATTATATAAATTGCACTCGGCCATCGCTAGCGTTGACTATCCACGCTAGCGGTGGCCCAGAAGCGATTCGATGGGTTACTTCGCACAATGGGAAGTGCTTAAAGTTTTCCGCAGGTAGCTTGCTGAGGAAGGGCACAAATGCTTGAACTGAGCTGTCTGGGTAATTGCGACAGGCGCCTTATCCCTATCAAGCAGTTCGTACCCACTGGTTGCAAAGAAATTAACCGCGTTTTGGGTCAACAAATGCAGTCGGGCTGCACCTTGGGAGGCCGCCAATTGTTCGAGTTCCGACAACACCGCTTTTCCCAGTCCCGCGCCACGATGCTCCTCGCAAACAACTAGAGAGCGCAGCAGAAGATCGGGACCAGCCCCCTCCAATCCTCCATATGCTACCCATTTCCCATCCACTTCGAATCGGTAAAACTGCCGTCCTGGATAGCTCACATCGTCGTAAGGCAATCCAGCCTGACTCAATGACGCACGGAGATGATTCAAACCACTACCCCCTACTTTAATCATCTGCATCGTCAGTACTCTTGTATGCTAGCTGACACTCAAGGCTAGCAGGCTCTCGCTGCTTGATCTCGCCCACTATGAGTTGTGGATTCAACCGGTCGTGACAGGCAGAAAATGACCAGAAGAGGTCATCAGCAGTCAGCATCACGCTTCAACTGGCGAAGACCTCGCGATCATAATGAATCATCCCCGCGAAGACCAAAGTGTGAGTAACATCATGACCGAAGCCCAGCGCTGGACAGTGAAATGCCAAGACCCTGCGGATGGAAGCGGCGACGTCATCATTGACTTGCCGCCTGACCTACTCGCCAGTTTAGGATTGAGCATCAGCGACGTACTGACCATTGAAGTGATCGACGGCGCGATAGTTCTGACGCCTAAGTCGAGCGACTCAGCTACACCCTGAATCGCGCCGGCGCGCTCGACCTAATCTCCAAACGGGCATATGCGAACGGCACATCTGAGCGGCGGCGATTGGACAGATTTTACGTAGCGACTCAGACTTCAAAACAGTGGCTACGTTTTTACACAGCTACGGTCGATTGCGGCCCGTCACGACAGGTAGAAATCGGCCAATAGTGGACGGCGGTGAACCGAATTTTGGTCAGGCTGCCCACTGGTTTTGAGCTAACTGGTGATCGCGCCATGCCCTTCATCCCATCGAAAGTCGCGCGCCTTGACCAGCGTGGCAAGATTATGGCCCACCCCGGTTTCTTTGCGGCATAGGGTGAAGTGGCAGCGATAAAAGAATCGTGGTTCAACCCAAGGAAAAAGCGTGCAGCCCCGCACAGACACTGCCCTGACGCCATGGATAGCTCCATTGAAGAACGATTTATCGGTACTTTATCGATTCGAGGGTTGGTATCGGAAAAGGGTGACCGTCGTGGTACTGGCCTTGCCTTGCCATAAAGAATGCCATACCCAACAGCCGCATTATTGTGATGCAAGGTCGTGGAAGTTAGGTTGTCTTCTTTCTCACGGATGGTCGAGGCAGAGGTTTACCAACTATTCAAATCCAAATTTTACAGCCTTTGTAATGTTTTCAATCAGTCATTCAACGCGGGTACTTTTTCAAGGCACGTAAAGTTGGTTGTTTTTGACCAGGGATAAAAGTCTGACCGTTCCCTATTTGAAAGATACCCACGCCCCGCTGAGATGTTCTGCACCGAACGCCGAGACCGTTAAACGCTAGACTTTCACCTGCTGTAATCCACCTATCTGTCCCGACTTATCGATTCCTGAACAATGCCTTTCATCTTCCGGCAGTCCGAACCTGGCCAGTTCAGAACGGCTGCGGCGACTGCCCTCATAGCTTCTGCGTCACCGTGTAAACCATCCGTGGCATCGACGTTTTTTGCAGAGAGGCACACGGCTGACTGCTCTGCGCCACCGCATAAAAAAAATGATCGCCAGTATCTTCAATGAAGATTGGACGCTTTGTCTTGTCTCTGTAATAAATGAGCTCATGCCACTACTGCTTTAATCTATTAAGAGCGAGTGATCATGAATGACGTCCGAAGCCACTTAAATCTTACTGATTCCACCATCGATATCGCTAGAAAACACCCTCTAGACGAGAGGAGTTTGTAGCTTGCCAGTTTAAATAGACTGAAGCGACCCTGGTTATGGGTTGTTTTTTTAGCTAACAGATGAGGAGCCTGAGAGGCTGCTTTGGGTCCAGAGTGTGTAAAAACGCATGCGCCGTTTTGAAGTCTGCGTTGCTACGTAAAATCTGCTGGTGCTTGTGTATCAGCAGACCAGAAATTTGCGTAGGAGCGCGATTTTTGCTCCAGTCCCGACTGTCAAACGTTTTTGAGCGCGACAGGTACTCAAAATCGGACTGGAAATCGCGTTTCTACGCGAAATCCACATCTGCTGACGTGCCGATAAATTTCAGATTTAACGTAGATGCGCATACTTCAATTTTGGTGAAGCGTTTTTACACACTCTGGGTCGTTTGCTGCCTATTGCGACAGGCAGCACTCGACAGCAGACTATCCGCTAGAACGGCTGGCGTTAATATGAAGCGGCGAGGAGATGTCTCAACACTCACGGGCCTTCCTTGCAGGCCGTGACAAGACTTGGTCTCTGGATGCTTTGGTTGGCGCGGTGACGGCTCTAATTCTATATGTTAATCCGATCCGCAAAAACTGAGCATCGAGCGAAGGAAATACTTCACTCACTATAAGTTTGCCGCACTGCCACACACTTGATTTCCACCAACAGTCCCGGATGTGCCAATTCACTGACACCTATGCACGTCCAAGCGCAAAGACCTTTGGGGAATACCCGATTCTTCACCTCACGAAACAAGGGCATATGCTGCGACATACCCATGTGATAGGTAGTCATCTCGACCACATCCTCAAAGCTGCAGCCTCCAGCGGCGAGCACGCGGTCAAGATTTTCCCAGGCGCTGATGAACTGTTGCTCAGGATCTTGGATAACGTCCAGTTCAGGAGTTCTTCCCACCTGACCGGCACAGTACAGTGTGTCGCCGAACTTGACTGCTGGGACGTAACCCGCTCGTTCAACGATGGGCCTCATAGAGTCTGGAATGATGATTTCACGGTACGGCATCGTTGGGTCTCCAAGCAGGTAATCAGCGGATTTTATCAGCCAAATCGATGAGGGATTTTTACACGGGCGTGACGAAAGCGCGCGCTCCGTAATTCGTTTACCAGTGTTGTGCGGCACAAGTAAGGTCAGTATTTTCTAAGAGATAAAAGAGCTTTTTTGACGTGGTTTCAGACCCCGTAGCTGTCGCACGCTACGCCAAGGGCCCCGTCAGACAGGTCCCAGATTTTGATTCCCTGCAACGGATTGCAACATTCCTCCTCTGAGAAAGTGTGCCATCCGCAGGCCGCGTGCTGATGCTCGGAGCGGCGATGGCTTTGAGCAAAAGAATTTGCCGACTGACAGCCGGAGTTGCGGTTTGCCGGAGTCCCCCCCTCCGCCGAAATGTTGAAACTTGCACAGGCAACCTTAGGCACGCTGCAGCACGAGTCGAGCTTCATGAAGGCTACATCGAAACCGCGCCAGAAGGACCGTTCGATGCAGCCACCTGTCTTCTGATACTGCAATTCATCCCACACGCGGAGCCTTGGGTGGCAGTGATTAGAGAAGGTGTAGATCCCCGCCCAGCTTTGGCTAGAACATTCAATTCCGCCAGGCTGGTACCGGGGTTGAATTTTTTTGGCCGGCTAACCGTTACCAAAGCGAATAGGTGTAATTTATGTAAAAGCGGGTTTGGTCCTGATCCTGGGCCGTAGTTGTCGGGAGCTGGGTGCGATAGTTTCCGCGACGAAGTGAAACGCCTAATCCTTTAAGCGAACCGCTTTGGATCGCATAGTCCAACCGATAATCACTCTCCCATTCGCTATATCGCCCGGTCGTTGCATTACCAATACCTCGGATATCCTGACCTTTGACGTACGTCCATTGTGCTTTAAACCCAGGAACGCCAACGCCAGCAAAGTCATATCGATAAATACCAAAACTGGAGTTTTCACCCGCGCGGGTAAAGTTGTTAATCATGATATCGGTGTAAAGGTAGACGCTGGCGCCTCCTTCTCCCTCCGGGCGCCCGTGACCATCAACCAGGTTGCCGTTGGTAACATAGGGCATACCACCGCCATCACTGACGCGCTGATGCCCCAGGGTCAGTGAATTGCCGCCAAGCGTATAAGTAAAAGCGGCAGACCACGTATTGTTATTTATTTCCCCTAATCCGCCAGCGTTATAACCATTTTTGTATTTGTAATTGGTATTACTACCATTTTTTCCATCCGAATGGCTATTGAAGTAGCGCAGATCAGTTTTGAAGGACTGCTCAGGTGATATCTGGAAATCATGGATCAAACCTAGAAAGGATTGACCGTAGTAATCTTCCAGTTGCGCATAATAATACTGAAGCATCAAGTCCTTCGTGGGCTTCCAGTCTGCGCCCGCAAAACGGAATGCATCGGAACCCTTGCGCCCCCCCGCAGAAATGCCGGCCCAGTTACTGGAGGCTCGACCGATAGCGCGGTTTAGTTGACCTGCCGTATAGGTAACGTCACCAAACTCTTTGGAGGTAACCATTGCGCCTTGAAAGGACTGAGGAAGAAGGCGCGAGTCATTGGCTACCAGGATCGGTAGGTTGGGAGCCAGCGCATTGCCTGCCTTCAACTCGGTTTTGGATAGCTTGATCTTGGCATTGGCACCTAGGCGGCTCCAGTTATCAACCGGGGTGCCATCTGAATCTACGGGGCTGACGGTATTACTGGTAGAGGTGCTGTGAGGAGAAATGCCACCACCCAGGTTCACACCCAGCAATCCCTGGATATCAAGCCCGAACCCTATAAGTCCTTGCGTGTAACCAGAGCTGAAATCAAATCTCAAACCTGTTACTGACTGGCGCTGATCCACTCCGTTAGTCCCACGCTGATCCCCTTCAAAATAGAGCGAGCGAGAGCTAACAGTGGCTTTGCTGTCATCCAGAAAACCGGAAGAGTAGCCGTGTTGATATATTGCGGCCAAGGTAAGGCCGAGCACCATTTTGCCCTTGTTCATCTATATTTTTCCCATGCACAGTAAAGACAGTTGTAAGCCGGAGGTTATTTTTTTTGTTTGCCAAACTTAAATAGCTTCAATACTTCGCAGGAAGCGTATTGAATTTTTATTTTTATAGTTCCGCCCTGGAGCGGCACAGGGCAGCAGATCGACTTCAACTAATCGACTACATAATGGCCGAATTAGCAACAAAGTGGCCAGGCGCCACTTCCAGATAGCTCACATCCGGTGCTTGATAGTTAATGTCGTAAATTCTGCTCGGCACAACTTCCTCCATAAGGCTGAACGGTTTCCTGGGGACGTTTAAATCAGCCGAAGGAACTGCGCTTAATAACTTCTGGGTGTAGGCGTGGTGTGGATTTTCGAATACCGAACGTCGCGGGCCGATTTCAACAATACGACCATGGTACATCACACCAACCCGATGACTGACCCGCTCAACCACCGCAAGATCATGGGAGATGAAAAGGAATGAAATCCCCATATCACGCTGCAAATCCTGCAGAAGATTAATCACTTGAGCTTGAATGGACACGTCCAGTGCCGATACCGCCTCATCGGCAATGATCAGCTTGGGCGATAGCGTCAACGCGCGCGCGATGCAGATCCGCTGCCGCTGTCCTCCGGAAAACTCGTGCGGATAACGTTGCGCATGTTCAGCAGACAACCCAACTCGCTCCAACAGGTTTCGAACCTGCTTGCGTGCCTCAGCGCCACGGGCAATGTTATGAACGTGCAGCGGCTCTAAAAGGCTGTCCTCGATCGTCAGTCGCGGGTTGAGAGATGCATAAGGGTCTTGAAAGACCATTTGAATGTCTCGACGCAGCGTCTTTAAACCGCTCTTGTTCAACGACGCAAGGTTTTTACCACCGAAGAAGATATCTCCTCCCTGTATGGGCATCAGGCCGGCGATTGCGCGCGCGCTGGTCGATTTGCCACACCCGGATTCTCCCACCAGAGCCAGTGTTTCACCTGAGTAAATGTCAAAGTCGATGGCTTCGACGGCATGAACCCGACGTTTGACTTTCCCAAAGAGACCGCCCTTGAGATCGTAGCGAATGGATAACGACTTTACGCTGAGGATAGGCGGATGTTTGTAATCAGGAGCAACGTTACAGAGTGCCTCCGATTCCGGTGAGGTTTCAGCCGTTTTATCATCGATCAAGGGAAATTTCGCGGGCAAACAAGTGCCGTGCATTGAACCAATTTTAGGAACCGCGGCCAGCAGTGCGCGGGTATAGGGTTGCTGAGGTGACTGCAAAATAGCCCTGGCGGAACCCTGCTCGACGGTCTTGCCTTTTTTCATCACCATCACTTTATCTGCGACTTCTGCCACGACACCCATATCGTGCGTGATAAAGATAACGCCCATTGCCAGGCTGCTTTGCAGCTCCTTGATGATACGCAGAATCTGCGCCTGGACTGTTACGTCCAGCGCGGTTGTCGGTTCATCGGCGATCAGCAATGTCGGCTCACAAACCAGTGACATGGCAATCATGATGCGCTGGCGCATTCCACCGGAAAGCTCGTGGGGAAATCGGTTCATGATCTGCTTCGCATCAGGGATGCGTACCAGGTCCAGCATACGTAACGCTTGGGCTTCAGCTTCTGCACGACTGCAGTGCTTATGCAGAACAATGGCCTCGGTGAGTTGAGAGCTTATCTTGAAGACCGGATTCAGCGAGGTCATTGGTTCCTGGAAGATCATCGACATTGAGGACCCTCTGAGATGACGCATCACGGACTCGGGAGCGGATACCAGATCGATTACTTTGTTGTCTTTGGTTTGCAGCTCCATCGAACCTGAAAGAATCCTGCCACCGGCTCGCTTGATCAGCCCCATCATCGCCATTGAAGTTACGGATTTACCGGAACCGGACTCGCCAACGATCGCAAGCGTCTGACCACGCATCACCTCAAACGAAACGTCACGTACGACGGTCGATTCGCGCCCAATAGCGCCGAACCCCACACTCAGGTTTTTAACGCGAACTACCAAATTCTCGTTCATGGGAAGCTCCTTTAATCGACAATCTTCGAGATGGCGGTATCGAGGTCTGCACGAGATTGGGCGACCTTCAGCCGATGTTGGGAAACCCACTCGCAGTCCTCCTGAAGCTCTTTTCGCGCAATCGACAACAACCGCTTGATTTCACCCGGGCCTACTCCACCCGCAGAGATCCGGGTTTCAACAAACCGACGCGGATTCAACGTATCGCGGACCTGCGCGTCAGAGTACTGGAGCGTTGAACCGATGGTTTCCATAGCGGCTTGATCCAGTGCAGCACCCGTCACCATTCCCGGCGATACACCGGCGAGCAAGCTGTTACGAACCAGGCGCGCCACCACGTGGTGAACCTGACGGAACGAGATACCTCGATCTCGAACGATAACATCGGCGAGATTGCTCGCTGTGCACCAGCTCCCCGACAAGAGAGCCGCCATCCGGTCCTCATGCACAACCAGTGTTTCGATGATACCGGTGAACAGATCGAGCATCCCTTCGGTGATCGCAAGGGCATCATGTATCAATGGCAAGTCACGCATTGCTTGATCGCCAGTCCCTTCGGACCTGAACGTCGCCAGCGCCGTGCTGAGCCAGGTAACGGACCCACCCGCTGCCTTCTTGATGGTTTCAAGGCCACTGGGATTTTTCTTCTGCGGGAAAATGCTGCTGGTGCCGCAGTAACCGTCGTGGCTCTCCACCGTCGCGAATTCGACACTCGACCAGATGTGCAGATCGGTAGCGAGGTCGTTCAAGTCAGCCATAACGAATGACAAAGCGCCGATTGTCTCTGCCGCGTACCACGCTTCTCGGCCCAGTTTGGAGTTTTCCACAAGGCTGTCAAAACCCAATAAATGCGTCGTACGCGCCCGGTCCAAAGGCCAGGAGGTACCGGCCAGCCCCACGGCTCCGAGAGGATTTCGATTGACCCTGCTGTATGCCTGCATCAGGCGATTGAAACTATCGTGCAGTCTCGAAGTAAAACTCAGCAGATAGTGGCCAAAGACCCAGGGCTGAGCGTGCTGCATATGTGTATAGCCCGGCATGATCGTGCTCGAGTGCTGAGCAGCCTTGTGAATCAGTGCCGCCTGAAATTCATTGATGCGATCCAGCACGACAAGAATGCGCTTGCGGTCGTACAGACGACGCACTGTCGCACCTTGGTCGATACGACTGCGGCCTGTATGCATTTGCCCTGCCGAATCTTCACCAATTTTGGAGAACAGGTACGATTCAACCTGGAGTAGAAAGCTGCCTTTCTTCACATCAAACGGAAAATCTGATGGAGACATTTCCCGTATCCGTCGAAGCTCCGCCAGGATGGCTTGCCCTACGGATGCAGACAGAATTTTCTGCTCTACGAGCATTACGGTATGAGCCAGGTCAACTTCAACGAATTCATGAAATTGCCGCTTCTCGGTTTCAAGAGCAGGAATGTCATGGTATTTGACCATGCGCTCAGCAGGAGGGGCACTCAAACGAGCATCAGTTAACAGGGTTTCGTTGGCATGTGCATTCGACATTTTAAATCACCGGTCAATAAGTTCTACATTCTTAAAATCGATGGTCCCTTCATAATCAATATCAAGACCATTCAAACCTTTGCGCACGCCGACAACTTGCTCTTGGTCAAAAAGAGGCAGATTGTCTGCATCCTGTTCCCATAGAATCTGTTGGATCTGACCGTAATAGGACATGCGCTTTTTCTCATCCAGCTCACGAGAGGCAAGTTTGAGATATTTGTCTACATCAGGATTGCTATACCCAGTTAAATTCTGTGGATCACCCGTAGACAACTTCCGGCGCAGGCGAATATCCGCATCAGAAATACCTGTACCCAGCAACCACATGTTTGCGTCATTGGTCCCTTTGCCCGTTCCCTTTCCTGGATCAGGGCGATACAAGTTCTTTTGATAAGTGGCCCATTCCCATACTTTGAACTCGGTTTTTAGCCCCACTGCATTGAGATAACCTTGAACAACCTCGGCGACTTGTCGGTCCTTGGTATAACGTCCCGCGGGGGTCCACATAACAACGGTTCCTGGATAGCCTCCTGGATAAACCTCGTTAATGATTTTTTTCGCGGCTTCAGGGTCGTACTTGACCGGAGCAAACGCCTGTCTTGCTTGTGTACCTTCGGGAAATGGACCCGTAGGCACCTTTCCATATCCAAGCAGAACTTTGCTTACTAACGCCTCGCGATCAATTGCCATGCTGACTGCACGGCGTATACGCGCGTCATCGAATGGCGGCTTTGTCAGGTTCATTTCAAAGAAAATCTGGAATGTACTGGGCACGCGGAGCAATGTGGATTTTTTGAGTTCCGTTAGCTCGATCGCGGCTTCTGGCGACAAATTAGCCGCGACGTCAGCATTATTTGTCCGCAGTTCAATTACTCGAGAGGAGTCCTCTCTTACTGGCCGAAATACAATTTTGGAAGGCTTCCCCGCCTCTCCATAAAAAGAGGCATTCCTTTCAATGACGGCCTGATCATTGGGTATCCAGCTATCAAAAATGTAGGGGCCAGTACCGACTGGATGATGTCCATAGGCTCGTCCGAATTTAGCAACCGCTGTGGGGCTATTCATTGACGAGGATTCTTTTGCCAGCAGTTCCAGCATGGTGGGGGAAGGGTTTTTTGTCGTAATCTGTACCTGATACGGCGACACGGCTTCCACCGACAAGATATCCGCATAAAAAGAACGATGCGGAGACCCCAATTTAGGGTTACTAATTCTATCTAGGTTGAACTTCACAGCCTCAGCATTGAAATCCGTACCATCGTGGAATTTGATTCCCTGCTTCAACACAAACGTCCATTGTTTGCCATCTTCCGTTCTGGACCATGACTCTGCCAAATCAGGTACAAAATTGGAGCGATCTTTTCCATCCCAAGCGATCAACCTGTTAAACAAGTGATCAATTACATTATAAGAAGGTACGCTGCGCGAAATGGCAGGATCCAACGTATCTATATCAGAGCCCTGGACGAAGGTTATTTGCCCAGTCTCTTTGGCATGGACAACCGTCGGCAAACTGGCCGACAGCCCTATGATGCCTAGAACAGAAAAACTTCGTATGAGTACTGCCAGGAAACTTAAGCGTCCCATCATCTTGTCTCGCTCTATTATTTTTGTGGAACTCATCGGCGACTACCCGCCCTGATTTCAATTAAGCGTTTCGCGATTTCGGATCGATATAGTCCCGTAGCGCATCGCCAACAATGTTGAAGCTCAATATGGTCAGGACAAGGGCGCATCCAGGCGCGAGCAAGACGTAAGGATGTGTTGTCAGCAACGGTCGCGACTCGGCGATCATCGAACCCCACTCCGGCGTTGGCGGCGGTGGGCCAAGTCCCAGGAAGCTAAGCCCGGAACCAATAAGGATGGCTTCGGCCAACGAGACGGTTGCCTGAATAATGACCAGCGAACCAATATTGGGCAGGATATGCACCAGCAACAATCGCAGATCACCGACACCGATGGATTTCGAGGCCAGTACAAACTCCCGATTTCTCAGCGCCATCACTGGCCCTGCAAAAAAACGGACGTAGATAGGGATGGTTGAAATGGCAATCGCAAGTGTCAGACTGAAGATGCTGTTTCCCGCGACGGTAATAATTAGAATTGCTACCAAGGTCCTAGGGAACGCAATCATGGAATCCATGACCCGCATTACCAAACTGGCGATGGCGCCGTTGTAATATCCGCAAGCTGCGCCTACCGAAACACCAACCAGCATCGCAATACCGACACTCGACACAGCGACAGTGAGTGTGATGCGTGCGCCCCACAGGACTCTTCCCAACAAGTCCCGACCCATTTGATCTGTTCCAAGCAAAGACTCGGTACCCGGACCAATAAGAGATTTGGACAAATTAATTTTAGTCACCGAATCCCAGTCAAACAAGAAAGGTGCGCAAATCGCAGCCGCGATCATTGCCAGGATGACTAGAAACGCACTAAACGCAAACCAACGCTTATTGGATATAAGGAAGCCAACAAAGCCCCACCGACGCTTTTTCGGCAGTTGCATATCAGCCTCAGTTGTAAGTGATGCGAGGGTCGAGGATGCCATATACGAGGTCCACAATTAAGTTGATGATCACTACCAAGGCTGCAAACACAAGGACTGTTCCTTGGACCACATAAATGTCTCGAGCCATAATTGCGTCAATCAGGAAGCGCCCCATACCGGGCCACGCAAATACAGTCTCGACAATAACGGCGCCGCCAAGCAGACGACCGAAGTCCATCCCGAAGACCGTAACAAGTGGAATAGCCGCATTGGAAAGTGCATGTTTAAGAACAACTTTATAGCTGGGCACACCTTTGGCGTAGGCGGTACGAATATAATCTTCTTTCAGCACGTCCATCATCGTGGATCGAGCCAGCCTCGAAAATGTGGCAACGTAAGGCAAGCCCAAGGTGAATGCAGGCAGTATCAAGTGCTGCCACCCTCCTCTTCCGGTGGGTGGTAGCCACCCCAAACTCGCTGAAAATATCGACATCAATATCAGCCCGAGAAAGAAGCCGGGTACCGAGATACCTAAAACTGCAAATGTGGTGAGCGAACTGTCAAGCCACCCCCTGGGTCGTAGTGCAGCGAGAATACCCAGTGGAACGCCAATGATTACTGCCAGCAGCATCCCAGCAGCCGTTAGCTCAATAGTTGCCGGGAGCGTTCTTGAAATGCCTTCCAGCACCGGGGTAAATGTCTGGAACGATTCACCGAAATCGCCACTGGCAATTTTTTTTACATAGATTATGTATTGAGTAGCGAGCGGTTGATCCAGCCCGTAGTTTTTCCGTATTTGCGCAACGTCTTCTGCTGTCGCATCAGGTCCCGCAGCGAGTTGAGCCGGATCGCCCGGAATAAAATGCATCACCAGGAATACCACAATGGATACTCCCAATAGCATCGGTAGCAGGAGTAATAACCTGCGGAGGGTGTAGTTCAGCACGAGTTGTCCTCTTTTTATTTTGCGTCAGCATTACCCGGCAGTATTACGAGGCCATGCTGTTGGGCTAAAAACAACGCAAACAAATCATCGCTCTGTCACATCACTATCGCAAACCGGCAACATGTTGGACGCGCATAACAAAATGTTATACGCTGGCTGGATGGCGCCCGTCCTACGACGATTGAGAGCTACGATGAAACTAAATCCCCGCCAGTTGGAAGCTTTTAGAACGGTCATGCTCACTGGGAGCATGACCGTCGCAGCTGAAGCTCTTCAGGTAAGCCAGCCCGCCGTTAGCAGGCTCATACGCGACCTTGAAATCGTACTTTCTCTTCGACTGTTTCGCCGCGAGGGTAATCGCCTCATTCCCGGCGCGGAAGCACAGGTCTTGTATGCTGAAGTCGATAAGTTCTATCAGGGTATTGAGCGAATTGAGCGCGTGGCAGAAGACCTGGTAATGCTCCGCACAGGAACTTTGAGGATCGGCTCAATGAGCACTCTTGGTCTCAGTGTTGTGGCTGAAGGGGTTTGTCGCTTTGCAAGAAACCACCCCGAGGTCAGAACATCTTTAGACGTTCGAAACTCTTTGGGAATCCTGGAACTGACATCTGCAAACCAAATTGATATTGGCTTTGTTCAGATTCCTTCGGGAGAGTATCCCGGAATCCAGGCGGTACCTCTGCCGCCCACAAGTGCGGTTTGTGTCATGCCAATTGACGATGTATTGGCCTCAAAAGATGTCGTCACACTTGATGACCTACACAAACGTCGACTGATTACGCTTAACACGAATAATCCGCTACAGCGTCGAATTACGTCAGCAATGGAGGCCCGCGGTGTTGCAGGCATCTCCTCCGTAGAAACCACCGCAGCCCACTCCGCCTGCGGTATGGTTTCCGGTGGGCTCGGAATCACAATATGCGATCCTTTTACCGCTTCGTACTCGAAGTATCCGGGGATTACTTTTAGAAAACTTGATCAAGACATACCATTCGAAGTTTCTATGGTGTTCCCCAGTCATCAGCAACGCTCTAAGTTGACGTTAGACTTTATGCGAGCAATGGAGAGTATATTCAAGTCGGAATTCATTTCCATGATTCCCCCTGTGGAGTATTAAACGGAACCTCCTGCAGGCTGCTGCCCCGTCAGGTAATATTGTTGGGAACGTTCGGGGTGCTCTGGAGGCCATCAATAGTAACGAAGACTTCATCAATATGAGGCTCGTGGTTCTCACAACGCCGGAGTAACCAAAAACGGCCATTGGGGTATTTCTACGATACCAAGGGCGATTGAGAGTCGCTTGGAGTTCTAGAGCGTACTTCTTGGCGAACTAGCAGGAATATCCCTGCTTCAAGCTCTGCCAGGTTGCCTGAAATTGAATGATCTACGGAAAACTTGCGCAAGGAACTCAGGAAGAGCCGATAGCCTTTGCCGTTCAGGGCAAAGCCCAGCCCTTCGCTGAGTACATCGTCCAGAACAGCGTACTTTTCGGGAGCAAGCATACGCAGATGCTTGCTGGCGAACGAAACACCCAGCCCGAGGATATTGGTACCTCCAAGGATTGCATCTTCGTCACTGGCGCCAGCAGTCCCTTTCAGCCACTCTTCCAACAAGTTCTCCAGTTTCTCCTTGCCGTTCCGGCGAAGGAGATTTGCCCATACCCGTTGCCCCCGCCCCCAATCGCAAACCTTTTGGCTAAACAGCAGCACATTTATGGGGCTCCCCGCCGAAAGAGCCGCTCCCAGGTTCTCCACATCGCTTGAGGCATCAAACTCCTTGCGTGCCAGCAGAATCGCGCTTTCAAGCGCAGACCTTGAGAACTTGAAACCGCAGAAATCTAGATCCTCAGAGTCGAACTCATGAGTCTTCAGCTCGAAGTCGTTGACTGTGCGCATTACTCCGTCGAAACAGGCAAAAGGCCATGGATGTATCGTCTCAGCGCCAAGTGCATAGGCGTCACAAGCCGGGCAGACGCTGACCCACTGCGTATTCGAGAACAGTCCGAACTGGTGATTTGCTTTGGTCTCATTGAGTGCGGCTTTGAGTGTGCGACCGTTGATGCGTGAAAGGGGTGATCCGCAGGTGTGTTTCTTAGCTGGCATATTGTATTTTTTCGTGCTTAGTGGAGAAATCAAAAAGCTGAGTTAAGGCATCCTTACTAGCATGCACTGAGTCCTCCCCAGTGTTGAAGATATATTCACACTTCTTACGGATCCTTCTTAACTGTTATATGCGATATTTACGAGTGTATCCAGGCAGTTACAGATAGTAACTTTTTTTACTTTTTTTGAGGTCATTTCGAACCACATGCAAGCTTACAGACGCAGTCCTTTGCTATCGTCCGAGCACCTGCTGAGTTATGGCGGGAGGGTGTGTGGAGCTTCAGGAATATCGCACCTGGCTGCTGATTGCTCCGTGTAGACAGCCGAGACATCTGCGTAGGCACGAGTCTTGAGTATTACAAACACAAGGTGCGGAATTGCACTCCACTTGACCACCTGATTGCAACGGTACTGATCACTCGTTTGCATTGCATCTGACCAGCCATTTGTGTCGGACTTGACCAGCAAGCTTAGTAACCATGTTCGGTAGAGAGCTGCCCATTGCTGCCGGCGGCCATAGGCAGAGATCGACCCTATATAGATAGTCCGGTGAAACGTTTCGCATGCCAGAGGGAAACTCCCAAGCGTTTCACCGTGAAACGTTTTGAACGCTTAGTGGGAATTCGACGGGTAGGTATCCGAAAGTCCGATGTAAAATTTTGGCCCTGCTTCGGACGCATGCGCTAGGGACATCAATTTTGCTTCGCTCGCCAGCCGCGTGAGTTCGCAATCCAAAAACAGCCCCATCACACCAGCATGACAGGGGTAGCCTCCTGAGGGCCGGCCAACAGCAATTTATGGCCAACGGACGAATAGCGGATTGAAATATGCTCGGATTGTGCGAGTTTTATGCATAAAGAGTGCAAGCAACCAGAGAGGTAAATGTTCCTGTCCAGAGAATCGCCGTTGGATTTTCCTCCCGCCAGTTTTGAGGCATTGATGGAGGCTATCCGGGCGGTAGACCGGGTGATGTTCTCCTCTGAGCGCTATGCCAAGGTGTTCTCCATGGATCAGCAGACCTTCGCGCTGCCCGCCCATGTCAGCCATCGCCGGAAAGCATGAAGTACGAGGGGCAACCGCTAGATCGATAGTTCTGCGAAATTACGGCTAACCAAATCGATAACGGCTCAACTCGACGGGTTCCCGTCTTCATATGGTTTTACGAACATCAAATTCGCCTCTACTGGCTGAAGTGGCCTATTTCGGGATAGTTGAACAGACGCTCAGCATAGGACTTCGCACTTCCAACTCGGTCGAGCAATTGGAGCGGGCCAGTTCCAACAACTGTAACCGGAAGACTCAACTGCGAAACCCGATGCAGGGCCGTGATGAGGGCGGCCAACTCTGGTTCAGCGACGTACTGAAGGTCATCGATAAAGATCACTACGGCCGTCCGTGCATGCCGCGCCGCTTCACCAACATGAGTCAACAAGGTGGCAAAATCCCCTTCGAGATCGCCGTTGTCGGCCAACCCCGGCTCGGGTTCGTAATCGAAATCCACCTCAATATCTTGGTAGCGTCTTTTTAGTGATTTTACGAAGCCTGAGAGCGCTCGGAGCGCTCTAATAGCAGCGTCTTTGGACGCTTGCATAGTGCTCATGCAAAGCAATGCAGCCCTTAATTGTGGGACAACCTGGGAAGACAACGACCGCTTTTCCGATGCTTCCGCATAGACTGCGTGGATACCAATCGACTCTGCGTCCGTCAGCATCTGATTCAGTAGAACCGTCTTTCCGACACCTCGTGACCCAACAATTATGAGATTTTTTGCTGGTCGCCCAATGCGAACGCGTTCGATCGACACTCGCAATCGTTCACGTAGATCGTCACGTCTAACCAGCTCAGGAGGTCGTGTACCACCACTGGCTGGGTAAGGATTACCTGTTACGACCATAGAAATGTACTCAAATGAACACTCCCTATACTGCCCAAAACCGCCCCTTCGTGACAGGCTGAAATCGGCCGATTCTGTTGAAAAAGTCGGTCATCCAAAACTGCCTGATCATTGATCGGTGAAAACGCCTTTTTTGCACGCTGCTGCGTGAAATCTGCGTCTGCAAACCTCTGCCGAAAATAAAGATTTCAATCTCGGACGCGTACCTTTCAGCTGCGGAAACCGTGGCCGACTTTTTCAACAGAATCGGCCAAGAGCAGTCCCTCAGACGCACTATGAAATGAGGGCCTATTAACATTGCGCCGGGCTTTCCTAGTGTGACCGGAGAAAACTCAAAACCTAGTCAAGGTATTTAATGACAGCGAATTTTGAACTGGCACGGTCGCCGTGTCGATCGGACTCGCCGCTCCAAATAACTGCATTTCCGCCAGCTTGCTTGGCCTTGAGGGCTACCGCCCCTTTCAAACTACTCATAGTTATCGGATTGGATACGCGCTCATCGGTAATAACCCCAAGCATTTGAAATTTTCGAGGTGGTTGACCATTTGTCCAAAAATCAATTCCATCGATAGTCTCCTTTGCACCGCCCTGTCCTTCAAATGTTCCATTTTTCGATTCGTATGGTTGAAAATTTGTAGTCGCATAAAGCGCGCACCCAGAGAACAACACTGCAACGATTATCATTGTGGGAAATAACATTTTCATAAGAAGGCCTTTGGGCAAATGGCTTTGGTGATATCCCCTCCAATTATGGCCAAAAATTGATTGGATGTTGTGTCGCTCGATCATGTTTGGATGAGCTAACCCAAGCGCTACAGGGACTCTTTTTTTCTACCCGGTTGGCTAATCACACCAGAGCCTTCATCAGCGTTTACTGACCCTGACGGCCACTTTCTTTGGGTCGGTTGCTGCCCTTCGTGACAGGCAGCAATCGGCCCAGGCTGTGTGAAAACGCACTGAATACTGTCGGCTTCCGAAATAAATGCGAACTTTTGGAAATAGCTGCAACAAAAAGCCCGCTGAGCGGGCTTGTGGGAGAACCTGTGGCTTTTCTCGGCAACGACATGTAAGCGTTCGATACCTATGTGCGCGACGTGGTAGCCTTATCAGCCCTTGGCTGGCCGCGATTTGGCCGGGGCCTTCCTCGACGATTCAACCAACTTCTGGTTTTCACGCATCAGATCGCCAAAAGATACGTGCTCTACGTACTCTACGGGCATCGACCTTTCGAGCCTCTTGGAAACCAGCTCGGCTCTACGCTTCTTGCGTTCCAATCTACCGTGCGTGATGTGGTTCTTTTGCCGAGGTTTCCCGGAAAGCATAGGTGTATCCGAAATGAATGCTTTCGGGTCCATATGGAAGCGCTTGGCCAGGGCCAAAGCCATTCTAGGGCTGATCGCCCTATCGCCATTGAGAACCTTGGACACCACGAATTTGTCGCCAATTTCGGGCAGATCCGAGCCGGTTAGTTCTAGTGTCTCCATCAAGTCCTTGATCAGTTGCACCGGTGTGATGGTGGCCTTGATCGCAGCGTTAAACGCTTTGAGCTGTTCGCCTTTCTGTTCGTAAGCCAGAATCGCGTCTTCAAGCTCGATAAGGATCTGCTCCTCATACTTGTTGAGGTCATGTCCGTCGGTCAGTTCATCAAGCAGCACAGTGGCGCGAGCGTAATCCTCTGGCCCCTCGATGCCGTTCACGAATTGACCGCGCAGCTGCTCCAGAAGCATTTGAAGACTTTCGAGCGCGGCGCGCACGCTCTGCGAATTTTCAAGAACAGTGGTCATGGTTTTGTTCCTCTTTTGTTACTGGCGTACCACGCGGTAGCGGTGTCGTAGTCAGCATGGGTGTAGATATGCTTCACGTAGAGCTTTTGCCGTTGGTAGTTGACGCCTGCTATCAGCCTGAGATTGTGCCCGCCAATATCAATCGCTACCCACCCCTCGGCAGCGCGGTGCTTAAACAGGTCGATGTTCTTCCCAAAAATACCCTGCAGTTCGTTGTAACTCTGGGGTTCCGCTGCTAACAGCAGTCTGAGACAGCGCTCCAACCCGCTGCGATCGTTGGGGTATCGATCGGCAGCATCCTCAAACTTCTGTTTGATTAATACGTCCATGGGCATTCCTAACCTTTAGGGTCAACTATACGCCAGTTGTCTTTTTTGACAACTACACCCCGTCAGTCCCGCAGTGGAGCTTTGAAGGCTCCGCGAACCGGACCGGCTGTCAGTAGCGTCTCCGCTCTTCGTGGAGCTGGTGGTAAACGGTTGACAGTAACGGATGCAACGCGGATTAGGTTGAATCGCCTAGGGCGGAGCGAAGTAGCGCGGCAGGTGGTCATGCGGCCTCTCTGTCAGGATTGCTCGGGAATCGTGCTCGATCTGGAGAGAGTCAGGTAGGGGCCTCCTGGGTCGACTGCTGCCGGACACGACTGGCTGAGATCGGCCGATTCTGTTGAAAAAGTCGGCCATGGTTTGCGCATCAGAAAAGTACGCGTCCGAGATTGAAATCTTTATTTTTGGCAAAGGCATCCGGGATCGGATTTCACGTAGCAGCGT
Organism: Pseudomonas fluorescens; assembly: GCF_040448305.1. Taxonomy (NCBI): domain Bacteria; kingdom Pseudomonadati; phylum Pseudomonadota; class Gammaproteobacteria; order Pseudomonadales; family Pseudomonadaceae; genus Pseudomonas; species Pseudomonas fluorescens. Next base: position 2,126,718 of record NZ_CP148752.1, on the reverse strand, counting down.
GCAAAAAAGGCGTTTTCACCGATCAATGATCAGGCCGTTTTGGATGACCGACTTTTTCAACAGAATCGGCCATTTCCGGTCAGTCGTGACAGGTACAAACTCGCCCGCCTGCCTCGCTGTGGTTCCAGATCGTTGCTCTGAGGGGGGATTATCCATCTTGTCATGGTCTATTAACCGGGCACTCGGTGTAAGATCCAGTAACCCCATTAGCAGTGTTAACAATCACAAAAACGAGATGACGTTGCCCCGTCGGCAGCTTGTCAAAGAGCGCGTCACTGATGTAGTTGAGGAGCGGTAATGATGGCGAAACTCCAGACGGCGAAGCCCGTCACAGGACGTGACGCGAATGAACAACGGCCGGTGAAAACCGTAGGTTTTCTGGTCATCCCCAACTTCACCACCATCGGCTTCGCATCCGCCGTGGAAACACTGCGCATGGCCAATCTGGCTGCGCGCAAATCGATGTTCCGCACGGTTATCATCGCTGCCAGCCTGGAGCCGGTTACCGCCAGCAACGGCATGCGCATCCTGCCCGACTACAGCATTACCGATGCACCCAAGCTAGACATGCTATTTGTTGTCGGATCAAACCCGATCGTCTCCAATCACAGCAGCCGACCATTGCTCAATTGGCTACGCAAGTTGGCACATGAGCAGGTGCCACTGGGCGGGATTTGCACTGGAAGCCACTTGTTGGCTCGCGCCGATTTGCTCAAGGGTTATCGCTGCACGATTCACTGGGAAGACATCGAAGCGCTGAAGGAGCGTTTCCCGGGGATCATTATTTCCAACCAGCTGTTCGAGCTCGACCGTGATCGCTACACCTGCTCCGGTGGCGTGGCCTCCATGGACATGACTCTGCAGTTAATCAGCCGCGAACCCGGAGGTCGGGACATCGCAGCCCATGCGGCCGAGTTGCTGTTGTGTGATCGGGTACGTGGCGCCCAGGAGCAACAGCGCGTGCCATTGCGGCAAAAGCTGGGCACTTCGCAGCCCAAGCTCAGCCAGATGGTGGCGATCATGGAAGCCAATCTTGAGGAGCCGGTAGGGCTTGAGGAACTCGCGCGATTGAACGAGGTATCGGTGCGGCAACTGGAGCGCCTGTTTCACAAGCACCTGCAACGCACGCCGAGTCAGTATTACCTGGAGCTGCGCCTTTCACGGGCGCGACAGTTACTGCTGCGCAGCGAATCCCAGGTTCGTGATATCGCCCTCGCCTGCGGCTTCGTTTCCCCGGCACACTTCTCCAAATGCTACAGCCGTTTCTTCGGTGTATCGCCCATTGGTGAGCGTAAGCAAGTGGCTGCCCTGCATTGATTTGCAGGTTGGGTTCAACATTGATTTCAGCTGGAATGGCCACTTCGCGAGCTCGCTCCCACATATTGTAGGAGCGAGCCTGCTCGCGAAGGCGTCCCTTAAGGTCGCAGAAGAAAGGTCAGTCCTGTAACGCCTTATGCGCAGTTTCCCGGCTCGCCAGCATGGCTACCAATGCCACCGCCGCTGCCGCCAGTAGATACCAGGCTGGGGCCATTTTGTTGCCGGTCAGTTGAATCAGCCAAGTCGCGATAAACGGCGCGGTGCCACCGAACACCGCATTGGCGATGTTGAAGCTGAAGGCAAAACCACTAAAGCGTACGCGGGTGGGAAATATCTCGGCGAGGAAGCACGGCAAGGTGCCATCGTTCATCGCCAGGATCGCGCCGAACGCAATCTGAATCATCAGAATCACGATCAGCGGTTGACTCTCCAGCATCCCGAACAATGGAAATGTCAGCGCCAGGAACAATACCGACGCCGTCAGCAACATGGCCTTGCGCCCGAACCGATCCGACAGCTTGCCCATCAGAAAGATCAGCCCGATGTAGGTCGCCAGTGACACTGTCGACGCCAGGAACGAATCACTCTCGCTCATGCCCATTTCAGTGGACAGGTAGGTCGGCATGTAACTGAGCAACAGGTAAAACGCCACGGCATTCAGGCAGGTCACGCCGATCCCGATCATCACGCTGCGTCGGTGCACGGTCAGCAACTCACGAACCGGAGCGTGGGTCGCGCACTCCTTCGCTTCAAGGCGTTTCTCCATCTCCAGGAATTTCGGCGTGTCCTGCAAACTCATCCGGATATAGCGCCCCACCAAGCCAAATGGCGCGGCTAACAAAAAGGGCAAGCGCCAACCCCAGCTGTGCAGATCCTCGACACTCATCCACGCATGCAGTCCGGCGACAAACACCGCACCGAATAGCAAGCCAGCCGCCGTGCTCGCCGGGACGATGCTGGTGTACAAACCGCGTTTACCCTCGGGGGCATATTCGGCAAGAAAGGCCGATGCCCCGGCGTATTCACCCGAAGCGGAAAAGCCTTGGAACAAGCGAATCAGCAACAACAACGCCGGTGCCCACAGGCCGATATGGTTGTAGGTCGGCAGAATGCCGATGCAGAAGGTCGAGATGGACATGATCAAAATCGACCAGGACAACGCACTGCGCCGTCCGTACTTGTCACCGAAGTGCCCCCAAACCAATCCTCCCAACGGTCGGACAATAAACGACAGCGCGAACACCGCAAAGGTCGCCAGCAGTGCAGTGGCCTTGTCTGTTTGCGGAAAGAACGTTAGTGCGATGACGGTGGCCAGATAGCCGTAGGCCGCATAGTCGAACCACTCGACGAAGTTACCCATGAAACTGGCACTGGCTGCGCGCCGCAAGGCCTTGCGCTCGGACGTCTGTTCAAGTTTTTGGGCCAGGGTCGGTGTCAGGCTTGCACTTTGGGTGCTCATTTGGCACCTCCGGTAGTAGAGGTGCGGTGATCAAGATTGGAGATCGGGACGAAGAACATGACAAATACCCTCTATTGTTTTACTTGGCAGGGTTAAGGGTCAATAGATGCTGCGCGCTCTTGGCGTGCATGCGTTGTTTTTTTCCGGTTTATCTCAGCCGCCGGGAAGATTTTTTGCCACTCATCAAATCAAAACGCCGTACAGGTTCACTGTGCGGCGCCGGGTTTTACTTTTTGATGATGTTGTGTTCAGGGCCGTATGGGAATTTTGTGATGTTTTCTCCACCCTGTTCGTTGACGATCAGGATGTCGTGTTCACGATAACCACCGGCACCCGGAAGACCTTCGGGCAGCATGATCATGGGTTCAATTGAAACCACCATCCCCGGTTCCAGTACGGTGTCGATGTCTTCGCGCAGTTCCAGTCCGGCTTCACGTCCGTAGTAGTGGCTCAGCGTTCCGAAGGAGTGCCCGTAGCCGAAGGTGCGGTATTGCAACAGATCGTGTTCAAGGAAGATCTCGTTCAATTGCAACGCGATGTCGCAGCAACGCATACCCGGTTTGATCAGTTTCAGACCGGCCTCGTGCACCTTGACGTTAACTTCCCACAACCGCAGATGCTCGTCGGAGCAGTGGTCCAGGAATAATGTGCGCTCAAGTGCAGTGTAGTAACCGGCGATCATCGGGAAACAATTGAGGCTGAGGATGTCACCTTTGTTGACCTTTCGCGACGTTACCGGGTTATGGGCGCCATCGGTATTGATGCCGGACTGGAACCAGGTCCACGTGTCCATCAGCTCGGAATCCGGGAAGGTTCGGGCTATTTCGCGCACCATTGCCTGGGTGGCATGCAGGGCTACCTCATACTCTGGAACTTGGTCACGCAAGGCTTCGATGATGGCGGCACCACCAATATCCGCCACCCGTGCACCATGACGGATGATCGCGTGTTCTTCGGCGGACTTGATCATTCGCATCCGCATGCACGGTGCGGCGATATCGACCAGTTCAGCCTGCGGATAGCGGCTGGCGAGTTTGTCGCGGTTGAGCAAGTTCAGATGGTCGAACTCAATGCCGATGCGCCCGGCTTTGGGCAAGGCTTGCTGGATCGCGACGAAGTAGTTATCGCGCTGCCAGTCGGTATAGACGATGTTTTCAGTGCCTACAGTACGGCGCCATGGCTGACCGCCATCGATGTTGGCGCTGATGGTTACGGCCGTGTCCTGGGTCACGACCAGTGCGTACTGACGGCCGAAAGAGCAATACAGGAAATCGCTGTAGTAATTTATGTTGTGATAGGACGTGAAGACTGCCGCGTCGATATTGTTCTGAGCGAGATAAGCCCGCAATTTGGCCTGGCGGTTAGCGTATTCCTGAGCAGAGAACGTCGGGCTCACTTTTTCGCCGTTCTTGATCTGGATGGTTTTCGGCATTTGCATGTCATTTATCCTTGTCATTGATTGAGCTACAGAAGGCGCCAATCTGGCGGGCCGCTGAATGTCATTCGAACAGATGCAAACTGAGTTTTTTTGCGCGAATCCGACCTGTAGTTGGTCATATCCGCTATTTCCGGCAGCGCCCGTTCAACGCCCTCATGCAGAAACCAAAATGCCCCCGGCAAGCGCGAGAAAAGCCACTTGAAGGGGGCATTGGAAAAGGCTGACACGATCAGTGTGGGAACGCGCTTGCTCGAGATGAGAGCGGTGCATTCGTAGAGGGCGACTGACTCTGCACCTTCGTGAGCATGTTCGCGGCCAAATGCTCGCGAGGGTGGGCACCGAAGTATTGGCGATAACAGCGATAGAAATGTTGCAGCGAAACGAATCCGCACTCCCGAGCGACACCCAACAGGGACCGTTCACCGGAGCGCAACAGCTGACGCGCATGTTGCAGTCGCAAGTCCAGGTAGTGTCGAGAAGGTGAGCAACCCAAACTGCGTTTGAACAGCCGTTCGAGATGTCGCCGGGAGATCCCCATAGTCTCGACCAGTTCGTCGATACCCAGCGCTGGGCTCAAGTGCTCGCTCATTAATGCCAGTGTTGCCTGCAGCTTCGCCGGCGCGTCATGCAGGGGCAGTAACGGCCGGGCCTGGCGTGCTGCATGTTTTTCCATCCGCAGTATCAAACCACGACCGTGGGTCCGGGCGAGGAGTTCGTGCATCAATCCTTGAGCGGCCTGCGGGCCGACGCAGGTCAGGCGCTGGCGGTCGACACAGAACGGTGCGGCTACCGGCGTCAACCCGCTGTATGTAGCAAGCGCCAACGATGAGGCAGGCTCCGGCAAGCTGCAGCGGAATCCATCCAGGGCACCAATCTGCGCCAGCAGCCAACCCGCGTTGCCCAATGCTCCCAGGCCAATCGGTTGCGCGGCCCAGTGGGTCAGCTGCGCGTGAAGCTCTGGATGATCCGTCCGAAGATGCGGAGTGTCGTCGCCACAGAGGATTAGCACATCAAGCGTTTGTGACTGTTCCAGCGACGCAGTGGCGGTGGAAATTCCGTTGCTGGCCTTCAGTTGGCATCCACCCAGGCTAAGAATTTGCCACTGGCAAACACAGCGGCCCGTTAACTGATTGGCCAGGCGTAATGGCTCCAGCGCACTGGCCAGGGCATAAAAATCGAAGGCTTCCATCAACCAGAAACCAATATGCAGCACCGGCGGTTGTGGTCGGCCAGATTCGGTCAGTTGTAGCATTTCCCGCCCTCCCCTTTGGTCAAGGTCATTCAGCACTCGATGGAGCTGAACGCCAACCGTGCGCGCAAGGCCTCGACAAACAGAGCCCCTGTACGCAGAGGGGCGAAGGTATGGGAACTGGAGGGGCCGATTCCAATCTTGAATAAGTCAAAACACTGATAGCCATGTCGATCTCCGCGCCGCGTCAAAGGTGTCAGCAATGCACCCGATTGTCGGCGTCAGGGATCATCAAGGTATGTCAGATATCGACCCCTAAGTGCTCGCCACTGCCAGTGGCGTGATGGTGGAATTGCAGTGAGTCGGCCTTAGAGACGAACCTCAGTGCTGTCGTCTGCGCGCCTAAACTGATGACTTACGGTTGGCAGATACCGGCCCAGAGTGTGTAAAAACGCTTCACCAAAATTGAAGTATGCGCATCTACGTTAAATCTGAAATTTATCGGCACGTCAGCAGATGTGGATTTCGCGTAGAAACGCGATTTCCAGTCCGATTTTGAGTACCTGTCGCGCTCAAAAACGTTTTTACACAGCCTCGGCCAGAAGCGGCCCTTCACACTGAATCCATGTTGCGACCGGGCTAACAGCGCTTGCTCAAGAGCCATGTACATCTTGAGTTAATTGCCCATCACCCCGCCTCAACCTGGTTGGACTTCCGGGATTCCAGTATTGGCGGCAGGCCGCTCTCAAGTGGTTTAGAACAGCGCCCCCTTACCCCGTCGATGCATTGCATGCATAGGCGTATCCTTGACTGCAGAGTAAACTTCGTTCCTGGCCTATCGGTGCAATTCATTTTTACATTGGGAATTACTGTGTCCAAACCTATTGAGGATAATGCGTCCCTCGAGTCCTTTTCGCTCGAAAGCCCCTCCCCGCTATATGCACGGGTCAAGCAAATCATCATGCAGAAGATTCGCTCCGGTGCGTGGCTACCCAATTCCAAACTGCCCTCTGAAAGTGAACTCCTGAATTTGCTCGGCGTGAGTCGCATGACCATCAACCGGGCGCTACGAGAACTGACCATTGAGGGTTGTCTGGTGCGCATGCAGGGTGTAGGCACTTTTGTAGCCGAACCAAAAGGCCATGCGGCGCTGTTCGAGATCCACAACATCGCGGAAGAGATAGCGGCCCGAGGTCATGAGCATCGCTGTGAAGTTGTCGTGCTTGAGGAGATGCCTGAACGGGCGCGAGCTTCGATGCCCTTTCCCCTCGAGGGGGTCAAGCGCTTGTTCCATTCGGTTGTCGTGCATCACGAAAATGATGTGCCGGTGCAGATCGAAGAGCGCTTCGTCAATGCCGAGGTCGCACCCGCCTATCTGCAGCAGGACTTTACCAAGGTCACGCCTTACGCCTATCTGATTCAACTGGCCCCACTGACCGAAGGCGAGCACGTGGTCGAGTCGATCCACGCCAAATCTGCTGAATGCAAACTTCTGCAAATCAAACGCTATGAACCGTGCCTGCTGATTCGCCGCCGCACATGGGCGGCAATGGGTCAAGTGGGTTGCGCACGCCTGGTTTACCCAGGTTCGCGCTATCGCCTCGAAGGCAAGTTCGGCAACTGACTCACAGGTCGAGCGGCCCCCGCCTGCCGCTCGATAGACATCTCCCCCTAGCCATCCCTCTGAAGCTGTTACCCGTGCCGACCCAATTGGCAGAATGGTGACACTCCTCAAGCCGAGCGCGAAAAAGTGTTACATAACGCACAACTATCGTGACTACCAATCGAAAAGTTGCAACAACATTTTCGTCCATCCCGCCCTGCTCACAAATTTCGTATAAATTTTAACTATTTGATTTAAAACTATTTTATCTATTTTAGAATTTTTATTCGGCTTTCATCAGGCGCATTTGGCCCTTCACTTGCATTCACTTGTACATACAGGTTGGTATAAGATCATACAGACATCATAAGCGTGACTACCACCCCGCTCACCACTGAATGAGGAGATAACCATGACCACCAAGACCACTCGCCTGCGTGATGTCGAAATCCACTCTGCCCGCGGTAACAAGCTGACCGCCAAGAGCTGGCTGACTGAAGCGCCGCTGCGCATGCTGATGAACAACCTCGACCCGGAAGTCGCCGAGAACCCTAAAGAACTGGTGGTTTACGGTGGCATCGGTCGCGCGGCACGTAACTGGGAATGCTACGACAAGATCGTCGAAAGCCTGACCAACCTGAACGACGACGAGACCCTGCTGGTGCAATCCGGCAAGCCGGTCGGCGTGTTCAAGACCCACAGCAACGCCCCGCGCGTACTGATCGCCAACTCCAACCTGGTACCGCACTGGGCGAGCTGGGAGCACTTCAACGAACTCGACGCCAAAGGCCTGGCCATGTACGGCCAGATGACCGCCGGCAGCTGGATCTACATCGGCAGCCAGGGCATCGTTCAGGGCACCTACGAAACCTTCGTCGAAGCCGGTCGCCAGCACTACAACGATGACCTGAAAGGCAAGTGGGTACTGACCGCAGGCCTGGGCGGCATGGGCGGCGCTCAGCCACTGGCTGCAACCCTGGCCGGCGCGTGCTCGCTGAACATCGAATGCCAGCAGAGCCGCATCGACTTCCGCCTGAACAGCCGCTACGTCGATGAACAAGCCACCGACCTCGACGACGCGCTGGCCCGCATCGACAAATACACCAAAGAAGGCAAGGCGATTTCCATCGCGCTGCTGGGTAACGCCGCTGAAATCCTGCCGGAGCTGGTCCGTCGCGGCGTGCGCCCGGACATGGTCACCGACCAGACCAGCGCCCACGACCCGCTCAACGGCTACCTGCCGGCCGGCTGGACCTGGGACCAGTACCGCGCTCGCGCCAAGACTGAACCTGCCGCTGTGATCAAGGCCGCCAAGCAATCGATGGCCGTGCACGTCAAAGCGATGCTGGACTTCCAGAAAATGGGCGTACCGACCTTCGACTACGGCAACAACATCCGTCAGATGGCACAAGAAGAAGGCGTGGAAAACGCATTCGACTTCCCGGGCTTCGTACCGGCCTACATCCGTCCGCTGTTCTGCCGTGGCATCGGCCCGTTCCGCTGGGCTGCACTGTCGGGCAACGCTGAAGACATCTACAAGACCGACGCCAAGGTCAAGGAGCTGATCCCGGACGACGCCCACCTGCACAACTGGCTGGACATGGCCCGCGAACGCATCAGCTTCCAGGGTCTGCCGGCCCGTATCTGCTGGGTTGGCCTGGGCCTGCGCGCCAAGCTCGGTCTGGCGTTCAACGAAATGGTGCGCAGCGGCGAATTGTCCGCGCCCATCGTGATCGGTCGCGACCACCTGGACTCCGGTTCGGTGGCCAGCCCTAACCGCGAAACCGAATCGATGCAGGACGGTTCCGACGCCGTCTCCGACTGGCCACTGCTCAACGCTCTGCTCAACACCGCGAGCGGCGCGACCTGGGTGTCCCTGCACCACGGTGGTGGCGTCGGCATGGGCTTCTCCCAGCACTCGGGCATGGTGATTGTCTGCGACGGCACTGACGAAGCGGACGAGCGTATCGCTCGCGTGCTGCACAACGACCCGGCCACCGGTGTCATGCGTCACGCCGATGCGGGTTACCAGATCGCGATCGACTGCGCCAAGGAACAAGGCCTCAACCTACCGATGATCGGCAACGTCTAAGCCCCGGAATCGAGGAGCCTGCACCATGAGCAGCAGTCCGTTTACCCAACAACTCCAAGGCATTCGCGTGCTTGATCTGAGCCGCGTTTTGGCCGGTCCGCATTGCACGGCCATGCTCGCCGACCTGGGCGCCGACGTCATTAAATTCGAAGTCCCTGACCACGGCGATGACAGCCGTCACCTGGGCCCCTTCAAGGATGGCGAGAGTGTCTATTTCGGCCTGATCAATCGCGGCAAGCGCAGTGTCGAAATGGACTTCAAGTCCACTGCTGATCGTGCCCGGCTATATGAGCTGGTCCGTGACGCAGACGTCGTCGTGGAAAACTTTCGTCCCGGCGTGACACGTCGCCTGGGTATCGACTTCGACACCCTCAAGCAATACAACCCCAAGCTGATCTACGCGAGCATTTCCGGTTTCGGCCAGCATGGTCCGCTGTCGGCTAACCCGGCCTATGACATCGTCGCCCAGGCAATGTCGGGGCTAATGAGCGTCACAGGTTTTGCAGAGACAGGCCCTACACGCAGTGGCGAAGCCATCGGTGATCTTTGCGCCGGTGTTTATGCGGCCTGGGCCATCAGCTCCGCGCTATTCGCTCGCGAACGGCATGCACCCGGCGCCCAGTATATCGACGTCGCCATGTTCGATGTGTTGTTCAGCCTGCAAATGACCGGCCTGTCGAATCTCCTCGCCAATGGCGTTGCGCCTGGGCTGGTGGGCAACCGCCATCCGGTTTCGACACCCTTTGATACTTACCGCGCCGCCGACGGTCAAGTGGTCATCGCCGTGGCGAGCAACAAGCTCTTCCAACGGTTATGCGAATGCCTGGGCAAGCCAGCACTTGGCAGCGACCCACGCTTTGCCGATGACCCGCAACGCACACTCAACGAGCCGGCGCTACGCGCCGAAATCGAAGTCTGGACGCAGCAAATGAGCGTTGAGCAGGTCTGCGACATCCTGCTCGAGGCGGGCGTGCCGTCCTCCCCGGTGTGGAACCTCGCCCAGGCCGCCAGCAGCGAACAGGCCCAAGTACGACAGTTGCTGATTCACCCCGAAGGCTCCGCGCAACCGCTGGTACCGCAACCTGTTTTCTTCAATGGCCGCAAACCCCACGCAGTCACTCACGCCCCACGCCTCGGCGCCGACAACCATGCTTTCGGACTGAACAAACAGGAGCTTTCCCATGAACTTTGAATTAGATCAGGTCGAATTGGCCGTTGTCGAAACCGCTGAAAAACTGGCTCGCGAGGTGATCCAGCCGCGCGCCCAGCATTACGACGAAACCGAGACATTCTGTGCCGAAAGCCTGCAGGCGTTGGCCGAGCTGGGTGGCATGGGTATCAATTTGCCCGAAGAGTACGGCGGACTGGGCATTGGCAGCCTGGCCATGAGCCGCGTCGTTGAAGCCGTGGCTGGCGCCTGCGCCTCCACTGCATCGGCGTTGACGGCGCATTTTCTGGCAACCGATTCGATCCTGATCGGCGGTACCGAAGAGCAGAAGCACGAGTGGCTACCTCGCGCAGCGAGCGGTGAATTACTCGGCGCCTTCGCACTGACGGAGCCGGCAGCAGGCTCCAACCCGGCCGACATGCGCTGCCGTGCGCAGCGTGAAGATGGCGGTTGGCGGGTGCGCGGCAGTAAGCACTACATCACCAATGCCCGCGAAGCAGGCTTCATTGTGCTCTATGCCAAGACCGACGCCGAAGCCGGCCACAAGGGCATCAGTGCCTTCATGATTCCCCAGGGAACGGTAGGGATCAGCTTCTCCAGTCCGGAAAAAACCATGGGACTGCGTGGCAGCACGATCTATGAGCTGGCCCTGGACTGCTGGTTGCCCGAATCGGCATTGCTGGGCATCGAAGGTGCCGGCTTCAACACGGCAATGGCGGTGCTGGACCGGGGTCGCGTTGAAGTGGCGGCCATGTCCTTGGGGATCGCCAATGCCGCCTTGCAAGCGAGCTTGAACTGGGTCCGCGAACGGCAGATCGGCCCCAAGCCGCTTGCCGCCTACCAAGGCACACAGTGGCGTCTCGCCGACATGTATGCACAGCTGGAAGGTGCCCGCATGCTGACCTGGAAAGCCGCCGCTCGCCGCGACAGCGGTGAACGCTTCAGCCTGGACTCGGCCACCGCCAAACTGGTCGCCGCCGAATGCGCCGGTTTCATCACCGATGCAGCGCTCCAGCTCCATGGCGGTTATGGCTACATCCGCGACCTTCCACTGGAACGCTACGTACGCGACGCACGGATCCTGCGCATTTTCGAAGGCACGTCCGAAGTGCAGAAAATCATCATTTCGCGAAGCTTGCTCGACGCCCAGCGCTGATCGAGCGAAAAACCGGGCCTGTTTAACAGGCCCTCCCCTGAGTCACTCCCCCACGAGAAGGCTGTCGTACGGTACGACGCCCGAGAGGAACTGCCATGTCCGCCACCAAAGAAAGTGCGCAGCGCAAGACGTATATAGAACGGCGATCCATCGATTACATACCTGAGTCCGAGCGCCATGGCCGGCTGCTCAGTCAGTTCACCCTGTGGTTCGGCGCCAACCTTCAAGTCACTGCGATCGTCACTGGTGCACTGGCTGTCGTATTGGGCGGCGATGTGTTCTGGTCGCTGATTGGCTTGTTGATCGGGCAACTGTTGGGCGGCGCAATCATGGCGCTGCACGCCGCTCAGGGCCCCCAGTTGGGCCTGCCGCAGATGATCTCCAGTCGCGTGCAATTCGGCGTCTACGGCGCCGTTATCCCTATCGTCCTGGTCTGCCTGATGTACGTGGGCTTTTCTGCCAGCGGCTCGGTGCTTGCGGGCCAGGCCATCAGTCAACTGGTCAATGTCAGTGACGCCGCTGGCATCCTGATTTTCGCGGTGATGATCGTTGTGCTCACAGTGCTGGGCTATCGGACTATCCATTTGATCGGACGCCTGTCGAGCCTAATTGGCGTGGTGTCTTTCTTCTACTTGTTCTACCGCTTGCTGTCAGCTCATGACATCAGCGAGCTGCTTGGAAATCGACACTTTTCACTGGCCAGCTTTCTCTTGGCAATATCACTCTCGGCTTCCTGGCAGATCGCATTCGGCCCCTATGTCGCTGACTATTCGCGCTACCTGCCGAGAAAGACTTCAGCCTGGAAAACCTTTTTGGCTGTGGGCCTGGGCTCAGTGATCGGCACTCAAATTTCCATGGTCTTCGGTGTATTCGTCGCCGCCTTGGCGGGTGATCAATTTGCCGGCCACGAGGTGTCCTACATCGTCGGCATGGGGGCCAGCGGCGTCGTCGCGTCACTGCTGTTTTTCAGTATCGTGTTCGGGAAGGTGACCATTACCACGCTCAACGCCTACGGTAGTTTCATGTCTCTGGCTACCATCATCAGCGGTTTCAGAGGCAACCAGGAAATTTCCAAAACCGTGCGGTTGATCTACATCCTGGTCATGGTCGGATTCGCCACTGCGCTGGCGCTGTTGGGGAGGCATTCGTTCCTTCATGACTTCTCAGCGTTCATCCTGTTCCTGCTGGCCTTTTTCACGCCCTGGAGCGCCATCAACCTAGTTGACTTTTATCTGGTGACCAAGGAGCGCTATGACATCCCCGCCCTCTCCAATCCGGATGGTCGATACGGACGCTGGAATGTCACCGGCATAGCAGTCTACGCCCTCGGCGTAGTGATTCAGATGCCCTTCATAGCCACCAGTTTCTACACCGGCCCCTTGGTTGAAACCTTGGGTGGGACGGACATTTCGTGGTTGATCGGCCTAACCGTACCAGCCCTCATTTACTACTGGGTGGCGCGTAACTCGACGCAACGGATTCCCGCGCAGCTGATTCTTCCGGAAGAAGCCAATCCAGCCTGATTACACACTCACGGCAGGGCGGTCCAGCAGGACCGCCACTGCACTTCTCTCAACGCAGAGCGCCTGACCTCCTATGCTTGCCGCAAACACACCGAAGCACCCCGCCCCGAGTGCCCGCGACCGCCTGCTCGATGTTGCACTGGAACTCTTTGCAACGCGCGGCTACCAGGCCATCGGCCTGCGTGACCTGGCTGGCCAGTTGGGGCTGCATGCCGGCTCGCTGTACAACCATATCGAGAACAAACAAAGCCTGTTGTTCGAACTGATCGAAGGCGCGGTCTCCGACCTGTTGGCCGGTACCAAGCGCCGCATGCGGGGAGCCCGGACGCACCGCGACCGTCTCCAGCGCTTTGTGCACGCATTTGTGGTGTTCAACCTGACCGAGAAACATCGGCTAATGCTGGTGACACGGGAGTTCGTCAACCTCAGCGATGATCAACAACAGGAGATCAATCAGCTGAAGAGCAGCTACGCCACCCTGCTGAAGGCCATCGTTTCCGCCGAGTGTGGCGAAACTGGCTGCATCAGTGACCGCACAGGCCTGATCACAGAGGCCGTCATCGGCATGCTTTACGGACAGTCCCTCTGGCAAATCATTGACGTCCCGGAACAAAAACTCACGGATGCCCTGACTCACTTTGCCCTGGGCATCATTGCCTGCAGCAGAGACTCAGCGCTCAAGGCATAAGCACTATGCACCCGTTACGACATACGCTTCATGACGAACTGCACGCCCGCCCTTCCCTGTACTTCAGCGAGCCGGCTTATGTTTTTCACCTGGCCGTCTTGGGCAGCGACAATGAGCGACAGGCACTGCTCAACAGCCTCTACGACGAACCGGTCAGTGGTGAAATCCCCCAAGGCATCACCAGGCTTGACGAGCATTGGCTGAAATGGGAGCGACATGCGGAGTTCTTTACCCTTACTTACGTCGTCACCGCGAACACGGATCGCCCGCACTGGACTTCCTTGCCTGAGGCCCTGGCAGCAAAGATCAGCCCTTACACCCAGCGGCTGATCAACAGCGTGCAAATTGTGGTGCGCAACCATGACTCATGGGAGGGGGATCATGCGGCGTACGGATTCAAGGACCCGTGCGGCTCGTCCATCGGGGGTGGCGATGCGGCGGTGTGGAGCGACTTCCGGCTGAGCGAATGCGGTGAAAACAGATTTTTGTTCATCAACACTCACCTCAACGCCTACCGCCAAGGTCGAATGATTCGCCGGCTACTTGAGATTGAAACCTATCGCATGATGGCCTCGCTTGCGCTTCCAACAGCGAAGCAATTGAGTTCGCAACTCGATGCCTTCGATAGAACCCTGGTCGACCTGTCGGAGCGAAACGCTGCACCCGACTCCAGCAATGCAAAAAAACTGCTTTCAGAAATTGCAGCGTTGTCGGCCAAAGTCGTCAGTCTCTCAGCCAGGCACCGGCATCGCTTCAGTGCCACACAAGCTTACGCGCAGCTCGTATTCGAACGACTGGCAGAATTGCGGGAGAATCGCGCAGGTGACTACCAGCGCCTGGGAATCTTCATTGAGCGACGCTTCAAACCGACGGTAAGGTACTGCGCCGTGACGGAACAACGGCTCGATGTGCTAGCCAAGAGCGTGGCCAATCTAGGTGACCTTTTGCAGGCGCGCGTACAGGTAGAGATGGAAGAACAGAACGCCGAAATCCTGAAAAGCCTGAACGCCCGGGCCGATGCTCAGATCAAGATTCAGCGGGCGGTTGAAGGCCTTTCCATTATTGCCATCACGTACTACGTGCTGAGCTTGTTGAAATTGCTGTATTCGGGCGTCCATCTGCTGGGAGTCGACTTGTCACCAAGGTCCGCCGTGATTGTAATTGCGCCCGTCGCAGCACTCATACTTTTACACATACTGATGCGGATTAGAGCCGTAAAACATCACTAAATCGTACTGGAAACTGCAGTATCAAGAGGTGGGCGACCCCACTTTACTGTTGATCTGACGATCTTTACGATGAGTCAGCCCAGGCCGAAATCAGCTGACCGCAACCGACTGCTTTCGGTTGAATCCACAGTCGAAATCAGCCCTCCCGGACAGGCAGCGATCGGCCGAGGCTGTGTAAAAACGGTTTAGAGCAGGATTGACAGTCAGAACCAGAACGAAAATCGCGTTCCTACGCAAATTTCAGGTCCGGCTGATACACCAATCATTGGCAGATTTTACGTAGCGACGCAGACTTCAAAACAGTGTCTACGTTTTTACACAGCCTGGGCCAAAAGCAGCCTGTCGTGATGGCGAAAAATGTCCAAACGAGGTTGTTGTCCTTCACCAGTGCACAAGGGAATCTGAAACCGGCAAAAGTGGCTTCACATAAATTTCTCAGCACTCAAATTAGTTTGACGCAAGGAAGCCAATCCATAGTGTTTTTCAGCACCCACACAACGGGCCAGGAAGTTCGATCGCTCACCCTCTTGGGTGTCTAGTTGATGAAGCTCAGGACTGAGTTTTGGCTAAAATGAAGTCGATCAGCGCTCTGGATGCGGCTGACAACTGCCGGTGAGGCGGATAGATAATCGAGAATGGCCTGCTGCGCCCACTCAACTGCACAAGGACCTCTACCAACTCTCCGCGCAGCACCTTGTCGCGGATGATGAAGTCATAGGTCTGGCAGATTCCCAGACCGCTTTGTGCCAGTGAAACGATTCCGAGGACATCATCCGACACCACAACATTGGCGTGCGGTACCCACTCCAGGTTTTCCCCGTCAAGACAAAACAACCAAGGCCCGATCTTGCCGCTGCTGGGCATGATGAACGGCAAGCAAACGTGTTCGCTCAACATCTCCAGTGTCGCTGGGACACCGGCGCGAGCCAGGTACTCGGGGGAGGCAACCAGAGACAATCGAGCATCTTCCAGCTTGCGTCCGACCAAGCCACTGTCAGGCAACTGTCCCAAACGAATCGCCAGATCATAGCCCTCGGCAATCAGGTCAACGTTTCGATTGGTGATGCTCAGCTCCACCTGGACAGCAGGATACTGCCGGGTAAATGCGCTGAGCAGCGGTGGCAGACGGTGATGCCCATAGGTTGTCGGTACGCTCATGCGCACGCGTCCACTCAACTCGCCTTCTTGGCCTCGAATGGTTCGCTCCGCCTCTTCGATCTGTGTAAACGCCAGACGGGTCTGTTCCAGGTACAACCTGCCGGCGTCGGTGAGGCTTAGCCTGCGGGTGGTACGTCGCAACAGTTGTACGCCAAGGCGCGACTCAAGCCTGGTCAACGCGCGGCTGAGCACTGAAGGTGTGGTCGCCAGCGCGACGGCCGCAGCGCTGACAGTGCCCTGCTCCACTACCCGTATAAAGGCCTCCACATCACCAAGATGGTCAAATTTGCGCGGCATTATTGCTTTCCAGGTCCAAATGAATTCCATCGCAGGTAGTTTATCGCCATATAACACGCCAATAGAGTGTCCTGCCAAGGGGCGACAACCGTACGCCTGACTATTTTCTGGACTCGACATGAAGACACTGACCCGTATTGCCCTGACCACAGCACTGCTCGGTACCAGCCTGACAGCGAGCGCCAGCAATGTGCTTGTGGTGCTTTCCGATTCGGCGACACTCGATTTGAAGGATGGCAAGGTCTTCGCGACAGGGTTCTACCTGAACGAGCTGTTGCAACCGGTGAAGATGCTGCTCGACGCTGGCCACTCCATCACCTTCGCGACCCCGAATGGCAGGGTCCCGACCGTGGACAAGACGTCTATCGACAAAATGTACTTCAACAACGATGAGGTCGTGCTTGAGACCTACAAGCATCTGCTCGACCAATTGAAACTCACTGTGCCGGATCAATCGCCGGTCATCAGCCTCGCCCGGGTGGAACAGATCGGCTATGCGCATTTCGATGCAGTCTACATTCCTGGTGGCCATGCGCCGATGCAGGATCTGCTGCACAGCCGTTCGCTGGGTCGCTTGCTGATGGACTTCCATGCTCAAGGCAAGACCACTGCCCTCGTCTGCCATGGCCCAATCGCCCTGCTGTCGACCTTGCCTGATGCGCAGAACTTCACCCGCCAACTCCAGACCGCGAAACCGGTGAACGCCAGCGCCGACTGGATCTATGCGGGCTACAAGATGACCGTTATCAGCAACAAGGAAGAGGAAGCAGCCAAAGGCCTGCTCAACGGTGGCGAGATGAAGTTCTACCCGCAAACCGCGCTTGAGAAAGCAGGTGGGTTGTACAGCAGTAACACGGAAAACTGGACGTCCAATTTCGTCGTCGATCGCGAGTTGATCACCGGCCAAAATCCTGCATCGGCCACCGAGGTCGGCAAGGTATTGCTCGGCCGGTTGAAATAAAACGCCCGCTGCGAATGCGTAATACGACAACGCCCGACACTCCTACGGGGAGCTCGGGCGATGGCGTCAGGAACCTTGGAAAGCGGCGACAGGGTTCACGCCTCGGCCAGGTTTTCCTTTTTCTCCAGCCATTCGATCATCAGCTCGCCCCATGCAATGTCGGCTTGCATCGCCCCTTTGGCCTTGGCCGAATCCCGGTCGCGCAAGGCCTCCAGTACTTCGAAATGCTTGTGCTTGGAGCTGGCGAGTTCTCGCTTGGGCACTTCTGCGTGGAAACGGCTCAACAGGGGTCCCATGATGACCCACATGTTCTCCAGGGTTTTGGCCACGACGGGCATACGCGCAGCCGAGATCAACCCAAAGTGGAATTCCCTGTTGAGCAATGCGGCTTGCTTATAGTCGACAGAAACCGCCTTCTGGAAAGCATCCTGAATGGCTTGCAGTTTCTCCAGTTCCGGCTGGGTTACCCGAAGGGCTGCCATGCCCGCGGCCTCGCCTTCCAGCAGATGTCGGATCAACTGGATTTCCCGCAACTGGCTGACCGTCAGCTCAGGGACATAAATGGACGTCGCGGCCTTCATGTCCAGAGCGTGGTCGCTGACCAGGCGGAAAATCGCTTCACGCACAGGGGTGATCGACACGCCGAACTCTTCGGCCAGGGCGCTGATCCGCAAACGGTCCCCGGGTTGGTACTGCCCATCCATCAGCGCGGTGCGGATGATGGCGTAGACCCGTTCGCTCAAGTTGCCTTTATCGATGGGCTTATGCACGGTCACAGTTACTCGGTCTCCACTGTCAGTAAGGTTGTGCCCACCTGCCGGATAGATACAACGGCAGCCGGTGGCGACGATAACGCATCATACATCATGACCTTTTCATCGCCACTGCATTCGAGACGTAGTCTTGGTGTTGACGCATCGCAAGAACGAGGATATATCATGCATCATTACAAATTCACCAAGGAACAATTAAATGCCTATCAGCGGTAAAACACGGGTCGTCGTTCATTTGACTTACCCCGCCAAGCACCTGCGTACGCCTGAGTTTTTCAACCCACTGCTGGAGCGCCTAGGTTTTGACGGCGTGCTGGTGCCCTGGGAAGTCTCACCGCAAAACCTCGCCACGGCGTGGGAAGGATTGCGCGGAATAGAAAATCTGGCGGGGGTGATCGTCACCGTTCCGCACAAGCTGGAGGTGGCGAAATTGTGTGATGAGCTCAAAGGCACAGCCAGCCTGCTTAATGTGTGTAACGTTGCCAAACGCTTGCCTGATGGGCGCTTCAGCGGGCGCATGTTCGATGGCGACGGCTTCGTTGCCGGCCTGAAAAAAGAGGGCCATTACCTGAACAACAAACGGGTGTTGTTGCTCGGTGCGGGCGGCGCGGCCACCGGCATCGCCCATGCGTTGCTGGCCGAAGAGATCCGGGAATTGGTGATCAGCAATCGTACGCCGGCCAAGGCCGAAGAGCTGGTCGACGAACTTCGCCGAATTTTTCCTGCTCGCCAGATCAATGCCGGTCCCGCCGATGGCAGCGGTTTCGACGTGGTGATCAATGGCACCGCGTTGGGACTTAAAGCCGATGATCCCTTGCCCCTGGCGGTCGATACCCTGGCCCCGGGTACGGTGGTCGGCGAAGTAGTGATGAATCCGGATATCACACCCTTGCTCAGTGCCGCCGCCGAACGCGGCTGCGTGATTCACAAAGGTGCGCACATGATCACCGGCCAGATTGATTTGCTGGCCGAGTTTCTGTTTGCCCAATGCGGCACTTGATTCGCCTTTGACCAACCTGGAGAAAACACCATGAAAAAAACAGCCATCGTCACCGGCGGCGGTTCGGGCATCGGCCTGGCCACCGCACAACGCTTGCTCGCTGACGGCTATGAAGTGTTCACCGTCGGCCTCGGTGAACCCGAGCAACACGTGGAAGGCATTTACTACCAAGAACTGGATGTGACCTGCGATGAAGCGGTGAACGACTTCTTCAGTCGGTTCGAGCGCGTCGATGCCATCGTCAACGCCGCCGGAATCATCGATCACAACCGCGAGTGGGAGCTTGAAGGTTTCAGTCGGATCATGGACGTCAATCTGACAGCCGTGTTGCGCATCACCAATGCCGCCCTGCCCGGCCTGAAAGCTGCGCGCGGCGCGGTGGTGAATTTCGCTTCGATGTGGGGCATCTTCGGCTCGGCCAAGACCCCGGCGTACGCATCGAGCAAAGCCGCCATCAGCGAGTTGACGCGTTGCATGGCCGTGGCCTGGGCCACCGATGGCGTACGCGCCAATGCCGTGGCACCGGGCTGGATCCTGACCAACCTGTCGCGCCGCGCATTTGAAGACCCGGTGCGCTCGGAAGGCATCATGGCGCGAATTCCCATGAAAGCCTGGGGCGCTCCCGAGGACGTGGCCAACGTGATCGCCTTCCTGGTCTCGGACAACGCGCGGTACGTCACCGGCACCACGTTGCCGGTAGACGGCGGATATTCGATCGCCTGAGGTCAATTCGTCGATTGAGCGCTTGACCGCAAAAAAACATGATATATCATGCATCACAACAAAATCGAGCACTCGGCAACCTGCCGCCGATGCCTCGAATAACAATAAGCAGTGAAGTGAGGTACAGAATGAATCTGGTTTTCGGTTCTCCCGGAAGATACGTCCAAGGCACTGAAGTGCTCGCTCAGGCGGGGACGTATCTGGCGCATTGCGGTCGCAAGGCCTTGGTGGTCATCGACAGCTATGTATTGGGTTTGATCAGGTCGCGACTCAATGACACCTGCGCCCAGGCAGACGTCGAGTTGCACTACATCACCTTCGATGGCGAGATCACCGCAGACGGCATCGCCAAGTTGAGAAGCGCCGCCGCTGCCATCGAGTTCGACATGATCCTGGCTGTTGGTGGCGGCAAGTGCATCGACGCCGGCAAAGCCCTTGCCCACAGATCGGGCCGTGCACTCATCACCATGCCCACCGTGGCCTCCAACGATGCGCCAACCTCAAAAAACTACGTGGTCTACGACGCCCATCATCAATTGAGCGAAGTCGGCCACCTGCTGTGCAGCCCCCGCTATGTGCTGGTCGATACCGGCCTGATCGCCCAGGCGCCCCGTCAGTTTCTGCTGGCCGGTATCGCTGATGCCCTGACCAAGAAATTCGAAGCCGAGCAGTGCTTCAGTTCGGCTGGCGTAAACATGTTCGGCGCACGCCCGGCGCTGTCTGGGCTGGTGCTGGCGCGCGAGTGTTATCAGGTGATTCGTCAATACGCAGAACCGGCACTGGCCCAAGCCGGCAGCGGCCAGGTGACACCGGCCTTCGATTACTTGATTGAGGCCGTACTGCTGATGAGCGGCCTGGGATTCGAAAGCGGCGGCCTGTCCATCGCCCACGCCATGACCCGCGGCCTGTCGAAAATCCCCGGCGCGCAGCAACAGGTCCACGGCTGGCAAGTGGCGTACGGCTTGCTGGTGCAGCTGGTTCTGGAGGATCGCGACGCCGAACTCATGGGCGACATGTTGAGCTTCTATCAACGCATCGGCCTGCCTCGCAACCTGGCCGAACTGGGCGTATCGAGCATCGATGACGCGCTGCTGATGCAAGTGGCCGAGCCCACGCTCAAAGCGCCACACGCGCGCAACTTCGTCTCGGTCTCGGGCGGCCCGCTGACCTGCGACGAGTTGATCGGTGCCATGCGCGCCCTGGAAGGCCGGAGCCACTGACCGCGCACCGAAAACCCGTTGAACCCGCAACCACCCGGTTGAAGTTCAACCCGCACCACTGAGATTCAACTTCAGCAAATTCATGCCTGTGATTGGAGGTAGAGATGTCTACACCCCGCAAAACGCTCGAACAGTGGAAAGCCAGCAATTTTGTGCCTTCTGCCGAGACCGTCAAGAAGCTCAAGGACCGGGCGAAATTCGTTCGCCTTGAAACGATCCGCCTGATCGAAATCGCCAAGACCGGCCACTACACCTCGGTGTTTTCAGCCGCCGAACTGTTCTCGGCGCTGTACTACGACGTGATGACGATCCGTCCCGAAGAGCCGAAATGGCCGGGCCGCGACCGCTTCCTGATGGGCAAGGGCCACGCCGCCGTAGGTCAGTTCCCGATCTTGGCTGACCTGGGGGTGTTCCCCAAGGAGTGGCTCGATGAGTACACCCGCCTGGGCAGCCCTTTGGGCGATCACCCTGACATGCGCAAAGTGCCCGGCATCGACTTCTCCTCCGGCTCCATCGGCCACGCCCTCTCCGGTGGCCTGGGCATGTGCCTGGCCCAGCGCTTCACGGGCGAAGTCTATGACGTGTTCGTCATGCTTGGAGACGGCGAAATGCAGGAAGGCCAGGTCTGGGAAGCGGCCATGAGTGCGGCCCACCACAACGCCAAACATTTGATCGCGATTGTCGACCGCAACGGCTTCCAGCTCGACGGCCAGGTGGACGACGTGATCGGCATCGAACCGCTGGACGAAAAATGGCGGGCATTCGGCTGGGAAGTGCATGTGATCGACGGGCACAACATCGCCGAAGTGACCGAAACCCTGCGCCGGGTGAAGGCCGACGAACGCCGTGAGAAACCGGTCTGCATCATCGCCAAGACCGTCAAGGGCAAAGGCGTTTCCTACATGGAGACCGAGCCAGGCTGGCACCTTGGTTACCTCGACCCGGAAGACGCTAAACGCGCTATCGCTGAAATTGAAGCCATGGAGATCTGAACATGAACGCCCCTCTTTCCCCCAATTCCTGGCAGTACCGTGGCCTCAACGCACTCAACCCGGGCCTGTCGTACCTGTCTGATGCACTGATTGAACTGACCCAGGCCGGTTACCCAGTGATGGCCGGTTCGGCTGACTTGCAGTACTCCAACGGCCTGAACAAATTTGCCAGCCAGTACCCCGAGCGTTACCTGCAGTTCGGTATCTCCGAACAAAACATGGTCACCGCCGCAGCCGGCCTGGCTACCTGTGGTGTGATGCCGTTCGTGGCGACCTTCGCTTCGTTCCTCGGCCTGTTGTGCTGCGAGCAAATCCGCATGGACGTCGCGTATTCGGCGCAACCAGTGCGTCTGATCGGGCACCACACCGGCATTTCACTGGGCTTCTACGGCACCTCACACCATGCCACCGAAGACATCGCCACCATGCGTTCGATTGCCGATCTGGCCGTCGTTTCGCCGGCAGATGGTGCGCAACTGGTCGCTGCCATCAAGGCCTCCGCCACCTACGACAAACCGGTGTATTTCCGCATTGGTCGCGGTCGCGACCCGATCGTTTACGAGGACGGTGTGGTCTTCGAATTCGGCAAGGCCCATGAGCATATCGAGGGTGAAGAACTGACCATCATCGCCTGCGGCATCACCGTGCATGCGGCCCTGGCCGCCGCTCGCAAAATGAACGCCGAAGGACGATCCGTGGGGGTGATCGACATGGCGTCGATCAAGCCGATCGACCGTGACGCCATCCTGCGCGCTGCTGCTCGCAGCAAACGCATGATGACCGTAGAGGAGCACAACGTCCTCGGTGGTCTCGGCGCTGCGGTAGCCGAAGTGCTGTCGGACGAAGGCGTCGGCGTCAAGCTCAAGCGCCACGGCATCTACGACGAATACAGTTTGATCGCACCGCCGACACACTTGTACGAACACTACAAGCTCGATGCCGCCGGCATCGAAGAAGTCGCGTTGGCGCACATTAACGCCTGAGATCCACCCTGCCACTGTGGGAACAAGCTTGCTCGCGAGAGTGATATGTCAGTCGACATCAATGCTGAATGTCCGGGCGTTTTCGCGGGCAAGCCGGATCGCCGTATTCGTTCCTAGAGGGGATTTTTGCTGGATGGGAGATCTCGTTTTTCAGCAAGCCCTATGCAACCCATCGTGACTCACCACATACCGTGGTTCATGAAACATCTCGGAGCCAACAATGAATAATATTACCGAGACCATACCCGACGTTTCGATCGGGCAGGCCAAAACAACCCGTACAACACTGCGCAGAAAGTCATTGATGGCCACCGGCGTGGGAAACTTGCTTGAGTGGTTCGACTGGACGATCTACACCGTCGCATCGGTCTACATCGCCGCGGCACTCTTCGATAAAAGCAATGCCACCTCTGCCCTGCTCAATACCCTGGCCGTGTTTGCAGCGGGTTTTCTGTTGAGGCCTCTCGGCGGCATCTGCTTCGGCATCCTCGCCGATAAACTGGGGCGGCGCACGGTGCTAATGAGCACTATGCTGCTGATGGCCAGTGCCAGCCTGCTGATTGCCTTTATTCCCTCCTATGACGCCATCGGCAGCTGGGCTTCGGCGCTTCTGTTGCTGGCCCGACTGGCGCAAGGTTTTGCCCATGGCGGCGAGACCACCACCTCCTATGCCTACATCGCCGAAATCGCCCCGCCGAAACATCGGGGTCTGTGGTCAAGTACCGTGTTTATCGCCGTTGGTTGCGGATCGTTACTGGCGACGTTTTACATGGCGCTGCTGACGTCACTGCTGTCCGTCAGTGAAATGCAGGAATGGGGCTGGCGCATCCCGTTCGCCTCCGGTGGTCTGTTGGCCGTCTTCGCGTTGTGGTTGCGCCGCAACATGATGGAAAGTGAGCACAGCCCAAGCGCCGCGGGTGTCTCACCCGAGTCGGCCTGGAGTCGCGGTAAAATTATTCAACATGGCATTCGGTTGTTTCTCTATGAAGCCGGTGCCACGTTGACCTACTACACCTGGGTCACGTCGGCGTCGATCTACGCCATCAGCATCAAAGGCATGGACCCGCGCAGTGCATTCACCATGAGCTGCATTGCACAGGTCATCTACCTGGTGTTCCTGCCGATCTCGGGCTGGCTCTCCGATCAGTGGGGACGCAAGATTTCCGCGCTTATCTCGTTGCTAGGTATTGCTGCCACGCTGTTCCCGCTGTGGAGCCTGATTTCCAGTGAGCCGTGGACCTTGATGGTGGCGCAAACCGCAGGCTTGTTGTTGGTGGGCTTCATCACCGGTTGCAAACCGGCGTCGATCTCCGAACAGATCCCGACCCGCTATCGCACCCGTATGTTCGGGGTCTGCATTTCTCTGGGTGTCGCAGTGTTCGGTGGTACAGCCTCGTACCTGACAACCTGGCTGTACTCGGAAAACATTGGCTGGATGTTCAACATCTATCTGATCGTAGTCGCCATCATCGCCAGTGCCGTGGTTCTGATGTGGAAGAACAACCACGGTATGCCAATCGACAAAATCTGAACTACCTCGGTCACTTCATAAAAAAGCCCGTCCCGAATGCACCCTTTGGTCTTTGGAATGGGCTTGCCTGTCTACCCCGACCGCCCAACACGCAACGATCATTGCCGGCACCCGCTACTGCGGGGGCCCCCGTTCATCCACTCCCAACTTCAAACTACAAAAAAAGGGTCGATACAAATGAAAGGAAATAAAGCGGCTGTCACTTTCGCACTGGGTGCTATTGCACTAACCACCCAGGCACACGCGGACTTCCTCAGTGACAGCAAAGCCAACCTGGGCCTGAAAAATTTCTACTTCGACAACGACAACCGCGACGGCACCGCCGCTCCTTCGAAAACCGAAGAATGGGCGCAGGGTTTCATGCTCGACTACAAGTCGGGCTACACCGACGGACAGCTCGGTTTTGGCTTCGACGCGCTGGGACTGCTCGGCGTGACGCTGGACAGTGGCAAGGGGCGCCACGTCGGCAGCAGCATGATTCCGTCAGACAGCGACAACAACGCCGTGGATGAGTGGAGCCGCCTGGGCCTGACCGGTAAAGCCAGAATTTCGAAAACCGAACTGCGCCTGGGCACGTTGCTGCCGAAGCTGCCGATCCTGGTCGCGAACGACGGCCGCCTGCTGCCGCAAACCTTCGAAGGCGGCCAGTTGAGCTCTGGCGAGTTCAAGGACCTGACCCTGGTCGGTGGGCGGATCGAACACGCCACCGGTCGGGGCTCCAGCGATCAAACCGGCTTGGCGGCCTTGGGTGGTGCGCGCGAGAGCAACCAGTTCGACTTCGCCGGTGGCGACTGGAAAGTCACCAAGGACCTGACCGCGCAGTATTACTACGCCCACCTGGACGACTATTACTCGCAGCAGTTTTTCGGCCTGATTCACGTATGGCCGATCGCGGACGGTCAATCGCTGAAAACCGACCTGCGCTACTTCAAGACGGATTCGTCAGGTGAAAACAGCGACGGCACGTCGGGGTACCGGATCAGCGGCTACACCCAAGGCAATGATGGCGAGATCGACAACCAGACCTGGAGCGCCGCGCTGATTTACACCCTGGGTGGCCACGCCGTCACCGCTGGTTACCAAAGCGTGTCCAGCGGCAGTAACTTCACTCAGCTCAATCAAGGCGCGCTGCCGGACAAAGGCGCTGGCGGCTCCAGTCTGTACCTGTACACCGACCGCCTGATTCAATCCTTCACTCGTGCAGGCGAACGCACCGCGTTCGGTCAGTATGCCTATGACTTCGTCGCCCTCGGCGTGCCGGGCCTGAAAGCCTCGGTCATGTACCTCAGCGGCGACAACATCAAGACCACAAGCGGCTCGAACCAGAAGGAGTGGGAGCGAGACATCAGTCTCGACTACGCATTGCAGTCCGGTCCGCTCAAGGGGCTTGGGTTTGGCTGGCGTAACGGCAAATCAAACAGCGAGGCGGCGCGAAACCAGGAGCAGAATCGCTTGATCGTGAGCTATAGCATACCGCTGCTATAACCACTCGATTTCACGATATCGCGCGCACTTCGAGGACGCTAGCCTGGCCCTGTTACCTCAGCGCTGACACAGAGTCAGCGCTTTTTTTGTAATCGTGATCTATGTATTTCGCTGTGGCTTCCAACAGCACTGCCAGAGCCGCCATCGAAACTCAACGATGCGAGCACCCACTGAGTGGCGGACACTTTAGAGGCGAACAAACAATGAGAGGACGGCCGGGGGAAAGATCAGCGTCGGCTAGGCGATTAAAAATCCGGTGTCTGCAATTTCAGCTATAGGTTGAATCCACAGTCAATTGCTGCTCTTCTCGACAGGCAGTAATCGGCTGGAGCGGTCATTCCAGTCCTGTTTGCGCGAAACCTTGGAATTGGTCAACACGCCCTCATAACAATGGCTATACACAACGTCCCCGAGAGGAAGGACAGACCATGACCACACAAACCGAAACTGCCATTCTCGCCGGCGGCTGCTTCTGGGGCATGCAGGATCTGCTGCGGCGCTATCCCGGTGTGCTGCACACGCGGGTCGGTTATACCGGCGGCGACGTGCCGAATGCCACCTACCGCAACCATGGCAACCACGCCGAAGCCATCGAGATCGTCTTCGACCCTGCCGTGATCAGCTACCGGCAGATCCTTGAGTTCTTCTTCCAGATACACGACCCCAGCACGCCCAACCGTCAGGGTAATGACCTGGGCCCCAGCTATCGTTCGGCGATCTACTACCTCAACGAACAGCAACGCGACATTGCCGAGGATACCGCTGCCGATGTCGATGCTTCACACCTGTGGCCAGGCCGAGTAGTCACCGAAATCGAACCGGCGGGGCCTTTTTGGGAAGCGGAACCAGAGCACCAGGATTACCTCGAACGTATACCGAATGGCTACACATGCCACTTCATCCGCCCGAACTGGAAGCTCCCCAAGCGCGCCTGAAAGTCGAGTTTGTGAGGCGCGGAGGTGACCGCTTCTGGCCGAGGCTGTGTAAAAACGTTTTTGAGCGCGACAGGTACTCAAAATCGGACTGGAAATCGCGTTTCTACGCGAAATCCACATCTGCTGACGTGCCGATAAATTTCAGATTTAACGTAGATGCGCATACTTCAATTTTGGTGAAGCGTTTTTACACACTCTGGGCCAAAAGCAGTCGTTGGAAAATTCTATGGGTCCAACAATTTTTCCCACCACTGCTAGGCTTTCCAACTGTTCCGCGTTAGCCGCCTTCGTGCTAGCTGTGCTCCATGGTAAGGCGATTCAAGCCAAGTCGGGCTTCAGTCGCGATACCCTGGACGCGGTAGTCGACCAAGCCTTGTAGACCTGGCCATCAAAATTGGCCGTTCCGTTCCGTTTCGCTTCATTGTCACGCTTCTGGATAGTTGCCAGCAAAATGGGGAACCACATACTCACCCAGCTCCTGAACGACTTCGTGCGCAGGGCGGCGACCGTATTTGAGATTCAAGCCGACATGGTTGACCCCGATCTCTCTCAACGTTTGCAGGTAATGGATCAGGAAGCGATGCCCTGACCTGAACCCGAGATGAATAGGCGTGCGTGCTTCTTCCGGATCTGGCGAGAGATCAACATAAAGTGACTGCGAGAATGGCTTGAAACCTTGAGTCAACGACCGCCATTTTTGAATCGTCACTGCCTGTTGCACCACGTCCTGCGGATAGTAGAGCCAACCGTCAGCATGACTGGCGATCCACTCCAGCGATTGACGCGAGTGTCCCGTCACCATAACGGGGATGGTGCCCAGTAGAGGCTTGGGTAGCAGGTCTGCGACGGACAGTTCTACCCTCGAAGTGGAGATCCTTGGCGACTCTTCGCTCCATACACGGCGCATCACCGCCAATGCTTCCTGAAACAATTCCTGGCGTTTTTCGAGAGAGGCGTTGAAGGCCGAGAACTCGGTTGGCCGGTCCCCTGTCGCAAGACCAAGCACGAGGCGCTGCCCCGACAGCCTGTCTACCGAAGCTGCTGCCTTGGCGAGATGCAAGGGATGACGCAAGGTTGAAACGATGCTGCCCGTCGCGAGCGCGATACGGGTAGTCTGCGCCGCCACATACCCCATGAATACCCATGGGTCATAAATGTGGCCCACATCACCGAACGAAGGAACATTCAGAGGAACATCCCTGAAATACACGGCCGAAAATCCGTAGCGTTCCGCCAACTGCGCGGTACTGATCTGTCGCGCTACATCCATCTCCGGGATAGCCCCTGCGTAGGACTCAATCGCGAAGTAAAGCCCAAGAGTCAGGTGCCCCTCGCGGTACATGGCCGAGTATCCGCGGTGATCTTTGAAGTCATGCATGATTGACGATTGATCCAAGTGAAGAAGTGCCGGCACGCATCATCCTGGCCAAGCCTGGTTAGGCAGAAGCTGATTACATACGCCGTGTATGCCGACAAAAATACAACATACAACCCGTATGTCAATCGACAGATTTGCCCCTTCACCACAAAAATCCCCCCGCTGCTCAATCGATTTCTACAAAAACTCAGCCTTCCAACGCTCCAGGATTTACACAAAAACAAACGGTATGCATGCCACTTGACGTGCGCAACGTATGTTAAATAGCATAACTAACATACGACGCGTATGAAAAGTCTTGCCACACGGACAGCCATACCTCCGTCACCCGCAGAAAAGTTCCTACACCACGCAAGCCAACAGGAGTATTTATGATCGACAGTCTCGCTGGGTACCAGTCGCCCTCCATGATTTCCGACACCGCGACCCGGGAATCCCTCAATGCCTTTATCACGAAAATCCTGCTGGGCTTTTCCACGCCTGGCTCGGACGTCGCCAAGTACTTCGCCGATCCGGACGTCGCGATCGCCGGCTCAGGCTTGGACGAGTTCTTCATGGGGACCGAAGCGGTACAAAATGGCGTGACGTGGGTGACCACCCTGAACATCCGATGGGAACCACGACTGGTGGTGTCCTGGATGCGCGATGACATTGCCTGGGCGCAGATCCGCATCGACGGCCACACGATTGAAAACGCTGAGCCAACGGTCGTCCAGTACGTTGCGACCGGGGTATTCCAGCGCAAGGGCGACGGCTGGACCTGGTTGTACTGGGGTGGCGGCGAACCGCAAAAAGTAGCTCGGCTGTAATCAGACACTGCCGCAAGTTCGACCAGATCCGAGGCCGTTAGCTCCAAACATTCCTTTGTAGATCGACGACAACGGTGGTCAACAAACGAGTGGATTGCCGCCAACGGCCAAGGTTCGTCATCCCCCCCAACCCAGCCTGTTTACCCAACCTCGATTTCCCGTCCCCTGCCCACCATCGGGATTGCACCGGAGGCCCAGATGCCTTTTTTCAGAACCTATGCCTTTCATCTCGACGATGCTTCGCTCGAGAAGTATTGCCGACCCGCGTTTTTTTTGCCTGCGATACGTTGATGCAGGAAGAGGTCGACGAGCCTGGCGTCCCCCACGCCAATGAAACCTGCGAACAAGATCTGCAAACGCTGAAGTCTTCAGCGAACCATCAGCCTTCTCCATTTCATCTGGAGAGCGGCTGATGGCCTTTGCCAGCTACTCCATCTAACGCCCTCTAAACTTGGGCACTCTTTTCAGAGTGCCTTGGCCCAATCGCGCAACAAGTACTTCTGGATCTTGCCTGTCGATGTTTTCGGCAACTCGCTGAACACCACGGTTTTCGGCAATTTGAAGCCCGCCAGATGTTCACGACAGAACAGGATGATATCGGCTTCCCGGGTGTCCTGATAATCGACTTTGAGCTTGATGAAGGCGCAAGGGGTTTCGCCCCACTTTTCGTCCGGGCGGGCGACCACTGCGGCCTCCAGTACTGCCGGGTGACGATAGAGAACGTCTTCGACCTCGATGGTGGAAATGTTCTCGCCGCCCGAGATGATGATGTCTTTGAGGCGATCCTTGATTTCGACATAGCCGTCAGGGTGACGGACCGCCAGGTCGCCGGTATGGAACCAGCCGCCTTCGAACGCTTCACTTGTCGCTTTGGGGTTCTTCAAATAACCCTTCATGACCGTGTTCCCGCGCATGAAGATTTCGCCGACACTTGTGCCGTCCAAGGGGACCGGTTCAAGGGTTTGCGGATCGGCAACCATCAGCCCTTCCAGGGTCGGATAGCGTACGCCTTGGCGCGACTTGATCCTTGCACGCTCATACAGCGGTTGCTCGTCCCATTGCGCATGCCAGGCGCAAACGGTCACTGGGCCGTAAACCTCGGTCAGGCCATACACGTGAGTGACCTTGATGCCCATCTCCTCCACCGCGCCGATGACTTTGGCCGGTGGTGCCGCGCCTGCCAGCATGGCGTCGACCGGATGATCGAGGGTGACTTTGGCCGAGTCGGGCAAGTTGACCAGCCCATTAAGAACAATCGGTGCACCACACAGATGGCTGACCCGATGTTCGTGAATCAACGTGAGAATTTTGTACGGGTCGACACGGCGCAGGAACACGTGAGTCCCTGCCAACGCAGTCACCGTCCACGGATAGCACCAGCCGTTGCAATGGAACATCGGCAATGTCCACAGGTACACCGGGTGGTGACCCATGGCCCAAGTCATCTGATTGCCCAGTGAATTGAGATAGGCCCCGCGGTGGTGGTAGATGACGCCCTTTGGATTGCCCGTGGTGCCGGATGTGTAATTGAGCGAGATGGCTTGCCATTCATCCTCAGGCCATTGCCAGGCGAACTGCGGGTCGCCTTCAGCGAGGAAAGCTTCATAGTCTAGCGCGCTGACCGCGCAGCCTTCGCCGTACTCCGGGTCGTCCACATCGACCACCAGTGGCGGATGGGAGAGCAAGCTCAAGGCCTCACGAATGACCGCGTGGAACTCTCGATCGGTGATCAAGACCTTGGCTTCGCCGTGTTCAAGCATGAAGGCAATGGCTTGCGCGTCCAGGCGTACGTTCAGGGTATTGAGCACTGCGCCGATCATCGGCACGCCAAAGTGAACTTCAAGCATGGCGGGAATGTTGGGCAACATCACCGCCACTGTATCGCCCTTGCCGATACCCCACCGGCTCAGTGCACTGGCCAGGCGCCGGCAACGCTCATAAGTCTCTTGCCAGTTGCGCCGGATGGCGCCGTGGATCACAGCGGGATACTCACCGTAGACAGAGGCTGTGCGCTCGATAAAGCTCAGCGGAGAGAGGGCGATATGGTTGACTGCCGAGGGCGCCAGACCCGTTTCGAAAATCGACATGAGGTTTTCCTGTGGGGAGATCACCAGCCTGTTTTGCTGTGCTGGAAAACTCCAATGGCTTATTGTTAGCTCTGATCAGGTTTCAAAACGGCCCCGCCTGATCAGTGGGGCCGCTGCAACGTTGGAAACGCTTGGTTTAAGCAGTCTGTTGCTTGGTTTTGCGCAAGTGCGCTCGCCAGGTCATGGCCCAGTGTGCCGGGTCTTCCAGCGGTGCGCTCTTCAACCGGTGGATCGCCTGGTTGTGCGGCGAAGTCTTGACGATCTCCGGGTTCGAGTAGGCCTCGTCGGATATGTGTGCAAGCACCGCAATCCAGGTGTCCAGCGCCTCCTTGCCATACATCTCGCCCGGCTCGGGGGTAAACGGTTCTGGCACCAGCCATGGGTGATGGCTGCTCCACATCGGGTCAATACCGAAATCGCTCATGCGATTCTGCACGTCGTGGACGTCGACCCCGGTGTCTTCCTTGAGCTGCTCAAGACTGTAGCGGGTCATCTCCATCCGCGGGCTTGTGGCCTCAGGATGTGAGCGGGTCACGCCACGGATCGCCAGCAGGCCTTTTTCCATGTAGTTGTTGGCCAGGACCGAAATATCTGACGCCTCTGCCATCCCCTTTGCGCCCATGGAACGGGACCAGGCGTAGGCCTTAAGGATGACCGGAACGTTACCCCAGAACTCGCGGATCTTGCCGGAACTCTGCGGACGATCGTAATCAAGGCTGTAGCGTTCACCGTCAAAGGCCACCACCGGCGCCGGCAGGAACGGTGCAAGTTCTGCCGAACAACCATAGGCGCCCACTGCCGGGCCCCCTACTCCACTTTTCGGTGCGCCGAATGTCTTGTGCAGCATGAACATGCACGCATCGAAACCGAGCTCTCGCGCACGAATCTTGGTCATCGCGCCGTTGAAGTTGGCGTGGTCGTAGAAGCACAGACCGCCCGCTTCATGCACCACGCGCACCCACTCGCGAATTTCCGGGTTGTACACGCCCATGTCGTCGGGGTTGTTCACCATCAGCGCTGCCGTGCGGTTGGACACGGCGGCCTTGAGGGATTCGAGCGACGGGTAACCGTTCTCCTCGATCATCAGGGTGATGACCTTGAACCCGGCGGCAGCGGCAGTCGCGGCACTGCTGGGGTGAGTCTGGATCGTGGTGATGATTTCGTCACGCTGCTCCAGTTCGCCACGGGAAGCGTGGTAGGCACGGGTCACGGCGCAACTGGTGTACGCAGCGTCAGCACCGCCGCCTGCCTGGAAGATGAACTGATCCATCCCGGACAGCTCGCGCAAGATCGTGTCCATGCCATGCACCACTTGCAGCGCGCCTTGCAAGGTGTCCTCGTCCTGATACGGATGAACGTGAGTGATTTCCGGGCGCCAGGCCATCGCCTCGTTGATCTGCGCGTTGTACTTCATGGTGCACGTGCCGAACAGGCTGATGTTCATCATGCCCAGGGTCTGCTGCGACAGACGCAAGTAGTGATACAACACCTCGGGCTCGGACATTTCAGGCAACGCCGGTTTGCTTGAGCGCCGCATGTTCGCGGGAATCAAACCGTCTGCGCTGCCGACAGCCGCTTGCACGTCAGCCTCAACATCGGAAAAGATCACACCGCGACGGCCGGGATAGCCCATCTGCAGAATGACGGGTTCGCTCCAGACGGGAGCATGGTATTCCTTCAGTGTTGTGATCATTGTGCGATTACCTTTTTGAGTGCAGCGGTCAGACGCTGAACATCGGCTTGTGTGTGAACCTCGGTGACGCAGTACAGGGCGCTGGCCCCAAGCGCTGGAAAGTCCTGTGTCAAGTCTTTGCCGCCGAAGATCCCGAGCGCGAGCAACCGCTTGTTGATGTCCTTCACGCTCAGTCCAGTGGCGTCGAAATTCACCACGAATTCCTTGAAGAAACCGGAAGGGAATGTCACTTCCACGCCCGGAATTTCTCCCAGCAACTTCGCCGCATAGTGAGCACGTTGCAGGATGAGATTGCCCACATCCTCGAAGCCTTTTGGCCCCATCATCGCCATGTAAACGGCGTTGGCGATGGCCCACATGTAAACCGAGTGACCGGTCCAATCATTGCCCTTGTCACGCAAGCCGTAGGACGATTGTTCGAACAGGCTCAGGCCAAAACCGTATTCGCCGGGGTTGGTGGTTTCGGCGATGCTGATAAACAGCGTCGGGTATTGGTGGGCGTACAGTTCTTCGTCACGGGTCGCGATGAAGCCGCTGACGCCGCCACCACAGTTCATGTGCACACCCAGCGGTTGAGTGGTGCCCACCACGATGTCGGCGCCGAAATCAATCGGTGCGGCCAGCACGCCGAGGGAGATCGGATCGACGCCGACGATGACTTCGGCGCCCGCGGCATGAGCAATGGCGGCAATCTCCGCGCCTTGCTGTTCGATCACACCGAAATACGACGGTGTTTCGAAATAGACAGCAGCGGTTTTCGCGCCGATTGAGGCGCGCAGGTGATCAAGATCGAGCAAGCCGGTTTTCGGGTCAAAGTCGACGAGTCGCACGACGATATGGCCCGGCATTTCCACGGGTTCGCAATAATTGCGGATGATGGAAAGTCGCTCCGGATCGATGGCGCGGACTACCGCCACTTCGCTGCGTCCGGTAATGCGTGTTGCCATGCGAATGGCGTGGCCCGCAGCGCAGCCCCAACTGCGCACGGGCAGGCCGACCAGGTCCATGTTCAGCAACTCGCCGAGCTGGCTGCAGAACTCGAACCAGGCTTGATTGCGACCGTGGTCGGAGCTCGGCTCGCCAAAAACCGATGTCAGCCACTCGTTGCGGCGCACGACCTCGTCGCACGCTGCCGGAACGTGGTGCTGCCAACAGCCGGCACCCAGGAAGTTGAGGTTTTGCTCGCAAGTCTTGTTCTTCGACAGCGTGCTGACCAGGTGCCGACGCAGTTCGCTCTCGTTGAGAGCCGGGGGCAAATCAATCGGACGTTGCAGGCGGTGTTCATTGGGAATTTGCTGGAACAATTCCTCGATGCTGTCGACACCAATCGAGTCGAGCATCTCCTGTTTGAGTGCAGGAACAGAGTTCGCCATGTAGGGGTGGGCGACATGATTACTCATGGGGTTATCCTCGTTTTTTTCGGATGAAACAATTGATCAGGATCGAACCCTGAAGAAGACGGACCGGTCAGGTCCTGTGTGCACGCGTATATGGCCGCTGAGCATGGCGTCGACTTCGGCGTCACCGGTGTCGACGCGCAGGCAGCCGGTATCGAGGGAAAGGAGCTTGTCCATCGAGGTGATCACGATGATGTGGTCGCGCCCAGCCCGACGGATGACCTCGGCGCTGATTTGCTGATTGCCACGGCCGAACAAGCTGCCGTGACCGCCCAGAACGCCGACGATGATGCGGGTCTCGTGCCCTTCCATCAGGCGGATCAACTGGTGTTCATTGAGATCAGCGCCAACCAGCGCACCGTCCATGACCGCATCTACGCCAAGCAGCGTCGACGGCAGGCCGAGTTCGGTCATGACGCGCCGTGTCGTGGTGCCCGGCCCCAAGAGGTACAGGCAGCCGGGTTTCATCTCCCTGACAACCTGTCGGGACATGGCGTCGAGCGCCATGTTTTCGTTGGCCACGGAACCAGCCTTGGCGTTTTGCGTCAGGTGACGTTCGTGCGGGCTACGGGCGTAGCCATACAGCCGCGCCGACACCTGATCGCTGCGCATGGCAGCCTCATCGATGTCCATGACCTCGGCTTCGCGAAAGCGCACCGAGGGTTCGGCGGCAACGAAGCGTGCCGCAATATTTCCAGCGTTCTGCGGATTGGTACCGAACACGGCAGAATACATTTTCACGCCCGTCGGGATACCCAGGATGGGCACGCGATCGCCGACCATTTCCAGCACATCCCGCGCCGTGCCATCGCCCCCGGCGAAAAGAAGCAAATCGACCGAGGCGTACGCCATGACGAGCGCGGCATTTCGGGTGTCATCGGGCCGGCTCGCTCCCGGTGAAGATGTGTAGACGACAATCGGATCGAGGCCGGCGGCGAGCGCTACATCTTCGCCCAGTTCTCCAGAGCCGGTGATGAGTCGAAATGGAGTCGTCGAAGCCGCCAGACGCTTGAGCGCGAGCAAGGCCCGATCGCTTGAAACGGGTTGCGCACCACGGCGCCTTGCTTCCTGCAGAACCTCGGCACCGTCGGTGCCCTTTAACCCCACACGCCCGCCCATCCCGGCGACCGGGTTGACGATAAATCCCAGGGTTTTCCCCTGACCTACGGGGTGGAGTGAAATATCGGAATCGCGCTGTTCACGCATTGCTCGGTATCCTGTGCGAAATGGCGGGGCTCCAGAGCCTGAGAGCACACTGCTCAAGCTAATTGCATACGCCGCGTATGTAAGACACAATACGACATACGCGAAGTATGTCAACTTACATACGCTACGAATGTTAAATTCTTTATAGGGAACACGACCGATGGCGCAGAAGCGTGCGGACATGATTGCGGAGACTCGCGGCAAACTGACCAAGGCTGCGCGAGACGCATTTGCTGCGAAGGGATATGCGGAAAGTTCGATGGACGATTTCACCGCTCAAGCGGGTCTGACCCGGGGTGCGCTGTACCATCACTTTGGCGACAAAAAGGGTTTGCTACAGGCCGTCATCGCCCAGATCGATGGGGAAATGATGGAGCGTCTATCGGTGATTATCGAAGAGGCGAGCACAACTTGGGACGGCTTCATCGATGAATCCATCGCTTACATCAAGATGTCCCTGGAGCCGGAAATCCAGCGCATCGTGTTCCTCGACGGGCCAGCGGTGCTGGGCGACCCGTCGCAATGGCCGAGCCAGAACGCTTGCATCCGTAGCACTCAACGCAGCATTCAAAAGCTGATTGATGAAGGGACGATCCGCGTGGTCGACACCGAAGCGACGGCGCGCCTGATCATGGGTGCCCTGCTCGGTGCGTCCTTGTGGATTGCGCATGCTGAGGATCCCCATACGGCCTCTGAAAAAGCCGTCGAGAGTTTCCGGGCACTGGCTTCCGGGTTGCTGCTGACCAGCCACCCGGTGAATCAGTAACAAACAAGCGATAGACGACATAACGGTGCCGCATGATGCACAGGCAGGCTCAACACTTCGACGAAATCATCGAACACGCCGCGTCACTGCCGCACTGGTCGCAGCACTACGACAAACTGACACCCGGTGCTTTCCACGGTTACCTACAGGACGTGCAACTGAACGGCGTCCGATTGTTCCGTGAAACCCTGAGCAGCGGTGTCGCGCAGCACACTCACACGCCTGCCCAGTGCATAAACCTGCTACTGCCGGTGAACCTGCCGTGTAAGCCCGACGTTGTGCCGAATCGAAGCATCCTTGCCGACGGGCTGAACTTCCTGCCCTATGACGACGACTTCTTCTTTGTCACACCGCCGGACACTGACTACATCGTGGTATCCCTGGATTGCCAGGTACTTGAACAACTGTTGGTCGCCGAGGACGTCGAACTGTTCTACCGCCGACCCAGGGGGTACGGGATGAAGGTGCCCGTCGGGCGGTTGCAAGGTGCGCAGGTCGCCATGACGGGCCTACTTGATCAGCTCGAAACCCTTGATGAACTCAGTGATCAGGCCCTTCAGAACTACGTACTCACTACGCTGCTCGACTTGCTTGAGCCGCAAAGCCCAGTGCGATTACAGGGGCTGGGTGGGAAGCCACCAGCACATCGTCAATTACTGCCATGAGCGCGTGCTGCTGAGCCCTGCCGGGGAGTCGCTGTCGATCCTGGACTTGTGCCGGGAGCTGAAGATCCCCCGCCGCACGCTGCATTACAGCTTCGAAAAAATCGTCGGCAACTCGCCACTCACATATTTACGCGCCATTCGTTTAAACGCTGCCCAGCGAAGCCTTACCGAACACCCGGCCCCCAGCGTCGCCGATGTGGCGTACCGCTGGGGGTTCACCCATCAAAGCTATTTCAGCCAGGAGTACAAACGCCTGTTTGGGCATTCACCCTCGGCCCATCGGCGTTGATAGTCGGCGGAGGTTTGCGATGCATAACACGATCGGCCCACAGCAGAAGCAACGCCGACAGGCACATCAGTGCGCCACCCAAAATCTGGTCCAGTTGAGCACTCATAGTCCCGGCACCGTGCATGTGCGTCATCGAGTGACCGTGCATGGGGTACAAGGGAGGACTGAGCAGCAGCATTACACCGACCAGCACCTGCGGCAGCGCCACCGCCACCGCCAGGCTGAAGCTCCACTGCTTGCGCAAAGGAACATCAGCGCGCTGGCAATAACCCCCCATCACCCGGCATAACCACAACCCGCTCACGGCCATGGCCCATTTCATCAGCGCATACAGCGTGGCATCGTCCATCAATCGCTGATGCAGTTGAGGCAGCATCCATACGCCGCTCATTGCACCGAACGCGATCACCCCCCAAATGCGCACCGCCCTCCCTTCCCTCCTGAAACCTGCTTCGGTGGCCGGCTCCCGGGCGACGGCAAACAGTAAAAGGATCGGTGCCAGGTGATGAATCAAGGCGCTTTGCAGGCAGTGCAGCCAGACACTGTGGCGCGCAGCGGCGTCCAGCGCCGGCTGCATGCCCAGCAAAAACACCAGCGCAGCACCGCCCAGCAACAGCGGTTGACGCCTCCAGCCCTTAGGCCCGCCGCTCACCCAGCAAACAAATACGGCAATTGCCAATAACTCCAGCCAGGCCCAACTCGAAAATCCAGACATGACAACACCCTCGACCCAAGCGCAGAGCGCTTGGGCATTCATCGATTGAGACCTGATCAGGCGTTGTGTTTGCAGCAACTGGCCGGCTGACCGTCCTGGACACTGGCGTGGTCCCTGCTCGCCGGCAAGTCCATGGCCGGGTTGCCGTTGAAGAAGTTATTGGGCTTGAGCTTGAACCCGACGTATTCCACCGGCATCACCGGGAAATCCTCCGGTTTGCAGATGTGGGTATGGCCAAAGGTGTGCCACACCACCAGGTCCTGGTTCTGGATCTCGCGGTTGTTCTGCGTGTACAGCGGGAGGCCGTCACCCCGATGCTGGTTGGGGTAATCGCCGGAGCCGTAACGCTCGCCGGGCGCGTAAGGCGTCACCCACAGGTGCTTGCTGGCAAACCCGGCGCGTCGGCCAAACGAACTGTCGGGTTGGGCGAGCATGACCGGATTGTGCTCGGCCATCAGTTTGTAGCCGGGGTGATTGCCGACGGCGTTCTTGACGTTCGGATTGATGATCTTCCAGAAGCGCCCGGTCTGGCCGTTGGCCTCACGGGCTGCGTCCAGCTCATGGGTAAACGTGGTGGTCACACTGTCGAAGACGTTGCCCCAGGTATTGCCCTCGCCTTGCGGGCGCGACTGGAAATTGGTTTCAGTCACCGAGTTGTGCTCGCCATCCACCATCATGTGCAAACGCGCACTGAAGAAATGCTGGTGGGTCGGGCCATAGAACTCGGGCGTGACCATGCCGCCCCCACTGGCTGGGCGTTGACCGGGGACCAACGCGGCGGTCTGGATGATCCCGGTTAGCTTGGCTTCGAGTTGAATCGTGCCGTCCTGATAGAGGTACCAGAAAAAGCCATAGTCGTAGTTGGCCACGGTGCAGAAGAAGCTGATCACCAGGCGCCGGGAACGACGCATTTCGAACACGCCAGTACGAAACTCATAGTGTTTCCACAGCGTGCCGTAATCTTCCTCGTGCATGCAGATGGCGTTTTTCATGACAAAAGGTTCGCCCTGATCATTGACCGAGGGCACATCGAAATAACGAATCGCCCCTAGGCAGTCACAGCCCAACTCCAGTTGGTTGGCCAGACGGCCGAGTCCGTATTCACCGCCGTCGAACGCGCATTTCCAGTAATGATTGAGCTCGTTGTCCGAATAGGGAACGCCCATGTCGGTGACACTGGCGCGATAGAGGATCGGGCGCACGACGTCACCGTCCTTGTAACCCAGCTGGTGCAGAACCAGACCTTCGCGCGGTGTGAAACCGACGCGGAACTCCCAGTTCTGCCAGTTCACTTTCCAGTCATCGACGGTGAAGCTCACGCCCTCGGGCTGCGTGATGTGCAACGATTTGAGTCCGTCGCGCGGCTGGCCCAGGGACGCTGAATCGTAGTTGATCGTTGCCTTGGGGATCGGCGTCAGACGGCCGTCGTCCAACAGTTCGATGACCTCGCCCTTGTTCAGGTCGATGATTGCAACCAGTCCTTCAATCGGGTGGGCGTAGCCGTTGTCGGTCAGCTTGTCACGGTAAAACGCGACGCCGCGCATCAGCCGCTTGCCCTGATAACGTTCGTCATCGCCGAAATGTCCAAACGACCAGGGATCGATCTGCACGTTTTCGATATCGGCATCGGTGAGGCCCCGGCGCTTGACCGCCGCGCGCCAGGCGGGATCGTTTTGCACGGCTTCCACGCACAGATCGAACTCCTCAATCATGATCGGTGCATGACCCTGGGTTTCAATGTCGACCGCTTGCCAATCGATCAGGGTTTGGCTGTTCAAATCCACCAGCGCTTCGAAGGTGTTGCCCGTCAATTTGTCCAGCACCAAGGCAAATGCACGCCGAGAAAATGCCTGGCCTGGCACATGGGCCAACACCTCACGCTTATCCGGTTCGGCGAGGTGCAGATAAGGGAAGCGGCATTTATCGTGAAGGTTTTTTTCCCGCTTCAGGATGCCACTCGCCAAAGCAAGTTCCTCTAGCGAAAGCGGGTCAAGCGGGTGGGTCGCGGTCGTTATTTTAAGATTCACGTTCATGCTTCGTACTCTTCCAGTCAAATGTACTTTTGGGTTTAAAGGCATTCGGACGATGAAGAAACTGCAGCACTGCGGTAGGTCGGCATGTAAATGCTACGACCAACTACCGCAGGCGCATTAACACAAATTGGCAGAAACATAGCGGGCTCTCGCCAAACTAAAAGAACTGGCATGTTTCTGGCTTTTTAATCACTCAAGGTACAGCGGATAAATGATCCGGCAACGCTGCGGTCAGGTCGGCAACCCTCCTGCGCGTTCCAGTTATCCAGACTTGCGTCATCACTTCGATGGCAATCGCACTATCAAAGTGCAACCTGCCCTAATGCGGTGCTACAGCGTCCTACAGGCTGTTGAATCAACTATTCTTTGAACGACCTTTAATCACGCCGTAAAAGAACAGCACCACCAGAAGTAAGGGCGTTCCATTCACCCAGGCCGATTCACTTCCGGTCAGTAGCCCGTAGTTCTCATAGATCAGGTAAACCGCCAGGCTAAGCCCCGCGAGCGCAACCAGCGGGCTGACCAGGACTTTGAGATATCTGCGATCGCTGATTTTTTTGAAATGGGCAACCACCGCCAGCGAAATGAATGCCTGAAGCCCGATGAGCCCAAGCGTTGCCAACGCCAGCGTCACCGGGAAGAGGAAGACAAAGGCGTCGTAACCCAGCGATGTCGGTACGGCAATGCAGACTGCAACCAACACCGTCACTAAAAGACTCGCATTGGCCGGGGAGTTTCTTTGCGGATGAATGTTCGATAGCACACTCGGCAAATGTTTATCTTTGGCCAGCACATGCACGTAGCGAGTGGCCGCGTTGTGCAGCGACAACAAACAGGCAAAGTTGCTGGTGCACAACATGATCGAAACAATGGTGGCCGTTGTGCCTCCCAGGCGTGTCGAGAACAGGTTGATGATCAGCTCGCCTTGCGCCGTTGCCGCTTCGCCCTTAATCGCCTCTACCCCGATGCCGCCGACGATCAGCCAGATAATCACGAAGTAGGCGACAGCCACCAATGCCACCGCGAGACGCGTGGCCCCCGGAATGGATTTTTCCGGCCGCTTGGCTTCCATCGCATACAGCGCTGCGGACTCGACACCGAGGAACGCTGCCAGCGCGACCATCATTCCAACGCCCAGGCCGGGCGACGTTATTGCATCAATCGATACCGCCTCAACTGGGAAAGCCGCGAGGCCTTTATCC
The DNA here is from genome assembly GCF_040448305.1 of Pseudomonas fluorescens. Taxonomy (NCBI): domain Bacteria; kingdom Pseudomonadati; phylum Pseudomonadota; class Gammaproteobacteria; order Pseudomonadales; family Pseudomonadaceae; genus Pseudomonas; species Pseudomonas fluorescens. The sequence continues at coordinate 2,085,558 of NZ_CP148752.1, read as the reverse complement.
ATGAAAATGGAGATGCCCAGCAAAAACAGCATGAAGAACTCTGCCAGCACCAATGGCACCAGGACCTTCGCGGCAAAATCAATATTCGCCCGGCCTAAATAAGACGTCAGCGCCATGAACAACAAAGTCCATGACGTCCAGCCAATATCTACGCCAAATGTTTGCAGGGTCAAATTGGTGTAGTAGCCCGATACGATCGCCAGGGCAATGGTAATTGCCAGGTAGGACGCCAATGCTACCCAGGCCGCGCCCGCGCCAACCCTTGGGCCAAAGACTACCGATAGATACCTGTAAAACGCGCCTGCGCCCGGGATCGCTCGAATCAACTCGCCATAGCCTACCGAGAAACAAACCATCAAGAATCCCGCCACCAAAAATGTTCCGGCCAACCCCGGGCCGTTGCCGAGTTGAAAGCCAATGGGGGCGGCTGTGAGAACGGCGCCTAAAGGTGCTGCGGCGGCAATCACCAACAATGCGATCTGATAAGTACCCAGATTGCCTTTCAGCTTTTCGCCGACTAAAGGCGCATCTTCATGCAGGGATTCGGTTAGCTCTGTCATCACAAAAGCTCCACTCTATTATTTTTATGGATCACGCAAATGGGTCGATGCAGTAGCGTCCTTGCTGAAAACTCAACGTGTGTTACATCCCAATGCTGACTGTCTCGGGCAGCGTGCTGGCACCATCGATCACGATTTGCGTACCGTTGATGTAACTGGACTCGTCGGACGCGAGGAATGCCGACAGCTCACCGACTTCATCGGGCCTGCCCAGGCGTTTCATTGGAATGGCTGTGGCCAGTTCATCAAGAACCGACTTCGGATCGTCCGGATTGACTTGCCTGGCGACCTGCTCCGCCATCGGCGTCCATATGAAGCCCGGGCAAATGGCATTGACCCGAACGTGATGGGGAGCCATTTCCACCGCCAGCGCCTTGGTGAAGCCAATCAGCGCGGACTTGGACAAGGCATAGGCCACCTCGCCCGGATCGGCCGTCAGGTCACCGGTGACGGACGACATGACGACCACTGCACCGCCGCCGGATTTGATCATGTGTGGCAGAACCGCTCGGGCGGTATGCCATGCACCTTTGACGTTAACGTTGATGTGCAAGTCGAGATCGGCGTCGCTGGAATCCAGAAACTTCGCCAGTCGGCAAACGCCAGCATTGCAGACCAGCGCATTCAACTGGCCAAAACGCTGCATGCCTTTTTCGGCAATGAGGCGCATGGCCTGCGGATCGGTCACATCACCGACTTGCGCAAGCACTTCCACGCCGTAGGTATTTTGAATCTCTGCTGCCACTTCATGGATCGACTCATCAAGATCTACCAGGATCAAGTTGGCCCCGTATTTTGCGTAGATCGTGGCATGAGACTTACCCATTCCTTTTGAAGCCCCGGTAATCAAGGCCACTTTCCCGTTTAACTTACTCATGATGTCCTCCGGCTTTTTTGAACAAAGCAATCCCGTCATGCCCAGGTCATGTCCCCGGGCATGCTGTTTCACAACCAGGTTTTAAGTAATTACCGTCGAACGATGGTTTTTAAGTGTTTCGGACGGCCGTTCGCCAAACAGATGTTTGTAGTAGACGCTGAACATGCCCATATGCCAGAAGCCCCAATTGGCGGCCACTTCACTGATCAAGGTCGGTTTATCGCTGGAAACAAGTTCCGCCCTGACGCCGTTCAAACGTATGTAGCGCAGATAAGTCACGGGGCTGATACCCAATACTTTGTTGAAGGCATAGTGCAACGAGCGATGACTGGTGTGCAGTCCCTCACACAAATCGGTAACCGTTAACGCTTCGCTTTTTCTTGAAAGAATATAATTGCGCGCACTGTCTACAACATGGCGATGAATGAACTGCTCTGCGTGAGATTTCTTCGACACGGGCAGGTCCGCTGTCATGCCAAGGAGCAAATGCATGATGTCGAAAGTCAGCTGTTTTCTGGCTGACGCCGATTCGAGGATTAAAGGATTGGCCTCGACGGCGCGGAAGAAGTTATCGAACCCTTGCCTGAAGGCTGCGCACTTTTCGGGCGCCAGTGAACTGACTTCCTTGGTCAGCGCGATGACACTCTTGTCATCAAACTCGTCATCCAGGGAGTATTTCCTGAAGGCTTCAACATCGACGGATGCGCCATAAATATCCGAATAGCCCGGGGTCTTGAATTTGAGTTCGGAATCCGGCCGGAGAAAGAACACTGAATCAATGCAATCGAGCTCTTTACCACACCAGTAACCGTGGCCGCGCAACGCGATGGGAATGCCCAAGGCAAATTTGCCAGGCAGGGTCTGCCCATGTTGATCCACCGCTTGATTCATCACCTCGCGGAAGATCTGCACCACACCCACGGAAATTTCAGTGACCGAACCTGCGAATTGCCCTGGGCTTATCTGCAGATACTCTTGCTGCCACTCCGATAAAGAGTTCGCCAAGACGTTGGCGTCGGTGACAGAAACGCTCTGTAAACCTGCTTGGTGAGATTTTTGCTGGACCGGTTGCGATCTCATGGCATATCTCCTGGGCGCATCAGTGTTCTTTTTATTATTCGAATGGCGGCTTTACCGTCTATCGAGCCTGTGCCTCGCGTCCTATGCTCAATGGCTACAGTTTCAAATTTACACGATGCTTATGGGGCCGGGGGGCAAGGGGTCTGAGATTGCGCATTTTTTTGATAGCCGAGTCATCCTGTAGCAACGGCGGCATCACTCACTGCCCCCTCGTTCTCCCAACCCGCCAGATCAACCGGATGACTCTGCACATAACTGCCGACGGCATCGTCTATCGTGGGGAAAAACGCGCCTCCCCGAGTAACGTGTACAACCCGAATCGCTTGAGCTTACCTTGACCGGGGTCTTTCATCTCGGTCACGCACAATGTGATGCCCGCTGCGCGCAGGGTTTCGTCCACTTCGGCCAGAATGTCGGCCGAGCTCACATCCATGCGGGTGATAGGTTCCGCCGCGATGACCAGCCAGCACCAGCGGCTTCGGCCGCGGGCGTGCGTGACGAACTGCTGCTGATCGCAAAACCCTGAAAAAACCGGCGGCCAGGTTGGCTACGCCCTGGCCGACCATTTCCTGATTCGGATCAACGTAGGTTCTGGTCCGCGCCGCGTAGACGCGAGACAGTACGCTGGTGTCGGCGAATGAAACCAGCGCCACGGCGCAACCGCCAATCAGCACGGGGACGATATTGGTGCTGGTAATCCAAGGGATGGCAAATCCCGGCAGTCCTTGTGGGATCGAGCCGAGGACCGACACCCCGGAGCTTGCCGCAAGGTCCAGCACAGCCGAGCCGGACCTCTTTCTCCCGAGGCATCTCTTGGCTGAATTTTGCAGTTGCTGAACGTCCGCTGTGGGTCCAGGCTGTGTGAAAACGCATTCACTGTTTTGAAGTCTGCGTTGCTACGTAAAATCTGCCGATTGTTGGTTGGTCAGCAGACCGAAAATTTACGTAGGAACGCGATTCTTGCTCCGATTCTGACTGTCAAATTTGCTCTAAAACGTTTTCACACAGCCTGGGTCGAGGCTGTGTAAAAACGTTTTAGAACACGTTTGACAGTCGGGGATGGAACAAAAGTCGCGTTCCTACGCAAATTTCTTGTCTGCTGATTACACAAGCACCAGCAGATTTTACGTAGCAACGAAGACTTCAAAACGGCGCATGCGTTTTTACACACTCTGGGCCGATTGCTGCCCGTCACCAAGGGCAGAAATCGACCCATTGCAAGCGATCGCAGCCAATACAGTTACGGTCAGTTTGCCCGCGCCAAGAGTCGCATCGTGCAAGATCTACCCGGTTGCGCCGCACTAGAGCATCACGCTGCGTCAGTGCCTGTTGCAACCGCCAAGCCACTGCTACGCCAGGACAATACGTTTGAGCTTGGCGTTCAGTGCGGCGAACGCCGCTTCGGTACTGGCCTTGTGGTTGGTGATGAGCACGTCGATGCGTTCTGGCGGGCAGAAAGCGACGCGGCTCTCCACGCCTATCTTGCTGTAATCGGCGAGGATGACCACCCCTTCGGCGTTGTCAGCCATGGCGCGCGCCACTTCGGCTTCGCGGTGGTCGTAGTTGCTGGCACCGCGCTGGGCGTCGATGCCGACGGGCGATAACAGCGCGAGGTCGGCCCGATAGCGGCCAATTTCCGCCACCGTGGTGCCGCCAACCGTAGCGGGGGCACGGTCGTCGAGCGAACCGCCCAGTACGATCACCTCGTTGTGCTGGCCGCCCGGCACGGCGGGATTACGCAATTGCAACGCCACGTTGAACGAGTTGGTGATCACGGTCAGCCCTCCCAGCTTGGCCAGCTCTTCGGCGAGGATGACGGTGGTGGTGCCCGCGTCGATAAACACAGTCTGTCCGTGCGACAGCAGACTGACCGCTGCGCGCGCGAGGTCACGCTTGAATTTGACGTTGATGTTCGCCCGCTCGGCGATGGGCGCTTCGTCCTCAACGCGGATGGCGCCGCCGTGTATCCGCTTCAACTCCCCCTGTTCTTCCAGAGCGACCAGGTCGCGCCGCACCGTCTCGCGTGAAACATTCAGCTCGGTGACGATGCGGTCGGTGGTGACGCGCTGCAAGGTCGATAGCAATGCGCGGATCCGCTGGTAACGCTCTTCTTGCCACATACCGGGTGTCCCTGCTGTTCGAGTCGCTGTCCGAGCACGCATTGTGGAGGGGCGTCAGTCGCTGTCAAGTTTGGCGCGGCCCCATGATCATTGAGCTGACACGGTCTGTGCGTCATATTTGTGCAATGTTGAGGCATTATTGTTTTTTTGTGTATTTGGAGCTAGCCTCGTGGCCGGACGGTTTCTTCCCCTCGTCCATATTTCGAAACACGCTTTCGCCATCGCCTCGGTTGTAACCTCTCGTCTAGAAGTAGGAGCTATGCCATGCAGCGTCGCCAGTTTCTGAACACCCTCGCCACCGTTTCCGTCGTCTCTCCGCTGTTGTTGTCATCCCGCCTAACGCAAGCCGCCACGCCCCCGGCCACACCAAGTGCGCTGGACCCGGCGCGCTGGTCGCCGCTTAACCAAAAGCGTCTGCAGGCGGTGATCGATGAGCACGGCGTCAAGAGCGCGTCCTACCGTCCAGAGCAGCGCCCGTACGCGGTGTTCGACTGGGACAACACCTGCATCATGAACGACTGTGAAGAAGCGCTGCTGGTCTACCAGATCAATCATCTGCAGTACAAGCTGACGCCCGATGAGTTCGCCGCTGTGGTGCGTCAGGACGTGCCGAACGGCGCGTTCATGAAGGACTACACCACGGTGGACGGCAAGCCGGTCAAGATGGAAGACATTGCCAGCGACGTGGAAGCGGATTACCGCTGGCTGCATGCCAACTACAAGGGGCTCGCCGGCGACAAGAGCCTGGAAGAGATCCAGGCCAGCGAGCAGTACAAGGATTTTCTCGCCAAGCTCTACTTCATGTACGACGCGATCTGCGACAGTTACCCGGTGGAGATCGGCTACAAGTGGATTCTGTACTTCTACAAGAACATGACCACGGCTGAGTTGCAGGCGATGGCCGAGGCTTCCAACAACTACGCCATCGGCGACGCGCTGCGCAAGGTCAAGTACGAGAGTTCACGCACATTGCCGGGCAAGGCCGGTGTGGTGGCCGATACCCACTTCCATGGCATTCGTATCCATGAGGAAATCCGCGGCCTGATGCACACACTGCGCGCCAACGGCATCGACGTCTATGTCAGCACCGCCTCGATCGACGATGTGGTACGCGTGTTCGCGGGCAATCCTCATTACGGATACGGCGTGCCGCCTGAGAACGTGATCGGCCTACGCATGGCGATGGAAGGCGGCAAGTACACCACTCGCTATCAGCCAGACTGGCACTTCAATTACGGTCCGGGCAAGACCGTCGGCATCAAGAACGTGCTGGTTAAACAGAAGGGCTATGGCCCGGTGTTGGTGGCTGGCGACAGCGATGGCGATGCCTGGATGCTGCGCGACTTCAACGATACGGCGGTGGGGGTGATCGTCAACCGCATGAAGAAAGGCGAGATCGGCGCCGACAGCCAGCAGGCCGCTGCCCAACTTGGCAAGCCGGACGCCCGTTTCGTCCTGCAAGGGCGCGACGAGCACACGGGCCTGATGATTCCAGACGAGAAATCGCTCAAGTACGGCAAAGACGAGCTTAAGCTGTTGGCTTGATGGCACTGGCTCGCGGGTGTCCGGCGGCCATCCGCGAGCCGCAGTGCAACTCGCCTTGTATCTGCGGGAATGATGATTCTGCGTCGGAAAATCGGTACCGCTGCCGGCCCGAGTGAGTCTGTAAGTAGTATCGAGTCAAAATTGTGAGTTGCCCCAGGTTTTCGAGGCGCGCCCCACAGGCCGCTTTTGGCCGTTCTCTGCCGATCATGGTTACAAAGCGTGCTGGTCAAATCCGATGCAATCGGTGGTCAGAACGAATGCAAATGACTGGTCAGGTCGAATGCAAGCGGGTGATCAAGTAGAGTGCAATTTCGCAGCTGAATATCGGATTAGTGTTGTGGGGACTTGTAAGGGGTGATGATGGGGCTCAACAAACCAGTGCAGGACCTGAAGCGCGATCTGCAGGGTGTCGCCTCTGATCTGAAGTGGTCGGCCGTGGAGTTAGTTCGGATTGCCGAGCGGCTAAGCCACGCAGGTAATGGACCAGACGCTGAGGCGCTTCGAAGGATGATCACAATCTTCCAGCAAGGTGAGAATCGGTTAGATGGCTGGATTAAAGAAATCGGTGCAGGTCAGGTAGTCCGGCCGGCGAAGGCAGACCACTGCCAATGATCGCGGAAGGGATTGGCAGGAGGTTGTCATGGCACTTAACAAACCCAATCAAGAGTTACGCCGCGACTTGAAAGCCGCTGCATATTCCCTCGAAGAAGCTGCCCTGGAAATGTTCAGGCTTGCAAAACAGCGCGGGGATACAGAGCTTCTGGAGGCAATGGAGACGATCGAAAAGCTGCATGAGCAAGCTGATCGGCTGACTGCTTACACAGATGAGGTGAAGGCGGGAAGGATTGTCCGGAAGGCTGAATAGCCATGCGTCTGGCGGGCGTATTCGCGCTAGATCTGAAATACAAGCAATGCCCTGTAAACGGTTACTCAATGAAGAAGAAGCTGACGGACAGTAAAGCAGCAGTGACTGCTGCTGAAATTGAGCGTTCTATCCAAGCCCTGAACAAAATGGCTGAACGCCTATGGGGGGATGGCCGGGAAGCCGAGGCGAAAGCTCTCCTCGATGCCTTGGACGCATTAAACCGGGCGCTTGATCGGATCAGGATTGGAGAGAGTCGCAGGGTTCTCCATTGAACGGCACAAACTAGCTGGCGGGTTATGAAGGCGAGAAGAAGTGTGCGGGGGAAGGCGGAGTAGGCGCGTGGTATGACGGCGAGATGTTGTAGCGGCTTGGCGGTCGTACCGATGTAACTCAAATGCCCGGTCCAGAGCCGGGCTTCTCGTATCTGCCCCTGTCATGCCTTCGTCACACCTACCAAGCACAATGCAGTCAGCCAAAGGGATTTGGCCCATCTACAGAGAGCCCGGCTAATGTGCCGGGCTTTTTCGTTTCTGCGACATGCTTTTCACCAATCGCTCACATGGTGGAGCGCAGATTAACCCTGCTCCTTTGAAGAATTCCCATTTGGCCCGCCCGCATGCGGGCCATTTTTTTGGTCGCTGCCACGATTTCTACAAGAACTGGAGAAGCGACCATGTCAGATGACTGCGAAATTGCACTCCACTTGACCACCCGCTTGCATTCGACCTGACCAGTCATTTGCATTCGTTCTGACCACCGATTGCATCGGATTTGACCAGCACGCTTTGTAACCATGATCGGCAGAGAACGGCCAAGAGGAGCCGTTCGACTAAGGACGGCTTCCGGTCAAATCTTCGGATAGCGTGGTCTGTGTCCCTACTTGGTGAGCGGCAAATTCCTCAGCCCCAAACCTCTGAACCTCCATGCCGATATTACTCAGTCGCTCCAACCGGGCGCTTTCTCCCAGTACATAGGGCTCCTGGTCTTGACGCGGAATTCACTTATATCTTGTGGTATCGAGCGCGGACGTGTGACAAGCCGACGCCAAACGCCTTTCGCGGTTAACGCTTCGGCTTTCCGTGATCAGTTGGTGATAACAGTGCATTGATCCATGGAGACAGCTCCCGAAGTACCTTCGACGAAAATCGCAGTTTGACAGCTCATGACAAACGCCTTGCCATTGGTCTGGGCGCGACCCGCTTGAATTCCGGGCGCAGCTCAGCCTACTCGTTTTGCTGCCGCTGCGTCTGGGGCTTGCTATAGAGCTTGATCCAGGCATACAGACTGTGCACTGACACGCCCAGCCATGCGTCTACTTCGGCAACGGATAGGTTGCGTTCGATCAATTGCTTGTCCGCTTCGATCTTGAATTCTTAGGGGTAACGCTGACGACTCATAGCGCCTCCTATTTGGGCCTCATTATCAGGCTCAGAGGTGTCCAGCTTTCTGGCGAAAACGGACTTTTCAATTCGCTTACGAGTTACTCGTAGGTTCTTCTCGATCTGCAAAAACGACTCCCGGATCACTGACGGGCACCTATGAGGAACTCATAGGTGCCTTTCAATACGAAAGGACCGTGCGATTTTCGAAATAGTGCACCTATGAGTAACCTGCAGGCCACAGCAGATCCATTGATGTGTTGTACGTGGTTACTGGGGTCAGAACGCCTACGCCTGTCGGAGCTTTAAGTAACGAAGAAGAGGAGCTGATAACGCAATACCGCAGAATTCCTGAGGATGACCAAAAAACTGTCCGCCGCTTTCTAAATGCTTTGGAGCCGACGCTGCGCGCGATGCGCGCCAAGCTGTAACAAATTATGTAGTTGTACAAGTATTCGTATCAAAGCCACACGCGTACTCCGTTTCAATCCAATAACGTCGATTCAGCAATGCACTTTATGGAGTGAGCATGTTGGATCGCGCACCTGAGCAGATCGTTAGCTTTCTGGAATGGCAAGCGTGCGTTGAGGATGAGTGGCGTTTCGACGACCTGGTGATTCACCTGGTTCGCAGATCAAGTCTTTCACTTGGTTAAGCACTCTTACGGCCGCTGATGAAAAAAAGAGGTGTCGAGGAGGTGCAACTCCCCGACACCGACCATCTTTGAAAGGAGAGAACCATGCAAGCTCAAACCCGCAACGGTGGCGCTATCGAGTCTACAACGAACATACAGCTCGCCAAAATTAGCCATCTACAAGGAGCAAGGCCATGAAAACCCTATTTGTTCTCATGGCACAATATAACGGCCTGGCGATCATTCCCTTAGCGCAAGTCTGCCACGACTACTTCACTCACCTAACCCCTGACATGTTTCAACGAAAGGTTATGGCGGGACAAATTAAAATCCCCATCACTCGCCTGGAAGCAAGTCAAAAAAGCGCGAAAGGAGTTCATATCTCGGATCTTTCCGCGTACCTGGACGCGCAACACGCTGCAGCTGTCAAAGAAAGCAATCAGTTAAACAGCGCACCACGCGGAAGCTGATTTACTTCAACGTCTTCGCGGCCAATTTCACGGGCGCCTGTAGGATCTGCTCCAGCCAGTCCCAATTTGCGTATGCATCACCTCGACCGCGTAGATGAGTGTAACGCCGCATTGAGTTCCAATCTCGATGCCCCGACACACTCGCTACCCGAGGAATGTCCCAGTCCATTTCGAAAAGCCGGCTAACGCCATCGTGGCGCAGGTCATGAAAGTGCAGATCCTCGATGCCAAGTATCTGACAAACCCTGGTCCACGAAGTGGATACAGACTCAGCGCTGTACGGAAATATCTCAGGTACCCTTTGGGTTGAGCAGCGCGGTTCGGATGAGGTTGGAGGCAACGTACGTGGAGCGCTGGCAACGATCAGCAAGAACGAAGAGTTCATCAACATGACGCTAGCGGTGCTCATGACGCCTGAGTGAGCAAGTCTCGAGCTTGGTAGGCTACGTGCGGCCAAGGAACTTGCTCTCCACCCATACGACTCGAGTCCCCATCCCAACCTCTGAAGCTTGGACGGCGCGTTTCTTATTTTCCATAAAAATGTCTCACATCAAGGGAAACACAACCGTGTTCCAAGTGGGCTTAGGAGGACTATAAGGAAGGCTCATGCTTGTGAAAAATCATGATATCTGGGAGTAAGGGTGGCTTTTTTTAAGGCTGGATGGGGGGGTAAGCGGCCGTCAAACCAGTACCACCTGAGAGAGTTCCTCTCCAAAATACAGCTGCGCGATACCACGAGCTTGGGCATGCCGTAATTGGGCCCCTTGGAGATGCAGAGATGAATCCAGTGACTCCTGACGGTCGCTACTTTGTAGTCAAAGACCAGCTGTGGCGCTCCACCAACCCATCGCTCAGTGAGGATGTGCGGCAGCTGTTGATCAACGATCTCATGGCAGCGCGACGTGGCCATAAGAGCTGGATCCCGCCCGCTTTTCGTTGTGCCACCGGAGCAGCAATGCAGTCACCTCTTCGCGTAAGCGGCTATTCGCTACAGCATGATGGATGATTGCAAGCCGTTGCTAGCTGAACAGTGGAACTGTCGAACGACAGTAGATGATCAAGACTCCCTGAACAGTGACGCCGCCGTCGCCGCGATTGCTTTCGCATTGGAGAAGGCTTCCGGCGATATCGACGATATTGAATTCCTTCGCTGCTGGAACGAAGGCGACTTCGACTCAATTCGGGACGAGTGGCCTGAGGCACCGGAAGAGGTATTCATTGGCGCAGATCCGCTGTATTGCAGAAAAGCTGAAGATCAAGAGGCCAACCCATGAACACAGCCTTCATCCTGACGGCGCAATACAATGGTCGCGCCCTCATTCCGCTGGACCAGGTGTGCAAGGACTACTTCACACACTTGACCACCGAAATGTTCCAGCGAAAGGTCTTGGCTGGTCAGATCAAAATCCCGATCACTCGCCTAGAGCCAAGCCAGAAAAGCGCAAAAGGGATCCACATCACCGACCTCGCGGCCTACCTCGACTTACAGCGGGAAGCCGCAGTCAAGGAATGCAACCAACTCAACGGCTTAAAACGCGCCTCTTAAGCCATTTCATTGATGCGGCACCTAGCTGTACGGGCGCCTTCAATATTTTGTCATGCCACTCCCAGCCAATGTAAGGATCCCCTCTGCCACGCAGATGGGTATAGCGCCTCAGAGAGTTCCAGTCCCTGTGTCCTGAAACACTCGCTACACGTGGGATATCCCAATCCATTTCAAACAATCGGCTAACACCGTCGTGCCTCAGATCATGGAAGTGCAAGTCTTCAATGCTTGTAAACTTGCAGGCTTTCGCCCACGACGTAGAAATAGATTCAGGGCTATACGGGAATATATCGTCGCCAGCCTTGGGCATTGTCTGAAGTATCCGCCACGCCTCATCCGGCAAGTAACACCAAACATCATTGCCGATCTTCTGGCCAGGGTTCTTCATATCCCGGACCATCACCCGCTGACCGGCCTCATCAACATCAGCCCAGCGAATGCGCGTAATTTCATCGAGTCGCCGCGTGGAAAAGATCGCGAAGCCCACAACCTTGAGCATATTGATGGAACTTCGCCGGCGCCCCTGCATTTCCTCATAGTAACTAAGTATCTTTCCTAACTCAGCCAACGACGAACGACGGTCCCTCTCCCGGCTCTTCAAGTTGTAACCGAGCTTTCGCAATACCTTACGCGCGTCACCCATTGCATGCGGATCAACTTGATAACCCCAGGCGGGCCGGGCAATTGATAACACCGCGCCAAGGTGGGCAAGATCATTGCCTGCGGTCTGAGGCTGCACCCCACCACCTGCTTTACTCATACGCCAGAGTGCGTAGTCCACCAACTGCTGACTGTTTAGGTCAGAATCAACCAACTTACCAAAGTCCGTTTCCGCAATGGCGTTCAACGTGGCCTTCTTTGTTTTCCCCAGCGGTCGGGCTTTCTCCATTTCATCCAGGTAGCGGGTGATCATGTCGCTGACCGTGACCCCCGTTCGGTTCGCCCGCTCAATTGCACCAGGCTCATCCAGCTCCGCGCCGCGCTTTCGCGCCCAAGCCTGAGCTGCCTGTTTTCGGGCGAAGGTCTGACTCTCTTGGTAGACTTGCACTCCGTCGCGCTTGATGCGGATCTGAGCTGTGTAGCTCACACTCCCATCCGCCAGTTTTCTTGCCCTGATAGTCGCCATATCGAAAGTGGTACGCGTCAGTTTTGAAGTGGTACATCGTACCACCGACATTCAAAAAACGCCCGAAAACGCCCTAAAACACGCTAAAAACACGTAGAGCAAAATGGTACAGAACCCCCACTCCAGACCAGTAAATCCAAGACCTGCACTGTCTCGGCGGTTTAGTGTTGCGCCCATGATGGATTGGACCGATAGACACTGCCGTTTTTTCCTGCGCCTATTGTCAAAAAACGCCCTGCTCTACACCGAAATGGTCACCACTGGCGCGCTGCTCAACGGCGACCACGAACGCTTCCTGCGTCACAACGAAGCCGAACACCCGCTCGCCCTGCAACTCGGCGGCAGTGTTCCACTGGACCTGGCTGCCTGCGCGCGCATGGCTCAGGAGCATGGTTACGACGAGGTGAACCTGAATGTCGGCTGCCCGAGTGATCGGGTGCAGAACAATATGATCGGCGCGTGCCTGATGGGGCACCCGCAGTTGGTGGCCGATTGTGTGAAGGCGATGCGGGATGCGGTGTCGATTCCGGTGACGGTCAAGCACCGTATCGGCATTAATGGGCGCGACAGTTACGAAGAACTGTGTGATTTCGTCGGCACGGTACGGGATGCCGGCTGCACCAGCTTTACCGTGCACGCGCGGATTGCGATTCTGGAGGGGTTGTCGCCGAAGGAGAACCGTGACATCCCGCCCCTGCGTTATGACGTGGCGGCGCGGTTGAAGGCGGACTTTCCTGAGCTGGAGATTATTCTCAACGGCGGGATCAAGACGCTGGAGGCCTGCCACGAACATTTGCAGACGTTCGACGGCGTGATGTTGGGCCGCGAGGCGTATCACAACCCCTATGTGATGGCCGAGGTGGATCAGCAGCTGTTCGGCAGCACGGCGCCGGTGATCAGCCGCGCCGAGGCGCTGGCGCAGTTGCGGCCGTATATCGCTGCACACATCGACGCGGGCGGTTCGATGCACCACATCACCCGGCATGTGCTCGGGCTGGGCACCGGGTTTCCGGGAGCACGCAAGTTTCGGCAGTTACTGTCGGTGGATATTCACAAGGCCAAAGAACCTTTGGTGTTGCTGGATCAAGCCGCGGAGCTGCTTGAGGGGCGTTAACGGTTAGCCGCCTCCCTGCGACCAGGCTGCATGTCCTGCAGCCTGGTGCGAGCGTCAGTGCGCTGCAGCCCCGGTCCAGTCAACCCAACCGAATACCCACGTTGCCAGAATCAGCAAACCGAATCCGATCCGGTACCAGGCGAACACTGCATAACTGTGGGCGGCGATAAACTTGAGCAAACCACGCACGGCGATCATCGCGAAAAAGAACGCCGTCACGAAACCCAGCGCAAACACTGGCAGGTCACCGGCCTGGAACAGATCCCGATACTTATAGCCTGAATACACGGCGGCACCGACCATGGTCGGCATCGCCAGAAAGAACGAAAACTCCGTGGCAGCCTTACGCGACAGACCAAACAGCAACCCACCGATAATGGTCGACCCAGAGCGTGAAGTACCCGGAATCATCGCCAGGCATTGCGCGAAACCGACCTTGAGAGCGTCGTTCCAGCGCATATCGTCAACATGCTCGACATACACCACATGTTCCCGCTGCTCGGCCCACAACATGATGATTCCACCCGCCACTAATGCCACCGCTACAGTGATCGGGTTAAACAGATACTCATGGATCTTATCGGCGAACAACACTCCCAAGACCACTGCCGGAAAAAAACCGATCAATAGATTCAAGGTGAAACGTTGGGCATTGCGCTGGGTCGGTAAGCCGGTGACGATCTCGAGAATCTTGCGACGGAACTCCCAGACAACCGCCAGGATCGCGCCCAGTTGAATGATGATGTTAAAGGCCATGGCTCGCTCGCCGCCGAAGCTGAGCAGGTCCGCGACAACAATCTGGTGCCCTGTACTTGATATAGGCAAAAACTCCGTCAGACCTTCGACCATCCCCAAAATCAACACTGTTATGGTTGTCCAAAGATCCATTAATCCCCCCTCAACGACAAATACCAATGCGTCGACTACGCTCTAACTCAACGCCAACACAATAGTAAAGCGCATCAGGCCGCTTAATAAAACTCTGTGTTATGAAATGTCCATGACCGATTTCACCAACATGAACGTTAGATAACAGTTAATATTGGAGAGTGCGAGGCCAGGCAAGAGCGACAACTCGCACTCGAAACAACAAAACCCCGCAGCCTCATGGCACCCGAACAAAAAAAATCAGGCAGCTGAAACTTTAGCGAGATGCATGGTCATATGGATGCGAAAATGCGGGACATTGGGGCAATAGATGGCACAATGCTATGCCGGGTCAGCCCGCGAGATTGTCATCGATGATTAGGCACCTCGAACCACAGGCGGGCAGACGATCACACCAGAATCACCGACGATGTTAAAAAAACGAGACGACCGCTAGAAAAAACAGTGAAATGTTACCAATTGTCAGTCACAAACGAGAATTGCTGCTTTAACATTCAAATGCCCGCACCCATCCGAGTCAAAGCATGATGCTTACAGGGAAAATAACGACTACAGGCCACAGCGACGTGAAGGAGGAGACAGGTATTCTCACCATTGGGCGAACCCACACGCTAGCTGAGGGCTTCAGGGAATTAGTCGCAAGCCACGTAGGCAAGGATATTGCCGTTGATGCGATGTGCTATAGCAACTCATTCAACAGGAACAATAGTACCCATTCATACCGTGCCATTTTTATCGTTATCGACAACCCTCAAGCGTTTGTTGAAAGCCTTGCCCTGGTAGAACATATTCGCGCCGATAATTTGGCGTCAATAATGGTTGTAGCCATCACCGGCAGAGGCACCTACAACAAGATGAAATATTATCTGGCCGGGGCCGACTACTGTATTAATTGCGACACTGTTGCAGACGAAAATACTGACGAACTGTCCGAGTTTTTTAACAGTCCGGAATGGCAAAAAAAGCACAATCTGCTTTTGGACCCCACTCGCATGTGCCTTATTGGCGACTATAAAAAACTGGATGTATCGTTTGCAGAAATGAAAATTCTTGAGGCTTTTTCCCTAACCAAAAACCAGATATTGAGCCATGATGAAATCGCCAGGATCATGGGGCTGAATATAAATTTTTACGACCCAAGAGCCTTGGAAAAGTCGATCAGTCGCCTTCGTGGCAAAATAAAAGGCATGTATGGCACCAACGCCATTCAAAGCATCCGTGGGCATGGATATCGTTTAATCAGGGGTCTGATCTCGACAACCTGATTCTTAATGTAGAAGGGAGTTTCTGTTTTATGAACGCAACAGGGAGCGTGCGACTCTACGGTCACGCAGAGCATTACCTGTCTCGACAATTGATCCTCACTCGGGACGACTGCCCGTTTGGTAGCGAGATCAGAATACATTTTGACGACTCCGCTTCCGCCTCCTACGCGCCAGAGGCGCATCAGATGAGTGGGATCTACAGTGAAGTACTGATGCAAACCAGGCTGATTGCATTTTCGCTGAAAGATCACAACTCCACCAACGGAAATAAATACCTAAGCCGTAGATTTGTTTGCGTAGGACAGTCAGATCTCGCCAACTCTGCGCTCACCGAAGAGCTGATTCAGTCCGGCGCCGCTCTGCGCGAATTTGGCCAGACGCTGGTTATCGTGCTTAATGAGCTCCCCCTCTCGGCAGTCAGCTTCGCAGAAAAAAGAAAATCCTTCACAACGTATATCTGTTGAAAGATCACGGCATAGAAATCGCGCTCGACGACTACAACATCGACGATGAAAGTATCGAAATCTTTACAACCCTGAATCTATTCGACTATATAAAGATTTCCACTTCCTCTCTAGACTTGAGCCTCAAGCTCAGTGGCAACCCAGAGTTATTCAATCGTCTCCACGAACGCATGACCACGCTCACTCACAACACAAAGGTCTCCTTTATAGCGGACAGAGTCGAGCATGCTGCTAGCCATATACTGGCACGCGCGCTGCCCTTCGATTACTTCCAAGGGAGTCATTACTCCCCTGCCGACAACCTTTAAACCAAGACCCAGACGTGCAACTCAGGAGAGAGCCATGGAAAGCAGCACAAACCTCCCCAGAAAATACTTTGTCGTGGTTACACACAACCCCGCACTACAACTAGAGCTTGAGGCATTGCTGTCCAGCAAGCGATATAACGCTTACGGCACGTCACAGGCGAAGATGTTTTTTGAAGGCGTCGCTCCACCCACTTCCGCCCCCAAGCTTATGGAATTTATTTACCCGCATGTGGCCAAAATGGCTCCTCCGGTTATCAAGCATGATACGCAGCGCATACTTTCGAGCTTCAAGTCCGAATGGCAAGCTGCGCAAGCCATAACGAAATTTACTCATTTCACATCAACTGCAAACGACTCCAGGGATGACACCAGGGAATGTGTCTCCCAGCCGGCCAAACCGCACGTTGCGCCGACTGAAACCTGGCGACTGAGCGATGTCAGCGGCGCGTTGATCAAAGATGACGTGGAGATTGCCTTAACTGGCCTGGAGGCCACACTGCTTAAAAAAATGCTGCACCATGATGATCGCGTGGTCAGCAAGGACGACCTTATCCGTAGCATCGGCAGAGAACCTGAGCATTATCGGGGTCTCGAAATGTGCCTGAGTCGGTTACAGGAAAAGTTTAAAAACGCCAGTAACGGCGAACGCCTTTTTCGTGCAGTGAGGAATCGTGGGTACTGCGTGATACAAAAAATCGTACGCGTAAAAAATCTGGCCTGAACAATTCAAATTGTTCGCCCCGGCAGTGCTATACAACAATAATAAAGCACGCCATTTCACCCCCCGCATCTCACTCACCCCCCCTCTATAAAGCCACGTTAAAAAAGCTGAATCCAGACTATTTATAACGCGTCTCTTGTCCAGACATATCAACCAGATACACCACCCACTCGTTAAAAGTCGTCAGACAGTGCCCGCACTAATAATTTAACCTATGCACTGATGACAGCGCCGCCCGCGTGGCGTTTCGGTCGTCAATGCTTCGCCATCTGATATGAACAATAACTCTTGCTGCACGTATTTTGGCTCTTGTCTGTCGAAACGCGAATGGACGTATTTTGGGGATACCGTATGGTTAACAATCTTCGTATCAATCGAAATACCACCCTCAAAGGACTGACCTTCTGGGGACAGTGGGCACTTGGCCAAGGCTTTGTTGTTGCCCTGTTATTAATATTGGTTTACTACCAGACGGGTACGGTAGAGTTCTATTATCGAGTCTGCGCAACGCTTACTGTGCTTGCATCGGTTCCGGCCTATACATGGTGCGGTGTGTATGCAAAGAAGGACAATTACCTGGAGGGCCTGGCAAGACTCCTGATGGGTTGGTCCATGACACTGGCAGCGCTGGCTATTGTCGCCTTCCTCTGCAAGGCCAACGAACTGTTTTCCCGTCAAATCATTCTGACATGGGCTTTCTGCAGCTACATCGGGCAGGCGCTGCTGTACGTCCCACTGCATGGTTTTTCGAAGTACTACCAACGGGCGCTTCAAATTGAGCGTAGAACGCTGATTGTTGGTACTGGCGAGCTGGCACTGGGACTGGCTAACAAGCTTCGTGCCCTCGAGCACTTCCCATTGGTCGGCCTGGTAAGCTCCGACACCACTCCTTTGTTGGAGACAGGTGCGCCACCTGTCGTAGGCCCGCAAGAGGAACTGCTCGAACTGATCAAGACTCATGACATCCGCCGCCTGTACATCACGCTGCCCCTGAGCGAAGCGGTACAAATCGAAGAAATGTATGTCGACTTGCTGGATGCCAACGTAGACGTTGTCTGGGTCCCGGACTTGAACAGCCTGACGCTGCTCAATCACTCGGTCAGTGATGTGGATGGCATGCCGGCAATCCATTTGATTGAATGCCCGCTGTCCAGCCAACCCACTGCCGCACTGAGCAAAAGCCTGCTTGATAAAAGCGTGGCGCTGATGGCCATTGTCGCTCTGAGCCCGTTACTGTTGATCATTGGCCTAGCCGTCAAGTTCACCTCCCATGGTCCGGTATTTTTCAAACAGGACCGTCACGGGTGGAACGGGAAGGTCATCAAGGTCTGGAAGTTTCGCTCTATGCGTGTGCATGACGATCACGAGGTCAAGCAAGCCAGTCGCAACGACTCACGGATCACCCCGATCGGTCGCTTCATCCGTCGCACTTCCATCGATGAGCTACCGCAATTGTTCAACGTCTTGCAGGGCCATATGGCGCTGGTCGGGCCACGTCCTCATGCCGTTGCGCACAATAACTACTACTCCGGCAAGATTCTCGCCTACATGGCGCGCCACCGAATCAAACCGGGGATCACCGGGCTGGCTCAAATCAATGGTTGCCGCGGCGAGACCGACACCATCGACAAGATGCAGAAGCGCGTCGAGATCGACCTCAAGTACATCAATAACTGGTCGTTGTGGCTGGATGTGAAAATCCTGGTGAAGACGCCGTTCACCTTGCTGTCAAAAGACATTTATTGATGGTGCGCCTGCAGGCTAACCAGGGAAAGCAAGCCAAATTCCCAGTGCGTTAGCCTCGTCACCCGTGGCTGGATCTTCACCAGCCACGCCTGCAACTGCACCAACACCGGCAAGTTGTTCTGCTGCCGACTTTCGTGGCGATGTTCATCGCCGACTTCTCTTAAATCTCCGCTCGATACCGCACAGCTTGCTGACCAGATATCAGGGCGATATCGGCACGCCCGGACTTGCCTTCAGGCTGAACCTTTTGCAGCTCAACAAACTTGCGTCAGGCAGGCGCAACGACAGCAGTCGATCGCTAAAAAGTGGATGCCAGGCAATCCCGTGACGACAAAAACCGTATTCGCGAACCGGAACGTCAGCTACGCCGCAAAGATGCGGTCTTGGCTGAGACCGCTGCTTTCCTGGTGCTGCGAAAAAAGCTTAATGCCTACCGGGGGGGAAGCGAAGATGAGGGCAACGGACCTTGTTGCCAGAACGGTATCTGCTCGTTGATTGGCTGGCCGAGCGCATTGTGACGGGAGCCCACAAACATCCTGGCGGATGCGCGGGCTACAACCGCCAGATCCATACCCTGAAATGCGCTTGGCGAATCACAGCGGTACAGCATCGACCTTGAAAGACGCCGCAAGGAAGATGATTACAAGCGAGCAATGCGCCGTATCAATGCTTACTGATATCAACCAAGGGAACGCTAATTCTTTGCTCACGCTGCAGCAGTGTCATCAGGAGCAACACTCGCTGCTCCCCCTCCATCGCGAGGAAGATCGCTTCCACATCGACAAAAGGCCCCTCATTGATACGCACCCTCTCTCCACAGGCAAACCGAGCCTCCACAGGGGCTGCGCTATCGTGCTCATAAAGCTGCGCGATCAAGTCATCACCTACGGGCAGCGGCTTGCCTCCAAAACTGACAATTCGCAATACACCACGGGTAGAACGCAAAGGCGCCCAACTCTCACCCGAGCCGAGCTGGATAAACAGATAACCCGGAAACAGCGATTCGCGAACAGTCCTCCTGCGCCCCTGCAAAACACGCTCGCGCCGGTGCGTAGGGCGGAAACAGGTATATCCCTGGTTAACCAGATTGATCTCTGCACGCTCGTCCTGGCTCGCCTTGCATTGCACCAAATACCATGCACTGGCGGTGAGACTCTCAGGCAAGGTCGTTTGAACAGCCGAAGCACTATGGATGGACACAATCAGCCCCTTCTGCGCCTATATGGTCAAGTAGCTCCGTGGTTTTCTCCCCGACCTTGCGACGGATTTCTCCCAAGGATGGAAACGCACCTGAAAAACGGAGTTGGCCGATCATGGAAACTTCGCCCTTTAAAAACACGCGAAACTTATTTGCAATAAACGGATGCCCGGGAACGCCTTACCCAAAGCAATCGCCTTACACTTATCATCAAACTGCACCCGCGATATTTAACACAACCCAATACGAGACAACACAAAAAACCCGAAAACGTTATAAATCGTCCGATAAGACGCAGAAATGTTATTTAATATCTGGATTTGTATATGGATATTTTTTTTGCTATGTGGCATTCAACAATCACGTGGCATTTAATGGTTGATGTTGTCGTGGGTTGCCAGTTATGATTTTTAGCATAGCAACTGTTAAGCACGCTCCCAGTCCAGATTCCAGCAGACCAGAGTCTTCGCAGTGAAAAGTTTCATTCAGTACGGTAACTCCTCACGGAAAGAGGCGCACACCCAATAGCTGCAAGCCGTCAAAAAAGTGCCATTGAAGAAAAGTAGAATTTCAGTCTTTCCAATTGCACCATCACCGCAAGTGTGGAATTTCCAGGGAGGTTGCCTTGTTTAACAAGATTCTAATCGTTTGCATTGGCAACATTTGCCGAAGTCCTACTGCAGAACATTTGTTGCGAGAAGCACTGGTCCGGTCCGACATCGAAGTCAGCTCCGCGGGTCTTGGCGCGCTACAAGACCACCCTATCGAGCCCACCGCCCAGATAGTACTGGAAGAACATGGCCATCTGCCAACAGAGCACAAAGCCAATCAACTGACCCCTGCCGCCATTAGCGAATCGGATCTGATCCTGGTGATGGAGCAGTCGCACATAGACCGTGTTCTCAAGATCGCGCCTGAAGCGCGAGGAAAGGTCTTCTTGCTGGGCAAGTGGCAGGAAAACCGCGAAATCAGCGACCCCTACCGTCAAGGCAAACCGGCTTTTGTGCATGCATACGCGTTGATTGAAGAAGCCGTAAACGCTTGGGCAAAGCGCCTCGCACGCTAAAACACTCCTCGAATACCTGTTAAGAAAAGAACCCACTTATGCAGCAAACTCCAGCATTAACCTCTCATGACGATGATGATGAAATCGACCTGATGGGCCTACTCGGGACACTGGTCGATCATAAATGGTTGATTGCCGGGATCACTGCTGCCTCTATGGCCGTGGGAACGGCCTATGCGGTGTTGGCCACGCCTGTTTACCAGGCAACTGCCTTGATACAGGTGGAGGCAAAAAAAAATGACATGCTCGGTTTCTCCGATATCAACAGCATGCTGGGTAAAGAGTCACCTTCAACTACAGAAATTGAATTAATCAAGTCGCGCGCGATCATCGGCAAGGTTGTCGACAATCTATCGCTCGATCTTACCGTCGAGCCGAACCGTTTTCCGGTGATCGGCGACTTTATTGCTCGTCGGTTCAAACCAGACGCTACGAATACGGTCGCGGCGCCGTTGTTTGGCATGAGCAGCTTTGCTTGGGGTGGCGAAACCCTGAAAATATTTCAGCTCGAACTCCCACAAGAGCTCCTGAGTAAACAACTCACTTTGGTCAGCGGTGAAAGCGGCCACTTCACTTTGCTGGATGAAGACGACAATATCCTGGTCCAAAGCCAAGTGGGCCAAGCCTATGACCAGGACGGCATCAAACTGCAGGTCGAGGTATTGCAGGCCAATCCTGGCACAACGTTCAGCATTGTGCGTGACCCACGCTTGACCAGTATCTTGGCGTACCAAAAGTTACTTGATGTAGCAGAACGCGGTAAAGAGTCCGGCATGATCGGGCTTGCTCTTGAGAGCGAAAAACCGGCTGAAGCCATTCAAATCCTCAATGAAATCGCCAAGCTCTATGTACGGCAAAATGTTGAGCGGACGTCGGCCGAAGCGGCTCAAAGCCTGGAGTTTCTAAACGATCAACTGCCTCAGGTCCGTAAAGACCTGGAAAAGGCCGAAAACGCCCTGAACAAGTATCAAATTCGTAGTAAATCCATCGATATCAGCCTGGAAGCCAAAGCCATTCTCGATCAGATCGTGGCGCTTGATACCAGCATCTCCGAATTGAAATTGCAGCAAGCGGAGATGGATCGCAAGTTTACCCGTCAGCATCCCGCCTATCGGGCCTTGCTCAGCCAATTAGGCGAGCTGACAGCCAAGCAGAATGGCTTGGCCAAAAAAGTCGAGGGCCTGCCTTCAACACAGCAAGAACTGCTTAGCCTCACCCGCGATGTAAAAGTCAGCACCGAAATTTATACCCAGCTCCTGAATAAATCCCAGGAACTGGATGTGATGCGTGCCGGCACCGTGGGCAACGTGCGCTTGATCGATACCGCCGATGTGGATCTGCTCAAGCCTGTTAAACCCAGGAAGGTCCTGACCGTACTCATCGCCACCCTGTTCGGCGCTTTCCTGGCAATTGCAGTGGTGCTTTTTCGCAAAGCCCTTAACCGCGGCGTGGAAAACCCCGATCAAATTGAACAGCTGGGGTTGCCGGTGTATGCATCCATTCCTTTCAGCACGCTGCAGAAAGGTGAAGAAAGCAAACTCCCCCGTGGCAACCGGGGCCGCGCCAACAACGTCGCACCCATACTGGCCAGCAGTCACCCCACCGACCTGGCCATAGAAGGATTGCGCAGCCTTCGCACCAGTCTGCACTTCGCCATGCTCGAAGCCAGCAATAATCGCCTGATGATCTCCGGCCCGAGCCCCAAGGTGGGTAAAACATTCGTTTCCGCCAACCTCGCCGCAGTTATCGCTCAGACCGGCCAGCGTGTATTGCTTATCGACGTGGATATGCGCAAAGGGTATTTGCATAAAGTATTCGGAACTCCCGCTGAAAACGGGCTTTCTGATTTACTGATCAATCGCTGCGAGTTGGCAACTGCGATCAATAAAACTGAATTCGAGAACCTTGACGTTATCGGCCGCGGACAAATACCGCCCAATCCTTCAGAACTGCTAATGCACGCGAACTTCAGTGCCTTTCTGGAGCAAGTCAGCGCCCAGTATGACCTGGTCATTCTGGATACCCCGCCGTTGCTGGCAGTGACGGATGCGGCGATTGTCGGCCGCCAGTCAGGCACCAGCTTGATTGTGACGCGTTTTGCGCTTAACCCGGTTCGCGAAATTGAATTGACCATGCGTCGCTTTGCTCAAAATGGCATTGATTTGAAAGGCGCCATTTTCAATGGCGTTGAAAAACGTGCCTCCAGTAAATACGGCTATAGCGATTATGGTTATTACAACTACGAATATAAGTCGGACAGCGTTTAATTTACACCACAGTGTTGAATGATAACCGAGCGCGCCTGAGACTCTAGAGGCGCTCATTTACTGCATCGCCAACATCGGATGCGGACCTTTCGATAAATCAAGCCGCTCTCAGGGACTAGCATGTAATCCTGGGGCGGTAGCGTGCCCAAGACCTTGATATTGGCCAAGCCTCCTCTTACGAACCGGCGCTGTCAATTCAAACAGAAACAAATCAAGCCAGCACTCGCATGGACATATTTAAGAGCTAGAAATTTCACATTGAAAAATGCGAACGCATCAAGCTTTCAATATCGCTCCCAAAGCCTTGGCTATGTTTTGTATCAATAGCCACAAAAACCATTTATGGCACCCAGCGACCACCACATCACAAAATATCAATACCTCCAAAGCCCCCATACAAATGAAAAAGCATTAGTGCCATGAGCTTAAAGAAGAAAGACACCGCCATTTCACTAGCCAGCGTAATAATTGGCCAAGCGATTTTCTTTGTATGCCTTTCCTTGATTGGCAGGGAATGGGGACCTGAAGAACTTGGCAAGCTTAATTTTAATTTAAGCCTGAGCATGTTCATCGGTACAATAATGGCCTTCAGATATGAACTTGCCTGCATACAAGACAAAGAAGAAAAATCATACCAGGCGCTAGTCCAAGTAATAACAATAACCGCCTCATCGTTTGTTTTTCTGTACGCCATGGCAAGCATTTGGGACCTTACGGACTCCACAACAATATTGATTTTTTCGACAACCTTTATTCTCCAACAAGCAAGCAGCCTCTACCTAAATACATTGCGAAAATACGTTCTAATTGGGCTTATAAAAATATCTGCAAATGCTAGCTTTGTTGTATCACTGATAATCCTCATTAACTCAAATACTCTTTCAAGCACATTCGAGATATACACCAAAATCAATCTTGCCATTACCATACTTTCCTTGACCTTGATACTTGCAAATACTCAGCACCCTAAACAAATTTTCAACATTAGCTTTCTAAAGGAAAACCTCAGATTTCCGCAATATACACTGCCTGCAACCATTCTTAGCTCAGCACTCACCTATTCCCTACCGATTGCAATGCCATTCCTTTTCGGCCCAATAACAGCTGGCTATTTTGCAGCCACACAACGGTTCGGATTCTTCCCGGTTTCTTTAATAGCGCAAAGCATCAGCGGCGTATTCAGACGCGAAGTAATTTCAGCCATTAACTCCAACAATGGCAATTTACTGAAGACCTATAAAAGCCACGCAAAATTGCTCTTAGCGATATCCGCCTGCTATCTACTATTTGGAAACCTTTTCTTTGGCATGCTCATCAAAGTATTGCTCGGTGACAATTGGAACCAGGCGATCATTTTTTTTCACATAATATCCCCAGTCTATGCCTTACAAATCATATACATTCCTCTTTCGCAAATTTTTATATCAACAAACAATCAAAAAACAGATCTACTCATACAAACACTTACTTTTATCAGCACCGTCGGAGCTCTTCTTGCCTCGTACTATTTTTTACTTAGCCCCCTCCTAACGCTTATTATTTTTTCTGTATCAGGCGTAGCAACTCTCCTGATTGGCTTGAGCCTCACTCACACGACAATCAAAGCAATCACTACAGAAAAATCAATGATATTTCCTCCCTTGAAAAAATATTCTTCATAATTTGAGAGCTTGCATGCGAATAGCATTAATAATCGACTCGATGCAACGCCATCTATTTTTCTCAAGATTGGCGAGTGCACTAAAACACGAGCATCAAATTTTCTTTGCCAGTTCAGAACCGTTGTCAGTTCTTATGGCTCAAATGGAAGGATTTTCGGCCAAGCACCTTTCCAGAAAAGCAGCTCAATCGAAATACTTCTCTACTGCCGACCTCCTCGACATCACCGAAAAATCGATAGAGGTCCTGAATGGACTGTTTTCGGCCACAGATTCATTTCAGGATGCAGTGTCGATCTCCGACGGCTTGTATGAGTACTTAAAGCAGAACGAAGTCGATAAAGTCATTATATGGAATGGTCAGCAACTACTGGGACGAGCTGCAAGCCTTGCCGCGGGCAAGGCAGGGATAAAAGCGCAGTATCTGGAACTAGCAAATCTTCCCGGTAAACTTTTCTCAGACCCGCAGGGTGTCAATGCGCTATCCAGCATTGCACACAACATTGAAATTATCGACAGGCTGCCTGAGGTTCCTGAAGAGGTACATCAATCCTGGTTAAAGAGCTATGAACTGAGCAAGCAAAAACCTCTTCCGCAATCGCAGCGAAAACTAAAAAACACCATACTGTCTGCCGTAAATATAATCTTAAAAAAATCGTTTAAAAGCACATGTACTATAGACATAAAAAAAAGGAAAACCTCAACGCTCAGCCATCAGTTAGAACAGATGAGCGTTCCACCTCACACTAATAACTATATTTTTCTTGCTTTACAAGTATCATCAGACACCCAGATAAAACTTCACTCCAACCACGACAATATTGATGCAATTCATATATCTCGCGAAGAGGCAAACCGAGCAGGGCTTGATTTGATTGTCAAGATTCATCCAGCCGAAAATAGCCCGGAAGAAATCTCCAGAATTGTGAAAGCACAAAAATCAATTGGTTTTATAATCAGCAGTGACAACACAATAGACTTATTGAAAAAAGCGCACACCGTAATAACCATAAACTCCACCGTGGGTTTAGAAGCATTACTTTTTGGCAAGCGAGTAAAAACGCTTGGAAGATGCTTCTACAAAAACTTCGACAACGCACGCATAAAAAAATACATTCATCACTACCTGATAGACGAAGTAAATTATTTCGACAACAGCACAATTAAAACACGTACCGCCCTACAATTAATTGGGGCGTAATTACGATTAGTCCGATGAGAGTCGAGGACGGTGGCAGGCTCGAACTCAGTTCTGGCTAAAAAAGCCTAGCCCCATGCAGTAGCGGCAAGTATTCTCGCTAAAATTATTGGAAATAATACATTGAACATTTTTATACTTCATCCAGGCAAAGCAAACTATCCAGAAATATCAGCTTACCATAACTTCTTCAGCAGAGACTTTAATGTCACCAATGGAACTATAGAGCAGTATGATTCCTTTGAAGACAAGAACAACACCATTCTTTGGTGCATTATGGGATTTTACCCAAAAAAGCTTCATGCAAAACTTATTATTCATGATTATCGATCGCTCTCTGTAGGCCACTTCCCAAAAACCAAAGACCTCATCAAAAAACACTTAAATCAGAAACCAGATATTCGTATATTCCAAAATAAGCGAATGGAAGGAGTTATGGGCTTTCGAGATGACGCCCCCTCTCTTACTCTTCCAATGGGTGTACCTGAATGGATTTTCAATCTTGATGTTGACCATACATTACCAGGTGGAACCTATTGTTATATCGGAGAAATTACGCGAGAGCGTGGAATGCACAAGGTCATACGTGCTTTTCAAAAATACCGAAAGTTTAAAAATGAGACACTTGTACTGGTCGGACCGACCGAAGAAACTATAAAAAATAAATTCTCGGACGACCCCAATATAATATTCACAGGAAAACTACCTCAGGCTGACGCACTTAAAATAGTAAAAAATAGCTCTTTTTGCATAAGCAGAATTCCACACAAATACCCATATTGCTACCAAGCCCCAACAAAACTCCTTGAATACTTCGCACTAGAAAAAAATATATTATGCAATGACGCCCTTTCGAACACTGAAACCGCAAAACTATTAGGTATTGACATCATAATCTGCCCAGATGAAATCTTTACTGAGGACTTGCCTTATGCGCCAAAAAAATGCAAATCCCCCCCCGGAGAGTCAATTAACTGGAACACAGCCATCCAATCATCAAGAGTTTACGAAGCCATAAGAAGTAGAATATAAAATGATCCCAGCACTCCTTATTTCGCTCAGTATTTTCTGCTTTTCGCTGAGTTTATTTAGCATCCGAGCGACAGCTGCTTGTTATTTATTCTTAATTCTGGCGCTAATACTAAACCCGCGCAAGCTCACTACATTTAAAATAAAATACAAATGGATCATTGGCATAGCCGTCATTAATATGGTCCCGCTTGCCATATCACTGAGACATGGAATACACTTTAATTATTATTTAAAGTTTCTAGCCATGTCCATCTACTCGCTAACATTAGTACT
The DNA here is from genome assembly GCF_040448305.1 of Pseudomonas fluorescens. Taxonomy (NCBI): domain Bacteria; kingdom Pseudomonadati; phylum Pseudomonadota; class Gammaproteobacteria; order Pseudomonadales; family Pseudomonadaceae; genus Pseudomonas; species Pseudomonas fluorescens. The sequence goes on along the minus strand of NZ_CP148752.1, from coordinate 2,058,158 downwards.
TGTCGCACACAATAGAGTCATCACCCAAAAGCAAATAATCGACGCATTAAGATTTTTTTTATTTGCGCACTGCTCATTTTTCATCATCCAGCTAGTGACCTACCAGGCAACCGGATACTTCATTGACTTCAATAACTATGTAAGAGAAGTATCATCCGAAAGTCTTTACAGCACAAAGTCCCTAGAAGATCTATTCATACAGATCCGTGCAACAGGCTTGTTTTCCGAGCCATCATTTTACAGCATGACGGTACTCCCCATTGCTTTACTACTTTCCCTGCACCAAAAAAAACTGACAATAGCTACGAGTTTAGGATTCATCACCTCTGTAGCCAGCCTCTCAATTGCAGCAATCTTAACCACATCCCTCGCGCTAGCTTTAACTCTGCTATTTACGAAGTCAACAAGAGCTCTCTCAGCCCTAATAGTCATCGGGGTATTATGTGCCGCCCCCATTCTATACAAAGTATATACACTGAGAGTTGTAGAATCAGTTGATTATGACGCATTAGCTTCTCGACAATTGATATTTGCAGAATTCAAAGAGCGAGGTCTAGCGAACAATTTAATTGGAAGCGGTTTTTTTTGGGATGAATCCCTTCCGGTTGGAAAAACAATGATGCAGGGTTACAACACACGGGACTCATCTTTTTATGTTTATCTATTTTTTACATCTGGTGCTTTTGGCACAATACTAATACTCAGCTCAATAGTATTTTTCTTACGGAGACACCCCAGATACATAGCAGCGACAGCGATACTTTTTTTGTTCAAGTACCATGCCATGACTGGCATACTCTGGTTACTACTAGTACTTTGCATCATATTCTCCCTCCTCGAGTCGCAAAAAACAAACCCTATCCAAACCTGTAGTAAGTGCTAATGAATACATCAAAAATAGTGCATATAATTGAAGCCTCTGCTACAGGGACTTTATCTATGGCTGCGCTACTGGCAAACTGCCAAGCCAGCAATGGGCATGTGGTTTCGGTTATATACTCTCAGCGCCCAGAAACCCCTGTAGACTTTATAACCCATTTCGACCGCCGCATAAATTTAATCAACATCCAGATGTCAAGCGCCCTTGAGCGCTTGACTTGTCTACCAAAAATCAGAAGCACCCTGAAATCGTTATCTCCAGATTGCGTCTTCATGCATTCTTCATTCGCGGGCTTTTTGGGCCGACTATCGACCCTGGGCGCTTTAGCTCATACAAAACTTTTTTACCTTCCACATTGCATCTCATTCATGCGCAATGACATAGGATCTTTGAAGAAAGTTCTTTTTGTTTTTTTTGAATGGGTCGCTTCTATAAAAAACGCTGATTACGTGGCCTGCTCCGAAAGTGAAAGAACGGCTATTGCAAGGAGTATTCCTTTCCGAAAGTGCCACTTGGTAGAAAACGCTCTCGACTTCAAAGCAATCCCCAGCATGAACCAACAAGACCTTTCTCACAGAAAAAAAACTGTTATCACGGTTGGACAAATTCGCCCCCAAAAAGGGCCTGACTTTTTTTCATCCATTGCCCAAGCAGTAAAAACTGAAGCCCCCCAGATTGAGTTTGTTTGGGTCGGTGACGGCGATGCAAACGCTCGCCAACAACTAGAAGACTCTGGGGTACACGTCATAGGCTGGGTGCCGAAAAGCCAGGTTTGGCAATACCTGGGCGATGCCCGCCTGTATCTCTCGACCGCACAGTGGGAAGGCATGCCTGTTTCGGTGATTGAGGCCAGCTTTGCAGGGCTTCCCGTTGTTGCATCCAGCTGCGCTGGCAACGTCGATGTCGTTGCACATGGAGAGACTGGCTGGCTTTTTAAAACTCCTGCGGAGGCAACGGAATTTATTCTTTCGTCCCTCGAAAATCCTGAATCCTCCCAATCGATAGCCAAGGCGGCATTCGACATTGCCCGGCAGCGTTTCAGCGTCGAGCGCTATTACCAGGAAATGGAATCCCTCATTCAGTCCTAATCGAGACAAAAAACATGACTTGCGCCGTAATATTTGGTGGCACCGGCTTCATCGGCACTTTTTTCGCTGAGCACCTTCTGGCCACAGGTTCATTCTCCAAAGTTTACCTTTTCGACCTGGAGCCAATAGAGTCCAAGACCAGCGAATTTCGCAAATCCCTGGTCCGAAGCCTGAGTAACGTGGAGATCGTCATTGGCGACGTGCGCCAGGAACTCATTTGGCAGCCGTCGGAAAAGGTCGCCCTGATCGCGAACTTTGCAGCTGTACATCGCGAACCTGGCCATGACGACATCGAATACTACGAAACCAACCTTGCGGGTGCCGAAAACGTCTGTGCCTGGGCTGAACGGGTTGGCTGCAACGATATTATCTTCACTAGTTCGATTTCGCCTTACGGCCCCAGTGAGGCGCAAAAAAACGAAAAATCTCTACCTGTGCCGGCTACCGCTTACGGTGGTTCCAAGCTGGCTGCAGAAAAGATTCACCAGATATGGCTCGCCCGAGACCAAGAAAACCGCCATCTGGTTATTGTTCGTCCGGGAGTGGTATTTGGCCCCGGTGAAGGCGGCAATGTTTCCCGCCTCATCAGGGCCGTAATCCGCCGCTACTTCTTCTATATGGGTAACAGCGACACCCGTAAGGCCGGCACTTATGTGAAAGAGCTATGTGCAGCCATGTGGTGGATTCTGGAGCAGCAAAAGCGGGGAGGTGGACATCTGACGCTGTTCAATATGTCCATGAATCCCGGTCCATCCATCCAGGAATATGTGGAAACCACCTGCACAGTAGCCGGAATCCAACGCACTGTGCCCAGTGTCCCCTACCACTTGCTGCTCTCGGTCGCCTATGTCATCGACCTTATCGCCCGCCCCATCGGGATCAAACATCCCTTCAGCCCAGTGCGTATTCGCAAGCTGGTGCGCTCGAACAACACTCTACCAACCCATTTGGTCGAGCACGGCTATCCCTATCAATACACTCTTGAAACGGCTTTCCGTGACTGGAAATCTAACTGCCCTACGGAATGGGAATAATCAATATGCAAATTGCACTAACTGACACTATCAATCTCTCCAACATCGCCCCCTTTACCCTCTTCGGCGGGATCAATGTTCTTGAGGATCTCGACTCCACACTTTTCGCCTGCGCACATTTTGTGGAGGTAACCCGCAAGTTGGGCATTCCCTATGTGTTCAAGGCCTCCTTCGACAAGGCCAACCGTTCCTCCATGCACTCCTACCGGGGTGTTGGCCTGGAAGAAGGCTTGCGCATTTTCGAAGCTGTGAAACGCGAGTTCGGCGTGCCGTTGATCACCGACGTGCATGAGGTCGAGCAGGCGGTACCGGTGGCCGAGGTAGTTGACGTGCTGCAGATCCCGGCCTTCCTCGCCCGTCAAACCGATCTGGTGGTAGCTATAGCCCGCACCGGCCGGGTGATCAACGTGAAAAAACCTCAGTTCATGAGTCCGACGCAGGTCAAGCACATCGTAGCCAAGTGCCGTGAAGCGGGTAACGATAAGGTGGTTCTCTGTGAACGAGGTAGTTCCTTCGGCTACGACAACCTGGTGGTGGACATGCTCGGCTTCACTCAGATGAGAGAGGCCAGCGGCGATTGTCCGGTTATCTTCGATGTCACCCATAGCCTCCAGTGCCGCGACCCGGTGGGCGATGCTTCGGGTGGACGCCGTCGCCAGGTGCTGGAGCTGGCCCGTGCTGGCATGGCCGTTGGTCTCGCGGGTCTGTTCCTGGAGGCCCATCCGAATCCGGATCATGCCCGCTGCGACGGCCCAAGTGCTCTTCCGCTCGAGTTGCTGGAACCTTTCCTTAGCCAAATCAAGATTATCGACGACATCGTCAAAGAAATGCCAAACCTAGAGATTCGCTGATGGCGTGCGCCTATAACGGACTGATCCAGCTAGTGTTATTCGACGTCGATGGCGTGCTGACCGACGGCACACTACATATCGGAGCGGAGGGTGAAGTGTTCAAAAGCTTCAATGCCAAGGATGGGGTAGCGGTTGCCCTGTTGCGAGCGCATGGAGTTCGCTGCGGGATCATCTCCGGCAAGGCCAGCCCTGCCCTCGACTTCCGCGCCCGACAACTCAAATTCGATCTGGTTGTCACTGGCTGCCACGACAAGCTGTCCGCCTACGTCGAACTAAAACGCGATTTTGGTCTGGAGGATGGACAGGTCGCCTTCGTCGGTGACGACGTGATCGACCTGCCGGTCATGCAAAAGGTTGGCATAAGCTACGCGCCAGCCGACGCCCACTGCCTGGTGCTGAGCCAGGCGAACCACATTACCCGTGCCGTTGGTGGAAAGGGTGTGGCCCGTGAGGTTGCCGAGCATCTGCTTTTGCTGGGAGGCTTGACCCTAGATGCTGCCTATCAACCCTTGCTCGACGAATGGAGCCGCCATGCCGTACAGCAATGACCGACCGCAACTGCGGGTGGTCATTACTGTGCGCTGAATTTCCTGTCTACGACCCGGTACTCTCCGGTCGACCTTGTGCGGCTTCCAGTGAGTCGCACGGGCGTTGGAAAGCACCGACTCTGCAGTAGAAACTGACCATTAAACAGGCGTGACTCCTGACAGAAGGAAGGCTTCGCCCTGCACGCTGACAATGACTACGTTATTCCAATTGCAATCAGAGAGTGGCATGCATCCCGCTGATGGTGTGGATACCCGCAAGGGACGTTAAAAAGATCACGAATTCACTACTTAAGGAATGCCATGAACGAAATGAAATTCATCGAAATCGCTAAGCACGTTTTCACCATCGAGGCTCAGGCAGTGGCTCGACTTGCCGAGCGCCTGGACAACTCCTTTGTCGAGGCCGTGCAGCATATTTTGACCTCCAAGGGCCGTGTGATCGTCTGCGGCATGGGGAAATCCGGCATCGTCGGCAAGAAAATCGCCGCAACCCTGGCCAGCACGGGCACTCCCAGCTTCTTCATGCACCCGGGCGAGGCCTACCACGGGGATCTCGGCATGGTCACACCTGACGATGTATTTGTCGCTATCTCCAATTCCGGCGAGACAGATGAGGTGGTGAAGTTGATTCCCTTCCTCAGGAGCAACGGCAACTACCTCGTCGCCTTGACCGGTAAACCGCTATCCACGCTTGCCAAGGCAGCCCATAGCCATCTGGATGTCAGCGTGCAGGAAGAGGCTTGTCCGCTGCAGTTGGCACCAACCTCTTCCACAACTGCCACCCTGGCCATGGGCGATGCACTGGCGATCACCCTGATGAAGGCCCGGGATTTCAAGCCCGAAAATTTCGCCCGTTTTCACCCTGGCGGCTCCCTCGGTCGTCGACTGTTGAGCAAAGTGGAAGACGAGATGGTCACCGCCAATCTACCGTTCGTGAACGTAGAAGCTAACGTGCTGGACGTGATTCATACCATGTCCTGCGGCAGCCTTGGGTTGGCCATCGGCGAGTTTGCAGAAGGCTGGGGACTGGTAACCGATGGCGATATCCGCCGAGCCATCGAGCGCTACAGCGAGGCCGTGTTCGACAAGAGTGCTGCCGAACTCATGAGCCGCGATCCGATCATGGTGCCTGTCGGCACCCGTGTCGAAGATGCGCTGCTGCTGATGGACGAGCGAAACATCACCTCACTGCTTGTGTTTGAAGGCCGACAGATCGTCGGGGTTTTCAAGAAATAAATACTCGCTTATGCGCCAGGGTCTCGTCGGCGGTAGAAAATTTTACTGTAACCGACAGCCCTCAATGGTGCTAACCATACTTGACCACGAACGGAAAGTTCATCTGGTGACTCATCATAGAAATATTTAAACGATCTTAGTTGTTCACTTGATGCCCTTGGCGCTCGTAAGTTCAGATTCAGCTATTCCCCTCTTATTCTTCATTTGAAAGGACTCATTCCTTTGACCAGAAAAATCCTGGTGACGGGCGGTGCCGGTTACATCGGTTCGCACACCACACTCGCTTTGCTCGAAGCGGGATACAACGTAATAGTGTTGGATAACCTCTGTAATAGTTCGATTGAGTCGCTTCATCGAGTGGGGGCTATTTGTAATAGGTTGCCCGAGTTTATTCAGGGGGATATTCGCGACCGTGCGTTGCTGGATGAGCTATTTGCTTCGCAACAGATCAGCGCGGTATTACATTTCGCCGGTTTGAAATCGGTGGGGGAAAGTGTCCGCGAACCACTCGATTATTATGAAAACAATGTCGCAGGCAGTGTCACCCTGTGTCAGGCAATGGCCCACGCCGGAGTTTTCAATTTGGTGTTCAGCTCTTCCGCCACGGTGTATGGCGAGCCGACGCAGATGCCGATCCGGGAGGATTTCCCCACTGGCGTGCCGACCAATCCCTATGGTCGCTCCAAGCTGATGGTCGAGGAGCTGTTGCAGGATCTGGCGACGTCGGAGCCGCAGTGGAGTATCGCCCTGCTCCGCTACTTTAACCCGGTGGGTGCACACCAAAGCGGGATGATTGGCGAAGACCCCAATGGCCTTCCGAATAATCTCCTGCCCTATGTCAGCCAAGTGGCCATTGGCAAACTCCAGCAGCTATCTGTGTTCGGCGCCGATTATCCGACGCAGGATGGTACCGGGGTACGCGACTACATCCACGTTCAGGATCTGGCCGACGGGCATTTGAGTGCGCTACGGACAATCCTCCAAAAAACCGGGGTCAACATCTGGAACCTGGGCACCGGTATCGGTTACAGCGTGCTGGAAATGATTCGGGCATTCGAGCAGGCCAGTGGCCGAGCCGTGCCTTACAAATTGGTTGAGCGTCGCCCCGGTGATATTGCCGAGTGCTGGGCCGACCCCACAAAAGCCGCCAATGAATTGGACTGGAAGGCCAAGCGCGGATTGCCGGAAATGATGGCCGATACTTGGCGTTGGCAAGCTGCTAACCCGCAAGGTTATGGCCAGTAGCATCTCTCGTATGGCGTAGCGATCAGGCGCGAACCATGACATCTGCACCACATACCCAATAAGAATTGTTAGAAACGGCGAGAGCGTTAGAAAACGTCAGACCTGTCAGGCATCCTACACAGGTATTCTTGGGGCAATAATCGCAAGATAAATCTCACTGAGGTATGACCTAGAGGTCCACTCTCATCGAGTTCGAATCAATACTATCCTTAACGTTACTGGACGCTCAGAGTTTTTGGCCTTGCACGCTCGCTTCTTAGTTTCACTGCCAATACCGACGATGCATCAAAAAGGAATCTACCATGACCAAACTACTTGTTTCCGCCCTAATGCTTTCTTTAAGTGCCTCCGTTTTGGCCGCTGAGCCTCCCGCAGCGTCTTCTGCTCCAGGCACACCTGCAAAACCCGCAGCAAACGCTCCTTTGAGTCTGAACACCCCTCTCGTGGGCAGCCTGACCACAGGGACTGCTCTCGGCATCGGCGCCGCGGTTGTAGCCGGCGCCGCTGCGCTGTCATCCAGTGGTGGCGGAAGCAACAATGACGGCGGCACTACTGGCACTACCGGTACCACTGGCACCACCGGTACACGCTAAGCGCACCGCGAGGTCGATAGCCTTCTACCACCCGGAGCAATCCGGGTGGTTCCGTTTTGATGTGTTCCCTCCACAAGTGTCCTCAATCATGATTCGTAGTTTGTCGCTCGCTGTGCTTGCAGGTGTTGCCCTGCAAGGCTGTATGTTCTCACCCGGTCAACACCTGGATACCAGCCAGGTCGGCCGTGAAGGCTCACCGGAAAGCAGTCGGATCGAGTTGATTCCGATAACGCCCAAACTGATTGCCCAGAACGCGGCGACAAAAGTGCAAGTCTCGGTGCCCGCCGAGTTGTTGGCGTACAAGCCGGGCGCTTACCGGATTGGCGCCAATGATGTGTTGTACATCACTGTATGGGACCATCCTGAGTTGACTGCGCCATCGGGTCCACAACAGCAAATTGATGCGAACGGCCGCCTGGTACGCCCGGACGGCACCATGTTTTACCCCTATATCGGCAATATTCATGCCGAAGGCAAAACCATCGAGGAGCTTCGCGGTTTTATTGCTGAGCGCCTGACTCAGTTCGTCGACAGCCCCCAGGTTGACTTGAGTGTTTTGCGGTTTGCCAGTCAAAAAGTCGTTATTTCCGGTGCTATTTTAAAAGCCGGTCAACAACCCATTACCACTTCGCCGCTCAGTGTCGTCGAAGCCATGGGTACTGCTACTGTCGATCCATTGAATGCCGACCTTGCCGGCCTGACACTGACCCGGGACGGACGTGAGTATCCGCTCGACCTGGACTCGCTTAACAGCAAAGGCTCGCTGTTGCATAACGTCTATTTGAAAGACGGCGATCAGTTGTACCTGCCCTACAACGACCGGAAAAAGATCTACGTCATGGGCGAGGTCAACCAGCCTCGGGCGCTCACCTTCAAAATCAATCGGATGAATCTGGCGGATGCGGTCGGAACGGTCGGTGGACTGAACCAGACCACATCCAACGGCAATGCACTGTATGTCATTCGAGGTGCCGAGAACCTTGAAACCGAGCCGGCAAAAGTCTTTCAGCTGGAAGCGGAATCACCTACCGCGTTTGCTCTCGCCAGCCGCTTCGATCTGCAACCCCAAGACATTGTCTACGTTGGCCCTGCAGGCGTGACCCGCTGGAACCGCTTGATCAGTCAGTTGCTGCCTTCGGCCGCTATCCTGGGTACCGGAGCATCGGCCACAAACAATCTCAGTGAAGCCAGCAGTCGATAAGGTTTGAGCCGCTTTGAAAACTTTGCGTAACAGCTCATGCCTGGTGGTGGGATTACTGCTGTGTGGCTGTAATCCCTTGATGCAGGCGTCCCTGGATACCTTTAAAGCCTCCACACTGGGCGCCCAGCCGCTGGAGTTGACTGCGGCGCAAGTGGACGCCGTGCCCTATGCGCAGATCAAGGTCACCACCGACTCCAGCGAAGGTGTATTGGCGAAGCTACGCCAGCAGGGCGACCTGGAGTTCTGGGTCGCCTCCGGCAAACAGGTGTTGTTGATGCGCGACGGTCTGGTCGTGCGCAGCGTCGGCCTGGGCATCAATCTCGACGGCACGCGCTTCGACGGTGAGTCGCCGTTCAAGCTTGGCTTGCAGCGATTGCCCGACGGCTACAGCAGTACCCGCTGGATAGATGTCTATCAGGGGCCGCAGGTCGGACTGGCGGTCAACAGTCGTTTCAGTCGACAAGACATCGAAACCGTCACCATCCTGGACAAGGACTATGCGCTGCTGCGCATAGACGAACGCATCGACATACCCGAGCTGGGATTCAAGGCCACCAACCGTTTTTGGGTCAGGCCTGACGATGGCTTGATCCTGCAGAGCGAACAACATCTTACGCCGGAACTTTTCTTGAAGATTGTGCAATTGCGCCCTGACCGGGAGACGGCTCGGTGAGATATTCGAAAACGCTGTCGGCTTGCCTGTTGCTGGCAAGTTCTGCGATGACTCAGGCCGCTGTCACGGTCACGGGTGATGTAAAAAACGCCGGATCCTTCGCGTTCGTGCCAGGCACACGCTTGCTCGATGCCGTCAACCAGGGACGCCCGAACGCCGAAAGTTACTGGCTGGCCGCCGCCTGGCTGCACCAGCCACTGTTGGAGCAGCAAGTCCGCCTTAAAGCCGGCGTGCTGTTCGATCTGAAGTTGCTTCAACGTGGGGCCTTGCTTGAAGAAAAGAGCAGCCTTGCGGCCTTGGCTGCGCGCCTGTTTGAACAGGTCAGCCGACTACCCGTTACCGGCCGGAAAGTCGCGGCGCTCGACCCCGTGGCGTTGGAGGTTGCGTTCGCCCGCAATTACTCGCTCAGTGACGGCGACCAGCTGATTTACCCTCTACGCCCGACTACGGTCACTGTCCTGGGCGCAGTTGAACAGCCCTGCACGCTGCCTTATCGCGCCTTGCTGCCAGTCCAGGAATACCTCAAAAGTTGTCTGCCAGTGACCGACGCCGATGCCGATTACCTGTGGCTGATTCAGCCCGATGGCCAGGTCAGGCGAGTCGGTAACGCCGCCTGGAACCGCGAAGACGGGGTGTTTGCCGCCGCAGGCAGCACAATTCTGGTGCCCGTGCGCAACGATGATCCGGACCTGCCCACACCCGACTTGAACGAGCAGCTTGCCCAGTTTCTCGCCACCCAACCGCTGCCCGAGGTGGCCCCTTGAAGTTACGTTTCGCCGCCGTAGTGTTGTTGTTGCCCTACAGCTTGGCTCATGGAGAGCCGCGTTTTACCCAGAATGATTTCGGAGGCGTGGGTTTGTTGCAAACCCCCACCGCACGGATGGCACCCGCTGGCGAATTCAGCCTGAACGCCAACCAGACAGCCCCTTACTCTCGCTATAGCATTTCAATACAGCCCCTTGATTGGCTGGAAGGTAGTTTCCGTTATACCTCCATCAGCAACCGTGATTACGGGCCCGAGTCACTCAGTGGCGACCAAAGCTATAAAGACAAAGCTGTCGATGTCAAAGCCCGCCTCTGGCAAGAAAGCCACTGGTTGCCCGAGGTCGCGCTCGGCTTTCGGGATGTCGGGGGCACCGGCCTGTTTTCCAGCGAATACTTTGTGGCGAACAAACGTTACTACGATCTGGATTTCAGCCTGGGCATCGCTTGGGGCTACATCGGTAACCGCGGGGATATCGATAACCCGCTGGGGTACCTCAATGAGCGCTTTGATACGCGCCCGGTAAACACGGACGCCGGCAACGTCAACACCAACGCGTATTTTCGAGGCTCGCCCGCGTTGTTTGGCGGTGTGTCCTATCAGACGCCGTGGTCACCCTTGAGCTTGAAACTCGAGTTCGACGGTAACGACTACAAGCACGAACCGCAAAACAACAACCAGGAGCAGGACTCGCCCATAAACATCGGGGCGATCTTCAAGTTAAGTGACTCTGTCGATTTGACCGCAGGCTGGGAGCGCGGCAACACCGCGTTGTTCGGCATCACTTTTCATACCAATTTCGCCAGCCGCAAGGCACCGGCCAAGCGCTACGACCCCGCTGTCGAAGCGCTGCCGGCACACGCACCAACCACGCCGCTCGATCAGGTCGACTGGGCGGGGGTTTCCAAACGACTGGAAAACAACGCAGGTTATAAGGTCGAGCGTATTGCTCAACGCGATTCCGAGCTGATTGTGTATGGCGAGCAGTCGCGCTATTTCTACTCCGCCAAAGGCGTGGGCCGGGCCAGCCGGATTCTGGACAACAGCGCAAATGACGAAATCGACTGGTTCACGATGGTGAACAAGCGTTACGACATGCCCGTGGAAGAAACCAGTGTGCCGCGCGACACCTTCCGGGCCGTGGTGAACAACCAACAAGACCTTACAGACCTGCACCGCACCACCGAATTGAACCGGGCCACGCCGCACATTGAAAACACGCTGTACACCCAGGCGCTCGAGCGTTTCACCTATGGTATCGGCTTGGGTTACAAGCAAAACATTGGCGGTCCCGACGGCTTGCTGTACCAGCTGACTGCTGATGTGGACGCAGAATACCGCTTTACCCGCAGCACCTGGACGAGCGGGGTCATCAGCACCAACCTGCTGAACAACTTTGACAAGTTCACGTACGACGCGCCGAGCAATCTGCCCCGAGTGCGCACCGATTTGCGCAAGTACGTCATCACCTCTGATGTAACAATGCCGACATTCCAGCTCAACCATGCCAAGCAACTGGATCAAGACTTGTTCGGCATGGTGTATGGCGGTTATCTGGAGTCAATGTTCGCCGGGGTCGGAGGTGAATTGCTGTACCGCCCCATGGGCGAGCGCTGGGCCATGGGTGCTGATTTGAACTTTGTACGCCAGCGTGACTTTGACCAGGGTTTTGGTCTGCGCGATTACGATACCGTGACCGGTCACATCACCACCTATACCGAACTGCCGTTCGAATTGCAGGCGGCGGTCAGTGTTGGACGTTACCTGGCGCGCGATTGGGGGGCCACGGTCGATCTGTCGCATGAGTTCAGTAACGGCGTGAAGTTCGGTGGCTGGGTTACCCGCACCACGGCCTCGAAAGAAGAGTTCGGCGAGGGTAGCTTCGACAAAGGCATCTATATCTCGGTCCCCTTCGACGAGTTGATGAGCGTTTCTACGATGCGTCGCGCCAACCTGGTCTGGGCTCCGCTGACCCGAGATGGTGGCGCGCGTCTTAACCGCCAATATTCGCTGTACACCATGACCGATGGCCGCGACAAAGATGCGTTCTATAAGAACTTTGAGAAAATCACCGAATGAGTTCGTTACTCCTGGGTGTCACACAACTTTCCCAAAGCCTACGCACGCTGTTTTTCATCGGCGTCAGTGTGATCTTGCTGACAGCCGCTTTGCGAGCGCAACCGGTTCCCGAAGCCTTTGCCCAGGAAGACAAGCTGCATCACCTGCTTGGTTTTTTCGCGTTGTCTTTTAGTTGCCAGCTGGCCTTCCTGCGGGTCAAGGCGCGCTGGATCGCCTTGGGCTGTCTGCTGACGGGGATCCTGATCGAATATGCACAAGCACTGATGCCGCTGCGCACGGCATCACCTTACGACGCCTTGGCCAATGCTGTCGGCGTGTTGATCGGCTTGATTGCGTGGCGTTGGGTGCAACCCGTCAAACAGTCCACTGAGCTCCCGGACACTTAAGACTATGGCTTGCCCCGTGAGCATAGCGACAACACGGCTGAAAACATCAAAACACTGAATCGACGCCACCCATTTCTGTTATGCGGTTTTGAATAAGAAAGGCCTGTAAACGTCAGTTAGGCGAATGTAGTCCTCTGTAGGAGCGAGCTCGCTCGCGATGGTCGTTAACGATAACGCGTATTTACTGGCTAAACGCGGCGTTCTTGAGCCCATCGTCGGAACTCCGCCCGGAGCAAGCTCGCTCCTACAATTTCCTTAACTGAACAGCATTGCTGTAAACGGTATTTTTTTGCTCTTGGGTGCCGCATTTTTTGAGCGGCCATAAACTTTTTCAAGGCAGACCACTATGAACGCTTCCAGATCACCGATCGACGCTGTCTATAAGTCGTCGGACCCTTTTGCACCGGGCAATATGGTTTTTGGACAGCCATTCACCGAGGGCAACAGTGGATTGATGGCCTGGTTGCGGACATACGAAAGTGCGCCCTCCACTGTCACCCCACAGCCAAAGTTATTGGTGGAGCGCATCGGGCTCTTTCCTTCCTCAGGTGATATTCGGCGCATGGTCGGTAATCCCATTGCGCTACTCGAGTACTTGCGGACCCTGTATGCCAGTGAAGCACTGGATATGGATGACAGTGACGGCCTGAGCCTGACGTTCACTGAATGGCGCTTCAAGATCTGCCCATCGGAGAGCGAGATCCTGTTGAAGGTTGAGAGTCGAGGCGATGTTGCACTGATGCAGAAAAAAACTGCAGAGCTGCTGGAGCGGATCGAAGAAAAAAATAGTAGTGAATCCTGGTGAGTCCGCTTCGTCAGAACTCGAATCAACATCTACAACCTTGACGATCCGCCGGGAGTGCGCCAGTGAGGCTGCATGAATGCCTTTTCTGCCCCCGAAAGAGTGACTGCGAAAGAGTTCAAGAGCCTCTCAGCCGTATATTTTGGAATACTCGTACTCAGCATGATAATCGCGAGCCCTAGCATGAGGGCCGTGCGGGGAATTTTGCGAACTTCCTTTCTCTCCAGCCTGAAAAGAAATACGCACGCCGCGGCTGACCCCACAACCGCCCCGGCAATCGCTTCCGGCAGAGGATGAATCGTCTGCCCGACATACTGCACGCTGAACCACCAGGTCGACAGCAGCCCCGCCCCCAGTGCCAGCCATCGAAGGCGATGATCCAGTTGGCGCAATAGCAAACTCAGGACAACGGTCGACACCAGGCAGGCATTCATCGCGTGGCCGCTGATGACCGCGATATCCAGGCTTTCCAGGCCGATACCCCAGCCCTTGAACAGCACTTTACTGAGACCGACGACGAAATAGGCTACGAACAGTATGCCTAGCCATAGGAGGGCGAGTTTTCTGGATGCCATGCTCCATAACCAACCAGCGACGACCATGGCCGCTGGAAGCATGATGGTGATTCCGGCGTATTGTGCGATGTACAGTTTTGACACCAATCTACTTACTCACGTCTCATGCAATTTTCCAGTGTGATGGACACTGGCCGCGTGCACAGTAGATACCACGTTCATCGATCAACAAAGCACTTCAGACGATTCTCTACGACAACCACTGAATAACTGGCGATGTGCATTGCCAGTCCGTCCTCCACCAACGCGTCCAGCAAGGCAGCTTGTGCCGCGAAGCGCAGGTCGAGGTTGAGTTTTCGAGAGGCGTGCATCTGATCGATCAGAACATGGGTCACTTGATAAGGGGTGTTGACCCTCAGACGCCCCAACCAGACGGGGATTTTTTTTGCCGTTTTGGATGGCCTGATATCCAGCACGCCCGTTGCCTTGTCCGAAGCGGTGTTCTTCGAAACCTCCACGATTTCTTCAAATACGCCGGTCAACTTTTTTAGTGCGTAGCCAAGCATCAAATCATCAAACGCATCCAAAAACATATACCTCTTCACGTTGTGAAGTTATTTCTACAAACACGAATTCTCAATATCACATTACACTTTATTTTATATATGTACTGGACGTATTTTAACGATCAAAATCTCCGCCAGATAACATTACATTTGTTACCACGGAGATTAACTTTGCCAGGGTGTTAATTGACTTTTTATAACAATCATTGAGCCCGCAATCGAACTATATAGACTTCAACGATATGGGTAATTACACGTAAGGTGCCGCGAGCGTTATCAGAGGACTCGGGCGTCAGATGATCTGATTGCCAGGCGCTGACCGTCAGATCAGTTGAACCTGTGAGCCCGCCTGGCATCCTATTCATCTATACGGCACCCCACCTTTCAAACACCTGTTTTCAGGTTGTTGCCGCAGGGGCCATCGATACACGTACACGCCCTTGAGTGGCTGTCAGCGCTCGGGTAATGTCATCAGACCCATAGGACAGAGCACGCCCATGACTTCCAAGCTGGAACAACTTAAGCAAATGACCACCGTGGTTGCCGACACCGGCGACTTCGAAGCTATCGCTCGCGTTAAACCCGTGGACGCCACCACTAACCCTTCCCTGCTGCTCAAGGCCGCGGCCATTCCTGCGTATGCCGAGCTGCTGAACGGCAGCGTCAATGACTGCAAGGGTGATGTGGGCCTGGCCAGCGACCGTTTTGGCGTGGCCGTGGGGCAAGAAATCCTCAAAGTGATCCCGGGCCGTATTTCCACCGAAGTGGATGCGCGCCTGTCGTTCGACACTGATGCCATGTTGAAGCGTGCCCATCGCCTGATCGAGCTGTACGACAAGGCCGGTATTGGCCGCGACCGCGTGCTGATCAAGATCGCGTCCACCTGGGAAGGCATCCGCGCTGCCGAGATCCTGGAAAAGGAAGGCATCCAGACCAACCTGACCCTGCTGTTCTCCTTCGCCCAGGCAGCCGCCTGTGCCGACGCCGGGGTGTTCCTGATTTCGCCGTTCGTGGGCCGTATCTACGACTGGTACAAGAAAGCCAACGGCAACGACTACACCGGCGCGGATGATCCGGGCGTGCAGTCGGTGACGCGCATCTACAACTACTACAAGGCCAATGACTACAAGACCGTGGTCATGGGGGCGAGCTTCCGCAATCTGGGCCAGATCGAGCAGCTGGCCGGCTGCGACCGCCTGACCATCAGCCCGGACCTGATCGACAAGCTGGCCGCGGATACCGGCAGGCTGGAGCGCAAACTGGTGCCAGGCCATGCCGGTGAAGCGCGCCTGAGCCTCAACGAATCGCAGTTCCGCTGGTTGTCCAACGAAGATGCGATGGCGACCGAGAAACTGGCTGAAGGCATTCGTCAGTTCGCACGGGATCAGGAGAAGCTTGAGGCGCTGTTGCAGGCCAAGCTGTGATCTGAGTGGGTGTAATGCAAAAAGGGCGAACCCTCACAGGTTCGCCCTTTTTTGTATGTGTTTGGTGACTGTCAGGACGCCATCGCGAGCAGGCTCGCTCCCACAGGGATTGGCGGGATGGCTTTGGTCGTGTGCCGAACGAAGAACCTGTGGGAGCGAGCCTGCTCGCGATGGGGCCAGTCCGGCCCACATCACTTCAGGGGATCAGTGCCGCTCCAGCGCATTCACCAGGTCATGGAAGGCTTCACGATTGGTGTCGTTCAGGCCCATGAGGATCTTGTGCGCTTCGAGCACCTTGATCCGCACCACTTCTTCGGATTGATCCTGGTCTGGCAGGTCGTCCAGGCATTCCGGGCACGGCACCGGCTGATCAACGATGTTGAACACCTGCTCGAAGCCCATGGACTGCAGCAGACGGGTGATGTCTTCGTGGGTGGTGACGACGGTCGGCAGCAGGCCGACTTTTTGCCGCGACAGGATCGACAGCTTGGCCAGCAGGCCAAGTGTGGTGCTGTCGATGCTGCGGGTTTCGGTCAGATCGATCACGATCGTGTTGAAATTCAACGCGCTGAAGATCCGCTCAATAGTCGCATCCAACGCCGAACACAGGGTCAGGCGAACTTCACCGACGAACTTCAGGACGAAGGTGCCATCCTGCTCGGCGAACTGGATTCTACCGGTACTCATCAAAGATTCCTGCTCAACACCAACAGGGCGATATCATCCGGCATCTCCCCTAGCGTGGCCAATCCAAAAACCTGCCGCAGCCCATCCAGGGTGCCGCCCGCAGCCTTGACCCGTTGGGGCAACGCTGCCTCTTTTTCTTTGAGTGTGGGTTCTGGCAAAAGGTCCAGAATACCGTCAGACATCAGCGTCAGGCTGAACGTCGGTGGCAGTTCCAGCACGTGGTCTTCGTAGGTGGCTTCGTTGAAGAGGCCCACCGGCAGACCACGCCCTTCCAGATAACGAACACTGTCTGGCGTGTACAACACTGGCAACGGCAGATGACCGCCGATGCTATAGGTCAACAAACCGGTCTCCTCGTCGATGACTCCACCGACCATTGTGACGTGTTTACCCAGCTTACAACTGATCAGGCCCCGGTTGATATGACCAAGAACCTCTGAAGGCTTGAATTCCGGCAAGGTGCCGCTGCGCTTGGATTCGAACAGCAAGCGCGTGGTCATGAACTTCAACAGCACGGTGACGAAGGCTGAAGAGGCGCCGTGACCGGAAACGTCCGCCAGGTAAAAGGCGACCCGGCGCTCGTCGACCCGGAAGTAGTCGACGAAATCACCCGACAGGTACAGCGACGGGATGATCTGGTGAGCAAATTTGAACTCGTCGATGGTCCAGGGGCTGACCGGCAGCATGTTCATCTGCACCTGGCGACCGGCGTTCTGGTCCTCCTGGAGCAGGTTCAGGCTGGCTTCGAGCTCGCGGTTGGCCTTCTCCAGCTTCTCGCGGTAGCGCTGGTTCTCCAGCAACAGGCGCGCACGATCCAGGGCCCGGCGCACGGAGTGCTCGAGCACGGCCAGATCTTCGAGAGGCTTGATCAGGTAGTCCGCTGCGCCCAGGCGCAGGGCTTCGACCGCGTCGTTCATCACGCCGGCACCCGACACCACGATCACCGGCGTTTGCGGCGAACGTTCGGTCACCTGGCGAATGAGTTCGAGTCCGCCCATCTGCGGCATGCGCAGATCGCAGATGACCAAGTCGGGCTTGTCTTGCTCGAATACCTGAAGACCCTGCTGACCATTGCTGGCCTGCAAGACGCTGAAACCACTGTCTTCCAAATAGGCGGCGAGGCTCGCGCGCACTACTTCGTCATCATCGATTATCAGCAGCGTGGCACTGGTTTTTGGCATGTGGGCAAACGGCGCCAGAATTAGGTTGGCGTAGCAGACGGGGACTTTGGCCCGGTACTGACTACTGGATTCGCTTTCTAGCCTCTCTGTCGCACCGCTTTCGGGCATTTGCCCTACACACATGTACACCAGAGGTGCCCTTCTAAGGCGCAGACGGTACTCCCATCCGCGGGGCGTTTCAAGCTCACGCCGATGGTCGCTTGACGTCTTTATTTGTCAAATCACCGAGAGTTATAAGAACAGGCAAATCCGTAACCCAATGGAAGGATGGAACCCATGAGTCAAACCGCTCGGGACTGCAGCGAAAAGCGCGGTTTTATCCGCATGCAGATCTTCGCAGACAAAAAAGGCGGCCTTGATGGCCGCCTTCTCAATTTACCGGTCGAGGTTAAAAATCGTCTTCAACCTGACCGTCTTTCACCTTGAATTCACGGTTCTGCAAGTACGCATTACGGATGAAGGTGTACTTGTCGCCGGTGATCAGCTTCTCGCTCGACAGCAGGTTGGCACGGGTATCGACGATGTCCAGTGCGTGGAACGAGTTACGCACCGGAACGTCGTCTACGTAACGATAAGCACCGGTATAGCTGTCGACGTACTTGGACGGCGCATCACGCAAGGTGCTTGGCCCCAGCAGGGGCAGCATCACGTAAGGGCCGCTGCCGACACCCCAGTAACCCAGCGTCTGACCGAAGTCTTCGTCATTGCGCTGCAGGCCCATTTTGGTGCCGACATCAATGACGCCCAGCAAACCGAAGGTGGTGTTGAAAATGATTCGTGCGGTATCAACGCCTGCGGCGTGAGGTTTGACCTGCAGGATATCGTTGGCCAGGTTGCGCACATCGCCGATGTTGCGGAAGAAGTTGTGAACACCGTCTTCGACAAACTGCGGCGTCACGTACTGGTAGCCCTGGGCCAGGGGTTTGAGCGCGTAAGTGTCGAGCACATCGTTGAACTTGTAAATCGGGCGGTTGACGCTTTCCCAAGGATCATCTTCCGTGGCTGCCTGGGCAACGAACGGAACCAGCATCACACTGGCGCATACACAAATCCTGGCTAGATGATTGCTCCAGCGCATAGAAAAAAACTCCTTGGTTTGTACTGGCCCGGGCGCTTGGCCCAGGCAATAAGCTGGCAAGTATAAGGCGTAAACGCCGTTTAAGGCACTTTGCACGGAATCCACACCGAAGGAATCGTGCCCAAAGTGGGCGATTCAAACCCATGTCACTCAACTGTCACCGTCACCCACTAGCCTTCAGGCTATTTCAGGGACGTATACATGCCGCTCGCCGAAGCCTTGCCCCAAACCGCACCCAGCCTGACCGCCGTACTGTTCGGCCTGAGTGGCTGCCTGGTGGATTTCGGCGCACACACGCACCGGCACGGCAGCCACTCGGCCGAACACGCCGAGGCCACACCCGGCGCACTGGATAGCCTGCGCAGCTTGCAGCGCCAGCAAATCCCCTGCGCCTGGCTCGATGAACTGCCCCCTGCCCTCAGCCAATCCCTGGCCGCGGCGCTGCCGGAATGGATCAAACCTTCGCAACATCCAGCAACAAACACCCCATGGCCCGCCCCGAATGCCTGCTGGCAAGCCTTGATGACCCTGAACGTCGAGCGACTCGACGGCTGCGTGCTGGTGAGCGGCGAACCCCGCTTGCTGCAAGCGGGTCTCAATGCCGGGTTGTGGACCATCGGCCTGGCGTCCTGCGGCTCGCTGTGCGGGTTGACGCCCGAGCAATGGCAAGTGTTGAGCCCGCAGGAGCGCGACATCAAACGCGCCAAGGCGACGATGCAACTGTTCGGTCTGGGCGTACATTCAGTGATCGATCACCTCGGTGAACTCGACACCTGCCTGGCCGATATCAGCTTGCGTCGGCTCAAAGGCGAAAAGCCCTGATCGAGATCATGCACGTTGGGCGCGAGTGGATTAATCTAAAGGTAAGCCATCGACCTTTGGCCCGCCGCCTTGGCCTGCCGCCACGGTCTATGCCAGTGCCTATCGATTAAAGAAGGAAGAACGCCATGCCTGCCCGCGAACTGCAAGAACAGCTCAATGCCCTGCGCGAGCAATTGGAACAGAATCCTCCATTGTCTGATGCCGAACGCGCCGAGTTACACGAACTGATGCAACAGATCGAGTTGAAGCTTGAGCTCGAAACCAAAACCCAGGATTCCAGCCTCGCCGATGGCGTCAACCTAGCCGTGGAACGCTTCGAACTCGAACACCCTACCCTTGCCGGCACCCTGCGCAACATCGGGCAGGCCTTGGCCAACATGGGGATCTGAACCCTGCTGATGCAAAAAAGCCCTGCTATCGCCAGCAGGGCTTTTTCGTTTCTACGACTGGCAATGCAAATCCCCTGTAGGAGCGAGCCTGCTCGCGATGAGGCCGGCACATCCAACATCAATGTTGCCTGACACTCAGCCATCGCGAGCAGGCTCGCTCCTACAATTGGATCTTCATTGACGGACCAGGCGATGGTTCGGCAGTTGCACCTCTTCAGTGCTGCGGTACGGGTTGATATCCAGCCCGCCACGACGCACATAACGCGCATACACCGTCAGTTTCTCCGGTTTCAGCAACCGCTGCAGGTCGAGGAAGATCCGCTCTACACACTGCTCATGGAAGTCCGAGTGCTGGCGGAAGCTGACGATGTACTCGAGCAGGCTCGCGTGATCCAGCGCCGCGCCACGGTACTCCACCGCCACACTGCCCCAGTCCGGCTGGCTGGTGACCGGGCAGTTGGACTTGAGCAAATGGCTGTGCACGCTCTCTTCGACAATGCGCGAATCATCGCAACGCAGCAGTTCCGGCCGTGGATGCTCGTAGTTGCTGACGCTGATATCCAGCTCATCGATGCACACGCCCGGCAAGGCCACGACACCTTCGCTCTCGACATCCTTGAGACTGCGAATACGCACGCCCACCGGTTTGCCGGCAGCCGCCGACAAGTCCTTGGCCAGCGTCGCTTCAAGGCTCGCGGTATCGGCAAACGGCGTCTGGTTCAGGGAGTTGAGGTACAGCTTGAACGACTTCGACTCGATGATGTTCGGCGAATCCGCCGGAATGCTGAATTCGCCGATCGCCACCACCGGTTTGCCCGACGGCAGCAGCCAGGACAGCTCGAAGCAGTTCCAGAAGTCCACGCCTTTATACGGCAGGGTTTGCGCCGTCAGGCCCAGTTCCGCCCACTTCGCGGTACGCGGGATCGGGAACAGCAAGGACGGCGTGTAGGTGGCGATGTATTCGCTGGACTTGCCCAGCGGCGAGTGTTCGGCTGCGGGATGCATGGCGGAAACCTGACTGAAGAATCAGCGGATTCTATCAGCCTTTGCTCCCGCCTTTGAGTGCTTACTGACTGACAGTCAATTTGCCGACCATGCCGGCCTGGTAATGACCGGGGATATTGCAGGCAAATTCCAGATTGGTGGCCTTGCTGAAGGTCCAGGTCAGCTCGGCGGTCTTGCCCGGCTCCACCAGCACGCTGTTGGGGTCGTCATGCTTCATGCTGTGGTCCATTTTGCTGTGATCCATGCCGGCCATGTTGCCGTGGTCCATTGCCTTCATGCCGGTGGGCGTCAGCATTCCGCTCTGTTGCATCTGCAACATTTCCTGCTGGTGTCTGGCGTGCATCGCCGCATCCCCCAGGTTGAGCTCATGCAACAACTGGCCTTTATTGACCAGCACGAAGCGCACGGT
This sequence comes from Pseudomonas fluorescens, assembly GCF_040448305.1. Classification (NCBI taxonomy): domain Bacteria; kingdom Pseudomonadati; phylum Pseudomonadota; class Gammaproteobacteria; order Pseudomonadales; family Pseudomonadaceae; genus Pseudomonas; species Pseudomonas fluorescens. The sequence continues at coordinate 2,036,703 of NZ_CP148752.1, read as the reverse complement.
TTCCCCGGCCTTGATGTCGATGGACTGCGGCGTGAAGGACATGTCCTCCATCACCACCTCGATGCTACGGGTCGCCTTGGCCGCCGGGGCCGGCTGACCGAAATCGAAGGTATGCCCGGCGTCTGCCCACACCGGTGAACTCAGCGCCAGCAAACAAACGATTTGCGCCACGGATTTGCGTAAAAACATCGTCATACTCCAACAAGATAAGGCTCAGCATGGGCAAAACTCTAAACTGCTGCCACTGCCCGCAACCTGACAGCCAGATTACAACTTTGTCAGGTTGCCCTGCGCCAATGCTGCCCACGGTATAAAGCGTTCGTTCCACTTGCCAAGAGTCGCCCATGAAACTGCTGATCGTCGAAGACCAACCGAAAACCGGCCATTACCTGCGCCAGGGCCTGGCCGAGGCCGGGTTCAACACCGAACTGGTGGCTGACGGCAACACCGGTCAGCAATTGGCCCTCAGCGGCGAATATGCCCTGCTGATTCTCGATGTGATGCTGCCGGGGCGTGATGGCTGGCAGATTCTGCAAGCGGTGCGCAGCGCCGGCCTGGACACGCCGGTACTTTTTCTGACCGCCCGTGACGCCGTAGAGGACAGGGTTCACGGCCTCGAACTGGGCGCCGATGACTATCTGGTCAAGCCGTTTGCCTTCTCCGAACTGCTGGCCCGGGTCCGCAGCCTGTTGCGTCGCGGCAGCGCCACACCCCAGGAGACCAGCCTGCAACTGGCCGATTTGCGCCTGGACCTGATCCGGCGCCGGGTCGAACGCAGCGGCCAGCGTATCGACCTGACCGCCAAGGAATTCGCCCTGCTGGAAATGCTCCTGCGCCGCCAGGGCGAAGTCCTGCCCAAGTCGCTGATTGCCTCCCAGGTCTGGGACATGAATTTCGACAGCGACACCAATGTCATCGAGGTGGCGATCCGTCGTCTGCGCCTGAAGATCGACGATGAATTCCCCAACAAGCTGATCCATACCGTGCGCGGCATGGGCTACGTCCTTGAAGAGCGCCCCGCCTGATGCGCCAGCTGTCCTTGAGCAGCCGCCTGGCGCTGCTGTTTGCCGCCTGCACCGCGGTGGTGTCGTTGTTTGCCGGGGTGCTGTTCAGCCGCGCCAGTGAGGCGCACTTCGTTGAGCTCGACCAGCAACTGCTGGACGGCAAGCTGATTGGCTTGCGTCGGGCCCTGCACGACCTTCAGTCGAGTGACAGCGAGGTGAAACTGGCAGAGGAATTGAGCCGGCAGGCTGACCTGTCCCTGCGAATCACCGGCAGCGACGGCCAGCGCTGGTATGACAGCTCGACCAACATTCCCCAGGTATTGCCGCGCCAGCCCGGATTGTCGACGGTGAGCCATGAAGGCATGGATTACCGAGTCCTCAATGCGCCGCTTTTCGCGGGCAAACCCGAGTCTCCGCAACTGACCTTGCTGCTGGACATCACCCACCACCAGCACTTTCTGCAACGCATGCAGCATTTGATCTGGCTGACCGTCGGCCTGTCAGCCCTGGCCACCGCACTGCTGGGCGCCTGGGCGGCACGCAGCGGTTTGCGCCCGTTGCGGCGGATCAGTGCGGTGGCCAGCGGTGTTTCCGCGCAGTCGCTGAACTCGCGCTTGCCTGAAGAAAACATGCCGCCGGAACTGGCGGAAATGGCCCACAACTTCAACGCCATGCTCGGACGTCTCGACGACTCGTTTCAGCGCCTGTCCGCGTTCTCCGCCGACATTGCCCATGAACTGCGCACACCATTGTCGAACCTGCTGACCCACACCCAGGTCACCCTCACCCGCCCGCGCCCCATCGAGGACTACCGCGAAGCCCTGCACAGCAACCTTGAGGAGCTGCAATGGATGGCGCAATTGGTCAACGACATGCTTTATCTGGCCAAGGCTGATCATGGGTTGTTGATTCCCAAGCGCGAACCATTGGAACTGGGACAGGAAACGGATCTGTTGCTGGAGTTTTTTGCGCCATTGGCGGAAGACGCCCGGGTCACGCTCACACGTGAAGGGCTGGGCCGCATGGAGGGTGATCGCAGCATGTTGCGGCGGGCGTTGTCGAACCTGCTGGACAACGCACTGCGGTTCACGCCGGTCGATGGCGAGGTTCGGGTGCGAATCGCCGATCAGCCAAAAGAATTGCGCCTGACTGTTGAAAACACGGGCCAACAGATTGCCGAAGATCTATTGCCGCGCCTGTTTGACCGGTTTTACCGGGCCGATCCTGCGCGTCGTGAAGGCAGTAGCGAACATGCGGGACTGGGCTTGGCGATCACCCAGTCGATCATCCGTGCCCATGGCGGGCAGATTCGTTGCGAATCGGAGAAGGGGTGGACTAGGTTTGTGATCGATTTGCCAAGGGAAGATTGAGGCCGGCAGTTGCGGCCTCATCGCGAGCAAGCTCGCTCCCACAGGGTCTGGGGGTGTTCACAAATACATGATTCAACCCGGTCTACTGTGGGAGCGAGCTTGCTCGCGATGGCGGTGTTACTGGTTACGAATATCTCAGTGCATAAGCCGGCTCAATCTTCGCCGCCCGCCACGCCGGGTAAACCGTGGCCAGGAAGCTCATGACAAACCCTGCCGTGCAGATCAACGCCACATCCGCGCCTTGCAGCTCAGACGGCAGGTTGCTGACGAAGTACACATCGGAACTGAAGATGTGCTGTCCGCTGACCCGCTCGATCCAGCCCACGATCTGGCTGACGTTCAGCGCGGCAATCACGCCCAACACACCGCCAATCAGGGTGCCGACAATACCGATCACCGTGCCCTGCACCATGAAAATCGCCATGATCTGCCGTGGCGTGGCGCCGATGGTGCGCAGGATCGCGATGTCCGCGCCCTTGTCGTTCACCACCATGATCAGCGTCGCGATGATGTTGAACGCCGCCACCGCGACGATCATCAGCAACAGCAGGCCGATCATGGTTTTTTCCATTTTCATTGCGCTGAACAGGCTGCCCTGGGTGTGGGTCCAGTCGTCAGCCTTGTAGGCGGCGCCCAGCCCCGTGGCGATGTCGTTGGACACTTGCGGCGCCGCATACAGGTCCTTCACCGCCAGGCGCACACTCTGCACCTGATTCGGCTCCCAGTGCTGCATCTGCGCGGCATCGGCCATGTGGATCAGCGCCATGGTGCCATCCAGTTCCGCACCGACCTTGAACACGCCGACCACATTCAGCCGTTGCATGCGCGGGGTGATGCCGCCCGGCGCATTGCTGACTTCCGGCACGATCAGGGTGATCTTGTCGCCGACGTTCAAGCGGAAGCGGCGCGCCGTGATCTCACCGATCACCACGCCGAATTCGCCCGGTTTCAGGGCTTCGAGGCTGCCCTGAACGATGTGCTTGGCAACGATCGACACCTGGCCTTCCAGCGCCGGGTCGACACCGCTGACCTGGATTGGCTGCATCGTGCCCTTGTAGGACAGCATGCCTTCCATCTCGGTGAACGGCACCGCCGCCGTCACTTCCGGGTTTTTCATCGCGGCCGCTGCCACGGGCTTCCAGTCATCAATCGGATTGACGCCGACGATGGTGGCGTGCGGCACCATGCCGAGGATGCGCGAGCTCATTTCGCGCTGGAAGCCGTTCATCACCGACAGCACCACGATCATTGCCAGCACGCCGAGGGCGAGGCCGATCATCGAGGTCATCGAGATGAAGGAAACAAAGCGATTGCGGCGCTTGGCGCGGGTATAGCGCGTGCCGATAAAGATCGATAACGGTCTGAACATTCGCTGGGGCACCGTATGGAAATAAATGACCCGACGCCTTTTCAGGCATCGGGTTTCAGCCAATCAGATAGGAGTGAGGCAACCTTCCTGCAAATGCAGGACGCGATCCATCTGGCGGGCCAGGTTCATGTCGTGGGTCACCACCAGGAACGCCGTGCGCATCGAGGTGCTGAGCTCCAGCATCAAGTCCTGGATCCCCTGGGCGGTGTGGGAATCGAGGTTGCCGGTCGGCTCGTCGAGCATCACCAGGCCCGGATTGTTCACCAGGGCACGGGCGATGGCCACGCGCTGACGCTCACCACCGGACAATTCGGCCGGTTTGTGCTCCAGGCGATGGCCCAGCCCTACCCGCTCCAGCAACGCCGTGGCACGTTGACGCGCTTCGGGGATCGCGGTCTTGCCGATCAGCAGCGGCATGCAGACGTTTTCCAGGGCGGTGAATTCCGGCAGCAGGTGGTGGAACTGGTACACGAAGCCGAGAGCGCGATTACGCAGCAGGCCGCGTTTCTTCTCGCTCAGCGCCGACAGCTCTTCGCCGTCGAGCCAGACGCTGCCCTTGGTCGGTGTATCGAGGCCGCCCAGCAGGTTGAGCAAGGTACTTTTGCCCGAGCCCGACTTGCCGACAATCGCCACACGCTCTCCCGGGTGCAACTCCAGTTGCAGGCCGGCCAACACTTCCACCGACTCCGGGCCTTCCTCGTAGGATTTGCCCAGGCTGCGGCAGCTCAAGATTGCTTTATCACTCATGCCCGACTCACTCATAACGTAGCGCCTCCGCAGGCTGGGTGCGCGCGGCACGCCAGGCTGGATACAGGGTGGCGAGGAAACTCAGGACCAACGCCGCAGAGCAGACCATCACCACGTCCTGGCTCTGCACTTGCGACGGCAGGTAATCGATGAAGTACACGTCGGCGTTGAGGAACTTGTGCCCGATCAGGCCTTCGAGGGCCGAGATCGCGGCGCTGACATTCAGCGCGGCGAAGATCCCGACCACGGCGCCAATGGCCGTGCCGACCACGCCAATGACGGTGCCTTGCACCATGAACGTGCGCATGATCGTGCCCGGCGTGGCGCCCAGCGTGCGCAGGATCGCGATGTCGCCCTTCTTGTCATTCACCACCATCACCAGCGTGGAAATGATGTTGAACGCAGCGACCGCGACGATCAGCAGCAGCAACAGGCCGATCATGGCTTTTTCCATGCGGATCGCCTGGTACAGGTTGCCGTGGGTGCGGGTCCAGTCGCGGGCGTAGAAGCGGTCTTCGCCGAGATCGCGGGCGATGCTCCACGCGGTGCGCGGTGCCTGGAACAGATCGTCGAACTTCAGGCGCAGGCCCTGGACCTGGTCCGGTTTCCAGCGGTGCAGCCGGGCCAGATCCTGCAGGTTGGTGACGCCAAGATAGCCATCGAGTTCACCGGCGCCGACATGGAAGATACCGACCACGGTAAAGCGCTTCATTCGCGGGAACATCCCGGCCGGGGTCACGGTGACTTCGGGCGCGACGAAGGTCAGCTTGTCGCCGATCGCGGCCCCGAGCTTGGCCGCGGCCTTGTCGCCGATGACAATGCCGAACTCACCCGGCACCAGGTCGTCGAGTTTTCCCTGGGTCATGAACTGATCGATGATCGACACCTGGCGCTCTTGCGCCGGGTCGATGGCATTGAGCAGGACTTTCGAGACCTTGCCGTTGTTGGTCAGCAAACCCTGCATTTGCGTAAACGGCGCAACGGCCGTCACCTGCGGGTTCTGCTTGACCTTGGCGGCCAGGCTTTGCCAATCGCTGATCGCCTCGCCGGACTCGATGGTCGCGTGGGGCACCATGCCCAGCACGCGGGTGCGCATCTCATGATCGAAGCCGTTCATCACCGACAGCACCACGATCATCACGACCACGCCAAGGGCGAGCCCGATCATCGAAGTCAGGGAAATGAATGACACAAAATGATTGCGACGCTTTGCACGGGTGTAACGCGTGCCGATAAATACGAAGAGAGGTCTGAACATGTCGGGGCTTGTTCGGAGGGAAAAGGAACGTCCTTGTGGCGGGGGTCGATAACCAGCTTTACACTCAGACCACCGCCGCTACCATGGGTTCGCCATGTCGACATTAGATGAAGAAGATCGCCGCGAATACTACCGTATCGAGGATACGATCGCACTGGAAATTCGGCCCCTGTCCGCTCCCGAAGCCGCTGGCCAAGAAGTGTTGCAGGATGCGTCCCCACTCTTCAACTTGCTCAGCGAACTGCACCTGAGCGAATTCGAGTCGCAACACCTGTTGCGCCAGATCAGCGAACGCGACCGGAACCTCGCGGCGTTCCTCAAATCCCAGAACAAACGCATCGATTTGCTGAGTCAGGTCATCGCTCTGACAGTGCTCGGGCAGATCGGCGAACCGCAGCCGGTGATCATCTCCGAAGGCGGCATCGACTTTCAGCATCCGTCGCCCATTGCCGCCGGCGCACGCCTGTCGGTCAAGCTGGTGCTGATGCCACAAGCCCTGGGCCTGCTGCTGCGCGCCCGCGTCACCCATTGCGACCGCAAGGGCGACGGCTATGACGTTGGCACCGAGTTCGAACACCTGACCGACGCCCAGCGCCAGCTCCTGGCCCGCCACATCTTGCAGAAGCAGGCCCAGGAACGACGCCTGGCCCGCGACCAACTCGAATCAGGCAATTAATTTAAGGAAGAACCGTGACCCTCATCTACGGCCATCGCGGCGCCAAGGGCGAAGCACCGGAAAACACCCTGACCAGCTTTCAGGAATGTCTCAAGCACGGCGTGCGTCGCTGCGAACTGGACCTGCACCTGTCCATGGACGGCGAGTTGATGGTCATCCACGACCCGACCCTCAAGCGCACCACAGACCGTCGCGGCAAGGTCGTCGAACACACGGCGGCTGAGCTTGTGACTTATGACGCACGCAAGGGTGGCCCGGGCTGGGTCAAGCCGTGCCCGATTCCGACGCTGGAACAACTGCTCGAGACATGCGACTTCGATCACTGGCAGCTGGAAGTCAAAAGCGCATCGAGGATGCGTGCCGCGACCACTGTGCTGGCGATTCGCGAAATGGTGCAGCGTCATGGCCTGATGGACAAGGTGACTATCACCTCGAGTTCACGCGAAGTATTGAAGGCCGCGCTGGAACTGGTGCCGGACGTGTCCCGCGGGCTGGTGGCCGAGTACGCCTGGCTCGACCCGCTGAAGGTCGCGGCGAGCTATGGCTGTGAGATTCTGGCGCTGAACTGGACCCTGTGCACGCCGGAACGCCTGCAAAGGGCGCAGCGTCAGGGGCTGCATGTGTCGGTGTGGACCGTCAACGAGCCTGCGCTGATGCGCAGACTCGCCGACTTCGGCGTTGACAGCCTGATTACAGACTTTCCCGGTTTGGCCACCGCCACGCTCGAGAATTGCTGAAATCGGTCTCCCCGGCCGGCTCAGGCCACCGGCCGGAGCCCGTCAAAAAAGCCGGTTGAGGCCGTCGTACGCGGCTACCCGATAGGCTTCGGCCATGGTCGGGTAGTTGAACGTGGTGTTGACGAAATACTTCAGCGTGTTCAGTTCGCCCGGCTGGTTCATGATCGCCTGACCGATGTGCACGATCTCCGACGCCTGATAACCGAAGCAGTGAACGCCTAGCACTTCCAGGGTCTCACGGTGGAACAGGATCTTCAGCATGCCTTGCGGCTCGCCGGCGATCTGCGCCCGCGCCATGCTCTTGAAGAAGGCCTTGCCCACTTCGTACGGCACCTTGGCCTGGGTCAGTTCCTGCTCGTTCTTGCCGATCGAGCTGATCTCCGGAATGGTGTAGATGCCGGTCGGCACGTCATTCACAAAGCGCCAGCTACCGTTATCGACGATGCTGCCGGCGGCCGAACGACCCTGGTCGTGGGCGGCACTGGCCAGGCTCGGCCAACCGATCACGTCACCGGCGCCGTAGATGTTCGGCACGCAGGTGCGGTACGCCTCGTCGACTTCGATCTGGCCACGGCTGTTGACCTTCACGCCGATGTTTTCCAGACCCAACTGATCGGTGTTGCCGGTACGGCCGTTGCACCAGAGCAAGGCGTCGGCCTTGATCTTCTTGCCGGACTTGAGGTGCAGGATCACGCCGTTGTCCACGCCTTCGACGCGGTCGTAGTCTTCGTTATGGCGAACCGTGATGTTGTTGTTGCTGAAGTGATAACTCAGGGCCTGGGAAATTTCCGAGTCGAGGAAGCTCAGCAGTTGACCACGGTTGTCCACCAATTCAACCAATACACCCAGACCGCTGAAGATCGAGGCATATTCGCAACCGATCACGCCGGCGCCGTAAACGATGAGTTTACGCGGGGTGTGGCCGAGGCTGAGGATGGTGTCGCTATCGTAGATACGCGGGTGGTGGAAATCGATGTCCGCCGGGCGATAAGGACGCGAACCGGTAGCGATGATGATGTGTTTGGCCACCAGTTTTTCCACCACGCCGTTGGCGCAGACCACTTCGATGGTTTGCTCGTCGGCGAAGCTGCCGGTACCGAAGAACACGTCGACGCGGTTACGGGCGTAGTAGCCGGTACGCGAAGCGACTTGTTTGGAGATGACTTTCTCGGCGCTTTTCAACACGTCCGGGAACGAGAACCAGCGCGGCTCACCAATGGCCCGGAACATCGGGTTGGTGTTGAATTGCATGATCTGCCGCACCGAGTGACGCAGTGCCTTGGACGGGATGGTGCCCAAGTGAGTGCAGTTGCCGCCGACCTGGCGACGGCTATCGACCATCGCCACCTTGCGCCCTGCCTTGGCGGCGTTCATTGCCGCGCCTTCTCCCGCCGGGCCGGAACCCAACACCACCACGTCGTAGTTGTAGACAGCCATGCGTACTCCTCAGAACAGGCCGCGGCACCCTCGGCACCTGCGGCTAAATCACGCCAATGCGTGGCATGAAGGAACAATTTGGGGCCAGTGCAGAACCCGGACACAGTCTATAGAAGCGTCAACGCCGCGCACATTAACCCTTGGTCGCGTCGTAGGCTACTTTTGCCTGCGCTACAACGCCAGTTTTCAATGCTCAAATCGCCGAAATCATTCGGTTTTTTCGCCACTGAGGCGTTCAAAAGCGTGACTGCTGCGCGTGACGAAACCTGTATCGGCACGAATCACAAAAAATGCGCCGATATCGTGTTTTTCTGCGTAGTCCCAACCGCGCTCGGGGCCGAGAATCAGCAACAGCGTCGATAAGCCATCGGCCATCAACGCGGAAGGATGAATCACCGTGACCGATGCCAGGTTATGTGAGACCGGCACACCGGTGCGCGCATCGAAAGTGTGGGAAAAACGCTGGCCGTCCTGCTCGAAGTAATTACGATAGTCGCCGGAGGTGGACAGGCCATAGCCGTCGACAACAATCACGCGCTCGGCCACCTGCCGATCATCCCGCGGCTCTTCCAGAGCGATGCGCCATGGCGAGCCATCAGCCTTCTTGCCGGACGCCTTGAGCTCGCCTGTCGCTTCGGCGAGGTAATCGTGGATGCCCATCGCCTCAAGTTTTGCGGCAATCGTATCCACCGCATAACCGGCGGCGATGCTGTTGAAATCGACCTCGACAGCGGCGTCCTTGCACAACTGGTCGCCATCGATGCGCAAGTGTTCGTGGCCGACGCGCTTGCGGGCTTCGGCGAGCGCTTCGGCAGCCGGGACTTTTTCCCCGCGAGCCTGCGGACCAAATCCCCAGAGATTGAGCAACGGCTCCACCGTCAGATCGTAGGAGCCGTCGCTTTGCACTGACATTAATTCGCCCACGCGGACCAATTCGAGGATCGACGCCGGCATTGCCTGACAGCCGTCGGCCGGCAATACATTGAAGCGCTCGATGTCCGAGTCGCTGCGGTAGGTGGACATTTGCCGGTCAATGTCAGCGAGGATTTGCTCGACCTGGACGCGGACCTCGTCCTGCGCCGGAAAGCCGGCATGGCGCACATACTTGATCGAATAAGTGCTGCCCATGGTCGGGCCGCCGAAGGTTTCCAGAGTGTCGCCGTTGCCGCAGGCGGACAGCATGATGATCAGAGCCCCAAGGCCATGCAGCCGCCATTTCAACAAATCCCGCCTCTCCAAGAATCCCTGACACGCCGCCAAGGCCAGCCATTATGCGACAGAACTGTAGGAGCGAGCCTGCTCGCGATGAGGCCATCACATTCAGCATCGATAGCTCTCTCAGACCGCTATCGCGAGCAGGCTCGCTCCTACATTGGATGGCTGGCGTGATCACTACCACGCAAACACCACCAAACCCTGTGGGAGCGGGCTTGGTCCGGGCGGCGATCCGACGAAGAGGCCATCACATTTCCTGTCAGACCGCTATCGCGAGCAGGCTCGCTCCCACATTGAATGACTGGCGTGATCACTACCACGCAAACACCACCAAACCCTGTGGGAGCGAGCCTGCTCGCGATGAGGCCAGTCCGAACAACACATCTCTCAACAGACAAAAGCAGCACAAACAAAAACGCCCCGACCAAGGTCGGGGCGCTTCATGTGCAGCTAAAGGCTTAGCGCGGGAATGCTGGCGGGTTTACACCGGCCATGTCTTCCATCACGCGAACCACCTGGCAGCTGTAACCGAACTCGTTGTCGTACCAGACGTACAGAACAACGCGGTTATCCTGGGTGATGGTCGCTTCAGCGTCCACTACGCCTGCGTGGCGCGAGCCAACGAAGTCGGTGGAAACCACTTCCTGGGAGCTCACGTAGTCGATCTGCTTGTGCAGATCCGAGTGCATGGCCATCTGGCGCAGGTACTCGTTGATCTCTTCGCGAGTGGTGGCCTTTTCCAGGTTCAGGTTCAGGATGGCCATCGACACGTTCGGCGTAGGAACGCGAATCGCGTTGCCGGTCAGCTTGCCCTTGAGCACTGGCAGCGCCTTGGCGGCTGCGGTGGCGGCACCGGTCTCGGTGATAACCATGTTCAGCGGCGCGGCGCGGCCACGACGGCTGCCCTTGTGGAAGTTGTCGATCAGGTTCTGGTCGTTGGTGAACGAGTGAACGGTTTCGACGTGGCCGTTGATGATGCCGTACTTGTCGTTGACTGCCTTGAGCACCGGCACGATGGCGTTGGTGGTGCAGGAAGCCGCCGAAATGATCTTGTCGTCAGGGGTGATTTCGCCATGGTTGATGCCATGCACGATGTTCTTCAGCGCGCCCTTGCCAGGTGCGGTGAGGATCACGCGGGCAGCGCCCGGGCAGGCCAGGTGCTGGCCCAGGCCGTCGGCGTCACGCCATACACCGGTGTTGTCGACGATCAGAGCGTTTTCGATGCCGTACTGGGTGTAGTCGACTTCGGCCGGGCTCTTGGCGTAGATAACCTGGATCAGGTTGCCGTTGGCGGTGATGGTGTTGTTGGCTTCATCGATAGTGATGGTGCCATCGAACGGGCCATGGACCGAGTCGCGGCGCAGCAGGCTGGCACGCTTGACCAGGTCGTTCTCGGCGCCCTTGCGGACAACGATGGCGCGCAGGCGCAGGCCGTCGCCACCACCGGTTTTCTCGATCAGGATGCGTGCCAGCAGACGGCCGATACGACCGAAGCCGTAGAGGACAACGTCGGTGCCTTTGCGGGCGGATGCGTTTTGCTGGCCAACCACGTCAGCCAGTTCTTCACGGACGAACTGCTCGGCAGTACGGCCATTGCCTTCGGCCTTGAATTTGGCCGCCAGCTTGCCCAGGTCCACCGAAGCGGCACCGAGCTTGAGCTCGCTCATCGCCTTGATCAGCGGGAATGTTTCGTGGACGGACAGCTCGCTTTCGTCGGACTGACGGTGACGAGCAAAGCGGTGAGCTTTGAGAATCGCAATGACTGAACGATTGATCAGGCTGCGGCCATAGATCGAGCTCACCACGTTGTTATTGCGGTAGAGCTGACCGATAAGCGGAATCATCGCTTCTGCGAGTGCTTCACGGTCGATCCATTCACCAAGACACTGGTCGGGCTTCTGAGTCACGGGAACCTTCCACATGTAGGGGCAGAAAAAAGGGGCTACATTATGCCGCCGAGTGAGCGCCGTAGCAATGCGCGCCCGTCGTGCTTTACGTAACAAATCGTCGTTCAAAAAAATCACGCATCGCGCCAGCCCAATAAAACCGGGGCTTTCAGCGCAGTCAATTTTTTGGTGGTCACGCTTCCTTGTCCGTAACCCTCCGTAACACTCGTTGTTTTTGCCACTACATATTCAGTAATTTTAGGTAAAAAACCGCCGAATTTTGTCTTTACCACTACATTTCGCCCAACCAGCGCTTTAGACGCAGTCAGCAACTGACAGGCGGCATCGTTGACCGCTACAATTGCCGACTTTGTCGCAACGCTTGGAGCTCAACCTTCCGTGCCCGTTCTGCGTCTACCGCTTCTCCCTGCCGCGGCAGGTAAACAGCACTGGGGCAACCTGCCCGGTGCCGCCCTGAGCCTGGCCATTGCCGAGGCCGCCAGCGCTGCCAAGCGCTTTACCCTGCTGCTGACCGCCGACAGCCAAAGTGCCGAACGGCTGGAACAGGAGCTGGGTTTCTTCGCCCCGGATTTGCCCGTATTGCACTTTCCCGACTGGGAAACCCTGCCCTACGACCTGTTCTCGCCGCACCAGGACATCATTTCCCAGCGCATCGCCAGCCTGTATCGGCTGCCGGAACTGAGCCATGGCGTGCTGGTGGTGCCGATCACGACCGCCCTGCATCGCCTCGCACCGACCAAATTCCTGCTCGGTAGCAGCCTGGTGCTGGATATCGGCCAGAAACTCGACGTCGAGCAAATGCGCTCCCGGCTTGAAGCCACGGGTTATCGCTACGTCGATACGGTGTATGAACACGGCGAGTTCACCGTTCGCGGTTCGCTGATCGATCTGTTCCCGATGGGCAGCAAGCTGCCGTATCGCATCGATCTGTTCGACGACGAAATCGAAACCCTGCGTACCTTTGACCCGGAAAACCAGCGGTCGATCGACAAGGTCGACTCGGTCAAGCTGTTGCCGGCCAAGGAATTCCCGCTGCAAAAAGAAGCGGTCACTCGCTTCAAGGCGCGGTTCCGCGAGCGCTTCGATGTCGACTTCCGCCGCTGCCCGATCTTCCAGGACTTGAGCAGCGGGATTACCCCGGCCGGTATCGAGTACTACCTGCCGCTGTTCTTCGAAGAAACCTCGACGCTGTTCGATTACCTGCCCCAGGACACGCAAGTGTTTTCCCTGCCGGGCATCGAGCAGGCCGCGGAAAACTTCTGGAACGACGTGCGCAATCGCTATGAAGAACGCCGCGTCGACCCGTCCCGTCCTTTATTACCGCCCGCCGAATTGTTCCTGCCGGTGGAAGACTGCTTCGCGCGCCTGAAAAACTGGCCGCGTGTGGTGGCCAGTCAACAGGACGTGGAAAGCGGTGGCGGTCGCGAGCGTTTCCCGGCTCGGGAGCTGCCCAACCTGGCCATCGAAGCCAAGGCCACTCAGCCGATGGCGGCACTGGCCGATTTCCTCGACCAGTTCCCCGGTCGCGTGTTGTTCACCGCCGAATCCGCAGGCCGCCGCGAAGTGTTGCTGGAGCTGCTGGAACGTCTGAAGCTGCGCCCGAAAACCGTCGATAGCTGGCCGGACTTTGTCGCTGGCAAGGAACGCCTGGCGATCACCATCGCACCGCTCGACGAAGGCTTGCTGCTGGACGACCCGGCCCTGGCTCTTGTCGCCGAAAGCCCGTTGTTCGGCCAGCGCGTAATGCAGCGCCGTCGCCGCGAAAAGCGCGCTGATGCCAATAACGATGCCGTGATCAAGAACCTCACCGAGCTGCGCGAAGGTGCGCCGGTGGTGCACATCGACCACGGCGTCGGCCGCTACCTGGGCCTGGCGACCCTGGAAATCGACAGCCAGACCGCCGAATTCCTCGCCCTGGAATACGCCGAAGGCGCCAAGCTTTATGTGCCGGTAGCCAACCTGCACCTGATCGCCCGCTACACCGGCAGCGACGATGCCCTGGCTCCGCTGCACCGCCTCGGCTCCGAGACCTGGCAGAAAGCCAAGCGCAAAGCCGCCGAACAGGTGCGTGACGTGGCCGCCGAGTTGCTCGACATCTATGCCCGCCGCGCCGCCCGCGAAGGCTACGCTTTCGCCGATCCGAAGGCCGACTACGCCACCTTCAGCGCCGGCTTCCCGTTCGAAGAAACCCCGGACCAGCAAACCACCATCGACGCAGTGCGCGAAGACATGCTTGCGCCCAAGCCGATGGATCGCCTGGTGTGCGGCGACGTTGGCTTCGGCAAGACCGAAGTGGCGATGCGCGCCGCGTTCATCGCCGTGCACGGCGGTCGCCAGGTAGCGATTCTGGTGCCGACCACCCTGCTCGCCCAGCAGCACTACAACAGCTTCCGCGACCGTTTTGCCGACTGGCCGGTGACCGTGGAAGTGATGAGCCGCTTCAAGTCGGCCAAGGAAGTGAATGCGGCGGTCGCGAACCTGGCCGAAGGCAGGATCGACATCGTCATCGGCACGCACAAGCTGCTGCAGGACGACGTGAAGATCAAAAACCTTGGCCTGGTGATCATCGACGAAGAGCACCGTTTCGGCGTTCGTCAGAAAGAACAGCTCAAGGCGCTGCGCAGCGAAGTCGACATCCTGACCCTGACCGCCACGCCGATTCCGCGCACGCTGAACATGGCGGTGTCGGGCATGCGCGACCTGTCGATCATCGCCACGCCGCCGGCCCGTCGCCTGTCGGTACGCACTTTCGTCATGGAGCAGAACAAGAGCACGGTCAAAGAGGCCCTGCTGCGTGAGCTGCTGCGTGGCGGCCAGGTCTACTACCTGCACAACGACGTGAAGACCATCGAGAAATGCGCCGCCGACCTCGCCGAACTGGTGCCGGAAGCACGGATCGGCATCGGCCACGGGCAGATGCGCGAACGCGAACTCGAACAGGTGATGAGCGACTTCTACCACAAGCGCTTCAACGTGCTGATCGCCTCGACCATCATCGAGACCGGCATCGACGTACCGAGCGCCAACACCATCATCATCGAGCGTGCCGACAAGTTCGGCCTGGCACAGTTGCACCAGTTGCGCGGTCGGGTCGGTCGCAGCCACCACCAGGCGTACGCCTACCTGCTGACGCCGCCACGCCAGCAAATCACCCCGGACGCGGAAAAGCGCCTGGAAGCGATTGCCAACACCCAGGACCTCGGCGCAGGCTTCGTGCTCGCCACCAACGACCTGGAAATCCGTGGCGCCGGCGAACTGCTCGGCGACGGCCAGAGCGGGCAGATCCAGGCCGTCGGCTTCACGCTGTACATGGAAATGCTCGAGCGCGCGGTGAAGTCGATCCGCAAGGGCGAGCAGCCAAACCTCGATCAACCGCTAGGCGGCGGTCCGGAAGTCAACTTGCGGGTACCGGCGTTGATCCCGGAAGACTACCTGCCGGATGTCCACGCCCGCCTGATTCTCTACAAGCGCATTGCCTCGGCCACCGACGAGGACGGCCTCAAGGATTTGCAGGTGGAGATGATCGACCGTTTCGGCCTGTTGCCGGAACCGACCAAGAACCTGATCCGCATCACTGCATTGAAATTGCAGGCCGAGCAACTGGGCATCAAGAAAGTCGATGGCGGCCCACAAGGCGGTCGCGTCGAGTTCGCCGCACAGACGCCGGTCGACCCGCTGACCCTGATCAAACTGATCCAGAGCCAGCCAAAACGCTACAAATTCGAAGGCGCCACGATGTTCAAGTTCATGGTTCCGATGGAGCGCCCGGAAGAGCGCTTTAATACTGTAGAGGCGCTGTTCGAGCGCCTCGTTCCGAAAACTGCTTGAAGGACGCCGCATGCGCCTGTTTCGCTCACTGACCTTGCTGACCCTGCTGATACCAGCGCTGATTGCACCCACGGCATTTGCCGATGACCTGTATCAGGTCGAAATGATTCTGGTCCGTCAAAACGCCGTGCCGGCGATTGTCAGCCGCGCCGCGCCGGAAGACTGGGCGGCTGGCGCCCAACCGGTCAGCCCCGACAGCCTGCGCACGCCAAGCCTGAATGGCGAGGTGGAAAAACTCACCAGCAGCGCCGACTACACGGTGTTGCTGCACAAGGCCTGGCAACAGCCCCTCGGCGAAACGGCCAGCAAAGTGGCGATCAGCGACGGCAAGGAACAGTATGGCCAGTACCCGATCGAGGGCACACTGAACATGAAACTGGGACGCTTTACCGACGTCGACGCCGATTTCTGGGTCAACCAGTTCGACGCCAATGGCATGGTGACTGCCAGCGAGCGCATGAAACAGGAAAGCCACACCAAGAACGGCCAGCTGAACTTCCTCGACAACGGCCACCTCGGCCTGCTGATCAAGATCACTTCGCTGACCGCCCCCGCACCCCGAGCAGCTCCCGAAGAAATTCCGGACTGATTCCCTATGTCCGCGACCCTGAGCAAACCCCTGGCACCATCCTGGGTCAGCCGATTCAAGGAACAGAGCCTGGAGCGTGGTCGCCGTTACGCGCTGGAGAATCGTGTCAGGATCGTCGAGGCCGGCGACGCCACGATCATTGCCGCCTGCGAAGGCTCTGGCGGTAACGTTTACCGTCAGACCATTCGCCTGCGCGAGTCAGCCAAAGGCACGCTGCTGATGGTCGACGCCACCTGCTCCTGCCCGGTCCACAACAACTGCAAACATTGTGCAGCGGTGCTCCTGCAAGTGCAGGAAACCCTCGACTACCCCGCTGCCGCCAAAGATGCCGAACTCCTGGAAAAGCTCCAGGCAGTCCTGGAAAACCGCAGCCCGAAAGCCCCGCCGCAAGTGCTGGTGGACAATGTGCAGCCCGTCCCGCGCCTGTGGCTGGCGAGCATCGAATTCAGCGCATTCGAACCGCGCAACGGCCGGATGCAACGCTACATCCAGCATCGAGCGGCACTGTCCTTCAGTTATCTGGATGAGTACGTTTGCGGGCAGAAAAACTCCGACATCCTGATACGCCAGGAAACCCAGACGCTGCGGATAAAACGCCACCCGGAAGTGGAACAGTCCTACCGCGAGCAGCTGCGAATCCTCGGCTTCAAAGTCGCCACCCGGCAAAGCAAGGCCTTGCCGGAAAGTGCCGGCGAGCTGTTCGAGATGGTCAATGACAGCGCCTGGCTGACCTTTACCCTCAATGAACTGCCGAAGCTGCGCACCCAGGGCTGGGAATTGCAGATCGACGAGGACTTCGGTTTCGACCTGACCGCGGTAGACGACTGGTACGCCACGGTCGAACAGGCACCGGAGCGCGACTGGTTCGATCTCGAACTGGGGATCATCGTCAACGGCGAACGCCTGAGCCTATTGCCGATCCTGCTCAACCTGATGCGCTCCCACACCGAAATCCTCAACCCGGAACGCCTGGCCCGACGCCGCGACGACGAGCTGATCCTGGTCAACATCCCCAATCGCCCGAATTCCGAGCACGGCCCGTTGCAAGTCGCCCTGCCCTTCGGCCGCTTGAAACCGGTGCTGGCCACCCTTGGCGAGTTCTACCTGCAAGAGCCCGGCGACACTACGCTGCGCCTGAGCAAGGCCGATGCCACGCGCCTGAACCCGCTGGAAGATATGCCGCTGCTCTGGGAGGGTGGCGAACAGATCCGCACCTTTGCCCAGCGCCTGCGTGACATCAAGGACCACACGGCCACCGCCCCGGACGGCCTGAATGCGACGCTGCGTCCGTATCAGCTCGAAGGCTTGAGCTGGATGCAGTCGCTGCGGCAGCTGGAAGTGGGTGGAATTCTCGCGGACGACATGGGCCTGGGCAAAACCCTGCAGACACTGGCGCACGTTCTGAGCGAGAAAAACGCCGGCCGCCTCGATCGGCCGTGCATGGTCGTGATGCCGACCAGCCTGATTCCCAACTGGCTCGACGAAGCGGCGCACTTTACGCCGCAGCTCAAGGTACTGGCGCTATACGGTGCCAGCCGCAAAAAGCACTTCGACAAGCTGGCTGACTACGATCTGATCCTGACCACCTATGCGCTGCTGCCCAAGGATGTCGAACGCCTGGCGGCGCAGCCATTGCACATACTGGTGCTGGACGAAGCGCAATACATCAAGAACCCGAACAGCAAGGCCGCACAGGCTGCCCGCGAGCTCAATGCCCGACAGCGCCTGTGCCTGAGCGGCACACCACTGGAAAACCATCTCGGTGAACTCTGGTCGCTGTTTCACTTCCTGTTGCCCGGCTGGCTGGGCGACGTCAAAAGCTTCAACCGCGATTACCGCGTGCCGATTGAAAAACGCACCAGCGAGGTCAGGCTCCAGCACCTCAACGGCCGGATCAAACCTTTCCTGCTGCGCCGCACCAAGGAACAGGTGGCCACCGAGTTGCCGCCGAAAACCGAGATCATCCACTGGGTCGAACTCAACGAAGCCCAGCGCGACGTGTACGAAACCATGCGCCTGGCCATGGACAAGAAAGTCCGTGACGAGATCACCCGCAAAGGCGTGGCCCGCAGCCAGATCATCATTCTCGAAGCACTGCTCAAGCTGCGTCAGGTGTGCTGCGACTTGCGCCTGGTCAACGAGGCGACCCTGCCAAGCCGTGGCAGCACGTCGGGCAAGCTCGACAGCCTGATGGAAATGCTCGAGGAATTGTTCGAGGAAGGTCGACGGATCCTGCTGTTCTCGCAGTTCACCTCGATGCTGTCACTGATCGAAGACGAACTGAACAAACGCGGCGTGGCCTACGCCCTGCTGACCGGCCAAACTCGCGACCGCCGCACCCCGGTGAAGGAATTCCAGAGCGGCAAGCGTCAGATATTTCTGATCAGTCTGAAGGCCGGTGGCGTTGGCCTGAACCTGACCGAGGCGGACACGGTGATTCATTACGACCCGTGGTGGAACCCGGCGACGGAAAACCAGGCGACCGACCGCGCGTATCGCATCGGCCAGGAGAAGCCGGTGTTCGTTTATAAAATGATTGCGCGCGGCACGGTAGAAGAGAAGATTCAGCACCTGCAAAAAGAAAAATCCGACCTCGCGGCCGGCGTGCTGGATGGGCGCAAGGCCGGGGACTGGAAGCTGCAGAGCGATGATATCGAGGCCTTGTTTGCGCCGCTGCCGGAAAACCTCGAAAAGCGCTGAGATCTGCGGCGCTTTTTAGTCCGCCATCGCGAGCAAGCTCGCTCCCACAGTGTCCGCGTCGAACGCAAATTCTACGAACGCCACTGAACCTGTAGGAGCGAGCTTGCTCGCGATGAGGTCAACTCGGTACCAAGCGGGACTCAGCCCTTGAGCACCCGCGCCAATGTCGATTTCACCTTGCCCATGCCGTCATGCAATGCCTGCTCGATCTCGGCCATGGTGATCACCGCCGTCGACTTGCCCGCCGCCGGGTTCACCACCAGCGCCAGACAGGCGTAATCCAGTTCCAGCTCGCGGGCCAGGGCCGCTTCCGGCATACCGGTCATGCCGACGATGTCGCAGCCATCGCGCTCCAGCCGGGCGATTTCAGCCACTGTCTCCAGGCGCGGCCCTTGCGTGCAGGCATACACGCCATGA
The DNA here is from genome assembly GCF_040448305.1 of Pseudomonas fluorescens. NCBI lineage: Bacteria > Pseudomonadati > Pseudomonadota > Gammaproteobacteria > Pseudomonadales > Pseudomonadaceae > Pseudomonas > Pseudomonas fluorescens. The sequence continues at coordinate 2,017,449 of NZ_CP148752.1, read as the reverse complement.
CTGCTGTAGCCCACACCTTCCGCCGCCAATGCCGCAATCAGTTGCTGGCGCAACGGTTCGCTGTAGGGGTAGCTGAAGTCGATATGGGTAACGTGTTCCAGGTCATCGGCAAAGTAGGTGTGCTCACGACCGCTGGTGTAGTCGATCAACTGATGCGGCACGCAGAAATGCCCGGTGCCCATGGCCGCATGGATGCCGCCCACGGCGTTGACCGCCAGAATGGCTTCGGCACCGGCCTGCTTCAGCGCCCAGAGGTTGGCGCGGTAGTTGACCTGATGCGGCGGAAAACGATGCGGGTGGCCGTGACGCGCGAGGAACAGCACTTCCTTGCCGGCATACTCGCCGATCTGAACGTCGGCCGAAGGCGCGCCATAAGGCGTGTCCACTGCCAGTGACTGGCGAATGCTCAGGCCTTCGAGTTGAGTCAGGCCAGTGCCACCGATAATCGCGTAAACCGTCATAACGAGCAGTCCTTAATCAATCAATTGAGCTTCTTTGAGCGCGCCGACAGCGGCCAGCCAGCGCGGGTCTTGACGGTATTCGGTACTGGCGAACGACTGGCCGCGCATCCGCGCAATGCGCTCGGAAGGCTTGACCTTCAAACGCTGGGCAGCGCTCAGGGCCAGTTCGGCGGCAGCGCGATCGTTGCACACCAGGCCCATGTCGCAACCGGCAGTCAGCGCCGCTTCGATACGGCTGGCGGCATCGCCGACCACATGAGCGCCTGCCATGGACAGGTCGTCACTGAAGATCACGCCATCGAACTGCAACTCGCCGCGCAGGATGTCCTGCAACCAGCGGCGGGAGAAACCTGCGGGCTGGGAATCGACTTGTGGATAAATAACGTGGGCCGGCATGACCGCGGCCAGTTGCTTGCTCAGTTTGGCAAACGGCACCAGATCATTGGCGCGGATCTCATCGAGACTGCGCTCATCATTCGGGATCGCGACGTGGGAATCGGCTTCGGCCCAGCCGTGACCGGGGAAGTGCTTGCCGGTGGCGGCCATGCCTGCGCTGTTCATGCCGCGGATAAATGCACCCGCGAGCAAGGCAGCGCGCTCGGGATCTCCTTCGAACGAACGGGTGCCGACAACGGCGCTGCGCTGGTAATCGAGGTCGAGCACCGGGGCGAAGCTCAGGTCCAGGCCAACGGCCAACACTTCGGTCGCCATGATCCAGCCGCACTGCTCGGCCAGGTATTCGGCGTTCGGATTGTCGGCAATGGCGCGCATGGCGGGCAAGCGCACGAAACCCTGGCGCAGGCGCTGCACTCGGCCACCCTCTTGATCCACCGCCAATAGCAGATCCGGACGAATGGCTCTGATCGCCGCACTCAATTCACGCACCTGGCGTGGATGCTCGATGTTGCGGGCAAAGATGATCAGGCCACCCACTTCGGGCTGGCGTAACAATTGGCGATCTTCAGCCGTCAGCCAGGTACCGGCGACGTCCACCATCAACGAGCCTTGCAAGCCAGCAGTCATAAAAATTCCTTGATAACAGTTAACCCGGCCCACACGGATTCGCCGCCTGGCACAGTGCCCGGCAGGTCGGCGATATCAATGGGAAACGGGTTCAGAACGAGAGTCGGCATGGGCGGCTAGCTTAGCGGATGTCAGCTGCCGCGCCCACCCGTGTGCGGTTAAACCTTGGCGGCAACCGGTGTCGATTTGCTGCGTGGACGCAACTGGGCCGTGGCCATGGCCGCATCCGTCACACCGGACTCGGCACGCATGCCGGCAGCCAGGAATGGCACCATCAGGCGCATGACCTGCTCGATGGAGGTGTTCACGCCGAAATCGGTTTCGGCAATCGCGCGCAAGGCCTTGATACCGGACATGCTGAACGCTGCCGCACCCAGCATGAAGTGCACGCGCCAGAACAGTTCGATGGGGGGAATACGTGGCGCCGCTTCGTTGACCAGCATCATGTAGCGGCGGAACACCTTGCCGTACATGTCTTCCAGATAACGACGCAAGTGCCCCTGGCTCTGACTGAACGCCAGCCCCAGCAAACGCATGAAGATAGACAGGTCGTTGCCACTGCGCGGTTGCACCACCAGTGCCTGTTCGACAAGGATCTCCAGCAACTCTTCGAGAGTGGGCTTGATGTCGGGCTTGGCCTGGCGCCGCTCCAGCTCTTTATCGAGACTGATGCAGAACGGCCCGAGGAACCGCGAGAAAACCGCTTGAATCAACGCCTTCTTCGAACCGAAGTGATAGTTCACCGCCGCCAGGTTGACACCGGCCTTGCTGGTGATCAGGCGCAACGAGGTTTCGGCGAAACCTTTTTCCGCGAACAACTGCTCGGCTGCATCAAGAATGCGTTCAACGGTTTCCGACTGGGCCATGGCTACTCCGCCTGACAAACACTTGTTTGAAACATACGTTTCAGCCTGTGCATTGTCAAGTCTGGCAGTTCGTTTCGGGAATGGTCGGTCAGACATTTAACCACACAACGGCGAAGCTTCAATCCACTGACTGTTCGACCGTCCGGCGGCGACTGAAAAATGGAGCATTGCCAAGACCGCCTTACTGTATATAATCCCAGTCACTGTATAAAAAAACAGAGCGATCGATATGCTAAAGCTGACGCCACGACAAGCAGAGATTCTGGCCTTCATCAAACGCTGCCTGGAAGACAACGGGTATCCACCCACCCGCGCGGAAATCGCTCAGGAACTGGGTTTCAAGTCACCCAATGCGGCGGAAGAACACCTCAAGGCTCTGGCCCGCAAGGGTGCAATCGAGATGACGCCTGGCGCCTCCCGTGGCATCCGCATCCCCGGCTTCGAAGCCAAGGCCGACGATTCCACCCTGCCGATCATTGGCCGGGTCGCGGCCGGCGCCCCGATTCTTGCGCAGCAACACATCGAAGAGTCCTGCAACATCAATCCCGCCTTCTTCCATCCGCGCGCCGACTACCTGCTGCGCGTCCACGGGATGAGCATGAAGGATATCGGCATTTTCGACGGCGACCTGCTGGCGGTCCACACCACCCGCGAAGCCCGTAACGGCCAGATCGTGGTGGCGCGAATCGGCGACGAAGTGACCGTCAAGCGCTTCAAGCGTGACGGCAGCAAAGTCTGGCTGATCGCCGAGAACCCCGAGTTCGCCCCTATTGAAGTGAACCTTCAAGACCAGGAACTGGTGATCGAAGGCTTGAGTGTCGGCGTCATTCGCCGCTAAAGGAGGCTCCATGCAGTTCCCACAGCCATCACCACAGCAAACCCAACTGCCGTTGTTCGAAGCGTTCATGGCACAGCCATTGGCGCCGATCCTGAAAGACGTAGTCGAGTCCCCCTGGAGCGCCGAACCTGACGTTTTCAGCGAGCTGTCACTGCGTGGTGCAGCCGGGAACTGCCTGAACCTTCTGGCACCGATCCTCAGGGAATTGAGCCAGGACCAGGACGCACGCTGGCTGACACTGATCGCGCCGCCCGCCAGCCTGACTCAAGCCTGGTTGCGAGATGCCGGCCTCAACCGCGAACGCATTCTGTTGCTGCAACCGCGGGGCACCCAGAGCGCCCAGCAACTGACCTGCGAAGCCCTGCGCCTAGGTCGTAGCCACACGGTGGTCAGCTGGATCAACCCGTTGAGCTCCCAATCGCGGCAACAACTGATCAGCGCCGCCCGCACCGGGGACGCTCAGAGCCTGAATATTCGACTGGGATAACCGGCAGACAAGACGCGCGCTTCACCGCGCAAGGCTTCTCAAGGGACAGAGAAGCCGATGAGTAACGACATCAAGAAAAGCGACAGACGGGGGTCAATGAAGAACCCGCGACCCCTCTTCCTTGTCGAATTCGCCTTCAACCAGGCGACCGGCCATCTGAACACCCACGCTCAACATCGCCTTGGCGACTTCCACGTGCTGGCCTTGCAGGAATGCCTTGGCGTCCTCGGAGAAATCCAAAGTAACCAGAGAACCCTCGTCCTCGGCCCTGCGCAGCTCGATACGGCCGTCTGGTAACTCGACAATTTCTAGAAAGGACGTTGGCATAAAGGACTGTTCTCCACGAAAGGCGGGGATTATATAGGCATCGCGAGGGCTTCGCTTGGGATCTTGACCAGATGTCATCCCAAAAATGTTTCTGTCAGCACTCGTTCAGGCCTTCGCGAAAGCGGATCGCCAACCCCTTCAGATTCTGGCGCCAGCTCTCCAGCTCCTCCCGACTCAGCTCCTCCACTGCCTCCTCTTCATCCAGATTGACAGCCTGAATCAGTGGCTGGGTCACGTCCCCTTTCGGCTTGTGGGGTGCGCGTGGCGGCTGAAACAGCGCAGCATGGGCGGCCAACAGCTTGGCCAGCCAGGTCTCCGGGTTATTGGCCAACTCGACCAGCTCAGCCATTTCCGGAATGGCGATGGTTTCCAGCACCTCGCGAGTCAGCAACAACTCTGCACGGGGCGCATTGGCTTGGGGCAAGCGATAGAAACCGGCGATTTCGTGACACAGACCCAACAGCGCGCCGTACAGGTGAAACAACGCGGATTCGCGTCCGGCCTGGATCAGCGCCAGCGAATTCATCGCCCGACCCTCTTCAGTGCGGGCCAGTGCTTCGAGCGACAAGCCGGCGAAATAAATCTTCTGATTGGTACGGGTATACAGTTCGTGGGCCATGACGGCAGCCTCCACAACGAAATAATTGCTTCATGCAGGTTGGACAGTGTCGTGGATCAGCCGATCCAACCGCAAGCCCAAAACAACCAAGGCCGCATGAAAACCCAAGGGTTCTCATGCGGCCTTGCGCACTGTAGGAGCGAGCTTGCTCCGGGCGGCGTTCCGACGATGGACCTGAGAGCAACGCGGGCATTCTGAAGGCCCGCGTCATCGTTGACGACCATCGCGAGCAAGCTCGCTCCTACAGGGGGATTGGCGGCTTTAAGCCTTGGCTGCCGGGCGCTTGTCTTCGACCGTCCACTTACCGCCGTCGTAGAACGCTTTCCAGCCAGTCGGCTTACCCTCGACCTCAGTCTGCACGTACTGTTCCTTGGTCTTGCGACTGTAACGAATCACAGTCGGGAGGCCATCCGGATCTTTCTTCGGCGCTTCGCAGAGGAAGTGATACTTCGGATCGATCTCATCCTTGTGCGGGACGATTTCCATCACCAACGGAGCACGGGTCTCGCGGTTTTTCGGGAACTGGCTGGCCGCCAGGAACAGACCGGATGCACCGTCGCGCAGGATGTAGGTGTCGTTGACCTTTTCGCATTTCAGCTCAGGCATCTTCACCGGATCCATCTTCGGCGGCGCCGCGTCACCGCTCTTCAGCAGTTTGCGGGTGTTCTTGCACGTCGCGTTGGTGCAACCGAAGAACTTGCCGAAACGGCCGGTCTTGAGTTGCATCTCGCTGCCACACTTGTCGCACTCCAGGCTCGGACCTTCATAGCCTTTGATGCGATAAGTGCCCTCTTCGATTTCGTAGCCATCGCAATCCGGGTTGTTACCGCAGATGTGCAGCTTGCGCTTTTCATCGAGCAGGTAGGCATCCATCGCCGTGCTGCAGATCGGGCAGCGATGCTTGCCACGCAACACCAGCGACTCCGACTCACCCTCGTCGTCCGCAGCGATTTCGTCGCCCGGCACCAGGTTGACAGTGGCCTTGCAGCGTTCTTTCGGCGGCAGGCTGTAGCCCGAGCAACCGAGGAACACACCGGTCGACGCAGTACGGATCTGCATTGGCCGGCCACAGGTGGTGCACGGAATGTCAGTCATGACCGGCTGATTGGCCCGCATGCCGTTTTCCGGGCTTTCGGCTACTTCGAGTTTCTTCTTGAAGTCGCCGTAGAACTCGTCGAGTACGTTTTTCCAGTCGCGTTCGCCCTGGGCCACGTCATCGAGATGCTCTTCCATGCCGGCGGTGAAGCCGTAGTCCATCAGGTTGGAGAAGCTCTCGGCCAGACGCTCGGTGACGATGTCGCCCATCTTTTCCGAATAGAAACGACGGTTGTGCAGCGCCACGTAGCCGCGGTCCTGGATGGTTGAAATGATCGCCGCGTAGGTCGAAGGACGACCGATGCCGCGTTTTTCCATTTCTTTTACCAGGCTGGCTTCCGAGTAACGCGCCGGCGGCTTGGTGAAGTGCTGGGTCGGATCAAGCTTGATCAGCTTCATCGCGTCGCCCTGGGCCATGTCCGGCAGTACGTCGTCATCTCCCGGCTTGGCGATTTGCGGCATGACGCGGGTGTAACCATCGAACTTCAGGATGCGGCCCTTGGCGCGCAGCTCGAAGTCGCCGGCACCGACAGTGACGGTGGTCGACAGGTATTGCGCCGGCAGCATCTGGCAAGCGAGGAACTGGCGCCAGATCAGCTCGTAGAGGCGCTCAGCGTCACGCTCCATGCCCGACAGCTTGCTTGGCTCGGTATTGGCGTCGGACGGACGAATCGCTTCGTGAGCCTCTTGTGCGCCTTCCTTGCTGCTGTAGACGTTCGGGGTTTCCGGCAGGTACTTCTTGCCGAACTCGCCTTCAATATAGGTACGCGCCATCGCCACGGCATCAACCGAAAGGTTGGTGGAGTCGGTACGCATGTAGGTGATGTAGCCGGCTTCGTACAAACGCTGGGCCATCATCATGGTCTTCTTCACACCGAAGCCCAGGCGGTTACTCGCGGCCTGTTGCAGGGTGGAGGTGATGAACGGCGCCGACGGCTTGCTGCTGGTCGGTTTGTCTTCACGCTTGACGATGCTGTAGCTGGAAGCCTTGAGCTTCTCCAGCGCGGCCATGGCCTGGGTTTCGTTGAGCGGCTTGAAGGCTTCGCCTTTCTCGCGGGCCACATCGAAACGCACGGTCGCGCCTTTGGCGGTACCGAGGTCGGCGTGAACTTCCCAGTACTCTTCCGGGATGAACGCGCGGATTTCACGTTCGCGCTCGACCACCAGCTTCACGGCAACCGATTGCACGCGACCGGCGGACAGACCGCGAGCGATCTTGGCCCACAGCAGCGGCGAAACCATGTAGCCCACCACGCGGTCGAGGAAACGACGCGCCTGCTGGGCGTTGACACGATCGATATCCAGCTCGCCTGGCTTTGAGAAGGCTTCCTGAATCGCTTTCTTGGTAATTTCGTTGAACACCACGCGCTTGTAGCGGGTGTCGTCACCACCGATGGCTTCGCGCAGGTGCCAGGCAATGGCTTCTCCCTCGCGGTCCAAGTCGGTTGCGAGATAGATGGTGTCAGCATCCTTGGCGAGCCGGCGCAGCTCTTCGATGACTTTTTCCTTGCCCGGGAGGATCTCGTACTTGGCTTTCCAGCCATGATCCGGATCGACACCCATGCGCGCGACCAGCTGCTTGCGCGCTTTTTCTTTCGGCGACAGTGCCGGCACTTCACCCGCAGCAGCCTTGCCGCGCTTGGCGGCTGGCTCTTTGCTGGCGCTAGCCGAACCGCTGGTGGGCAGGTCTCGGATATGGCCGATACTCGACTTCACCACGTATTCGTTGCCCAAATACTTGTTGATGGTCTTGGCCTTAGCCGGGGATTCCACAATGACCAGCGATTTGCCCATGGATCAGAAAATTCCTGAATTCGAGAAGTGAAAGGCGGTTGGCGCCTGACGCGGCACCGCTATATATAGTGGCAACAAGGTGAGGTCAAGCGCAGGGTTTTGCGCGCACTCAGCTTATGGCTTGTTGAAAAGGCTTTCTTCGGCCTGCACCAAAGCAAAGCGTGGCATCTGTTCGCCGTCAACTTCGACGGACTCCAGGAACATGCTCAAGGGACGCACCCAAAAGCCGTAATCGCCATACAGGGCTTGATAGAAGACCACTTCTTCTTCGGTTTCCGAATGCCGCGCAACACTGAATACGCGGTACTGCGGACCTTTGTAATGTTGGTAGAGCCCGGGTTGTATCGGCATGCTTTGGCCCTCACTGAAATTTTTTCAAAATAAAAATAAAAATAAATCCGGAAAAACAAAAACCGGGGCACTTGGCCCCGGCTTCCATCAACGAGACGCTTAAACGCGTTCGAAGACGGTGGAGATGCCTTGGCCGAGACCAATGCACATGGTGGCTACCCCGAAGGTACCGCCATTCTGCTTCATCACATTGAGCAAAGTGCCGGAGATACGCGCACCGGAGCAACCGAACGGGTGACCCAGGGCGATCGCGCCGCCGTGCAGGTTAACCTTCTCGTTCATCTTGTCGAGCACTTTCAGATCTTTCAGCACTGGCAGGGCCTGTGCGGCGAAAGCTTCGTTGAGCTCGAAGAAGTCGATGTCGGAGATGCCCAGACCCGCGCGCTTCAATGCTTTTTGTGTGGCCGGTACTGGACCATAGCCCATGATTGCCGGATCCACACCTGCCACTGCCATCGAGCGAATCACCGCCATAGGCTGAATGCCCAGGTCCTGTGCGCGTTGCGCCGACATCACGATCATGCATGAGGCACCATCGGTGATCTGCGACGAGGTACCGGCTGTCACGGTGCCGCCCTTTGGATTGAACGCCGGCTTCAGAGCCGCCAGGCTTTCCAGGGTGGTTTCCGGACGAATGGTTTCGTCGTAGTCGAAGGTTTTCAGGAAACCGTTCTCGTCGTAGCCCTGCATCGGGATGATTTCGTCCTTGAACTTGCCTTCCACGGTCGCCTTGTGGGCGAGTTGGTGGGAGCGCACGCCGAAAGCGTCCTGTTGCTCGCGAGTGATGCCGTGCATCTTGCCCAGCATTTCCGCGGTCAGGCCCATCATGCCCGAGGCTTTCGCCGCGTACAGCGACATGTGCGGGTTCGGATCGACACCGTGCATCATGCTCACGTGGCCCATATGCTCGACGCCACCAACCACGAAGACGTCACCATTACCGGTCATGATCGCTTGCGCAGCAGTGTGCAGAGCGCTCATGGACGAGCCACACAGGCGGCTGACGGTCTGGCCGGCCGAGGTGTGCGGGATCTGGGTCATCAGCGACGCCATGCGCGCGATGTTCCAGCCCTGCTCCAGGGTCTGGTTCACACAGCCCCAGATCACGTCTTCGACTTCGCTCGGGTCGACCTTGACGTTACGTTCCAGCAGTTTGCTGATCAGGTGCGCCGACATGTCTTCGGCGCGGGTGTTGCGGTGCATGCCGCCCTTGGAGCGGCCCATCGGAGTACGACCGAAGTCGACAATCACGACGTCTCTAGGATTCAAGCTCATAAGTTCACTCTCACTCTAGTTGGGGGCGCTTAACCGAAGAAGCTCTGGCCGTTCTTGGCCATTTCGCGCAGCTTCGCGGTCGGGTGGTACAGCGCGCCCAAATCAGCGTACTGGTCAGCCAGGGCAACGAACTCTGCCACACCGAGCGAGTCGATGTAACGCAGCGCACCGCCACGGAATGGAGGGAAACCAATACCGTAGACCAGACCCATGTCGGCTTCGGCAGCGGTTTCGACGATGCCGTCTTCCAGGCAACGCACGGTTTCCAGGCACAGCGGGATCATCATCCAGTTGATGATGTCTTCGTCGGTGACTTCGCGCTGCTCGTAAACGATCGGCTTGAGCACTTCCAGTACCGAAGGATCGGCCACTTTCTTCTGCTTGCCGCGCTTGTCGGTCTCGTAGGCGTAGAAGCCCTTGCCATTCTTCTGGCCCAGGCGCTTGGCTTCGTAGAGCACGTCGACGGCCGAGCGACGGTCGTCTTTCATGCGGTCCGGGAAGCCTTCAGCCATCACGTCACGGCCGTGGTGACCGGTGTCGATGCCGACCACGTCCATCAGGTAGGCCGGGCCCATTGGCCAGCCGAATTTTTCCATGATCTTGTCGATACGGACGAAGTCCACACCGGCGCTGACCAGCTTGGCGAAACCGCCGAAGTACGGGAACAGGACGCGGTTGACCAGGAAGCCCGGGCAGTCATTGACCACGATCGGGTTCTTGCCCATTTTCTTGGCGTAGGCAACGGTGGTGGCAACCGCCAGCTCGCTGGACTTCTCGCCACGGATCACTTCCACCAGCGGCATCATGTGCACTGGGTTGAAGAAGTGCATGCCGACGAAGTTTTCCGGACGCTTGAGGGCCTTGGCCAGCAAGGTGATGGAAATGGTCGAGGTGTTGGACGCGAGGATGGTGTCCTCTTTGACCTGGTCTTCAACTTCGGCCAGTACGGCTTGCTTGACCTTCGGGTTCTCGACGACCGCTTCCACCACCAGGTCCACGTGACCGAAGTCGCCGTAAGACAGGGTTGGACGAATGCCGTTGAGTACTTCAGCCATTTTCGCAGCGGTCATGCGACCTTTATCAACGCGGCCAACCAGCAGTTTGGCGGCTTCGGCCAGACCCTGCTCGATACCGTGCTCGTTGATGTCCTTCATCAGGATCGGCGTGCCTTTGGAAGCCGACTGATAGGCGATACCGCCACCCATGATGCCGGCGCCCAGTACGGCGGCCTGCTTCACGTCCTTGGCGATTTCGTCGTAGGCCTTGGCCTTTTTCTTCAGTTCCTGATCGTTCAGGAACAAGCCGATCAAGCTCTGCGCGGCAGAGGTCTTGGCCAGCTTGACGAAACCGGCAGCTTCAATTTCCAGCGCCTTGTCGCGACCGAAGTTCGCGGCTTTCTGGATGGTCTTGATCGCCTCAACCGGCGCCGGGTAGTTCGGGCCAGCCTGACCGGCCACGAAACCCTTGGCGGTTTCGAAAGCCATCATTTGTTCGATGGCGTTCAGCTTGAGCTTTTCCAGCTTCGGCTGGCGCTTGGCCTTGTAGTCGAACTCGCCGGAGATGGCGCGCTTGACCAGTTCCAGCGCAGCATCCTGCAGCTGCTCTGGAGCAACCACTGCGTCGACGGCGCCGACTTTCAGCGCGTCTTCAGGACGGTTTTCCTTGCCGGCGGCAATCCACTCGATGGCGTTGTCGGCACCGATCAGGCGCGGCAGGCGCACGGTACCGCCGAAGCCCGGGTAGATGCCCAGCTTGACTTCCGGCAGACCGATCTTGGCCTTGGTGGACATGACGCGGTAGTCCGCCGCCAGGCACATTTCCAGACCGCCACCCAACGCGATGCCGTTGATCGCGGCTACGGTCGGGACGTTGAGGTCTTCGAAATCGCTGAAAATCTTGTTGGCTTCGAGGTTGCCAGCAACAAGTTCTGCATCCGGCAGCTTGAAGTTGTCGACAAATTCGGTGATGTCGGCGCCGACGATGAAGACGTCCTTGCCACTGCTGACGATCACGCCCTTGATCGAAGCATCTGCCTTGATGGTGTCTACGGCCTGACGCAGTTCGTTCAGGGTTAGACGGTTGAACTTGTTGACGGACTCACCCTTGAGGTCGAACTTCAGTTCGACGATGCCACTTTCAAGAGCCTTAACCGTGATGGCTTTACCTTCGTAAATCATCAACTGATCTCCACGATATGGAAGCTGAACAGTACACGTCGGACGCAGGCGAATGGCTTGGCAGGGACGTTGATCGTCAATGCTACGCCCATTCCCCCGGCACACCCGCCAACGCGATAGTCGGGATTCTGTAGGAGCGATCTGAAATACAAACGCTCAATTCATACGCCCGTTTGATTTGGGTACGTCACCTTCACGGAATTTCCGACAATTGTCAATCGCCTGAAAAACGGGTTGAAACGCGACTTTCCGGTCATTTCCGTACTGCGAAGACCTTAAACACGCCGAAGCATGCAAGGTCATTCATAGAATCAATTGTTAGAAAAGTCGCCCTAATTCGCTGCAGCCCGTGTTTAACAAGCTACGCTGGCGAAACTAGGGGAAAAAGTTGAACGCTTTGGCGAATGCCCAGCGTAAGATCAGCCCACACCGTTTTACCGGCCTGCCTGGCCAACCCCGCCCGATGATTTTGTCGGGCTTTTTATTGCCTGCATGAAAACCTGTAGGAGCGAGCCTGCTCGCGATGAACGTCAACGATGACGCTGTTAGCCTGACACCCAGCGGCGCCCTCAGGTTCATCGCGAGCGGGCTCGCTCCTACAGGGGTTCAGGCGAGGGCTTTGAGGGTGGCATCGATCTGTTGCAACACCTCGGCCTCGCCCTTTTCGCCCCAATACAAGGCGATTATTTGCTTGTCGGCCTCGACCTTGAAGACATTGCCTGGCAATTTTTCGAAATGATCGAGCAGCGGCCGATCTTCACAGATTTCCTGCCATTGATTGACCCAGACACCCGGTGATTTTTGCCAGTAACTCCAGCACGCCGGCTGGCTGCCACGCCGCGGACGATGATACTGGGCGCAGGGGCTCGGCGGCTCCTGGCTGAGCCAGTGCGGCCACTCCTGAGGTGCCAGTTGCATGGCCAGCCCGATGCGCCGGGCCTCCATCCGCAAGGCAATGCGCCCGCTCTGAACTCGCGACGGCCGCAACCATGCCAGCGGGCTCAGCACCACCAACAGGATTGACACCACTATCCAGACCGTCATATCTGTACTCCCGAATTTGAATGAGCCCATTGTGTCACTTTGGAACCAATGCGCTTGAAACCAGCCATACTTACCAATATTGCATCCCTCAGGAGGAGCACCTCATGCCCTACAACCATATTCTGGTCGCTGTAGATCTGACCGAAGAGTGCGACCCTGTCATCCACCGCGCTCGCGAACTGTCGGTGAGCAATGGCGCGAAATTGTCGCTGGTGCACATTGTCGAGCCGATGGCGATGGCCTTCGGCGGCGACGTGCCTATGGACCTGTCACAACTGCAACAGCAGCAGTTCGATCAGGCCAAGGAGCGCCTTGACCGCCTGAAGCACAAATACTCAGAGCTTGAGAGCTCCAATTGCCACCTCACCTACGGCCAGCCACGCCAGGAAATCCATCACTTCGCCAAGGAACAGCAATGCGATCTGATCGTGGTCGGCAGCCATGGCCGGCACGGCCTGGCACTGCTGCTGGGCTCCACCGCCAATGACGTGCTGCATGGCGCGCCTTGCGATGTGCTGGCGGTGCGTCTGCAGAACAAATCCTGACAACACCTGACCCCTGTGGGAGCGAGCCTGCTCGCGATAGCGATCTGACATTCAACATCTTCATCGATTGTCAGTCCGTCATCGCGAGCAGGCTCGCTCCCACATTGGATCTGCAACAGCCCGCAGATCGCATTGCATATGAAAAGCCCGGCATTCACACAAGTGAGCCGGGCTTTTTTTATTGCGGGGTCAATCAGGCATCCAGCTCAGCCCAACGCTCGACCATGATGTCGAGCTCAGCCTGCAACTGCTCCAGCTGAGCAATCACCGCAGCGGTTTCCGCAGCTGGACGCTGATAGAAGCCCGCATCGGCCATCTGCGCCTCAACGGCGGCAATCTGTTGTTCCATGGCTTCGATCTGCCCCGGCAACGCTTCCAGCTCGCGCTGCAACTTGTAGCTGAGCTTTTTCTTCGCCACTGGCACTTCGACGACCGCCGCAACCGGCGCAGGCTCGGCCTTCACTACAGCGGAGTTCAGGTCAGCCTTGCCGGACTTGCTCTCGGTCACACCCAGCAGGCGCGGCGAGCCGCCCTGGCGCAGCCAGTCCTGGTAGCCACCGACGTACTCGCGAACCTTGCCTTCACCTTCGAAGACCAGGGTGCTGGTGACCACGTTGTCGAGGAATGCCCGGTCGTGGCTGACCATCAGTACGGTGCCGTTGAAGGTCAGCAAGACCTCTTCGAGCAGTTCGAGGGTTTCGACGTCGAGGTCGTTGGTCGGTTCGTCGAGTACCAGCAGGTTCGCCGGCTTGCTGAACAGCTTGGCCAGCAACAGACGGGCACGCTCACCACCGGACAGTGCCTTGACCGGCGTGCGGGCACGCTGCGGGCTGAACAGGAAGTCGCCGAGGTAGCTCAGCACGTGGCGGCTCTGGCCGTCGATATCGATGAAGTCGCGACCTTCGGCCACGTTGTCGATCACGGTTTTTTCCAGGTCCAACTGATGGCGCAACTGGTCGAAGTAGGCAACATCGATCCTGGTGCCCTCTTCCACTTTGCCGCTGGTCGGTTGCAGACCGCTGAGCATCAACTTCAGCAACGTGGTCTTGCCGGTACCGTTGGCGCCGAGCAGACCGATACGGTCGCCACGCTGCAGCACCATGGAGAAGTCCTTGATCAGGAACGGCCCGCCCGGGTGAGCGAAGCTCACATTCTCGAGCACCATGACCTGCTTACCGGACTTGTCGGCGGTATCCAACTGAATGTTGGCCTTGCCGGTACGCTCACGACGCTCGCTACGCTCGACGCGCAAGGCTTTCAGTGCACGGACACGACCTTCGTTACGGGTACGACGGGCCTTGATGCCCTGGCGAATCCACACTTCTTCCTGGGCCAGGCGCTTGTCGAACAGCGCGTTAGCAGTGGCTTCGGCAGCGAGTTCAGCTTCCTTGTGCACCAGGAAACTGGCGTAGTCGCCGTTCCAGTCGATCAGGCCGCCGCGATCCAGTTCGAGGATGCGGGTTGCCAGGTTCTGCAGGAAAGAACGGTCGTGCGTGATGAACAGCACGGCGCCCTGGAAATCCTTCAGCGCTTCTTCAAGCCAGGCGATGGCACCGATGTCCAGGTGGTTGGTCGGTTCGTCGAGCAGCAGCAGGTCCGGCTCGGACACCAGGGCCTGGGCCAGCAGGACGCGACGACGCCAGCCGCCGGACAACTCGGCGAGGGTCTTGTCGGCCGGCAGCTGCAGGCGGCTCAGGGTGCTGTCGACCAGGGTCTGCAAGCGCCAGCCGTCACGGGCTTCGAGGTCGTGTTGGACGTGCATCAGTTTGTCCAGATCGGCGTCGGTGACGCAGTTCTGGCTCAGGTGGTGATATTCGGCGAGCAAGGCGCCAACGCCGTCCAGGCCTTCGGCCACCACGTCGAACACTGTCCGCTCGTCGGCCACCGGCAATTCTTGCGGCAATTCGCCGATCTTGAGTCCTGGTGCGCGCCAAACGGAGCCGTCATCGGGCTTCTGGTCGCCCTTGACGAGCTTCATCATGCTGGACTTGCCAGTGCCATTGCGGCCGATGATGCACACCCGCTCACCACGGGCGATCTGCCAGGACACCTTGTCCAACAACGGCATAGCGCCGAAAGCAAGGGACACATCGCTGAATTTGAGCAGGGTCATGAGCTTCTCCAAAAACCGGGCGCGCATTCTACCTGACTTGAGGCTTCAGAAGGCCGGCAATTTCACTCTCGTAGCACTCTGCATGACAAATGTTGCGAACTGACGCGGGAAGACCCGCAAAGCTTTCACCGGCTGCTGGCAAAAGGCTAAGCTACAGACAATTCAGCGCGGGCCTGGCCCGCGCTTGTCATGATTTTTCTCTGCCCGGACGTCTCATGCGCAGTCGCCTTTTCAATCTTTTATCTGCATTTTTACTGTCTGCCGCTGCCGTTCAATCCGCCCAGGCGGTGGACCTGTCCACCCAACGCCAGTATTACGATGAAGCCAAACGCGCTCTGGCCAAGGGCGATAGCGGCCCGTATTTCCGTTACAGCCAGGCCCTCGCCGATTATCCGCTGGAACCCTACCTGGCGTACGACGAGCTGACCGCGCGCCTGAAAACCGCGAGCAACACCGAAATCGAGAAATTCCTCGCCGAACACGGCGACCTGCCCCAGGCCAACTGGATGAAACTGCGCTGGTTGCGCTGGCTGGCGGACCGGGGTGACTGGGCGACCTTCGTCAAGTATTACGACCCGAAAATGAACTTCACCGAACTGGACTGCCTGAATGCGCAGTACCAGATCAGCCACAACCTCAAAGCCGAAGGTTATGCCAACACCGAAAAGCTCTGGCTGACCGGTAAATCCCAGCCCGAAGCCTGCGATGCCCTGTTCGGCATGTGGGCCGCCGATGGCCAGCTGACCGAGCAAAAACGCTGGGAACGCGCGAAACTCGCCGCCCAGGCGCGCAACTACCCGCTGGCCAACAGCCTGGTCAACGGCATGACCACTCTCACCCCGCGCGGTCGCTTGCTGATCGACGTGGCGCAGAAACCGGAACTGCTCAACCAGCCGTCACGCTTCACTCCGGCCGATGAAGCCATGTCCGACGTGGTCAGCCTCGGCCTGCGCCGCCTGGCTCGCCAGGACCCGGACAGGGCCATGAATCTGCTCGACGGTTACGCCAGCAGCATGCATTTCTCCCGGGATGAAAAAGTCGCAATCGCCCGGGAAATTGGCTTGACCCTCGCCAAACGTTTCGACGGTCGAGCCCTGGACGTCATGACCAAATACGATCCGGAACTGCGCGACAACACGGTTTCCGAATGGCGCTTGCGCCTGCTCCTGCGCCTGGCGCGCTGGGACGATGCCTATCAGTTGACCCGCCGCCTGCCCCAGGACCTGGCCAATACCAACCGCTGGCGTTACTGGCAGGCCCGCAGCCTGGAGCTGGCGCAACCGCAGAATCCGGAAGCGCTGACACTCTATAAAAACCTGGCCCGCGAACGCGACTTCTATGGCTTCCTCGCCGCCGATCGCTCGCAGTCACCCTATTCGCTGAACAACAAGCCGCTGGTGATGAGCCAGGCGCTGATCAACAAAGTGCGCAACACCCCCGGCATACGTCGCGCCCTGGAGTTCCACGCTCGCGGGCAAATCGTCGACGGTCGCCGCGAGTGGTACCACGTCAGCCGCCACTTCAGCCGTGACGAGATGGTTGCCCAGGCCAAACTGGCTTACGACCTGAAATGGTATTTCCCGGCCATTCGCACCATCAGCCAGGCGCAGTATTGGGATGACCTGGATATCCGTTTCCCGATGGCCCACCGCAACACGCTGGTGCGTGAAGCGAAGAATCGCGGCCTGCATCCGAGCTGGGCGTTCGCCATCACTCGCCAGGAAAGCGCCTTCATGGAAGATGCCCGCTCCGGGGTCGGCGCCTCGGGCCTGATGCAACTGATGCCCGCCACCGCCAAGGAAACCGCACGCAAGTTCAGCATTCCCTATAGCTCGCCACAGCAACTGTTCAACCCGGACAAGAACATCCAGCTCGGTGCCGCGTACCTGAGCCAGGTGCACAGCCAGTTCAACGGCAACCGTGTCCTCGCCTCCGCCGCCTACAACGCCGGCCCTGGCCGCGTTCGCCAGTGGCTGCGCGGTGCGGATCACTTGAGTTTCGACGTATGGGTGGAAAGCATCCCGTTCGACGAAACCCGCCAGTACGTGCAAAACGTGCTGTCGTATTCGGTGATCTATGGCGAGAAGCTCAACTCACCGCAGCCGATCGTGGATTGGCATGAGCGGTATTTCGACGATCAATGATTCAAATCGACCCGCAAAAAAAGCCCGCATCACAGCTGCGGGCTTTTTTATTGTTCAGAATTTCTTTGCCGACTTGAGCCGTGCGAAGACCTGTTTTCCAAGCTGGGTCAGGCGATACTTTTGTGCCGGACTACTTGGCGACTCAGGATGGGTCATCTCTATCCATTCGACCGCTAATGCAGGCCTGAGATAGTTAGCCCGAAAGGTCGCCTTGTGCACCAATCCGATGTCAGCCATCAATTCGCTGATCTTTCGCGGACCGTTAAGATGCAGTACAGAAAGCAACTTCTCTACTGGGTCGCTTACTGGGTCGGTTACTAGGTCGATTTCTGGCTCACCCCGTACCGCCTCCGATAGTGCAAGGCTCATGGCTTGCAACATGAACTCTACGAAAGGCGTTGATTCGGCCAAATGATCAGCCGCCGACAATGCCGCGTAGTACGCCTCCTGCTGATCCCGAATCACGGCCTCAACCGGCAAATAAGATAATACCGGGCGCCACTGACTGAGTATCAGGGTTTGCCAAAGGCGCCCCATACGTCCGTTACCGTCAGCGAAGGGATGGATGAACTCAAATTCATAATGAAAGACGCAGCTGGTAATCAGGGGATGCCAGTCCGAGGCACCAAGCCACGCCAACAAGTCATCAATCAAGTGCACAACGCGACTCGGCGGCGGCGCCATATGGATCAACTTATCGCCACGATAGATAC
Source organism: Pseudomonas fluorescens (assembly GCF_040448305.1). Classification (NCBI taxonomy): domain Bacteria; kingdom Pseudomonadati; phylum Pseudomonadota; class Gammaproteobacteria; order Pseudomonadales; family Pseudomonadaceae; genus Pseudomonas; species Pseudomonas fluorescens. Next base: position 1,999,577 of record NZ_CP148752.1, on the reverse strand, counting down.
CCACGCCGGTTCGACGAAACTGCTCGTGTTCATCAATCAATCCGCCCATCAGCAATTCATGGGCACGCAGTAAATCGGTCCGGCTGCTTGGCTGCCAATCAGGCATGGCTTCGTAAGCAGCAAACGCATTTCGTACTTCCTGGATTTCCCGAGGCAACCCCAGCACACGCTGCCCTGCCAGAACGGCAGTCACCTGCTCGATGCTCAGCGTATTGTTTTCGATGGCCAAAGAAGCCTGAATCGTTCGAATCCGATTGCCACGACGTAACTGAGGTGTCTGCAGGCGTTCGTCCATAGCCGTAAGCTGACCGATCTGTTCGCTGATATCGGCGATCAGCGACAACATTTTCGTCTTCAAGGTCAACGGTGGTTGATAACGGCTCATATCCTCATCCGGGCTCATAACAGAGGACGACATAATGCCCGAACCGGGCGTCATTCATCGGTAGTCATTCATGCCGCTTCATGTCCATCACTAAACTGCAACGCCGCCAACCGCGCATACAACGCATTGCTGGCGATAAGCTCCTGATGCGTGCCCACCGCTACCAGCTTCCCCTGATCCATCACCGCGATGCGGTCGGCGTTTTTCACCGTAGCCAGGCGATGGGCAATCACCAGGGTGGTACGGTTTTTCATCAGGCTCGGCAGCGCCTGCTGGATCAGGTGTTCGCTCTGGGCGTCGAGGGCGCTGGTGGCTTCGTCCAGGAGCAGGATCGGCGCGTCCACCAGCAACGCGCGGGCGATGGCCAGGCGTTGGCGCTGGCCGCCGGACAAGCCGAGACCAGCGTCACCCAGATGAGTCTGGTAGCCATTGGGCATGGCTTCGATAAAGTCATGGGCGTAAGCGATTTTTGCCGCTTCCTGTACCTCGGCCAAGGTCGCCTGCGGATTGCCATAGCGAATGTTTTCTTCAATGCTTCCGAAAAACAGCGCCGGGGTTTGCGACACCAGGGCGAAACAGCGGCGCAGGTCCAGCGGATCGAGTTGAGTCAACGGCACGCCATCGAGCAGGATGCGTCCCTCGGCCGGGTCGTAAAAACGCAACAGCAAGTCATACACCGTGGATTTACCGGCCCCCGATGGCCCGACCAGCGCCAGCGTCTCACCGGCATTGACGGTCAGGCTCAACCCGTCGACGGCATAGTTTTGCGGCCGCGACGGGTAGGAAAAGCGCACATTGTGCAGCTGCAGGTGGCCGTCGACCCGTTCCGGCAGTTTCACCGCGCCAGCCACCGGCGCCAGGATGAAGTTTTCCGAACGCAGCAACTCGGCAATCCGCTCGGCCGCGCCGGCTGCCCGCTGCAATTCGCCAATCACTTCGCTCAACGTACCAAACGCGCTGCCGACGATCAGGCTGTAGAACACGAACGCCGCCAGCTCGCCGGCGGAAATTCGCCCGGCGATGACGTCCATGCCGCCGACCCAGAGCATCACCCCGACCGCACCCAGGACCAACACGATCACCAGGGTAATCAGCCAGGCCCGCTGGAAGATGCGCTTGCGTGCGGTGTTGAACGCCTCTTCCACAGTCACGGCAAACCGGCGCTCGTCCTGAGCCTGATGGTTGTAGGCCTGCACGGTCTTGATCTGGCCCAGAGTTTCGGACACATAGCTGCCGATATCGGCAATCCGGTCCTGACTCAGGCGTGAGAGGTTACGCACCCGGCGACCGAAGATCAGGATCGGCGCGATCACCAGGGGCAAGGCAACCACCACGATGCTGGTGAGCTTGGGGTTGGTGACAAACAACAGAACGATCCCGCCGATCACCATCAGCAGATTGCGCAGGAACAACGACAGCGAAGAACCGATGACCGATTGCAGGAGCGTGGTATCGGCGGTCAGGCGGGACTGGATTTCCGAGCTGCGATTGTCTTCGTAAAACCCCGGGTGCAGGTAAATCAGATGATTGAACACGTTGCGCCGGATATCGGCGACGCAGCGCTCGCCAATCCACGACACCAGGTAAAACCGTGCAAAAGTACCGATCGCCAGCCCCATCACCAGCAACATGAACAACGTGATGGACTGATTGAGCAGGTGCGGCGACTGGGTCATGAACCCCTTGTCCACCAGCAGGCGGATGCCCTGCCCCATGGACAAGGTGATGCCCGCGGTGGCGATCAACGCCAGCAAGGCGCCAAAGGCCTGCCAGCGATACGGCGCGATGAAACGGCTGGCCAGGCGAATGGCACGGCGGTGACGGGCAGAGAGCATCGTAATCATCCTGGACAAGGCAGTCATTAGGGTCAGCCTACACCGCTCAATGAGGTGGCTCGCTGCAAATCACAATGAGTCAGGTTAATTATGTCCACCAACACTAGAGGCTAGACGCTATTGGTCTAAAGTTCGGGTAGCCATGCGGAGGCATTTCTGCTGGACTGTTTCTGTCCCCCCGGAAAGATCGCAGGGAGTTGTCATAGCCCGGTCACCTGGCGGTTCTACAGTAAGCAAACAACCTGATGAGGAGACAGGCCATGTCCTTGCAACACAGCAGCGATGACAAGATTCAAGTGATCCGCACGCAACCAGACCAGTCTCTGGGTTGCTCGATTATTGACGAGCAGGGTCGCGAAGTACCGATCACTGAAAAAATGATCCAGAAAGCTTGCAGCGAACTGGAAAAGCGATTGGTCAAACCTGCCGAACAAAAGTGATATAGCCACCGTCTTCTTGACCCGGCCCTTTGTTGGCCGGGTTTTTTATGCCTGCTTATCCAATCCGGGACTGTGGTACGCCCATCGCGAGCAGGCTCGCTCCCACAGGGGATCCGGGTCGTACACAACATTTGTATCCAATAGCGGCTCCTGTGGGAGCGAGCCTGCTCGCGATAGGGCCGCCACGGTCTATCAGACTGCCGTCGCCCCCAACGCCGCCACAATCCTCCGCAACTCAGGCGCATCCCCCTCGATCCGCACCTGCAATCCGTCGATCTCACGGCGCGATGGGTATTGCTTGCGCAGCACATCGAATGCCGCACGCTGCTCGCTGACACTGCCGACAAGGCTGCGACGGAAATCCGCATCGTCACGACGCGGGTCATACACGCCACGGCACAGCATGGCCAACGCCCAGGCCGGGTCGCTTTGCGCATTGAGGGTCACGTGCGACAGCCACGGTGCCGGCAGCAAATCGCTCAAGCTGACGCGGGCCGGCTGCCCGAGGAAATCGCAATACGCCTGATAAATCTGCGCAGTCCCCCGCTGCTTGCCGTCGAGGCTGTAGCCGGCAATGTGTGGCGTTGCCAGCACGCACAGTTCGGCCAGCGCCACGTCGACTTCAGGCTCGCCTTCCCAGACATCGAGCACCGCTTGCAGGTCTTCGCGCTCCAGCAGCACATCGCGCAGGGCCGCGTTGTTGACCACCGGCCCGCGACTGGCATTGATCAGCCAGGTGCCGGACCTGAGCTGGTTCAGACGTTTTTCATCGAACAAGTGCCAGGTCGATTGCTGACCCTGTTTCGTCAATGGCGTGTGCAGGCTGATGACGTCGCACTCGTCGATGATCTGCTCGAGGCTGACGTAGTCTCCACCTTCAGCAGCTTGCCGTGGCGGATCGCACACCAGCACCTTCCAGCCCAGGCCTTGCAGGACCTTGACCAGTCGGCCACCCACTTCGCCGGCACCGACCACACCGTAGGTACGCCGGGTCAGGTCGACACCTTCGATTTCGGCCAGGGTCAGCAGACTGCCGAGCACATAGTCGACCACACCGCGGGCATTGCAGCCCGGCGCGCTGGACCACTTGATGCCGGTCTGCTGCAAGTAATTCAGGTCCAGATGATCGGTGCCGATGGTGCACGTACCGACAAAGCGCACCTTGCTGCCCTCGAGCAGCGCGCGATTGACGTTGGTCACCGAACGCACCAACAGCACATCGGCCTGCTCGACCGTGGCACGGTCGATGGCGCGACCCGGTACCCGGCGGATTTCACCGAAACCTTCGAAGAAGGCATCGAGCAGGGGGATATTTTCGTCGGCAACAATCAGCATGGCAGGCTCCTTTGGCGGATCGGCAGTGTAGGCGTAGATGCTGGTGAACGGCCAGCGGGAAGCAACATCATTTGCCTTGTAGCGAGGGGACAGGTTCACGCTCAAACTTTGATTACAAATCCACAACACGGGTCTTTTCCTGACTGCCGCGTCAACGCGTAGAATGCGCGACTGCTCTTCGCAAACTTTTGGACGTTTCGCCCTTGAATTCCGTAACTGACCGCCCTGCTGCCCTCACCCTCTCCCGCCCGGCCCGGGTTCGCCTGGAGCTCAAGACGCTGCTTGGCCTGGCGCTGCCGATCATGATCGCGCAGCTCGCTACTACGGCGATGGGTTTCGTCGATGCGGTGATGGCGGGCCGATTCAGTCCTCGCGACCTCGCGGCGGTTGCCTTGGGCAACTCGATCTGGGTGCCGGTCTTTCTGCTGATGACCGGCACCCTGCTGGCCACCACCCCCAAAGTCGCCCAACGTTTCGGTGCCGGTACCCACAGTGAAATCGGTCCGCTGGTTCGACAGGCGTTATGGCTGGCGTTACTGGTCGGGCTCCTGGCAACGACTGCATTGCTGAACGCCGAACCCATTCTGCACATCATGAAGGTTGACCCGCAGTTGATCGGTCCGTGCATGCAATACCTGAACGGAATTGCCAGCGGCCTTCCCGCCACAGCTTTCTATTGCGTATTGCGCTGCTTCAGTGACGGCCTGGGCCGCACCCGCCCGGCCATGGTGCTTGGCCTGTGCGGCCTGGCCCTGAACATTCCACTGAATTACATCTTCATCTATGGCCACTTTGGCGTACCGGCCATGGGTGGCGTCGGCTGCGGCTGGGCCACTGCCATCGTCATGTGGGTGATGACCCTGGGCATGGCCGGATGGGAGCGTTGGGCGCCAGCCTATCAATCGAGCCAATTGTTCAGCCGTTTCGACTGGCCGCAGTGGTCGGTGATCAAACGCCTGCTGGGCATCGGCCTGCCTATCGGCATCGCGGTATTCGCCGAATCGAGCATCTTCGCCGTGATCGCCCTGTTGATCGGCAGCCTCGGCGCCACTGTCGTGGCCGGGCACCAGATTGCACTGAACTTCAGCTCACTGGTGTTCATGATCCCCTACTCCCTCGGCATGGCCGTGACGGTACGGGTCGGCCAGGCCCTTGGGCGTCAGGAACCGCGTGAGGCACGCTTCGCGGCCGGGGTCGGCATGGGCACTGCGCTGGCCTACGCGTGCCTTTCGGCGAGCATGATGCTGTTGTTGCGCGAGCACATTGCCGCGATCTACACGGCCGACCCGACCGTGATCCGGGTGGCGGCGATGCTGATTGTGTATTCAGCGCTGTTCCAGTTTTCCGACGCGATCCAGGTGACCGCCGCCGGTGCATTGCGCGGCTATCAGGACACCCGGGTGACGATGTTCCTGACATTGTTCGCGTACTGGGGTATCGGTTTGCCGGTGGGTTACGCCCTCGGCCTGACCGACTGGTTCGGTGCACCGAGTGGCCCGAGCGGGCTGTGGCAAGGCTTGATCGTGGGCTTGAGCTGCGCGGCACTGATGCTGTCGTTTCGCCTGACGCGCAGTGCGCGCAAACGGATTCGTATCAGTCATTCACTGGGCTGATCGCACATGAAAAAAGACCTGCATATGCAGGTCTTTTTTGGGTGCCGTTAAACGGACTTCTTGCGAATCCAGTAGAGGTAGGTGCCCTCCTCTTCGTGCTGCGCCACCAGTTCATGATCGAGAAACACGCAGAACTTGGGAATGTCGCGACGGGTCGACGGGTCCGTGGCGATCACCTTGAGCAGGCCGCCGGGCACCAGGTCACGGATGTGCTGGTGCAGCATCATCACCGGCTCGGGGCAGTTGAGGCCGGTGGCGTCGAGGGTGCCGTCTACCGGCGTATCAAGCATTTCACTCATGATTCACTCCTGAAACTGGCCGGCATTGTCGCGCATTGCCGGGTGTAACGTCATCTGTGGCACCTGTGGGAGCGAGCCTGCTCGCGATGGCGGTGGGTCAATCAACAAAGATGTTGAATGTGATGGCCTCATCGCGAGCAGGCTCGCTCCTACAGGGGTATCTTTGACTCAGCGGGATTTCGGCTTCTTCACATCCATCCGACGCAAATGACAGGTCACTTCCTCGCGGTCGTGGTACAGCTGCTTGCAGCCGATCTCGACCTTGATGCCCCGGGCCTTGAAGCCATCGGCAATACGCTCGAGCAAGCGCTTCACTTCGGCATAACGCTGTTTCATCGGCAGCTTGAGGTTGACCACCGCCTCACGGCAATGGCCGTCGCCGATCCACTCTTCCAGCATCGCGGCGTTGCGCGCCGGCTTCTCGACGATGTCGCAGACCATCCAGTCCACCGGTTGCTTGGGCTTGAAGGTGAAACCGTCGGCCATCAGATGTTGCACCAGACCGGTGTCCATCAGGCTTTCGGCCATCGGGCCGTTGTCGATGGCCGTGACCAGCATGCCACGGTTGACCAGTTGCCAGGTCCAGCCACCGGGGGCGGCCCCCAGGTCAACGCCGGTCATGTCGCCGTGCAGGCGCTCGTCCCACTGGTCGCGCGGGATGAAGTGGTGCCAGGCCTCTTCCAGTTTGAGGGTCGAGCGGCTCGGCGCCTCGCGGGGGAACTTCAATCGCGGAATGCCCATCGGCCACATCGCCGAGTTGTTCGACTCCGCCAGGCCCATGAACACTTCGCGGCCGCTCTTGAAGGTCAGCAGCAAACGCGGCTTTTGGGCATCTTCCACCAGTTTGCCGGCCGCCATCAACGCCTTGCGCAGATGCACTTCGAATTTCTTGCAGAAGTTCGACAGTTCCTTGCCGTCATTGGTGTCGACCATTTCCAGCCACAGGCTGCCGCACAGCGGAAAGTCCGCCATATGCGCGAGGATCACGCTGATGCGGTCGGTTTCCGGCAGATCGATGAAGATCCCCCGGGCCCACTGGCGCGGGAAGATCAGCTCGGCAAAACGCTGCCCGCGCATCAGGCGCTCGGCGCCGTCTTCTTCGGTGCAGACAAACTCGGCACAGGCAGTTGCCGCCTTGGCCTTGGCATAACCGGCCACGTTCAAGCGCGCGGCGAGGTCGGAAATCTCGGAACAGACTTCGCCTTCGAAGCCCGGCCGGCAATGCATAAAGAGGGTGTTCATTCTTACTCCTGGGCAATGACGAGGAATTTCGGCCACTGCGCGATGCCCAGGCTTGCGTTGAAGCAAAGCCTGTCACGAAAACCCGCGCATGATAGCCGACTTCGGAACCTCGGACTTAGCGATAGAGTCCAGTTATTAGCCAGCTACTTAAAACAGGGCTAGGTTTAATGCTCTGCCCGTCCCCTCAGTCCGTAGCCGTGCGGACTCAAAGGAGTGATCGCAATGCCCTCCGTTAATAGTCTGAACACCCTTAAAACCCTGCAAGTCGGTAGCAAGACCTACCACTATTTCAGCCTGCCCGAGGCCGCCAAAAGCCTGGGCGATCTGGACAAGCTGCCGATGTCGTTGAAAGTCCTGCTGGAAAACCTGCTGCGCTGGGAGGACGAAAAAACCGTCACCGGCGCCGACCTCAAGGCACTGGCCGCGTGGCTCAAGGAGCGTCGTTCCGACCGCGAAATCCAGTACCGCCCGGCGCGGGTGCTGATGCAGGACTTCACCGGCGTACCGGCGGTGGTCGACCTGGCCGCCATGCGCGCGGCGATGGCCAAGGCCGGCGGCAATCCGCAGCGGATCAACCCGCTGTCGCCGGTGGACCTGGTGATCGACCATTCGGTGATGGTCGACAAGTTCGCCAGCAGCAGCGCCTTCGAGCAGAACGTCGACATTGAAATGCAGCGCAATGGCGAGCGTTATGCGTTCCTGCGCTGGGGCCAGAGTGCCTTCGACAATTTCAGCGTGGTGCCACCGGGCACCGGCATCTGCCACCAGGTGAATCTTGAATACCTCGGCCGCACGGTCTGGACCAAGGACGAAGACGGCCGCACCTACGCCTTCCCCGACACCCTGGTGGGCACCGATTCCCACACCACCATGATCAACGGCCTCGGCGTGCTTGGCTGGGGCGTCGGCGGTATCGAGGCGGAAGCGGCGATGCTCGGGCAACCGGTGTCGATGCTGATTCCCGAAGTCATCGGTTTCAAACTCACCGGCAAGCTCAAGGAAGGCATCACCGCCACCGACCTGGTGCTGACCGTGACCCAGATGCTGCGCAAGAAAGGCGTGGTGGGCAAATTCGTCGAATTCTACGGCGATGGCCTAGCCGACCTGCCCCTGGCCGACCGCGCGACCATCGCCAACATGGCCCCGGAATACGGCGCCACCTGCGGTTTCTTCCCGGTGGACGACATCACGCTGGAGTACCTGCGCCTGTCCGGCCGCCCCCTGGAAACGGTGCAACTGGTCGAGGCCTACAGCAAGGCCCAGGGCCTGTGGCGCCTGCCCGGCCAGGAACCGGCGTTCACCGACACCCTGGCGCTGGACATGGGCCGCGTCGAAGCCAGCCTCGCGGGGCCGAAACGCCCGCAGGACAGGGTATCGCTGCCGAATGTCGCCCAAGCCTTCAGCGACTTCGTCGACCTGCAATTCAAACCCACCAGCAAGGAAGAAGGCCGCCTGGAAAGCGAAGGCGGTGGCGGCGTCGCCGTTGGCAACGCCGATCTGGCCGGCGAAGCGGATTACGACTACGAAGGCCAGACCTATCGGCTGAAAAACGGCGCCGTGGTCATCGCCGCGATCACCTCCTGCACCAACACTTCCAACCCGAGCGTGATGATGGCGGCCGGGCTGGTGGCGAAGAAGGCCGTGGAAAAAGGCCTGAAACGCAAACCCTGGGTGAAGAGTTCGCTGGCCCCCGGCTCGAAAGTGGTCACCGACTACTATAAGGCGGCCGGCCTGACCCGTTACCTCGATGAATTGGGCTTCGCCCTGGTCGGCTATGGCTGCACCACCTGCATCGGCAATTCCGGGCCGCTGCCGGAGCCCATCGAGAAAGCCATCCAGCAAGCCGACCTCACCGTGGCCTCCGTGCTCTCGGGCAATCGCAACTTCGAAGGCCGGGTGCATCCGCTGGTGAAAACCAACTGGCTGGCCTCCCCGCCACTGGTGGTCGCCTACGCGCTGGCCGGCACAGTGCGCACCGACCTCAGCCGCGAGCCGTTGGGCGATGACAAGGACGGCAAACCGGTTTACCTGCGGGACATCTGGCCAAGCAGCAAAGAAATTGCCGACGCCGTGAGTCAGGTCAACACCGCCATGTTCCACAAGGAATACGCCGAAGTGTTTGCCGGAGACGCGCAATGGCAGGCGATTGAAGTACCGCAGGCGGCGACCTATGTCTGGCAGTCCGACTCGACTTATATCCAGCACCCACCATTCTTCGACGACATCGGCGGCCCGCCGCCAGTGGTCAAGGATGTCAATGGCGCCAGGATCCTCGCACTGCTCGGCGACTCGGTGACCACCGACCACATCTCCCCGGCCGGCAACATCAAGGTCGACAGCCCTGCAGGGCAATACCTGCGCGACAAAGGCGTGGAACCGAGGGATTTCAACTCCTACGGTTCGCGGCGCGGCAACCATGAAGTGATGATGCGCGGCACCTTCGCCAACATTCGCATACGCAACGAAATGCTTGGCGGCGAAGAAGGCGGCAACACCCGCTACCTTCCCACCGGGGAAAAAATGTCGATCTACGACGCCGCCATGCGCTATCAGGCTTCAGGCACGCCGCTGGTGGTGTTCGCCGGCCAGGAATACGGCACCGGTTCGAGTCGCGACTGGGCGGCCAAAGGCACCAATCTGCTGGGGGTGAAAGCGGTCATCGCCGAAAGCTTCGAACGGATTCACCGCTCCAACCTGGTGGGCATGGGCGTGCTGCCGCTGCAGTTCAAGCTGGATCAGAACCGCAAGAGCCTGAACCTCAATGGCAGCGAAACCCTGGACATCTTCGGCTTGACCGGCGTCGAGCTGACGCCACGGATGAACCTGACACTGGCCATCACCCGCGAAGACGGCAGCAGCGAGAAGATCGAGGTGTTGTGCCGCATCGATACACTCAATGAGGTGGAGTACTTCAAGTCCGGAGGGATTCTGCATTACGTGTTGCGGCAGTTGATCGCTTCGTAACGGACGACCGACACAAACACCGCCTTCGGGCGGTGTTTGTGTTTGGGTCACGAAAATTTATGTGGGAGCGAGCTTGCTCGCGATATGGACATAACATTCAACATTGTTGCCGACAGTCAGTAAGCTATCGCGAGCAAGCTCGCTCCCACAGGGTTTGGGATGCATCGCAAATTCCGACTCAAGGACTTCAAATGATTGCCCTGCCATGGATGTCTCTGGCCCTGCTTTCCTTCGGCTACGGCCTGGCACTGACCTACGGCCATCTCGGCTGGCTCTCGGCAATCTCGGTGTTTTTGTTGCTGGTCGCGGGTGTCGCCGTCCGCCAACGCGAGATCCCTTTTGTCCGCTACCTCGGCCACGGCCTGTTCATCGTCCTGGCCCTGGCCCTGGCGACGCATTGGTTACCCGGCTTCTACAACGGTCGCGTTATCGATCCTCAGCGTTTCACCGACAACGCCGCGTCATTCGCCATGCACCTGAATCTGGACAAACCGCTGATCGGCTTCTGGCTGTTACTGGTGTGTCCGTGGATTGTCGGCCGCCGTTCACTTCGGCTATCGCTGTATGCCACCGCACTGGCACTGACCTTGAGCGCCCTGCTGGCGTTGGGCGGCGCACTGTTGCTCGGGGTCATCGCCTGGGCGCCGAAATGGCCGGATCAAGCCTGGTTGTGGTTGCTGAACAATCTGCTGCTGGTGACGCTGGTCGAGGAAGCGCTGTTCCGTGGCTACATCCAGGGCGGCCTGAGCCGGTACCTGAAAGACCGGCCCTACGGTGAACACCTCGCCCTGCTGCTGGCGTCATTGGTCTTCGGCCTGGCCCATATCGGCGCAGGATGGCAGTGGGTGTTGCTGGCGACGCTGGCCGGGGTCGGCTATGGCCTGGCCTACCGGTTCGGCGGGCTGGGCGCCGCCATCGCCAGCCACTTTGGCCTGAACCTGCTGCACTTCGGCCTGTTCACCTATCCGATGCTCGCCGGCTGATGCAAGGGCCACTTTGCGACGCATCACTGATAATCAAAAAATAATCTCAACAATCCGCCGGCCTTGCCGATACAGCACTTGAAAGCCTTGCGGATTAAAAAAGCCATGCGTAACAACCAGCCTATTACACAACGCGAGCGGACCTTCCCGGCTCAGCAACGGTTGATTTCCACCACCGATGCCAAGGGCATGATCACCTACTGTAACGACGCTTTCGTCGAGATCAGCGGGTTTCCCCGAGAGGAACTGATCCGTGCACCGCACAACCTGGTCCGTCACCCCGACGTCCCGGCCGCGGTGTTCGCACACATGTGGGACACGCTGAAACAAGGCTTGCCATGGATGGGCATTGTCAAGAATCGCTGCAAGACCGGTGATCATTACTGGGTGAACGCCTATGTGACACCGATCTTCGAAGGCAATCAGGTGATCGGTTACGAGTCGGTGCGGGTCAAGCCCAGCGCCGAACAGATCCGCCGCGCCGAAGCGCTCTACCAACGCATCAACCAGGGCAAGTCGGCCGTTCCCTCCTCGGATAAATGGTTGCCGATCCTGCAGGACTGGCTGCCGTTCATCCTGGTCAGCCAATTGAGCTTCATGATCGGTGCATCGCTGAACTCCCATTGGGGGTTTGCCCTGGCTGCCGGTCTTTCGGTGCCGCTGGGCCTGATGGGTCTCCAGTGGCAACAGCGTGGCCTCAAGCGTTTGCTGCGCCTGGCCGAGCAGACCACCTCCGATCCGTTGATCGCACAGATGTACACCGACAGTCGCGGCGCCCAGGCGCGTCTGGAAATGTCCATCCTCAGTCAGGAAGCACGCCTGAAAACCTGCCTGACGCGTCTGCAGGACACGGCCGAACACCTGACCGATCAGGCCAGACAGTCCGATGCCCTGGCGCACAACAGCTCCAGCGGCCTGGAACGTCAACGGGTCGAGACCGAACAGGTGGCCACCGCGGTCAACCAGATGGCCGCGACCACCCAGGAAGTCGCCAGCCACGTGCAACGCACCGCCGACGCTACCCAGGAAGCCAATCGCCTGACCGGTCGTGGTCGTGACATCGCCGGGGAAACCCGCGAAGCCATCCAGCGCCTGTCGGTGGTGGTCGGTGAAACCGGCGTGACGGTGACCCAACTGGCCAAGGACAGCAACGAAATCGGTGGTGTGGTCGACGTGATCAAAGGCATCGCCGACCAGACCAACCTGCTGGCGCTGAACGCCGCCATCGAAGCAGCCCGCGCCGGTGAGATGGGGCGTGGTTTTGCGGTGGTGGCCGACGAAGTCCGTCAGCTGGCGCAACGCACCAGCGAGTCCACCGGGCAGATTCATGCGCTGATCGCCAAGCTCCAGCAAACCGCCGGCACCGCCGTGCAAACCATGGAAGCCGGACATCGTCAGGCGGAAGAAGGCGTGGCGCGGGTACTGGAAGCGGACCAGGCACTGGTAGGGATCAGCGAAGCGGTGGCCAACATCACCGACATGACCACCCAGATCGCCGCCGCGACCGAAGAGCAAAGTGCCGTGGCCGAAGAAATCAGCCGCAACATCAGCAACATCTCGCAACTGGCGGACCAGACCGCGGAACAGGCGCAGAACTCGGCGTTGCTGAGTGAAGAGCTGACCAGGACTGCCAATACCCAGTATTCGTTGGTGGAGCGGTTTAACCGCTGATAGAGGCTGGAATGACAAAAAACCGGACAGTGAGAGCTTCCGGGTTTATTGAGTCTGTGAAAGTGATGTTGCCTGATAGTCCCTCATCGCGAGCAAGCTCGCTCCCACAGGGTTTTGAGCCACACCAAAAATCACTGTGGGAGCGAGCTTGCTCGCGATGGGGCCATCACAGCCTGCACAAAACCTCACTGAAGAAATGAAACCACCTTCCCAGCCGCAGCCGCCAAATGCTGCTCATGGCTAAACCCCGAAGCCTTCAACGGTTTCAGATCATGATCCCCCGCCACCAGCCAGAACACCTCGATACCCGGCGATAGCGCATACCCCTCGACCGCCTCCCGGTTGCCCAACGCATCGCGCTCACCCTGCACGATCAAGGTCCGTGTCTTCAGCCCCGCCAAATGCTCAACCCGCGGTTTCTCCGGTTTACCCACCGCATAAAACGGATACCCCAGGCACACCAGCCCATCCGCCCCCAACTCATCGGCCAGCAAACTGGCCATGCGCCCGCCCATGGACTTGCCGCCGATGGCCAGCGGCCCAGTGACATGGCGTCGCACCTGGGCATACACCTCACGCCAGCATTCCAGCAGTTTCGGCGCCGGGTTCGGCGGGCGCTTGCCGCCATCGAGGCGCCGCTGCGCCATGTAGGGAAACTCGAAGCGCAACACGTTGACGCCTTGCGCGGCGAGGCGTGCAGCCATGTCGCTCATCCACTCGCTGTCCATCGGTGCACCGGCGCCATGGGCGAGGATCAGCGTCGCCGCAGCCTTGCCAGCGGCGGCATTCCACAACCATCCATGATCCCGCACGCACTGCGCCCATTGATCCTCGTCAATACCGGCCTTGTGCCCTTTGTCCATGCTTGCCTCGCTTTTAGTCTGCCTATAACTCCGGCCGAAGGGTGCGCTGCCTTGCGCGAGTGCGCTCACTTCGGCTGAACCGTGGATGGGGAACCATGAACACTTCTATCAGTACCGCCTACAACTACAAGGTGGTCCGCCAATTCGCCATTATGACGGTGGTGTGGGGCATCGTCGGTATGGGGCTCGGGGTTTTTCTCGCTGCCCAGTTGGTCTGGCCCGAACTCAACTTCAATTTGCCGTGGACCAGCTTCGGCCGCTTGCGCCCGCTGCACACCAACGCGGTGATCTTCGCCTTTGGTGGCTGCGCGCTGTTCGCCAGTTCGTTTTATTCAGTACAACGTACCTGCCAGACTCAGCTGTTCGCACCGAAAATCGCCGCGTTCTGTTTCTGGGGCTGGCAGCTTGTGATTCTGCTCGCGGCCATCAGCCTGCCGCTGGGCTACACCAGTTCCAAGGAATACGCCGAGCTGGAATGGCCGATCGACATCCTGATCACCATCGTCTGGGTCGCCTACGCCATCGTGTTCTTCGGCACGATCATGCAGCGCAAGACCAAGCACATCTATGTCGGCAACTGGTTCTTCGGTGCGTTCATCGTCACCGTGGCGATCCTGCACATCGTCAACAACATGGAATTGCCGGTCAGCTTCACCAAGTCCTACTCGCTGTACTCCGGCGCCACCGACGCGATGGTGCAATGGTGGTACGGGCACAACGCCGTAGGCTTTTTCCTCACCGCAGGTTTCCTCGGGATGATGTATTACTTCGTGCCGAAACAGGCCGAGCGCCCGGTTTACTCCTATCGCTTGTCGATCGTGCACTTCTGGGCACTGATCACCCTGTACATATGGGCTGGCCCGCACCACTTGCACTACACCGCGCTGCCGGACTGGGCGCAGTCGCTGGGCATGGTGATGTCGCTGGTCCTGCTGGCACCGAGCTGGGGCGGGATGATCAACGGCATGATGACCCTGTCGGGCGCCTGGCATAAGTTGCGCAGCGACCCGATCCTGCGTTTCCTCGTGGTGTCGCTGGCGTTCTACGGCATGTCGACCTTCGAAGGGCCGATGATGGCGATCAAGACAGTCAACGCCCTCTCCCACTACACCGACTGGACCATCGGCCACGTACACGCAGGTGCCTTGGGTTGGGTGGCGATGATTTCCATCGGCGCGCTGTACCACATGATCCCGAAAGTCTTCGGCCGCGAGCAGATGCACAGCATCGGCCTGATCAACGCGCACTTCTGGCTCGCCACCATCGGCACCGTGCTGTACATCGCCTCGATGTGGGTCAACGGCATCGCCCAGGGCCTGATGTGGCGTGCGGTGAACGAGGACGGCACGCTGACTTACTCCTTCGTCGAAACCCTGGTGGCCAGCCACCCTGGCTTCGTCGTGCGGCTGGTGGGTGGCGCGATCTTCCTCAGCGGCATGTTCCTGATGGCCTACAACACCTGGCGCACCGTGCGGGCCTCGCAGCCTGCCGAAGCCGCCGCTGCCGCGCAGATGGCCTGAGGAGTCCGCCATGAAACACGAAACTATCGAGAAAAACGTCGGCCTGTTGCTGCTGCTGATGATCCTGGCCGTGAGCATCGGCGGCTTGACCCAGATCGTCCCGCTGTTCTTCCAGGACGTGACCAACAAACCGGTGGAAGGCATGAAGCCCTACACCGCGCTGCAACTGGAAGGTCGCGACATCTATATCCGCGAAGGCTGCGTCGGCTGTCACTCGCAGATGATCCGTCCGTTCCGCGCCGAGACCGAACGCTACGGGCACTACTCAGTGGCCGGCGAAAGCGTCTGGGATCATCCGTTCCTGTGGGGCTCGAAACGTACCGGGCCGGATCTGGCCCGTGTCGGCGCGCGCTACTCGGATGACTGGCACCGCGCGCACTTGTACAACCCGCGCAACGTCGTGCCGGAGTCGAAGATGCCGGCCTATCCATGGCTGGTGGCCAACCAGGTCGACAGCAGTCATACCGAAACCAAGATCAAGGCCATGCGCACCCTGGGCGTGCCGTACACCGACGAGGACATCACCGGCGCCGTCGCTTCGCTCAAGGGCAAGAGCGAAATGGATGCACTGGTCGCCTACCTGCAAGTGCTCGGCACTGCGATCAAGAGCAAGAGGTGAGCAATGTTTGAATTGAGCACTGGAATGATCCGTGGCCTTGGCACCGTCGTCGTATTCGTGGCCTTCGTCGGCATGACGCTGTGGGTGTTCAACGGCAAGCGCGGCCCGGAATTCGCCGAAGCGCGCCTGCTGCCGTTCGCCGACGAACCACAACCCGACATCACTGAAGAATCAGCAACAAGGAGTACCCGGCCATGACCACCTTCTGGAGTACGTGGATCTGCGTACTGACCATCGGCAGCCTGATCGGCCTGACCTGGTTGCTGCTCAGCACCCGCAAGGGCGAAACCAAGGGCAGTGTCGACCAGACCATGGGCCACAGCTTCGACGGCATCGAGGAGTATGACAACCCGCTGCCGCAATGGTGGTTCATGCTGTTCGTTGGCACCCTGGTGTTTGCCGTCGGCTACCTGATCCTCTATCCGGGCCTGGGCAACTGGAAAGGCATCCTCCCCGGCTACGAAAATGGCTGGACCGGCGTGCACGAATGGGAAAAGGAAATGGCCAAGGCCGACACGAAGTTCGGGCCGATCTTCGCCAAGTTCGCGGCGATGCCCGTGGAAGAAGTGGCCAAGGACCCGCAGGCACTGAAAATGGGCGGCCGCCTGTTTGCCTCCAACTGCTCGGTGTGCCACGGCTCGGACGCCAAGGGTGCATTCGGCTTCCCCAACCTGGCCGACAGCGACTGGCGCTGGGGCGGCAATGCAGAAACCATCAAGACCACCATCATGGGTGGCCGGATGGCGATGATGCCGGCATGGGGTGAAGTCCTGGGGGAAGACGGTGTGAAGAACGTCGCCGCTTATGTGCGCCATGGCCTGGCCAAGCTGCCATTGCCTGCCGACAGCAAAGCCGACCTGCAGGCCGGACAGCAAGCGTTCAGCACCACCTGCGTCGCCTGTCATGGGGCAAACGGCCAGGGCACCGAAGCCATGGGCGCGCCGAACCTGACGCATCCTGCCGGCTTCATTTACGGTACAAGCCTGACGCAGCTTGAACAGACGATTCGGCATGGTCGCCAAGGCCATATGCCGGCGCAGAATGAACTGCTGGGCAATGACAAGGTGCAATTGCTGGCCGCGTATGTGTACAGCCTGTCCCACGGTTTGAATACCGAGCGCCTGCAGGCTGAAGACAACCGCAAATAAATCCCGACCGCTCTGCTGCCGCATTCTCCCGGATGCGGCAGTTCCCTGCCCCTTTGCGACCCATTGTCGCACCCCCGCACAGACTTTCTTTCGGATCACCTGATTCGGGTCTAAGCTTCCCCCGATGCGGACTGGCCGGTGCCGGTTCCAGGTCGACCCTGAACGATGTGTTCGACGAATCTGCCCGATGACAGGCCGCAAAGGCTGGTAGATACCGGCTGTCGCACCAATTGCCTTCGGTCAGCCAAACGTTGCGTTTGAACACACCCCGTTACATCCGACCTGACCCCCTCGCCTGATCAGTCCGCCGGGATGTTTTGCCCGCGGGCAAATTTGTCCTTACGCGGCGCATGGAAAGGCCGCAGAATCAGCTTTTGAAAGCATTGACCCAGGTCATGGCGCGTTGCAATGACCCCTTGCTTTCTCCATACTTGCGGCCGATTTTTAATCCTAATAAAACACCCAAACCGTGGAACCTTAGAATGAGCACAGCAATCAGTCCGACTGCTTATAACTATAAGGTAGTCCGCCAGTTCGCCATCATGACGGTGGTCTGGGGGATCCTTGGCATGGGGCTCGGTGTCTTCATTGCCTCGCAACTGGTCTGGCCGGAGTTGAACTTCGGTCTGGCATGGACGAGCTTTGGACGCCTGCGCCCGCTGCACACCAACCTGGTGATTTTCGCCTTCGGTGGATGTGCACTGTTTGCCACTTCTTATTACGTCGTGCAGCGAACCTGCCAAACGCGACTGATTTCCGACAGCCTCGCCGCCTTCACCTTCTGGGGATGGCAAGCGGTGATCGTCGGCGCGATCATTACCTTGCCGATGGGTTTCACCACCACCAAGGAATACGCGGAACTGGAATGGCCCCTGGCTATTCTGCTGGCCATTGTCTGGGTCACCTACGGTCTGGTGTTCTTCGGCACCATCGTCAAGCGCAAGACCAAGCACATCTATGTGGGTAACTGGTTCTACGGCGCGTTCATCGTCGTGACCGCGATGCTGCACATCGTCAACCACATGTCGCTGCCGGTCAGCCTGTTCAAGTCCTACTCGGCCTACTCGGGTGCGACGGATGCGATGATCCAGTGGTGGTACGGCCACAACGCCGTGGGTTTCTTCCTGACCACCGGCTTCCTGGGCATGATGTACTACTTCGTGCCGAAACAGGCCGAACGCCCGATCTACTCCTATCGCCTGTCGATCGTGCACTTCTGGGCACTGATCACCCTGTACATCTGGGCCGGTCCGCACCACCTGCACTACACCGCACTGCCGGACTGGGCACAGTCCCTGGGCATGGCGATGTCGATTATCCTGCTGGCGCCAAGCTGGGGCGGCATGATCAACGGCATGATGACCCTGTCGGGCGCCTGGCATAAGCTGCGCACCGACCCGATCCTGCGCTTCCTGGTCGTCTCCCTGGCGTTCTACGGCATGTCGACCTTCGAAGGCCCGATGATGGCCATCAAGACCGTGAACTCCCTGTCGCACTACACCGACTGGACCATCGGCCACGTACACGCCGGCGCTCTGGGCTGGGTTGCGATGATCTCGATCGGCGCCATCTACCACATGATCCCGAAACTGTTCGGTCGTGCGCAGATGCACAGCACCGGCCTGATCAACACCCACTTCTGGCTCGCGACCATCGGTACCGTGCTCTACATCGCTTCGATGTGGGTCAACGGCATCACCCAGGGCCTGATGTGGCGTGCAATCAACGATGACGGCACCCTCACCTACTCGTTCGTCGAAGCGCTGCAAGCCAGCCACCCGGGCTTCATCGTCCGTGCCCTGGGCGGTGCATTCTTCGCCACCGGCATGCTGTTCATGGCCTACAACGTATTCCGTACCGTACGCGCCTCGAACCCGGCTGAAGCCAAAGCCGCCGAACAGATTGCCGTAGTTGGAGCTCACTGATGAAGCATGAAGCAGTCGAGAAGAATATTGGCCTGCTGGCCTTCTTCATGGTCATCGCCGTCAGCATCGGCGGCCTGACCCAGATCGTTCCGCTGTTTTTCCAGGATGTCACCAACAAGCCGGTCGAGGGCATGAAGCCCCGCACCGCCCTTGAACTGGAAGGCCGGGACGTTTATATCGCCAACGGTTGTGTCGGCTGCCACTCGCAGATGATCCGTCCGTTCCGTGCCGAAACCGAACGCTACGGCCACTACTCGGTCGCCGGTGAAAGCGTCTGGGACCACCCGTTCCTGTGGGGTTCCAAGCGTACCGGTCCGGACCTGGCCCGTGTCGGCGGTCGTTACTCCGATGACTGGCAGCGTGCGCACTTGTACAACCCGCGCAACGTAGTGCCCGAGTCGAAAATGCCGGCCTACCCGTTCCTCGTGGAAAACAAGCTCGACGGCAAAGACACCGCCAAGAAAATGGAAGTCTTGCGCACGCTCGGCGTCCCTTACACCGACGAAGACATCGCCGGCGCCAAGGATGCTGTGAAGGGCAAAACCGAAATGGACGCGCTGGTGGCCTATCTGCAAGGCCTGGGCACCATCATCAAAAGCAAACGGTGAATTGGATGGATATCGGGATGATTCGTGGCCTGGGCACCGTTGTCGTGATGGTGGCCTTCATCGGACTGGCACTGTGGGTGTTCAGTCCCAAGCGCAAGTCGGAGTTTGAAGACGCGACCTTGCTGCCTTTCGCGGATGATCCCGAAGCCATCAAGCACGTCGAGCAAGCTTCTAGGAGTAACAAAGAATGACTACATTCTGGAGTCTGTACGTCACAGTCCTCAGTCTCGGCACCATCTTCGCCCTGACCTGGCTGCTGCTGTCCACCCGCAAGGGCCAGCGCGCCGAGCAAACCGACGAGACGGTTGGTCACTCCTTCGACGGGATCGAGGAGTACGACAACCCGCTGCCGAAATGGTGGTTCATGCTGTTCGTGGGCACCATCATCTTCGCCCTCGGCTACCTGGTGCTGTACCCGGGCCTGGGCAACTGGAAAGGCCTGCTGCCGGGTTACAACTACCTCGATAACGAGAAGCAGACCGCGTTCGCCAACGGCCAGACCGGCTGGACCGGCGTTCACGAGTGGGAAAAGGAAATGGCCAGGTCGGACGCCAAGTTCGGTCCGATCTTCGCCAAGTTCGCGGCCATGCCAATCGAAGAAGTGGCCAAGGATCCGCAAGCCCTGAAGATGGGTGGCCGCCTGTTCGCCTCCAACTGCTCGGTTTGCCATGGTTCCGACGCCAAGGGCGCCTACGGCTTCCCTAACCTGACCGACACCGACTGGCGCTGGGGCGGCGACGCGCAAGCCATCAAGACCACCATCATGGGCGGCCGTCACGCGGTGATGCCTGCGTGGGCTGAAGTGATCGGCGAGCAAGGCGTGGCCGACGTGGCCGCGTTTATCCTGACCAACCTCGATGGCCGCAAGCTGCCGGAAGGCGCCAAGGCCGACCCGGTTGCCGGGCAGAAACTGTTCGCTTCCAACTGCGTGGCGTGCCACGGTCCGGAAGGCAAGGGCACGCCAGCGATGGGCGCACCTGACCTGACTCACCCGGCAGCGTTCATCTACGGTTCGAGCTTCGCTCAGCTGCAGCAGACCATCCGTTACGGCCGTCAGGGCCAGATGCCTGCGCAAGAGGCAATGCAGGGTAACGACAAGGTTCACCTGCTGGCCGCTTACGTCTACAGCCTGTCTCACGGTGAGAAGGCAGCGGACGCCAAGTAAGGCAAACGCTTGAAGCAACAAAAAACGGCCCCGCCAATGTGAATTGGCGGGGCCGTTTTGTTCTCGATGCCTATTTCATGACCGGTATCGTCTGGACGACCTTGCGACTTGGCCAGTTGTTGCCTCTAACAACGCTAATGGCGAGCGACTGCCTGTCATCGGAAAAACTGGCAATAAGATACGTTTGCTGAGAAGCCGAACCGCTAAGAAATACGGGCACATCACCAAAACGCTCAGATTTTCCCCAATCGAACCAGCTGCCGGCACCCCAGTGATCGTGTCCACCAAAAATCGCCGTCACCCGGTACGTTTCGATCATCTGCTGAAACCTGGCGATCTGCTCGCTCGTTCCGTTCCAGTCATACACCTTGTGCATATTAAGAATAATGACCTTGTCCTGCTGGCGGGCACTTCTTAAATCCCGCTCAAGCCAATCGAGTGCAGGCGTGATCTCAAAAGCGGTCGGTCCCAGTGGATTTCCGGACGAAAACTCCACAGCGTAGGTCGGCTCGTTATGCAACTGCACCATATGCACATCACCGAAGCTCTTCGAATAGGCAAGGCTGCCATAATAAATCTTTCCCAGACCTGAGCTTCTAATTCCAAGATCCATTGAATCGACCTTCCCCCAATAACGTTCCTTGAGTTCGACGATACTGCCCGCGGCGCAATCATTCAGAAAACAGTCGTCAACGTTATTCGCGTAATCATGATTACCCAGCCCATAATCATAAATACCTTCAAGTTTCCTCTCGAATACCGCTTTCATATACGAGCGTTCACCACCATGACCGAACGCAGTGATATCGCCATTGATCATCACGGGGATACGGGATGCACCGCCATTGTGCCTCCTGAAATCTGCAATGTCGGAATATTGCAACTCTACCAACTCCTTCGCCCGCGCATCGTTGCTTGGAAGCCCTTCATCGGTGAGATCGGTCCAGGGGTACTGCGGATCGGAGACCAGAACCAGATGCTTCGGTGTTTCGGTTGCTGCAACGGCAAGAAGCAGGGGACATAGCAACGAGAACGCAGTCGCCACCAGCAAACCATATTTTCCATGTAAGTTCATAAAAATCCATTTCATCAATAATTAATAGTTAGTCCGCAGCAGCGGCGTCCTGCCAGACACTAACCACCTACACGAACAAACCAAATGACAAAACCAATAGAGCAGATTTCCAGTAAATAATGGAAACATGTCTTATCAACAAAACATCAACGCCAGATTGCTTCAGCAAAAACCGTCACATACATTCACCTGCCCCCGTGCTGCAAAACAAACAACCTCAATAAAACGGAAATGGACTTCCATGAGCATTTCAAATAGCTGCAAACTACTTTCCTTACTGGTATTAGCCTGTGCTCCCGTCATGTACTCGACCGCCAGCCAATCCCAGCCACAACACCTGGTGTTTGCTTCGGAGCCGAAGTATCCCTCCAGTGAAAAATCCGATAACAAAGAACACGAATCCGCGGCGGACAAGGAAGCGCGATCAAAATGGCTGATCGACGCCCAGTACAGCAGCATCGCCGACTTCAGGAACCAACTTGGGGGAGCTGCCACCGTCCCGGTGATGATCAATGGCAACCTGACCGCTTCCGGGCATCCCGGAGAACGCGCCTACGTCCATTCGGTACTGCAAGACAAACTCAACAACCTTTACGACTATGGCCTGGGCAATCACGACTATGACTTCAATGTCGCAGCTT
The DNA here is from genome assembly GCF_040448305.1 of Pseudomonas fluorescens. Classification (NCBI taxonomy): domain Bacteria; kingdom Pseudomonadati; phylum Pseudomonadota; class Gammaproteobacteria; order Pseudomonadales; family Pseudomonadaceae; genus Pseudomonas; species Pseudomonas fluorescens. Next base: position 1,977,246 of record NZ_CP148752.1, on the reverse strand, counting down.
GCCCCGATTGCGCCGCCGGGAGCGTCGAAGACCTGAAGAATCGCTACTGGGGCAAAGTCGCCACCATGGACCTTTCCGCCAGGGCATCTGTTTTCACGAAGACCTGGTACGGCAGCCTGGCGTATTCCAGGGACTACGGCGATGTTCACCTGGTCCAACTGCACAACGAGCCCACCTACTCCATCAACTTTTCCACTCAGTCGCTTTTCAATACGACCGCCTACGAGATCAACGCCTCACTGGACTGGCTGGAGCGCGACCTGCAACGTGCTCGTGCCCAGGGCAAAATCATTCTGCTGAACTTGCACCAGCCGTTTAACTGGCCGGTCCAGGAGCGCGAAATCATGAGGTTTTCCCGGATGCTCGAGGACTATCGCGTGACCGCCGTGTTTTCCGCCGATGCAAACAGGCAGAACGGAAGGTACCCGGCCAGCAACTACATCTATGGTGATACGCCACTCTTCATGAGTGGCTCGGCGACCAGGCAAAGCTGGTTGTCGGCCAGTTTTTCCCCCGACAGAAAGCACCTCACCGTCAACGTCATCGCCGGCAATGACTGGCGCAATCCGGTTGCCAGCCATACCGTCCCGGTTAAATAAAACCGCCGCGACGCCATCGGAGGACCTGATGGCGTCGATGCCCGACAACCGGGCAGCTATACTGCGGATGTCAATTGACCTGCATCATGTTTTGTTACATTCGCTACACCATCCGCGGCTTTCTCCCAACGCGACCAAAGGTCGCACCCGCAGGCTAGAGCGACAGGCGTATCATTGCGCCACTGCAACACCCCTTTTTGACCGCGGTCGGCACGTACTGACCGAGGCACTTTTCCACTGCCGTGGGATGCAATGATGAGCAACCAGATTCCGGTACACGACGTCACTCCACCCGCCAGGAACGCGAACAACAGCGTCGACCTCTACGCCTCCAGGGAAAAAATCTACACCCGCGCCTTTACCGGCCTGTTTCGCAACCTGCGGATGACCGGCGGAGCCCTGTTGTTCCTGCTGTATTTCGGCACGGTGTGGCTGGACTGGGGCGGTCATCAGGCGGTGTGGTGGAACCTGCCGGAGCGCAAGTTCTTCATTTTCGGCGCCACCTTCTGGCCCCAGGATTTCATTCTGCTGTCCGGCATGTTGATCATCGCCGCGTTCGGCCTGTTCTTCATCACCGTGTACGCCGGACGGGTCTGGTGCGGTTATACCTGCCCGCAAAGCGTCTGGACCTGGATCTTCATGTGGTGCGAAAAAGTCACCGAGGGCGACCGCAACCAACGCATCAAGCTCGACAAGGCGCCCATGAGCGCCAACAAGTTCCTGCGCAAGTTCAGCAAGCACACCATGTGGCTGCTGATCGGCTTCGTCACCGGCATGACCTTCGTCGGCTACTTCTCGCCGATCCGCGAACTGGTGTTCGAATTCTTCACCGGCCAGGCGGATGGCTGGTCGTACTTCTGGGTCGGCTTCTTCACCCTCGCCACTTACGGCAATGCCGGCTGGTTACGCGAACAGGTGTGCATCTACATGTGCCCGTACGCACGCTTCCAGAGCGTGATGTTCGACAAGGACACCCTGATCGTTTCCTACGATCCGCGCCGTGGCGAAGGCCGTGGACCGCGTAAAAAAGGTATCGACTACAAGGCCCAGGGCCTGGGTGACTGCATCGACTGCACCATGTGCGTCCAGGTCTGCCCGACCGGCATCGACATCCGCGACGGCCTGCAAATCGAATGCATCGGTTGCGCCGCCTGCATCGATGCCTGCGACGCCATCATGGACAAAATGGAATACCCGCGCGGACTGATCAGCTACACCACCGAGCACAACCTGTCCGGGCAGAAAACCCATAAACTGCGTCCGCGCCTGATTGGTTATGCCATCGTGCTGCTGGCGATGATCAGCTTGCTGGTGACGGCATTCTTCATGCGTGCGCTGGTGGGTTTCGATGTCAGCAAGGACCGCGTGCTGTACCGCGAGAACGCCGAAGGCCGGATCGAAAACGTCTACAGCCTGAAGATCATGAACAAGGACCAGCGCGACCATACCTACCTGCTCGAAGCCTCCGGCCTGCCGGATCTCAAAATGCAGGGCCGACGCGAGATCAAGGTCGCGGCCGGCGAGATCGTCAGCCAGCCTGCCGAGCTGTCCGTCGCACCGGAAAAACTGCCGTCGAGCACCAACGAGGTGAAATTCATCCTCAAGGACGCCGATGACGACAGCGTCCACATTGAAGCCAAGAGCCGGTTCATCGGCCCACAGAATCGTTGAGAGAACTGAACATGCCCGCAGCAACTGCCGCAAGTCCCTGGTACAAGCACCTCTGGCCGTGGATCATCATCGGGATCCTGGCCTGCTCGGTGACCCTGACCTTGTCCATGGTGACCATCGCGGTGAAGAACCCGGACAACCTGGTCAATGACAACTACTACGAGGCCGGCAAAGGCATCAACCGCTCCCTCGACCGTGAGCTGCTGGCCCAGACCCTGAAAATGCGCGCCAGCGTTCATCTCGACGGCATGACCGGCGAGGTTGACCTGCGCCTGAGCGGCGACAGCCAGCCCGGGACCCTGGAGCTGAACCTGATCTCGCCGACCCAGCCGGAAAAGGATCGCAAGATCACCCTGACCCGCAGCGAAACCGAACAGGGCCGCTACATCGGCCAGTTGAGCGACAAGATCGAAGGCCGGCGTTTTGTCGAATTGCTCGGTACTCAAGACGAGCACATCTGGCGCATGTTCGAAGAAGAACTGGTCGGCCATGACAAGGATCTGCTGCTGGGTGACGAACCGCTGCAAGGTGCCGAAGATCTGAAGAAATAAAAAAGCCTGCGCTTCGCGCTTCGCGAGCAGGCTCGCTCCCACAGTGGATCTCCTGTGCACCCGAATCCTGTGCACGACACCGATCAAATGTGGGAGCGAGCCTGCTCGCGATGAGGCCCTCCCGGACGATGTAGACTCCACCTCATGACCACCCCACTCCCCTGCTACCACTGCGCCCTGCCCGTCCCGGCCGGCAGCCGCTTCACCGCTGCGGTCCTCGGGCAACCCCGCGAATTCTGCTGCCCGGGTTGCCAGGCCGTGGCCGTGGCCATTGTCGCCGGCGGCCTGGAGAGCTATTACCAGCACCGCAGTGAAGCCTCGGCCAACCCCGAAGCGCTGCCGGTGCAACTGGTGGATGAACTGGCGCTGTACGACCGTGCCGATGTGCAGCAACCCTTCGTTCGCCACGAAGGCGAACTCGCCGAAACCACACTCTTGATGGAAGGCATCAGCTGCGCCGCCTGCGGCTGGCTGATCGAAAAACACCTGCGCACTTTGCCGGCCGTGGCCGAAGCGCGCCTGAACCTGTCCAACCATCGCCTGCACGTGCGCTGGGCCGACGGGCAATTACCGCTGAGCCAGGTCCTCAGCGAACTGCGTCACATCGGTTACGCCGCACACCCGTATCAGGCCGACCGCGCCAGCGAACAACTGGCCAGCGAAAACCGCCTGGCCCTGCGCCAGCTCGGCGTGGCCGGGCTGCTGTGGTTCCAGGCGATGATGGCAACCATGGCCACCTGGCCTGAATTCAACATCGACCTCAGCCCCGAACTGCACACCATCCTGCGCTGGGTCGCGCTGTTTCTCACCACCCCGATTGTGTTCTACAGCTGCGCGCCGTTCTTCAAAGGCGCCATGCGCGATCTGCGCACCCGCCACCTGACCATGGACGTTTCGGTGTCGCTGGCCATCGGCAGCGCCTACATTGCCGGGATCTGGACGTCGATCACCGGGGTTGGCGAACTGTATTTCGATGCCGTCGGCATGTTTGCCCTGTTCCTGCTGGCCGGGCGTTATCTGGAGCGGCGCGCCCGCGAGCGCACTGCCGCCGCGACCGCGCAGCTGGTGAATCTGTTGCCCGCCTCGTGCCTGCGATTGACAGCCGATGGCCAGAGCGAACGCATTCTGCTCAGTGAACTGCGCATTGGCGATCAGGTGCTGGTTCATCCTGGCGCCATTCTCCCGGCTGACGGCAAGATCCTCGACGGCCAGTCGAGTGTCGACGAGTCGTTGCTGACCGGCGAATACCTGCCACAACCACGCACCCTCGGCGACGCGGTCACCGCCGGCACCCTGAACGTCGAAGGCGCACTGACCGTCGAGGTCCAGGCCCTGGGCCAGGACACTCGCCTTTCGGCCATCGTTCGCCTGCTCGATCGTGCCCAGGCCGAAAAACCGCGCCTGGCGGAAATCGCCGACCGCGCCGCGCAATGGTTCCTGCTGTTGTCGCTGATCGCTGCTGCGGCCATTGGCCTGTTGTGGTGGCAGCTGGATGCCTCACGAGCCTTCTGGATTGTGTTGGCGATGCTGGTGGCGACCTGCCCGTGCGCCCTGTCGCTGGCGACGCCGACTGCACTCACTGCTGCCACCGGTACATTGCACAAACTAGGGCTGCTGTTGACGCGCGGCCATGTCCTGGAAGGCCTGAACCAGATCGACACGGTGATTTTCGACAAGACCGGCACCCTCACCGAAGGTCGCCTGGCGCTGCGTTCTATCCGCCCCCTCGGCACGCTCGACAGCGATCAATGCCTGAGCCTCGCCGCCGCCCTGGAAAACCGCTCCGAACACCCGATCGCCCGCGCTTTCGGTCGTGCGCCGATGGCTGCCGAAGAAGTCCACAGCACACCGGGCCTTGGCCTGGAGGGACTGGTTGATGGGCGACGCCTGCGCATCGGCCAACCGCGTTTCGTCTGCGAACTGAGCGGCGCCGTGGTGCCGTCGATGCCCGAAGAAGCCGGCCAATGGCTGCTGCTTGGCGACAGCCAGGGGCCGCTGGCCTGGTTTGTCCTCGATGATCGCTTGCGGGCCGATGCGCCCGCGCTGCTGGCCGCGTGCAAGGCGCGAGGCTGGCGCACGCTGCTGTTGTCTGGCGACAGCTCGCCGATGGTCGCCAGCGTGGCGGCGGAACTGGGCATCGATGAAGCCCGTGGCGGCTTGCGTCCGGACGATAAACTGCAAGTCCTGCAACAACTGCACAAAGAAGGCCGCAAGGTGTTGATGCTGGGGGACGGGGTCAATGACGTGCCGGTGCTGGCGGCTGCGGATATCAGCGTCGCCATGGGTTCGGCCACCGATCTGGCGAAAACCAGTGCCGATGCCGTGTTGCTGTCCAACCGCCTCGACGCGTTGGTGCAAGCCTTCAGCCTGGCACGACGCACCCGCCGGGTCATTATCGAGAACCTGTTGTGGGCCGGGCTGTACAATGGCCTCATGTTGCCCTTCGCCGCCCTCGGCTGGATCACCCCGGTATGGGCGGCGGTGGGCATGTCGATCAGTTCGTTGACCGTGGTGTTGAATGCGCTGCGCCTGACTCGCATGCCGAGCGCGCCCGCCCTCTGCGCCACGCCAGAAACCCGCCCGCTGCCGGCCTGAGCCGCGCGGGCATGGAGTCCAGATGCCAGCTCTTTACGTGATGATTCCCGCTGCGTTGCTGATCGTGGCCATCGCCGTCTATATCTTCTTCTGGGCGGTGGACAGCGGTCAGTACGACGACCTCGACGGCCCGGCCCACAGCATCCTGTTCGACGACCAGGACCCGAACCACACCGCCGCCGTCGATGAGGCCAGCGGCCAACCGGCCAAAACGGACGACAAGGCCCCGCCCCATGCTTGAATTGGCGCCACTGCTGGTGTCTGCGGTGATCCTCGGTTTGCTCGGCGGCGGCCATTGCCTGGGGATGTGCGGCGGCTTGATGGGTGCGCTGACCCTGGCGATTCCCAAGGAGCAACGCAGCCGCCGCTTTCGCCTGTTGCTGGCCTACAACCTGGGCCGGATTCTGAGCTATGCCTGCGCCGGACTGCTGATCGGCCTGGCCGGATGGGCCGTGGCCAGCAGCCCGGCGGCGATGTTCCTGCGTATTCTCGCCGGGTTGCTGCTGATTGCCATGGGCCTGTACCTGGCCGGCTGGTGGAGCGGCCTGACCCGTATCGAAAGCCTCGGTCGCGGCCTGTGGCGGCATATCCAGCCAGTCGCCAACCGGTTGCTGCCGGTGTCGAGCGTTCCGCGTGCGCTGCTGTTGGGCGCGCTCTGGGGCTGGCTGCCGTGCGGTCTGGTCTACAGCACCTTGCTATGGTCGGCCAGCCAGGGCAACGCGCTGGACAGTGCATTGTTGATGCTCGCGTTCGGGCTCGGCACCTGGCCGGTGCTGCTGGCGACAGGCCTTGCCGCCGAGCGCACCACCGCATTGTTGCGCAAACGCAGCGTACGGATGGCGGGCGGATTGCTGGTGATGCTGTTCGGCATCTGGACCTTGCCGGGGCCGCATCAGCATTGGCTCATGGGGCACTAGATCGGCGGCGCGCCCTTCGCGAGCAAGCCCGCTCCCACAGGGGTCGCTGTGTACACAAAACCTGTGGGAGCGAGCTTGCTCGCGATGAGGCCCTCACAAACGACAAAGATTCTGACCTTGATGCAAATCAAGATGCCCCACCCCGCCCTCGCATAAAGTGGCTGACACTGCCAGCCTATCCGGGGAATGCCCGCATGATGCTCGACGCCATTCGTTGGGACACCGATCTGATCCGCCGTTACGACCTGGCGGGACCACGCTACACCTCGTATCCGACTGCCGTGCAATTCAACAGCCAGGTCGGCACCTTCGACCTGTTTCATGCCCTGCGCGACAGCCGCAAGGCCCAACGCCCCTTGTCGCTGTACGTGCACGTGCCGTTCTGCGCGAACATTTGCTATTACTGCGCCTGCAACAAGGTCATCACCAAGGATCGCGGGCGGGCGCAGCCGTATTTGCAGCGCCTGGAACAGGAAATCCAGTTGATCGCCTGCCACCTCGACCCCACGCAGAAAGTCGAGCAACTGCACTTCGGTGGCGGCACGCCGACCTTTCTCAGCCACGACGAACTGCGCCAGTTGATGGCGCAGTTGCGCAAACACTTCAATTTGCTGGACGACGACTCCGGCGACTACAGCATCGAGATCGACCCGCGCGAGGCCGACTGGTCGACCATGGGCCTGCTGCGCGAACTGGGTTTCAATCGGGTCAGCATTGGCCTGCAAGACCTCGACCCGGCGGTGCAGCGTGCAGTCAATCGCCTGCAAAGCCTGGAAGAAACCCGCGCGGTGATCGATGCCGCCCGCACCTTGCAGTTTCGCTCGATCAATATCGACCTGATCTACGGCCTGCCGAGACAGACGCCGGAGAATTTCGCCCGCACCGTCGAAGAGGTCATCAACCTGCAACCGGACAGGCTATCGGTGTTCAACTACGCCCACTTGCCGGAACGCTTCATGCCGCAGCGGCGCATCAACAGCAATGAACTGCCCACGCCTGCGCAGAAACTGGAAATGCTGCAGAGCACCATCGAGCAACTGATCAGCGCTGGCTACCGCTACATCGGCATGGACCATTTCGCCCTGCCCGACGATGAGCTGGCGATTGCCCAGGAAGAATCGACGCTGCAACGCAACTTCCAAGGCTACACCACCCACGGTCATTGCGACTTGATCGGCCTCGGCGTGTCGGCGATCAGCCAGATCGGTGACCTGTACTGCCAGAACAGCAGCGACCTGACCGAGTATCAGAACGTCCTTGCCACGTCGCAACTGGCCACCAGCCGCGGCCTGCTGTGCAATGCCGATGACCGGCTGCGGCGCGCGGTCATCCAGCAATTGATCTGCAATTTCAGTCTCGAATACGCTGACATCGAACAGGCCTTCAACATCGACTTCCAGGGCTATTTCGGCGTTCTCTGGCCCCAACTGCAAGACATGGCCAAAGACGGGCTGATCGAACTCGATCGCGACAGGATCACCATCCTGCCCGCCGGGCGACTGTTGGTGCGCTCGGTGTGCATGGTGTTCGACGCATACCTGGAACAACACAGTCGCCAGCGCTTTTCACGGGTAATCTAATTCTGCAAGCAAGCGCCCCAGACTGGCCTCGATATCCTATGGTGAGTTACCCTTACGTCTTATGTGTGAATTCCCACAAGGATTGAAGAAATGTCCGAGCCAGTAAAACTGCGCGCTCATAATCAAGCCCATTGCAAGGATTGCAGCCTGGCCCCTCTTTGCCTGCCACTTTCGCTGAATCTGGAAGACATGGATGCGCTGGACGAAATCGTCAAACGTGGCCGGCCGCTGAAAAAAGGCGAATTTCTGTTCCGCCAGGGCGATACCTTCGATTCTGTCTACGCAGTCCGTTCTGGCGCCCTCAAGACCTTCAGCCTGAGCGACACCGGTGAAGAACAGCTCACCGGCTTCCACCTGCCCAGCGAACTGGTCGGCCTGTCGGGCATGGACACCGAAAAGCACCCGGTGTCGGCACAAGCCCTGGAAACCACCTCGGTGTGTGAAATTCCTTTCGAACGCCTCGACGAACTGGCCCTGCAATTGCCGCAGTTGCGCCGTCAGTTGATGCGGGTGATGAGTCGCGAAATCCGTGACGACCAGCAAATGATGCTGCTGTTGTCGAAAAAGACCGCCGACGAACGCATCGCCACCTTCCTGGTCAACCTCTCGGCACGTTTCCGCGCCCGGGGTTTTTCCGCCAATCAGTTCCGCCTGAGCATGTCGCGTAACGAAATCGGCAACTACCTGGGCCTGGCAGTGGAAACCGTGTCCCGGGTCTTTACCCGCTTCCAGCAAAACGAACTGATCGCGGCAGAAGGCAAGGAAATCCGGATTATCGACCCGATCCAGCTGTGCGCCCTGGCCGGTGGCTCGCTGGAAGGCTGAAACAAAACGTTGCGGCTGAGCGAAAGGGTTCAGCCGCCGTTATACTTCGTTGTTTGCAGCCCTGCCAGGACACCACGACGATGGTCTTCGACTCCTTCGACATCAAATCCCTCATCCGCCCTGTCATCGACTTCCCGAAACCGGGTGTGATCTTTCGCGACATCACCCCGCTGTTCCAGTCGCCCACCGCCCTGCGCCTGGTGATGGACAGCTTCGCCCACCGTTACGTCGAGGCTGACTTCACCCACATCGGCGCGATGGACGCCCGTGGCTTCCTGATCGGTTCGGTACTGGCCTATCAGTTGAACAAGCCGCTGGTGCTGTTCCGCAAGCAAGGCAAACTGCCGGCTGAAGTGTTGGCCGAGGGCTATGCGACCGAATACGGCGAAGCCTTCCTGGAAGTGCACGCCGACAGTCTGTGCGAGGGGGATTCGGTGGTGATGTTCGATGACCTGATCGCCACCGGCGGCACCCTGATTGCCGCCGCCAACCTGATCCGCCGCATGGGCGCCCGGGTGCATGAAGCGGCGGCGATCATCGATCTGCCGGAGCTGGGTGGCTCGCAGCGTCTGGAAGACATGGGCATTCCTACGTTTTGCCTGACGCAGTTTGCGTTGAGCGACAAGTAAGCGGCGCCTGTCAGACCGCCATCGCGAGCAGGCTCGCTCCCACATTCGACCGCGTTCTGTCAGAAAGAATGCAATCCACTGTGGGAGCGAGCCTGCTCCGGGCGGCGATCCGACGAAAGCGTCGGTCGCTACACCGCCAAACTCAAAGCCCCATCTGCTTGCTGATGATCTCGTTCATCACTTCCCGCGTCCCGCCGCCAATCGACAGGATCCGGCTGTCGCGGTACAGCCGCTCCACCAGACTCTCGCGCATGTAACCCAGCCCACCGAGTATCTGCACCGCATCGGTGACGATCCGGTCCGCGGTATCCGTCGCAAAATTCTTCGCCATGGAAATCTCCTTGATCACGCTCTGCCCCGCCGCCATTTTCGCCGCCTGGCGGTAAGTGAATTCCCGGGACACTTCCAGCGCGGTCGCCATCTCGGCGAGGCGATGCTTGATCACCTGAAACTTGCCGATCGGCTTGCCAAAGGCTTCGCGCTGGCGCGCCCATTTCAGGCTCTCTTCCATCGCCAGTTGTGCGGTCATGTTGGCCATCAACGCCAAGGCCAGGCGTTCGCTCTGGAAGTTGCCCATGATGCAGGCAAAGCCCATGTTCTGTGTGCCGATCAGGTTTCCTGCAGGCACCCGGCAATCATCGAAGAACAGTTCAGCGGTGTCTGACGCCCACCAGCCCATTTTCTTCAGCTGTCGTCCTACGGTGAAACCGGGTGTGCCTTTCTCGATCAGTAACAGGCTGATGCCAGCGAAACCTGGCTCGCCCGTTCGCACTGCAACAGTGTAGAAATCCGCACGCACGCCGCTGGTGATAAAGGTCTTGCTGCCACTGACCCGGTAAAAATCACCTTCGCGCACGGCACGGGTTTGCAGGTTGGCGACGTCGGAGCCACCACCGGGCTCGGTAATGGCCAAGGCACTGATCTTCTCTCCCGACAGCACCCGGGGCAGCACACGATCACGCACTTCGGGCCGGGCCCACTTGAAAATGGGCGGCAGGCCGATATCCAGCGAGCCCAGGCCGGCAACCAGCCCGCCTGAGCCGCAGCGCATCAACTCTTCACTGGCGGCAACCTTGGCGAACAGATCCCCTTCGTGGCTGCCTCCGTAAGCCTCCGGGTAGCCGATGCCGAGAATCCCTGCCGCGCCGGCCTTGAGGTAGAGCTCGCGAGGAAAGCTTTCGGCCTCTTCCCACTGCTCGATATCAGGAAGGATCTCGCGCTCGACGAAACGTCTGACGCTGTCGCGGACCAATTGGTGGCTGGGGTCGAAGTATTCCTGAAAGGCTGACATCGGCGAGCTCCACTGAAGGGGTCAGTGAAGTTAACCGAGCGCTTGCTTGGTTTTCAACAGGATTGTGTGAATCAGCGAGACCGAGGTGCGCCCTTCGCGAGCAAGCCCGCTCCCACAGTTGATCTGCGAATACAGGTCACATTGTGGGAGCGGGCTTGCTCGCGAAGGCGTCAGTCAAGACACCACAAGACTCAGAGCGAAATCGGCTTACGCCCGGCAAACGAATGCGCCAGCGTCCCGCCATCCACCAGCTCCAGCTCGCCACCCAGCGGTACGCCATGGGCGATACGCGAGGCGATCAGGCCTTTGCTGCTGAGCAATTGGGCGATGTAGTGCGCCGTGGCTTCACCTTCCACGGTCGGGTTGGTGGCCAGGATGACTTCGGCGAACGTGCAGGCTTCTTCGATCCGCGCCATCAACTGCGGAATGCCGATGGCTTCCGGCCCCAAGCCGTCGAGCGGCGACAGATGCCCCTTGAGCACGAAATAGCGCCCGCGAAAACCTGTCTGCTCCACGGCATAGACGTCCATCGGGCCTTCCACCACGCAAAGCAAGGTGTCGTCGCGACGGGTATCGGCGCATTGCGGGCACAGATCATCTTCCGTCAGCGTACGGCACAAGCGGCAGTGACCGACCCCTTCCATGGCCTGGCTCAGGGCCAGCGCCAGTCGCGAACCGCCGCTGCGGTCGCGCTCGAGCAACTGCAACGCCATGCGCTGGGCGGTTTTCTGACCCACGCCTGGCAAAATTCGCAGGGCGTCGATCAGTTGGCGAATCAAAGGGCTGAAGCTCATGGTGGAAAAGTCCGACAAAACAACGAGACGCGGTTTATACCCGCGCCTCGGTTGAGCGTCAAATTGCAGCGTCAATTACTCAGTCCCGGGAAACCCGAACCACCAGCTTGCCGAAGTTGCGCCCCTCCAGCAGGCCGATGAACGCATCGGGCGCCTGCTCCAGGCCATCGACCACATCTTCGCGGAACTTCACCTTGCCATCGCGTACCCAGGGCGCCATGGCGCTGAGGAATTCCGGCTGGCGATCACCATAGTCATCGAACACGATGAAGCCCTGGATGCGCACCCGCTTGGTCAACAAGGTGCGCTGCAACAGTGGCAGGCGATCCGGGCCGCTCGGCGCTTCATGGGCGTTATAGGAGGCAATCAGGCCGCAGAGTGGAATCCGCGCCTTGGGATTGAGCAACGGCACCACGGCGTCGAACACTTTGCCGCCGACATTTTCATAATAAATATCGATGCCCTTGGGACAGGCTTGCGCCAGTTCCTCAGCAAAATCCGGGCTCCTGTGATCGATGCAGGCGTCGAAACCCAACTCGTCGACCACATAACGGCACTTTTTCGCACCACCCGCCACACCAACCACCCGCAGGCCCTTGATCTTCGCCACCTGGCCGACCACCGAGCCCACCGCCCCGGACGCCGCTGCAACTACCAAGGTTTCGCCGGCCTTCGGCTGGCCGATGTCCATCAGGCCCATGTACGCGGTCATGCCCGGCATACCCAGTACCCCAAGAGCCATCGAAGGGCTTGGCAGCACGGGAATCGGAATGATGCTGCGACCGTCATTGACACTGTGGCTTTGCCAACCGGTGGCACCGACCACCAGATCACCCTCCTGAAACTTCGGATTGAGCGACCGCTCGACCCGGCTGACAGCGCCCCCGGTCATCACTTCGCCGATTTCCACTGGTGCGGCGTAGGAAGGCGCGTCACTCATGCGTCCGCGCATGTAGGGATCCAGCGACAGGAAAACGGTCTTGAGCAGCACCTGACCGTCGGCCAGGTCCGGCAGCGCCACTCGTTCCATGCGGAAGTTTTCCGGCGTTGGCGCGCCTACCGGGCGAGAAGCCAGGACAATGCGTTGATTGAGGGTCATGGGGTCGGACATGGCAGCGTCTCCTGTGATCGTTGAGGTTCAGTGATATAGGGAGCAGACCTTTGTGGCGGTATGGCGTTCGATGTGTTTTCAGTTGGACCGGGGTGAATTCTTCGCGAGCAGGCTCGCTCCCACAGTGGATTTGTGTACGACGAGAATCCCCTGTGGGAGCGAGCCTGCTCGCGAAGGCGACTTCACAGGCACCGCATCCCTGTCAGCCAGAAACAAAAATGCCAGGCGCTATGCCTGGCATTTTTGTAACTCATCTGCCGCCTGAAGGCGAATCAGAATGGCAGTTTCATGCCCGGCGGCAGTTGCATGCCGGCAGTCATGCTGCCCATTTTGTCCTGGCTGTTGGCTTCGATCTTGCGCACGGCATCGTTGACCGCGGAGGCGATGACCGCTTCCAGCATTTCCTTGTCGTCTTCGCTCATGCCTTCGACCAGGCTCGGGTCGATGGTCACGCTCTTGACGTCATGACGACCGGTCATCACCACGGTGACCATATCGCCACCGGCCTTACCGGTGACTTCGGCGTTGGCCAGCTCTTCCTGCATCTTGGCCATTTTTTCCTGCATCTGCTGCGCCTGCTTCATCAGGCCGGCCATGCCACCTTTCATCATGGTAATCACCTCAAAAGTACTTGGATTAAAACAGCGCCCGGCCCATGTGGCCGGGCGCCTTCAGTTATTAGCCCTGAGTGACCAGGGCGTCGACAGGTTCAATAGTATCGTTACGGACCACCGCACCGAACTGCTGCATCATTTGCTGGATGAACGGATCACCGTGGATCGATTCCTCCGCCTCGCGCTGACGGTTGGCGCGGCGGCGCGAAGCCGCTTGTGCCGGGGTTTCCTGCTCGGGCTTGATCAGCTCGATGGTCAGGGTCAGCGTGCGCTGGTGAAACTGGTTCAGCGCATCGTTGAGGCGACGCTGTTGAGTGGCGTTGAACAAGGCACTGTGGGCCGGGTCCAGATGCATCAGCCAATTGTCGCCATCCACCGCGATCAGCGTGCAGTTGGCGGCGATGCTGCCGGTCATGCCGGAAATCGGCAATTTCGGGAACAGCTCCAGCCATTGCAGGGCCAGGCCGGTGGCCGGCATTGCCGCGGGCTCAGGCTCGGGCTCCGGAGCCGGGTCGGCGGCATGCTCGCTGGCCAGTTCGTCGAGGTAACTGTAGGCCGAATCCATGTCCGGCTCGATGTAATCCTCGTCCAGCGGCGGCTCGTCATCCAGGTCCATGCCCGGCGTCGCGGCATCGACGTCGGCCACCGAAAGTTCCGGGATCGGCGCGGCGGCCCATTCAGGCGCGTCCGGCACCACGCTGTCCGGCGTCGGCAACGGCATCGGCGGTAATTCGGGTTGTTCGCTGGCGGTTTCCAGCACCGGCTCGACCGCCGGTTGCTGGACGGGCGCCGGCTCGACCGGGTCATTCCACGGCAGGTCGACAACCTCTTCGACCACGACCGCTTCAACCACAGGCGCAGGCACAGGCACAGGCACAGGTTCCGGCACAGGTTCAGGCACAACGACCGGCACAACCGGTTCCGGTTCCGGAGCCGCCATTGGCGCAACCGCTATCGGTGCAACAGCCGCAGCGACTACCGGCGCAACAACCGGCGCGGCAGCCACTGAGTTTGCGGAATCAACTGTGGCCTGGCTGATCCCCACTGGCTTTAGCGGTTGCCTCGGGGCATCCGCGGTGTCTGCGGGCCGGAACGCCAGCATCCGCAGCAACACCATTTCAAAACCGCCCCGGGGATCCGGTGCCAGCGGCAGGTCGCGGCGACCGATCAGGCCCATCTGGTAGTAGAACTGCACGTCTTCGGCCGGCAAGGCCTGGGCCAGTGCCAGCACGCGATCACGGTCGCCGTGACCGTTGTCGACACCTTCCGGCAAGGCCTGGGCGATGGCAACGCGGTGCAGCACATTGAGAATTTCCGAAAGCACGCCGTTCCAGTCCGGCCCTTGTTCGGCCAGGTGGCGGACGGCTTCGAGCAACGCCTTGGCATCGCCTTCGATCAGGGCATGCAGGACGTCGTAGACCTGCCCGTGATCGAGGGTCCCGAGCATCGCCCGCACGTCGGCGGCCATGACCTTGCCTTCACCGAAGGCAATCGCCTGGTCGGTCAGGCTCATGGCATCACGCATCGACCCGTCGGCGGCGCGGCCCAGCAACCACAGCGCATCGTCCTCGAACGGCACGTTCTCGACACCCAGTACGTGGGTCAAATGCTCGACAACGCGTTCCGGCGTCATGTTCTTCAGGGAGAACTGCAGGCACCGCGACAGAATCGTTGCAGGAAGTTTCTGCGGGTCAGTGGTCGCCAGGATGAACTTGACGTAGGGCGGCGGCTCTTCAAGGGTTTTGAGCAGTGCGTTGAAGGAATGGCTGGAGAGCATGTGCACTTCGTCGATCAGGTAGACCTTGAAGCGCCCGCGGCTCGGGGCGTACTGCACGTTGTCGAGCAATTCGCGGGTGTCTTCGACCTTGGTGCGGCTCGCGGCGTCGATCTCGATCAGGTCGACAAAGCGGCCTTCGTCGATTTCGCGACACACCGAACACTCGCCACAGGGGGTCGAAGTGATACCTGTTTCACAGTTCAGGCATTTGGCAATGATCCGCGCGATGGTGGTCTTGCCGACCCCACGGGTACCGGTAAAGAGGTAGGCGTGGTGCAGCCGCTGGCTGTCCAAGGCATTGATCAGAGCCTTGAGCACATGGGTCTGGCCGACCATTTCGCGGAACGAGCGCGGACGCCATTTACGTGCAAGAACCTGATAACTCATCGAAAACCGTCGCAGCGAAGGAAGCAGAAGCGGCTAATGCTAGCGGAGCAAGGCACAAATTGCATCCGGTGCGCTCGTGTATTGTGGCCAAGCTGCACATCGGGGGCTTTTAACCGAGTGTTTATGCGGCTGGCCTTGGGGAATTTACTGTTGATCAGCCTGGACAGCGTGGCCGCGCAATCGTGGCTGCCCGATCAGCCTGGCGATTATCTCTGGAGCATCCCGCTCTTCACTCAACCCGACGTGTTGATCACCCGGCATGCGCCGCCGTGCGCAATGACCCACAAGTGCCGGTGCAGCGCATTCTGCGCCCCCTGGTTCGGATGAAGATGTCCGGGGGAGATCGATGAGATTGTCCGACTGTACATCGGTGGCGAGCCTGCTGCTGTGGATAAACCGCAAACGGCAAAAAACCGCCCCGGACAAGATCCTGGCAGCTAGCGAAAGTCTGATTTCAGAAAGATAACGCGAGAGAACACTCGCGTGGCGTTAAGGTGGTAACCCCACCAGCCACACCCCGGCACACAATGTCACCGCTGCGGCTGCTCCCTTCCAGGCCTGACCGGGTTCACGGTTGATCGTTGCGGGGGGACCGATGGGGTCACCATAACGACGCTCACCTGTCGGCGAGCCGCGCCATTGTACCTATCTGAGGCGAAGTTACAACCGTTGGTTTCGGATTAAAAACATGAGGGGGTTCAAGCACTTGCTATTGCTCCTCAAGCACCTCATCCGCCCTGCCGCCCTCCTGCTGAATCACCAGGTGAATAAAGTGCAGCTTGGCAATGACCGCTGATGGCAGGACGAACGGATAGAAATCCGGCTGCCCCATGCTGCGCGATAACTCGTTGAGCATGCCGGCCAGCTCGATCCACGCATTGACGAACGACAGGAACGCCGCGCCGCCGGGATGCTGTGGATCGTAGAGGGTATCCAACGGAAACGGCTGATAGTCGAAGTCCATTTCCCGGGCACTCATGCCAAAGCCCAGCGCGGTATCCACTGCGTCCATCATATGCAGGTAATGCGCCCAGGTTTCGGCCCAGTCTTCCCACGGGTGCATGGTGGCGTAGGCGCTGACGTAGTGCTGCTGCCAGTCGAGCGATGCGCCCTTCTGATAATGCCGCTCGAGGGCTTCAGCATAGCTGACGCTTTCATCGCCGAACAATCCGCGAAAAGGCTCAAGCCATTGGCTATCGGCGATCAATCGATCCCAGTAGTAGTGCCCGACTTCGTGACGAAAATGCCCGAGCAACGTGCGATAGGGTTCGTGCATTTGCACCCGTACCTGCTCACGGTGCGCATCGTCGGCTTCCTTGATATCAAGAGTCACCAGGCCATTGGCGTGTCCTGTGGTAGGCGATTGGCCTTCGAGGTCCACGCCGATGAAATCGAAGGCAAGGCCCGTGTCTTCATCGACGGTTTTGGGAATTACCTGCAACCCCAGACTGAGCAGTTGCGCGACCAGACGCCGCTTGGCGGTTTCCACCTTGCGCCAGCGCTCGTGGTTGTCAGTGATCGTCAGATCAGGAATGGTGCGATTGAGGCTGCAGGCAATGCACAAGACGTCATGGTCTTTGGCAGGCAGCAACCAATTACAGGCCGCCGGGGAGTCGAGGTTGGCGCAGCGTCGAAACAGGCCAGCCCCGGGATCGGCATCAAGCAGCCAGGTGCCCACCTGCACACCCGGTTGCAGCGCAGACAAGCGACTCTGCTCCGGCTGATAACCCAACGCCGCCGAACAGGCCAGGCACTGGCTGTTGCGAAAGAACAGCGACTGCCCGCAACGACAGGACCAGACCTTGCTGTTGCGCAAATTTTCGGCCATGAACGGCGCGGCGATGCGCGAGCTGAGTTGCTCGAAGAAAGGGTACATGGTGATCTCTCCCTGGGGTTTGCAGAGACTAGATCATTACCGAGAGATGATCGTTCCCCTGCTTTTTGTGGGAAAAATCAAAAGATCGCAGCCTGCGGCAGCTCCTACAGAGAAATGCGCTCTCCTGTAGGAGCTGCCGCAGGCTGCGATCTTGGGCGTCAAACCTGAATACCGTGACCTTTCAAGAACTCCACAAACGCCTCTTCATCCAGCACCTTCAACCCCAGCTCATTGGCCTTGGTCAACTTCGAACCAGCACCCGGCCCTGCGACCACGCAATGGGTCTTGGCCGACACCGAGCCGGCGACCTTGGCGCCGAGGCTTTCGAGTTTGTCCTTGGCCACATCGCGGCTCATCAACTCCAGCGAACCGGTCAGCACCCAGGTCTGCCCGGCCAACGGCAAGCCTTCGACGACTTTCTTCTCGCTCTGCCAGTGCATGCCGAAATCGGCCAGTTGCTTCTCCGCCGCTTCAGCCAATTGGCGATTGTCCTCGACCGCAAAGAACTCGCGCACCGAATTGGCCTGTTTTTCCGGCAGCGCCTGGCGCATATCCAGCCAATCCGCGCCGATCACCGCCTGTAGCGAGCCAAACTTGTCCGCCAGTTTCTGCGCCCCGCCCGGCCCGACCAAGGGGATATGCAGCTTGTCGAGGAAGCCACCCAGCGTGGTGCTCGCCGAAAACTCGGCGCCCAACTCGCCCTGATCCTGAATCTGCAGGCCATGCCTGAGCAAATCAGCGATCACCTGCTGGTTATGCGCATCCTCGAAAAAGCTGTGGATCTCGTGCGCGACTTCCAGACCAACATCCGGCAAGTACGTCAGCACCTGTGGCAAAGCCTGCTGCACCCGCTCCAGCGAACCCAGGGAGCGGGCCAGAACCTTGGCCGTCTCCTCGCCGACATCGGGAATCCCGAGGGCGTAGATGAACCGCGCCAGGCCCGGCTTCTTGCTGTCTTCGATGGCGCCGAGCAGGTTCTTGCTCGACAGTTCGGCAAAGCCTTCCAGATCGACGATCTGCTCAAAGGTCAGGGCGTACAGATCGGCCGGCGAGCTCACCAGGCCTTCGTCGACCAGTTGCTCAACGCTCTTCTCACCCAGGCCCTCGATGTCCATGGCGCGACGGGAAACGAAATGGATGATCGCCTGCTTGAGCTGCGCACCGCAGGCCAGACGACCGACGCAGCGATATACCGCACCTTCGCTGACCGTCTCGCGACCCTTGCTGCGCTTGATCAGCTGCGTGCGCTCGACATGGGAACCACACACCGGGCACTGCTCGGGAATCAGCACCGGCCGGGCGTTTTCCGGACGACGCTCCATGACCACTTGCACCACCTGCGGAATCACGTCACCGGCGCGGCGGATGATCACCGTGTCGCCGATCATCAGGCCCAGGCGCGCGACTTCGTCCATGTTATGCAGTGTGGCGTTGGCCACCGTGACACCGGCGACCTTGACCGGTTTCAGACGCGCCACCGGCGTCACCGCCCCAGTGCGGCCGACCTGGAATTCCACATCGAGCAGCTCGGTGAGCTCTTCCATCGCCGGGAATTTGTGGGCGATGGCCCAACGCGGCTCACGGGCGCGAAAGCCCAGTTCGCGCTGGGAGGCAATGCTGTTGACCTTGAACACCACTCCGTCGATTTCATACGGCAGCGCGCTGCGACGCTCACCGATATCGCGGTAGTAGTCCAGGCACTCGGCAATACCGTGCGCCAGTTTCAGCTCATGACTAATCGGCATGCCCCAGGCCTGGAGTTGCTGTAAATTGCCGATGTGCGTATCGGCAATGTCCGCCGACACCTGACCGATGCCGTAGCAGCAGAACTCCAGCGGACGGTTGGCGGTGATCTTCGAATCCAATTGGCGCAGGCTGCCCGCCGCCGCGTTGCGCGGGTTGGCGAAGGTCTTGCCGCCTACTTCCAGTTGCGTGGCGTTGAGCCGCTCGAAACCGGCCTTGGACATGAACACTTCGCCGCGCACTTCCAGGGTCGCCGGCCAGCCGGTGCCGTGCAGCTTGAGCGGGATGTTGCGCACGGTGCGCACGTTGACGCTGATGTCTTCGCCAGTGGTGCCGTCGCCGCGGGTCGCGCCGCGCACCAGGATGCCATCCTGATACAGCAGGCTGACGGCCAGGCCATCGAGCTTGGGCTCACAGCTGTACTCGACTGTCGCGCCGCCACCGAACAGGTCACCGGCCGGCAGGTCCAGGCCTTCGGTCACCCGGCGGTCGAACTCACGCATGTCGGTTTCTTCGAAGGCGTTGCCGAGGCTGAGCATCGGCACTTCATGACGCACCTGGGTAAACGCCGACAGCGCCGCACTGCCCACTCGCTGCGTTGGCGAGTCGCTGGTGATCAGTTCGGGATTGGCCGCTTCCAGAGTCTTGAGCTCGTTGAACAAGCGGTCGTACTCGGCGTCCGGAATGCTCGGCTCGTCGAGCACGTGGTAACGATAGTTGTGCTGATCCAGCTCAGCGCGCAGCTCTAAAATACGGTTCTTGGCGGCGGTCATGGGTGTTCTCTCATAAAGCAAAAGAGCAGCCGAGGCTGCTCAATCTGTTTTGCCGATTATCCCGCGCACCGCGCGGGAATAACCATTTCAATCAACGCTTCTGGGTCAGGGCGCGGCGTTCGAATTCCACGATGCGCTGACGGTAGTGCTCGATCGTCTGGGCGGTCAGCACGCTGCGCTGGTCGTCTTTCAATTCGCCGTTCAGCTCCTGGGACAATTTACGCGCCGCTGCCACCATGACGTCGAAAGCCTGTTTCGGATGGCGAGGGCCTGGCAGACCCAGGAAGAAGCTCACCGCCGGGGTGCTGAAGTGGTCGATGTCGTCCAGGTCGAATACGCCAGGCTTGACGGCGTTGGCCATGGAGAACAGCACTTCACCGTTGCCGGCCATGCTTTCGTGACGGTGGAAAATATCCATTTCGCCGAAACGCAAACCGCTCTCCAGAATGTTCTGCAACAGCGCCGGGCCCTTGAAGCCGGCAGCGTCGCGGCAGATCACGCTGATCACCAGCACTTCTTCAGCTTGCGGTTGTTCTTTGTCGTTGACCGCTGGCGAAGTCTTGGTGTCATCCGGGAAGTCGTCGTCACGACTGCTGAAGCTCGGGCCGCCGTCCAGATCCAGGCTGAGGTTCATGTCACCCTGGGAAGGCTCGCTGTGGCCACGCTTGCCGCGCTTGGAGCCCGACTCGCGAGGCTCGCGGGCCGGCATGCTCACCGACGGCAGATCGTGCTCGTCCAGTTGCGGCTCTCTATGCGTGTCCAGCACGCGCGGCGGGCCCAACAGCTCGGCGCTGGCGCTGCTGTCCTCGTCCGGCAGATTGGACAGACTTCGATCAAGACGGAACTTCAGTTTTCCCTTGCCGCCGCGCATACGGCGCCAGCCATCGAAAAGAATACCGGCAATGACAATAATGCCGATGACGATCAGCCACTCGCGCAGACCGATTTCCATGTAATCCCGTGCCTCTATAAAAAATGCTGAAAAATAAGGGGTTTACAACCTGCAAACCGCTTTAAAACGTGGCGCCAACTCTATGTTCTGACAGGCGTTTTGCCCACGTATACGAAAAATTGACATTAAACTAGCACGACCAAAGGCAACTTTACACCGTCTACCACCTTGGCTAGCGCGAATATGTCGATTGGCCAGCAAGTCGAAGCAAGGAAAAGAGTCCTACATACCGTAAACACCCTTTCCTGCAACCACGACTCAGGCATCCACCATCGCCATCGCCTCCTCGACATCCACGGCCACCAGACGTGAACAACCGGGTTCATGCATCGTCACACCCATCAGTTGTTCAGCCATTTCCATGGCGATCTTGTTGTGGGTGATATAGATGAACTGCACTGTCTGTGACATCTCTTTTACCAATCGCGCGTAGCGTCCAACGTTAGCGTCATCCAGTGGCGCGTCAACCTCATCGAGCATGCAGAACGGCGCCGGGTTCAATTTGAAGATCGCAAAAACCAGGGCCAATGCGGTCAGGGCTTTTTCGCCGCCGGAGAGCAAATGGATGGTGCTGTTCTTCTTTCCTGGCGGCTGCGCCATGATTGTTACCCCTGTATCGAGTAGATCTTCGCCCGTCAGTTCCAAATACGCGCGGCCTCCACCGAAAACTTTTGGGAAAAGCGCCTGTAAACCGCCATTGATCTGATCAAAGGTATCTTTGAAACGGTTGCGGGTTTCCTTGTCGATCTTGCGAATCACGTTCTCAAGGGTATCGAGCGCTTCCACCAGATCGTCGTTCTGCGCATCCAGATAACGTTTACGTTCCGATTGTTGCTGGTACTCATCGATGGCCGCCAGGTTGATCGCGCCCAGACGCTGGATCCTCGCGGCGATGCGCTCGAGTTCTTCCTCGGCATCCTTCTCGCTGG
The DNA here is from genome assembly GCF_040448305.1 of Pseudomonas fluorescens. Taxonomy (NCBI): domain Bacteria; kingdom Pseudomonadati; phylum Pseudomonadota; class Gammaproteobacteria; order Pseudomonadales; family Pseudomonadaceae; genus Pseudomonas; species Pseudomonas fluorescens. The sequence continues at coordinate 1,955,632 of NZ_CP148752.1, read as the reverse complement.
CCTCGGCAGTCAATGTTGCGAGTACGCCGTGGAGATCGTAGCCGTCTTCCAGCAATTGGTCCTGCAAGGTCTTGCGGCGCACGGTCAGGGCTTGCCATTCCATGCGCTGGGTTTCGAGCTGACTGCGAATCAACTGGGATTGTTGTTCGGCCTGGCTGCGGCGCTTCTCGGCGTCGCGCAGTTCGCGGTCGGCGTCTTCGAGGGCGATCTGCGCGGTCTTGAGTTCTTCGTCGACGGTCATGCGCTTGTCGAGCAACTCCTCGAGCTTCAAACGCAGCTCTTCCAGCGGTGCTTCGCCCTCCTCCAGATTGAGGCTCAGTTGCTCGCGCTTTTCGGTCAGGCGTTCGGACTGCATCTCCAGACGCTCCAGCGCCTGGCGCGTCGAATCATGCTGCGCCTTGAGCGAGCCCAGACGCACCGCCAACTGGTGGGCGTGATCCTTGTGCTGCCGCGCTTCCTGGCGCACCCGGTCCAGACGCTCACGCAGGCTGTCGCGCTGGGCCAGCAGTAACTCACGCTGCTCGGTGTCCAGCGCCATGCTGTCGAGGGCTTCTTGCAATTGCAGGCGCGCTTCACCGATGTTTTCGTGTTCCAGCGCTCGCTGCTCGTCGAGTTCGATAAGCTCTTCGTCGAGACGGGTACGGCGCAGGGTCAATTGTTCGGCCTTGGCCTTTCCGGCGGAAAGTTGAGCCTTCAATTCACCTTGCTGACGCGCTTCGTCCTGCAGCAAACGGCGCAAATGTTCGCGACCGTTTTCCTGCTGACGCTGCTGCGCCCTGAGATTTTGCAGTCGGGTTTCCAGGGTTTCGACAGCGGTTTCACGCTCTTCGCGCTCAAGGCCCAGTTGCTGGATTTCCTGACCGCGGGCGAGCACGCCGCTTTCCGCTTCACTGGCCCGACGCACACGCAGAAAATGCCGACCGACCCAATAACCGTCACGGCTGATCAGGCTCTGCCCGGCAGCCAATTGAGCCCGCAGGGCCAAGGCCTGTTCGAGACTGTCCACCGGCTTGACCTGCCCCAGCCACGGCGACAGATCGATCTGCGCCTCGACCTTGTCCAGCAGGCTGCCCGGCACCCGTACACCATCGCTGGACGGGCTGAGCAAACGCAAGTCGCCCTGGGCAAAGCCCGACAGATCGAAGTCGTTGAAGTCATCCACCAGCACCGCTTGCAGGTCGGCGCCGAGCACGGTTTCCACGGCCAGCTCCCAACCGGCCTCAACCTTCAGGCCTTCGGCCAGGCGCGGGCGATTCGCAAGATTCTGTTCGCGTAGCCATTCGGCGGTGCCGGTACCCGGATCGAGCGCCGCTTGCTGCAAGGCTTCGAGCGAAGCCAGCCGACCGTTGAGGCGCTGCAAATCGCCCTGGGCGTGCTGCTGCGCGGTCAGCGCTTGCTGCAGTTCCTGACGCAACTGCTCGAGCTTTTCGACCTGAGCTTCTTCGCTGGTCTGCAAATCCTCAAGGGTCGCTTCGGATTCGGCGAGCTGCTCGCTGAGCTCCATGATCGCCGCATCTTCCGGGTCCGCCGAGAGCAAGGCGCGTTCTTCGCCAAGACGCTTCTGGCGATCGGCCAGGCGCTCGAGGCTGGTTTCCAGCTGCTGGATCCGCGATTGCTGCACTTCGGCCTGACGGCGCGGCTCGGCGGCGGTGAGGTTGAACGTATCCCACTGCTCTTGCCAGCCGTGCATGGTGGTTTCGGATTCTTCCAGCGCGGCAGCGGCCTCTTCGGCGGCGGCGCTGGTGACTTCCTGCTCCGGGGTGAGCATGTCCAGCTCTTCGCCGAGGGTCAGCAGCAGCGTGCGGTCGTGGCCCAGGTGCGATTCGGTTTCCAGGCGTGCGCGCTCGGCCTCTTTCAGGTCATCCTGCAATTGGCGCAAACGCTGCTGACCGTGCTGGATGCTCTGCTCGACCCGGGCAATGTCGCCGCCAACCGAGTAGAAACGCCCCTGCACCAGGTTGAAGCGTTCCGAGAGGTCGTGGTGTCCGTCACGCAGGCGTTCGATGCTTGCGTCGGCATTGCGCTGTTCGGCCACCAGGGCTTCGAAAGAAACTTCCTGGTTGCCGATGATCGCTTCACGCTGGCCGACCTGATCGTTCAGCGCCTGCCAGCGCAGGGCTGACAGCTGGGCCTTGAGCTGACGCTCCTCGCCCTTGAATTCCTGATACTTCTTGGCGGCCTCGGCCTGGCGGTGCAAGCGTTCGAGCTGACGCTCGAGCTCTTCGCGCAGGTCGGTCAGGCGCTCAAGGTTTTCGTGGGTGCGGCGGATGCGGTTTTCCGTCTCGCGCCGGCGCTCCTTGTACTTGGAGATGCCTGCGGCTTCTTCGATGAAGTTGCGCAGGTCTTCGGGCTTGGACTCGATCAGCTTGGAGATCATCCCCTGCTCGATGATCGAGTAGCTGCGCGGGCCAAGGCCGGTGCCGAGGAAGATATCGGTGATGTCGCGACGCCGGCATTTGGTGCCGTTGAGGTAGTAGGTGGTCTGGCTGTCGCGGGTCACTTTGCGGCGGATGGAAATTTCCGCGTAGGCGGCGTACTCGCCGAGCAAGGTGCCATCGGAGTTATCGAACACCAGTTCAATGCTCGCCTGGCTTACCGGCTTGCGGCTGGTGGAGCCGTTGAAGATGACGTCGGTCATCGACTCGCCGCGCAGGTTCTTCGCCGAACTCTCGCCCATCACCCAGCGTACGGCGTCGATGATGTTCGACTTGCCGCAACCATTGGGCCCGACCACCGCCGCCATGTTACTGGGGAAGTTCACCGTGGTCGGGTCGACGAAGGACTTGAACCCCGCCAGCTTGATGCACTTGAGCCGCAAGATCAGGCGTCCGTCAGGGCGGAGATCACCAGATCGCAACTGCGCTGGGCATAAGCCGTCAGCACCACGCGAATCTGTGCAAAATCACGGGCCAGCACGGCAGCGAGCAAGCGTTCGAACAGTTCGAGGAATTCGCTCATCGACGCTTTGCGCAGGTCCAGCGCGAGGAAATACGCACGGCTCATGGCCGGCTGCAGATTCTCGACGGTTTCCTGCAAGTACGGGTTGTTGGCGAACGGGTACGCGGCGCGCATCACATTGAAGCTGTCGTCGACGAAAGTACGGATGTCCTGACGCTCGTAGCTGGCAGTCAGGCGTTGCTGGATCTGCACGAACGGCGCCATGTCGGCCTGGGTTTTCCAGCCGCTGGCCACCGAGTTACCGAGCAGGATATAGAGCTCGCTCATCAGCGTGCACAGGCTCTGCACCTTGTGCGGCGTGAGTTCGGTGACGTGTGCACCACGTCGCGGCAGGATCGCGATCAGGTGCCGACGCTCGAGGATCAGCAAGGCCTCGCGGACCGAACCACGGCTGACGTTGAGGGCCAGCGTGACCTTCTGTTCCTGGATGCGCTCCCCGGGCTTCATTTCGCCGCGAATGATGCGTTCGGCGAGGTGGTGAGCGATTTGCTCGGCGAGGCTGTCCGGCGCCTTGAACGTCATGGTTGTCCTTCAAACTCTTTGATCTGTACAAGCGGCGCAGTGTAGCGCAATTGCTGCGTCAGGGCGGAGTGCCCGCCCGGAGGTTTTTTGGCACGATTCAAGCAAATTCAAGCAAAAAGGCAGGCTATCGAACCAACGACAATAATTAAGGAACAGGTGGTTAATCGACAAATTGCAATTTCCTGACCTTTAGGTCAGAAAATCATTGACCGAAAAGTCAGACCTGCTAAATTCAGTTCCTATCGGTTAACAACAATAATGAGTCTGCGAGGCCTTCCGTGATCCAGTTTTTACTAAACCAGGAACTCCGTAGCGAGCACGCCCTGGACCCGAACCTGACCGTGCTCAATTATCTGCGCGACCATGTGGGCAAACCCGGCACCAAAGAAGGCTGCGCCAGCGGTGACTGCGGCGCCTGCACCGTGGTGGTCGGCGAATTGCAGACCGAGGATGACGGCCGCGAACACATTCGCTATCGCAGCCTCAACTCGTGCCTGACCTTCGTGTCGTCCCTGCACGGCAAACAACTGATCAGCGTCGAAGACCTCAAGCACAAGGGTGAACTGCACAGCGTGCAGAAAGCCATGGTCGAGTGCCACGGCTCGCAATGCGGCTTCTGTACCCCTGGTTTCGTGATGTCGCTGTTTGCCCTGCAAAAGAACAGCGATGCACCGGATCATGCCAAGGCCCACGAAGCACTGGCCGGCAATCTCTGCCGTTGCACCGGCTACCGGCCGATCCTGGAAGCCGCCGAGCAGTCCTGCTGCGCCAAGCAACCGGACCAGTTCGACGCCCGCGAGAGCGACACCATCGCGCGCCTGAAAGCCATTGCCCCGACCGATATCGGCGAACTCAACAGCGGCGACAAACGCTGTCTGGTGCCGCTGACCGTGGCCGACCTGGCCGACCTCTACGACGCTTATCCACAGGCCCGCCTGCTGGCTGGCGGTACTGACCTGGCGCTGGAAGTCACGCAGTTCCACCGCACCCTGCCGGTGATGATCTACGTCGGCAACGTCGCCGAGATGAAACGCATCGAGCGTTTTGACGATCGCCTGGAAATCGGCGCCGCCACGTCCCTGTCCGATTGCTACGAGGCCTTGAACGCCGAGTACCCGGATTTCGGTGAATTGCTGCACCGCTTCGCGTCCTTGCAGATCCGCAACCAGGGCACCCTGGGCGGCAACATCGGTAACGCCTCGCCGATTGGTGACTCGCCGCCCCTGCTGATCGCCCTCGGCGCGCAAATCGTGCTGTGCAAAGGCGAAACCCGCCGCACCCTGGCGCTGGAAGACTACTTCATCGATTACCGCGTCACTGCGCGCCAGGAAAGCGAGTTCATCGAGAGGATCATCGTGCCCCGCGCCAGCGTCGAAAAACTGTTCCGCGCCTACAAGGTTTCCAAGCGCCTGGACGACGACATCTCGGCAGTCTGCGCCGCCTTCAACATTCGCCTGGAAAACGGCGTAGTGGCTGAAGCCCGCGTGGCCTTCGGCGGCATGGCGGCCATCCCGAAACGCGCCGCTGCGTGCGAGGCCGCCTTGCTCGGTTCGCCGTTCAACAACGCCACTGTCGAACGCGCCTGCGCTGCCCTGGCCGAAGACTTCACGCCGCTCTCGGACTTCCGCGCCAGCAAGGAATATCGCCTGCTCAGCGCGCAGAACCTGCTGCGCAAATACTTCATCGAACTGCAAACACCGCACATCGAGACTCGGGTGACCGCTTATGTCTAATCATCACGCCGTAGAGAAGACCCAAGCCGAATTGGCTGAACTGTTCGCCAAGGACCTGACCACCGGTGTCGGCCGCAGCGTCAAGCACGACAGCGCCGCCAAGCATGTGGCCGGCGAAGCGCAATACATCGACGACCGCCTGGAGTTTCCGAACCAGTTGCACGTTTATGCGCGCATGTCGGACCGTGCCCACGCGCGGATCATCAGCATCGACACCTCGCCCTGCTACGCCTTTGAAGGCGTGCGCATCGCCATCACCCACGAAGACGTACCGGGCCTGAAAGACATCGGTCCGTTGCTGCCGGGCGATCCGCTGCTGGCCATCGACACCGTGCAATTCGTCGGTCAACCGGTGATCGCCGTGGCGGCGAAAGACCTGGAAACCGCGCGCAAGGCGGCGATGGCCGCGATTATCGAATACGAAGACCTGGAACCTGTGCTGGACGTGGTCGAAGCCCTGCGCAAACGCCACTTCGTACTCGACAGCCACACCCACAAACGTGGCGATTCAGCCACCGCGCTGGCCACCGCTGAGCACCGCATTCAAGGCACCCTGCACATCGGCGGCCAGGAACACTTCTACCTGGAAACCCAGATCTCTTCGGTGATGCCGACTGAAGACGGCGGCATGATCGTCTACTGCTCGACCCAGAACCCCACCGAAGTGCAGAAACTGGTGGCCGAAGTGCTGGACGTGTCGATGAACAAGATCGTCGTCGACATGCGCCGCATGGGCGGTGGATTCGGCGGCAAGGAAACCCAGGCGGCGAGCCCGGCGTGCCTGTGCGCGGTGATCGCCCACCTCACCGGCCAGCCGACCAAGATGCGCCTGCCGCGGGTCGAAGACATGCTGATGACCGGCAAGCGTCACCCGTTCTATGTCGAGTACGACGTCGGTTTCGACAGCACCGGCCGCCTGCACGGCATCAACCTGGAACTGGCCGGCAACTGCGGTTGCTCCCCTGACCTGTCGGCGTCGATCGTCGACCGCGCGATGTTCCACTCGGACAACTCGTACTACCTGGGCGATGCGACCATCAACGGTCACCGCTGCAAGACCAACACCGCGTCGAACACCGCCTACCGTGGTTTCGGCGGCCCGCAAGGCATGGTCGCCATCGAAGAAGTGATGGACGCCATCTCTCGCCATCTGGCCCTGGATCCTTTGGCTGTGCGCAAGGCCAACTACTACGGCAAGACCGAGCGCAACGTCACCCACTACTACCAGACCGTCGAGCACAACATGCTCGAAGAGATGACCGCGGAACTTGAAGAAAGCAGCCAGTACGCCGAGCGTCGCGAAGCGATCCGTCGCTACAACGCCAACAGCCCGATCCTGAAAAAAGGCCTGGCGCTGACCCCGGTGAAATTCGGCATTTCCTTCACCGCCAGCTTCCTCAACCAGGCCGGTGCCCTGGTGCACGTCTACACCGACGGCAGCATCCACCTCAACCACGGCGGCACCGAAATGGGCCAGGGCCTGAACACCAAGGTCGCGCAGGTCGTGGCTGAAGTGTTCCAGGTGGAAATGGACCGCGTACAGATCACCGCGACCAACACCGACAAAGTACCGAACACCTCGCCAACCGCCGCTTCCAGCGGTGCCGACCTGAACGGCAAGGCCGCGCAGAACGCCGCCGAAACCATCAAGCAACGCTTGGTGGAATTCGCGGCTCGCCAGTACAAGGTCAGCGAAGAAGACGTGGAATTCCACAACGGCCACGTGCGGGTCCGCGATCACATCCTGACCTTCGAAGCACTGATCCAGCAGGCGTACTTCGCCCAGGTGTCGCTGTCGAGCACCGGCTTCTACAAGACCCCGAAAATCTACTACGACCGCAGCCAGGCGCGCGGCCGTCCGTTCTACTACTTCGCCTTTGGCGCGGCGTGCTGTGAAGTGCTGGTCGACACCCTGACCGGCGAATACAAGATGCTGCGCACCGACATCCTCCACGACGTCGGCGCCTCGCTGAACCCGGCCATCGACATCGGTCAGGTCGAGGGCGGGTTCATCCAGGGCATGGGCTGGCTGACCATGGAAGAGCTGGTGTGGAACAACAAGGGCAAGCTGATGACCAACGGCCCGGCCAGCTACAAGATCCCGGCCGTGGCGGACATGCCGCTGGACCTGCGGGTGAAGCTGGTGGAAAACCGCAAGAACCCGGAAGACACGGTGTTCCATTCCAAGGCCGTGGGCGAGCCGCCGTTCATGCTCGGCATCGCCTCGTGGTGTGCGATCAAGGACGCCGTGGCGAGCCTGGGTGACTACAAGCATCAGCCGAAAATCGACGCACCGGCGACCCCGGAGCGAGTGTTGTGGGGCTGTGAGCAGATGCGCCAGCTGAAGGCGGCGAAGGCTGTCGAAGCCGAGACCGAGTTGGCTTCGCTCTAAGACCGAGGTGCGGCCTTCGCGAGCAGGCTCGCTCCCACAATGGATCTCCAGCGGGCACAAATTTTGTGTATGACAGAGATCAAAATGTGGGAGCGAGCCTGCTCGCGAAGAGGCCGGAACAGACAACAGAGATGTTGAGGTGTTTATGTACAACTGGATCGACGCCCTCGCCGACCTGCAAAACCGGGGTGAGCCCTGCGTGCTGGTGACCATCATCGAAGAGCTCGGCTCGACGCCGCGCAACGCTGGCTCGAAGATGGTCATCAGCGCGAACCAGAGCTTCGACACCATCGGTGGCGGGCACCTGGAATACAAGGCCATGAAGATCGCCCGCGAGATGCTCGCCAGCGGCAAGCAGGACACCCATCTGGAGCGTTTCAGCCTCGGCGCCAGCCTTGGCCAATGCTGCGGTGGTGCAACCGTTTTGCTGTTCGAACCGATGGGCCAGGTTCAAGCGCAGATCGCCGTGTTCGGTGCCGGCCACGTCGGCCGCGCCCTGGTGCCGCTGTTGGCCAGCCTGCCCTGCCGGGTGCGCTGGATCGACTCGCGCGAAGATGAATTCCCCGAGCAGATCCCCCATGGCGTGCGCAAGATCGTCAGCGAAGAACCGGTGGATGAAATCGATGATCTGCCGGCCGGCAGTTATTGCATCGTGATGACCCACAACCACCAGCTCGACCTCGAACTGACCGCTGCGATCCTCAAGCGCAACGACTTCGCCTACTTCGGCCTGATCGGTTCGAAGACCAAACGGGTGAAGTTCGAACATCGCCTGCGCGACCGCGGTTTCGACAACAACGTCGTGCAACGCATGCGCTGCCCGATGGGCATCGGCGAAGTCAAAGGCAAGCTGCCTGTGGAAATCGCCATCTCCATCGCCGGCGAAATCATCGCCACCTATAACGCGAACTTCGGTCAGCACACCGCCAGCGCCGGATCGATTGCCAAACTGCTGCCTGCGTCACGCCGCAGTCAAGCCTCCAATTGAGAACTCACATGCCTTTGACTCGCAAAGCTTACCGCGCCGCCATCCTGCACAGCATCGCCGACCCAGCCGTCGTGGGCATCGAAGCCTCCTACGAGTATTTCGAAGACGGCTTGCTGGTTGTGGATAACGGCCAGATCAGCGCCCTGGGCCACGCCAGCGAACTGCTGCCGACCCTGGCGGCTGACGTCGAAATCACCCACTACCAGGACGCACTGATCACCCCCGGCTTCATCGACACCCACATCCACCTGCCGCAAACCGGCATGGTCGGCGCCTATGGCGAGCAATTGCTGGACTGGCTCAACACCTACACCTTCCCGTGCGAAAGCCAGTTCGCCGACAAGGCCCACGCCGACCAGGTCGCGGACATTTTCATCAAGGAACTGCTGCGCAACGGCACCACCACGGCGCTGGTATTCGGCAGCGTGCACCCGCAATCGGTGAACTCGTTCTTTGAAGCCGCCGAGCAGCTCGACCTGCGGATGATCGCCGGCAAGGTGATGATGGACCGCAACGCCCCGGACTACCTGACCGACACCGCCGAATCCAGCTACGTCGAAAGCAAGGCGCTGATCGAGCGCTGGCACGGCAAGGGCCGCCTGCACTACGCGGTCACCCCACGCTTCGCACCGACCAGCACCCCGGAACAGCTGACCCTGGCCGGCCAGCTGCTGACCGAATACCCGGATCTGTACATGCAGACCCACATCAGCGAAAACCTCAAGGAAATCGAGTGGGTCAAGGAGCTGTTCCCTGAGCGCAAGGGTTACCTGGACGTCTACGACCACTACCAGTTGCTCGGCGAGCGCTCGGTGTTCGCCCACGGTGTGCACCTGTGCGATGACGAGTGCGCGCGCCTGGCAGAAACCGGTTCGGCCATCTCGTTCTGCCCGACCTCGAACTTCTTCCTCGGCAGCGGCCTGTTCAACCTGCCGATGGCCGAGAAGCACAAACTCAATGTCGGCATCGGCACCGATGTGGGCGGCGGAACCAGTTTCTCGCTGCTGCAAACCCTCAACGAAGCCTACAAGGTCATGCAGCTGCAAGGTGCTCGCCTGAGTCCGTTCAAGTCGCTGTACCTGGCCACCCTCGGCGGCGCCCGCGCACTGCGCCTGGAAGACAAGATCGGCACCCTGCAACCGGGCACCGACGCCGACTTCCTGGTGCTGGACTACAACGCCACGCCGCTGCTGGGCTATCGCCTGAAGCAGGCCAATAACATTGCCGAGACGTTGTTTGTGTTGATGACCCTGGGGGATGACCGGACTGTGCAGCAGACCTATGCGGCGGGGAATCTGGTGCATCAGCGCTAAATTTCTTCAGGCATAAAAAATCCCCCGTTGCTTTTCAGCCCGGGGGATTTTTATTGCCTGTCACACCGCCTTCGCGAGCAGGCTCGCTCCCACAATAGATCTTCAGTGATCTTAGCTTATGTATTCAACACAAACCCTGTGGGAGCGAGCCTGCTCGCGAAAGCAGCGACTCGGCCTATCAGATTTTCGCCGGCGAGCGCCCAGGCTTCTTGGTCTGCAGCAAATGCGAGAACACCGCATGCAGATCATCCGAAGCACTTTCCTCGTCGAGGTTGAGCTTGCTGTCGATGTGATCCATGTGATGCATCATCAGGTCGACCGCCAGTTCAGCGTCGCGCTTCTCGATGGCATCGATCAACTGGGTGTGCTCATCGTAGGAGCAATGGGAACGGTTGCCGCTTTCGTACTGGGCGATGATCAGCGACGTCTGGGACACCAGGCTGCGCTGGAAGCTGATCAGCGGGGCGTTTTTCGCGGCTTCGGCCAATTTCAGGTGGAATTCACCCGACAGGCGGATACCAGCACCACGGTCGCCACGGGAGAAGCTGTCGCGTTCGTCGTTGACCATCTGGCGCAATTCGGCAATCTGCTCGGCGGTTGCGTGCTGAACCGCCAGTTCAGTGATCGCTCGCTCCACCAGACGGCGGGCCATGAACACCTGGCGGGCTTCTTCGACGCTCGGGCTGGCGACCACGGCGCCGCGATTCGGACGCAGCAACACCACGCCTTCATGGGCCAGGCGCGACAAGGCGCGGCGAATGATGGTGCGGCTGACCCCGAAAATTTCCCCCAGCGCTTCTTCGCTCAACTTGGTGCCGGGCGCCAGGCGCTGCTCGAGGATGGCCTCGAAGATATGCGCGTAGACAATATCGTCCTGGGTACCGCTGCGGCCGGCTTTGCCTGCTCGCGGTTGTTTCTTTAGGGGTTGCAACTGTTCGTTCATGGGCACTCGAGTCGGAAGAACTGCGGCGAATTGACCGCGACTGTAATACGGCACAGTGGGTCGCTGGCAAGTATCGCGTAAAAAACACTGCGATTGTACACAATGGAGGGTGGCAACACGACTGTACGGCTGAATGTTGCCTCGGCTGTATCGCAACGCCTGATTACTTTTGAGTTTAGGCTTGTTCGCAGAATCCGCCTTTGTAACGCAATCCCTGTGGGAGCGGGCTTGCTCGCGAATGCGGTCTGTCAGCTAAATCAATGTCGACTGACACGTCCTCTTCGCGAGCAAGCCCGCTCCCACAGGATTCAGCGTTGCAGCGGACATCTTCATCTGTAAAAGGAACACCACCGTCATGAACGACGCCACCCACACGCATATCCGCCCTCTGGCCGACACCTCGCCCTCGGCCATCGTCGCTGGCTTCATCGCCATGATGACCGGCTACACCAGCTCCCTGGTGCTGATGTTCCAGGCCGGGCAAGCGGCAGGGCTGAGCAGCGGGCAGATTTCTTCGTGGATCTGGGCCATCTCGATCGGCATGGCGGTGTGCTCCATTGGCCTGTCCCTGCGTTATCGCACGCCGATCACCATTGCCTGGTCGACCCCCGGCGCCGCGCTGCTGATCACCAGCCTGGGCGGCGTGAGCTACGGCGAAGCCATCGGCGCCTACATCACCTGCGCGGTGCTGGTGACGATTTGCGGGCTGACCGGCAGCTTCGAACGACTGATGAAAAAGATTCCGGCGTCCCTGGCCGCCGCCCTGCTGGCGGGGATCCTGTTCAAGATCGGCAGCGAGATTTTCGTCGCGGCGCAACACCGCACCGCCCTGGTACTGGGGATGTTTGTCACTTATCTGGTGGTCAAGCGCCTGTCGCCGCGCTACGCGGTGTTGGCAGCATTGCTGATCGGCACGGCATTGTCAGGCTTCATGGGGCTGCTGGACTTCAGCGGTTTCCATCTGGAAGTGGCCACGCCGGTCTGGACCACGCCGCACTTCTCCCTGGCGGCGACCATCAGCATCGGCATCCCGCTGTTTGTCGTCGCCATGACCTCACAAAACATGCCCGGCATCGCCGTATTGCGCGCCGATGGTTACACGGTACCCGCCTCACCGCTGATCACCACCACCGGCATCGCCAGTCTGCTGCTGGCACCGTTCGGCTCCCACGGGATCAACCTGGCGGCGATCAGCGCAGCGATCTGCACCGGACCGCACGCCCATGAGGATCGCAACAAGCGCTACACCGCAGCCGTCTGGTGCGGGATTTTCTACGGGATTGCCGGCGTGTTCGGCGCGACGCTCGCGGCATTGTTTGCCGCGCTGCCCAAGGAGCTGGTGCTGTCGATTGCGGCGCTGGCGCTGTTCGGCTCGATCATCAACGGCTTGAGCATCGCCATGAGCGAAGTGAAGGAACGTGAAGCGGCGCTCATCACCTTCATGGTCACGGCATCGGGGCTGACGCTGTTTTCCATCGGTTCGGCATTCTGGGGGATTGTCGCGGGGGTGGTGACCCTGGTGATACTGAACTGGCGCAAGGCCTGAAACCAAAAACCATCGGCATAAAAAAACGGCGACCCTTGGGTCGCCGTTTTTTTAGAACATCAAGCTACCGGATTGATCGGCTTTTCCGGGTACCAGACGTCCAGCAACGGGCTGACTTCAACGCTGGTCAGCTCGGTGCGGCCTTTGAGCCAGGCTTCAACGGCAGCGCGCTGTTCAGCGCTGACCGAGCCACGCTTCTGCAGGCAAACCAGACCGTAGTCGTCGCCGCCAACATAGCCCAGACCGTTGGCTTCCATGGCTTCTTTGAGGAACGCATCGAGGAAAGCATCAATGGCTTCATCAGCCAAATCTTCTTTGAAATCCAGGTTCAGTTCGAAACCCAGCTCTTGAAATTCATCGACGCACAGTTTTTTGCGCAGACGCTGGGAACGGTTAGTCGCCATTGGAACAATCCTCTTAAGTAATAACGGGCGGCACTTTAGCAGTTTAAGCCGCCGATTGCCTGACTCTCTGGGCCACCACGCCTACCGTCGGTAAAAAATAGCCGATCAGAATGCCCGCGCACGGCCCAAGCCGCGACACCTTGGGGCATAATGCCGACACTTTCATGACCATTGAGGGAATTTATCTCCATGCCCTCATCTTTTTTCCCCTCGGCTGTAGGGTTTTATTTCAGATGATCAAATCTTTGCGTCCATTGCTGTTGGCCGGTTTTCTTCTCCCCCTGGCCCTTCCCGTTTGCGCCGCTCCAATCAATACCGCGTTGTCGCCCAACGTTGAAAAAGCCCTGAAAGCCAGCAAGTTGCAGGACAACGCCCTGTCGCTGGTGATGATCCCGCTCACCGGCCCCGGCACCGCGACGGTGTTCAACGCCGACGTGTCGGTCAACCCGGCGTCGACCATGAAACTGGTCACCACCTACGCGGCGCTGGAAATGCTCGGCCCGAACCACCAGTGGAAAACCGAGTTCTACACCGACGGCACCTTGAGTGGAGGCATTCTCAACGGCAACCTCTACCTCAAGGGTGGCGGCGATCCGAAGCTGAACATGGAAAAACTCTGGCTGCTGATGCGCGATCTGCGCGCCAATGGCGTGACCCAGGTCACCGGCGACCTGGTGCTGGATAAAACCTTCTTCGTGCAACCGCAACTGCCGGAGTTCAATGACGACGGCAACGACGAGAACAAGCCGTTCCTGGTCAAGCCCGACTCGCTGCTGGTCAACCTCAAGGCGCTACGCTTCGTCGCGCGCAATGACTCGGGCAAGGTGCTGGTCTCGGTGGAGCCGCCGATTGCGAGCATCCGCATCGACAACCAGGTCAAGGCCCTCAATTCCAAACAATGCACCGGTGGCGTGCGCTACAACCCGGTGGCACAGGCCGACGGCAGCATGACCGTGACGGTCGGCGGTCAGCTGGGCGAAGGCTGCAGCTCACAGACTTACCTGTCGCTGCTCGACCACGCGACCTACACCGCCGGCGCCGTCCGCGCGATCTGGAAGGAACTGGGTGGCAGCATTCAGGGCAGGGATGTGCTGGCGCCTACACCGAAAGACGCCAAGGTCCTGGCCCGGGCGTTCTCGCCGGACCTGGCGGAAATCATCCGCGACATCAACAAGTACAGTAACAACACCATGGCCCAGCAGTTGTTCCTGAGCCTCGGCCAACGCTTCCGTACCGATGCCGACGGTGACGACGCCAAGGCCGCCCAGCGTGTCGTGCGTCAGTGGCTGGCGAAAAAGGGCATCACCGCACCGCACCTGGTGATGGAGAACGGCTCCGGCCTGTCCCGTTCCGAGCGTGTCAGCGCCCGGGAAATGGCCTCGATGCTCGAAGCGGCCTGGCACAGCCCGTATTCTGCCGAGTACATCAGTTCGATGCCGATTGCCGGCACCGACGGCACCATGCGCAAACGCCTGAAGACCACTGCCATGCGCGGTGAAGCCCACGTCAAGACCGGCACCCTGAACACCGTGCGGGCGATTGCCGGTTTCAGTCGCGACGTCAACGGCAACACCTGGGCGGTGGTGGCGATCCTCAACGATAAGGCCCCGTTCGGCGCCTCGTCGGTGCTTGATCAGGTGCTGCTGGACCTGTACCGCCAACCGAAACTGCCACAGACGGCTTCGGTGTTGTAACCGGATCTAAAGAACACTGTAGATCCCTTGTGGGAGCGAGCCTGCTCGCGATAGCGTCAGCCCAGTCAATACTGATGGTGACTGACACTCCGCTTTCGCGAGCAGGCTCGCTCCCACAGGACCGCATGCACTCTGGGCTAATTCATCTCCCCCTCAACCCTATCCCTTCCCGCCTGCTTCGCCGCGTAAACCCCCGAATCCGCGCGCAACAGCAAGGCATCGGCGCCCTCCCCGACCCGCCAACTGGCTATCCCGAAACTGGCGGTGACCGTACCGACACCTTCAATGGGTGAGCTGCGCAAGCCTTGCCACAATTGCTGGGCCAACATATAGGCATGTTCGCCGCTGATATCCGGGCACAGCACCATGAACTCCTCACCGCCCAGGCGGCAGAACACATCGGTGCGACGCAGCCGGTGTCCGATCCGTTGGCACACGGCCTGCAACACCCGATCACCGATGGCATGGCCATGCAGGTCATTGATGCGCTTGAAATGGTCGATATCGAGCATGATCACCGACAGATCCCCACCGCCGCGCTCCACCCGGGCCATTTCGGTGGTCAGGCGTTCCTGGAAATAACGCCGGTTGTGGATACCGGTCAGCGAATCGGTGACCGACAACGCCCGCAACTCCTCCTCCACCCGCTTCATATCGGAAATGTCCGAGATGTAGCCATGCCACAGCACGCCGCCACCCGGCAGTTCCTCCGGCGTGGCCTCGCCACGTACCCAACGCAGACCCCGTTGCGGCAATTGCACGCGGTATTCCTCGCGCCAGGGGCTGAGGGTGTCGGCCGAGGCGCGGATCGAGGCGCGGACACGGGTGGTGTCCTGGGGGTGAATCCGGGTGAAGATCGCTTCGGCATTGAACAGCAGCACATCAGGTTCCAGCTCGTAGATATCGCGAATGCCGTCGCTGGCATAGATCACGCTGAAGCGTCCGTCGAATTCCATCTTGAACTGGTAGATGCCGCCGGGCACGTGGGCGCTGAGCTTCTTCAACAACAGGTCCCGCGCCGCGAGCGCTTCATGGACCCGTTTGCGTTCGGTGATGTCGATGCACACCGCCAGGTGCCCGACCCAAAGGCCTTGCTCGTCGAGCACCGGCGTGGCGAGCATGTTGACCATCAAATGGCTGCCATCGCCGCGCACCAGCGTCCACTCCCGCGCCTCGTGGCCGCCCTCCACGTCGCCTTCGACCAGCATCGCCTGGCAAGTCGGCACTGGTTTGCCAAAGCGGCCGCTCAACTCTGTAGAGCGAGCGACCAGTTCCCGGGGCAGGTGCAGGTTCTCCAGGGTCATATGACCGACCACTTCGGCACTGGTATAGCCAAGCATCTGCTCGGCACCGGCGTTGAAGGTGCTGATGACGCCGCGCAGGTCGGTGGCGATGATCGCGACCTGGGTGGCGGCATTCAGCACGCCACGCAACTGGCCATGGGTGCCGCGCAGCTCCTGCTCTCGATCGCGCAGCTCCCGGGTGCGTTGCTCGACCAGTTTCAACGCCCGCTGCCGCTGGCTGACCAACACATACAGCAAGGCACTGAGCATCACGCTGAGCAATCCACCCAACACCACCACACTGGTCACGGAGGAATGGTTGGCCTGCACGAACGCGTCGCTGGGCTGGATATCGACTTGATAGTCATGGTCGGCCATGCGCAACAGGCGAGTGGCGGACAGCTCGCTGATGGCCGGCGGGTTGGGCGACTCGAACAGCACTTCGTGCTGGTCGTCGATCGACAAATCGAGGATGCGCACCGAGAGATAATCACGGCTCGCGTCCGGCAGTCCGTCCGCCAGCAACTGGCGCATGCTGATCACGGCCATGACATAACCGTAGGGCTTCGCGGCTTTGTGGTCCTGACTGTTGCGCTGCATGACCGGCGCGACCAGCAGCACACCACGCGCATAAGCCGGCTCGATACTCACCAGGTGCATCGGTTGCGACACCGCCATGCCGCCATGCTGATCGGCCCGATCGAGCGTGGCACGCCGCAGCGGCTGGGCCAGCAAGTCGTAACCGAGGGGAGCGCCGAGTTTGCTTTGAGTCTGGCTATACAGCACCGCTACGTACTCATCTCGCTCGCCGGCCGGGTGCAATTGGCCGTCGGCGTTGAGCTCTCTCAGGGCGAAGTTGCTCAAGCCTTCGTCACGCACCCGACGCTCGAACGTCGCCCGCTCTTCACGGGTGATCCGCTGGGCGTAGGAATAAGCCTGGGTTCGCAGCAGCAAAGGTTGGGTGTAGCCGTCGAATTCCGCTCGGGAAACCGAATCGGAATTGGCGAAAAACCGGCGCAGGCCATCGAGGCGCTGCTCCTGATCTTCGAAACGCTCTTCGATACGGCTGTAACGTTCACTGGCCAGCAGTTGGAAACGTTGCCGCAATTGATGGTGAAACAGATTCAGCGTCGACCACGCCAGCAACCCGGTGAGCACTCCACCGACAAGCAATACCAGCAACGCGACCAGCCAGGCCGAGACATCTTCACTGATAATTCCCAGGATCTTGGGGCGCACGGCGTGCAACGACATAAAACGCAAACTCAAAACGCCAGGTGCGGAGAAGCCCTTTGGCCATGAACTGAGTTATAGCTATTAGCCACTAATTTGACCAGCACTGTAGGAGCGAGCTCGCTCGCGATGGACTCAAGAACACCGCGTACATTCAGAAAGCACGCGTTATCGTTGTCGACCATCGCGAGCAGAGCTCGCTCCTACACAGATCCAGGTGTCAACGAGCCATGATTTTCCAGGCACGATGGATTTTGGCGTTGCGGGAAAAATCCGGATCGATGGTCTGGGCAGTGATCTCCTCGACCGCATAACGCTCGCCGAGATTGGCTTCCAGTTCGAACTTGCGGAAGTTGTTGGAGAAGTACAACACGCCGCCGGGCGCCAGTCGTGCCATGGCCAGGTCGATCAGTTGCACCTGGTCGCGCTGTACATCGAAGACACCTTCCATGCGCTTGGAGTTGGAGAACGTCGGCGGGTCGATGAAGATCAGGTCGTACTCGTCACGACTGGCTTCGAGCCACGCCATCACATCGCCCTGCTCCAGACGGTTCTTGTCGGAAAAACCGTTCAGCGACAAGTTGCGACGCGCCCAGTCCAGATAGGTTTTCGACAGATCGACACTGGTGGTGCTGCGCGCGCCGCCCTTGGCCGCATGCACGCTGGCGGTCGCGGTGTAGCAATACAGATTGAGGAAGCGTTTGCCGGTCGCCTCTTTCTGGATACGCATGCGCATCGGACGATGGTCGAGGAACAGACCGGTGTCGAGGTAGTCGGTGAGATTCACCAGCAGCTTGATCCCGCCTTCATTGACCTCGACGAACTTGCCCTGTGCTGCCTGGCGCTCGTACTGCTTGGTGCCGCTCTGACGCTCGCGGCGCTTTACCACCACGCGGCTCTTGTCGATGTTCAACGCCTGCGGGATGGCTGCCAGGGCATCGAACATGCGCGCCGAGGCCTTTTCCGGATCGATCGATTTCGGCGCGGCGTATTCCTGGACGTGGACCCAATCGTGATACAGGTCGATGGCCATGGAGTATTCCGGCATGTCGGCGTCATACACGCGGTAGCAGTCGATGCCTTCACGCTTGACCCACTTGCCCAGGGTCTTGAGGTTCTTTTGCAGACGGTTGGCAAACATCTGCCCGCCTTCGCTCAGGCGCGGCTGCTCGATCACCGGGGCCGGGGCTGGAACCGGTTTGATCGGATTGCCGTTTTTGTTGTATTTGCGCTCTTGCGGCTCGCTCGGCGCTTCATCGTAGGCCGCTTGCTCTCGCTCGGCCTGACGCTGTTCCGGAGTACGACGCTCACCGGTGACGAACTGATCCGGCAGCACCTTGATCAGCAACAGCTTGCACGGCAAGGCGCCGTTCCAGAACGAATACTGCTTGTGGCTGCGGATCCCCATGCGCTTGCCCAGGTTCGGCGCACCGGTGAACACCGCCGCCTCCCAGTTCAGGCAGGCCTGACGCAGGCGCTCGCCGAGGTTCTGGTAGAGGTAGAGCAGGCTCGCCTCATCACCCAGACGCTCGCCGTACGGAGGGTTGCAGATCACCAGGCCTTTCTGGTTCTGGTCCGGGCGCGGCTCGAAAGTCGCAACTTCGCCCTGGTAGATCTTGATCCACTCGCTCAGGCCGGCACGCTCGACGTTGTTGCGGCCCGGTTGAATCAGCCGTGGATCGGCTTCGTAGCCGCGAATCCACAATGGTGTTTTGGCCAGACCGGCAGAAGCACGCTCGGAAGCTTCTTCGTGGAGTTTTTTCCACAACGCCGGGACGTGACCGAGCCAGGCGGTGAAGCCCCACTGCTCGCGACGCAGGTTCGGCGCGATGTCGGCGGCAATCATCGCCGCTTCGACCAGGAAGGTGCCGACACCGCACATCGGGTCGGCCAGTGCGCCGCCTTCGGCCGCGATACGTGGCCAGCCGGAACGGATCAGGATGGCGGCCGCGAGGTTTTCCTTCAGCGGTGCCGCACCTTGCTGCAGGCGATAGCCGCGCTGGTGCAGGCTGTGACCCGACAGGTCCAGGGAAAGAATGGCTTCGCCGCGGTCCAGGCGCAGGTGAATGCGCAGGTCCGGGTTGAGCTTGTCGATGGACGGACGGTCGCCTTGCGGGGTGCGCAGTTTGTCGACGATGGCGTCCTTGACCTTCAGTGCGCCGAAGTGGGTGTTGTCGATACCCGAGCCATGGCCGCTGAATTCGACGGCCAGGGTGCCGTCATTGAGCATGTGGTCTTGCCACTCGATGTCCAGCACGCCGTGGTACAGGTCTTCGGCGTCCTTCATCGGGAAACGCTTGAGCACCAGCAGCACACGGTTGGCCAGGCGCGACCACAGGCACAGGCGATAAGCGGTTTCCATGGTGGCCATGCCGCGCACGGCAGAGGTGTGCTCGCGCGCTTCCTCAAGGCCAAGCCCGACGGCTTCCTCGATGAGCAGGCCTTCAAGGCCTTTTGGGCAAGTGAGGAAGAGTTCGAAATGATCGGACATGGGAATTCCAGAACCTTTAGCTGAGTGACCGGGCAACGCATTGCCGGTCCGGTTTTCAATCAGGCGCTTTTCTCGAAGAGCGCCCGCGTGGCACGAAGGTGTGCCGTTCCACCCCTGCTGCCCGGGTTAAATGAGCTTAGATGCAAGGACAGAAAAAAAAGTTGATGCAACAAAATGTCATAAGTCGACCCTTCGTCGAATAGTGCTTCCCGGCAACGGGAGCCATTCTCACTAAAGGATTAAGCCCATCATCCAGCGCAGGGCCGATCATACCGGGGTTTGGCCAATAAATACGCTAAAAACACGCTGTTACTTATGGCCTTAGCACATGAATAGTTACGTCCTTATGACAAAACGATCATTCCCTCGATGTGACGCATTGGTTAGAACTCAATACAGGTTGGCGCCGCAATGACGCCAACACCTTGGCTCGTCACGCCGGCAACGAGCCGCCAACGGCAGAGTTTTTCTGCCAGACCTCAATAGAGGTCGACGCGATAAATACAGTCAACAAGTGAGGGCAACACCCTATGAGAAGACTTAAGCGTGATCCGTTGGAAAGAGCATTTTTGCGCGGATATCAATATGGCGTTGGTGGTAAATCCCGTGAGCTTTGCCCATTTACTCTACCGTCGGTACGTCAAGCCTGGATTAACGGCTGGCGAGAAGGACGCGGCGACAACTGGGACGGTATGACCGGCACTGCGGGAATCCACAGACTCAACGAACTTCACGCCGTCGGCTAATTACAGGGCACAACACTCCGACACGACAATCTGATTTTGTACTGAATTAACCACGCACGTCCCATCCGGACGGCGGGCTACGGCCCAGGGGCTCCTTCATGGAGCCCTTTTTTATGCCTGCAGATTACTCACCTTCGAGTTGCAAACACACCTGTGGGAGCGAGCTTGCTCGCGATAGCGGTTTAACATTCAACGATGATGTTGACTGAAAGGCTGCCATCGCGAGCAAGCTCGCTCCCACAGGAGTTCAGCGTAGCGCTGCGATTGCGTCTACCGACTCACGAATCAGCGCCGGGCCTTTGTAGATGAAGCCCGAATAGATCTGCACCAGGCTCGCGCCTGCGGCGATTTTCTCCGCCGCGTGCTTGCCTTCGGTAATGCCGCCGGCAGCGATGATCGGCAGGCGACCACCCAGCTCCGACGCCAGCACTTGCACCGTGTGGGTGCTCTTGTCGCGAACCGGCGCGCCGGACAGACCACCAGCTTCTTCGCCGTGCTCCATACCTTCGACGCCTACGCGGCTCAGGGTGGTGTTAGTCGCAATGACCGCATCCATCCCGGTTTCGATCAGCGCCTGCGCAACTTGTGCGGTTTCTTCGTCGCTCATGTCCGGCGCGATCTTGATCGCCAGCGGTACATGCTTGCCATGACGCAATGCCAGTTCCGCGCGGCGCTCGGCCAGATCGGCCAGCAACTGCTTGAGCGAGTCACCGAATTGCAGGCTGCGCAGGCCCGGCGTGTTCGGCGAGCTGACGTTGACCGTCACATAGCTGGCGTGGGCGTAAACCTTGTCCAGGCAGATCAGGTAGTCGTCCACGGCACGCTCGACCGGCGTATCGAAGTTCTTGCCGATGTTGATGCCCAGCACGCCTTTGTACTTGGCCGCCGCCACGCGGGCCAGCAGGTGATCGACGCCGAGGTTGTTGAAGCCCATGCGGTTGATGATCGCCTCGGCTTCCGGCAAACGGAACAGGCGCGGCTTCGGGTTGCCCGGTTGCGGACGCGGCGTGATGGTGCCGATTTCGACAAAACCGAAACCCAGTTGGGCGAAACCATCGATGGCCGCGCCATTCTTGTCCAGGCCGGCGGCCAGCCCCACAGGATTGGGGAAGTCCAGGCCCATGACATTCACCGGCAGCTTCGCCGGGGCCTTGCACAGCAAGCCGTTGAGCCCAAGACGCCCGCCCGCGCCGATCAGGTCCAGGGACAGATCGTGGGAGGTTTCCGGGGAGAGTTTGAACAACAGCTGACGGGCCAGGGTGTACATGGGCGGATTTGACTCGATTGGCGGCGAATTGAGGCGGCGATTATAGCCGGGCAACGGGGTGGCAAGCGAGGCGCGTGATCAAATCAACGGATAATGGCATATGCCTTGCACCACTCTGGGCACCAGCACCCATGCCAACGACCGAATGTGTGCAAAGACAATGGCGTCGTCCCCGGCCTGCTCATGCAAGAACTCGGGACGACGTTTTTTTGCAAGGTGAACACGCGATGAATGAACCGTCAGCCGGCCCTCTGGCCTGGGTCAATGGCAGCGATGCCCCGGAAAAAACCGAAATCAATCTCGGCTTCATGGCCCTGAGCGACTGCGCCTCGGTGGTAGTCGCCGCCACTCAGGGCTTCGCCCAACCCCACGGCCTGACCCTGAACCTCAAGCGTCAATCGTCATGGGCCAACCTGCGGGACAAACTGGTCAGCGGCGAACTCGATGCCGCCCACAGCCTCTACGGTCTGATTTATGCCGTTCACCTGGGCATCGGTGGCGTGGCCGCAACCGACATGGCTGTGTTGATGGGCCTGAATCAGAACGGCCAGAGCATCAACCTGTCCCGCGGCTTGCAGACACTAGGAGTGACCAGTCCTGAAGCACTGGATCGGCACGTGCACCAAACTCGCTCAAAACTCACCTTCGCTCAGACGTTTCCCACCGGCACCCACGCCATGTGGCTGTATTACTGGCTCGCCAGCCAAGGCATACACCCGCTGCTGGATGTCGACAGCGTGGTGGTACCGCCGCCGCAGATGGTCGCGCACCTGCGAGCCGGGCGTATCGACGGGTTCTGCGTCGGCGAACCCTGGTCCGCCAGCGCCGTGCAACAGGACCTCGGCTTCACCCTGGCCACGACTCAGACCATCTGGCCCGATCATCCGGAAAAGGTCCTCGGCTGCACCCGTGCGTTCGTCGAGCAATACCCCAATACCGCCCGGGTGTTGGTGATGGCGGTTCTGGAAGCCAGCCGCTTCATCGAAGAAAGCACCGAGAATCGCCGCAGTACCGCACAATTGCTCAGTGCCGCGCAGTACCTTGACGCGCCACTGGACTGCATCGAACCACGCCTGCTGGGCGAATACGCCGACGGCCTTGGTCACCGCTGGCAAGACCCGCACGCGCTGCGCTTGCATGGGGATGGCGAGGTCAACCTGCCGTACCTGTCCGACGGCATGTGGTTCATGACCCAGTTCCGCCGCTGGGGCTTGTTGCGCGATGATCCGGACTATCTCGCGGTGGCCCGGCAGGTCCAGCAACTGGACCTCTACCGTGAAGCCGCCCGTGCCGTCGGCGTCGCTTCATCAGCCGAGCAAATGCGCAGCAGTCAATTGATCGACGGCAAAATCTGGGACGGCTCGGACCCGGCCGGTTATGCCCGCAGTTTCAAACTGCACGCCATGAGCGACAGCTCACACCGATCCGCCAGCCGCTGACAGGAGACCACGAACATGCTGCGTATCCTGCTGATCAACGACACCGCCAAGAAAGTCGGACGCCTGAAGGCCGCCCTGACCGAGGCCGGATTCGAAGTGATCGATGAATCCGGCCTGACCATCGACTTGCCAGAACGCGTCGAAACGGTGCGTCCGGATGTGATTCTGATCGATACCGAGTCACCGGGCCGCGATGTCATGGAACAAGTGGTGCTGGTGACGCGCGACCAGCCACGACCGATTGTGATGTTCACGGACGAACACGACCCCGATGTGATGCGACAGGCGATCAAGTCCGGGGTCAGCGCCTACATCGTCGAAGGCATTCACGCACAACGCCTGCAGCCGATTCTCGACGTGGCCATGGCACGCTTCGAGAGCGACCAGGCCTTGCGTGCCCAGTTGCATGCCCGCGACCAGCAATTGGCCGAGCGCAAGCGCATCGAACTGGCCAAGGGACTGCTGATGAAAATGAAGGACTGCAACGAGGAAGAGGCCTACACACTGATGCGCCGCCAGGCGATGAGCCGCCAGCAGAAGCTGATTCAAGTGGCGGAGCAGATTATTGCCATGAGCGAGTTGCTCGGCTGAAACCCAGTGGTGAATGTTCTATCGCATTCGCGAGCAAGCCCGCTCCCACAGTTGATTTGTGTTCGACGCCATTCCCTTGTGGGAGCGGGCTTGCTCGCGAATGGCAGCGACTCGATTTCGGTTGTTGGCACAAATCTCGCTATGTAATCGATACAGGTAACCAACGGCGGTTGCCCCACCTACGACAAAGACGTCGCGCACCTCATTTGCCCTTGGCGGATCGGGTGGCGGCGTTTTTTCGTTTTGGCCCCACAGCATGGGGCCGGTGGTGCGGCCGTAACGGCGCCCCACCTGCAAGCTCATGACTCCTTTCGAGACTCTTCACAGCTGAGGTGCGCGATGAATTCAAGCTTCTGGAAATCCGGCCATACACCTACATTGTTCGCAGCCTTCCTCTATTTCGACCTGAGCTTCATGGTCTGGTACGTGCTCGGTCCTCTGGCGGTACAGATCGCCGCCGACCTGCACCTGACGACGCAGCAACGGGGTCTGGTGGTCGCCACGCCGATTCTGGCCGGGGCGGTGTTGCGCTTCGTGATGGGGATGCTGGCTGATCGCCTGTCGCCCAAAACCGCCGGCCTGATCGGCCAGGTCATCGTGATCTGCGCCCTGTTCGGCGCCTGGAAACTCGGGATCCACAGCTACGAGCAAGCGTTGCTGCTGGGACTGTTCCTCGGCATGGCCGGCGCTTCGTTCGCCGTCGCCCTGCCCCTGGCCTCGCAGTGGTATCCACCGCAGCATCAAGGCAAGGCCATGGGCATCGCCGGTGCGGGTAACTCGGGCACAGTGCTCGCCGCATTGATTGCCCCGGTGCTGGCGGCAGCGTTTGGCTGGAGCAACGTGTTCGGCTTTGCCCTGATTCCGTTGATCCTGACCCTGATCGTCTTCGCCTGGCTGGCCCGCAATGCCCCCGAGCGGCCAAAAGCCAAATCCATGGCCGACTACTTCAAGGCCCTGGGTGATCGTGACAGCTGGTGGTTCATGTTCTTCTACAGCGTGACGTTCGGCGGTTTCATCGGCCTTGCCAGCGCCCTGCCCGGTTATTTCAACGACCAGTACGGCCTGAACCCGGTGACTGCCGGCTACTACACCGCTGCCTGCGTGTTCGGCGGCAGCCTGATGCGCCCCTTGGGTGGCGCGCTGGCTGACCGGTTCGGCGGCATTCGGACCCTGTTGGCGATGTACACCGTCGCGGCGACCTGCATTGCCGTGGTCGGCTTTAACCTGCCGAGTTCCTACGCCGCACTGGCGCTTTTTGTCTGCACCATGCTCGGTTTGGGTGCAGGCAATGGCGCGGTGTTCCAGTTGGTGCCCCAGCGGTTTCGCCGGGAAATTGGCGTGATGACCGGCCTGATCGGCATGGCCGGCGGCATCGGCGGATTTGCCCTCGCGGCCGGCATGGGCGCGATCAAGCAAAGCACCGGCAGCTATCAACTGGCGCTGTGGTTGTTCGCCAGCCTCGGCGTTCTGGCCTGGTTCGGTCTGCACGGCGTGAAACGTCGTTGGAGAACCACTTGGGGTTCGGCCGCCGTGACGGCTGCGCGGGTTTGACGCCTCGATGAGCCTGCAACTGAGTTTCGCCGAAGCCAGCGCCATCGGTCCTCGCGAGGAAAACCAGGACGCCCTGCGCCTGGTCACGCCGGCTCCGGCGCTGGCCGCAAGCAAGGGTTACCTGTTCGCCATCGCCGACGGTGTCAGCCAGTGCGTCGATGGCGGTCTGGCTGCCCGTTCGACGCTGCAGGCCCTGGCGCTGGATTACTACGCCACGCCGGAAACCTGGAGCGTCGCACAGGCACTCGATCGTCTGCTGCTAGCGCAAAACCGCTGGTTGCAGGCCAATGGCGGCGGGCAACCGCTGCTGACCACCCTCAGTGCGCTGGTCCTGCGCGGCCGGCGTTTTACCCTGGCTCATGTCGGCGATTGTCGGGTGTATCGCTGGCACGCCGACCAATTGCAGCGAATCAGCGAGGATCACGTCTGGGACCAGCCGGGCATGCAGCATGTGCTGAAGCGGGCGCTGGGGCTCGATCAACACCTGGTGCTGGATTTTCTCGACGGCGAGTTGCGCCCCGATGAAAGCTTCGTCCTGCTCAGCGACGGCGTCTGGGCCGTCCTGGGCGATACCGCGATTGCCGCGATCCTGCGCGATCAACCGGACTTGCACAGCGCTGCGCAAACCCTGGTCAATGCCGCGCACCTCGCGGGCAGCCAGGACAACGCCAGCGCCTTACTGGTACGGGTCGATGCCCTCGGCGAAGCGAGCATTGGCGATGCGCTGATGCACTTACAGCAATGGCCACTGCCGCCAGCCCTGAAACCAGGTCAGGCGTTCGAGGGCTGGCAGGTCGAAGGAATCGTCGCACAGAGCCAGCAATCGCTGCTTTATCGCGTTCGCGACAGTCAGCAACAACCCTGGCTGCTGAAAACCCTGCCCGGTCGCCTGCACGACGATCACCAGGCCGGGCAAGCGTTACTGTCGGAAGAATGGTTTCTTAAACGCGTGGCCGGTCGACACTTTCCTGAAGTCCATCCAGCCAGTCAGCGTCAGCATTTGTATTACGTGATGCGTGAATACTCGGGCGCTACCCTGGCCCAACGGCATGAACAAAGCGGACCCTTGCCGCTGCCCCAGTGGCAAGACATCGCCGAACGCTTGTTGCGAGCGGTCGGCCTCTTGCATCGACGGCAGATCCTGCACCGCGATATCAAACCGGAAAACCTGTTGCTGGGAGATGATGGTGAGTTGCGCCTGCTGGATTTCGGCCTGGCCTACTGCCCCGGACTCTCGCAAGACCTGCCCTGGGCGCTGCCGGGCACACCCAGTTACATCGCGCCCGAAGCCTTTCGCGGCGATGTACCGACGCCACGGCAGGACTTGTACGCCGTCGGTGTAACCCTGTATTTCCTGCTCACCGGGCACTATCCCTATGGCGAAATCGAAGCGTTCCAACGCCCGAGGTTTGGCCTCCCGGTCAACGCCAGCCGCTACCGGCCCGACCTGCCGGACTGGATCGCCCATAGCCTGGAGCGCGCCGTGGCGGCGGCCCCCGACCAGCGTTTCGAAACGGCGGAAGAATGGCTGCTGCTGATGGAACAGGGCGAACGCCGCAGCTTGAGCGTACGCCCCAAGCCCTTGCTGGAGCGCGAGCCGCTGAAGGTCTGGCGGACATTGGCGCTGGTATCGTTGCTGCTGAACCTGGTGCTGCTGGTGGTTGCGCTCCATTAGTGGGCAACGCGCCTTGAATCGGTGCATTCCCTCACGGCTCTACCCTTGTGAACGGGGAAAAAGCCAACAAACACGGGATTTGAGCGACTTGGCATAACCACTGCATTAGCTCTTGCAACAGACATACAGCGCAGGCTTCAACGACGAAGGTTGCACTTCCCGAGAGAACGGGACCAGGACAAAGGCGTCCTCGCTAGGCAACTAGCGGGACGCCTTTTTTTGTTTGCGCAAAATTTGTCGAGCATGGCCTGAACCCTGATGAGGCAGGCCTGAGCTCCCCGGAGAACCTGATGAAAAAACTAAAACTGGTGATGATCGGCAATGGCATGGCCGGGGTCCGGACCCTGGAAGAGCTGCTCAAACTGAGCACTGAGCTGTACGACATCACGGTCTTCGGCGCCGAACCGCACACCAACTACAACCGCATCCTGTTGTCGCCGGTGCTGGCGGGCGAACAGACCTTCGAAGAGATCGTGCTCAACGACCTGGACTGGTACCTGGAAAACAACATCAAGCTGCTGCTCAACCGCAAGGTGGTGGAGATCGACCGGGTCAAGCGCCGGGTCATTGCCGAAGACGGCAGCGAAGCCGAATACGATCGCCTGCTGATCGCTACCGGCTCAACGCCTTTCATCCTGCCCATTCCCGGCAACACCCTTGAGGGCGTGATCGGCTACCGCGACATCGCCGACACCCAGGCCATGATCGACACCGCGAAAACCCATCGGCACGCCGTGGTGATCGGTGGCGGCCTGCTCGGCCTGGAGGCCGCCAACGGCCTGATGCTGCGGGGCATGCACGTGACCGTGGTGCATATCGGCGAGTGGTTGCTTGAGCGGCAGCTGGACAAGACCAGCGGCCAGCTGCTGCAAAGCGCTCTGGAATCTCGCGGCCTGCACTTTCGCCTGTGCGAGCAGACCCAGGCCTTGCACGACGCTGGTAACGGCCGGGTCGGTTCGGTGCAATTCAAGAACGGCGACATCATCCCCGCCGACCTGGTGGTGATGGCCGCCGGCATTCGCCCCAATACCGAACTGGCGGAGAAATCCGGCATTCCGTGCAGCCGCGGGATTCTGGTCAACGACACACTGCAAACCTACGACCCACGGATCTATGCGATCGGCGAGTGTGCCAGCCACCGCGGCATCGCCTATGGCTTGGTGGCGCCGCTGTTCGAACAGGCCAAGGTCTGCGCCAACCACCTGGCCCAACTGGGTTTTGCCACCTACAAGGGGTCGGTGACCTCGACCAAATTGAAGGTTACCGGCATCGACCTGTTCTCCGCCGGCGACTTCATGGGCGGTGAAGGCACCGAGACCATCACCCTCTCGGACCCGATTGGCGGGGTCTACAAGAAACTGGTGATCAAGGATGACGTGCTGGTCGGTGCCTGCCTGTACGGCGATACGGCAGACGGCGGCTGGTATTTCCGGCAGATCCGTGAAAATCACGCCATCGGTGAGATCCGCGATCACTTGATGTTTGGCGAAAACGCTTTAGGCGACGTAGGACATCAAGGCCAGGACAAAGCCATGAGCATGGCCGACACGGCCGAAGTCTGCGGCTGCAACGGCGTGTGCAAGGGCACCATCGTCAAGGCCATTCAGGAACACGGGCTGTTCAGTGTCGACGACGTCAAGAAACACACCAAGGCTGCCAGCTCCTGCGGTTCCTGCGCCGGCCTCGTCGAACAGATCCTGATCAACACCGTGGGCGGCGCGGCGGACGTCAAACCGAAAAGCGAAAAGGCCATCTGCGGCTGCAGCGACCTCAACCACGGGCAAATCCGCCAGGCCATCCGCGAGCAGCACCTGCTGACCATCGCCGGCACCATGAGCTACCTGAACTGGCGCACACCCAACGGCTGCGCTACCTGCCGGCCGGCGCTCAACTACTACCTGATTTCCACCTGGCCAGGGGAAGCCAAGGATGATCCGCAATCGCGCCTGATCAACGAACGCGCCCACGCCAACATTCAGAAGGACGGCACCTACTCGGTAGTCCCGCGGATGTGGGGCGGTGTGACCAATCCTTCAGAGCTGCGGCGCATTGCCGACGTCGCCGACAAGTACAACGTGCCGATGGTCAAGGTCACCGGTGGCCAGCGCATCGACTTGCTGGGCATTCGCAAGCAAGACCTGCCGGGGGTGTGGAAAGACCTGGACATGCCGTCCGGCCACGCCTATGGCAAATCCATCCGCACGGTGAAAACCTGTGTAGGCAGCGAGTTCTGCCGCTTTGGCACCCAGAACTCCACACAACTGGGCATTGAACTGGAACATGACCTGTTCAACATGTGGTCGCCGCACAAGGTGAAGCTGGCTGTCTCCGGTTGCCCGCGCAACTGCTCGGAAGCCGGTATCAAGGATGTGGGAATTATCGGTGTGGACTCCGGCTGGGAGATGTACATCGGTGGCAACGGCGGGATCAAGACCGAAGTCGCGGAGTTCTTCGTCAAGCTGAAGACCGCCGAAGAAGTGCGCGAATACAACGGTGCATTCCTGCAGCTCTATCGCGAAGAAGCCTTCTACCTCGAACGCACCGTGCACTACCTGCAACGGGTCGGCATGGAACACATCAAGAAAGCCGTGCTGGAAGATCCGGACCGGCGCAAGGCGCTCAACGATCGCCTGCAATTTTCCCTGTCGTTCGAACAGGACCCGTGGAAGGAGCGCCTGGAACAGCCCCAGCTGAAAAAAGAATTCGACGTCATCCCCGTGAAAAACCTGGAGGTGCTGGCATGAACTGGCTGGATATCTGCGCACTGGAAGAGATCAATGCCCTGGGCTCACGGATCATCGCCGGGCCAAAGGGAGACATCGCGATTTTTCGTACCAGCGACGACGAAGTGTTCGCCCTTGACGACCGCTGCCCGCACAAGGGCGGCCCGTTGTCCCAAGGCCTGGTCTACGGCAAGCGGGTGGCCTGCCCGTTGCACAACTGGCAAATCGACCTGCAAAGCGGCGAAGCCCTGGCTCCGGACATCGGCTGTGCCCATCACCATCTCGCCCGGGTGGAAAATGGCCGGGTGATGCTGGCCCTGCGGGATGCAGGCTGATGGACCGCCAGATCACTGCATCCACCTGCTGTTACTGCGGGGTCGGCTGCGGCGTGCTGATCGAGCACGACGGTTCACGCATCCTCGGCGTCAGCGGCGATCCGACGCACCCGGCCAATTTCGGCAAACTGTGCAGCAAGGGCTCGACCCTGCACCTGACCGGCGACTTGACGGCGCGGGCGCTGTACCCCGAACTGCGCCTCGGCAAAGGCCTGGCCCGCCACCGCACCGACTGGGATACCGCCCTCGATCACGCCACCAGCGTGTTTGCCGCGACCATTGCCGAACATGGCCCGGACAGCGTCGCGTTCTACATTTCCGGGCAACTGTTGACCGAGGACTACTACGCCTTCAACAAGTTGGCACGTGCCTTGGTAGGTACCAACAACATCGACAGCAATTCGCGCCTGTGCATGTCCTCGGCGGTGGTCGGCTACAAGCGCAGCCTGGGTGCCGACGCCCCGCCCTGCAGCTACGAAGACCTGGAGCTGAGCGATTGCGTGATGATCGTCGGCAGCAACATGGCCTACGCCCACCCGGTGCTGTTTCGCCGGCTGGAAGCAGCCAAATCCCGCCGGCCGCAGATGAAGGTCATCGTCATTGACCCACGTCGTACAGATACCTGCGATCTGGCAGACCTGCACCTGCCGATCTTGCCGGGCACCGATGTCGCCCTGTTCCATGGGATTTTGCATCTGCTGCTGTGGGAAGACTGGATCGATCGTGACTTCATCCGGGACCACACCGAAGGCCTGGCCGAGCTGAAAAACCTGGTGCGTGACTACACGCCGCAAATGGTTTCGCAGCTCTGCGGAATCAGCCTCGGGCAATTGCAGCAATGTGCCGAGTGGATCGGCACATCACCGAGCTTTCTGTCGCTGTGGTGCATGGGGCTTAACCAGTCCACCGCCGGCAGCGCGAAAAACAGTGCACTGATCAATCTGCACCTGGCCACCGGGCAGATCGGTCGTCCCGGTGCCGGACCTTTCTCCCTCACCGGTCAGCCAAATGCCATGGGCGGGCGGGAAACCGGCAGTTTGTCCAACCTGCTGCCCGGCCACCGTGACGCCGCCAATCCGCAACACCGTGCGCAAGTGGCATCCTACTGGGGCGTCGAGCAACTGCCGGAAAATCCCGGGCTCACCGCGATCGAACTGTTCGAGCAAGTGCGCAACGGCAAGATCAAGGCGTTGTGGATCGCCTGTACCAACCCCGCGCAATCCATGCCGGACCAGACGGCCGTGCGCGCAGCCTTGCAAGCCTGCCCGTTCGTGGTGTTGCAGGAAGCCTTCAGCACCACTGAGACCGCGAAATTCGCCGACCTTCTGCTGCCCGCCGCCAGTTGGGGGGAAAAGGAAGGTTGCGTGACCAACTCCGAGCGGCGCATTTCCCACGTACGCCAGGCAATCGTCGCACCGGGTGAGGCGCGGCCGGACTGGGCAATCACCGTAGATTTCGCACAACGCCTGGAAAAACACCTGCGTCCCGGCCAAACCAGCCTGTTTGAATTTGATAATCCCGCTCAGGTCTTTGACGAATACAAACAACTGACTCAAGGTCGCGATCTGGATCTGTCCGGTATCAGCCATGCACTGATCGATCGTCTCGGCCCGCAGCAGTGGCCCTTCCCGGCGGGTGCCATTGAAGGCACGGCACGGCTTTACGTCGACGGGAAATTTGCCACTGCCAATGGGCGCGCACAGTTCGTGGCCGATCCATACCGCGCCGCCAAAGAGCAACGCGATGCACGCTTCCCGCTAACCCTGATCACCGGCCGCCTGCGCGATCAATGGCACGGCATGAGCCGCACCGGCACCGCCGCGCAGCTGTTCGGCCATGTCAGCGAAGCGGAGTTGAGCCTGCACCCGTACGAACTGCGTCGCCATCGCCTGCAGCCGGGGGATCTGGTCAGCCTGAAAAGCCGCCGCGGCGCAGTCGTCGTCGCGGTTGCCAGCGATGACAGCGTGCGCCCGGGCCAGGCCTTTTTGCCGATGCATTGGGGTGACCGTTTTCTCAAGGGCGGGGTGAACAGTCTCACCCTGCCCGCATTCGATCCTTTGTCGAAACAGCCCGAACTCAAACACAGCGGTGTTCGCCTGGATCCGGTGGATTTGCCCTGGAAACTGTTCGCACTGATCGAGGGCGATGTTCAACGGCATTTTGAGGCGCTACGACCGCTCTGTGAGGCGTTTTCCTACGTCAGCCTCAGCCTTGTTGGTCGCGAGCGCCCTGCCCTGCTTGTACGGGCTGCCAATACTTCAGCACCTTCGGCAGAGCTGCTAAGCGAAATCGATAAAAACCTGGCGCTCGATGACGGCCCGGTGCTGGCTTACGACGACCCTCGACGGGCCATTGGCAAGCGCGTGCGAATCGAAAATGGCCGGATCACTGCCATTCGACTGGCCGGTGAAACCCTTGCCCAACACTGGTTGCAGGGGCTGTGGCTCGAAGGTCGCGCGGACCAGCAACTGCGGCGCTGGCTGCTTGCGCCGCTGAGCGCACCACCGGGCAATCTCGACGCGCCCGTCAACGCGAACAAGATCCTGTGCAATTGCAAGAACGTCGGCCAGAACGCGATCTGCGCCGGCATCAGCCGTGGCTTGGACTTGCAGGGACTCAAGCAGGAACTGGGTTGTGGCACGCAATGCGGGTCCTGCGTTCCGGAAATCAAACGCCTGCTGGCTGCCACGGCGCAGCCAGTCACCGTCTTCTCGTGAGGAAAACACTATGAGTGCAAAAGTCTGGCTGGTAGGTGCGGGCCCGGGTGATCCGGAGTTGCTCACGTTGAAAGCGGTACGTGCCTTGCGCGAGGCAGATGTGGTGCTGATCGACGACCTGGTTAATGTCGCGGTACTCGAGCATTGCCCTGGGGCGCGGATCATCCCGGTGGGCAAGCGCGGCGGCTGCCGCTCTACCCCGCAAGCGTTCATCCATCGCCTGATGCTTCGTTATGCCCGGCAGGGTAAATGCGTGGCGCGGCTCAAGGGCGGCGATCCGTGCATTTTCGGCCGCGGCGGTGAAGAGGCGCAGTGGTTGCGTGAGCGTGGGGTCGAAGCCGAGTTGGTCAACGGCATCACTGCCGGGCTGGCGGGGGCAACGCAATGCGATATTCCGCTGACTTTGCGCGGTGTCGCCCGTGGTGTCACGCTGGTCACCGCACACACCCAGGACGACAGCCAATTGAACTGGCAGGCACTGGCCCAAGGCGGAACGACGTTGGTGATTTACATGGGAGTGGCCAAGCTCGGTGAAATCCGTGAGCAGCTGTTGGCCGGCGGCATGGCGACGGATACGCCCGTGGCCATGATTGAAAACGCCTCTTTGCCCCATCAACGAGAATGTCGGAGCACTCTCACAGACATGGATGAAGCTGCCTACAGATTCCAACTGAAAAGCCCTGCCATACTGGTGATCGGTGCAGTGGCAGCCTGTGCAACTCAATCCCTTTGGGAGCGTGATTTACCTGCGATGGCGGCAGATCAGTCAGCTTAGTTTCATCTGTTTCACCAAATCGCAGACAAAGAAAAGCCCGGCCTGAGCCGGGCTTTTCAGAGCTGCGAGCTAATTACTTAGCTTGAGCTTCAACCTGCGCTTCTACGCGACGGTTAACAGCGCGACCAGCTTCAGTTTTGTTGTCAGCAACTGGGCGGGATTCGCCGTAGCCAACGGACTGAACGCGGGACGACTCAACACCGTACTGGTTGGTCAGAACTTGCTTAACGGCGTTTGCACGACGCTCGGACAGTTTCTGGTTGTAAGCGTCAGGACCGACGGAGTCAGTGTGACCTTCAACAGTAGTGGTGGTGGATGGGTACTGCGTCATGAAGTCAGCCAGGTTCTTGATGTCGCCGTAGCTGTTTGGCTTGACTACCGACTTGTCGAAGTCGAACTTCACGTCCAGCTCTACACGAACGACTTCAGCAACAGCTGGGCAGCCATCAGCGTCAACAGTTACGTTGGCCGGGGTGTCCGGGCACTTGTCAACGTTGTCGCAAACGCCATCGTTGTCGCTGTCGGAGCAAACTTCTGGTACTGGAGCTGGAGCAACCGGCTTGCTGCCGCCGCCGAAGTTTACACCGACACCGACGCTAGGAGCCCACTCGGTGTTGCCCTGGTCGATGTTGTACTGAGCTTCAACGCCAGCACGGGCGTAGAAGTTGTCGGTGAAGTACAGCTTGGCACCGCCGCCAACGTTGGCGAAGGTGGAACGGTCACGGCTGTTCGAACCGAACTGGTCGATGCTCTGGTCGGAGAAACCGCCCGAGACGTAAGGACGCAGCATGTCACCTGGGTTGTTGAAGTGGTACAGAGCGTCCAGAGCGGTGTTCGCGCCCTTTACGTTCTTGCCGTCGTTGGTAACGGCGTTGTGCACTTCGTCATAGGCCAGACGCAGTTCAACGTCGTCAGTCAGGAAGTAACCGATAGAACCACCCGGCAGGATGCCGTCGTTCTTGAAGTTACGGTCGCTATCGAAATATTGCTTCTTTGCGTAGCCTTCGATTTCAACTGCGCCTTGGCCCTGTGCCAATGCGCCGAACGAAGTAGCGGCAATAAGAGTACCAATGGCCAAGCCCAAGGTGTTTTTCAGTTTCATCCGTTAAATCCCCATCTGGTGATTGTGAAGCAGTCCCGCAAACCGGGGGACAACTCGGCGGCAAGTCTAACAGAACTTGCCTACACGTAAGAGATATTTGCGCTGAACTAAGTTTCAGCAATGCCTGCAAATTTCTCACGCAATTTATCTAGAGCGCGTTTGTACCGCATTTTTGTTGCACTCAAACCCATATGCATGATGTCTGCGATTTCCTGAAACTCCAGCTCTGCGACAAATCGTAGCACCAGAATTTCACGGTCAATCGGGTTCACATACACCAGCCAGCGATCAAGTCCACCCTTTTCCTCAGGTTTCGGCGTCTTTTCTTCGGACGCTTCCTCGAGGGGGTCAAGACTCAAAGCGTCCATCAAGCGACGCTTTCGCCGTTCCTTGCGATACTGTGTGATGCACTCGTTGTACGTGATGCTATATAGCCATGTCTTGAACTTCGATTTACCTTCGAAGTTCTTCAGGCCATACAGCACCTTCAACATGACCTCCTGACAGACATCGTCTGCGTCGCGATCGTTCCCGAGATATCGTGCACACACATTAAATAATGTCCGCTGGTAACGCCGCATCAGTTCTTCATAGGCGCGTGTTACGTGAAACAGCTCGGAATGCGAGCGCGCGACCAACTCCTCATCAGAGAGCTCGCGGGGGTCGTAGCGCATGGATAGCGATTGGGCTTTATTCAAAACAAGTCGGGCCGACAGTCAGGTCAATGTCCGCCGCAGCCAGCTTCAGCAGGCATTTTGCGGCGGCATACATTAGCAGGGTTTGCCGGGTTAGCGGCTACTCACATGCTGCTCAAGGAGGATCCGATTGGAAAGAGAGACTAGCTCACCCTCATCGGTCAGCAATGTGGTTTTAACCGTGCCGATCTCTTCGATCTGGCCTTCGACCTCGCCAACACGCACTTGTTGCCCAACCTGGTACAGCTCACGCACGTAGATTCCCGCAAGAATCTGGCCGGCAATTTCCCGGCTTCCCAACCCCATGGCCAGCGCTACCGCCAGACCAACGGTTATCAACACAATCACGATCACATGGTTCAGCAGGTCAGTCTTGACCTCCAACTGGCTGATCGCAACCGAAATACTGATGATGATCACCAAGCCCTGGGCAATTCGTCCAAGCCCTGAAGCATAGTCCAGACCTACGCCTTCTGCCGCTCCGCGCACCAGCCCGTTGGCCAGTTGCGCCAGCAAGACACCTACCAGCAACACCAGCGCCGCGCCGAATACCTTCGGCAAATACAACGCAAGCATGTCCAGCGTAGCTGAAACTCGCTCAAGTCCAAGGGATTCTGCGGCAGAAACCAGAAAAATGAGCAGAACGAACCAATAGACGATCTTGCCGATCAGGGTCGAAATAGGAACTTGCAATCCAGCACGGGACAGCAATTTGGTGAGGCCGGTACCACCCATCAAGCGGTCAAGGCCCAGTTTGGCGAGCAACTTGGAGAGCAAGGTGTCGAGCAGCTTGGCCACGACAAAACCCAGCAGCAGCACAACCAGTGCGCCGAACAGGTTCGGAATGAAGTTCGCAACCTTGGTCCACAACGCAGTCATTGCAGTGACGAGGCTCTGAGTCCAGAGATCAAGTTCCATATTCAATCAGCCTTATCAGCAGTGCGAGCAGCAGGTTTACGAAGACGGGATACCGGCGCGACATGGGCCGATCCGTTATTCAGGGCGATCATCAGTGCGGGCAGCCAGCGCCCCAGCAGGCTGAACAAATCACCGGCGCCGACCTGGCGGTTGGCGGTTTTCAGCACGCGCCCAAGGCACGCATCGTCGTCCCGGGTGGACGGTGAGGCCTTGAGCATGTCGCGTAAAGACTGTTCAAACGGATCGTGCATACGCACCTCTCGTGATGTCTGTGGAAGACGCGATGAAAATTGGTCGGGTCACATGACTGTCCGTCAGACCCAGCGCAAACGTCGGTACAACCACCACTGCCCCAACGCCACCGAGACCACCAAAAGGCAAGCGATCAGGAAACCATACGGGCTCGCAGAGAATGGAATGCCACCGACGTTGATCCCCAAAAGCCCGGTCAGAAAACTCATTGGCAAAAAGATCCCGGTGATGACACCGAAGCGATACATCGTGCGACTCATGCGCAGGCTCAATCGCCGGTCTTCCGCCTCCAGCACAAGCCCCACGCGCTCCCGGGTCAACTCGAGCTCTTCGAGATAACGGGTCAGGCTGTTGTTCAATTCGTTCCAGTAATCGCCATCGTCCTCGACAAACCAGGGCAATTTGATCCGCGTCAGTTGACCGAAAATGTCCCGCTGCGGAGCGAGAAAACGCTTCAACGCAGCCGCCCGGCGACGAATCTGCAAAACCGATCCGTGCTCAGGAGTATACCGTTCGTCGGCGTCCAGCTTTTCTTCTTCCGCATCGACCACTTCCGAGAGGTCGCTGACCAGATCCTGCACCTTGTTGGTGAGGTACTGCGCCATGCAAAGGATGAGTTCGGAGGCTGTTTTCGGCCCCTTGCCTTCGGACAGTTGCACCAGCAACTCTTCAGTGGCACGCAACGGACGCAAACGCAGGGAAATGACACGCTGGGCAGAGCCGAAGATCCGCACCGACACCATGTCTTCCGGTTCGGCACCGGGGTTCAGATTGACCCCGCGCAAAAATAGCAGCAGTTCGCTGTCCGAAAGTTGTAAAAGTCGCGGACGGGTGTTTTCTTCGAGTAACAGGTCACAGCTGAACTCGCTCAGACCGCTGGATTTGCGTAACCAGGTCCGGGTTTGCGGATGACTGCGATCCCAGTGCAGCCAAAGGCTCTCATTGGCCTGCAGCTGCAAGTCATCGAGTTCAGTCCGGGCAATCGAACGCGCGCCGCCTCTACCGTCCAGCACCAGGGCATGCACCAGCCCCCATTGCGCGTTTTCTTCCTCGAACATCCGCACTCCTTTAGTCGATCAGCGCTTTATTCAGGCATTTTCAGCGGGCTTGGCGAGATGATCACGCCGTTGTTGTCCGCATAAATATATTCGCCTGGACGGAGCGTCACACCGGCAAACGTCACCACAACGTTGAGATCGCCGAGCCCGCGCCTGTCGGATTTCCTCGGGTGGCTGGCGAGGGCCTGAACGCCCAGATCGGTCTGCGCGATGATATCGACGTCGCGGATGCAACCGTAGATCACCAGCCCTTCCCAACCGTTTTTCGCGGCTTTCTCGGCCAGCATGTCACCCAGCAACGCATGACGCAGGGAACCGCCACCGTCTACCACCAGCACTTTGCCATTCCCCTTGAGCTCGACCTGCTCCTTGACCCGCGAGTTGTCTTCGAAGCACTTGATGGTCACGATTTCGCCGCCGAACGAATCACGGCCGCCGAAATTGCTGAACATCGGTTCCAGCACCTGCACCAGTTCCGGATAGGCGTCGCACAGGTCAGGCGTGAGGTAATGGATCATCGAGAAACTCCTGTGAAGAGGAAGACAGCACGAACATCAGTGATGACTCAGTCACGGAAAGTGACCGGAACAGCTCAATGCGTCATATCTTAGCCGCAAGCCGATCAGAGCGAAATGCCCTTGTTAGAGCGTCAGGCTCAGATTGCCGCGGCAAAATCCTGTTGTGCTCCCGGCAAAGGCGTCTGCTGATCGGCCAACCAGCGACTCACCAACGGCCAGACTTCAGCCTGGGCTGCCTTGCTGACGAGCATTTCCACGTGACCGAAATTGTCGCCGAAGCCCTGCTCGCGCCCCAGATTGATGAATTGCTTGTGCTGCGAACCGACCTGATCGAACAGCTTGCGACACGCCCAGGCCGGGTCCTGATGATCACCCGCGGCACTGACCGCCAGTACGGGCAACTTGACCTCGGCCAGGCCTGCCCACCAGTCCTTGTCGGCATCGCCGAAGCGCCCGAACAAGCCAAACCAGCGCATGCTTTCCAGGGCCAGGCCAATCGGTTCGTCCTCCGGGCCACGCTTGAGGCGTGAACCGGACAACTGGGCAAACCGCTTGAGAATGAAGCGACCGCTCCACTCCACCGGCGGAATCTTCAATGGCCAGTAGGTGCGGCTGACTTGTGTACCGAAAAACGCCGCCGAGGCCACCACCGGCTCGCCGATGTACTCGCCACCCAACGCTGCGGCCAGCGTAGTACCGCCCAGCGAGTGACCGATCCAGTGCGGCACCTGCCCGCTCTGTTCGCGCACGAACGCGCCAATGGCCGGCAGGTCATAGCGTGCGTAGTCGGCGACACGGTTCTTGCGGTAGTCGTGGTTACGCTGGGACAGGCCGTGACCGCGCATTTCCGGAATCCAGACGTCGAACCCCAGGCGGGCCAGGTAAGCGCCCAACCCCAGGCCCTTGGGAGAAAACCAGAACCGGCGATTGGAAAAGCTGCCGTGCAGCAGGATCACCGGCACACCACGGGAGGACGACTCATCGGCCATGCCAAGGCGTGTCACAGCCAGTTCGACGGTGAAGTCGGGGCTGTTACCGGGTTTCAAACGATAGACATCTTCGCTCAGATCACCGCGCCGTTCGGCGCTGATCAGGGCGACAGGAAATAGGTTGCTGCTGCTTTGCATAATCTCTTGCACAAAAAAGGGCGGCATCCGGATGGAGCCCGCCCTGCTTGAATCTTAAAGGCAGCGTTCACCGACCACGCTGCCAATCATTGTAGGAGCGAGCCTGCTCGCGATGGTCGCCAACGATGACGCGTTCATACTGAAAAAACGCGCCGTTCTGCAGTCCATCGCGAGCAGGTCGGATCGCCGCACCGTCGCTCCTACAGGATCAAGCCTGCGCCTGACCCTCAGCCAGGAAGAACCAGGTTTCCAGTACGGAGTCCGGGTTCAACGAAACGCTTTCAATGCCCTGCTCCATCAGCCACTTGGCCAGGTCCGGGTGGTCCGAAGGGCCCTGACCGCAGATGCCGATGTATTTGCCGGCCTTGTTGCACGCGGCAATCGCATTGGCCAGCAGCTTCTTCACCGCCGGATTACGCTCGTCGAACAGGTGCGCAATGATCCCGGAGTCACGGTCCAGGCCCAGGGTCAACTGGGTCAGGTCGTTGGAACCGATGGAGAAACCGTCGAAGAACTCGAGGAATTCTTCAGCCAGGATCGCGTTGGACGGCAGTTCGCACATCATGATCACGCGCAGGCCGTTCTGGCCACGGGCCAGGCCGTTTTCCGCCAGCAGATCGACCACCTGGCTCGCTTCGCCCAGGGTACGGACGAACGGCACCATGATTTCGACGTTGGTCAGGCCCATCTCGTTGCGCACGCGCTTGAGGGCGCGGCATTCGAGTTCGAAGCAGTCGCGGAACGATTCGCTGATGTAACGCGACGCACCGCGGAAGCCCAGCATCGGGTTCTCTTCTTCCGGCTCGTACAGCTTGCCGCCGATCAGGTTGGCGTATTCGTTGGACTTGAAGTCCGACAGGCGCACGATGACTTTCTTCGGCCAGAAAGCTGCAGCCAGGGTGCTGATGCCTTCGACCAGTTTCTCGACGTAGAAACCGACCGGATCGTCGTAACCGGCGATACGCTTGTCGACGCTTTCCTTGATGTCCAGCGGCAGACCGTCGTAGTTCAGCAGTGCCTTGGGGTGCACGCCGATCATGCGGTTAATGATGAACTCCAGACGGGCCAGGCCCACACCGGCGTTCGGCAGCTGCGCGAAGTCGAAGGCGCGATCCGGGTTGCCGACGTTCATCATGATCTTGAACGGCAGCTCCGGCATGGCATCCACGGAGTTCTTCTTGATGTCGAAGCCCAGTTCGCCTTCGAAGATGAAACCGGTGTCGCCTTCAGCGCAGGAAACCGTCACGCCCTGGCCGTCTTTCAACAGCTGGGTGGCGTTGCCGCAACCTACTACCGCTGGAATACCCAGCTCACGGGCGATGATCGCCGCGTGGCAAGTACGGCCGCCACGGTTGGTGACGATCGCGCTGGCGCGCTTCATGACCGGTTCCCAGTCCGGGTCGGTCATGTCGGAAACCAGTACGTCGCCTGGCTGGACCTTGTCCATCTCGGACACGTCCTTGATGATGCGGACCTTGCCGGCGCCGATGCGCTGGCCAATGGCGCGGCCTTCCACCAGCACGGTGCCGGTTTCTTTCAACAGGTAACGTTCCATGACGTTGGCCTGGGTGCGGCTCTTCACGGTTTCCGGACGGGCCTGCACGATGTACAGCTTGCCGTCGTCACCGTCCTTGGCCCACTCGATGTCCATCGGGCACTTGTAGTGCTTCTCGATGATCATCGCCTGCTTGGCCAGCTCGCTGACTTCAGCGTCGGTCAGGCAGAAACGCGCGCGCTCGGCTTTGTCCACGTCGACGGTCTTCACCGAACGACCGGCCTTGGCTTCGTCGCCGTAGATCATCTTGATGGCCTTGCTGCCCAGGTTGCGACGCAGGATGGCCGGACGACCGGCCGCCAGCGTGCCCTTGTGGACGTAGAACTCATCCGGGTTCACCGCGCCTTGCACGACGGTTTCACCCAGGCCGTAGGCGCCGGTGATGAACACCACGTCACGGAAGCCCGATTCGGTATCGAGGGTGAACATCACGCCGGCGGTGCCGGTTTCGGAACGAACCATGCGCTGCACGCCAGCAGACAGGGCAACCAGCTTGTGGTCGAAGCCCTGGTGTACGCGATAGGAAATGGCGCGGTCGTTGAACAGCGAAGCGAACACCTCTTTGGCGGCGCGAATGACGTTTTCGACACCACGGATGTTCAGGAAGGTTTCCTGCTGGCCGGCGAAGGAAGCGTCGGGCAAGTCTTCGGCGGTGGCCGAAGAACGCACGGCCACGGCCATGTCAGGGTTGCCGGCGGACAGCGTGGCGAACGCGGTACGAATTTCGGCATTCAGTTTTTCAGGGAACTCGGCTTCCATGATCCATTGGCGGATCTGGGCACCGGTCTTGGCCAGGGCATTCACGTCATCAACGTCGAGGGCATCAAGGGCGTCGTGAATCTGCTGGTTCAGGCCGCTCAACTCCAGGAAATCACGATATGCCTGAGCGGTCGTGGCGAAGCCACCGGGCACCGATACACCGGCACCTGCAAGGTTGCTGATCATCTCGCCCAGGGATGCGTTCTTGCCCCCCACATGCTCTACATCATGGACGCCGAGCTTATCGAGGGAAACTACGTACTCTACCAAGGTGATCTCTCCACTAACTGTGTTGGAAAAGCTCAGAAACCGGCTGCTTAAGTGAGCATTTGCCGGCTATATGGCCTGGACCTGGAAAATAAGTGAGAATGCGGGCCAATGGCGGCCGGCAAATCGCGCCTATCATATCCAAGATTCGTCACTAGCTTAAGGCCCAAGGTGCAAATGAAACGATCTGCTTTCTTTATCTCCGATGGTACCGGCATTACCGCCGAAACCCTCGGCCAAAGCCTTCTGGCGCAGTTCGAAAACATTACCTTCAGCAAAGTCACGCGGCCGTACATCGACAACGTGGACAAAGCGCGGGCCATGGTACAACAAATCAACAAAGCCGCCGAAACCGACGGCTTCCGTCCGATTATCTTCGACACCATCGTCAATCAGGACATTCGTGAGATTCTCGCAACCTCGAATGGTTTCATGATCGACATTTTCTCGACGTTCCTGGCACCGCTTGAACAGGAACTGACCGAGCACTCTTCCTACACCGTGGGTAAATCCCACTCCATCGGCTCCAACACCAACTACATGGAGCGTATCGAAGCGGTGAACTTCGCCCTCGACAACGACGACGGCGCCCGCACGCACTATTACGACAAGGCCGACCTGATACTAGTGGGCGTGTCGCGATGTGGTAAGACGCCGACGTGCCTGTATATGGCCATGCAATTCGGTATCCGCGCAGCCAACTACCCGCTGACCGAAGACGACATGGAACGCCTGCAACTGCCGTCCGCCCTGCGCGCCCACCAGCACAAGCTGTTCGGCCTGACCATCGACCCGGACCGCCTCACCGCGATCCGCAACGAGCGCAAACCCAACAGCCGCTATTCGAGCTACGCCCAGTGCGAGTTCGAGGTGCGCGAGGTCGAGAACCTGTTCCGCCGCGCAAACATCCCGCACATCAACTCCACGCACTTTTCCGTGGAAGAAATCTCCGCGAAAATCCTCGTCGAGAAAGGTGTGGAGCGGCGGTTCAAATAATCCTGCGGAGCCTGATCTGCCGCTTTCGCGAGCAAGCCCGCTCCCACACTAAATCTCGGTCGTGCACAAATTTTGTGTTCACTGTAGACCCAATGTGGGAGCGGCGGTGCGGCGATCCGACTTGCTCGCGAAGAACGATAACGCGGTCTCCTAGATAACAAACAAATCCACAAACCGGTTCACCGGTGTCGCCTCAAGTTTTTGCTGATCCTTGCACAGCGCGAAAATCTCCTCGCTGCGCCGACCCGCGAATCGTGTCAGCAAGTTCGCCCTGAATTTCTCCTCCAGCAACGGAATACCTTCAGCCCGACGCCGACGATGCCCAATCGGGTATTCCACGACGACGTTTTCCGTGCTCGAACCGTCCTTGAAAAACACCTGCACCGCATTGGCAATCGAGCGCTTGTCGGCCTCCAGATATTCACGGGTGTAGCGCGGCTCTTCGACGATGACCATTTTCTCGCGCAGCACATCGATGATCGGATGCGCCTGGTGGAAATCGTCTTCGTAGTACTCCGCAACCAGGTTGCCGAAGGCCAGCGGCACGGCGGTCATGTACTGGATGCAGTGATCGCGGTCGGCGGCATTGGCCAGCGGACCGACCTTGGAAATGATGCGAATCGCTGACTCATGAGTGGTGATGACGATCCGGTCGATTTCGTGCAGACGATTGCGCACTTGCGGATGCAGGATCACCGCCGCTTCACACGCGGTTTGCGCGTGAAACTCGGCCGGGAAACTGATCTTGAACAGCACATTTTCCATCACATAACTGCCGTACGGCCGCGAGAAACTGAACCCGCGCTTGTCTTCAGGCTTGAGTGCCAGATCGCTATTGGTGTGGCTGAACAGTACGTCATAAAAACCCCACTGCTTGGCACTCAATACGCCGGGGATGCCCATCTCGCCGCGCATCGCGATGTCCGCCAGGCGCACGCCACGGCTGGATGCATCACCTGCTGCCCAGGACTTTCGCGATCCGGCATTCGGCGCATGCCGATACGTGCGCAACGCCTGGCCGTCAGCAAAAGCGTGGGACAACGCCGACAACAACTGCTCGCGATTCGCGCCCATCAGTTTGGCGGTGACCGCCGTCGAGGCGACCTTCACCAGAATGACGTGATCGAGGCCGACACGATTGAACGAGTTTTCCAGCGCGATCACGCCCTGAATCTCATGGGCCATGATCATCGCTTCAAGCACTGTACGCACGGTCAGCGGTGCCTCGCCATTGGCCAGCCTTTTTTGCGAAAGATGGTCAGCCACCGCAAGGATGCCACCGAGGTTATCCGACGGATGCCCCCACTCGGCCGCGAGCCAGGTGTCGTTGTAATCGAGCCAACGCACGATACAGCCGATGTCCCACGCAGCCTTGACCGGATCAAGCCGATAAGACGTGCCCGGAACCCTGGCGCCGAACGGTACAACGGTGCCTTCGACCACAGGCCCGAGATGCTTGGTGCACTCGGGAAAACGCAGGGCCAGCAGGCCGCAACCCAAGGTATCGATCAGGCAGTTGCGCGCGGTGTCCAGCGCCTCTTCGGACTCGATCTTGAAGTTGAGAACGTAATCGGCAATGTCCTGCAGGACCTTGTCGTAATCCGGACGGTTGTTCAGGTCGACGTTGGCGCTCATGTTCGATTCACTCTATGAAGCGGGTCGTTGATGGGACCTCGGTTCAGGGCATTCTCAGCGGGTTACTGCTTTCTTGTTTTGGTAATGCATTCAAAATGTGGGAGCGGGCTTGCTCGCGAAGACGGTGTGTCAGTCGACATCAATATTGCCTGATTCACCGCCTTCGCGAGCAAGCCCGCTCCCACATTGGTCCTGTGTCAGGTTTAGAAAGAGTCACCCGGTACAC
This sequence comes from Pseudomonas fluorescens, assembly GCF_040448305.1. Lineage (NCBI taxonomy): Bacteria > Pseudomonadati > Pseudomonadota > Gammaproteobacteria > Pseudomonadales > Pseudomonadaceae > Pseudomonas > Pseudomonas fluorescens. Next base: position 1,911,205 of record NZ_CP148752.1, on the reverse strand, counting down.
GGACATAACCTTCCATCAACACCCGCGCACTGCGGCTCATGATTGCTTTGTTCACGGTCCATTCGCCATTGACCTGGCTGGCCTCGGCGCCGACGCGCAAGGTGCCGGACGGATGGCCGAAGCGCACCGCGTTGCGTTCGATACCGCCTGCCGCGAGGTTCACCAAAGTACCGGAAATCGCTGCGGCCGTACCGATCGCCACTGCCGCCGTGCCCATCATCGCGTGGTGCAACTTGCCCATGGACAGTGCACGCACCAGCAGGTCGACATCGCCTGCGGCAATCGCCTTGCCGCTGGACGCCACGTAGTCCGCCGGCTTGGCCACGAAGGCCACTTTTGGCGTGTGTTGGCGTTTGGCCGCTTCGTCGATGTTGGAAATCAGGCCCATGCGCAATGCGCCGTAAGCGCGAATGGTTTCGAACATGAGCAAGGCTTTCGGGTCGCCATTGATCGCACCCTGCAACTCGGTGCCCTTGTAGCCGATGTCTTCGGCATTGACGAAAATCGTCGGGATGCCAGCGTTGATCATGGTCGCCTTGAAGGTACCGACGCCGGGTACTTCCAGGTCATCCACCAGGTTGCCGGTAGGGAACATCGAACCGCCACCACCCTCTTCGTCCGCTGCCGGATCAAGGAACTCGATCTGCACTTCGGCCGCCGGGAAGGTCACGCCGTCGAGTTCGAAATCACCGGTCTCCTGCACTTCACCATTGGTGATCGGCACATGGGCGATGATGGTCTTGCCGATGTTGGCCTGCCACACGCGAACCACAGCCACGCCGTTGTGCGGGATGCGGCTGGCGTCCACCAGGCCATTGCTGACGGCGAACGAACCGACCGCCGCCGACAGGTTGCCGCAGTTGCCGCTCCAGTCCACGAAAGGCTTGTCGATGGAGACCTGGCCGAACAGGTAATCGACGTCGTGATCAGCCTTGATGCTCTTCGACAGGATCACGGTTTTGCTGGTGCTGGAGGTCGCGCCGCCCATGCCGTCGATTTGCTTGTCGTACGGATCGGGGCTGCCGATCACGCGCAGCAACAAGGCATCGCGGGCCGGGCCTGGAACCTGTGCCGCTTCTGGCAAATCCGTCAGGCTGAAAAACACGCCCTTGCTGGTGCCGCCGCGCATGTAGGTGGCGGGAATCTTGATCTGAGCTGCGTGAGCCATGGTGCTGCTTACTCCTGATCTGAAAACAGACACGGGACTCAAAGTCCCGCGTCTGCACAGCTTGTTTTAGACGGCAACCGCCGATTCTTCGAGGAAGTCCTGGGCGAAGCGTTGCAGCACGCCACCGGCTTCGTAGATCGACACTTCTTCAGCGGTGTCGAGGCGGCAGGTCACCGGCACATCGACGCGTTCGCCGTTCTTGCGATGGATCACCAGCGTCAGGTCGGCACGTGGAGTGCGGTCGCCAATCACGTCGTAGGTTTCGCTGCCGTCGATGGCCAGGGTGTGACGGTTGGTGCCCGCTTTGAACTCCAGCGGCAACACGCCCATGCCCACCAGGTTGGTGCGGTGAATGCGCTCGAAACCTTCGGCGGCAATCGCTTCCACACCCGCCAGGCGCACGCCCTTGGCCGCCCAGTCGCGGGACGAACCCTGACCGTAGTCGGCACCGGCAATGATGATCAGCGGCTGCTTGCGATCCATGTAGGTCTCGATGGCTTCCCACATGCGCATTACTTTGCCTTCCGGCTCGACGCGGGCCAGCGAACCTTGCTTGACCTTGCCGTCTTCCTGAACCATTTCGTTGAACAGTTTCGGGTTGGCGAACGTCGCACGCTGCGCGGTCAGGTGGTCACCACGGTGAGTCGCGTAAGAGTTGAAGTCCTCTTCCGGCAGGCCCATTTTCGCCAGGTATTCGCCAGCGGCGCTGTCGAGCATGATGGCGTTGGACGGCGACAGGTGATCGGTGGTGATGTTGTCCGGCAGCACTGCCAGCGGACGCATGCCCTTGAGCGGACGAGCGCCGGCCAGCGCGCCTTCCCAGTACGGCGGACGGCGGATGTAGGTGCTCATTTCACGCCAGTCGTACAGCGGCGCGACTTTCGGGCCGGTGTCTTCGTGGATGGCGAACATCGGGATGTACACCTGACGGAACTGCTCCGGCTTCACCGAAGCCTTGACCACTGCGTCGATTTCTTCGTCGCTCGGCCAGATGTCTTTCAGACGGATTTCCTTGCCATCCACTACGCCCAGCACATCCTTTTCGATGTCGAAACGGATGGTGCCGGCGATGGCGTAAGCGACGACCAATGGCGGCGACGCGAGGAACGCCTGCTTGGCGTACGGGTGAATCCGCCCGTCGAAGTTACGGTTACCGGACAACACGGCAGTGGCGTACAGGTCGCGGTCGATGATCTCTTGCTGGATCACCGGGTCCAGTGCACCGGACATGCCGTTGCAAGTGGTGCAGGCGAAAGCCACGACGCCGAAACCGAGCTGGTCCAGTTCTTTAGTCAAACCGGCTTCATCGAGGTACAGCGCCACGGTTTTCGAACCCGGTGCCAGGGACGACTTGACCCATGGCTTGCGGGTCAGGCCGAGCTTGTTGGCGTTGCGCGCCAGCAAGCCGGCGGCGATCACGTTGCGCGGGTTGCTGGTGTTGGTGCAGCTGGTGATGGCGGCGATGATCACCGCGCCGTCCGGCATCTGGCCCGGCACATCGTCCCATTGGCCGGAGATGCCTTTGGCTGCCAGATCCGAAACCGCGACACGGGCGTGCGGGTTGCTTGGGCCAGCCATGTTGCGCACAACCGAGGACAGGTCGAAGGTCAGGCCGCGCTCGTATTGCGCGCCTTTGAGGCTGTCAGCCCACAGGCCGGTCTGCTTGGCGTAGTTCTCGACCAGCTGCACCTGCTCGTCTTCACGGCCGGTGAGCTTGAGGTAGTCGATGGTCTGCTGGTCGATGTAGAACATCGCCGCGGTGGCGCCGTATTCCGGAGCCATGTTGGAGATGGTCGCGCGGTCGCCAAGGGTCAGCTTTGATGCGCCTTCGCCGAAGAACTCCAGCCACGCGCCAACCACTTTTTGCTTGCGCAGGAACTCGGTCAGCGCCAGCACCATGTCGGTGGCGGTGATGCCCGGTTGCAGCTTGCCAGTCAATTCGACGCCAACGCTTTCCGGCAGACGCATCCACGATGCGCGGCCGAGCATCACGCTTTCGGCTTCGAGACCACCGACACCGATGGCGATCACGCCCAACGCATCGACGTGCGGGGTGTGGCTGTCGGTGCCGACGCAGGTATCAGGGAAGGCCACGCCGTCACGCACCTGGATCACCGGAGACATTTTCTCCAGGTTGATCTGGTGCATGATGCCGTTGCCCGGCGGGATCACGTCGACGTTCTTGAACGCCTTCTTGGTCCAGTTGATGAAGTGGAACCGGTCTTCGTTGCGACGGTCTTCGATGGCGCGGTTCTTCTCGAACGCCTCTGGATCGAAACCACCGCGCTCGACGGCCAGGGAGTGGTCGACGATCAGTTGGGTCGGCACCACCGGGTTGACTTGCGCTGGGTCACCGCCTTGCAGGGCGATGGCGTCACGCAGGCCGGCGAGGTCGACCAAAGCGGTCTGGCCGAGGATGTCGTGGCACACCACGCGGGCCGGGAACCACGGGAAGTCGAGGTCGCGTTTGCGCTCGATGAATTGCTTCAGGGATTCGGTGAGCGTGGCCGGGTCGCAGCGACGCACAAGGTTTTCCGCCAGCACACGGGAGGTGTACGGCAGGGTGTCGTAGGCGCCAGGCTGGATCGCCTCGACTGCCGCGCGGACGTCGAAGTAATCCAGGTGGCTGCCGGGCAGCGATTTGCGGAATTCAGTGTTCATCGTCAGGACTCGGTCACGGTAGTTACAAAAGGTGGGGCCTGGCACCAGTACTGAAGGTCACACTATCCACTGTGGGAGCGAGCCTGCTCGCGAAAGCGGTATATCAGTCAACATCGATGTTGAATGTCAGTCCGTCTTCGCGAGCAGGCTCGCTCCCACAGGTTCTCGGTTCCTTCAGTTGCCGAGGTTCAGGCCTCCACCATTCAGCGTTGTTCGATTGGTACGAACTTGCGCTGTTCAACGCCGGTGTACTCGGCGCTTGGACGGATGATGCGGTTGTTGGCACGTTGTTCGTACACGTGGGCGGCCCAGCCGGTCAGGCGCGAGCAGACGAAGATCGGTGTGAACAACTTGGTCGGGATGCCCATGAAGTGGTACGCCGAGGCATGGTAGAAGTCGGCGTTCGGGAACAGTTTCTTCTGCTCCCACATGGTCTTGTCGATGGCTTCGGACACCGGGAACAACACCTTGTCGCCCACTTCGTCGGCGAGCTTTTTCGACCAGCCCTTGATCACCTCGTTGCGCGGATCGTTGTCCTTATAGATCGCGTGGCCGAAGCCCATGATCTTGTCCTTGCGCTCGAGCATGCCGAGGGTGCCCTTGATCGCGTCTTCCGGCGACAAGAAGCGCTCGATCATTTCCATCGCCGCTTCGTTGGCGCCGCCGTGCAGCGGGCCGCGCAGCGAGCCGATGGCCGCAGTGATGCACGAATACAGGTCGGACAGGGTCGATGCGCAAACACGTGCGGTGAAGGTCGACGCGTTGAACTCGTGCTCTGCGTAGAGGATCAGCGAAACGTTCATCACCTTCACGTGCAGCTCGCTCGGCTTCTTGCCGTGCAGCAGGTGCAGGAAGTGGCCACCGATGGACTGCTCGTCGCTCACGCAATCGATGCGCTTGCCTTCGTGGCTGAAGCGATACCAGTAAGTCATGATCGCCGGGAACGCAGCCAGCAGGCGGTCGGTCTTGTCGTGCTGCTCGGAGAAGTCGTTCTCCGGCTCCAGATTGCCCAGGAACGAGCAGCCAGTGCGCATCACGTCCATCGGGTGGGCGTCGGCGGGGATGCGTTCCAGCACTTCTTTCAGCGCTTGCGGCAGGTCACGCAGCTTGCTCAGTTTGGCAACGTAGGCTGCCAGTTGCGCTTTGCTCGGCAGTTCGCCGTACAGCAGCAGGTAGGCCACTTCTTCAAACTGCGCGTCTGCCGCCAGTTCACGGACGTCATAACCACGATAGGTCAGACCGGCACCCGACTGGCCCACGGTGGACAGTGCGGTTTGCCCGGCTACCTGGCCACGGAGCCCGGCGCCACTGAGTACTTTTGCTTCGGCCATTTCTGCCTCCAATTTCTTGAATTTATTAGGGAGTTATTCGACTTACTTTTTCGCGGCGAACAACGCATCGAGCTTCTGCTCGAAGGTGTGGTAGTCGATGCGATCGTAAAGCTCCATGCGGGTCTGCATGGTGTCGATGACGTTTTGTTGAGTGCCGTCGCGACGGATCGCGGTGTAGACGTTTTCCGCGGCCTTGTTCATGGCACGGAACGCCGACAGCGGGTACAGCACCAGCGATACGTCGGCAGCGGCCAGCTGTTCGGTGGTGTACAGCGGCGTCGCGCCGAACTCGGTGATGTTGGCCAGGATCGGCGCTTTCACACGGCTGGCGAACAGCTTGTACATTTCAAGCTCGGTGATGGCTTCCGGGAACACCATGTCGGCGCCGGCCTCGATGCACGCAGCGGCGCGATCCAGGGCAGACTCCAGGCCTTCCACCGCCAGGGCGTCGGTACGGGCCATGATCACGAAGCTGTCATCGGTACGGGCATCGACGGCCGCCTTGATGCGGTCGATCATTTCCTGCTGGGTCACGATTTCCTTGTTAGGACGGTGACCGCAGCGCTTGGCGCCGACCTGGTCTTCGATGTGAATCGCTGCGGCGCCAAACTTGATCATCGACTTGACGGTGCGAGCGACGTTGAACGCCGAGGAACCGAAACCGGTGTCCACGTCCACCAGCAGCGGCAGGTCGCAAACATCGGTGATACGGCGCACGTCGGTCAGCACGTCATCCAGGCCGGTGATGCCCAGGTCCGGCACGCCGAGGGAGCCGGCAGCCACCCCGCCACCCGACAGGTAGATCGCCTTGAAACCGGCGCGCTTGGCCAGCAGCGCATGGTTGGCGTTGATCGCGCCGACCACTTGCAATGGATGCTCGCTGGCGACCGCATCGCGGAAACGCTGGCCTGGAGTGCTCTTGTTCAAACTCATGACTCACCTCGTTTGGCTGTCGGGTTAGCGCCGTCCTGGTAATGACGGGCGATGTTGCGTTTGGAGGCGCCGATGTGACGGCGCATCAACAACTCGGCCAGTTCACCGTCACGGTCGGCAATGGCATCGAGAATTCGGTGGTGCTCGGCGAACGCCTGGTGCGGGCGATTGGGCGTGGTGGAAAACTGGATGCGGTACATGCGCACCAGTTGATACAGCTCGCCACAGAGCATTTGGGTCAGCGTGCGGTTGCCGCTGCCCTGGATGATTCGGTAATGGAAGTCGAAATCGCCTTCCTGCTGGTAATAGCCTCTCCCGGCCTGAAACGCCTCATCGCGCTCGTGGGTTTCCAGGACCCGACGCAGTTCGTCGATTTCTTCGAGGCTCATGCGCTCGGCGGCCAGGCGACAGGCCATGCCTTCCAGGGATTCGCGGATTTCGTATAGTTCAATCAGTTCGGCGTGGTTGAGCGACACCACCCGAGCGCCGACATGCGGCACGCGAACCAGCAGGCGCTGGCCTTCCAGACGGTGGATGGCCTCGCGCAGCGGGCCACGGCTGATGCCGTAGGTGCGCGCCAGTTCCGGCTCGGAGATTTTGCTGCCCGGCGCGATATCGCCTTTGACGATAGCCGCCTGAATGCGTCGGAAGACATTCTCGGAAAGCGTCTCCGTATCGTCTTGCGTAGAAACCGGGGGATCGAGTTGATCCAGCATATTGTCGACACCTTGTGAGCCAATGCCGTAAAAACTAACGAATACAGGCGATGCAGTCAAAGGATAAATATATATTGTCGACAATCTTCTGATAACCGGTTGCACCATAACGAAGCAACCCGTCTATTTATAGCCACCGGCCAGCGCTGGCGCCATCAAACCACCGTGCTAGAATGCCGCCCGCATTTGTTTGTCACATCTGCACTGCCTGTCATAAAACCCTGACAGGCATACGAGGGAGCTTGCGCAGCGATGCCAGGGCCTTGAATCAAGTCGGACCGCTGCGCACCAGGATTTATGAGACTCAAGCCCTTCCCCACCTTCCTTTATTTCCTTTGCCTGCCCGGCTTCGCAATGGCCGGGGAAAAGACCGTGTATGGCCTGAATGAGTACGCATCGCTCAACGGCATCGATCTGGAAGTGGCGGCCAAACTCGACACCGGGGCGAAAACCGCTTCCCTGAGTGCACGGGATATCAAACGTTTCAAACGCAACGGCGAGTCGTGGGTACGTTTTTACCTGGCCATCGACGCCGCCCATTCGCACCCGATCGAACGCCCGCTGGCCCGTGTCAGCAAGATCAAGCGCCGGGCCGGCGACTACGACCCGGAGGAAGGCAAGAAGTACACCGCCCGCCCGGTGATCGAACTGGACATCTGCATGGGCTCGGCCCTGCGCAGCATCGAAGTGAACCTGACCGACCGCAGCGCGTTCCAATATCCGCTCCTGATTGGCTCCGAAGCACTCAAGCGCTTCGATGCACTGGTTGACCCCAGCCTTAAATATGCTGCCGGCAAACCCGCCTGCACCACCGACGCTCATACCGCCGAGTAATTCAAATGCGCTCTCTTACCCTTCACCTGAAACTGCTGATCGCCATCCTGGTGGTGCTGGGCATTTCAGTTACGGCCTATCAGATCTTCGTACTGGGCATCCCGGTGACCGAAGACGCCACCGACGACCTGTGGAACATCGACGCCAAGGTCGAGTTCGTCGCCAGTGCCAAGGACCCGGTCAAGATCCAGATGTTCGTGCCGCCGCTGAGCCGCGACTTCGTCAGCCTCAACGAGAGCTTCATCTCCAACAACTACGGCGTGGCCGTGAACCGGGTCGATGGCAACCGCAAGGTCACCTGGTCGGCACGCCGGGCCAAAGGCAATCAGACGCTGTATTACCGCCTGGTGCTGACCAAGCGTTATTCCGGCGAGAAAGCCAAGATCAAAGGCCCGACCTTTCGCGACAGCATGACTATCGAAGGCCCGGAAAAAATCGCCGCCGAAGCCCTGCTCGCACCGATTCGCCAACACTCGGCCGACGTCGAAACCTTCGTCGGCGAAGCCATCAAGCGGGTCAACAACCTCAACGACGACAACGTGAAACTGCTGCTGGCCGGTGATCCATCCGCGGCGCACAAGGCGAAAATCGTCGAGTTGCTGTTGTCCATCGCCCACGTACCGATCGAGAAGGTCCACACCATCCGCCTGGTGGCCGACCAGCCGCAAATACCGGAACTGTGGCTGCGCAGTTTCAATGGCACCGACTGGCTGTACTTCAACCCGGAATCCGGTGAACAGGGCCTGCCGACCGACCGCCTGCTGTGGTGGAGCGGCGATGAAAACCTGATCACCGTCGATGGCGGCAAGAAAGCCAACGTGACCTTCAGCCTGAACAACAGCGAAATGAACGCCATTCGCCTGGCCAAGCTGACCGATGAAAACACCGACGCCAACTTCCTCGAATATTCGTTGTACGGCCTGCCGCTGCAAACCCAGCAGACCTTCATGATCATGGTGATGATCCCGATCGGCGTGTTGGTGATCCTGATCCTGCGCAACCTGATCGGCATCCAGACCCTGGGCACCTTCACCCCGGTACTGATCGCCCTGGCCTTCCGCGAAACCCAGCTCGGTTTCGGTATCGTGCTGTTTACCATCATCACGACGCTCGGCCTGTCGCTGCGCTCCTATCTCGAACACCTGAAACTGCAAATGCTGCCGAGGCTGTCGGTGGTACTGACGTTCGTGGTGGTGCTGATTGCGGCCATCAGCCTGCTCAGCCATAAACTCGGCCTGGAACGCGGCTTGTCGGTGGCGCTGTTCCCGATGGTGATCCTGACCATGACCATCGAACGCCTGTCGATCACCTGGGAAGAACGCGGCGGTGGCCATGCCATGAAAGTGGCCATCGGCACGCTGTTCGCCGCGTCCCTGGCACACCTGATCATGACCGTGCCGGAACTGGTGTACTTCGTGTTCACTTTCCCGGCGATCCTGCTGATCCTGGTGGGCTTCATGCTGGCCATGGGTCGTTATCGCGGTTACCGCCTGACCGAGCTGGTGCGTTTCAAGGCCTTCCTGAAGAAGGCTGACGCCTGATGTTCGGCTACTGGAAGACCTGGAAGGCCCTGGAAGCCCGGGGCATCATGGGGATCAATCGGCGCAACGCAGACTACGTGCTCAAGTACAACAAGCGCAGCCTGTACCCGATCGTCGATGACAAGATCATCACTAAGGAACGCGCCATTGCCGCCGGCATCCATGTGCCCGAGTTGTATGGCGTGATCTCCACCGAGAAGGAAATCGACAATCTCGAAGAGATCATTGGCGCACGCAGTGACTTCGTGATCAAACCTGCCCAGGGCGCTGGCGGTGATGGCATCCTGGTGATCGCCGACCGCTTTGAAGGGCGTTACCGCACGGTGTCCGGCCGGATCATCAGCCATGAGGAAATCGAGCACCAGGTTTCCAGCATCCTGACCGGCCTGTACTCTCTGGGCGGTCACCGCGACCGGGCGCTAATCGAATACCGGGTGATTCCGGACCAGATCTTCAAGAGCATCAGCTATGAAGGCGTGCCGGACATTCGCATCATTGTTTTGATGGGTTACCCGGTGATGGCCATGTTGCGCCTGCCGACGCGCCAGTCCAATGGCAAGGCCAACCTGCACCAGGGCGCCATCGGTGTCGGCGTGGACCTGGCCACCGGCCTGACCCTGCGCGGCACCTGGATGAACAACATCATCAACAAACACCCGGACACCACGAATGCAGTGGATGGCGTGCAACTGCCCTACTGGGACGGTTTCATGAAACTCGCCGCTGGCTGTCATGAGTTGTGCGGCTTGGGCTACATCGGTGTCGACATGGTCCTGGACCAGGAAAAAGGCCCGCTGATCCTGGAACTCAACGCCCGGCCGGGGCTGAATATCCAGATTGCCAATGACTGCGGCCTGACGTTGCGTACTCATGCGGTCGAGGCGCGGCTGGAAGACCTCAAGGCTCATGGCGTGACCGAAACGGTCGAAGAGCGCGTGGCGTTTGTGCAGGAGATGTTTGGGCATATTCCTGCGGTTGAGATTTGATCCAGAACCGAGTCGCCTCTTTCGCGAGCAGGCTCGCTCCCACAGGGTTCAGCGCCGTTTTTGTGGGAGCGAGCCTGAACTGGTCAAGTAATCCCGGACACCGGTTACGGTGTTTATGCCGCTTTTTGCTCCATGGCTATTGGCGACAGGTAGTTGTTGTAGCTGTGGAGCCTGGTGCGGTTGTAGTACAGGAAGAAACGCACCATATCGGTTTTTGCTTCCTCGATCTTGCTGTAGCCACTACGAGGCACCCATTCTGATTTCAGCGTGCCGAAAAAACGCTCCGTTGGAGCATTGTCCCAGCACTGCCCGCGATGATTCATGCTTTGCAAAATGCCATGACGCTTCAGTTCTTCTTGAAACTTGCGACTGGTGTACTGACAGCCCTGATCTGAATGGAACATCAGTCCAGGAGGACACGCTCGCACCTCTGTCGCCATGCGTAGCACCTTGCTGACCAAGTTGGCGTCATTGACCAGCGAAAACGCCCAGCCAATGACGCGGCGAGCAAACAAATCGATCACGATGGCCAGATGAACCCAGCGCTCGCCCACCATCAAGCTGGTAACGTCGCCACACCAGACCTGATCAACTGCAGTCGGCTTAAAATTGCGCTTGAGTCGATTGGGCGCGACAAATGCTTCAACGCCTTTGGATCTGAATGGGTGAGGCTGGCGTTGTTTACTGACAATGTTGGCCTCCCTCATTAGCGCCCTGACAAGGCCTCTTCCGATCGCGATGTTTTGGGACTTCAGGTTCTTGCTGATCATTCTGGAACCCATGGCTTCCCGGCTTTCGCTGTGCAGTTCAACCACTTTCAACTTGAGGTCTTCGCGTCTGATCCGCGGTTTGGCTCGCCGCTGAAGCCACTCATAAAAGCTGCTGCGCTTCACATCGAAAACACGACACACAATGGCAGTCGGGAATGACTCTCTTAGTTCCGCAATCATCGAAAACGATCGGGATCCGACATCAAGAGAGCGGTAGCCTTTTTTAAGATCTCGGCTTCCATTTCCATGCGTTTGATCTTGGCCTTTAGTTCCTGGATCTGGCGCTGATCTTCGGTAATCGCCTTGGTGCCTTTGACTGGCTGTCCCTCGCGTTCCTTGCGAACCTGATCGACCCAACGCCGTAAAGCGGTAGGGCCGATATCCAGCGATGCACACACTTCTGGAACCGGGCAGTTATCATCAAGCACCATGCTGGCAGCATGCAGCTTGAACTCGCGGGTATAGACCTTTCTTTCGTTCATGGAACCTCCAAGTTGGCGAAATCATATCGCCCTTAAGAGGTGTCCGGAATTATTAGGCCAGTTCAGCCTGCTCGCGAAGACCATCTGACAGATTGCACAGCACTCATGCCTGCCTCCAACCTGCCAATCCCCGACATCCCCTCTAGGAGCAATTCCCCGAGGGGACTACAATCGCCACCCCGCCTCAATGGCTGACTTCCCCCGCCCATGTTGACCTGCTCCGTACACCCGCTGCCCTATCGCGCCAACCCCGCCGAATATTTCGCGGCGATTCGCCATGCTCCCGGCGCCATCCTGCTCGACAGTGGCCGCCCCAGCGCCGACCGCGGTCGCTATGACCTGCTCAGCGCCTGGCCGCTGGAACAACTGACGGTATCGCCCGATGAAAGTGGCGACGCTTTCCTGCAACGCCTGCGCGACAACCTGACACGCCTGGGCGAAGCCAGTCTGCCGACACCTTATGAGTTACCGTTTGCCGGTGGATTGATCGGCTACCTGAGTTACGACTTCGGCCGACACCTGGAGCGCCTGCCGAGCCAGGCCCATGACGACCTGCAACTGCCTGACGCGCGTTTCGGCTTGTACAGCTGGGCATTGATCAGCGATCACCTTTCGCTGACCAGTCAATTGGTGTTCCACCCGACCCTGCCCGACAGCGAGCGTCAGCGCCTGATCGAATTGTTCAGCCAGCCTGCCCCGGAAGTGCTCGCGCCCTTCAAACTGCTCACCCCGATGACTGCCGACTTGAGCGCAGACGAGTATCAACAGGCCATCGAGCGCATCCAGCAGTACATTCAGGCCGGCGACTGTTATCAGGTCAATTTCGCCCAACGGTTTCGCGCACCCTGCCAGGGTGACCCGTGGGCCGCTTACTGCGCACTGCGCGCAGCGTGCCCAACGCCTTTTTCCGGTTTCCAGAGCTTGCCTGATGGCAATGCCGTACTCAGCCTGTCGCCGGAACGCTTCGTCAAAATCAGCCAGGGCCATGTGGAAACCCGCCCGATCAAGGGCACTCGCCCGCGGGGCCTGACGCCTGAGCAAGACGCCGCGAACGCCGCCGAATTGCTGGCCAGCCCCAAGGACCGGGCGGAAAACCTGATGATCGTCGACCTGCTGCGCAATGACCTCGGTCGTACCTGCCGTACAGGTTCAGTACGGGTGCCGGAATTGTTCAGCCTGGAAAGCTATCCGAACGTGCACCACCTGGTGAGCAGCGTCACCGGTGAACTGGCGGATGAGCGCGACGCCCTGGACCTGATCGCCGGCAGCTTCCCGGGAGGCTCGATTACCGGCGCGCCAAAGATTCGCGCCATGCAGATCATCGACGAGCTGGAGCCGACCCGACGCGGACTGTATTGCGGTTCATTGTTGTATCTCGATGTGCGGGGCGAGATGGACAGCTCCATCGCCATCCGTAGTTTGCTGGTCAAGGACGGGCAGGTGTGTTGCTGGGGCGGTGGCGGGATTGTTGCGGACTCGGAGTGGCAGGCTGAGTATCAGGAATCGATTACCAAGGTGAAGGTGTTGCTCGACACACTGCAAAACCTTTAAAAGCTTCGTCGGATCGCCGCCCGGAGCAAGCCCGCTCCCACAGGTGATCACCGAACCCTGTGGGAGCGGGCTTGCCCGCGAAGGCGTCAGATCAGACGACTACACACTCAGAGTCCGGTTCGAAGCCTTGATGAACTCCTGCTTCAACGCTTCAAACGTATGCACCGCCGGGAACTGCGGGAACTGCGCAATCACGTTGTCCGGCGCATGGAACAGAATCCCGGCATCGGCCTCGCCCAGCATCGTGGTGTCGTTGTAGGAATCCCCCGCCGCGATCACCCGGTAGTAGAGGCTCTTGAAGGCCAGGACCGACTGACGCTTGGGGTCTTTCTGACGCAGTTGATAGTCAGTGACTCGCCCGCTGTCGTCAGTAATCAGACGATGGCAGAGCAACGTCGGGAAGCCCAGCTGGCGCATCAGCGGCTGGGAGAACTCATAGAAGGTGTCCGACAGAATCACCACCTGGAAGCGCTCGCGCAACCAGTCGACGAACTCGATGGCGCCGTCCAGCGGCTTGAGCGTGGCGATCACTTCCTGAATGTCGGAGAGCTTCAGGCCGTGCTCGTCGAGAATCCGCAGGCGCTGCTTCATCAGCACGTCGTAGTCGGGAATGTCCCGGGTGGTGGCCCTGAGGGATTCGATCCCGGTTTTTTCGGCGAAGGCGATCCAGATTTCCGGAACCAGCACACCTTCAAGATCCAGACAGGCAATTTCCACAAGACACTCCCATTTGTATTGATTATTGAGTCGAGCGAGCAAAAAGACTGCCGAACTCTAGCGACTCAGGCCTGCCTGCGCAACGCAGAGGATGCCCCGGCCCGTGCAGCTTTTTGTTACCATCGACCCCATATAGAGCGCCCAGCGCCACCGACCTGTAGGAAGCCGCCCTGATGAGCCCAACGTTCGACGTCGTGGAACTCGCCACGACCTATGCCAACAAATCCGCCCAGGACATTCTGAAACTCGCTTTTGCCGAGTTCGGCGATGACCTGTGGATATCTTTCAGCGGCGCCGAGGATGTGGTGCTGGTGGACATGGCCTGGAAGCTGAACAAGAACGTCAAGGTGTTCAGCCTCGACACCGGCCGCCTGCACCCCGAGACCTACCGCTTCATCGATCAGGTGCGCGAGCACTACAAGATCGACATCGAACTGGTGTCGCCGGACCACACCAGACTCGAACCGTTCGTGAAGGAAAAAGGCCTGTTCAGTTTCTACAAGGACGGTCATGGCGAATGCTGCGGCATCCGCAAGATCGAACCGCTGCGCCGCAAGCTGTCCGGCGTGAAAGCCTGGGCCACCGGCCAGCGCCGGGACCAGAGCCCCGGCACCCGCAGCGCCGTCGCGGTGATGGAAATCGACACCGCGTTCTCCACCCCGGAACGCACCTTGTACAAGTTCAACCCGCTGGCACAAATGACCAGCGAAGAGATCTGGGGCTACATCCGCATGCTGGAACTGCCGTACAACAGCCTGCACGAACGCGGCTTCATCAGCATCGGCTGCGAGCCTTGCACCCGCCCGGTACTGCCGAACCAGCACGAGCGCGAAGGCCGCTGGTGGTGGGAAGAAGCGACGCAGAAGGAATGTGGGCTGCATGCGGGGAATATCATCAGTAAGTCGAAAGGTTGATCCCAGCCTTGTGAAATCCCCCCTGTGGGAGCGGGCTTGCTCGCGAAGGCGGTGTATCAGTCAGTAAATACGTCGACTGACACGACGCCTTCGCGAGCAAGCCCGCTCCCACATTTGCTCTGTGCTGGCCTGATAAAATGTGTACACACGAATGTCACCATCGGTGCCATTTGTGTGTGCACTTTTAGTTTCAGCGCCCCAGAAAGTTACATCTCTTTTCCCATCACCTCGCCTGCATCCCCTCTAAAAAAATAAATACCTGTTCAATCGGTCAATTTAAATTTTCTATTTTTCAGTCAGTTATTCGTTATCGATAACAAAACGAAATGAGCGCTGGTTTTTATAGAATCGCGACTGGCATGGATCTGGCTTAAGTGCATACATGTTTTGTATACAATCAAATCAAAACATACACACACTTTAGATCCGCAAGCCTGAAGCGCCCTATCCCGTACAGGCTGCAGATGCCCCGTAACCAATGATATTCGCCACCCGCGACGAAGATTTGTCGAGCCAACGCTCATGCACAGTCATCGCGGCGTCGAGCATCAGGAGCCTGCCGGAATGCGTACTAGTCTCTCCAATAACAACATCGCGCTGGATCTACCCTCCTCCCAATCCACCCACACCGCCGACAATCAGGCGCATCATGCCCCCGTGGTGCTCAGTCCCCGATTGCACAACAAGGACCTGGCACCGACCAAGGCCGAAGGCCGACGCTGGGGCCGCTACAGCATCTTTGCCCTGTGGACCAACGACGTGCACAACATTGCCAACTACTCGTTTGCCATCGGCCTGTATGCCCTTGGCCTGGGCGGCTGGCAGATCCTGTTGTCCCTGGGGATCGGCGCGGCACTGGTCTACTTCTTCATGAACCTGTCTGGCTACATGGGCCAGAAAACCGGGGTGCCCTTCCCGGTCATCAGCCGGATCAGCTTCGGCATCCACGGTGCGCAGATTCCTGCGTTGATCCGCGCCGTTATCGCCATCGCCTGGTTCGGTATCCAGACGTACCTTGCGTCCGTGGTCTTTCGCGTGTTGTTGACGGCGGTCCATCCCGGGTTCGCCGACTACGACCACGACTCGATCCTCGGCCTGTCGACCCTGGGCTGGGCGTGTTTCGTCGCGATCTGGTTCGTGCAACTGGCGATCCTTGCCTATGGCATGGAGATGGTGCGGCGCTACGAGGCGTTTGCGGGCCCGGTGATTCTGCTGACCGTCGCCGCCCTCGCCGCATGGATGTACACCCAAGCCGATGCGACCATCGCCTGGTCGATCCGTGAGCCGCTGACTGGCGGTGAGATGTGGCGCAACATCTTTGCCGGTGGCGCGTTGTGGCTGGCGATCTACGGCACCTTGATCCTCAACTTCTGCGACTTCGCCCGCTCTTCGCCGTGCCGCAAGACCATCAAGGTCGGAAATTTCTGGGGCTTGCCGGTGAATATCCTGGTGTTCGCCAGCATCACGGTCCTGCTGTGCGGCGCGCAATTTCAGATCAATGGCCGGATCATCGAAAGCCCGACCGAAATCATCGCCTCGATCCCCAACACCTTCTTCCTGGTGCTCGGCTGCCTGGCGTTCCTGATCGTCACCGTGGCGGTGAACATCATGGCCAACTTCGTCGCCCCGGCGTTCGTGCTCAGCAACCTGGCGCCCAAGTACCTGACCTTCCGCCGCGCCGGTCTGATCAGCGCGACCATCGCCGTGCTGATCCTGCCGTGGAACCTCTACAACAGTCCGCTGGTGATCGTGTATTTCCTGTCCGGCCTCGGTGCCCTGCTCGGCCCGTTGTACGGGGTGATCATGGTCGACTACTGGCTGGTTCGAAAAGGCCAGGTCAACGTCCCGCAGTTGTACAGCGAAGACCCGAACGGCCCTTATTACTACAGCCGCGGGGTCAATTTGCGCGCCGTGGCGGCGTTCATTCCCGCCGCCCTGATCGCCATCGTCCTGGCCCTGGTGCCGGGGTTCCACAGCGTGTCGCCGTTCTCCTGGCTGATTGGTGCCGGCATCGCCGGGATGCTCTACCTGATCATCGCCAAGCGCCAACCGCACTATGCCGATGTCAGCGGCGAAGCCATCGCGGTCGACAACGTCAGCCACTGATCCTGTCGCGGTCCGGCGTTGTCGGGCCGCAGAACCAACCGCAATAAGGACTCCCCATGCGCATTCTCGTGGTCAACGTCAACACCACCGAATCCATCACCCAGGCCATCGCCCGCTCGGCGCAGGCCGTCGCGTCGCCCGGCACGGAAATCGTCGGCCTCACCCCGCACTTCGGCGCCGACTCCATCGAAGGCAATTTCGAAAGTTACCTGGCGGCCATCGCGGTCATGGACCGGGTGATGTCCTACGACCAGCCGTTCGACGCCGTGATCCAGGCCGGCTACGGCGAGCACGGCCGTGAAGGCTTGCAGGAACTGCTCAATGTGCCGGTGGTGGACATCACCGATGCCGCCGCCAGCACGGCGATGTTTCTCGGTCACGCCTATTCCGTGGTCACCACCCTCGACCGCACCGTGCCGCTGATCGAAGATCGCCTCAAGCTCTCCGGACTCTGGGACCGTTGCGCCTCGGTACGGGCCAGTGGTTTGGCAGTGCTGGAACTGGAACACGAACCGCAGCGCGCACTGGAGGCCATCGTGCATCAGGCCGAACTGGCGGTGACCCAGGACAAGGCCGAAGTAATTTGCCTGGGCTGCGGCGGCATGGCCGGGCTGGACGAGCAGATTCGCCGACGTACCGGAGTACCGGTGGTGGATGGGGTGACGGCGGCGGTGACCATTGCCGAATCATTGGTGCGGTTGAGACTGTCGACATCAAAGGTGCGGACGTATGCGACGCCGCGGCCGAAAAACATCATTGGCTGGCCGGCGCGGTTTGCCCGGTAGACCGCGGCGCCCCCTTCGCGAGCAAGCCCGCTCCCACATTTGATCTGTTATGAACCCAATATCTGTATTCAACGCAGATCCAGTGTGGGAGCGGGCTTGCTCGCGAAGGAGGCAACTCGGTCTTGAGCCAGACTCAAACAGCACTGAACCTCTGTCCCAACCCCCGCTCGGCAAACTGCTCAATGATGAAATCGACAAACGCCCGGGTCTTGCCCGGCAGCAGTTTGTGTTCGGCGTAATAGATGGAGGTGTAGCCGTCGTCGATGTACCAGTCCGGCAACACCCGTTGCAGCCTGCCCGACTCCAGATAGCCCGCAGCAAACGGCATGCTCACCAGCGCAATGCCCAGCCCCTGCGCGGCCGTGGCGCAGGCGGCCTCGGAATCGCTCATGGTCATCCGCGCCTTGAGCGTCAACGGGCTGTGTTGCTGATTGCGATGGGTCAACTGCCAGGAGCGCACCCGACCAGTCTGCGGCGAGCGGATCAGAATCCCGTCATGGTGCTTGAGGTCATCCGGCTCGCTGATCGCCGCATGTGTCTCCAGGTAGTCCTGCGTAGCCACCAACACCCGATGCGCCGGACTCAGCCGGCGCGCCACCACGCCCTGGGGTAATTCGAAGCCGCCACCGATTGCCGCGTCGAAACCCTGCCCGATCAGATCGACCTGGCGGTTGTCGAAGTGCCAGTCCGGGTTGATCGCCGGGAATCGCCGCAGAAACTCGCCGAGCATCGGCACAATGTACAGGCAGCCGAATACCGTCCCCATGCTGACCTTCAAAGTGCCCGCCGGCTGCCCTCCGGCGTTGGCGAGATTGGCCACGGCATTCTGGATCGTGTGCAGGCTGCTGCTGACTTCGCCGAGAAACAACTGACCGGCCTCCGTCAGCGTCAGGCTGCGAGTACTGCGCTGGAACAATCTGACGCCCAGGCGCGCCTCGAGCTTGGCAACGCTCTTGCCCACCGCCGCCGGTGTCAGGCTCAAGCGCCGCGCCGCTTCGGCAAAGCTGCCGACCTCGGCACTGCGCACGAAGCATTCGATACTGCTGAAGGTTTCCATAGGCGCCATTATAAACTTTTGGTTTACACAGACTATCGCAATTATGGTCTACACAGCAGGTAATCCTGAATCGATACTAGGCTCCATCAACCGGGACATCTCGCCTCGGGACTTGGAGATCGACATGACTACTCAGAACCTCAGCGGCAAAGTGGCATTGATTCAAGGTGGTTCCCGCGGCATCGGTGCAGCCATCGTCAAGCGCCTGGCTGCTGAAGGCGCGACCGTTGCCTTCACTTACGTCAGCTCGACGGCGAAAGCTGAAGAACTGCAAGACAGCATCACCGCCAAGGGCGGCAAGGCCTTGGCCATCAAGGCCGACAGCGCCGACGCCGACGCCATCCGCGGTGCCGTGTCCGCCACGGTGGAAGCCTTCGGTCGCCTGGACATCCTGGTCAACAACGCTGGCGTACTGGCCGTCGCACCGCTGGCCGAGTTCAAACTCGAAGACTTCGACCAGACCCTGGCCATCAACGTGCGTAGCGTGTTCATCGCCACCCAGGCCGCCGCCAGGCACATGACAGAAGGCGGTCGCATCATCAACATCGGCAGCACCAACGCCGATCGCATGCCCTTCGCCGGTGGCGGCCCCTACGCCATGAGCAAGTCGGCGCTGGTCGGCCTGACCAAAGGCCTGGCCCGCGATCTCGGCCCGCAAGGCATCACCATCAATAACGTGCAACCAGGCCCGGTCGACACCGACATGAACCCGGCCGAGGGTGACTTTGCGGAAAGCCTGATCCCGTTGATGGCCGTGGGCCGTTACGGCAAGGCCGAAGAGATCGCCAGCTTCGTCGCCTACCTCGTCAGCCCTGAAGCGGGCTACATCACTGGAGCCAGCCTGACCATCGACGGTGGTTTTGGCGCCTGATGCTTGTCAGCCAACTGCAATAACTGTGGGAGCGAGCCTGCTCGCGAAGAGGGAGTATCAGACACGTTGATGTTGTCTGAAACACCGCTTTCGCGAGCAGGCTCGCTCCCACATTTGCCAGAGTCACCCCGTCTTTTTAACTAGGTCCACTCAAGCGCCGGCAAACCACAGGCACTCGGCACAAACGCCTTCAACGTACGAAGAATGCCATCGGCATGTGCGTACTTTGCGTCGGCCATTGCCGCATCCGGAATCGCAATCGCCGTCATCCCCGCCGCTTTCGCCGCGGTCACACCGAAGGGCGAATCCTCGAACACCAGGCAATCTTCCGGTGCAACACCCAGACGTCGCGCCGCCGTCAGGAAAATATCCGGTGCCGGCTTGGCCGCGCCCACCTCGGGGTCATCGGCGGTAACGATGAAGTCGAACAAGGCGAACCAGTCGCGGTGCAAGGTGGTTTTCTGGCCGAACGACTGGCTCGAGGAACTGGTGCCCACGGCAATGGGAATATTGTTGGCCTTCAGATGCCGCACCAGCTCCTGTGCGCCAGGCATTGCTTGCGCGGCAGGAAAACGCTCGCGCATCAGCGGCTCGCGGATCACCAGAAATTCTTGCGCCGTGATCGGCAAATCCAGCGCTTCAACCACATAGCGCGCCAGATCGCCCGCACCCCGGCCAATGATGTTCTGTTTGATGCTCCAGTCGAACGTCCGGCCGTAACGCGCGGCAATGATGGACGTGACTTCGGTGTAGATGCCCTCTGTATCCAGCAACAAGCCGTCCATATCGAAAATCACGGCCTTGATCGGGCCGAATGCTTTCAGGGGTGCATTCATCGCATCTGATCCGTTTTCCAAGGTATCCCGGGCAGCTCAGGTACGGCCGATGCCCGAATGGATTAAAGGGTTCAGCAGCATAGCGAGCGCCGCCGGCTTAGAGCAACGAGGAAATCCCGATCGACGCCGAATGACCCTCCGTGATTTAGCGAATCGCCCTACAGCAAGCGCCACCTTTCCCGACTTCTTTCCTTGCCGATCCCCCGCAGAGTTTCGCGCTCCACATTCCGCCAAGCGAAAGACTGCAGATGTTCGATCCCCAAAAGGTATTGGCATGCCCCGCGAGCGGCCCTCTGACACTTCGCTCCGGCAAGCATGAACACCACGACGACGCCTCCAGACAGGCGAAAAACCCCAACGGCGACAGTGCTGACACCGTCGAGCGCACTGCCACCCACAACTGCTCGGTGTCGATGGTAACCGGAGAAGAACTGCTGACTCTCACCGACGGCACCCTCGACGGGATCCTGCCCTTCGACTTCACCCGCGTCTATCGCACCAGTGCCGTCGAGCTCGACAGCGGACTCGGTTTTGGCTGGAGCCATTCGCTGTCCCAGCACCTGGAACTCCACGGCGAGCAGGTGTTGTGGATCGACCCCGAAAACCGCCGCACGCCCTTTACCCGGCCGACGGCGGCGCGCCCGATGATCCACAACAACCTGTCGCGGGCGGCGATTTGCCTCGGCGAGGAGCCGGACGAACTGATCCTCGCCCTGGCCGGCGACCGCGCGCGGTTCTACCACTTTCATGACGGCCGGCTCAGCGCGATCAGCGACGCCTACGGCAACCGCCTGACGGTACAGCGGGACCGCTTTGACCGGATCCAGCGCCTGGACAATGGCGCCGACCGCGCCTTGTTGCTGCGTTACGACCTCAAGCACCTGGTGGCCATCGACTATCAGGTGTTTCAGCGCAGCGACCCCGAGGCGTCCACCTGGCGCACCGAGCAGACACTGGCCAGCTACCGTTACGACGCCCGCCAGCGTTTGATCGAGGCAACCAATGCGGCGGGTGAAAGCGAGCGCTACGACTACGACGAGCAACACGTCATCCTGCAACGGCAACTGGCGGGCGGCGCGAGTTTTTTCTGGGCGTGGGAACGCTCCGGCAAAGCCGCCCGCTGCATTCGTCACTGGGCTTCGTTTGCGCAGATGGAGGCGCATTACGTCTGGGACGAGCAAGGCTGCGTGACGGTGAACAACGCCGACGGTAGCGAAGAGGTTTACGTTCATGACGACCGCGCGCGACTGGTGCGCCAGGTTGGACTGGACGGTGCTGAGCAGCACAAGGCCTATGACGACAAGGGCCATCTGATCGCCGAGCAGGACGTCCTCGGTGCCGTCACCGAATACCATTATGACGAAGTCGGTCGGCTGATCGCGCTGCTTGCAACGGATGCGGCACCCACGTCCTGCGAGTATCGCCACGGCTTGCTGCACACCCGCACCCAGGGTCAGGCGACGTGGACCTGTCAGCGCAATGCCCAGGGAGACATCACTGCCATCACCGATCCAGACGGGCAAATCACCCGCTACATCTACGACCCACAGGGGCGCTTGCTGGCGATCCGCTTCCCCGACCGGAGCGGTCACCGGTTTGTCTGGAGTGCCTTGGGGTTATTGCTGGAGGAGATCCTGCCGGACGGTGCTCAGCGCACTTTTTCCTACGATGCCTTGGGTCGGCGGATTACCCGGCAAGACGAACACGGTGCCATCACCGGCTATGAGTGGGACGCGGTGGGCCGACTGACCCGGACCACGCTGCCCACCGGCGCCCGCCGCGCCTATCGCTACAACGCCTACGGCCAGGTCACCGCCGAAACCGACGAACTGGGACGGGTGACCCGTTACGAATACGCCGACGACCTGCACTTGCTCAGCCGCCGGATCAACCCCGAAGGCAGCGCGCTGAAGTACCGCTACGACCATGCGCAATTGTTGCTCACCGAGATCGAAAACGAGGTCGGCGACACCTATCGGCTGGACTACACGCCGGGCGGGTTGATCCGACAGGAAATCGGCTTCGATGGCCGTCGTACCGCGTATGCCTATGACGGCAATGGCCAGTTGCTGGAGAAAACCGAGTTCGGCGACGACGGTTCGCAACTCGTCACGCAGTACCAACGCGACAGCGCTGGACGCTTATTGCTCAAGACTCTGCCCGACGGGATCAAGGTCGAGTACCACTACGACAACCTCGGGCGGCTGGTCAGCGTCGACGACGGCTAGGACCATCCGCTGGAGTTCGAATACGACCGCCTGGACCGGCTGATCACCGCGCATCAGGGCTGGAGCACCCTGCGTTACGGCTACGACACTTGCGGTCGGCTCAAGCGCCTGCGCCTGCCGGACGGCTGTGTGCTCGATTACCACCATGCCCGGGGCGGCGCCCTGACTGCCATCGACCTCAACGGTACGCGTCTGACCAGCCATCGTTTTGTCGGCGGGCGCGAACAGCAACGCCAACAGGGCCTGCTGCTCAGCGATTATGCCTACGACGAGCTGGGCCGTTTGCAGGCCCATGCCGTCAGCCAAAAGCAACGACCGCTGTACCGCCGCGAGTATGCCTACAGTGCCAAGGGCAATCTCCTGCAGATTGCCGACAGCCGTCACGGCCAACGCCACTATCAATACGATGCGCTCGACCGCCTGACCGGCGTACGCCACCCCCGCGACCAGTTCGCTGAGAACTTCACCCACGACCCGACCGGCAACCTGCTGATCCACGACCGCCCGGGCCCGTGCGTGCTCCAGGGCAACCGCCTGCGCCGCCGTTACAACAGCCACTACGACTACGACGCCTTCGGCAACCTGATTCGCGAACGCCGCGGTATGCCGAGCAAAATCACCGAATACACCTACGACAGCCAGCGCCGCCTGATCGGCATCAGCACCCCGGACGGTAAAAGTGTCAGCTACCGCTACGACGCCTTCGGCCGGCGCATCCGCAAAACCGTCGATGGCCAGACCACGCAATTCTTCTGGCAAGGCGACCAGCTCATCGCCGAAAGCGGCCCCCGGCACTACCGCAGCTACGTCTACGAACCCGGCAGCTTTCGCCCGCTGGCGCTGGTCGACGGCAAAGGCCGGGCAGACGCCTGCCCGTTCTACTACCAACTCGACCACCTCGGCACCCCGCAGGAACTGACCAGCTACGGCGGCGCCATCGTCTGGTCGGCCAAGTACACCGCCCACGGCAAACTCCGCGAAGTGAGCCACGGCGAAGGCGAACGACTCGAACAGCCGCTACGGTTTCAGGGGCAATACTTCGACGCGGAGAGCGGCCTGCACTACAACCGGCATCGCTACTACCATCCGGACATCGGTCGTTATCTGACGCCGGATCCGGTCAAGTTGGCCGGAGGGTTGAACCCGTATCGGTACACCCGAAACCCGACGGGGTGGGTGGATCCGTTGGGGTCGAGCGGGAATTGCCCGCACGCGAACCAGCCGGGATGGTCGGCACCGTATGGGGAGGGAGGGGCAAAGGTTGATGAGAGGGAGCCTGATGTGGCCTCCCCAAAACCTTCAAATAAATACGTGTATCGCGGAAACTCGCGGGAGCCCCGGGAAATTTTTGGAACCGGTTTTGAATCCCTCGGATCGACGCCTTAAAGAAGCAATCGGGACCCGGGCCTCCTCACTGTCGCTTCGTAATGGCTGACTCACCCGCGCCATCGTCCTGTTCTTCTGGATCGGCCTCAATATCGTCGTCGCTCGGAACCAGCTCCACACCTGCATCATCATCGTCCGGCGGTCGTTGGTCGCGGCTCAAGGAGTCGGTAGGCGACGGCAGCGGATACTCCGGCGTGTCATCAACGTCGGGGACGTTCCGATCAGTCTTCATATCGCACCTCTCGTGTGACCTGAATTGCAGGCCACGACCTGGCGAGGACTGGACAACCGGTCAATCCGCCAGCACGGCTCGATCAATCTTCGTCCTCTTCCTCATCGTCAAACTCGATATTCCCCACATCGCCCAAATCATCAGCATCGTTAAGCGGCACCGTCGCATCATCCATCAGCGATCCCGGATCTTCATTGCCTGGATCGTTGATAGATGACAGTCCGCCCGGGCCCTTTTCTTCCTTGCCTTCGCTTTTCGCAGTCATGGGATGCCTCGCTCAACTAGTGATGCTTCTTGTGGTGCTTGTTCGAGTGTTTATAACCTTTACCGGGATGGGAATGACCACTGTCACTCCCCAGATCATTGCCGACCGCACCGCCGGCTGCACCGCCAATACCGGCACCGATGGCCGATCCGGTCGAGCCTCCAATACTGTTGCCGACCACCGATCCACCCGCCGCGCCCAAACCACCGCCTACCGCCGCCTCGGTGCGACTGCGCTTGGGCGCGGCAATGGCACTGCCGGCCGCTCCGCCGACACCTGCACCAATCGCAGCGCCCGTGCTGCCACCCACCTGGCCACCGACGACGTTGCCCAACACACCACCAAGACCACCGCCTACCGCGGCATCTCCATTACCTCCCGCCAGCGCCACCTGAGAGACCAGCAATCCAAAAACAATCGCAGGCACCATCAATAGTCGAGCATTCAGGCTTCCGTTTTTTTTGCCGTTGGCTTTCGGGTTCATGGCACGCCTCGCATTCTTCCAGGGTATGGAAGATTTGAGCTGCTGCGGCGTGAAACGTTCATAAATGAAAAAGCCCGGCATCAGGCCGGGCTCTTTTCAAATCTGAATCAGGATCAGTGACGCTTGTGACCATTGGCCAGGTTGCTGCCTACGCCGCCGCCCAATGCGCCGCCCAGGCCTGCACCGATGGTGGCACCGGACTTGCCGCCCAGGCTATTGCCGATCACCGAACCACCGGCCGCGCCAACACCGCCACCGATAGCAGCGCTGGTGCGATGACCTTTTTTGGCGGCAACTGCACTGCCCGCCGCGCCAGCCACGCCCGCACCAATCGCTGCGCCAGTGCTGCCACCCATTTTCTGGCCGACCACGTTACCCAACGCGCCGCCCAAGCCACCGCCCAGCGCGGCAGTGCCGTCACCAGCCATTGCACCTTGAGCAACCAGAAGCCCCAGAACCAGAGCAGGCAGTGTTAAACGCATGACAAAAACCTCAAAAAATAGGGGTACACAAAAAGGGGGCGAGATTGAATGCTTTTGCGCGGATAAAGTCCAGCACGCCGGTCCAACTTCGCGATTGGCGACGGTTGGACAGCGTTTACCGAAAAGGTTTTATCGAGGACAAAAAAAAGCCCGCTGGGGAAACGGGCCAGGTGTTGCTTTCTAACGGATGAGTAGAGATTAAGGAGGGTGCTGTGAAAAGTTTGTGAAAAATTACCCTTTTCAAAAAAATTGTCATAAAACTTTTCAGGCATGAAAAACCCCGCTCTATGACGGGGTCTGCCTGACGTTCGGTTACTTCCTGACCGGTGCTGTCACCTTGGGTAAAAATTTGCCCTTCAGTACCCGGCACGCTCTGGTCTTGATCTTGTCGACCTCAGTCTGGTCCTCGCCGAAACTGGCCACATATTGGGTCTGACCACACCGCACGGAGTTGTTGATCGGAAATTCTGCGCCATCGTCCTCGATATACGGATCAGCCATCTCTTCACCCCTTTCAAAAAGCGCGATCGACATCGGCAAGCCCTTTGCCTGAAGAAATATCGATCGCCAAGGTTTTTGAGACTAGACGGTCACTAACGGACCCGCCGTTCGGATTTCTCCGTGACCGACGAATGGCTTCTCGGCTTTCACCTCAACTTGACCGCAGTCCCGGTCACAAACACCACAACCATCCCGCCCCTGCCGGCCGGCATGCTGATCTCATAATCAAGCCCGACCACCGCGTCCGCCTGAAGCGCCTGCGCCCGCTCCTTGATCTCATCGGTGGCCTGAATGCGTGCTTCTTTCAACGCTCGTTCCAGTGTCTGGGAGCGCCCACCGAAAAAGTCGCGCATGCCGGCAAATACGTCTCGAACAACGTTGATCCCTTGCACCGACTCGGCGCTGACGATGTCCAGATAGGCGGTAATTTGCCGGCCTTCGATAGAGTGGGTCGTGGTGATGATCATGGGTGTTCCTTCCTGTTCAGATATTCAGCCAACGCATTGAACGCCGGCAAAGTGACGGGATCATTGGCCGAGTTGCTGGCCACCGGATGGGATGCGTAGCGGACGATGACCATCTCGGCCTTCGGGTCGACATGGATTCGCTGCCCATGGACCCCACGCGCCATGAATGCCCCGCCCTCCTTGTCCGTCACCCACCACATCGACCGGTAACTCCAGTCTTTGAGCAATGTGTACCCCGCCTTGGCGAAAGCCTGCCTATCACCGCCGCCACGGATATCGTCGATCACTGCCTCTGGCACGATCTGCTGACCGTTGAACCGACCGCCGTTACGCAGCATCTCGCCAAAACGCGCCAGATCCCGCAACCCCGTATTCAGGCCACCACCGGCGAACGGCGTACCGATGGAGTCCACGGTGAAATAGCCGTCCTGTTCGGCACCCAACCGGCTCCAGATGTTCTCCGACAGCAGTTGTGCAACATTGCGACCGGTGGCGCGGGCAATGACCCAGCCCAACACGTCGGTGTTGACGGTTTTGTAAGCGAACGCTTTGCCGTGCTCACCTTGCGGTTGCACCGTCTGCAGAAACTCGTAGTAACTGCGAGGGCCCCCATAACCCTTGGGTTTGGGCAACGGGTTGCCTGCCCTGGCATGGGCCCAGACCTCGGCGTTCGGGTCCGCGTAGTCCTCGCTGTATTTGAGGCCCGTGGTCATGTCGAGCACCTGCCGTACCGTGGCGCTGCCAAACGCAGAATCCGTCAATTCCGGTACATATTCGGCAACCCGCTTGCCAGCATCGATGCGCCCCTGCGCCACCAACATGGCGCCCAGCGTGCCGATCACAGACTTGGTCACGGACATCGCCGCGTGCTGGCCGTCCGGCTTCAACACGCCGAAGTAACGTTCATAGACAACTTTCCCGCGGTGCATCACCACAATGCCATCGGTGTAAGTGGCCGCGAGGGATTGCTCCCAGGTCATCGGCGCCCTGGCGCCAAGCGGGACAAAACTGATCTCGTCGATATCTTTGCGCAGCACTGTCTCCAGTGGAACCGGAGCACCCAGGCCGCGTGAAACGTTGATCGTCGGCATCAGTTGCCGGAAATTCGAAACACTCCAGCGCATTGCCGGGAACTGGAAATAGCTGCCGTCTTCAAAACGCACGGTGCGATCAGCGGGGGGTGGCGAA
Organism: Pseudomonas fluorescens; assembly: GCF_040448305.1. NCBI lineage: Bacteria > Pseudomonadati > Pseudomonadota > Gammaproteobacteria > Pseudomonadales > Pseudomonadaceae > Pseudomonas > Pseudomonas fluorescens. The sequence continues at coordinate 1,883,713 of NZ_CP148752.1, read as the reverse complement.
CCGACCATCCAGCCGAGTTTGGCGGGGTCACTGTCTTGAGCGTCGGGAAAAGTTGCAGGGGCGGATGCGAGGGCCAGTGATGACACGGCAACTATCGACACAGCCGCGATGAGCTTGGCTGCGCCGCGAAAACTGGCGCGAGGATGGAGCATGATGTCGATTCCGTTCGAAGAGTTTGAGCAGTCTACAGCCGGATCGGCTTATTCACCGCTCAAGCATGCGCCTCGCGATCAAGAACATCAGCAACCCACTGATTGATACTTTTGTGGGCTAACTGAGCTTTCACAGCAACCGTCGCGTGAAGGGCTGGGGCCAGGCGCAGACTGAGATGGCCTGAATAAGGTTTCTGTGGTGTGCGGCCGAGTTTGGCGCAAGTCTCCAGATAATCGGTGACGGCCTCTTCGAATGCGCTGCGAAGTTCTTTGACTGACTCGCCGTGAAACCCGACAACATCCTTGATGCCCGCAATGTGGCCGACGAACAGGCCGTCTTCGTCGCTGTACTCGATCCGGGCTGAGTAGCCGTTGTAGTTCATTACGTTCACGGGGTAACTCCTGCTTGTTCAAGGAAAGCCCGGGCGTCACGCACCTGATAGGGCTTGGCTTCTTTGTCGGGGTGGGGCCGGTGAAAAGTGGCCACCACGCCATTCAGTTCAAAACGTACTCGCGATCCATTGCCTTCGATAGTTCTGGCCCCTGCAGCGCCGAACAAGGATTCGATGCGGGACCACTCCATGGTTGCTGGGGCGGGTCTTGAAAATACGGCTTTGAGGGAGCTGAGCTGTTTATTATTCATGGTATTATATCATGATACCGTTCAGGGTTTAGCAACCGCGAATGACATCGCTGATGCATGGGAGAAACCTCTAACGCGCGCTTAAAAAAACGCCGCTTATCCAGAACAGGAAAGCGGCGTTTTCGCGTGGAAGAGTTTGTTTTGCACGACAAGCAGGATATCGGGGTGACTCTCGCCGGGGTTGTAGGCAATTTCCGAGAGTTGCGTAAAGCGTTACGCTTGCTGCGTTTTTAGCTGGTCCCTCCCCTCACGCTCACCTATGTGGCGATCACAGAAGCGCGCCCTGTTTGCTCAGTTTTGCTTCGCCAACGTAGGAACAGGTGCACAGGGTGCTGGATTAACACCCAGAGACGTCAGCAATCAGCCCAGATCTCAGAACCTGTGGTGTTCAAATGGCGAAAGCGCTATCCGGAGGCGGGTCTTGAGGGATTGAACGACTCTGCCTCGAAGTGGCCAGCCTCGCAAGCTCAGCACTCAAAAGATGAAGAAAGCTCTTACGCTGACCACCCAGCGCGTGCCGCGTGAGGCGACGCATTGGAGTGGCAGTGGTCAGAGTAAGATAAGATGCCTGCAAATCAGATTTGCTGTGAGTAGCCCCGCATGACAGATAACAGTCGGAACACCACCCGTCTGATCAAGAAGTACCCGAATCGCCGTCTGTATGACACGCACACCAGCAGTCATTTGACCCTTGCGGATATACGCCAATTGGTCGTCGATAAAATTCCGTTCGAGGTGGTCGACGCCAAGACTGGCGAGGATCTGACCCGAAGTATTTTGCTGCAGGTCATTCTGGAAGCCGAAAGTGGCGGTGAGCCGATATTCTCCAGCGAGATGCTCATGGGGATTATCCAGTTCTACGGTCCCTACCAGAGCGTCCTCGGCAGCTACCTGGATAAAAGCATCCAGACGGTCATCGACATCCAGTCCCAGACCGGCGCTCAGTCCTCTGAGGCCTGGAGCAAGTTCATGCACCAGCAAGCACCGGTCATGCAGGATTTGATGCGCCAGTATGTCGACCAGTCAAAAAACCTCTACCTGAACACTCAGAACCTCTTCGGCCTGTTCGGCGGCATGCCACCAGGCAAGCCAGGTGCAGGTGGCGGGCCGAAAAAAAATGGCGATGGGGAGTAAACCCATCGCCATCAGCGTAACCGCTCTAATATGACTTACTTGTTACCGCTTGTAGCCTTGGCACCAGGAGCGGTTTTGCCGGCTGCGGCAGTCGCTGCGTCAAAACCGCTCTGGGCAACGTCAGCAGCCTGTTTTACGGCGTTCTGTGCGCTTTCAAAAACGGTACCGGCATTCGCCAGCGACGACTTGAACGCGGCCACAACAGGCTCGGAGCCAGCCGGTGCATTCTTGCTGATCACTTCAACGAACTCTTGCACCTGCTGGGTGCCCACCTCGACCTGACGCGAGGTCAGTTTAGCGATTTCCGAGTGAGTGCCGACAATCAACGCTTGCACTTGGCGATTGAACTCAGCCAGGCGTTCGGCTTGCACATTTGGCTGGGTGAAAGAAGCCTGGAGCTCAGCGAACCCTTGTGGATCACGGACTGCCAACAGCTTGCGAAAGCCGTCGAACTGCTCCTCGGTGGAGGCCTGCAGAGTCTTGAACTGCAATTGGGTGAGCTGTTCAACGCTGGCGAAGACTTTGCCACTGATTTGCTGCAGGAGGTCGAGGTTGGCTTTCTGAGCGTCTTGCAATTTTTCCGAGTTGAAAAAAGACATGCTTGAATCTCCTGATTCTGAAAAGCCGACATGGGCCTGAGGACGCGATAGCGATCCTGCCAGTCATCGCGTTAGCCTTAATATTGCAGCGCACAAAACCGTTTAGCAATGGTTTTTTGTGCGGCGCACAAAAATATTTCTTCTCCTGCCCCTATTCGCTATAGACTCCTAACGTCGAACAGCCAGCCAAGCCCTCTTTATTAAAGAGGCGCAGGCAGCTGCTTCTCATGCACAACGCCAGGAGATCACCATGGGCCAGGAAGATATTATTGCATCGCAATATGACAAAACCTCCTCTCAACGCGGCCTGTTCGAACACCTGAGTCATCTGCAGCACCTCAACACCCTGAACGTCCTTGATGCTTTGCGCCAGCGCCAGGAAAAAACCCTCGCGCCCCTGAAGCGGGGTCAACTCAGACAACCCACGCCCACTGACTGGCAGGAATACTTCACCGACCTCGGCCAGCGCAGCCTGCTGTTCTGGGACACCCTGCGCCAGCGCGGTGACAATACGCTGGCCCATGAACGCGCCGGGTATCCTCTGCTGCTCAAGTTCGATTATGAAACCCTGGTCGCAGGCTCCGATCTCCCACGCCCGGTCAACTATTCACTGTTGCGAATCCTCCCCGGACCAGAGCAAAGAATCGACAGCAATGGCCAGCCGGTGATCATCATTGACCCACGCGGCGGCCACGGCTCGGGAATCGGCGGCTTCAAACAGGATTCGGTATTAGGTGAAAGCCTCAGAGCCGGCCACCCCACCTATTTCATCTCTTTCAGTCACTCGCCACAGCCTGGGCAAACCCTGGCCGATATCGTCGAAGCCCAGGCCCGGTTCATCGAAGTCATCAGCGCCCTTCACCCGACCAACAGCGAGCCGATCATCATCGGTAACTGCCAGGCGGGCTGGGCGTTGATGGGACTGGCTGCAACACGACCGGAACTGCCGGGATTGATCATTATCAATGGTGCCCCCTTGTCGTACTGGGCCGGTGTCAATGGACGCAATCCGATGCGCTATACCGGAGGCCTGCTGGGTGGCGGCTGGATGGCTCGCCTGGGCAGCGACTTGGGCAATGGCCGCTTTGACGGTACCTGGCTGGTCAGCAATTTCGAAAACCTGGACCCGGCCAACACCTATTGGGCCAAGTACTACCAGTTGTTCAGCCAGGTCGACAGCGAGGCTACGCGCTTCCTCGACTTCGAACGCTGGTGGGGCAGCCCGACCCTGCTCAATGGCGAAGAGATTGAGAGGATTGTCGATGACCTTTTCATCGGCAACCAATTGTCCGGCGGTCTCGGCCGCAAGAACAGTGGCATTGACCTGAAACGGATCGAAGTACCGGTGGTGGTGTTCTGTTCCTACGGAGACAACATCACCCCTCCCCAGCAAGCATTGAACTGGATCGCCGATGTTTATCCCAGCGATCTCGCTTTGCATGACGCAGGACGTACCATCGTCTACCTGCGGCACGCCAGCATCGGCCATTTAGGTATTTTTGTTTCCGGCAAAGTGGCGCGGCGCGAACACCGTGGGATGCTCGGCGCGGTCGAAACCATCAAGGCACTGCCGGCGGGACTGTATGAAATGCTGATTGACGATCTGCCAACCTCCTCAGGCAGCGATGACATGCAATACCGAGTGCGTTTCGAATCAAGGCGAATCGCCGATATCCATGATGACGTCGAGCCGGCCCGTGATGACGATCGCGAATTCTCTCTGGTGGAGCGCGCCTCTGAAATCAACAGCGCGTTTTACGACGGGTTCATACGTCCGTGGCTGCGTCAGATCGTCAACGAGCCAATTGCCGAACTGTTGCGCAGGGCGCACCCCTTCCATCAGCAGCAAGTGCTATGGAGCAGCCTGAATCCGGCACTGTGGTGGTTAGCCGGGACCGCCTCCCAAGTGAGCAGTGATCGCCATCCTGCACGCAAAGACAACCCGTTGCTGGCCTGGCAAGCGTTGTTTTCCAACCAGATGCAAGACGCCCTGAATGCTTATCGCGATGTGCGTGACGCCACTCAGGAGCTGTGTTTTTACGGTATTTACGGCGCACTGAGTGCCCTCACCAGCAACAAGCCTGTACGAAATCTCCAGGCACATGCCGACCAGCTGGACCAGGCCCTGATCGAACGCCTGCAGGATGCGCTGCCTCATGGCGGCCCCCTGGAAGCATTAGTGCGGATTCTGTTTTTGCTGGGCCGCGACAGCGACAAGGCGGGCAAGGAAAGCATCGAGAAGCTGATCCAGCAGGTGCACCTGCTGGTCCAGGACTACAGCAATGAGCCCACTGCCCTGCGCGAAGCCATCCGATTGCAGAACCTGCTGGTTTTCGCCCACCCGCAAGAAAGCTTGCACAGCCTGCCCTTGTTGCTACCTGAGGCAAAGGAACGCCAACAGGTCCTGACAGCCGTTGGGCAATTGATGCCTGAACTGCTGGCGACCGTGGGAGCTGAAGGCGAATTCTGGCGTGAACTGCACGCGCTGCTCGAAGTCCCCCTGCCGGGCTTCAACCTGACCCAACCACCCAGTGAAACAGTTGTCATCCCGCAGGAGACCCCTTCGCAGCCATCTCCGTCGCCGCAGATCACACCACTGCCCGCTCCCGCCATCGTAGTTAAAGCCCCGAAGCGCAAAGCGAGTAAAGGTACAACAGGCCCCAAGCCTCAATGACACTTCACAAGGGATTAGCGGTGCATCCGCTCGGCGAAGCCTGCGACCTTATGATCTCTGGACAGACCGATGAGGTTCATGGATCGGACCCGCGCGACTTTTTCGACCACAGGCGACAACTCGTCGGTTCGATACTGACCGGGGGTCATACCGAACCAACGGGTGCATGCCTTATGGAAGCTGCTGTGGTCATGAAAGCCGAGCAGGTAAGTCACATGCTTCATGTTGAAATGAGAATGGCGCAAATAGAAGTCAGCCATCTGCCGACGCACATCGTTCAGGACGTCCTTGAATTGCGTGCCATCCTTCTCAAGGCCTCGTTGAAGCGTTCGCTTGCTGATATTCAGTGCCGCCGCAATCGATTCCATATCACATTGCCCTTGGCCTTGCCCCTGGCTCAAGCGCTCGGTAATCAGCGCGCGAATCCTGCCAACCATAGAGTAACCGGACAACAGGTCCAATTGAGCCTCGGCAAAACTGTCATGGAGTGTGGCCAACGCCTCGTTGGCCATGCTCAACGGACTCAGAAGCTCCTGGCCATCGAACAAGATGCTGTCATATGCCGCCCCGAAACTCAGCGGACAGCCAAAAAGCCGCTGATGCTCCGACGTGTCTTCAGGTTCGGGATAAGTGAACTCCACACTCAATGGTTGCGGTGACTTGCCACCCGCCAGCCAATGGCAGAAACCTAGCAGCGAAGCCAAGGCTGCATCCGTGTATTGCCGGGGTTTGATCGAGCCAGGTTGCTGATGATCGAGACTGGCCAATCGGTAATGCTGCTGCTCCTTGACAAGGAAAAGGCTGAATCCGGTACCAATCAACGGGCTGAAACGAACCAGACGTTCAAGCGCTCTTTTCAGATTCGAACTGGACATCATCGTGTAGCCCACGATCTGAAAACTACTGGGATGGAATTCCCCGTAGGCTTTCAAACCGATATTCAGATCATCCGAAGCCTGAGCAGCCAAGTCCCAAAGACGATAGATAATGCTTCGCTCGCAGAATGCTCCTGGTTTACTCACGAACCCGACATCCAGTCCCGCCTCGCGGCACAGAACAGCAAGATCCAGTCCTTGGGCCAAAAACGTATTCGCCAGCATGCTGGCATAACCCGAACTCATTCTATACATGGCGTCCTCAATGACCGATGGAACCGAACGTCCTGTCCGGAGCCGATACTGACATGCACTGAACATATTTCAACAGTGTTTCAGGAATATTAACTATCCATTGAGTTTTAAGAGTTGATCCAAGTATGGGTACTTCTCATTTTTTTGCCAGCAGGCCAAAACACCCGCGTGGCACCGATGGACAGGAGAACGTCACCTTCAAACACTTCCGCACGGCCCGTCGATATCGAACAATCTTCTCTCCTGCAGCGCAAAAAAAATGGAGTAGATGTATGGAATCGCGTAGTCGCATTGCTTTGGTAACGGGTGGTATGGGCGGTATCGGTACGGCAATCAGCCAACGTCTATACAAGGAAGGATTCAAGGTAATCGTAGGCTGCAGCTCCGATTCCAGCCGCAAGAACGACTGGCGCGCCAGCCAACTGGAGGCGGGTTATGAGTTCGAATTCATCTATGGCGACGTCACCGATTGGGAGTCAACCCGCAAGGCTTTCGAGATGGCTCGTGAACAATTCGGCCCGATCGATGTGCTGGTCAACAACGCCGGCATCACCCGCGACGCGTCTTTTCGCAAGCTCACCCCGGAAGACTGGAACAGCGTGATCGGGACCAACCTGACGGGCTTGTTCAACACCACCAAGCAGGTCATTGAAGGCATGTTGTCCAAAGGCTGGGGGCGGATCATCAATATCTCCTCGATCAACGGTCAGCGTGGCCAGTTCGGCCAGACCAACTACTCCGCCGCCAAGGCTGGCATCCATGGTTTCACCATGGCACTGGCCCGGGAAGTCTCCGGCAAGGGCGTGACCGTCAATACCGTATCCCCAGGCTACATCCAGACCTCCATGACCGCGGCAATACGCCCGGACATTCTCGAAGGCATGATCGCGGCAACTCCGGTTGGTCGCCTTGGCCAACCCGAAGAGATCGCCTCAATCGTGGCCTGGCTGGCTTCCGATGAGTCTGCCTACAGCACCGGAGCGGACTTCTCGGTAAACGGCGGCATGAACATGCAGTAACCCTGACCAGGGCATGAATGCCCTGGTTTGCTCGACGAATTTTGTCTTTTCCATGAGGTCACGCATGAACGAAGTCGTAATCGTTGCCGCTACTCGTACCGCCATTGGCAGTTTCCAGGGTGCTTTGTCTGCAATTCCCGCGACCGAACTGGGTGCCGCAGTGATTCGCCGCTTGCTGGAGCAGACGGGTATCGATGCTGCTCAAATTGATGAAGTGATCCTCGGCCAGGTGCTCACTGCCGGCGCTGGGCAGAACCCGGCACGCCAGACAGCGATCAAGGCTGGCTTGCCACACACCACCCCTGCCCTGACCTTGAACAAGGTCTGCGGCTCTGGTCTCAAGGCGGTCCATCTTGCCGTCCAGGCAATCCGTTGCGGCGACGCGGAACTGGTAATCGCTGGCGGTCAGGAAAATATGAGTCTGGCCCCCTATGTTCTGCCCAAGGCACGCACCGGCTTGCGTATGGGCCATGCGCAACTGCAAGACAGCATGATCCAGGATGGCCTGTGGGACGCCTTCAACGACTATCACATGGGTATCACAGCTGAGAATCTGGCGCAGAAGTACGAGATCTCTCGTGAAGCACAGGATACCTTCGCTGCCGCCTCGCAACAGAAGGCCGCCGCAGCCATTGAGGGCGGGCGTTTCCAGAGCGAAATCACCCCGATCCTGATTCCTCAGCGCAAGGGCGAACCGCTGGTCTTCGACACCGACGAACAGCCGCGTGTCGACAGTACTGCCCAAGCCTTGGCGAAACTCAAACCGGCATTCCAGAAAGACGGCAGCGTGACCGCCGGTAACGCTTCGACCCTCAACGATGGTGCTGCCGTACTGTTGCTGGCCAGCGCTGCAAAAGCACAAGCGCTTGGCCTCCCGGTTCTGGCACGGATCAAAGCCTATGCCAGCGCCGGTGTAGACCCGTCGATCATGGGCATCGGCCCTGTCCCGGCTACACGCCTGACCCTGCAAAAGGCCGGCTGGAGCGTCGAGGACCTGGACCTGATCGAAGCCAACGAAGCCTTCGCCGCCCAGGCGCTGGCGGTTGGCAAAGAGTTGGGTTGGGACACCAGCAAAGTCAACGTCAACGGCGGCGCGATCGCCCTTGGCCATCCGATCGGCGCGTCAGGGGCACGGATTTTGGTGTCGCTGGTGCACGAACTGATCCGTCGCGACGGCAAGAAGGGGCTGGCCACTTTGTGCATCGGTGGCGGACAAGGCGTCGGCCTGGCTATCGAGCGCTAACCAACAGCATCTGAGTATCTCATGCGCGGACTTGGGACCCTTGTTCCGCGCATCAGATTGGCGTCAGACAACGCTGCCCGCATTCCTGCCGTCGCTACGCCGGAGTCCGGCAAAGCGCGGCTTTTTTTCTGCCCGGCTCATCTGTATGGGCAAGGAACTTTATGGACAACAACGCACATACATTCAAAACCTATTGGTCAGGCCAGGTTCCGTTCATCGCTTCCTTTGCAGTGCAACAATTACGTCTATGGGTCAGCACTAATCCGTGGTTTTCCGGGCATGAGCACGGCGCCTGGTTCGAGTTGCCTCGCGAAACCCTGGACAGTCTACAAGCGGACTACCAGGTTCAATGGGGCCAACTCGGCCAAAAACTGCTGACCGGCCAACCCTTCAGCTTCGATGATCGACGCTTCTCCAGCGGCAACTGGAGCGAGCCACTGTTCGGCTCCCTCGCTGCGTTTTACCTGCTCAACGCAAGCTTTCTCCTGAAACTGCTCGACAAGCTGCTGATCGACGAAAAAAAACCGCGCCAACGCCTGCGCTATCTGGTGGAGCAAGCCATTGCCGCCAGTGCGCCAAGCAATTTCCTGGTCAGCAACCCTGATGCGCTCCAGCGTGCGGTTGAGACTCAAGGTGCCAGCCTGATGACAGGTTTGGCGCATATGGCCAGCGACATGAACGAAGGCAAAATGCGCCAGTGCGATAGCGGTGCCTTCAAGGTTGGCGTCGACCTGGCCAACACCCCCGGCGAAGTGGTCTTTGAGAATCACCTCTTCCAGCTAATTCAGTACTACCCGCAAAGCGAAACCCAGTACCGACACCCGGTATTCGTCGTACCTCCGTCGATCAACAAGTACTACATCCTTGATCTGCGCCCGGACAACTCGATGGTCCGCCACCTGCTGGAACAGGGACATCCCGTATTCCTAATGTCCTGGCGCAACTTTGATCAGGAACACGCTGGCACCACCTGGGATGACCTGATTGAGCACGGGGTAATCGACGCCCTGCAGGTGACCCGCAATATCAGTGGCGAGCAACGACTCAATTGCGTGGGCTTCTGCATCGGCGGCACCCTGCTGAGCACGGCGCTGGCAGTACTTGCTGCACGCGGCGACAGGGAGATCGCCAGCGTGAGCCTGTTCACCACGTTCCTTGACTACCTGGATACCGGTCCCATCGACATATTCGTCGACGAAGAACTGGTGGCCTATCGAGAACGCACCATCGGCGGCATGAATGGTCCCATCGGTCTGTTTCGTGGTGAGGACATGGGCAATACCTTTTCCCTACTGCGCCCCAACGAGCTGTGGTGGAACTACAACGTCGACAAATACCTCAAGGGGCAGAAGCCGATCCCGCTTGATCTGCTGTTCTGGAACAACGACAGCACCAACCTTCCGGGGCCGATGTACTGCTGGTATCTGCGCCACACCTATCTGCAGAACGATTTGAAATCAGGCGAACTGGAGTGCTGCGGGGTCAAGCTTGATTTGCGTGCAATTGACGCTCCCGCTTACATCCTCGCCACCCATGACGATCACATCGTGCCCTGGAAAAGCGCCTACGCCAGCACCAACCTGCTCTCCGGGGCCAAGCGTTTTGTATTAGGAGCTTCAGGGCATATCGCCGGCGTCATCAATCCACCGGCCAAGCAGAAGCGCCATTACTGGACCAATAATCGGGTTACGAAAAACCCGGAGACCTGGTTCAAGAATGCTGAGCAGCAACCCGGTAGCTGGTGGAGTGATTGGTTCAACTGGCTGGCGGGACACTCCGGCGAGCGCCAACCAGCGGTTGCGCACATAGGGAATGACAAATTCCCGCCTCTGGAGCCGGCGCCAGGCAGTTATGTAAAGCAATGAAAGACTGAAATGCCCTGCTGCATGACTTCATGCAGCAGGTCAACTGCGGATCATTTGTTTCGGTACAAGGAAAGAGGCCCCATGAGCACCGCGTTGCGCATCAACGAAGCACTTTTGATTGCCGGGCACGCATTCGAACCTTTTCAATGCGTCGCCTGGGCCGCGCAAGACGGTAATGGCGAACTGAGCCTGACCGTCATCGACCGGGCAGCCACTCGTATTTGTCGCAAACAGATTCCAAGCAGTACCTATTCCGACCCGGCGCAGCTGGAAAACCTGCTGGAAGAGGTACGCGCCGAGTTGAGCCAGGGGGGCTACGCGCTGCAATCCTGGGCAATGCCAGGGTAAACATTCTCGCGGATCGCTACCAGGATGTGAGGCAAATATTGGGCACGGGGCGACAATCCATTTCATCCCTGATGGAATGATTTGCCGGGCTGGAGTTTTTTCAGAACCGCAGAAACGAAAAAGCCCCGAATAATCGGGGCTCTAACGTTTAAATGTGGCGGTGAAGGAGAGATTCGAACTCTCGATACAGTTTCCTGTATACACACTTTCCAGGCGTGCTCCTTAAGCCACTCGGACACTTCACCGTATCTCTTCAAACAAGTTCTGTCTGTCGAGGCGCGCTAATGTAGTCGAAAGCATTTCCGATGGCAAACATTTTTTTCAGAATTTTCATGCGGTTAACGCGATTCAGCGTTTCCGGTCGCTCCGGGCCATGGCAAACCGGCCAATCTCCGGCTTCGTGCCCTCTTCTATATAGAGGGGAATGCGCGGCAGGCACGGCGGGCTACGCTTGGCGGGCGGGTAAAGGGTGACTGGCGGGTCAGTCACGGCGCTTTACCTGGCCAGCGGCGGTGGGTAACGTCTGCCCAACTTTATTGAAAGGAATAGCGTCATGAGTGAGTTGATTTCCTACCATCTCGAAGACGGTATCGCGACCCTGACCTTGAGCAATGGCAAGGTCAATGCCATCTCCCCGGATGTAATTGCCGCGTTCAACGCTGCGCTGGATCAGGCCGTGACTGATCGTGCGGTGGTGATCATTACCGGCCAGCCGGGCATTCTCTCTGGTGGTTATGACCTGAAGGTGATGACGGCCGGCCCTAGAGAAGCCGTGGCACTGGTGACCTCCGGCTCGACCCTGGCCCGCCGCCTGCTGTCGCACCCCTTCCCGGTAATCGTCGCGTGCCCGGGGCATGCAGTGGCCAAGGGCGCGTTCCTGCTGTTGTCGGCCGACTATCGCATCGGCGTAGAAGGCGCGTTCAGCATTGGCCTGAACGAAGTGCAGATCGGCATGACCATGCACCACGCGGGCATCGAGATTGCCCGTGACCGCCTGAACAAAGTGGCGCTGCAGCGTTCGGTGGTCAACGGTGAGATGTTCAATCCACAAGGCGCCGTGGCGGCCGGCTTCCTTGATGTCGTGGTCTCGCCTGAAGAACTGCAAGGCGCGGCACTGGCGGCGGCTCGTCAGTTGAAGAAGATCAACATGACCGCGCACAAGAACACCAAGCTGAAAGTACGCAAAGCGCTGCTGGAGGCCCTGGACAACGCGATTATCCAGGACCAGGAACATCTGGGTTAAGCCCGGATCCGCTGCAAAGAAAAGCCCGACCGTCGTGTCGGGCTTTTTCATACATGTCTGTGTTAAACGTCTGTAATCGCTCTAGACCGCATCTGACCCATTAGTCGGAAACATCAGCTCAAACATCAGCTATCTCCCACCTCCCTGGCAGCAATTGCCGAAAACAGTGTACATCCGTACACTGCGCCACCTTTTGTCCCGGTGGGGCCTGTAAATGCTGTTTGTGTTGCGTATGTCATTGATGGGCCTGCACTTTATCGTGGCGGGTGTGCTGGGGGTGATTCTCGGCCTGTGCCGGCCATTCAATCCGGACAACAGCCGCCTGTGCGCACGCCTGTACGCATGGCCGGCCATGTGCATTTTGCGTTTGCGGGTGAAGGCCGAAGTCGGGCCGTTGATGGATAAACCCGACAGCTGCGTGATCATCGCCAATCACCAGTCCAACTATGACCTGTTTGTGTTTGGCAACGTGGTGCCCCGTCGTACCGTGTGCATCGGCAAAAAGAGCCTGAAATGGGTGCCGCTGTTCGGGCAGTTGTTCTGGCTGGCCGGCAATGTGCTGATCGACCGTGGCAATGCGCAAAAGGCGCGAAAGTCGATGTTGACCACCACCCACACCCTGCAAAACAAAGACACCTCGATCTGGGTTTTCCCGGAAGGCACGCGCAATCTGGGTGAGGACTTGCTGCCCTTCAAGAAAGGCGCGTTTCAGATGGCCATTGCCGCCGGGGTGCCGATCGTCCCGGTGTGTGTCAGCAGTTACGTCAAACACATGCGATTGAACCGCTGGCGCAGTGGGAAAATTCTGATTCGTTCGTTGCCGGCGATTCCCACCGCCGGATTGAGCCTGGACGACTTGCCCATGTTGATCGCCCAGTGCCGCGAGCAGATGCGTGAATGCATCGAATCGATGGACCGGCAACTGCAAGCCGCCTGAAAAAGAAAACCCGCCTGGTGCGGGTTTTCTTTTGCCTGCGCGTTTTTGCCCAGAACTCGGCAGATTTAACTGACTCTCAAACACTGCGAGGCTAAGCTGATCCACACTGCCATTGCATTTGTTGCCAATTGAAAGCTGCCGAAAGAAGTGAACCACCATCATGGGTAGAGTTGTTGCTGCTGCGGTTTATAGCGCCGGTAAGAGAGTCACCAATATCACCCTCGACGAAGGCGCTGCCTGGGCTGCCAAGCCCGGGCACTTTGTCTGGATCGGCCTTGAGGAGCCGAACGCCGAGGAACTCTACAACCTGCAACGCCAGTTCAACCTGCACGAACTGGCCATCGAAGACGCCCTGGAAAAACACAGTCGCCCGAAGCTGGAAACCTTCGGCGATGCGCTGTTCATCGTGACGTATTCGCCCATCCGCCACGAAGGCAAACTCGAGTTCATCGAGACGCATATCTTTGCCGGCAATGGCTACATCATTACTGCGCGCAACGGTCACTCGGCGTCCTACGCCCATGTCCGACAGCGCTGTGAGGCGCGTCCGCTATTGCTTGAGCACGGGGAAGATTTCGTACTCTATGCCATCCTCGATTTCGTGATCGAAAACTACCAGCCGATGGGCGAAGCCATTCACGGGGAAATCGATGAGCTGGAGCACAACGTGTTGTGCGGCTCGCTGAATGACTACGACATCCAGAAGCTGCATGGCCTGCGTCGTGATGTTTTGCGCTTGCGTCGTTATGTGGCCCCGATGATCGAGATAGGAGAGGAGTTGCAGAGGCTGAGCTTCCCGTTCATCGACAAGAACATGCGGCCGTACTTTCGCGATGTGCAGATTCATGTAACGCGGCAGATGGAAGACCTGACGACGCTGGCGGATATTGCCAGCCAGACGATTGAAGTCGGGGTGCTGTTGGAGGCCTCACGCCAGAGCGTGGTGCAACGCAAGTTTGCGGCCTGGGCGGCGATCCTGGCCTTCCCGACGGCAGTGGCGGGGATCTACGGGATGAACTTCCAGAACATGCCGGAGTTGAGCTGGCACTACGGGTATTTCGGGGTGCTGGGGTTTATTACGGTGGGTTGTCTGGGGTTGTGGGCGAGTTTCAAGAAGTCGGGGTGGTTGTAGGAGCGAGCTCGCTCGCGAAAAACCCAAGGGCGCCGCTGTGTACCTGGTTCAACGCGCTATCGTTCACGACCTTCGCGAGCAGGCTCGCTCCCACAGTGGATCTTCGGTGTTGCAGAGATCAATGTGGGAGCGAGCCTGCTCGCGATGCTTTTAGTTTCAATCAGCTGTTGGCTTGTGCGCGACAAACCGCATCATCCACTCGGCCACGGTGGTGCCGTGGTGTTCCTGTTCCAGGCTCGCGATACCCTTGGAGTAGACCTGCTCACCCAGTGCCTGCTGGCGAATCTCCAACAGGGCGCGGGAGTAGTCGTGGATGAATTCCGGATGCCCCTGGAAGCACAGCACCTGATCGTTGATGTGGTAGGCCGCATACGGGCAGAAATCGCTGGACGCGATGACTGTGGCGTTCTCCGGCAGCGACGTGACCTGGTCCTGGTGACTGATCAGCAGCGTCAGTTCTTCGCGCACCGGGCTCATCCATGGCGCCTTGGCGGCCAATTTGTAGTTGTGGGTGCCGACGCCCCAGCCTTGGGTCGCACGCTCGCTCTTGCCACCGAGCAGCAACGCCAGCAACTGATGACCGAAGCAGACGCCCAGCAATTTGTCGCCGCGCTCGTAGCGGGTCAGCAGATAGGTCTTGAGGGTTTCGATCCACGGGTCGGTGCCGAAGGAGTCGGCCTTGCTGCCCGTCACCAGGTAGGCGTCGAACGTCAGGTCGTCGCTTGGGTATTCACCCTGCACCACGTTGTAGACGGTGAACTCGGCGGCGATCGGCTGCTGCGAAAACAGGTGTTTGAACATCTGCCCGTAGCCCTGATATTGGTCAACCAATTCCGGACGCAGGTGGTCGGTTTCCAGAATGCAGATGCGTAACGACATAAAAAATACCTGACACGTGATGGGAATAATGCACACCCCAGAGCCTGCCTTGAAACGCTGTGTCAAGGCAAGCCCCGAAATGCATCATCTCTCCCTTAGAACGCCTCCCCTTTGGCGGCCTTCTCCAGCAGCAACGCGGGAGGCGCGAACCGCTCGCCATACTGCGTGGCCAGATACTGGGCGCGGGCAACGAAGTCCTGCACGCCGTACTGGTTGATGAACTGCAGCGCACCGCCGGTCCAGGCGGCGAAACCGATGCCGAAGATCGAGCCAACGTTGGCATCGGCCGTCGAGGTCAACACGCCCTCCTCCACACAGCGCACTGTTTCGATGGCTTGCACGAACAGCAGGCGATCACGCACGTCCTTGGGCGAGATCTGCCCGTCGGCTTTCTCGAAGCGGGTTTTCAACTCAGGCCACAGGTGTTTCTGGCCGCCCGCCGGATACTCGTAGAAACCTCCACCGCCAGCCTTGCCCGGACGCTTGAACTCATTGAGCAGCAAGTCAATCACGGCAAATGCCGGATGTTCTGTCAGCGGCTTGCCTTCTGCTTGCAGGTCTTTGGCGGTTTGCAGACGGATATGGTTCATCAGGCTGAGGGACACTTCGTCAGAGATCGCCAGCGGCCCTACCGGCATGCCGGCCTTGCGCGCTTCAGTCTCGATCATCGCCGCGCTTACGCCCTCGCCCAGCATAGCAATGCCTTCATTGGTGAAGGTGCCGAACACCCTTGAGGTAAAGAAGCCGCGGCTGTCGTTGACCACAATCGGGGTTTTCTTGATTTGCAGGACGTAATCGAAGCCGCGGGCCAGGGTTTCGTCGCTGGTGTTGGCGCCCTTGATGATTTCCACCAGCGGCATTTTTTCCACGGGGCTGAAAAAATGCAGGCCGATGAACTTGCTCTGGTCGGGCACGGCACAGGCCAGGCCGCTGATCGGCAGGGTCGATGTGTTGGAGGCGATCACGGCGTCCGCGCCGACGACCTTCTGCGCCGCCAACGAGACCTTGGCCTTCAAGGCTCGATCCTCGAACACGGCCTCGATGATCAAGTCGCAACCGGCCAGGTCGGCATCGCTTTCGCTGGTTTGAATGCGTGACAGAACGATGTCGCGTTGCTCGATGCTCATTTGTCCGCGAGCGACTTTCTTGTCCAGCAACGCCGCCGAATGCGCCTTGCCCTTCTCCGCCGCCGCAAGGCTGATGTCCTTGAGCACCACCTCGATCCCGGCCGACGCGCTGACAAACGCGATACCGGCGCCCATCATCCCGGCACCGAGCACGCCAACCTTGCGGGTGATATAAGGCGCAAAACCTTGAGGCCGCGAGCCGCCGGCATTGATTTCGTTGAGCTGGAACCAGAAGGTACCGATCAGGTTTTTCGAGACCTGGCCAGTGGTCAGTTCGGTGAAGTAGCGGGTTTCGATCAGGTGCGCTGTATCGAAATCCACCTGGGCGCCCTCGACCGCCGCACAGAGGATTTTCTCCGGTGCGGGCATCGTGCCCTGGGTTTTACTGCGCAGGATCGACGGCGCAATCGCCAGCATCTGCGCGACTTTCGGGTTAGACGGTGTGCCGCCCGGTATCTGGTAGCCCTTCACGTCCCAGCGCTGCACCGCCACCGGATTGGCCAGAACCCACGCCCGCGCCTTGGCCAACAGGTCTTCATGATCGCTCGCCAGCGCATCGATCAATCCTGCCTGCAGCGCTTGTTGTGGCCGTACCTTCTTGCCTTCAAGCAGATAAGGCAGGGCTTTTTCTAGGCCGAGCATGCGCACCATGCGCACCACGCCTCCGCCGCCCGGCAGCAGGCCGAGGGTGACTTCCGGCAGGCCGAGTTGCACCGACGGGTTGTCCAGCGCCACGCGATGATGGCAGGCCAGGCAGATTTCCCAGCCGCCGCCCAATGCAGCGCCATTGATCGCCGCGACCACTGGCTTACCGAGGGTTTCCAGGGTGCGCAACTGGCCCTTGAGGCTCAGCACCATGTCGTAGAAGGCCTTGGCCTGGGGTTTGCCGACCTTGATCAGTTCATTGAGGTCGCCGCCTGCGAAGAAAGTCTTCTTGGCCGAGGTGATGATCACACCGGCGATGCTGTCCTTGTCGGCCACCAGGCGCGCAACGCAGTCAGCCATGGCTTCGCGGTACACCGCGTTCATGGTGTTGGCGCTCTGGCCGGGCATGTCGATGGTCAGGACGACGATCTGGTCCTGGCCTTTTTCGTAACGAATGGCTTCGTTCATAACTGGGTTCCTTGAAGTCCGGGCTCAGAGGCGTTCGATGATGGTGGCAATGCCCATGCCGCCACCGACACACAGGGTCGCGAGGCCGTAACGCAGGCGTCGGGCCTCCAGTTCATCGAGCAGCGTGCCGAGAATGGCGCAACCGGTGGCGCCCAGCGGGTGGCCCATGGCGATTGAGCCGCCGTTGACATTGACCTTGTCCGGATCGACGGCCATGTCCTTGATGAATTTCAACACCACCGACGCGAACGCCTCGTTGACCTCGAACAGATCGATGTCTTCGACCCGCAGCCCGGCCTTGGCCAGCGCCTTGCGGGTCGCCGGCGCGGGGCCGGTGAGCATGATGGTCGGATCGGTGCTGGTGACTGCCGTGGCGACAATCCGCGCCCGTGGTTGCAAGCCCAGTGCCCGGCCCTTGGCTTCGGAGCCGATGAGCATCAGCGCCGCGCCATCGACTATCCCGGAACTGTTGCCGGGGGTGTGCACATGGTTGATCCGCTCGACATGGCTGTAGACCCGCAGCGCGGTGGCATCGAAGCCCATCTGCCCGATCATCTCGAAACTCGGCTTGAGCTTGCCCAGGCCTTCCAGGGTCGATTCGGCGCGGATGAATTCATCGTGATCGAGCAGGATGATGCCGTTCTGGTCCTGCACCGGCACCAGCGACTTGTTGAACGAACCGTCGGCCCGCGCCCGCGCAGCCTTTTGCTGTGAATGCAGGGCATAGGCATCGACATCCTGACGACTGAAGCCTTCAAGGGTGGCGATCAGGTCGGCACCCACGCCCTGTGGCGTGAATTGACTGTGCAGGTTGGTCGCCGGGTCCAGCGCCCAGGCCCCGCCATCGCTGCCCATCGGCACCCGGGACATCGACTCGACACCACCGACCACCACCAGGTCTTCGAAGCCTGAACGCACTTTCATCGCGCCGAGGTTCACGGCCTCCAGCCCCGAAGCGCAGAACCGATTGATCTGGACTCCCGCCACACTGACATCCCAATCGGCCACTTGAGCGGCGGTCTTGGCGATGTCGGAACCTTGATCGCCAATCGGTGTCACGCAGCCGAGCACCACATCATCGACCTGGCTGGTGTCCAGCGCTGTGCGCTGTTGCAGCGCCGTAAGCAAACCGGCAACAAGGTTCACCGGTTTGACGCTATGCAAGGCGCCATCGGCCTTGCCTTTGCCACGGGGCGTGCGTAACGCGTCGAAAATCAATGCTTGGGTCATGACGTCCTCGAACCACAGTGCAGGTGGGTAAATACTGAGTGCCCACTCTTGGCCCGAGCCGCGTTTGATTCAATGACCGCAGCGCTCACAGACGTTGACGCTCACGCTCAGACGGACGGTAGTCAGCTACCGCTCAGGACACCAAGCTGTCTAGCCAACGGGCGCCAAAGAAGCTGGCAATAGGCCTCATGCCTTTTTTAAAGCAAATCGCAAGATTCCCATACGAAATGGATCTAAGCCAAGCTTAACGCGGGCTCTAAGGTGAACTTGTACGAAGTTGTCGTCGGGTTTTGCCGAGGCACTCGTCACTACAGGAAGTGCAACGCGCTGCCATCATGGAGCTATGCGGGCAGGCATCAGGAAATAACAAAAAAGGCGGTCAAGCCATGTTCAAACAATCGAAAGTACGTCAAGCCGGGCTCATCCTTTTCGCCACCACGCTGTTGTTGATATTGCCGAACCTGACCAAGGTCATCGGCTAGTCGCGTCTAAAAGATACGGCGTCACAGTTTTTGAATTGCCACTCTCAAAATGTGACTGGCCCGCTACCCGGGCCAGCGTGGCTGTGCCAATCTTTGCGGCACTTGCACGACATGGACGGCGATCACTTGAAAATGCTCATTCTGCTCGGGGCCATGCTGTTCGGCTCGCCCCTGTATGCCGCACAGCTGAACCTGGAGCTGGGCGCGAACAGTCGCACCTGGCAGACCGAGCAATTGCTCAAGCATCCTCAGGTTCAAACCATCGACATCAGCAACGACGTTTCCTACAAGCGGGACATGAGTTACCGCGCCGTGCCGCTGTCCGCGCTGCTGACCGGCATCAAGCCTGAGGACCACCTGCAAGCCGTGGCCCTGGATGGTTTTGCCGCCGAAATGACCGCGGCGCCGTTGCTCAATACCCAAGGGGCACAGGCGTGGCTGGCGATTGAAGATCCGGCCAAACCCTGGCCACCGCTATCGGAAGGCAAGCCAGGCGCCGGGCCGTTCTATCTGGTCTGGAGCAATCCGCAGGCCGGCAATATCAGCCCCGAACAATGGCCGTTCCAGGTGGCGAGCATCAAACGCCTGGCGCCCGTAGCCGAGCGCTTCCCTGCCCTGCTGCCCGATCCGGCGTTGAAGGCTGATGATCCGGTGAACAAGGGATTTGCGATGTTCCAGAAGAACTGCCTGGCCTGCCATCGACTCAATGGCGCCGGGGACGCGCAATTCGGGCCGGACCTGAATATTCCGTACAACCCGACCGAGTACTTCGGTGCGGACTTCCTCAAGCGTTACATTCGCGATCCACAGAGTTTGCGTCAGTGGCCGCAGGCGAAAATGCCCGGGTTCTCGGCCGAGGTGTTGCCGGATGGGGATCTGCAGATGCTGGTGGGGTATTTGAAGCATATGGTTGGGCGCAAGGTGAAGCCCTAAGTCTTGTGCTGCATGGGCCGGCCTCTTCGCGAGCAAGCCCGCTCCCACATTGGAATTGCTGTGCACCGCGAATTGTGCGCATGCCGCAGATCAAATGTGGGAGCGGGCTTGCTCGCGAAGCGGTATCCCCGATTTTACTGCTGTTGCACCGAAATCACCGGCGCGGGCGTCGGTGACACCAGCACCTTGGCGTGCATCTGCTCACACCCGCCACCCCGGCGCATCCCGCGCACCGGGCAGGCATCCAGGTAATCCAGGCCCACCGCCAGCTTCAGGTGGCGTTCCGGCCGGGCCAGTTCATTGGTCACGTCGAAGCTGTACCAGGCGTCATCCAGCCAGGCTTCGGCCCAGGCGTGGCTGGCCAGGTGTTCGCTGTTTTCGCTGTACAGATAGCCCGACACATAACGCGCGGGAATGCCCAGGCTGCGGGTGCAGGCGAGAAACGCGTGGGTGTGGTCCTGACACACGCCGGAGCGTCCGGCAAAGGCCTGGGCCGCGCTGGTGTCCACTTCCGTGGAACCCGGCGTGTAGGTCATATGCTGGTTGAGGCCATGCATCAGATCGATCAACGCCGTGCGATCGCGGCGTTGCTTGCACTCCTTCTCGGCGAACGCACGCAGGGCGGCGTCGGCTTCGGTCAAACGGGTGAAGCGCAGAAACGGCAGTGCCGACTGGCTCTCGTGTTCGGCCTCACGCCATTCGTCGATATCGACCTGGCCACGGGCGCCGATAATGATCGCTTCATGGGGCTCGTCCATGGTCAGCACATGCAGGATGTTGCCGAACGGATCGAGCTGCGCCCGCACCGGACGCGGCAAGTCGAGCTGCCAGCTAAGCACGTGCTGGCGCTCGCTGTCGTGGGGAGTCAGGCGCAGATACTGGATGCTCGCCCGCACCTTGTCTTCGTAGTGATAGGTGGTCTCGTGGCTAATGGAAAGTCTCATGCGGCCTCCAGATAAGAACTGTGAATCGCGTTACCCAACTGGCGCACCAGCGGGATGAACTCGGTCAGCCAGGCGTGCAGGCCTTCTTCGAGAATTTCATGGATGCCGGTGTAGCGCAGGCGTGCGTCCATTTCTGCCGCCAGGCGTTGTGCGGGACGACCATTGGCCCCCGGCAATTGCGCGAGGATCAGGTCGATTTCTTCGGTGCAGGCGCGCAGGGATCGCGGTACATCGGCCCGCAGCAACAGCAATTCGGCGACATGCCGGGCGCCGGGGGCGTCGCGGTAGATTTCCGTGTAGGCCTCGAACGACGACAACGCCCGCAACAATGCGCTCCATTGGTAATACGCATGGGCGGTGCCATCGCTGACCGCTTCGGCCTGATCGCCGGCCATTTCGTAGCGGGCATCGAGCAGGCGCAAGGTGTTGTCCGCCCGTTCGATAAAGGTCCCCAGACGAATGAAACGAAACGCATCGTTACGCATGATGGTGCCGTAGGACGCGCCCCGGAACAGGTGGGAACGTTCCTTGATCCACTCGCAGAAACGGCTCATGCCGTAGCGACTGAGGCCCTGTTCGGCGATGCCGCGAATTTCCAGCCAGGTGGCGTTGATGTTTTCCCACATGTCCGCGGTGATGCGCCCACGCACCGCATGGGCGCTGGCCCGAGCGGCACCGAGGCAGCTGTAGATGCTCGCCGGGTTGGCCGCATCCAGGGCGAAAAAATGCAACAGCCGCTCGGCATGCAGTTCGCCATGGCGCTCCAGATAATCGTCCAGGGTGCCGGTGATCAGCAGCGGCATGGCCAGTTCGTGCAAACCGTCGCCACGACCGTCCTGCGGCATCAGCGACAGCGAATAGCTGATGTCGAGCATCCGTGCGAGGTTTTCCGCCCGCTCCAGGTAACGCGACATCCAATACAAATCCGAGGCAGTTCTACTTAACATGACAGGCTTCCTTTAATCCTCGACCACCCAGGTGTCCTTGGTTCCGCCGCCCTGGGAGGAATTGACCACCAGGGAGCCTTCGCGCAGGGCGACGCGGGTCAAGCCGCCGGGCACGACCCGGGTTTCACGGCCCGACAGGACAAACGGCCGCAAGTCGATGTGGCGTGGTGCAATACCGTTTTCGACAAAGGTCGGACAGGTCGACAGCGACAACGTCGGTTGCGCGATATACGCATGGGGCTTGGCGATGATCCGCGCGCGGAAGGCTTCGATTTCCGCCGCCGTCGCTGCCGGCCCCACCAGCATTCCGTACCCGCCGGAGCCTTGGGTTTCCTTGACCACCAGTTCTGGAAGATTGGCCAACACGTGGGAAAGCTCAGAGGGATTACGACATTGCCACGTAGGAACGTTCTTCAGGATCGGTTCTTCATCGAGGTAGAAACGGATCATGTCGGTAACGAACGGGTACACCGACTTGTCGTCCGCCACCCCCGTGCCGATGGCATTGGCCAGCACCACGTTGCCGGAACGGTAGGACGACAGCAGCCCCGGCACGCCGAGCATCGACTCCGGGTTGAAGGCCAGCGGATCGAGGAACGCATCGTCGAGGCGACGATAAATCACGTCCACCGCTTTCGGCCCGTCGGTGGTGCGCATGTAGACCTTGTCGTCACGCACAAACAGGTCCGCGCCCTCCACCAGCTCCACACCCATTTCCCGCGCAAGAAACGCATGCTCGAAGAACGCGCTATTGAAGCGCCCCGGCGTCAGCACCACCACGCTCGGGTTGTCGATGGGGCTGGAGCTTTTCAGGGTATCGAGCAACAGGTTCGGGTAGTGGTCGATGGGGGCGATGCGTTGCGCCGCGAACAGCTCGGGGAACAGGCGCATCATCATCTTGCGGTCTTCGAGCATGTAGCTGACACCGCTCGGTGTACGCAGATTATCTTCGAGCACGTAGTAGGTGCCGTCGCCGTCGCGCACCAGGTCGACGCCGGAGATGTGCGAATAGATATCGCGGTGCAGATCCAGGCCCTGCATTGCCAACTGGTACTGCTCGTTGGCCAGCACCTGCTCGGCCGGAATGATGCCGGCCTTGATGATGCGCTGCTCGTGGTAAAGGTCGGCGAGGAACATGTTCAACGCCTTGACCCGCTGGATGCAGCCGCGCTCGACTATCCGCCATTCGCTGGCGGGGATACTACGGGGGATGGTGTCGAAGGGAATCAGGCGCTCTGTCCCTTGCTCATCACCGTAGAGCGTGAAAGTAATCCCGGCGCGATGAAACAGCAGATCGGCCTCGCGTCGCCGTTGTGCCAAAAGCTCGTCAGGCGTCTCGGCCAGCCAACGGGCAAACTCCCGATAATGCGGGCGGACCTGGCCACCGGCATCGTACATCTCATCAAAATAGGTGCGGATCATGCCGTACTCCTTGTCACTCGGACGTCCAGACCTTCGCAAGGCCCGTGCCATCGGCATAAACGCTTAGATTTCAATCAGTTGGATAATCAAGACGCACGCAACGCACCAATCCTGTGCGACAAATGCCCCAACCTGATTGCCCCCGCTTCATTGCAAGGCGCTGTGATCGCCTATCACCAGCATAGTCAGAGTTGATTTCACTGCCTGGCAATGGCTGCGGATAATCCATGCATTCGCTGAAATGCTCACCAAACTTCCCTTTTAGCCGTCTGCCCAGGCGGCTTTTTTTTGCCGAAGTTCAATGACCGAAAATGAAAACGGCCAACCCGAAGGTCAGCCGTCATTGCTGGTTGTCACTGTTCATAAGGTTATGCGAGTCGCCCTCGTACCTCCTGCTTCACTCCCCAGCCTTCGATGATGCCGCCCAACGGCTCAACCACTGCTTCGAAACCTTGTTCGAAGTCGCCGATGTCGTCGTAGGTGGCATACATGACCTTGCACAGCTCCAGCGCCCAGGCGCCGTCGTCGCGCACACTGATTTGCGCATTCAGGGATTCACCACGGTGGAAATGACCTGCCGCCCTGCGTGCCCGCTCCTCGTCCGGGAAAATGGCGTAGAACTCGATGGGATGAAACCGCGAAAAGTCAAAACCGCCTTCTTTCATGCGGCGCAGAACGCTGCTGCTGATGTCTTCTTGATAGGCTGTGCTCATGAAACGTCCTCCTCAAAACGATGGATAGACTTTCCGTACTCCCTCACCCGCAACCGAACAGCGCGAGCGACGGCAACCGATGTGCCGGCGGGAAACAAGCATGGAGCTGACAAGACCAGACCTTAGCGATTCATTCGCTGATCTCGCCTGCAGAGTAGCCTCAAGATAGAGCCTCTGCCAAGGCCTGGATGTGAATGCGAGAGGTGTTGCTCAGATTGGAGTAATGCCGAGGATTTGAATGCTGTTCTGAGACTTGAGCTCTTTGACGCACGCATCAGTGGTCCGCCCTTCCAGATCGTTCAGATCCAGTTCGGCAGCGACAGGAAGAAGCCGGGCCTTGATGAGCTTGGCGGCACGCTCGTAGTCCGGGCGCTCGGTGCACTCAAAGACTTCGTCGATGGTTTCGCCATGATCATCCACGAAAGTGACTTTCCACTTTTGCATTGGTGCCTCCTCGATAAAACCCATGGATGGGCTTACCTCTATCTCGACCTTGTTAGCTGGCTAATTGTTCCGCCTTGTTGCGCCGCAATTCACTGTGGGAGCGGCGGTGCGGCGATCCGACTTGCTCGCGAAGAGGGTGTGTCAGTTGACAGAATTGCTGACTGATACACCGCTTTCGCGAGCAAGTCGGATCGCCGCACCGCCGCTCCCACAGGTTTTGTGATTCAACCCATCAGTCGTTACTTGGTTTGTTCACCGCCTGCAACACATACTGAGGCAAGGCGAAGGCGCCGATGTGGATTTCAGGATTGTAGTAGCGGGTGATGATGCCGCTGCCCGTGAAGCGCTGTTGCAGGGTTTCGCGGGACAACTTGCGATAAGCGGTATTGGTGGCGCCCCAGGCGAAGGTCATCGAGCCACCGATGTAGGTCGGCACGGCGGCCTGGTAGAAGTGCCAGTCCGGGAACAGGCTGCGCAGGCGACCGGCGGTGGTCTTCACTTCTTCGATCTGCATGAACGGCGTGCCGTTCTGCGTCACCAGGATGCCGCCTTCGTTCAGGCAGCGGTGGCAGGCCTGGTAGAAGTTTTCCGAGAACAGCACTTCGCCCGGCCCGATCGGGTCGGTGGAATCGGAAATGATCACGTCGAACTTTTCAGTGGTGGTGGCGACGAAACGCATGCCGTCGTCGATCACCAGGTTCAGGCGTGGATCATCGAATGCACCCTTGGAGTGGTTCGGCAGGAATTCCTTGCACATGTCGACCACGGTGCCGTCGATCTCGACCATGGTGATGTGCTCGACACTGCGGTGCTTGGCCACTTCACGCAACATGCCGCCATCACCGCCGCCGATGATCAGCACGCGCTTGGCAGCACCGTGCGCCAGGATCGGCACGTGGGTGAGCATTTCGTGGTAGATGAACTCGTCGGCTTCGGTGGTCTGGATCACGCCGTCCAGCGCCATCACCCGGCCCATGCGCGGGTTTTCGAAGATCACCAGGTGCTGGTGCTCGGTGCGCACTTCGTGCAGCAGTTTTTCCATGCGAAAACGCTGGCCGTAGCCTTCGTAGAGGGTTTCCAGGTAGTCGCTGGTCGGGGTATTGCTCATGGGAAGTGCTCCGATGAATGCGGGTGGCAACGGACGGTTACCCGCCCATGATGGCCAATCGAGCGTCTCGATTGACCGGGAAAGGCGCGCATTCTACGTCGCGGAACATGACAGGTCGAACCTCACTTGTTCGACTTGCCCCAATCCTGTGGGAGCGGGCTTGCTCGCGAAGCAGGCAACTCGGTCTGTCGGCGAACCGCGTAATCGTTCTTCGCGAGCAAGCCCGCTCCCACAGGGTCGGTGTAGTCTGGGGGAATTCCGTCAGAACTTGACGTTGCCCCGCGGCCCGGCGATGGCCCAGATGATCAGTCCCAGCACCGGCAACAGCGCGATCAACAACACCCAGAGGATTTTCATCCCGGTCTCGGCGCTACTTTTGAACACGTTGATGATGGCCCAGATGTCCAGGACAAAAATGATCAAGGCAACCAGGCTGTTGAACGTGGAACCCATGGTGACGCTCCCAAAAAGTGATATGCCCCCTCAGGATAGACGGTCGTCGCAAGGGTTCCCTTTTATTGACAGTATTTTGCTATCAGACGTGGATCGCCACTTTCAGGGCTTCCAGGGATGGCGCGGCTGCGATGCCGACTTCGGCGCACAATTCCAGCACCCGTGGCACGTCATTGCCGTAGACCAGGACCACCTGCAGCTCGTCATCGAGCAACTGGCTGAAATTCATCAGCGTGTAGCCACCGTTTTCCTTGTTCATGCTGCTCATCTGCACCTGGATGCGGTTGAGCGCGGTCAGGGCTTCGGTCTTGGCCAGTTGCTTGGGCTTGAGATTGAACTCCACCCCCGGGCCGAACGACGCGACGATCTGCGCGAACAGGTCCATGTAGGTGTCAGCCTGGAACAGCACCGTTTCCGGCAAACTGCCGACCACCACCCACTCACCCAGCGGGATCGGGAAGGTTTCGTCGTAGTTGATGTCCGGATTGGCGGTCAGGAAAGCCTCGGGATCGGCGTAGGCCTGGGCCGCTTCGTGCGCGACCTTGAGGATTTCGTCTTCGCCCATGCACCCGGAGCTGATTTTGCTGATGAGTTCGACGAGTGCGGCTTTCATGGGGAGGATCCTGTAGCGAGGTGAATTTTGAGGCCGCGAAGGATACCGCAAGGATAGATTCGAATGCCCAAAAAAGATCGCAGCCTTCGGCAGCTCCTACATTGAGTGGTGTACACCTGTAGGAGCTGCCGAAGGCTGCGATCTTTTAAAGCAATCAGCCAACCAGTTTCTGCAACTGAGCAACGGTATCGGAAGCCCCCATGGTCCTGGCAGCCTCCAGCGCAGTGATGCCATTGGCGTCCTTGGCTTTCGGGTCGGCGCCCTTGCTGACCAGGTAGTCGACCACTTCGACGCGGTTGAACATCGCTGCCATCATCAGCGCCGTGCGGCCATCGAAGGACGAGCCTTCAACCTGGGCGCCGCCGTCGACCAAGGCCTTGATCACCGCCAGGTCGCCCTTGAAGGCGGCGCCGGCAATCGGGCTCTGGCCGTTGTCGTTGCGGATCTCCGGATCGGCTTTGTGCTCCAGCAGGACTTTTACCGTGTCCACATGACCGTGATACGCGGCCAGCATCAGCAAGGTATCGCCCTTGTGGTTACGCAGGTTCGGCGGCAAACCCTTGGTCAGCAGCGCGGCCATCATCGCCGCATCGCCCTCCCGTGCCTTGTTGAATACCTGTTCGGTGAATTCGGCGGCTTCTTCGGGGGTCATCTGGCGGCTTTTGTCTGACATTGGGCACTCCCTTTTCTGTCATTCGTAAAAGCCGACAGTTTCCCGAGCGCCCCCGGCACTGTCACTTGTTTTTTCTCATGGGCCGCCATAGCCAGATTCAATAGCGGTACTTGCCGCCGTGAATGTCGGACAACAACTGCTCCGTGACCTGCACGTAAGTCTGCGTCCCTGGCAGCCAGGCGTAGATCGGGTCATCTCCGGTTTTACCCGGGTCGAAGGCCTCGTCCTTGAGTCGGGTCTTCTGATATTTGAACGTCCCGGTGGTTTCCATTTTCACTTTCACCCGCAGGAACAATGGCACCGCATAGGCCGGCATTTGCTCGCGGGCGAAGGCCAGCAGCTCACTGAAGTCAAGGGTTGCCAGGGATTCGGCAGGTGTGATCGCCGCCATCCCGGCCCGGCCATTGGTGTTGCGGATTTCCACGCCATAGGCCACGGCTTCGGAAATAAGCGGGTGTTGCAGGAGGATGTTTTCGACCTCCGTGGTCGAGACGTTTTCGCCCTTCCAGCGATAGGTGTCGCCCAGGCGGTCGACAAACTGCGCATGCCCAAAGCCGATGTTGCGCAACAGGTCGCCGGTGTTGAAGTAGCGGTCACCCTTTTCGAACACATCCTCAAGCACGACCTTGGCGGTTTTCTGCGGATCGGTGTAGCCGTCCAGGGGGGCCTTGTCATCGATTTTTGCCAGCAACAACCCCTGCTCGCCCTTGGCGACCTTGCGCATCAGGCCATTGGTCTGACGAATCGGCGCGCCGCTGTCATGGTCGTACGCGACCAGCTCCCAGGACATCAGGGAAAAACCGATGGTGTTGTCGAAATTGAGAATGTTGGTGAAACCGATATTGCCGTCGCTGGCGGCGTACAGCTCGCAGATGTGATTCACCACAAAGCGCGTCTTGAACTCGTTCCAGGCGCCGGGACGCAAGCCGTTGCCGATCATTTTCTTCACATCGTGCCGGCTGTCGTCGGCGCTGGGCGGTTGATCGACCAGGTAGCGGCACAGTTCGCCGACATAACCGATGGTGGTCGCCCGGTACTTGCGCGCGTCGTTCCAGAACTGACTGGCGCTGAATTTGCGGCGGATGGCGAACCCGCTGGCACCACTGACGGCCGACCCCCAGCACACGCAAAGGCCCGTGGCGTGGTACAGCGGCAAGGTGCAATAGACGACATCGTCGGGGCGCATGTCCAGGGCGATCATGCCGAAACTTGCCGAGCTGCGCATCCAGCGTCCGTGCTTGAACACGCCAGCCTTGGGCAGCCCCGTGGTGCCCGAGGTGTAGATATAAAAGCAGGGATCGTCGAAGAAAACCTGCCGGCTGCTGGCCGGGTTGTCGCTGGCGTCGTCGAGACTGACGGTCATCAGGTTGATGAAACCTTCAGGCGCGATACCCGGTTGGCGAGAGGTGTCCTGATCGGCGACGAACCAGGTTCGGTCAGCCTTGATCGACACCCGATCACGCACCGCCAGGTACGCCGGGACCAACTCCTCGCCGATAATGATCGCCACCGGCGCCACCAGATTCACACTGTGCACCAGGGTATCGCGGGTCTGCGAGGTATTGAGCAGCGCACTGATCGCGCCGACCTTGGCCACCGCCAGAATCGTCACCAGCAGTTCCGGACGGTTCTCGATGAAGACCGCCACCACATCACCCTTGCCGATGCCTTGGCCGATCAGGTGATGGGCGATGCGATTGGCCCATTGGTTGACCTCGGAGTAACTGAGCGTCACGTCGCCTTGCAACAGCGCCGGGCCATCCGGGTTACGCAACGTGGCTTGCTCGAAACTCCAGCCCAAACCACACGTTTGGGTCGGGTCCTTGACGTTGGCGGCCTTCATGCCTTTCACCACCCGGGGGATGGCCTTGGCGATGGAAGGCAGCTTGCGGAGCATCATGCTCCAGGTAATCGTGTCGTTCGACGTGCGGCTCATGATGCTCCCGTTCGATCTTTTTATTGTCGGGCTGCGATGACTGAGCCCGAAAATACGTCAACGGTTCTTGAGCTGTACACGCGGTTTTTGAAATGTTTTGTATCTACGATCTTGATCTGCGATTGATACAGGGCCAATCGTGAACCCCCGCACACGCAATGGTTCCATCGAAGCGCCGAGCGACCGCGCAAAATGCAGGATGCACGATGGCCGTTCATGCAGAATGCACGAAAGAAAGAATCACTACAGATGCTAACAAGTTGTTTTATAAGGTTATTTAAAAACAACCAAGGCTGGCACAATCACTGCAACCCTCTCCGTATGCTTGCCATTCAAGAGCCAACGGAGCTGAAAGACATGAACCTGATTCAGGAAAAATTTTCGTCCCTGTTCTCCAACTTCGAAGTCACCACCCAGGCCCGTCCCGACGGTGGGATCCTGCTGACCCTGAACGGCGGCGAAGGCAAAGTGTTCAAGCGCTCGATTTCCTACCAGCAATTGCACAATGGCGACCAACTGACGTGGGTGATCAGTGCGATTCGCCGCGACCTCGCCGAACAAGCCAGTGAACTGCCGCAGATTTCCATGCTGCAGAGCCAGCAACGGTTTGCGCTGCCGACCTATCACTCGCTGTAAACAGTTGTGGGAAAAACACTGTGGGAGCGGGCTTGCTCGCGAAAGCGTCGTATCAGTCAACATCAACGTTGAATGACACACCGCTTTCGCGAGCAAGCCCGCTCCCACAGGTTTTGTGGCGTTTAGAAATTAGCAGGATCGATCCGCGCAAAGCTGTCGACCGTGACATGCCCTGCCAGTTCGCCGCCCTCACGGGCCAGCCCGCACGTGGCCATCCCCGCCGTGCGCGCCGCGTCGAGTTCTTCGACGATGTCCGACAGAAACAGAATCTGCCCCGCCTCAAGGTTGATCGCCTGGGTGATGTTGGCGTAGGACTGCGCCTCGCGCTTGGGTCCTGAAGTGGTGTCGAAGTAACCACTGAACAACGGTGTCAAATCCCCCGCCTCCGAGCAGCCGAAGATCAACCGCTGGGCCTGGATCGAACCGGACGAGTAAACAAACAGTTGAAAGCCGTCCTGATGCCAGCGCTTGAGCGCTTCAACGGCGTCCGGGTACACGTGCCCCTTCAACTGCCCGGCCAGATACCCCTGCTCCCAGACCATTCCCTGCAGCGCTTTCAACGGCGTGGCCTTGCGGTCTTCGGCGATCCAGCCCAACAGGATCTCGATGACCCGCTCGACGTCGGCATTCGGTTCGTTGCTGTCGCGGCGCACGGCAGCCAGTTGCTCCGCCACATCGGCGCGTTCGGCGTGCTGACGGACAAACGCCGGCAAGTGTTTGGCGGCATAGGGGAACAGCACGTCGAACACAAAACTCACCGCGCTGGTGGTGCCTTCGATGTCGGTGAGAATCGCTTTGATCGGCATCGACTCAGTCCTCCAGGCGCGGGAATTGGTTGGCGATGTCTTCGCCGGTGAAGTTGGCGACCCAGCCTTCCGGGTTGTTGAACAGACGGATCGCGACGAAATGCGGATGTTCGCCCATGTCGAACCAGTGCTTGGTGCCGGCCGGCACCGAGATCAGGTCGTTTTTCTCGCAGAGCACCGCGTAGACGTAATCGTCGATGTGCAGGGTAAACAGGCCACGGCCGGCGACGAAAAATCGTACTTCATCTTCGCCGTGGCGATGTTCGTCGAGGAACTTGGCTCGCAGTTCGGCTTTTTGCGGGTGATCGCTGTTGAGGCTGATCACGTCGACAGTGACGTAACCGCGCTCGGTCATCAGCTGGTCGATCTGCTCTTGGTAGGCGGCGATCACTTCTTCCTGAGTGGCGCCCGGCTGGATCTTCGCCGCCGCTTGCCAGCGGTCGAAACGCACGCCCTGCTCGGCCAGGGTCGAGGCGATGTCTTCGAAATGGGTCAGCACCTTGTTGGGGATTTCAGGGCTGGAGACGTGATAGACGGACAGGCTGCTCATCTGGGCAACTCCTTAACGGTTCATGCTTTAAAGAGCGAGCGCATCTTCAACTCGCACTCGAACAAAAATTCAAAGGCCTCGATCTGCCGCAGGGCATCGCTCATGCGCGCGCCCCAGGTGTACAGGCCATGGCCACGGATCAGGTAGCCGACGCAATCGGGATGGGCGTCCAGCCAAGGCTGCACCTTGGCGGCCAGGCGCGCAATGTCCTGGTCGTTGTCGAAAATCGGCACGCGCACCCGGGATTCGTGGGTTGTCACACCGCTGAAGGCCTTTTGCAGCTCGTAGTCTTCGAACTCGATGAAGTCTTGCGGCGTCAGGCGCGACAGCACGGTAGCGTTCACCGAGTGGGTGTGCAGCACCGCACCGATCTCCGGGCGCCAGCTGTAGAGCTGGGTGTGCAGCAGGGTTTCGGCGGACGGTTTCTTGCCCGGTTCCAGGCTGTTGCCCGACAGGTCAGTGGCCAACACGTCGTCCATGCCCAGTTGCCCCTTGTGCTTGCCGGAGACAGTCAGCAAGGCTTCGGTCGGCGACAGGCGGGTCGAGTAATTGCTGCTGGTGGCCGGCGACCAGCCGCGGCCGTACAGAAAACGCCCGGCGTCGATGATTTCCTGGGCGAGTTGTTCACGGGTAAGGCTCATGGCCTGTCCTCTTGCATACGTGTGGCAATGATAACGGCAGCCGCGACGGCTGCGAGACTGGCAATACTAAATGTCCATGCCGCGCCTAGGGCATTCCAGCTGTAGCCGGAATACAACGCGCCCAACGCACCGCCGGTGCCGGCCAACGCGGCATACAGCGCCTGGCCCTGGCCTTGCTGGCGCGCACCGAAGCTACGTTGCACGAATGAAATGGCAGCGGCGTGAAAGCTGCCGAACGTCGCCGCGTGCAATATCTGGGCGAACAACAGCACCCACAAAAATTCGGCCAACGATCCGAGCAGTAACCAGCGCAGCGCCGCCAGCAGAAAACTCGCCATCAGCACCCGGCGCAGGGAAAACCGCGCGAGGATCTTGCTCATGGCCAAGAACATCAAAACTTCAGCGACCACGCCGACCGCCCAGAGCATGCCGATCACGCCCCGGCTGTATCCCAGGTGCTCAAGGTGCAAGGTCAGGAAGGTGTAATACGGCCCGTGGCTCATCTGCATCAGCGCCACGCAGCCGTAAAACGCCAACACACCGGGGTTGCGCAGTTGCTGGAGAAATCCCTCCCCGGTCAACCGTTCACCCTGAATCGGTTGCGCGTTAGGCACCCACAAACTGCTGACCACGATGCCGGCCAGGATCAGCACCAGCGCCGCCGGGTAGATGTCCAGGCTCAGCCATTCGAACAAACGGCCCAGCGCGACCACGGTGATGATGAAACCGATCGAGCCCCACAGGCGAATCTGGCTGTAGCGCGAGGTCTGGCCCTGCAAATGCGCCAGGGTGATGACTTCGAACTGCGGCAACACCGCATGCCAGAAGAACGCATGCAAGGCCATGACCATCGCCAGCCAGGCGTAGGTCTTGCTGACGAAAATCAGCGAAAAGGTCAGCAGTGTGCATACCGCACCAAAGCGCACGATGGCCAGTCGCCGACCGGTGTAGTCGCCCAGCCAGCCCCAGATGTTCGGCGCCACGCAGCGCATCAGCATCGGGATCGCCACCAGCTCGCCGATGCGCGCGGCGCTGAACCCCAGGTGATCGAAGTACAGCGCCAGAAACGGCGCTGTCGAACCGAGCAAGGCGAAATAGAACAGATAGAAACTGGAGAGCCGCCAGTACGGGAGCGCCGCAGTCGCCATCAGACGGCTGCGACCATGAAGTCAACCATTTACAGCTGACCCAGCACCGGCGTGCTCACACGCACATCGGCGTTCTGCCCGCGGTGACGCAGCAGGTGATCCATCAGCACGATGGCCATCATCGCCTCGGCAATCGGCGTGGCGCGGATGCCGACGCACGGGTCGTGACGGCCCTTGGTGATCACTTCCACCGGGTTGCCATGGATGTCGATGGAACGCCCCGGCGTGGTGATGCTCGACGTCGGCTTCAGCGCCAGGTGCGCAACAATGGGCTGACCGGAGGAAATACCGCCGAGAATGCCGCCTGCGTTGTTGCTGAGGAAACCTTCCGGAGTCATTTCATCGCGGTGCTCGGTGCCACGCTGGGCGACGCTGGCGAAACCGGCGCCGATTTCCACGCCCTTGACCGCGTTGATGCTCATCAGCGCATGGGCCAGTTCTGCGTCGAGACGGTCGAAGATCGGCTCGCCCAGGCCCGGCATCACGCCTTCGGCGACCACAGTAATCTTCGCGCCGACCGAATCCTGGTCGCGACGCAACTGGTCCATGTAGGCTTCCAGTTCCGGCACCTTGTCCGGGTCCGGGCTGAAGAAGGCGTTCTGCTCGACCGAATCCCAGGTCTTGAACGGGATTTCAATCGGCCCGAGCTGGCTCATGTAGCCGCGAATGACGATGCCCTGGCTGGCCAGGTATTTTTTCGCAATCGCACCGGCCGCGACGCGCATCGCGGTTTCGCGGGCCGAGCTGCGACCGCCGCCGCGGTAGTCGCGCTCGCCGTACTTGTGGTGGTAGGTGTAGTCGGCGTGGGCCGGGCGGAACAGGTCCTTGATCGCCGAGTAGTCCTTGGACTTCTGGTCGGTGTTGCGGATCAACAGGCCGATGGCGCAACCGGTGGTGCGACCTTCGAACACGCCGGAGAGGATTTCGACTTCGTCGGCTTCCTGGCGCTGGGTGGTGTGGCGGCTGGTGCCAGGCTTGCGGCGGTCCAGGTCACGCTGCAGATCCTCCAGGGATATCTCCAGCCCCGGCGGGCAGCCATCGACAATGGCGACCAACGCCGGGCCATGGCTTTCGCCCGCGGTGGTGACAGTGAACAGCTTGCCGTAGGTATTGCCGGACATGCAGGACGCTCCGTGAAATGAACCTGAATACGTAATGCGCGCCAGTATACGCAGGCTACCCAAGTAGTTCATCCTCGAACCTTATGGGTGCCCGTGAGTCCAACCGGCATCTTCTTGATGATGGCGCGATGATGCTGCGAGTTCTAGCCTTGAGCCTTACCCTGATTTCCGGCTTCGCCCAGGCGACTGTCCTGCAACGACCGATCACATTGGATACCGGCACCGGCGAGCTTTTCGGCTCGCTGTTGCTGCCAAAATCCGACAATCGAGTGCCGGTTGTGCTGATCATTTCCGGGTCCGGCCCTACGGATCGTGACGGAAACAACACCGATGGCGGGCGCAATGACAGCCTCAAGCGCCTGGCCTGGGTGCTGGCCAAACACAACATCGCCAGCGTGCGTTACGACAAGCGCGGCGTGGCCGCGAGCCTGGCGGCGACCCCGGATGAACGCAACCTGACGGTGGAAGCCTACGTGGCCGACGCCCAAGCCTGGGGCCGCAAGCTCAAGACCGATCCGCGTTTCGGCCAACTGATCGTGCTGGGGCACAGCGAAGGCGCCTTGATCGCCAGCCTCGCTGCGCCGGACATCGATGCCGACGCGGTGATTTCTGTCTCCGGCAGCGCAAGGCCGGTAGATCAGGTCATTCGCGAGCAACTGGGCAATCGCCTGCCGCCACCGCTGATGCTGCGCAGCAATGAACTGCTCGACAGCCTCAAGGCCGGGAAACCCGACGACAATGTGCCGCCCCCCTTGCAGGTGATTTTCCGCCCGAGCGTGCAGCCTTACCTGATTTCCCTGTTCCGCCAGGACCCGGCCGCGGCATTTGCGAAGCTGAAAATGCCGGCGCTGATCATCCAGGGCAGCAACGACATCCAGGTCGGCGTCAATGACGCAAGGCTGCTCAAGGCGGCCAAACCGGACGCCGAACTGGCCTTGATCGAGGGCATGAACCACGTCATGCGCATCGTGCCCAACGACGTCAAACGCCAACTGGCCTCCTATAAAGACCCGCAGTTGCCCCTGGCGGCGGAACTGGGCACGCGAATCCTCGGTTTTATTGACAGACTTCGCACCAGTTAACCCCTCCAGTCCTGGGAAAAACGGCCGATAAGCCTTTGTCGCCAGCACATTGGCTGGCGACAAGCTGAGCTTGGACAGGATCTCGCCGTTATGACTGACACCCAGACTTCACCCGACACCAGCGCTGAAAAAGACGCACCGCCAGCGGTCGAGCTGCCCTGGGCGGACGTCCACGTCGAGCACCACAAGATGCTCCGTCTGGCGCCGTTGCAGACTGACCGCAACACCGGCGGGCGCCCGTTGCGCTTTGTCGAATCAGGCTATGCCGAACGCAACGACAAGGAACGCAGCCTGATGCGCATGAGCATCACCCTGCCCGGCCAGCGCGTACGCAAGGAACAGAATCATCTGGACGTGTGGGTCGATCACGCCGAAAAACGCGTGCATTTCGGACCGCAAAGCGGACTGCAGATTGAACCGCTGAACCGTGGCATTGGCCGCTACATGGCGGCCCAGGGCATCAACTGGGCGAAGAAGCGCTGGCCAACCTACACCGTCGACGGCTTTGACCTGAACAACAA
Source organism: Pseudomonas fluorescens (assembly GCF_040448305.1). Taxonomy (NCBI): domain Bacteria; kingdom Pseudomonadati; phylum Pseudomonadota; class Gammaproteobacteria; order Pseudomonadales; family Pseudomonadaceae; genus Pseudomonas; species Pseudomonas fluorescens. The sequence continues at coordinate 1,848,072 of NZ_CP148752.1, read as the reverse complement.
GGATGCACTGAACGAAGACACCCGCCTGCGCCGCGATCACTTTTTGCGTGTGCACGGTTTCGACGTGGTGTATGCCGATGCCCAGCATTTGAAAGGCAGCGTCAAGGCCGTCAAGGTCGGCGACCTGTCTGGCGACTGGAACAGCGAAAAACTGCAGGTCGTGGAAATTCTCGAGGCGGCGCAGATGCTCCAGCAAGCCGAACAGAACCTGGCCGAGCAGGAAGTCAAACTCAAGAAACACGAAGAGAAAGTCAGCAAATACAAACGCGAAGACGCCGGGCTGCGATTCACCATCACCTGCCTGGTGGCATTCGCGGTGTTTCAGGCGGGGTTATTGATCTGGATTGCCACGCACCGTTGATCGGCGGTGCGGTCATTTCTTGTAGGAGCGAGCTTGCTCGCGATGGACGTTAACGATAACGCGTGCTTTCTGGATAAACACATCGCCCTCAGGTCCATCGCGAGCAAGCTCGCTCCTACAAAGGTCAGACGCGAGAAGCAAACAACGCCTGATGCTCACGGCACTGCTGCGCGCTCAACATGAACACACCATGGCCGCCACGCTCGAACTCCAGCCAGGCGAAGTCGACTTCCGGGTACAACGCCTCGACGTGCACCTGGCTGTTGCCCACTTCGACAATCAGCAAGCCCTTCTCGGTCAGATGATCCGCCGCCTCGGCGAGCATGCGCCGCACCAGGTTCAAACCGTCATCACCGCAGGCCAGGCCCAGTTCCGGTTCGTGCTGGTATTCGTCCGGCATGTCGGCGAAATCTTCCGCATCGACGTAGGGCGGGTTCGACACGATCAGGTCGAAACGCTGACCCGGCAAGCCTTCGAAACCGTCGCCCTGCACCGTGTACACACGCTCATCGACACCATGGCGCTCGATGTTCTGATTGGCCACTTCCAGTGCTTCGAACGACAGGTCCGCCAACACCACCTCGGCATGCTGGAACTCGTAGGCGCAGGCGATGCCGATGCAACCGGAACCGGTGCACAGGTCGAGAATCCGCGCAGGCTCGGTAGCCAGCCACGGGGTAAAGCGGTTTTCGATCAACTCGCCTATCGGTGAGCGCGGGATCAGAACGCGCTCATCGACGATGAACGACATGCCACAGAACCAGGCCTCGCCCAGCAGATACGCGGTAGGCACCCGATCTTCGATGCGGCGCTTGAGCAAAAGCTGCAGGTGAACCACTTCGTCTTCTTCCAGATTGCAGTCGAGGTAGCTGTCGGCGATTTCCCACGGCAGGTGCAGCGCGCCCAACACCAATTGCCGGGCTTCGTCCCAGGCGTTGTCAGTGCCATGGCCGAAAAACAGATCCTCCCCATGGAAGCGGCTGACGGCCCAACGGATATGGTCACGCAGGGTGCGAAGGCGGGAAGTGATCACGGCGGCAAACTCCAGAAAAATCGACGGGCGATTCTACCAGTCAAACGACGTCACGACGACGCGGGAAACTACCGATTCAAATGTAGGAGTTATCCATTTTTTCGTCAGGCTATTGAACAAAACGTGACTATTGACAAGGCTACAGGCCAGCAACGACGGCACCTACGATCGTAGCGATTCACAGAACCGCTCAGCCAGAGGACAATGGCGCAAAAGCCCCACTCCAAGGAGCCCCAGAATGTCTGTTCCAAAAACGATGTTTCAACTCAGCGGCCGCGGTTATGCAGCGGCCAATCTGAGCCATGCCACGCTGGTCATCATCGATGCCCAGAAAGAATACCTCAGCGGTCCCCTGGCCCTGAGCGGCATGGAAGAAGCTGTCGCGAACATCAAGCAATTGCTCGCCGCTGCCCGCGCCGCCGGCCGGCCGATCGTGCATGTCCGCCACCTCGGTACGCTCGGCGGGTTGTTCAACCCCCAGGGCGTAGGTGGTGAGTTCATTCCGGGCCTGGAGCCACAGAGTGATGAAACCGTCATCGGCAAATTGTTGCCAAGCGCCTTTCACGGCACCGAACTGGCAAAACGCCTGGAAGACCTCGGCGCCCTTGACCTGATCGTCTGCGGCTTCATGAGCCACTCCAGCGTCAGCACCACGGTGCGCGCCGCCAAGAACCTGGGCTTCCGCTGCACCCTGGTGGAAGACGCCTGCGCCACCCGCGACCTGCCTTACAAGGGTGGCGTGCTCAGTGCCGCACACGTTCATCAGACGGAAATGGCGATCATGGGCGACAACTTCGCCACCCTCGCGCTGACCCGTGAACTGATCTGATCGACGCTCAATGAGCGGCCTGGAACGCCGCTCATCCGTAAAAACCTCCCATTTGCCATAATTGTCTTAGCCTCAGGAACATCCCGGTCAACTCCCGGTCGAAGGGCCGATACCCATTGAGGAAGGTCGGAATGAAGTTATCCGATGGTTTTGACGCTCGCCGCTTGCGGTCCAAAGGCCAAAGCAACTGGCGTTTTCGAATCGGCGCGACGTTCGCGGCATTGCTGGCGATGTGCGGCGTGTTGCTCGCCATGGCCGGTGTCGCCAGCCTGCTCGGCCACGCACCCGCCCTGGGTGAATTGAACACCAGCCGCACCGGTGCTGCCGTGATCCTGGCCATCGGCCTGTTCGTGCTGTACCTCGGTGTCTGGCTGTGGCGCCGTTGCCGTCGTCGCTCGCGGCAGTCGCGGGAACTGGCCATGTCCCCGCACCTGATGAAAAAACACGACTGAGCCAAGCGCCGCGCGAGTTTTTGTCGCGCCCGATTCGCTTCGAGTTGGGTAAACTGGCCGCCCTTCGCGGAGGCTGACATGCAAGACGACGATTTTTCCCTGTTCAAAAGCGCGATCCAAGGCGTCAAACCGATCAAGCACGATCGCGCCGAAACCGGCAAACCCAAGGCTGACCGCGCGCAGATTGCCAAGCTGCGTCAAGCGGCGACCGTACGCACCGAATCCACCACCGTCGACGGGCTGTCCGATCAGTTCGTCATCGACGTCGGCCCTGAAGACGAGTTGATGTGGGCGCGTGACGGCGTGCAGGAAAGCCAGATGCGCAAGCTCAAGATCGGACAGATTCCGTTCGAAGGCAGCCTCGACCTGCACGGCATGAGCGTGGAAAAGGCCCGGGAAACCCTCTGGGCGTTCCTGGCCGAAGCCACAAAATTCGAAATCCGCTGCGTGCGCGTCACCCATGGCAAGGCTGTTCGCCTGGACGGCAAGCGGCCGATGATCAAAAGCCACGTCAACACCTGGCTACGCCAGCATCCACAGGTACTCGGCTTCACCTCGTGCCAGGCGAAACATGGTGGTGCGGGAGCCGTTTATGTGATGCTCAAACGCACCATGATGGAAGGTCGCGACGAGTAAAGCTGACGCGCCACGCTTGCAGCGCCGTGTCCGCCACCGTACCCTTGCCCTTTGCGTAAAATCCCACAGGTAGTTTCATGTCCCTGGAACAGAATTACACGGCGATCCTCGGCCAGCTCGGCGAGGACGTTTCCCGCGAAGGCCTGCTCGACACGCCAAAACGTGCCGCCAAAGCCATGCAGTACCTCTGCCGCGGCTATGAACAGACACTCGAAGAGGTCACCAACGGTGCCCTGTTCAGCTCCGACAACAGCGAAATGGTGCTGGTCAAGGACATCGAGTTGTACTCGTTGTGCGAACACCACCTGTTGCCGTTCATCGGCAAGGCTCACGTCGCCTACATCCCGAGCGGCAAGGTCCTGGGCCTGTCGAAGGTCGCGCGCATCGTCGACATGTACGCCCGCCGCCTGCAGATCCAGGAAAACCTCAGCCGCCAGATCGCCGATGCGGTCCAGCAGGTCACCGGCGCCCTGGGCGTTGCGGTGGTGATCGAGGCCAAGCACATGTGCATGATGATGCGCGGCGTGGAAAAGCAGAATTCGACGATGATCACCTCGGTGATGCTCGGCGAGTTCCGTGAAAACGCCGCCACCCGCAGCGAATTCCTCAGCCTCATCAAGTAATTCGCGGCACGAAGAAAACCGGCATTCATCGCCGGTTTTTTTTCGCCTGCAAAAAATCAGGTAAGCTGCGCGCCCTTCTTCATTCGCACCGTGAGGCTTTCAACGTGTTCGTAAAAGCGCTTCGTGTCGGCCTTGGCCAACTGATCATCTTCATCGACTTCATTACTCGCCCAAGCAAGAAGAAGCGCCCCGCCGCTGCTCAGGCTCAGGTCGAATCCGCCGCCAAGGGTCTGACCCTGTATCAATTCCACGCCTGTCCGTTCTGCGTGAAGACCCGCCGCACCCTGCGCCGCCTGAATGTGCCGGTGGCATTGCGTGATGCGAAAAACAACGAACAGGATCGCCAGACCTTGCTGGAGCAAGGCGGCAAGATCAAGGTGCCGTGCCTGCGCATTGAAGAGAATGGTGAGACCACCTGGATGTATGAGTCCAAGGTGATCATTGATTATCTGGACAAGCGTTTTGCGGCGGCCTGATTTGTCTGTGGTGTTTTGACTGACGCCATCGCGAGCAGGCTCGCTCCCACAGTAGAACTTTGTTGTGAACAGGATTTGTGTTCAAAACAGATCCAATGTGGGAGCGAGCCTGCTCGCGAAGAGGCCTGCACCGGCACCGCAAAATTTCAGACAAAAGTAAACCGGCCCTTGCGCCGGTTTATTTGTTTTCAGGCTGCTTGCGCTGCCTGCGCCTGTCGCACCACCGCCGCCAACCGCTCGAGCCCTTCATCCAGCCGCACCGGATCAATGTGGCTGAAGTTCAACCGCAGATACCCCGGATGATTATCCGGCTCAGGGAAGAACGGTTCCCCCGGCATGAACGCCACGTCGTTGGCCAGCGCAGCGTTGAGCAAACTGCGGGTATCTTGCGGCTGCTTGAGTTTCAACCAGAAAAACAGCCCGCCCTGCGGCACGTTCCAGTCCGCCAGATCGGAGAAGTGAATTTCCAGCGCAGCCTGAAACGCATCCCGACGCCCCCGATAAAAGTCGCGCAACTCACTACGGTGTTGCTGATATTTCTCGCTGCCGATCCATTGCAGTGCCTGCCACTGGCCGACCCGGTTGGTGTGCAGATCCGCCGACTGCTTGAGTTTCAATAGATGGGGAAACAGGTCCGGGCTGGCGATCAGGTAGCCGACACGCAAGCCCGGCAACAGGGTTTTCGACACGGTCCCGGTATAGATCCAGCTGGCCGTCTTCAAGCGGCTGACAATCGGCGTGGCGCTGCCACCGTCGAAGGTCAGCTCGCGGTAAGGCTCGTCTTCAATCAGCGTCACGCCAAATTCATCGAGCAACGCCGCCACCGCGTCGCGTTTGGCTTCGCTGTAACGCACCGCCGATGGATTCTGGAAGGTCGGGATCAAGTAGATGAAGGCCGGGCGGTGGTGTTCCAGGCGAGTGCGTAGCTCAGTCAAATTCGGCCCGTCAGACTCCAGCGGCACGGTCAGGCAATCGGCGCCGAACAGTTGGAAAATCTGCAATGCCGCCAGATAAGTCGGCGCTTCGAGCAGGATTTCGGTGCCCTTGTCGATGTACAGCTTGGCCGCCAGGTCGAGGGTCTGCTGTGAGCCGCTGACCACCAGCACCTGGCTTGCCTCGCATGCCACTCCCAACGCTCGCGCTTCGGCGGCCAGCGCTTCACGCAGTGCCGGCTCGCCTTCGCTCATGCCGTATTGACCGATGGAAACCGGCATCTGGGCCCAATCGACTTTTGGCAGCATTGCTTCGGCCGGCAAGCCGCCGGCAAAAGACATCACCTGCGGACGCTGGGCCGCGGCGAGGATTTCACGGATCAAAGAACTTTTAAGGCGTGAGACACGTTCGGAAAAAGCCATGGGGATCACCGGTAGCGAGGCATGTGAAAAATGAGTCAAACTTGTTGACCGAAATTACGCTTCCCCGAACGGATACGTCAATATGCTTGACCTTAAAAACCCGCTTTCCCAGCAGCAGGCCATGGAAGCGTTTTTCTTCGGCTACCAGGCCTTCACCGCCAAGGCCGATGAAATGCTCGAACGTCGCGGTCTGAGTCGGGTGCATCAGCGCATCGTGTTTTTCATCGCCCGTTATCCGAACCTGAGCGTGAAGGAATTGTTGGCGTTGCTCGGCGTGAGCAAGCAGGCGTTGAACATGCCGTTGCGGCAATTGTTGGAAATGCATCTGGTCGACAGCGTCGCGTCCGAAACCGACAAGCGCAAGCGCCTGATGGAGTTGACCGCCGAAGGCGCGCGGTTTGAACAGGCGCTGCGGCGCGAGCAGGTGAAATTGCTGGAGCGGGTGTTTGCCGAGGCCGGGGAGACGGCGGTGAATGGGTGGCTGGCGGTGAATCTGGCGTTGGGTAAGAGTCATTCGCCGGATGAATGAGTGTTTGCCTGCTGGATAAGTATTGGCCGGATCGGCCTCTTCGCGAGCAAGCCCGCTCCCACAGTTGACCGCATTCCTCTGTGGGAGCGGGCTTGCTCGCGAAGGCGTCGGAACAGGCGATATATTCCTATCGCCAAAAAAATCGTAAACAAAACCAAAAACATTATTTGCATTCTTTGTATACAAAAGCATAATCCACTTCGTGCGAGTTCCTGACCAAGCGGTCAACAAATTCGCAAGTACCTCAAAGGGCCGCTGCCACCCTCATGGGTCCGGCCCTGGAAATAACAATAAAACTCTTGAGGAGTATTCGCTGTGGAAAGCCGCAAATCCGAAGCACCGACGCTGGAAATCTCGCCGCCATTACGCAATGGCTTGCTAGAACGTCTGTTCAAACTCAGCTTGCACGGCACCACGGTGAAGACCGAGCTGATTGCCGGTCTGACAACCTTCATCACCATGGCTTACATCATTTTCGTCAACCCCAACATCATGGCCGACGCCGGGATCGATCACGGTGCGGCGTTCGTCGCCACCTGCATCGCCGCGGCACTCGGTTGCCTGTTGATGGGCCTGTACGCCAACTGGCCGGTCGGCCTGGCACCGGGCATGGGGCTGAACGCCTTCTTCACCTACACCGTGGTCGGCACCATGGGCTACAACTGGGAAACCGCCCTCGGCGCGGTGTTTGTGTCCGGTGTGTTGTTCATGATCCTGACCTTCTCGCGGATCCGCGAATGGCTGCTCAACAGCATTCCGGTCAGCCTGCGCTTCGCCATGGGCGCCGGCGTGGGTCTGTTCCTGGGGCTGATCGGCCTGAAAACCGCGGGTATCGTCGTCGATAGCCCGGCCACGCTGATCAAGCTCGGCTCCCTGCGCGAACCTGGCCCGCTGCTCGCCGCCGTGTGCTTCCTGATGATCGCCATCCTCAGCTATCACAAGGTGTTCGGCGCGATCCTCATCAGCATCATCACCGTGACTCTCGCCGGTTGGGGCCTTGGGCTGGTGCACTACGAGGGCATCATGTCCGCCCCGCCGAGCCTGGCTCCGACCTGGATGGCCATGAACGTTGTGGGTGTATTCAACATCAGCATGGTCAGCGTGGTCCTGGCATTCCTTTTCGTGCACATGTTCGACACCGCAGGCACCCTGATGGGCGTTGCCCAGCGTGCCAACCTGGTGGGCGCTGACGGCAAGATCGAAAACCTTTCCCGCGCCATGAAAGCCGACAGTGCTTCCAGTGTGTTTGGTGCGGTGGTCGGTGTTCCGCCGGTCACCAGCTACGTGGAAAGTGCTGCCGGTGTTGCAGCGGGTGGTCGGACTGGTCTTACCGCAGTGACCGTAGGTGTGCTATTTATTGCAGCCATGTTCTTCGCACCGCTGGCCGGAATGATTCCTGCCTATGCAACCGCGGGTGCGCTGATTTATGTAGCGATGCTGATGATGGGCGGCATGGCCCACATCGAATGGGACGAAGCCACCGACAGCATTCCGGCGATCGTTACCGCAATCATGATGCCGCTGACCTTCTCGGTCGCCGACGGTATCGCGCTGGGCTTCATCACCTACGTGGCGATGAAGGCCGGTACAGGCAAGTACAAGGAAATTTCGGTGAGCCTGTGGGTGCTCTGCGCGATCTTCATCGCCAAGTTCATCTTCTTGTAGGAGCGAGCTCGCTCGCGAAGGTCGTTAACGATAACGCGTGCTTACCGGGTTGAATCCATAGTCGGAACGCTGCCCGGACCAAGCGCGCCACAGCAAACAGCCTCACCCCGTCGGGTGGGGCTTTTGTGCAAATGGAGGAAAGTGATGAGTCTGGAAACCTGGCTGCTGTTCAGCGGCGCTGCGCTGATAGTGATCCTGATCCCGGGGCCGCTGTCGTTGCTGATGATCAGCAACAGTCTGAATTACGGCCTGCGCCGCTCTTACCCGGCCTTTCTCGGCGGCGTGTCCGCATCGATCTGCCTGCTAAGTGCTTCGGCGCTGGGCCTGGGTGCGTTGTTGCTGGCATCGGAACAGCTGTTCAGTGCCCTGAAGATGCTTGGCGCCCTTTACCTGTTCTACCTCGCCTGGCAGAGCTGGCAGCAATCGCGCCTGCCTTCCCATGGCGCTGAAGTGCCACAAGCCGCGCCGGTGCCACGCTTTCGTGCACTGTTCGGGCGTGCGTTCATGCTGGGCGCGAGCAACCCGAAGGACATCCTGTTCTTCGCCGCTTTCCTGCCTCAGTTCTTGAGTGCCGAGCAGCCGTTCCTGCCGCAGTTGCTGGTGATGATTGTCACGTGGACACTGCTGGATCTGGCCTGCAAGTTGGCTTATGGCCTCGGCGCCCATGGTGCCGCGCGGTATCTGCGCAGCGGCAAGGGGCAGAGCTGGTTTAACCGGGTGAGTGCGGGGTTGTTCAGTGGGGCGGGTGCAGCGTCCCTGCTGAGCCGCTAACAGCAAAAGCTTCGCGAGCAGGCTCGCTCCCACATTGGATTTGCGGCTCTCCCACCCCCATGTGGGAGCGAGCCTGCTCGCGAAAGCGGCCACACAGGCACCACTTTTCTCAAGACGAAAAAAAGCCCGCAGTGTGAGCGGGCGAAAGACCAAAGAAGCTATATGCGCAGTCGCTTCCAGGGTGCAGCTGCTGCCTGGGGGATCAGCTGCCGCGGTAGGTGGAGTAGCTGTAAGGCGAAATCAACAACGGCACATGGTAGTGATCCTGCTCGGCGGAGATGCCAAAACGCAGCACCACGACATCCAGGAAGGCAGGTTCCGGCAACTTGACGCCACGGGCGCGGTAGTAGTCGCCGGCATGAAACTGAACCTGATAGACCCCGGTGCGGTAGTCATCACCTTGCAGCAGCGGTGCATCGACACGGCCATCGCTGTTGGTAACTGCAGTGGCGACCAATTCCAGCTGCGAACCTTCAACGCGGTACAACTCGACCTTGATCGAGCTGCCCGGGCAACCGTGTGCTGCGTCCAAAACGTGTGTAGTCAAACGTCCCATTGATTCTGCGCGCCTGCCTGCGTGGAGCAGTCAGACTTCGCGCCTCCCGAAGTCAGTTGAAAAGGAGACCGCACCGATTCGGAGCACGAAAAGCTGCGGCGAGCGACTGATTAAGACACTTTTCAAAAAAATTGTACACAATAAAAACGACATTTTTCCCATGATCCCCGCCATCTGCATATTTACCGTCGATTTACCGCTAAACCGCACAGTCTATGAACCTTTCAAACAATAACTGACCAGTCAGGCAGATTTCTTGCAGGCTCACGCCAATAGCAGTAAAAGATGACAGTCGGTGAAAAATGCGAAAATTCAGGCTTACAAAGTGAATATAAAGTTGTATACAATCAGTCCATCGCTGTGACGCCAGCCTGCCATTCTATTTTCAGCTGTGTCACACCAACCGTCATCATCGAATAAGAAGGAAGCCTGCAGTGAGCGCTGACTACCCACGCGACCTGGTCGGTTACGGCAGTAACCCTCCTCACCCACACTGGCCGGGCAATGCCCGCATTGCCCTGTCGTTCGTACTCAATTACGAAGAAGGCGGCGAGCGCAACATCCTGCACGGCGACAAAGAGTCCGAAGCGTTCCTCTCGGAAATGGTTTCTGCCCAGCCGCTGCAAGGCGCGCGCAACATGAGCATGGAATCCCTCTACGAGTATGGCAGCCGTGCCGGCGTGTGGCGGATCCTGAAGCTGTTCAAGGAATTCGACATTCCGCTGACCATCTTCGCCGTGGCCATGGCCGCCCAGCGTCACCCGGACGTGATCCGCGCCATGGTCGATGCCGGCCACGAGATCTGCAGCCATGGCTATCGCTGGATCGACTACCAATACATGGACGAAGCCCAGGAACGCGAGCACATGCTCGAAGCGATCCGCATCCTCACCGAAATCACCGGCGAGCGCCCGCTGGGCTGGTACACCGGCCGCACCGGCCCGAACACCCGTCGCCTGGTGATGGAAGAAGGTGGTTTCCTCTACGACTGCGACACCTATGACGACGACCTGCCCTACTGGGAACCGAACAACCCGACCGGCAAGCCGCACCTGGTGATCCCGTACACCCTGGACACCAACGACATGCGCTTCACCCAGGTCCAGGGCTTCAACAAGGGCGACGACTTCTTCGAATACCTGAAAGACGCGTTCGATGTGCTCTACGCCGAAGGCGCCGAGGCACCGAAAATGCTGTCGATCGGCCTGCACTGCCGCCTGATCGGCCGTCCGGCGCGTCTGGCTTCGCTCAAGCGCTTTATCGAATACGCTAAAAGTCATGAACAGGTGTGGTTCAGCCGTCGCGTCGACATCGCGCGTCACTGGCAAGAAACCCACCCGTACACAGGGGCTGGCAAATGAGCACCTTTCAAACCGTCAAACCTTCGAGCCTGAGCCGCGACGCCTTCGTCGCCGCTTTCGCCGACATCTACGAACATTCGCCATGGGTGGCCGAGAAGGCCTACGACCTGGGCCAGGATGCCTCGATCGACCAGATCGAAACCCTGCACCAGCGCATGAGCGACATCCTGTTGAGCGCCGATCACGCCAGCCAGCTTGAACTGATCAACGCTCACCCGGACCTGGCAGGCCGTGCGGCCGTCCAGGGCCAACTAACCGAAGCCAGCACCCATGAACAGGCTGGCGCCGGTATTCACCAATGCACGGCCGAAGAGTTCCAGCACTTCACCGAGCTGAACGACGCCTACAAGGCCAAGTTCAAGTTTCCCTTCATCATGGCGGTAAAAGGCAGCAACCGGCATCAGATCCTCGCAGCGTTCGAAACGCGCATCCACAACCCGGTCGACACCGAGTTCAAGTGCGCGCTGGCGGAGATCAACAAGATCGCCCTGTTCCGATTACTGACCCTATAGCAAGCCAGGCCTGAGCGGATTCAAGAACGCCGAAACCGCCAAGGGCCTTGCAAGCATCCCAAGCCACTTATTTAAAGGCAGACAAGAAGAATGAAAGCTTACGCCGTACCTTTCGAGAAGTTCGTCAACCTGGCCGATGCCCGCCTGGGCACCAAAATCATCTCGGTCACCGATGACTGGTTCGCAGACGCCAATCGTCTGTTCCAACCGACCCCGGCCGTATGGAAGGAGGGCGTGTTCGATGACAACGGCAAGTGGATGGACGGCTGGGAGTCGCGCCGCAAGCGCTTCGAAGGCTTCGACAGCGCAGTGATCCGCCTGGGCGTACCGGGTTCGATCAAGGGCGTCGACATCGACACTTCATTCTTCACCGGCAACTTCCCGCCGTCGGCGTCCCTGGAAGCCTGCTTCCTGGCCGAAGGCGAGCCGAACGAAAACACCCAGTGGGTTGAAGTGCTGTCCGCCGTCGAGCTGCAAGGCAACAGCCACCACTATCACGAAATCAGCAACGACCAGGCCTTCAGCCACCTGCGCTTCAACATCTACCCGGATGGCGGCGTGGCCCGTCTGCGCGTGTACGGCGTGCCGTTCCGTGACTGGTCGGCTACCGGCGACAACGAGCAAGTCGACCTGGCCGCAGCCCTCAACGGTGGCCGCGCCCTCGCCTGCTCCGATGAACACTTCGGTCGCATGAGCAACATCCTCAACCCGGGCCGCGGCATCAACATGGGCGACGGCTGGGAAACCGCGCGTCGTCGTACCCCGGGCAATGACTGGGTCATCGTCGCGCTGGGCCATGCCGGCGAAGTCGAGAAAGTCATCGTCGACACCCTGCACTTCAAGGGCAACTACCCGGACAGCTGCTCGATCCAGGGCGCCTTCGTGAAGGGCGGTACCGACAGCCAGATCGAAACCCAGTCGCTGTTCTGGCGCGAACTGCTGCCAAGCCAGAAGCTGGAAATGCACGCCGAGCACACCTTCGCCGAGCAGATCAAGGCACTGGGCCCGATCACCCACATCCGCCTGAACGTGTTCCCGGATGGTGGTGTGAGCCGCCTGCGTGTATTGGGCAAAGTAGCGAAGTAATGCTGAGCCTGTAGGAGCGAGCCTGCTCGCGATGGTCGTTAACGAAAACGCGCTCAACCTGAATGAATGCGGTGTCTTGACGTTTTTCGCGAGCAGGCTCGCTCCTACAAAGAACCACAAACACTAAACAAAGAAGAACAGCATGCGCACACTGACGATTGAACCGCTGACCAAAGAAGCCTTCGCCCCTTTCGGTGACGTGATCGAAACCGACGGCAGCGATCACTTCATGATCAACAACGGTTCGACCATGCGCTTCCATAAACTGGCCACGGTGGAAACCGCAAAGCCAGAGGACAACGCGATCATCAGCATCTTCCGCGCCGACGCGCAGGACATGCCGCTGACCGTTTGCATGCTGGAACGCCACCCGCTGGGCAGCCAGGCTTTCATTCCGCTGCTCGGCAACCCTTTTCTGATCGTGGTCGCGCCACTTGGCGATGAACCTGTATCAGGCTTGGTCCGCGCCTTCGTCACCAACGGCAGGCAGGGCATTAATTACCATCGCGGCGTCTGGCACCACCCGGTGCTGACGATCGAAAAGCGGGATGACTTCCTGGTGGTTGATCGCAGTGGCACAGGCAATAACTGCGATGAGCATTTTTTCAAAGAGGATGAGCGTTTGATCCTCGCCCCCCACCAATAAGAGAAGGTCTGATCACTCGACAACAGAGTGACAGGCGAGAGGTAAAGACTGTGGAAGCACATCTGTTGGAATGGCTGAACCTGAGCGTGCGCTGGGTTCACATGATTACTGGCGTGGCCTGGATCGGTGCGTCGTTCTATTTCGTATGGCTGGAAAACAACCTCAACCGGGTCAACCCGAAGAGCGGCCTGGCCGGCGATCTATGGGCGATTCACGGTGGCGGGATCTACCACCTGGAAAAATACAAGCTGGCTCCACCGACCATGCCGGACAACCTGCACTGGTTCAAATGGGAAGCCTACTTCACCTGGTTATCGGGGGTCGCACTGCTGTGCGTGGTGTTCTACTCCAACCCGACCCTTTACCTGTTGGCCCCTGGCAGCAGCCTGAGCGGTCCCGAAGGCGTATTGCTGGGCCTCGGCTCGCTGTTCGTCGGTTGGTTCATCTACTCCTTCCTGTGCGACTCGGCCCTCGGCAAACGCCCTGCCCTGCTTGGCGCAATCCTGTTCGTCCTGATCATCGCCGCGGCCTACGGCTTCAGCAAAGTGTTCAGCGGTCGGGGTGCGTACCTGCACGTCGGCGCGATCATCGGCACCATCATGGTCGGCAACGTGTTCCGCATCATCATGCCGGCGCAACGCGCACTGGTAGCGGCTATCGCCGAGAACCGCACGCCCGATCCGGCGCTGCCGGCCAAAGGCCTGTTGCGTTCACGTCACAACAACTACTTCACCTTGCCGGTGCTGTTCATCATGATCAGCAACCACTTCCCGAGCACCTACGGTAGCCAGTACAACTGGTTGATCCTGGCCGGGATCGCGGTACTGGCGGTGTTGGTACGTCACTACTTCAACACCCGTCACGATAGCCACAAGTTTGCCTGGACCCTGCCGGTGGCAGCGGTGGGCATGATCTGCCTGGCCTACGTGTCCGGTCCGAAGCCGATGTCCAGCGCCCCTGAAGTGGCCAACGCTCCAGCGAAAATCCAATACCAGCCGCTGCCGGAAACCGCAGTGGGCGGTGGATTGAAACCCGTTGAAGCCAAACCTGCAGAAGCACCTGCTGCCGCTCCGGCTCAGGCATCCAATGCCGGCCCGGGTTTCGACAAAGTGCACAGTGTGATTCAGGAACGTTGCACGGTCTGCCACTCGGCCAAGCCAACCAGCCCGTTGTTCAGCGCGGCCCCGGCCGGTGTGATGCTGGACACTCCCGAGCAAATCCGCCAGAACGCACCGCGGATTCAGGCGCAAGCCGTCGCCAGCCAGATCATGCCACTGGGCAACATCACCCAGATGACCCAGCAGGAACGTGACCTGATCGGTGCCTGGATTGTGCAGGGAGCCCAGACCAATTAATCGTTAAAAGCTTCGCGAGCAGGCTCGCTCCCACAGGTTTTGCACTGCCTGTGTGGGAGCTGGCTTGCCTGCGAATGGCCGCAAAGCGGCCCACCTGATTCGAATACAGCTGCCAGCAGCACTGCAGCTGTAAATCACAAGAATAAAAAGATCCGAGGTGTTGCATGTCCGAGCTATCCACAGCGCGCATCCCCGACGCACCCGCCTTTCAGCGTTTGCCCCTCTTGCAACTGATCCTGGTCGGTTTGCAACATGTTCTGCTGATGTACGGTGGTGCCATCGCGGTACCGCTGATCATCGGACAGGCCGCTGGCCTGAGTCGTGAAGAAATCGCCTTCCTGATCAACGCCGACCTGCTGGTGGCGGGTATCGCCACCATCGTCCAGTCCCTCGGCATCGGTCCCATGGGCATTCGCATGCCGGTGATGATGGGCGCCAGTTTCGCCGCCGTCGGCAGCATGGTCGCCATGGCCGGCATGCCCGGTATCGGCCTGCAGGGGATCTTCGGCGCGACCATCGCCGCCGGGTTCTTCGGCATGATCATCGCCCCGTTCATGTCCAAGGTCGTGCGCTTCTTCCCGCCGCTGGTGACCGGTACGGTCATCACCTCGATCGGTTTGTCGCTGTTCCCCGTGGCCGTGAACTGGGCCGGCGGCGGTGCCAGCGCCGCTGAGTTCGGATCCCCCATTTATCTGGCCATCGCCGCACTGGTGCTGGGCACCATTCTGTTGGTGCATCGCTTCATGCGGGGTTTCTGGGTCAACATCTCTGTCCTGATCGGTATGTGCCTGGGCTACGTGCTCTGCGGCCTGATCGGCATGGTTGACCTGAGCGGCATGAGTCAAGCGCCATGGCTGCAATTCGTCACCCCGCTGCATTTCGGCATGCCGAAATTCGAGCTGGCACCGATCCTGTCCATGTGCCTGGTGGTGGTGATCATTTTCGTTGAGTCCACCGGGATGTTTCTTGCGCTGGGCAAGATCACCGGCCAGGAAGTCTGCCCACGGATGCTGCGTCGCGGCTTGCTGTGCGATGCCGGCGCCTCGTTTTTCGCCGGCTTCTTCAACACCTTCACCCACTCCTCCTTCGCTCAGAACATCGGCCTGGTGCAAATGACCGGCGTGCGTTGCCGCTCGGTGACCATCGTTGCCGGCGGGTTGCTGATCGTCCTGAGCCTGCTGCCCAAAGCCGCGTTTTTGGTGGCGTCGATTCCTCCGGCAGTACTGGGCGGCGCAGCGATTGCGATGTTCGGCATGGTCGCCGCCACCGGGATCAAAATCCTCCAGGAAGCCGACATCGGTGACCGTCGCAACCAGTTGCTGGTGGCGGTGAGCATCGGCATGGGCCTGATCCCGGTTGTACGCCCGGAGTTTTTCGCCCACCTGCCCGTGTGGATGAGCCCGATCACCCACAGCGGCATCGCCATGGCCACCCTCAGCGCGCTGACGCTGAACCTGTTGTTCAACATCTTTGGTGGCGCCGAACGCGCGGCCATCAACGACTGCCAGGCTCACACCCATTGATCTGACGGATAACCAAGGGGGCCTGCCTGTGGCCAGCCCCCTGGCCACAACCTGCGCCTCAAAAATAAAAACAAGAGGGAGCAACAGATGATTCGGACACAAACCAACCTGCTGTTGGGTGCTGGCCTGCTGGCCGCGAGTCAGGCCATGGCCGGCGATCTACTGCTGTGGCAGACCAACAGCCTGAGCTACCTGTATGGCAAGAACTTCGCGATCAACCCGGCGATCCAGCAGACGATCACCTTCGAACACGCTGACCGCTGGAAGTACGGCGACAACTTCATGTTCATCGACAGCACCTACTACAACGGCGAGCAAGACCGAAACAAAGGCGTTCACGCCTATTACGGCGAGTTCAGTCCGCGCCTCTCCTTCGGCAAGATCCTCGACCGCCGTTTCGAATTCGGCCCGATCAAGGACGTGCTGCTGGCCATGACCTACGAGAACGGCGAAGACGACACCGAGGCCTACCTGATCGGTCCCGGTTTCGATCTCGCGGTACCGGGCTTCAACTTTTTCACCCTGAACTTCTATTACCGCCAGACCGAAGGCTCGCGCCCTGGCGATGATGTCTGGCAAATCAGCCCGGCCTGGTCCTACACCCTGCCACTGGGCAACTCAAACCTGTTGATCGACGGCTACATCGACTGGGTGGTGGATAACGACCAGAACGCCCGCGGCACCTATCACGCCAACCTGCACTTCAACCCGCAGATCAAATACGACCTGGGCAAAGCCCTGGGTTGGCGCGAGAAACAGGTGTATGTCGGCACCGAATACAGCTACTGGAAAGACAAATACGGCGTCCAGGACAGCTCCCGTTTCAACACCAATGAAAACACCGCCAGCCTGCTGGTAAAGGTGCACTTCTGATGCTGCTCTGCAACCGTGCCCCACACCTGTCGTCGGTGCGCCGTTGCGGAGCACTTGAGACCTGGCCGAGGAGTCAGTATTCTCCGCGGCCGCCCAAATCCGGTTTAAAAAAAAGCCCGGATGTAAAACCTGACCAGAAAGCCAACTTATCCCGGCTCTGGCAGGCACCAAGGCACTCCAAAACCCCTCTCAATCGACCGCTCTTGAGCCGCCGAACGGGAGTTTTTTTGCTTTTTGAAAGCCTTGGCCCAGCTCTTGCTAACAGCACTAAAGCTGACCGAATGGATGATTTTTTACCGCTAAAGAAACAGGCGCCACACCAGAGCGCCGACCTTAAAAAAATAACGTGGAACCACCTACTTTTTGGGAGCAACCGAATGAAACGTACGTGCACTAGCCTGATGCTGGCGGGATCATTGCTGGCGGGGGGTCAGGCCATGGCCGGCGACTTGCTGCAATGGCAAAACAACAGCCTGTCCTACCTTTACGGCAAGGACTTCCAGGTCAACCCGCGCATCCAGCAGACGGTGACCTTTGAACACGCCGACGGTTGGAAATACGGCGACAACTTCTTCTTCATCGACAAGATCTTCTACAACGGCAAGGAAGACCATTTCGCGGGCGAGAACAGCCATTACGGCGAGCTCAGTCCGCGCCTGTCGTTCAACAAGATCTTCGACCAGAAGTTCGAGTTCGGCCCGATCAAGGACGTGCTGCTGGCCATGACCTACGAGTTTGGTGAAGACGATACCGAGTCGTACCTGATCGGTCCTGGTTTCGACCTGGCCATCCCGGGCTTCGATTACTTCCAGTTGAACTTCTACAACCGGCACACCGAAGGCGACCGCCCGGGCGACGACATCTGGCAGGTCTCGCCGGTCTGGTCCTACACCATTCCGGTGGGTGGCTCGGACGTGCTGATCGACGGTTTCATGGACTGGGTGGTCGACAACGATGTCAACAGCAAAGGCGAATACCACGCCAACCTGCACTTCAATCCGCAGGTCAAATATGACCTGGGCAAGGCGTTGAATCTGGGTGCCAAGCAGCTGTACGTCGGTGTCGAGTATGACTACTGGAAAAACAAGTACGGGATTGAAGACAGCCAGGGCTTCAAGACTGATCAGAGTGTGACCAGTTTCCTGGTCAAGGTTCACTTCTGATTTAAGAAGCTTCGCGAGCAGCCTCGCTCCCACAGGGATTTTCGTCGTATATAAGTTTTGTGTCCGACAAGGTTCCACTGTGGGAGCGAGCCTGCTCGCGAAAGCCTCACCACAAATCTCAAACCGAAAGCACAGGCTCTGCCAACCCCAGAAACCGGCACAACTCCCCCCGCTTGGCCAACGCATCACGCCGCCCCAGCTCGATCAACTCGCTGCAATACCCCGCCTCGAACAATAGATAGCTCAGCACCCCCGCCCCGCTGGTCTTGGTCGCACCCGGCCCGCGCAGAAACAGGCGCAGTGCCGCCGGCAATTCCTGACGATGGCGCGCAGCAATCTCATCGATCGGCTGGCTCGGCGAAATCACCAGTACGTCCACTGGCGCCACGCCCAAAGCGCGGGTCGGCGTGCCGTCGGGCATCAGGTGACTGAACTGGTTCAGGCGCTGCAACAGCTCGATGTCGCTTTCCAGGCTGTCAATGAACGTACTGTTGAGCATGTGCCCGCCGATCTGCGCCAGGGTCGGCTGCTGACCGGTGTAGCTGCGCAACAAGGGTTGTTGCGGGTCGACCCCGCGGGGGTTGCCGCTGACGCCCACCACCAGCACCCGACTGGCGCCCAGATGCAGCGCCGGACTGATCGGCGCCGACTGCCTCACCGCGCCATCACCGAAATACTCTTCGTCGATTTTCACCGGAGCGAACAGCAGCGGAATGGCCGAACTGGCGAGCAGGTGTTCAACGGACAAGCGGGTGGGAACGCCGATGCGTCGATGGCGCAACCAGGCATCGATCTTGCCGCCGCCCTCATAGAAGGTGACTGCCTGGCCGGACTCATAGCCGAACGCGGTGACCGCCACCGCGTGCAATTGCTTCTGTGCGATCGCTTCGGCGATGCCGCCCATATGCAGTTTGTCGTTGAGCAAATCCCGTAGCGGCGAGCTGTTGAGCAGCGCCACCGGCACCTGGGCACCGATGCCGAGCAAACTGTGGCTGACAAAGCGGCTGGCCTGGCGAATCACCCCGGGCCAGTCGCTACGCAACACCAGATGACTGCGAAAGCCCTGCCAGAAGGCCGTCAGGCGTTCGATGGCGTTACGAAAGTCCATTGCACCGCTGGCGAGGCTGACGGCGTTGATCGCGCCCGCCGAGGTGCCGACGATCACCGGAAACGGATTGCGTGCCCCCGGCGGCAGCAATTCGGCAATCGCCGCCAGCACCCCGACCTGATAGGCCGCCCGAGCCCCGCCACCGGAAAGAATCAACCCTGTTACCGGTTCAACTGGACTCATGCACAACTCTCCATGGTGCTTGATGGGATTTCGTTGTTTCGACCTATTCCCTTGTAGGAGCGAGCTTGCTCGCGATGGTAGCCAAGATAACGCTGGGCGGCTGACACCCCGCGGCGTTTTCACGACCATCGCGAGCAAGCTCGCTCCTACAGGGGATCGGGATTCAACCGCGCTTGGCGTACAGCTTGGGCTCGCCCGGTGGACGACTCTTGAAGCGGCGGTGGGCCCACAGGTATTGCTCGGGATGCTCGCGCAGAACGCTTTCGATCCATTGGTTGATGCGCAGGCAGTCCTCTTCTTCGGTTTCGCCGGGGAAGCCTTCGAGCGGCGCATGGATCACCAGGCGATAACCGCTGCCGTCCGCCAGACGCTCCTGGGTGAACGGCACCACCAGCGCCTTGCCCAGCCGCGCAAACTTGCTCGTGGCGGTAACGGTCGCGGCCTGAATGCCGAACAGCGGCACGAAAATGCTTTGCTTGGCGCCGTAGTCCTGATCCGGTGCGTACCAGATCGCCCGGCCCGAGCGCAGCAATTTGAGCATGCCGCGCACGTCTTCGCGTTCTATCGCCAGCGAGTCGAGGTTGTGCCGCTCGCGGCCCTGGCGCTGGATGTAGTCGAACAGCGGATTCTTGTGCTCGCGGTACATGCCGTCGATGGTGTGCTGCTGACCGAGCAACGCCGCGCCGATTTCCAGCGTCGTGAAGTGCAGGGCCATCAGGATCACGCCCTTGCCTTCGCGCTGGGCCTGCTGCAAATGCTCCAGCCCTTCGATATGAGCGAGATTGGCCAGGCGCTTGCGCGACCACCACCAGCTCATCGCCATCTCAAAGAAAGCGATACCGGTGGAGGCGAAGTTTTCCTTGAGCAGGTGTTTGCGTTCGGCGGTGGTTTTTTCAGGAAAACACAGCTCCAGATTGCGCTTGGCAATGCGCCGTCTGTCGCCGGCCACTCGATACATCAAAGCGCCCAGTACACGACCGATCCACAGCAGTGCCGGGTACGGCAACTGGACGATCAGCCACAACAGCCCCAGGCCACACCACAGCGGCCAGAAACGTGGAGATAGAAATACTTTTCGAAAACGCGGGCGATCCATTAATGCTTCCGGAATGACAATGGCCGCGCATTCTACATCGTTCGACCCGGCTTGCGGCCTGCGGGCGTTCTCGTTATAAGTCTCGGCACTTTTAGTGACAAGTCGTTGTATGCCGACCATGAGCCAAACCGAACCGCTAGACCAAGATCCCGTGTTCCAGTTGAAGGGCAGCATGCTGGCCATTACGGTGCTGGAACTGGCCCGTAACGACCTCGAAAGCCTCGATCGACAACTGGCCGCCAAGGTCGCCCTGGCGCCCAACTTCTTCAGCAACGCGCCGCTGGTACTGGCCCTGGACAAACTCCCGGCCAACGAAGGCGCGGTCGATCTGCCAGGGCTGATGCGCGTTTGCCGCCAGCATGGCCTGCGTACCCTGGCGATCCGCGCCAGCCGCATCGAAGACATTGCCGCCGCCATTGCGGTGGATTTGCCAGTACTGCCACCGTCCGGCGCCCGGGAGCGTCCACTGGACCTGACCGAAGGCGAACCGAAGAAAAAACCGGAAAAACAGCCTGAACCGACCATCAAGCCGACGAAAATCATCACCTCGCCAGTACGCGGTGGCCAGCAGATTTATGCCCAGGGCAGCGATCTGGTGGTGATCTCCTCGGTCAGCCCGGGGGCGGAACTTCTCGCCGATGGCAACATCCATGTATACGGCCCGATGCGTGGTCGCGTGTTGGCCGGCGTCAAGGGCGACACCAAGGCGCGGATTTTCTGTCAGCAAATGAGTGCTGAACTGATTTCCATCGCCGGGCATTACAAGGTTTCCGAAGATCTGCGCCGCGACCCTCTATGGGGTTCGGGTGTGCAGGTCAGCCTGTCCGGCGACGTGTTGAACATCATTCGGCTTTAACGGATACTGCCGCATTTTCCAAGCATCTCTAAAACGTAGCGAAAACGGCTCAAACGAAGTAGGAAAAAGGCCGAAAGCAGTGTTTACCGGGGGTAAACGCCGCTCAAACCGGATTCCAGCCAAGGCTGTCCGACTGCAGTAGTTTTTCAGGAGATGTTTTTCAGGGACTGAAAAGTCCTTCTTCCTTAGGGGTGAAACACCTTGGCCAAGATTCTCGTGGTTACATCCGGCAAGGGTGGTGTGGGTAAGACCACCACCAGCGCCGCTATCGGTACCGGCCTCGCTCTGCGCGGCCACAAAACAGTGATCGTCGACTTCGACGTGGGCTTGCGTAACCTCGACCTGATCATGGGTTGCGAGCGCCGCGTGGTGTATGACTTCGTCAACGTGGTCAACGGCGAAGCCAACCTGCAACAGGCCCTGATCAAAGACAAGCGCCTGGAAAACCTCTACGTGCTGGCCGCCAGCCAGACCCGCGACAAAGACGCGCTGACCGTCGAAGGCGTGGAAAAAGTCCTGATGCAACTCAAGGAAGACTTTGAGTTCGTGGTCTGCGACTCCCCGGCAGGCATCGAGAAAGGCGCCCACTTGGCCATGTACTTCGCCGATGAAGCGATCGTCGTGACCAACCCGGAAGTCTCCTCGGTACGCGACTCCGACCGCATGCTCGGCCTGCTGGCCAGCAAGTCCCGTCGCGCCGAACGCGGCGAAGACCCGATCAAGGAACACCTGCTGATTACCCGCTATCACCCGGAACGTGTGAGCAAAGGCGAAATGCTCGGCGTAGAAGACGTCAAGGAAATCCTTTCGGTGACCCTGCTCGGCGTGATCCCTGAATCCCAGGCGGTGCTCAAGGCATCCAACCAGGGTGTTCCGGTGATTCTCGACGACCAGAGCGATGCCGGCCAGGCCTACAGCGATACCGTTGACCGCCTGCTGGGCAAGACCGTGGATCATCGATTCCTTGATGTACAGAAGAAGGGATTCTTCGAGCGCCTGTTTGGAGGCAACTAAGCAATGAACCTTTTTGACTTCTTTCGTGCCAACAAAAAGCAAAGCACCGCGTCGGTAGCGAAAGAGCGTCTACAGATCATCGTGGCGCACGAACGCGGCCAACGCAGTACCCCGGACTACCTGCCGGCCTTGCAGAAGGAACTGGTCGAGGTGATCCGCAAGTACGTCAATATCGGGTCCGATGACGTGCATGTCGCACTGGAAAGCCAGGGCAGCTGCTCGATTCTGGAACTCAATATCACCCTGCCAGATCGCTGAGTCGATCCGGCTGGAGCCACGGCGGCTCAGGTCCCTTCTGCAACCGGAAGGGACCTGAGCCGCCGTTGGCGTTTGTTACGAGGCTGTTTTAATGCCGTTGTCCAACATCCACATCATCCATCAGGATGCCGCCGTACTGGTGGTGAACAAACCGACCCTGTTGCTCTCTGTCCCTGGCCGGGCCGATGACAACAAGGACTGCCTGATTACCCGCCTGCAGGAAAACGGCTACCCGGAAGCGCGAATCGTCCACCGGCTGGACTGGGAGACTTCCGGCATCATCCTGCTGGCCCGCGATCCGGATACCCATCGCGAGCTGTCCCGGCAATTTCACGACCGCGAAACCGAAAAGGCCTACACCGCCCTGTGCTGGGGTCAGCCGGAACTGGACAGCGGCAGCATCGACCTGCCGTTGCGCTACGACCCGCCGACCAAGCCACGGCATGTGGTCGATCATGAATTCGGCAAACATGCGCTGACCTTCTGGCGCGTGCTCGAACGTTGTGGCGACTGGTGCCGCGTTGAGCTGACACCGATCACCGGCCGTTCCCACCAGTTGCGCGTGCACATGCTCTCGATTGGCCATCCGCTGCTGGGTGACGGGCTTTATGCCCATGAACAGGCTTTGGCGGCCTGGCCGCGTCTGTGCCTGCACGCCAGCATGCTCAGCTTCACCCACCCGCAGACCGGCGAGCGCCTGCGCTTCGAGTGCCCGGCACCATTCTGAAAATGTTGGAGCGGGCTTGCTCGCGAAAGCGGTGTATCAGACATGCAAATGTCGACTGACACTCCGTCTTCGCGAGCAAGCCCGCTCCCACAGGGTGCTCCTTCACATTCATCTTCGCTGTCCACTCCAACATCAGGCTGCCGCCAATTCCCTGACCAATACGTTAAACTGGCGCCACTGCTGTCTGGAGCTACTTTATGCGCGAAGAGTTGAACCAAGGCCTGATCGATTTTCTCAAGGCCTCCCCTACCCCGTTCCATGCCACCGCCAGCCTTGTTCAGCGTCTGGAAGCGGCGGGCTATCAACGCCTCGACGAGCGCGAGCCGTGGAATACCGAAGCCAACGGTCGCTACTACGTCACCCGCAACGACTCTTCGATTGTCGCGA
Source organism: Pseudomonas fluorescens (assembly GCF_040448305.1). NCBI lineage: Bacteria > Pseudomonadati > Pseudomonadota > Gammaproteobacteria > Pseudomonadales > Pseudomonadaceae > Pseudomonas > Pseudomonas fluorescens. The sequence goes on along the minus strand of NZ_CP148752.1, from coordinate 1,824,638 downwards.
TCAAGATGGGCCGCCATTCACCGTTGCACGGCGGCATTCGCCTGGTCGGCGCCCACACCGACAGCCCGTGCCTGCGCGTCAAGCCGCAACCGGAGCTGCAACGCCAGGGCTTCTGGCAACTGGGCGTCGAAGTCTATGGCGGCGCGCTGCTGGCGCCATGGTTCGACCGTGACCTGTCCCTGGCGGGCCGCGTAACCTTCCGGCGTGATGGCAAGGTCGAGAGCCAGTTGATCGACTTCAAGGCACCGGTCGCGATCATTCCGAACCTGGCGATCCACCTCAATCGTGAAGCCAACATGGGCTGGGCCATCAACGCCCAGACCGAACTGCCGCCGATCCTCGCGCAATTTGCCGGTGACGAGCGCGTGGACTTCCGCGCAGTGCTCACCGACCAGCTCGCCCGCGAACACGGCCTGAATGCCGACGTGGTGCTCGATTACGAGCTGAGTTTCTACGATACCCAAAGCGCTGCGGTCATTGGCCTGCATGGCGATTTCATCGCCGGCGCGCGCCTGGACAACCTGCTGTCGTGCTATGCCGGTCTGCAAGCGCTGCTCACGGCCGACACCGGCGAAACCTGCGTGCTGGTCTGCAACGACCACGAAGAAGTCGGTTCCTGCTCGGCCTGCGGTGCCGACGGCCCGATGCTTGAGCAAACCTTGCGTCGCTTGATGCCTGAAGGTGATGAATTCGTACGCACCATTCAGAAATCCCTGCTGGTTTCGGCTGACAACGCCCACGGCGTGCACCCGAACTACGCCGACAAACACGACGCCAACCACGGCCCGAAACTCAACGCCGGCCCGGTGATCAAGGTCAACAGCAACCAGCGCTACGCCACCAACAGCGAAACCGCCGGGTTCTTCCGACACCTGTGCATGGCTGAAGAAGTGCCGGTGCAAAGCTTCGTGGTGCGCAGTGACATGGGCTGTGGTTCGACCATCGGCCCGATCACCGCCAGCCACCTGGGCGTGCGCACCGTGGACATCGGTTTGCCGACGTTCGCCATGCACTCGATCCGCGAACTGTGCGGCAGCCATGACCTGGCGCATCTGGTCAAGGTACTGAGCGCGTTCTACGCCTGCCGCGAGTTGCCGTAAACCTTAAAAAGCATCGCGAGCAGGCTCGCTCCCACATTGGATTTCATTTCAAATGTGGGAGCGACGGTGCGGCGATCCGACTTGCTCGCGATGACGGCAGCACAGACACCCCAACACCATGATCAAATCGACTCACCTCTGATACACATCACACCGGCCGCGTCAAAAGCGGCCTAGACTTCAAGTATCCCTTCGACAAGGCTGTCTCCATGATTTCGATGTCTTCCTTCCACGCCATGCTGATTCCGATTCTTGCCGGGATGCTCCTGCTGGCCGTCGGTTTCAACTTTCGCGATAAAAATGCCGGTGTGTTTGCCATGTGGATCGGCATGCTGACCATTCTCGCCACCGTGGTGATCAAGATCCTCGCCAAACTCAACGAATAATTCATCGCCCTTGGCTCGCATTGATTTTGACGGGCTCGTACACTCGGTCGATCCGCTCCCTGCGAGGTTGACCGCCTAGTGTTCGCTCGTCTTTTTGCCCTGCCGTGTATTGTCCTTGTCTGCCTGATGACGCTGCTGTCAGTGACGCCTGCCCAGGCGGCCGGCCTGCCAGGCCTGCTCAACAGCCAGGCCAAGGCGCAGCCCGAAGCACAGGAACCGCTGGGACAATCCCTGGACGAAGTGATCAAGTCACTGGAAAACGACCAGCAACGCAGCAAGCTGCTGGCCGACCTGAAAAAGCTCCGCGACACCACCAAACAAGCCCAGCCGATGACCGAAGAAGGCGTGCTGGGCCTGATTGGCGGAACCCTGACCACTATCGAGAAGAAATTTACCGGCGACGACAGCCCGCTCACGCGCTGGTCCAGTGAGTTCGATCAGGCCAGGGAAGAACTGGTGGCGCTGGCGCTGCCGGCCAATGAATGGCTGCCCATGCTGTTCGCCTTTGCCATGATCCTGATGATCTGGAGCCTGCTGGCCGCCGCCCTGATCTGGATCAGCCACCGAGTGCGGATGCGTTTCGGCCTGACCGAAGAACTGCCGCAGCACCCCCGGGCCCTGGACATGTTGCGTTTTGCGCTGCGAAAACTCGGACCGTGGCTGATCGCCCTGGTGATCACGGTCTACATGAGCTACGCCCTGCCCTCGTCCCTGGGCAAGAGCCTGGCGATGGTGCTGGCCTATGCACTGGTGGTCGGCACCTGCTTCTCGGCCATCTGCGTGATTGCCTTTTCCCTGCTCGACGGCCCACACCGCCACCGCGCCCTGTACATCCTGCGGCACCAGGCGTTTCGGCCGCTGTGGCTGATCGGCAGCTTCGCCGCGTTTGGCGAAGCGCTGAGCGATCCGCAATTGGTCAACAGCCTCGGCAGCCATCTGGCCCACACCGCCGCGACTGTCGCCAATGTCCTGGCAGCGCTCTCCACGGGGCGCTTCATCCTGCGCTTCCGCCGGCCGATCGCCCACCTGATCCGCAATCAGCCGCTGTCCCGACGCCTGACCCGCCGCGCCCTTAACGACACCCTGTCGATTCTCGGCACCTTCTGGTACGTACCGGCGCTGGTGCTGGTGGCCGTTTCCCTGTTCGCGACGTTCATTTCCGCCGGCGACACCAGCACCGCCCTGCGCCAGTCGCTGATCTGTACCGTCTTGCTGGTGCTGTGCATGGTCATCAACGGCCTGGTACGCCGCCACGCCCTCAAACCCCAGCGAGGCATACGACGTTACGCCGTGTATTCGGAACGGCTGAAAAACTTCTTCTACACCATCGTCCACCTGTTGGTGTGGCTGGCCTTCATCGAACTCGGCCTGCGGGTCTGGGGCATGTCGTTGATCCGCTTTACCGAAGGCGATGGCCACGAAGTCAGTGTCAAACTGTTCAGCCTCGCCGGCACGCTGCTGTTCGCCTGGTTGATCTGGATTCTCAGCGATACCGCCGTGCATCACGCTTTGACCCGCTCGCGCAAAGGCCTGGCCAACGCCCGCGCGCAGACGATGATGCCGCTGATCCGCAACGTGCTGTTCGTGGCCATTTTTATCGTCGCGATGATTGTCGCCCTGGCGAACATGGGCATGAACGTCACGCCACTGCTGGCCGGTGCCGGTGTGATCGGCCTGGCCATCGGTTTTGGCGCGCAATCGCTGGTAGCCGACCTGATTACCGGGTTGTTCATCATCATCGAAGACTCCCTGGCCATCGACGACTACGTGGATGTCGGCGGCCACCTCGGCACGGTCGAAGGCCTGACCATCCGCACCGTGCGCCTGCGGGACATCGATGGCATCGTCCACACCATTCCGTTCAGTGAAATCAAAAGCATCAAGAACTACTCCCGGGAATTCGGCTACGCGATCTTCCGGGTAGCAGTGCCCGCCAGCATGGACATCGACAACGCAATCAAACTGATGCGCGAAGTCGCCCAGAAAATGCGCACCGATCCGTTGCAGCGACGCAATATCTGGTCGCCGCTGGAGTTTCAGGGGGTGGAAAGTTTCGAGTCGGGCAACGCGATCCTTCGCGCCCGCTTCAAGACCGCGCCAATCAAGCAGTGGGAAGTATCGCGAGCGTTCAACCTGTCGCTCAAGCGACACATGGATGAAGCCGGACTGGATCTGGCGACACCGCGGATGAGTATTCAGGTGATCACTGCAGGTGGCGGCCAGCAGGAGTAGGAGCTGCCGCAGGCTGCGATCTTGTGATTTTGGCCTTTAAAGGATCGCAGCCTGCGGCAGCTCCTACAAAAGCAGCGTCAGACCACATCCACCCCGACATGAATCGCATCATGCCGCCAGAACTCCAGGTCGCAGTCGATCAGGCGTTCATGCTGGTCATAGTTGACCCGGGCAATCCGCAAGCCCGGGCTGCCCACCGACACCTTCAACGCCGCCGCCGCATCCACTGACAACGCCGTGGGCACAATCTCGAAGCGCACCCGCCCGTAGTGCAAGTCGTAATGCCGCGCGTACAACTCGGTGATCGACTGATTCAAATCGAAATCGAGGATCCCTGGAAAGTACTGCGGGTTCAGATAGTGCTCCACATACAACACCAGTCGCCCATCGATCCGCCGTGAACGGCAGATCTGAATCACGCTCGACAGCGCTGGCAATTGCAGCCAGGCACACACCGCCGCCGATGCCGGTTGCAATCGCGCCGAAATCACTTCGGTGGACGGCACCCGCCCCTGAGCGCTGACCATCGCGTGAAAGTGGCTGCGCTGCATGAGGTTGTAGGCCAGGCGTGGGGGCGAGACGAACCAGCCGCGACGCTCCTCGCGATAAATCTGCCCCTGTGACTCCAACTGCAACAACGCTTCACGCAAAGTGATCCGCGTGGTGCCGAACAATTCACTGAGCTTGCGCTCGGCCGGCAATTTGCTGCCGGGGGTCAACAGTCCGTGGTCGATCTGCTCCTGAAGCACTTGGCCGATGGCTGTTACCGCTTTTGTTGCCTCTTCACGCATCAACGTTTCCTTTCTGGACTAGACCAGCACCATTTCAGGGCAGAACCACAGCGTAAACCGGCTCATTCAATAGTCTGCAAGCGTAGGCAGTGCAGATGACCGAAATGTGACAAAGCTGCCCAACGGTCGCCATTCTCTGGCCTCAACAACCTGCAATTCATCGGCCAAGTCCCTTGCCTTCCGGGGCCTTGACCATGGTCTACGCTTAGCAGGCCAGTCGCGATACCGCTGAACAAAAAGTCATTCCGGGCGACGAACGACATCAAAGTGTCATCCAGCCCCCTTAAATTGGCTCAGGTATTGCTGACCTAGACCAACACAAACCGCAATCGCAGCGTTGAACACGACCCAAGGAGCTTCGGAATGAAAAAGTTTTTCCTGGCATCACTGTTAGGCTCGACCATCGCAATGTGCACCGCCGCCATGGCGGCCGATGATCTGAAAACCCTGGAAGCCGCTGCAAAAGCGGAAGGCGCCGTCAACAGCGTCGGCATGCCCAATGACTGGGCCAACTGGGCCGGCACCTGGAAAGACCTGAGCGACAAGTACGGCCTCAAGCACATCGATACCGACATGAGTTCGGCCCAGGAAATCGCCAAGTTCGCCGCGGAAAAAGACAACGCCAGCGCCGACATCGGCGACGTCGGTGCAGCGTTCGGCCCGATCGCAGTCAAGCAAGGCGTGGTCCAGCCTTACAAGCCTTCGACCTGGGATCAGATTCCGGCCTGGGCCAAGGACAAGGACGGCAACTGGGCACTGGCTTACACCGGCACCATCGCTTTCGTCGTCAACAAGAAGTTGCTGCACGGTTCCGAAGTGCCGACCAAGTGGGCTGACCTCAAGACCGGCAAGTACAAGGTTTCCATCGGTGACGTGAGCACTGCTGCCCAGGCTGCGAACGGCGTACTGGCCGCGGCGCTGGCCAATGGTGGCGACGAGAAAAACCTCAAGCCTGCCCTGGATCTGTTCGCCGACATCGCCAAGCAGGGTCGCCTGTCGATGTCCAACCCGGTCATTGGTGCCATGGAAAAAGGCGAAATCGAAGTCGGCGTGGTCTGGGACTTCAACGGCCTGAGCTACAAGGCCAAGATGGCCAATCCGGATGATTACGTGGTGCTGATCCCGTCCGACGGCTCGGTGATTTCCGGCTACACCACCATCATCAACAAGTACGCGAAAAACCCGAACGCCGCCAAGCTGACCCGCGAATACATCTTCAGCGACGCCGGCCAGATCAACCTGGCCAAGGGCAACGCCCGTCCGATCCGTGCCGAATACCTGACCCTGCCAGCCGAGGTGCAGGCCAAGCTGCTGCCTAACGAGCAGTACAAGAAGGTCACGCCGATCAAGGACGCGGACGCTTGGGAAAAGACCTCCAAGGCCCTTCCTCAGAAGTGGCAGGAAGAAGTCATTATCAATATGCAGTAACCGGGTAGGTCCCCATTTCGGGACCTGATGGAGATCCAAATGTGGGAGCGGGCTTGCTCGCGAAGGCGGTGTGTCAGTCAGCTTCAATGTTGAATGAACGACCGCATTCGCGAGCAAGCCCGCTCCCACAAGGGATTGGTTGTGTACTTGAATCATCTGTTTCACGGAGTTTTGCCCCTATGAAGCACAACGTCATCCTTGTCGTGCTCGACGGCCTCAACTACGAGGTCGCCCGCCACGCCATGGGGCACCTGCAGGCTTACGTCGGCACCGGACGTGCCGCACTCTACAAACTGGAGTGCGAGTTGCCAGCCCTGTCCCGCCCGCTGTACGAATGCATCCTGACCGGCGTCGCGCCCATCGACAGCGGTATCGTCCACAACAACGTCTCGCGCCTGTCCAATCAGCGCAGCATCTATCACTACGCCACCGACGCAGGTCTTGTCACCGCGGCGGCGGCCTATCACTGGGTCAGTGAGCTGTACAACCGTTCGCCCTTCGTCGCGGCCCGGGATCGTCACACCGATGACCCGCAACTGCCGATCCAGCACGGGCATTTCTACTGGAACGATCACTACCCGGATTCTCACCTGTTCGCCGACGCTGAAAACCTGCGCCTGCGCCACACGCCGAATTTCCTGTTGATCCACCCGATGAACATCGACGACGCCGGGCACAAGCACGGCCTCGACACCCCGCAGTACCGCAACAGTGCTCGCTCGGCCGACATCATCCTGGCCGACTACCTGCAAGGCTGGCTCGATGCCGGCTATCAGGTGCTGGTCACCGCCGACCACGGCATGAACAACGACCGCTCCCACAACGGCCTGCTGCCGGAAGAACGTGAGGTGCCGCTGTTCGTTCTCGGTGACGCGTTCAGCTTCGACGCCGGTGCCGCGCCGAAACAGACCGAGATCTGCGGCACCGTCTGCCAGTTGCTCGGCGTGCCCCACGACAAACCGGTCTGCCGGGAGCTGTTGAAGTGAATGCCATGACCCGCAGTAAATGGCTGGCAGCCTTATGCCTGGTCCCGTTCGCGCTGTTCTTCATCGTGTTCGAAATCGCACCGCTGACCTGGGTGATGATCAACAGCCTGCAATCGGAAGAATTCGGCTGGGGCCTGGCCAACTTCAGCAAGATCTTCAGCTCGAAGTTTTACCTGCAGGCCATCCAGTACAGCCTTGAGATCAGCTTCTGGTCCAGCGTGCTGGGGATCGTCATCGCGATTCTGGGCGCCTATTCCCTGCGCCGGGTCGATTCGAAACTGCGCAACTTCGTCAACGCCTTCGCCAACATGACCAGCAACTTCTCCGGTGTGCCCCTGGCCTTCGCGTTCATCATTCTGCTCGGCTTCAACGGCAGCTTCACCATCATGCTCAAGCAGGCCGGGATCATTGAAGACTTCAATCTGTACTCGAAAACCGGGTTGATCATTCTCTACACCTACTTCCAGATTCCCCTCGGTGTGCTGCTGCTCTACCCAGCCTTCGACGCCCTGCGCGAAGACTGGCGCGAGTCCGCCGCGCTGCTCGGCGCCAATGGCTGGCAGTTCTGGCGCCACATCGGTCTACCGGTGCTGACCCCAGCGCTGCTCGGCACGTTCGTGATCCTGCTGGCCAACGCCCTCGGCGCCTATGCCACGGTGTACGCACTGACCACCGGCAACTTCAACGTTTTGCCGATCCGTATTGCAGCGATGGTCTCGGGTGACATCTCCCTCGACCCGAACCTGGCCAGTGCCCTGGCCGTGGTGCTGGTAGCGTTGATGACCCTGGTGACCATCGTCCATCAACTGCTGTTGAAGAGGAGCTACCATGTCTCGCGTTGAATTGGGGCCTGTCGGCATCTACCATCGCGTGGTGGTTTACCTGCTGTTTGCCATTATGTTGCTGCCGCTGGTCGGCACCTTTATCTATTCGATTTCCAGCAGTTGGTCGGCCACCATTCTGCCCAGCGGCTTCAGTATCAAATGGTATGCGCAGCTGTGGAGCGATCCGCGTTTTCTGAGCGCTTTCGGCCAGTCGCTGCTTGTCTGCGTCGGCGCCCTTGTTCTGGCGGTGGTATTGATTCTACCGCTGCTGTTCGTGGTGCATTACCACTTCCCGAAACTCGACGCGCTGATGAACATCCTGATCCTGCTGCCCTTCGCCGTGCCGCCGGTGGTGTCGTCGGTGGGGCTGTTGCAGCTCTATGGTTCCGGACCGTTCGCCATGGTCGGGACGCCGTGGATCCTGATCGGTTGCTACTTCACCGTGGCGCTGCCGTTCATGTACCGGGCGATCACCAACAACCTGCAGGCGATCAACCTGCGCGACCTGATGGACGCCGCCCAGTTGCTCGGCGCCAGCACCTGGCAAGCCGCCTTCCTGGTGGTGCTGCCGAACCTGCGCAAGGGCTTGATGGTGGCACTGCTGCTGTCGTTCTCGTTCCTGTTCGGTGAGTTCGTGTTCGCCAACATCCTCGTCGGCACCCGTTACGAAACCCTGCAGGTCTACCTCAACAACATGCGCAACAGCAGCGGTCATTTCACCAGTGCGCTGGTGATTTCCTACTTCTTCTTTGTGCTGGTTCTGACCTGGATTGCCAATATCTTGAACAGGGACAAAAGCGAATGAGCTATGTCAGCGTCCAACATCTTCAGAAAAGCTTCGCGGGCACCACGGTGTTCAGCGATATCAATTGCGAAATCCAGAAAGGTGAGTTCGTCACCCTGCTCGGCCCGTCCGGTTGCGGCAAATCCACCCTCCTGCGCTGCATTGCCGGCCTGACTTCGGTGGATGGCGGCAAGATCCTGCTCGATGGCGCTGATATCGTGCCGGTGAGCCCGCAGAAACGCGGGATCGGCATGGTGTTCCAGAGCTATGCACTGTTCCCCAATATGACCGTGGAACAGAACGTCGCCTTCGGCCTGCGCATGCAAAAGGTCAATGCCGATGACAGCCGTAAACGCGTCGCCGAAGTGCTCAAACTGGTGGAGCTCAATGACTTTGCCGCGCGTTACCCGCATCAGCTCTCGGGGGGCCAGTGCCAACGCGTCGCCCTCGCCCGCTCCCTGGTGACCCGCCCGCGCTTGTTGCTGCTCGACGAACCGTTGTCAGCCCTGGACGCACGGATTCGCAAGCACCTGCGCGAACAGATTCGTCAGATCCAGCGCGAACTCGGCCTGACCACGATTTTCGTCACACACGATCAGGAAGAAGCCCTGACCATGTCCGACCGGATTTTCCTGATGAATCAGGGAAAAATCGTACAAAGCGGCGACGCCGAAACCCTCTATACCGCGCCGGTGGACGTGTTCGCCGCTGGTTTCATCGGCAACTACAACCTGCTGGATGCCGACAGCGCTTCGAAGCTGTTGCAGCGACCGATCAGCAAGCGCATCGCCATTCGCCCGGAAGCCATCGAACTGAGCCTTAACGGCGAACTGGACGCACAGATACGCAGCCACAGCCTGCTGGGCAACGTGATTCGCTACCGGGTCGAAGCCCGGGGCGTGGAATTGGTGGTGGATGTGCTGAACCGCTCGGCGGCCGACCTGCATCCCGATGGTCAGCGGCTGGCGCTTTCCATCGATCCGACGGCCCTGTGTGAGGTAGCCTGATGCCTTTGCTTATGCTCAAGAGAGAACTGCACTGATGGCCCTGGCAATTTTTGATCTGGACGAAACCCTGATCCACGGCGACTGCGCCTCACTGTGGAGCGAGCAAATGGTCCGCCTCGGCTGGGTCGATGGCGAATCGTTCCTGCGTCGCGACAAGGATTTGATGGATGCCTACGGCCGGGGCCATCTGGCCATGGAGGACTACATGGCCTTCAGCCTGGAACCGTTGATTGGTCGTACGCCTGAAGAAGTCGCGCACCTGGTTGGTCCGTGGGTGGAGGACTACATCGAGCCGATCATTTTCAGTGACGCCACCAAAGCCATCGCCGCGCATCGCAAGGCCGGCGACCGGATCCTGGTGATCTCGGCCTCGGGCACGCATCTGGTCGGCCCCATCGCTGAGCGCCTTGGCATCGACGAGATTCTCGGTATCGAACTGGAAGTGACTCATGGCGTTTACAGCGGCCATACCGTCGGCACCCTGACCTACCGCGAAGGCAAGATCACTCGCTTGCTGGAGTGGCTGGATGCAGAAGAGGAAAACCTTGAAGGCGCGAGTTTCTATTCCGACTCACGCAATGACCTGCCGCTATTGCTGAAGGTGGATTACCCCCACGTGGTCAACCCGGATCCGGTGTTGCGCGAGCAGGCTGAAAAGGCTGGCTGGCCGATTCATACCTGGAAATAACGCAAGCCCCCCTGTGGGAGCGGGCTTGCTCGCGAAGGCGTCGAATCAGTCAATACATCGTTGAATGACACACCGCTTTCGCGAGCAAGCCCGCTCCCACAGGTTCAGTGTTGTCAGCTCAGACTTTCATCAATCACCAACACCACCTTCCCCGCCACGGTATTACTCGCCAGCTCGGCAAACGCCGTCTCGGCATCCTTGATCGGGAATGTCCTGGCCAGTTGCGGGCTCAAGCGTCCCTCGGCAAACAGCGGCCACACGTGCTGGCTCAGATCACTGAACAGATCCGCCTTGAATTGATCGTCACGGCTGCGCAGGGTCGAACCCAGCAACTGCACACGCTTGGCCAGCACCTGGGCCAGATCCAGCTTGGCCTCGCGGCCGCCCATCAGACCGATCAACACCCAACGGCCATCCTGGGCCAGCAGCTTGAGGTTCAAAGCCGCGTAATTGCCGCCCACCGGGTCGAGAATCACGTCGAACGGCCCCAGATCCCGCAGGCTCTCCAGATCGTCATTACGCACCACGCCGCCCTGGGCCCCCAGCGCTTCGCAGTACGCCAGTCGCTCGGCGGAGCCAACACTGACCCAACACGGGTTGCCGAAGGCCTTGCACAGCTGAATGGCCGCTGAACCAATTCCACTTGCCCCGGCATGCAGAAGAACTTTCTGACCCGGTTTGAGCGCAGCCAGTTGAAACAGATTCAGCCAGACAGTTGCATAAACCTCGGGCAATGCTGCCGCTTCAACCAGTGACATTCCGTCGGGAACCGGCAGCACGTGCCGCCCGTCGACAACCACCTCTTCGGCCATCCCGCCCCCGGCCAGCAAGGCGCAAACCCGATCGCCAATCTGCCAGGAGGACCCGGCGCCAACCTCGCTGATCACGCCCGAGCACTCTAGACCAAGCACTTGGCTAGCCCCCGGCGGCGGCGGATAAAGGCCTGCCTTCTGCAATAAATCGGCGCGATTGAGACCCGCTGCCGACACTCGGATACGAACTTGCCCTACATCGCATGTAGGACTCGGCTCATCAACCCACACCACTCGACCGTCAACGCCTTGCAATGCTTTCACAGTGCCTCCATAGTGAGTCTGGACTGAGCCCGAAGCTATAGCGCCGGGCTTTTTGCATTATGCGACCGGCTCCCAAAGAACCGGCGACTTCAAAGACGGCCTAATATGCGTTATCAATTGTCCCCGCGTCGAATCAGCATGAAGCATCTGTTCCCCAGCACTGCCCTCGCCTTATTCATCGGTATCGGCTTGCTGCCGATGTCGAGCAATACTTTCGCAGCCAATAGCTGGGACAAGCTTCAACCCGATCGTGACGAAGTGATCGCCAGCCTGAACGTCGTGGAGTTGCTCAAGCGCCACCACTACAGCAAGCCGCCACTCGATGACGCACGCTCGGTGATCATCTACGACAGCTACCTCAAGCTGCTGGATCCGTCGCGCAGCTACTTCATGGCCAGCGACATTGCCGAATTCGACAAGTGGAAGACGCAGTTCGACGATTTCCTCAAGAGCGGCGACCTGAACGCCGGGTTCACCATCTACAAGCGCTACCTGGACCGCGTAAAGGCGCGTCTGGACTTCGCCCTTGCCGAGCTGAACAAGGGCGTCGACAAGATCGACTTCACCACCAAGGAAACCTTGCTGATCGACCGCAAGGACGCCCCTTGGCTCAAATCCACCGCAGAACTCGACGACCTGTGGCGCAAACGCGTCAAGGACGAAGTCCTGCGTCAGAAGATCGCCGGCAAGGATTCCAAGCAGATCCAGGAAACCCTGACCAAGCGCTACAAGAACCAGTTGGCGCGCCTGGACCAGACCCGCGCGGAAGACATCTTCCAGGCGTACATCAACACCTTCGCCATGTCCTACGACCCGCACACCAACTATCTGTCGCCGGATAACGCGGAGAACTTCGACATCAACATGAGCCTGTCCCTCGAGGGCATCGGCGCCGTGTTGCAGAGCGATAACGACCAGGTGAAAGTCGTGCGCCTGGTGCCGGCAGGTCCGGCGGACAAGACCAAGCAGGTTGCACCGGCCGACAAGATCATCGGCGTTGCCCAGGGCAACAAGGAAATGGTCGACGTCGTGGGCTGGCGCCTGGACGAAGTGGTCAAGCTGATCCGTGGTCCGAAGGGCACCGTGGTGCGCCTGGAAGTCATCCCGGCCAGCAATGCGCCGAACGACCAGACCACCAAGATCGTGCCGATCACCCGTGAAGCGGTGAAGCTTGAAGATCAGGCCGTGAAAAAATCGGTCTTGAACCTGAAGCAGGACGGCAAGGACTACAAGCTCGGCATTATCGAAATCCCGGCGTTCTATCTGGACTTCAAGGCCTTCCGTGCCGGCGACCCGGATTACAAGAGCACCACCCGCGACGTCAAGAAACTGCTGACCGAGTTGCAGAAAGAGAAAGTCGACGGCGTGGTCATCGACCTGCGCAACAACGGCGGCGGTTCCCTGCAAGAGGCCACCGAGCTGACCAGCCTGTTCATCGACAAAGGCCCGACCGTGCTCGTGCGTAACGCCGATGGCCGTGTCGATGTCCTGGAAGATGAAAACCCGGGCGCGTTCTACAAAGGCCCGATGGCGTTGCTGGTCAACCGCTTGTCCGCCTCGGCTTCGGAGATTTTTGCCGGCGCCATGCAGGACTACCACCGCGCACTGATCATCGGCGGCCAGACCTTTGGCAAAGGCACCGTGCAGACCATTCAGCCGCTCAACCATGGCGAGCTGAAACTGACCCTGGCCAAGTTCTACCGGGTTTCCGGGCAGAGCACCCAGCATCAGGGCGTCTTGCCGGACATCGATTACCCGTCGCTCATCGACACCAAGGAAATCGGTGAAAGCGCCCTGCCGGAAGCCATGCCGTGGGACACCATCAAGGCGGCGATCAAGCCTGCGCTCGACCCCTTCAAGCCGTACATTTCGCAGCTCCAGTCCGAGCATGACGTGCGTACAGCCAAGGATGCGGAGTTCGTGTTCATCCGCGACAAGCTGGCCCTGGCGCAGAAGCTGATGACCGAGAAAACCGTCAGCCTCAATGAAGTCGAGCGTCGTGCCCAGCACGCCGACATCGAAGCCAAACAGCTGACCATGGAAAACATCCGTCGCAAGGCCAAGGGCGAAGAACCGCTCAAAGAGCTGAAGAAAGAAGACGAGGACGCCATTGCGGCCGAGGATGACAAGACCAAACCGGAAGACGACGCATACCTCAGCGAAACCGGGCGGATTCTGCTGGACTACCTGAAACTCAACACGGCAGTGGCCAAGCACTGAGTTTTCACAAGCAACTGATGGCAATTTAATGTTTACGCTCCCCGGAGCGTCATCAAACAGTCATCACTCTGTCGTGAAATAAAGGACCGGGCGTGCTCTTTTTACCAAGGGCACGCTCGGTCCTTTTTTATCGCCAGAGATCGCCATGACCACAACCGAACAGCTGAGTGCCTTGAGCTCGATCCTGAGTCAAAGCGGTTTGCACAGCCTGTTCCAACCGATCATCAGCCTCTCTGAACGGCGCATTCTCGGCTACGAAGCCCTCAGTCGCGGCCCCTCCAACAGCCCGCTGCACTCCCCTGTCGCCCTGTTCGCCGTCGCCCGCCAGGCCGGACGCCTGAGCGAGCTGGAAATTGCCTGCCGCGAAAGCGCTTGCCGACGCTTCAATGAGCAACAACTGCCTGGCATGTTGTTCCTTAACGTGTCCCCGGAGTCCCTGCTCGAAGCGGCCCATCAACCGGGGCGCACCCTGCAATTGCTGCAGGATTTCGGCATTGCGCCGAGCCAGGTGGTCATCGAGCTCACGGAACAGACGCCGACGGATGATTTCCAGCTGTTGCAAACCGCCCTGCATCACTATCGGGCGATGGGGTTTTCGATTGCACTGGATGATCTGGGGGCGGGCTATTCGAGTTTGCGCTTGTGGTCCGAACTGCGGCCCGATTACGTGAAAATCGACCGGCATTTCATTGATGGCATTCATCAGGACGCGCTCAAGCGCGAGTTCGTCGGCTCGATCCTGCAAATCGCCAAGGCCTCGCGGGCGCAAGTCATCGCCGAAGGTATCGAGCTCCAGGAAGAACTCACGGTGCTGACCGAAATGGGCGTGGACCTGGTGCAGGGCTATCTGCTCTGCCGCCCCCAGGAACACCCGCCACGGGAGGCCCGGGCATTGATGCCCCGACAGGACAGCATCGCCGTTGTCCTGAGCGAAGACGGCAGCGACCTCAGCGCCCTGCTCAACGAGCTGCCCGCGGTGAACCGGGACACCCCGACCGCCACGGTGCTCGAAGCCTTTCGCCGCCAGGCCAACCTGAACTCGCTGGCAGTCCTGGATGAACAGGGTCAGCCCTGCGGCATTGTCCATCGTCATTCGCTCTCCGACGCCCTGCTCAAGCCCTTTGCCACCGACCTGTTCGCCCGCAAGCCCATCAGCCGCCTGATGAACGATGACTTCCTCGCCGTCGAACTGAGCCAGTCCCTGCAACAGGTCAGCCGCCTGATCACCAGCCGTGCCCGCCAGCGCATCGAAGAAGATTTCATCATCACCCTCAACGGCGGTTATCTGGGGTTGGGCCGGGTGATTGACGTGCTCAAGCTGATCACGGAACTGAAGATCCAGCAGGCCCGCTATGCCAACCCGCTGACCTTGCTTCCGGGCAACGTGCCGATCCAGCAATGCCTGACGCGGCTTCTGCAACAGCGACGGGAATCGGTGATCTGCTACGTGGACATTGATAGCTTCAAACCCTTCAACGACATCTACGGCTATGGTCGCGGCGACGAAGTCCTGCTGTGCCTGGCGCAATGCCTGAACGACCGCGTCGACCCGTCCCGCGACTTCGTCGGCCATATTGGCGGTGATGATTTCCTGCTGGTACTCAGCCCGGAAGACTGGCGCAAACGCTTGAACCAGTTGCTCGACGACTTCCAGAGCCAGTGCCGACGCTTCTACCGCAGCGAACACCTGGAAGCCGGCTGCTTCATCGCACCCAATCGCCAGGGTCAGCGCCAGGAGTTTGCGTTGTTGTCGCTGTCGATCGGCGTGGTGCATTTGCATCCACAGGCCTGTGAACAACTCGATGCGAGCCAGTTAGCCGAGATGGCATCGCAGGCCAAGCACCATGCGAAGAATGTGCAGGGCTATAGCGTGTATGTGATTGATAGCCTGGTGGTTTCGACTGAAGATGAGGTGCTCGTTTCCGGGCATCGATAAGGGTGCTGTTCGGCATCACTGCAATCAACGAGGCGCAGAGGAAGACTTCAGCTCTTCGAGCTTGATCGCCGCCAACGGATGCCCGGCCTTCGCCGCGATCTCCCAGAATCGCGCCGCTTCGACCGGGTCCGGTGCCTTGCCCGCCGTCCCGGCCAGACTGATCACGCCCACTTGATACGCCGCCTTGCCATCGCCCGCCAAGGCCGCCAGGCGCAACAAACGCACGCCCTCCTCACGAGCACCGAGGCCGACGCCGCGAAACGTCAGGATGTGCCCATAGAAGCTCTGGGCGCCGACATCGCCCAGGTTGGCCATGCGTGCGAACTGGCCTTCGAGCCAGCGCCAGCCGCGTGGCTGACGGACAAACCATGGCCAGTGAAACAATCGGCGCGCGAGCCAGTAACCGGCCCGCGCCTTGAGTTGTAAAAACACTCAGGCCTCAGCCGATTCCGGGTATTCGTACTCGAACACCCGCACCACTTCCGAAGCATGCCAGGACGCGGCGGCAACGCCGTCCGAGGGCCCGGAAAAACGCCCGAGACGCTCGACACATTCAAAGAATCCGGTGCGCGGCAAGCGGCTGGCGCCCTGGCTGATCACCAGTGAACTGCGCAATGGTTGCTCCGCCCTGGCGTCCAGGGCCGCCAGATGCTCAAGGGCCGCCGTCAGGGTTTGCATGGCCGGAGTCGGCAACTGCAAACGTTCCAGTAATGCCCGATACGTCAACAGATGGCGCTGGCGACGCGCCTGATCCAGTTCGCCTAGCAATCCGTCCCAATGTTGACGACTGATGCGTACGCTCACGATTCATCCCTCCACCCCGGCACCGTCAATTCCCAGGCCAGGCTGCGACGAATCGCGGCGTCGGGCAGACGCTCGCCACTTTCGATCATGGCCAGGTAAGACGGGCTGATGCCTACCGTGCGGGCCAGCGCCTCTATGGCGATGCCCTTCCCTTCGCGCAAACTGCGTAGTTGATCCAGACCCGGAAGAATCGCGTCTGGTGTTGCCGCCTGAAGCTTCGTGGCTTGAGGTGACGCTTGCTCCTTGACCCCCGCTGCTTTCAGTAACGCCTGATACTGAGCCCATGGCAGAACCGCATATTCGGGTTCGCCTTCGCGTGTAATTATCTGAATATCCATGACTACCCCGTAGGACAACAACACTTAGCGAGTCGGCACTTTTCCCTAGAAGTGTAATCCTAACAGCGGCCAAGGTCGCGGGGGGCATCAATCTGTGAACAGGTCGAAATCGACTCAGTGTTTTTTCGGGCCTTGAAGTTGCAGTTGCTCGGGGGTATCAGGCAGACGCTCGACCACCGCGAGCTTCTCCGGCACCTGCCGTTTGCGCCAGGCGCGGAAGGCATTGAGCTCGTCATCGAGCACTTTCATCAGCCATGCCAGTACCGCGATGTCATCGAGCATGCCGAACACTGGAATGAAATCCGGGATCGCATCCAACGGACTGAGGAAATACATCAGGCCCGCGACAACCGAAACCAGCGCCTTGGGGCTGATGGCTCGATACTCACCACGCCAGTAGGCCAGGCAGAGTGCCTGCAACAGCTTCAAGTCGTCCTTGAGCTTGCCCAGTCGATAGCCCTGGCTCGCGCCTTTGCTGGCAACCGCGAACAACAGCGTCGGCAATCGGCCGCGTGCCAGCAGGCGTCCGGCCAGTGGCAGGAAACGAGCGAAATTCCAGGGTATTTTCATCTTTCCTCCCATTGAAATGTTATCCACACAAATTGTGGATAACCTTGTGAACAGAGCTGCTTTTCACCGCTGTAAGGCCCGTTTTACAAGGCCTGCGTTCAGATCGGGCATTTTTTACTCATCAAAAAAAACCTATAATTTCATTGACTTGGCGGTCTTGTGCGTCTACCGCCGACGCTACTATGCCTAAGACTCCGGCCTAGAGCGTCTGTTCGTTTTGTTTACTCGTGCCGAACGCCAGATGCAACAACGCCCCGCATAAGCGAGGCGTTGTTATCGAAGCAGACGCTGGTTACTGGGCAGCGGCGTCTTCTTTTGCCGGATCCTTGATGGCCAGCAGTTCCAGGTCGAATACCAGCACCGAGTTGGCCGGAATCGCCGGGCTTGGGCTTTGAGCGCCGTAAGCCAGGTCAGCAGGGATGTACAGTTTGTACTTCTCGCCAACGTGCATCAGTTGCAGGCCTTCGACCCAACCCGGGATCACACCGCTGACCGGCAGATCGATCGGGCTGCCGCGCTCGACGGAACTGTCGAATACGGTGCCGTTGGTCAGCTTGCCGGTGTAGTGCACGGTCACTACATCAGTCGCCTTTGGCTGAGGGCCATCGGCTTTCTGCACGACTTCGTACTGCAAGCCCGAAGCGGTGGTGGTCACGCCGGCTTTCTTGGCGTTATCTTCGAGGAATTTCTTGCCGGCAGCGGCCGACTCTTCGCTCATCTTGGCCATGCGCTCTTCGGCACGCTTTTGCAGTGCGGCAAACGCCTCGACCAATTCTTCGTCTTTGAGCTTCTGCTCTTTCTTGCCGACGGCGTCTTCGATGCCCTGGGCTACAGCTTTGGAGTCCAAGTCATCCATGCCTTCCTGAGCCAGGCTCTTGCCCATGTTCAGGCCAATGCCGTAGGAAGCTTTTTGCGCCGGAGTTTTCAGCTCTACGCTGGTCTGCGAATCACAACCCGCGAGTACCAGGCCAACCAGGGCTACCGCCGCCGCCAACCGATGCTGTTTCATGCTATTTCCTTGTTCATGCGCCTAAAGGGCAATCGAGTAAAGCCGCGAGCTTATCAGGCCGCCACGACCAATGGCTACCGGCATGAGAGCCGGAAACAATTGATAAGTTCAGGTGTTTAAACGCATTTCACAATTCGGCTGATGAAGCTTCTTTCATCTTGTTCCGACGCAGGCTCATTCCTGAACCTACAATATCTGGCGTAATGGCCTCTTGCCGCACCCTGGGGACTAGGGCATAACGGCATGAAAATTCGACAAGGATGTTTATCTTGCGCCTCTTCTTTCGCTTGCTGGTTCTCATCGCAGTACTGCTCGGGCTGGTCATGGCCGTGGTTCTTTACTACGTCGCCAACCCGAAATTGCCGGCCTGGTCGCCTGCGCAACAGGTGCATTACCTGGAGCAATGGAGCGCCGCCGATCGCGAGACCTATTACTTCACACCCCAGGGCACTCAGGTCAAAGGCTTGCGCTACGACTGGTTCACCGCCCTCGAACTGCCCTTCTCGCAGCAACGCTTCGCCGCCCCCGAATACCTCGCCCGCTTCGGTTTCCTGGTGGACCCTGGCCAGAAACCGACACCGAACAACCCCGGCAACCTCCCGGCAGGCTTTACCCGGCACCAGAATACGGGGAGCCCGGAGGTGTTTCTGGATATCACCTGCGCGGCTTGCCACACCGGTGAACTGCGTTTCAAGGGCCAGGCCGTGCGTATCGACGGCGGCTCGGCGCAGCATGTCCTGCCGTCCAGTGTTCCTACGCTCAAAGGGGGAAGTTTCGGACAGGCTCTGGTGGCCAGCCTCGCCTCCACTTACTACAACCCGTGGAAATTCGAGCGCTTCGCACGCAACGTGCTCGGCCAGGACTACGAGACGCGCCACCAACAGTTGCGCAAAGAATTCAGATCCTCACTGGATACGTTCCTCAAGGTGGCCTGGAACGACACCCATCGCGGGCTCTATCCGACCGAGGAAGGCCCGGGACGCACAGACGCCTTCGGGCGCATCGCCAACGCCAGCTTCGGTGATGCGATTTCCCCCGACAACTACCGTGTGGCCAATGCCCCGGTCGATTATCCGCAGTTGTGGGACATGTGGACGTTCGAATGGGTGCAGTGGAACGGCTCGGCGAAACAACCGATGGCCCGCAACATCGGCGAAGCGCTGGGCGTCGGCGCCACGCTGAACTTCTTCGACAAGAACGGCCAACCGCTGATGGGCGACGCCCGCTATCCCTCCAGTGTCCGCGTGCGCGACCTGCACCTGATCGAAGAAACCCTGCAACGACTCGCGCCTCCGACCTGGCCGGAAGATCTGTTGGGCGCGGTCGACAAACCCCTGGCAGCCAAGGGCCGCGCCCTGTTCGCCGAAAACTGCGCAGGTTGTCATGTACCGCGCACCAGCCAGGGCGAGGGACGATACGTCCAGCACCTGAAAATGCTTCCAGTGGATTACATCGGCACAGACCCCGGCGCGGCCAACAACATCGCCGACCACCGCTTCGACCTGACTGCGCTGCAATGGAAGCAGGCGGAACTGGAAAAACTCGATGTCGAGCCAAAACCCGACGAACCGCTGGACCTGAGCAAGATGTCTGTGGCCAAGGGGCTGGCCTATGTCACGGCATTTGTCCGGGACCGCGCGTATCAAGACGCCAATGTCACCCCTGCCGAGCGTCCTGCAATGGACGGTTTCGGCCTGCCGATCGGCGTGCGCGAATTGCGTTCGTACAAGGCCAGGCCATTGGCGGGTGTATGGGCGACAGCGCCGTTCCTGCACAACGGCTCGGTACCGAGCCTTTATCAATTGCTGTCGCCTCAGGATGAGCGTGCGACCACCTTCTATAAAGGCACGTTCGAGTACGACCCGGGACACCTGGGTTACCGCACCGAAGCCTTTACCAACGGTTTCCTGTTCGACACGCGAATCACCGGCAACCACAACAGCGGCCATGAATTCCGTGCCGGCAAACTCGGCAATGGCGTGATCGGCCGCGGGTTGCAGCCGCAAGAACGCTGGGCACTGCTGGAATATATGAAGGTGCTGGGCGGCCCGCTGGAAGCGCAATTGCCATGACCACAGCCGCAGTTAAAAGGACGTTCCCATGCTGATAACTCTCTGGCTGCGCCTGGGCGCCTTCCTCGCCAGGCTGTTGCTGTGGTTGCTGGGTCTCGGCGTGCTGGGTTGGGCCCTGGCCAGCGCCTGGTTTGCCTGGCAGCATCGCGGGCCGGTCTCGGCGCAGGAGTTGGTTGCGGACAACGAAGCCGCGATGACCCGGGACATCATCCAGACCGCCGTGCGCATCGTCGATCAGCACCGTGAAAGCACCCGCTACCTGCGCGACGCCCATGCCAAGGCCCACGGCTGTGTGAAGGCCGAGGTTCAGGTGCTGCCGGAACTGCCAGGCGAGCTGCGCCAGGGCGTGTTCAGCGAGCCGGGGAAAATCTGGCAAGCGACGATTCGCCTGTCCAACGGCAATGCCTACCCGCAGTTCGACAGCATCCGCGACGCACGGGGCATGGCGATCAAACTGTTCGATGTGCCGGGCAAGCAACTGTTGAGCGACCGGCAGGGGCGAGGTGAACAGGACTTTGTGATGTTCAGCCACCCGAACTTCTTTGTCAGTAATGTCGCCGAATACCGTCAGAACGTCGCCGCCCAGGCCGACGGTAAAAAGATGATGGCCTTCTTCCCCGGCCGGGATCCACGGACCTGGCAGGTTCGCCACCTGTTCATTGCCCTGGCGACACTGGCCCCTGCCCCGTCGAGCCCGACCCAGACCACGTATTTTTCGGTTTCGCCCTACAAGTTCGGTGAAGCCAATGCGAAGTTCCGGGTCATGCCCGATCCGGACAACTGCCCGGCCTACAACCTGCCGGAACAGAATCGCAAGTTGCCGAACTTCCTGCGCAATGCGCTGAACCAACAGCTGTCGACCGACCGGGTGCCTGCGTGCTTCGCCTTGCAGATCCAGCGACAGGACGCCAACAAGTACATGCCGATTGAAGACACCAGTATTGAGTGGAGCGAGGGCGATGCGCCATTCGAGACGGTGGCGCGGATCAAGGTGCCGGCGCAGGACTTCGATACACCGGCGCTGAATCTGCAATGCGACAACCAGTCGTTCAATCCCTGGTTCGGCGTCGAGGCGCACCGTCCGATTGGCGGGATCAATCGCCTGCGCAAAGCCGTGTATGAAGCCGTCAGCGACTACCGACACAGGCGCAATGCCGGACTGTAGGAGCGAGCTTGCTCGCGAAGAAGCCATGGGCGCCGCTGGGTATCTGAATTTACGCGTTATCGTTCACGACCTTCGCGAGCTGGCTCGCTCCTACAGAGAGCGAGGAAAGCCAAATCCAGGACAGCAAAAAGCCCGCACAAGGCGGGCTTTCTGTGGTGACCTGGCGTTCAGTGTTCCAGGTTACCGAATATGGCGCAGCGGACGGGACTCGAACCCGCGACCCCCGGCGTGACAGGCCGGTATTCTAACCGACTGAACTACCGCTGCGCGTAGCGTTGAAAGTAAGTGGTGGGTGATGACGGGATCGAACCGCCGACATTCTGCTTGTAAGGCAGACGCTCTCCCAGCTGAGCTAATCACCCTTTACCTTCGTTGCGGGGCACATTATGCCACAGGTTTTTATAAAGTGTTGATTTATTTGAAGTTTTTTTCAAAAAAATCTAAAAACCGGTGAAACGATGCAACCCACAGGAACAACAGTGAAACTTGAGGCAGAAAAAAACCCGCCTAAGCGGGCTTTTCCGTGGTGACCTGGCGTTCAGTGTTCCAGGTTACCGAATATGGCGCAGCGGACGGGACTCGAACCCGCGACCCCCGGCGTGACAGGCCGGTATTCTAACCGACTGAACTACCGCTGCGCGTAACACTGAAAACGAATGGTGGGTGATGACGGGATCGAACCGCCGACATTCTGCTTGTAAGGCAGACGCTCTCCCAGCTGAGCTAATCACCCTTCGCTTCGGTGTGGCGCGCATTCTACGGAGCGACCCAACCTCTGGCAAGCACTTTTTAAAATAATTTTCCGAGCCCTTCCAAAGGCTTAGAGAAAGGTTGGCCTATGGCACGGCGAAGACAATAATGCCCCCCTTTGTATAAAGGAGAGACTCACCCCATGTGGTTCAAAAACCTGCTTATCTATCGCCTGACCCAAGATCTGCCTGTTGATGCCGAGGCGTTGGAAACTGCACTGGCCACCAAACTGGCGCGCCCATGTGCAAGCCAGGAGTTGACCACCTACGGTTTCGTCGCGCCGTTCGGCAAAGGCGAAGATGCGCCACTGGTACACGTCAGCGGTGACTTCCTGCTGGTGTCCGCGCGCAAGGAAGAACGTATTTTGCCGGGCAGCGTCGTGCGTGACGCGGTCAAGGAAAAGGTCGAAGAGATCGAAGCCGAGCAAATGCGCAAGGTCTATAAGAAGGAACGCGATCAGATCAAGGATGAAATCATCCAGGCCTTCCTGCCTCGCGCCTTTATCCGCCGCTCGTCGACCTTCGCCGCCATCGCGCCGAAACAGGGCCTGATCCTGGTCAACTCGGCCAGCCCGAAACGCGCCGAAGACTTGCTGTCCACCCTGCGCGAAGTGATCGGCACCCTGCCGGTGCGCCCACTGACCGTGAAGATGTCCCCGACCGCGACCATGACCGAGTGGGTCACCACCCAGAAAGCCGCGGACGATTTCTTTGTGCTGGACGAGTGCGAACTGCGCGACACCCACGAAGACGGCGGCATCGTGCGTTGCAAGCGCCAGGACCTGACCAGCGAAGAAATCCAGTTGCACCTGAGCACCGGCAAAGTGGTCACTCAGCTGTCCCTGGCCTGGCAGGATAAACTGTCGTTCGTCCTCGACGACAAAATGGTGGTCAAGCGCCTGAAGTTCGAAGACCTGCTGCAAGACCAGGCGGAACAGGACGGCGGCGACGAAGCCCTGGGCCAACTGGACGCCAGCTTCACCCTGATGATGCTGACCTTCGGCGACTTCCTGCCGGCACTGGTTGAAGCGCTGGGTGGTGAAGAGACTCCGCAGGGAATCTAAAAGCTTGTGATCTCAAACTGTGGGAGCGGGCTTGCTCGCGAAAGCGGAATGTCAGTCGACATAGGTACTGACTGGTACTCCGCTTTCGCGAGCAAGCCCGCTCCCACATTTGGTTTTGTGGTGCTACTTAATAAAAAAGGATCAGGCCATGCGTGCACTGGCTGCATTGAGTCGTTTTGTCGGCAACACCTTCGCTTACTGGGTGCTGATTTTCGCTGTCGTGGCGTTTCTGCAGCCGGCGTGGTTCCTCGGCCTCAAGGGCGCCATCGTGCCCTTGCTGGGGCTGGTGATGTTCGGCATGGGCCTGACCCTCAAACTCGAAGACTTCGCCGAAGTCGCTCGCCATCCATGGCGCGTGGCCCTGGGCGTGGTTGCACATTTCGTGATCATGCCCGGCGTGGCGTGGTTGCTCTGCCAGGTGTTCCACTTGCCGCCGGAAATCGCCGTCGGCGTGATTCTGGTCGGCTGCTGCCCAAGCGGCACCTCGTCGAACGTGATGACCTGGCTGGCCCGTGGCGACCTGGCGCTGTCGGTGGCCATCGCCGCCGTCACCACCCTCCTCGCCCCGCTGCTGACGCCGGCGCTGATCTGGCTGCTGGCCTCGGCCTGGTTGCCGGTGTCATTCATGGAGTTGTTCTGGTCGATCCTGCAAGTGGTGCTGTTGCCGATCGTGCTGGGCGTGGTTGCCCAACGGGTGCTCGGCGACAAGGTTCGCCACGCCGTGGACGTGTTGCCGCTGGTGTCGGTGGTCAGCATCGTGATCATCGTCACGGCCGTGGTGGCCGCCAGCCAGGCGAAGATTGCCGAGTCCGGCCTGTTGATCATGGCCGTGGTCATGCTGCACAACAGCTTTGGCTACCTGCTGGGATACTTCACCGGGCGCCTGTTCAAGCTGCCTCTGGCCCAGCGCAAGTCCCTGGCCCTGGAAGTCGGCATGCAGAACTCCGGATTGGGTGCCGCGTTGGCGAGCGCACACTTCTCGCCGCTGGCGGCGGTGCCCAGTGCATTGTTCAGTGTCTGGCACAACATTTCCGGGGCATTGCTCTCGACGTATTTCCGCCGCATGAGCGAGAAACATGATCGGGAAATGGCGGCGCAACAGGTCAGTGACTGACTCGAAAACTTGATCCCCGGGTTAATGCTGGGCACTATATTGCGCATCGCGAGGACGACCTCGCGGCTCGATCGAGTCATTAATCAGGGGACGACCCCGTCAGACGATGGAGGTCTTCATGTCCTGGATCATTCTGTTTTTCGCCGGCCTGTTCGAAGTCGGCTGGGCCGTCGGCCTCAAGTACACCGACGGTTTCACCCGCCCGCTCCCCTCTGTGTTGACCGTTGCGGCCATGGCTATCAGCCTTGGCTTGCTCGGCCTTGCAATGAAGGAATTGCCGCTGGGTACGGCCTATGCGATCTGGACCGGTGTCGGCGCAGTTGGCACGGTGATCGCCGGGATCATTCTGTTTGGCGAATCCATGGCGCTGGTGCGCTTGGCGAGTGTGGCGTTGATCATTTCCGGGTTGGTTGGCCTGAAGGTCAGCGCTTAACTTTCAGACCGCCATCGCGAGCAGGCTCGCTCCCACAGGGATTGAAGGCGTGCCTACTGTGTGTGGCACAACACAAAACCTGTAGGAGCGAGCCTGCTCGCGAAGAGGCCCGCACAAACAACCGCTATCTGACAGCCCCGCGCAACTCCCCCACCATCGCCTGCAACTTCGCCGGCTCCGCCACTTCAACCGCCACCGCCGGCCCCGCCACCAACGTCACCCGCGACCACAGGCGATGAAACAGTCCCTTGCCCGGATCGCGGCTGAAGAAACTCCCCCACAACCCCTGCAAGGCCAGCGGAATCACCGGCACCGGCGTCTCTTCGAGAATCCGCGTCAACCCGCCCTTGAACTCATTGATCTCGCCATCGGCGGTCAATTTACCTTCGGGGAAGATGCACACCAGCTCACCGTCCTTCAGATACCGGGCAATGCGCGTGAAGGCCTTTTCGTAGATCCGGATGTCTTCCTGACGCCCCGCAATCGGAATCGTCCCCGCGGTACGAAAGATGAAGTTCAGCACCGGCAGGTTGTAGATCTTGTAATACATCACAAAGCGAATCGGCCGACGCACCGCGCCGCCAATCAGCAAGGCGTCGACGAACGACACGTGGTTGCACACCAGCAATGCCGCGCCCTCATCGGGGATCAGATCCAGATTGCGATGTTCGACGCGGTACATGGAATGGCTGAGCAGCCAGATCATGAAACGCATGGTGAACTCGGGGACGATCTTGAAGATGTAGGCGTTGACGCCGATGTTCAGCAACGACACCACCAGGAACAGCTGCGGGATCGACAGCTTGGCCACACTCAGCAAGACGATCGAGACAATCGCCGACACCACCATGAACAATGCGTTGAGGATGTTGTTGGCGGCAATCACCCGCGCCCGCTCGTTCTCGGCGGTACGCGACTGGATCAGCGCGTAAAGCGGCACGATGTAGAAACCGCCGAAGACGCCCAGGCCGAGGATATCGAGCAATACCAGCCAGGCGTGACCAAAACCGAGGATCTCGATCCAGCCATGGCCAGCGGCGCTGTCCGGTATTGAGCCGGAATGCCACCACAGCAGCAGACCGAAAACGGTCAGGCCGAACGATCCGAACGGCACCAGACCAATCTCGACTTTGCGCCCGGAGAGCTTCTCGCACAGCAGCGAACCCAATGCGATGCCCACCGAGAACACTGTCAGAATCAGCGTCACCACGGTTTCGTCGCCGTGCATCCACTCCTTGGCATAGGCCGGGATCTGCGTCAGGTAAATCGCCCCGACAAACCAGAACCACGAGTTGCCGACAATCGAGCGTGACACCGCCGGCGTTTGCCCCAGGCCCAGTTTCAACGTGGCCCATGACTGGCTGAAAATGTTCCAGTTCAGGCGCATTTGCGGCGTGGCGGCCGCCGCCCGGGGAATGCTGCGACTGGCCAGGTAACCGAGCACGGCAGTGCCGATGATCGCCATGGACACCACCGGCGCGTAATGCGCCGAAGACATCATGACCCCGGCGCCAATGGTGCCGGCAAGGATCGCCAGGAAGGTGCCCATTTCCACCAGGCCGTTACCGCCTACCAGCTCATCTTCGCGCAGGGCTTGCGGCAGGATCGAATACTTCACCGGCCCGAACAGCGCCGAGTGGGTGCCCATGGCGAACAGCGCCACCAGCATCAACGACAGGTGATCGAACATGAAGCCGACCGCGCCGACCGCCATGATGGCGATTTCCCCAAGCTTGATCAGGCGGATCAACGCGTCCTTGGCGAACTTTTCCCCGAATTGCCCGGCCAGGGCCGAGAACAGGAAAAACGGCAGGATAAACAGCAGCGCACACAGGTTGACCCAGATCGAGCGGTCACCTTCGATGGTCAGCTTGTACAAAATGGCGAGGATCAACGACTGCTTGAACACGTTGTCGTTGAACGCCCCGAGGGACTGGGTGATGAAGAACGGCAGGAAGCGCCGGGTGCGCAGCAAGGTGAACTGTGAGGGGTGACTCATCTTCCATGTGTCCCTGATGTTAGGTAGCGAGTGGCCTGGATTCTTATTGGATTATCAAAAGTCGATCCAGGCCACACCTTACCTAATTCTTTGCCGGTTATTTCTTCAATCCGGCAATGCACGGCGAGACAAACAGCTCGCCACGCCAGGCGCCCAGCACCGTGCGCTTGCCGACGATCAGCCACATCACCGCCAGCAACGCCACCAGCACACAACCAAACACACTGAAGAACATCAGGTTCAAGGTACTGGCCAGCTTCAACGTTGCCAGAGAATAGACGCCCAACGGGAAAGTGAAGCCCCACCAGCCGAGATTGAAGGGAATGCCGGCACGCAGGTAGCGCACAGTGATCAGCAACGCCATCAGCATCCACCACAGGCCGAAGCCCCACAGGGTGATGCCGGCCACCAGACCCAATCCAGCGGCAACCTCACCGACTCCCGGCATACCGTTGGCCGCGAAAATCAGCGGTGCATCGCCGCCAAGTACCAGCATGCCCAGCGCACCGGTGCCGATCGGGCCAAGGGCCAGCCAGCTCGAGGCGGACATGTTTTCGTGGGGCAGTTTATGCAGGGCCATGCGCAGCAGCAGAATGGTCAGGATGCTGAAGGCCACCGGCAGGGAAAAGGCCCAGAGCACGTAGCTGGTCACCAGCACCACCAGTTGCGAATGAGCGTCGGCCAAATGCGGCGCCAACAGGCCACCGCTGGCGGCCGCCACTTCTGCCGCGACCACCGGCAACAGCCAGACCGCTGTCATCTGGTCGATGCTGTGCTCCTGACGGGTGAACATCATATAGGGAATCAGCACGCCGCAGGCCAGCGACATAGCCACATCCAGCCACCACAGCACCTCGGCGACGTGAATCACCCCTTCGCCCCAGCGCGGCAGGCCGAATACCAGGAAGCCATTGATGATGGTCGCCAGGCCCATCGGGATGGTGCCGAAAAACATCGAAACCGTGGAGTGGCCGAAAATCCGCCGCGCCTCGTCGAAAAACAGCACCCAACGCGCCGTGTATAACGCGGTAAACAGCAGGAACAGAGCGATATTGAACAGCCAGAGGGCTTCGGCAAAGGCGTGCAAGGCAGGCATGGCAACCGGCAATTGCGCCAGTGCCAACGCCAGCACGCCGGTGCCCATGGTGGCCGCGAACCAGTTGGGGGTGAACTGGCGGATCACCTCGCGGGGATGCTGCAAGTGGCTGAAAGGTTTGATTCCGGGCTTGATGCTATTGGCGCATGTCATGGCGAACTCCTGTCCTCTCGTGAGGTAGAGCCCATGTTAGATCCGAATCGAATATCTATATAACGGGTAATATCTCTATATCTTATCTATATCACTTATATAGTGTCAGACACTCCCTTCCGACTCGATCACCAGTATCCGAGCCGGTCCTAGCGGATGCGCCACATGCTCAGTGCCAACCGAGGCATGAAAAATGTCACCGACCTCCAGCAAGGCTTCCCGCTCCACCCCCTCTTCGCGATAACGCATCTGCACCTGGCCATCGAGCACCACGAACACTTCCTCGCCATCGTTGACGTGCCACTTGTAGGGCTGATCGGTCCAGTGCAGCCGCGTGGTGATGCCGTTCATGCTGGCGATGTCCAGCGCGGCCCAGGCACGCTCGCCAGTGAACGATTTGCTGCGGATGATCTTCATGGTCCGATCCTTCGAGTGAGCTGAGAGGGGCCAAGGCTAACTCAATTTTACCGGTTGGCCTCGCAGACCCTGGCCGAACGTGATCGCAATAGACTCACCATTGCGCTAAGAGCCAGCACAATCAGAGCTGCGCCATGAGGTTGCATTGAATCAGTGAAGCCCCCATCGCGAGCAAGCTCGCTCCCAAAATTTGCCTGCCACCCACAATCCCTGTGGGAGCGAGCCTGCTCGCGATGGGGCCAGTCCAGACACTGCAAATTCCCCTGCGACACCCCGCCACGCCACGACCTTGGTCGACACTGACTAACGCTGGCGGTCGTGCGAGACTGTCAGTCCGGGCGCAAGCACCGAAAGTCTTTTGTCTGGAGTCCCCATGTCGCTGTCCACCGGGCTGATTGCCGTCGTCGCCCTGGCCTATATGGCCATTCTGTTCGCCATCGCCTTCTATGGCGACCGTCGCAGCGCGCCCTTGCCGCCGCGTGTGCGCGCCTGGGTGTACAGCCTGTCGCTGGCAGTCTATTGCACCAGCTGGACGTTCTTCGGTGCCGTGGGCCAGGCCGCCGAACAGCTCTGGTCGTTCCTGCCGATCTACCTCGGGCCGATCCTGTTGCTGGTCGGCGCTCCGTGGGTCCTGCAAAAAATGGTGATGATCAGCAAACAGGAAAACATCACCTCGATCGCCGACTTCATCGCCGCACGCTATGGCAAATCCCAGTCGCTGGCGGTGGTGGTGGCGCTGATTTGCCTGGTCGGCGTATTGCCCTACATCGCGCTGCAACTCAAAGGCATTGTGCTCGGCGTGAACCTGCTGATCGGCGCCGGTGCCGATGCCATGGGCACCCGTGCCCAGGACACCGCGCTGATTGTGTCGCTGGTATTGGCGCTGTTCACCATTGTCTTCGGTACCCGCAACCTCGACGCCACGGAGCACCACCGCGGCATGGTGCTGGCCATCGCCTTCGAATCGCTGGTCAAACTGTTCGCGTTTCTCGCCGTCGGCGCCTTCGTGACCTACGGCCTGTACGACGGTTTCGACGACCTGTTCGACCAGGCCATGTTGGCGCCGCGACTCGAACAGTACTGGAAGGAAACCATCAACTGGCCGTCGATGGTGGTGCAGACTGGTGTGGCGATGATGGCGATCATTTGCTTGCCGCGGCAGTTCCACGTGACCGTTGTCGAGAACATCGACCCCCAGGATCTGCGCTTGGCCAAGTGGGTATTCCCGGCCTACCTCGCCCTCGCCGCATTGTTTGTCGTGCCGATCGCCCTGGCTGGCCAGATGATGCTGCCCAGTTCGGTGTTGCCGGACTCGTTCGTCATCAGCCTGCCCCTGGCCCAGTCGCATCCGGCGTTGGCCCTGTTGGCGTTTATCGGTGGCGCATCGGCGGCCACCGGCATGGTGATCGTGGCCAGCGTGGCGCTGTCGACCATGGTGTCCAACGACATGCTGCTGCCGTGGCTGCTGCGTCGCAACAATGCCGAGCGCCCGTTCGAAGTGTTCCGCCAGTGGATGCTGTCGGTGCGCCGCGTCAGCATCGTGGTCATTCTGCTGCTGGCCTACGTCAGTTATCGCCTGCTGGGCTCGACCGCCAGCCTGGCGACCATTGGCCAGATCGCCTTCGCCGCCGTGACCCAGCTGGCCCCCGCCATGCTCGGTGCGCTGTACTGGAAACAGGCCAACCGCCGCGGTGTTTTCGCTGGCCTCGCCGCAGGCACCTTCCTGTGGTTCTACACCTTGATCCTGCCGATTGCCGCCCTCAGCCTCGGCCTGTCCTTGAGCACCTTCCCGGGGCTGGCCTGGCTGCACAGCAATCCACTGAACCTGCCGATCACCCCGCTGACCCAGGGCGTGGTGCTGTCGCTGGCAGGCAACTTCACGCTGTTCGCCTGGGTCTCGGTGCTGTCGCGCACCCGGGTTTCCGAGCACTGGCAGGCGGGCCGCTTCATCGGCCAGGAAATCAGTGCCCGCCCCAGCGCACGCTCGATGCTTTCAGTGCAGATCGACGACCTGCTGCAACTGGCGGCGCGCTTCGTCGGCGAAGAACGCGCCCGTCAAAGCTTCATCCGCTTTGCCTATCGCCAGGGCAAAGGCTTCAATCCGAACCAGAACGCCGACAGTGAATGGATCGCCCATACCGAACGCTTGCTGGCCGGTGTGCTCGGTGCCTCTTCGACCCGCGCGGTGGTAAAAGCCGCCATTGAAGGCCGGGAGATGCAACTGGAAGACGTCGTGCGTATCGCCGATGAAGCCTCGGAGGTACTGCAATTCAACCGTGCATTGTTGCAAGGCGCCATCGAGAACATCACCCAGGGCATCAGCGTGGTCGACCAGTCACTGAAGCTGGTGGCCTGGAACCGTCGCTATCTGGATTTGTTCAACTACCCGGATGGCCTGATCAGAGTCGGCCGGCCCATCGCCGATATCATTCGCCATAATGCCGAGCGCGGCCTGTGCGGCCCCGGCGAAGCCGAAGTTCACGTCGCGCGTCGCCTGCACTGGATGCGCCAGGGCCGCGCGCACACTTCCGAACGACTGTTCCCCAATGGCCGGGTGATCGAGCTGATTGGCAACCCGATGCCGGGCGGTGGCTTCGTCATGAGTTTCACCGACATCACTGCGTTCCGCGAAGCCGAGCAGGCGCTGACCGAAGCCAACGAAGGCCTGGAGCAACGAGTTACCGAACGGACCCACGAATTGTCGCAGCTCAACGTTGCCCTGACCGAAGCCAAGGGCACCGCCGAAGCGGCCAACCAGTCCAAGACCCGTTTCCTCGCGGCCGTCAGCCATGACTTGATGCAACCGTTGAATGCGGCGCGGCTGTTCTCCGCCGCCCTCTCCCATCAGGACGATGGGTTGTCCGGCGAAGCGCAGAAACTGGTCGGGCACCTGGACAGCTCGCTGCGCTCGGCCGAGGACTTGATCAGCGACCTGCTGGACATTTCCCGCCTGGAGAACGGCAAGATCAACCCGAATCGCCAGCCATTCGCGATCAACGAACTGTTCGACACCCTCGGTACCGAGTTCAAGGTGCTGGCGCGAGAACAAAAACTGGAGTTCCGCGTTCGCGGCAGCGCGTTGCGTGTCGACAGCGACATCAAATTGCTGCGGCGGATTTTGCAGAACTTCCTGACCAACGCTTTCCGCTATGGCAAAGGGCCGGTGCTACTGGGGGTTCGCCGGCACAAGGAAGCATTGAGCCTGGAAGTCTGGGACCGTGGGCCGGGTATTCCGGAAGATAAACGACAAGTGATTTTCGAAGAGTTCAAGCGCCTCGACAGCCACCAGACACGGGCCGAAAAAGGCCTCGGCCTGGGGCTGGCGATTGCTGACGGGCTATGTCGCGTGCTCGGTCATACCTTGCGCGTACGCTCTTGGCCGGGACGCGGTAGCGTGTTCAGCGTCAGCGTGCCGCTGGCCCGGGCGCAAACCGCAGCGCCGGTCAAAGTCGCCGAACTCAATGGCAAATTGCTCAATGGCGCGCAGGTGCTGTGTATCGACAACGAGGACAGCATCCTGATCGGTATGAACAGCCTGCTCAGCCGCTGGGGTTGCCAGGTCTGGACCGCGCGCAATCGCGAGGAATGCGCCGCGTTGCTTGACGAAGGCATGCGCCCGCAATTGGCGCTGGTGGATTACCACCTCGATCATGGCGAGACCGGCACCGATTTGATGGCCTGGTTGCGCACGCAGATGGGCGAGCCGGTTCCCGGGGTGGTGATCAGCGCCGATGGCCGGCCGGAGACGGTCGACCTGGTGCACGCCGCGGGGCTGGATTACCTGGCCAAACCGGTGAAACCGGCGGCGTTGCGGGCGTTGTTGAGCCGGTATTTGCCGTTGTAACGAGGTTCAACACAGGGTCTACGTTCGCCCGGGGCTACTCCGGCAACTCGACCAACCCGTCCACATCGGTCATCGCCCGCTCCAACAAATCCGCCGGCAGGCTCTTGCTCGCCCGCGCGCCCAGCAGCTTGAGCTGTTCACTGCGACTGACCAGGTTGCCACGCCCCTCTGTCAGCTTGTTGCGTGCCGAACTGTAGGCCTTGTCCAGTTGCTGCAGGCGATTGCCGACTTCGTCCAGATCCTGGATGAACAGCACGAACTTGTCGTACAGCCACCCGGCCCGCTCGGCGATTTCCCGGGCATTCTGGCTCTGGCGCTCCTGCTTCCACAGACTGTCGATGACGCGCAGGGTCGCCAGCAACGTGGTCGGGCTGACGATTACGATGTTGCGGTCGAACGCTTCCTGAAACAGCGTCGGCTCAGCCTGCAACGCAGCAGAAAACGCCGCCTCGATCGGCACGAAGAGCAACACGAAATCCAGGCTGTGCAGGCCATCGAGGCGCTTGTAATCCTTGCCGGCCAAGCCTTTGACGTGATTACGCAACGACAGCACGTGCTGCTTGATGGCGATCTGGCCGATGGCCTCGTCCTCAGCCGCCACATACTGCTGATAGGCCGTCAGGCTGACCTTGGAGTCGACCACCACCTGCTTGTCGCCTGGCAGATAAATGATCACGTCCGGCTGGAAGCGCTCGCCGTCCGGTCCCTTGAGATTGACCTGCGTCTGGTACTCACGGCCCTTCTCCAGCCCCGCATGCTCAAGCACACGCTCGAGAATCAGCTCGCCCCAGTTGCCCTGGGTCTTCTGCCCTTTCAAGGCGCGGGTCAGGTTGGTGGCTTCATCGCTCAAGCGCAAATTCAGCTGTTGCAGACGCTCCAACTCCTTGGCCAGGGAGAAACGCTCACGGGCCTCGTTCTGATAGCTTTCCTCGACACGCTTTTCGAAGGACTGGATGCGTTCCTTCAGTGGATCGAGCAACTGCCCCAGGCGCTGCTGGCTGGTTTCGGCAAAACGCTGCTCGCGCTCATCGAAAATTTTCCCCGCCAGCTCGGCAAATTGCGCGCGCAACTCGTCCCGCGAACCTTGCAGGTCGTTGAGGCGTTGTTGATGACTGTCCTGTTGCTCGCGCAATTCGGCGTTGAGCGACGCGGCCTGGGCATCCAGACGGCGCAATTCGGCTTCTTTGCCGGCGCGTTCGATATTCCACGCATGGGCGGCGTCCCGGGCGTCGTCACGCTCGATCTGCAGCAGCTCGACTTCACGACGCAGCGCAGCCAGATCAGCCTGTTTGGCGGCGTTGGCATGGGTCAGGTCAGCCGTTTCATCGCGGCTGGATTCCAGCTGAGCATTCAATCCGTCCTGCGCCAGTTGCGCCATGGCCAGGCGTTCTTGCAGCAGCGCGACATCGGCTTGCGTGGCGCTGGTCCGACGCTGAAGTTGCCAGGCCAATACCAGCAACGGCAACGCTGCCCCTGCCAGCCCCAGCAATACGCTGGTCAAGTCCATTGCCATAGCCACTCCTGCCATTCGGATAAAGCCTGAAGGTTAACCAAGGCGTCCGGTCTTGGACAGCTCAGTCTTCGATCAGCCCCAGTTCCTGTTGAGCACGGTGATCGCCTGCCCGAGCGGCCTGACGCAACAGGTCCTGACCGATCCGGCGGTCCCGGGCATTCCCGCATTCGCGGCACATCAACTGGCCAAGGCGACTTTGCGCAGCCACCACGCCTTCACGGGCCGGTTGCTTGAGCAGACGTCCGGCGATGTGTTTGACGTTACTGTTTTCGCCCAGATGCGGACTGTCCAACAGCCACTCCGCCACGCGCATGGAAAAGCGCTTGGTAGGGGCAACAGAGGGTGGTGTGGAGGAAGAGGAAACGGAGGCTGAGCGAAACTTCATAAAGCACTGTGGGGCAGATCAGAAGGCGCGCAACTTTACTCTCTTTTTCTTACAGGTAAAGCTGAAAATATCCCGGGACGCCCGTCCTAGAGCAAGCGCTCGGGACAATCCACAGAAGCTGTGGATAACTCAGTGGACAACCGCTCTCCAACCCGCTCAAAGCCCTGTGGAATGGGGCTCGCAGTCAAACTGACGATTTTTTCACCAGTAAAAAAAAGCGATGTTTTTCATTGACTTAAATTTTGGTTACAGGCAGCCATTACGCTTGAACATGAGATGACAGCGGGGTGACAGACCGCGCAACTAATGTGCACAAGTGCCTTTGCGACGGTTATATCAACGCACTTTTTCGGCGCATTTTTTTGTCGTGCCTGGGGATAAGCCCTGGCAAACCCACTGTTCAGGCGGCTGCGTTGCTACAAACTTCGATGACCGGTAGTCGGATTCTGTTCGAATACAGGGCGTGTCAATCGCAGGCCGCGCAGCTTTATGCGCATCTCTACATGGTAAAACAGCCCGATCAGGCACCTGCCGGGAAATTCTTTTCGCTAACACACTTCCCTTGGCCAGTTCAATCCGTTAGTATCCGCGGCGTTAGTACCAAGCTGAAAGTCAATTCTGGTCGAACAAATCCCCCCGGTCAGCCTTCCCGACGGAAGCCTCCACCGAACAAGCGGGATCGACCACCTCGATGGTTTCCAGGTAAATCTTGCGCCAACACAACCTTTGAATCGAAAGCAAAGGGTGTTGCTCCGCCTGCCTACTCTGCTCGAACCAACCTGCAAATTGATCAGGATC
The DNA here is from genome assembly GCF_040448305.1 of Pseudomonas fluorescens. NCBI lineage: Bacteria > Pseudomonadati > Pseudomonadota > Gammaproteobacteria > Pseudomonadales > Pseudomonadaceae > Pseudomonas > Pseudomonas fluorescens. Next base: position 1,789,657 of record NZ_CP148752.1, on the reverse strand, counting down.
TTCACCCTGGGCCCAGAACCTTTGCCCTCGATGTGTTGCCTGCCCTCCTAAGTACCTACCTGCCAGCCCAAGCGCGCCAACTTATTAGCGCTTCAAACTGGCTGCTTTGTTCCAGTCGGGTTCTTCGTTCGATCAATGGTGATCGACGTTACTGGAACGTTTTAACGTTGCACGGTTCTTATCCGTGTCATTTGTAGGAACACCCAATAATGTCTACTCAAATCCACACTCAGGATGCCATTCGCACCCTAACCAACGCTTTTGCACCAATGAACTGCCTGATCATGGCCGCTCGCAAAGGCTGCTTCAGCTTCACCCTGGTCAACGAACACGGTATCGCTCGTCACAGCGAACGCCTGTACCCCGATCAATACTCCAGCGCCGAGCCGCTGCAGGCCGTGATCGAGCGTACCCGTCAGGCACTGGTTGCCTGAAACGCCAGAAAGGCTGAAAAACCCAAAAGCCCTGCCCGAAAAGCGGGGCTTTTTATTGCCTGATATTTCCCTTTCCTCGAATCACGACTAAGCACGATCCGATATAACGGTTATAACTGGTCGCTGGAAATATTTTAAAAACAGGCCTTTACAGCGCGAATATGACACTACACTTCAACTCAAGCGGCTTGACCCGCTTGCGGCGAGCCTGAGTCGATTCACTGCTGCCAAGCCCCCCTTCAGGTGTCGCCGTCCAACTCAGGTTTCGAGGGTTTTATGGGTATCGCTGCCAGCGAACTGTGCCGTTATGTGATTCGTCCGACCTTGATCTACCTCGGACGTCATAGCGCTACTGCCGAATCCCTGCTGCTGGGCATTGCCGCCAGCCAGTCCGCCCTTGGTTCCGCCCTGCATGACCGCCGTGGGCACGGCCTGTACCGCATCGCCGAGCCCCGTCACCAGGCCCTTTGGGACCATTACCTGGCCCTTGATCCGGAGCGTGCAAGCCTGGTCCGCGGCCTGGCCAGCCAGCATGCGTTTCTGAGTGGCCCGCACCTCGAATTGACCGTCAACCTGCGTTACGCCACAGCCATCGCCTGGCTGCTGGTGGAAGAACAGAACACCCCCCTCCCCGCCCCGGATGATTTGTTGGGTATGGCCAGAATCTGGCGCCAGACATTTCAACCCCAGGGACGTCTGCGTGATTTCACCAGCGCCTGGCAAACCTGTGTTTCACCGCTGAACCAGGTAGCCTGCTGACTCCTCTGGATCCAAAGATCGCGCAACACGCCGCGATTCTGGTCGGATTGTCCTACAAAACCGCTCTAAATCAAGGCATACAGCCTATGGCGTCGGGACGAAAATGTTGGTAATTTTCGCCCCGGTGATCACCAGGAGTTCTAATAATGAAAAAAGTAATGCTCAAAACCACCATTAGTCTCGCCGTTGCCATGGCATCCACCCAGATCTTTGCAAGTGGCTTTGCCCTCAACGAACAAAGCATCAGCGGGATGGGGTCAGGTTTTGCCGGGCGATCTTCCTCTGCCGACGACGCATCCACCATTTTTGGCAACCCTGCCGGCATGTCTCGCCTCAAACGCGAACAAGTGACCGGCGGTGTTGCATTTATCGACGCGCACACCGACATAAGTGATGCCAGCTCCCGTCCGAACGGCGGCACCAACAAGGGTGACATGGTCCCCTTCATGGGCGTGCCGATGGGCTATTACGTCAAGCCAATCGATGACCAGTGGGCGGTCGGTTTCGGCGTCTACGCGCCGTTCGGTCTGGTGACCGATTACGAGAACGGCTTCGCCGGCCGTTACTTCGGCAGCAAGAGCGAAGTCAGAATCGTGACCCTGCAGCCAACCGTCAGCTATGCCTTCAACGACAAGGTATCGATTGGCTTCGGTCCGACCATCAACCGCATCGACGGCACCCTGGAATCGAACCTGTCGATCACCCAGGCCGCGCCGGACGGCGAGGTCAAGATCAAGGGTGACGACACCGCGCTGGGCTACAACATCGGCGTGCTGGTTCAAGCCACCGACAGCACTCGCGTCGGCCTGACCTACCACTCGAAAGTGAAGTACACGCTCGACGGCAACACCAAGGTCAACTACAACGTGCTGGGCCTGATCGGCCAGAACCCAAGCCAGAAATACGACGCTTCGCTGGACCTGACCACACCTGAATCGGTGGACTTCTCGGTCACTCACCAGCTCGACGACAAGTGGACTCTTTACGCAGGCAGCACCTGGACCCGCTGGAGCCGCCTGAAAGAAATCACCGTTGAAAACAAAGGCGTTCCGGCCGTTCTGAACGGCCAGTTCGGCACCATCACCGAAGAACAGAACTGGCACGACACCTGGGCTCACGCCATCGGCGCGTCCTACCAGTTGAACAAGCAATGGGTACTGCGTACCGGTCTGTCCGTAGACCAGGCACCGACCAACAACGTCGACCGCTCCCCACGCATCCCGACTGGCGATCGCAAGATTTTCAGCGTAGGCGCCGGCTGGAGCCCGACCGACGACCTGACCATCGACCTGGCGTATTCGTACCTGCGCGAAGAGTCGGTCAAGGTCAACAACAGCAACGACCGTGGCCAGACCTACAACGCCAAGTATGAAAACTACGCGAACGGTTTCGGTCTCGGCGCGACCTACCGCTTCTGATGATTTACGGCGAGCCTGAACCGCTCGCCCGCTGAATCAAAAAAAGCCCCGCTCTCTTGTACAGAGGCGGGGCTTTTTAGTGGGTGCGGATCAAGGTTGTGAAGCCAGGGCTTGCTCCACCGCTGCAATGAACTCGGGATCATCGGGCTTGGTCAGGCTGGAAAAGCTGGCGATCACCTTACCCTTGCGATCGACCACGTATTTGTAGAAATTCCATTTTGGCGCACTGCTCTGTTCGGCCAGCACCTTGAACAGATGGGTTGCGTCGGCGCCACGTACCGACTGCGGCTCGGTCATGGTGAAGGTCACGCCATAGTTGACGTAGCAGACCTTGGCGGTCTCGGCACCGTCCCTGGACTCCTGCTTGAAGTCATTGGACGGAACACCCAGCACTTCCAGCCCCAGCCCTTTGTAACGCTGATTCAGCGCCTCAAGGCTTTTGAACTGCGGGGCGAAACCGCAGAAGCTCGCAGTATTGACCACCACCAGCGGCTTACCTTCATACCGTTGACAGAGGTCGATGGATTCCTTGGCGCGCAGCTTTTGCAGTGATCCTTGCAACAGCTCCGGGCACTCGGCCGCGTAGGCCAGCCCGGTAAACGTCAGCAGCAACGCGGGGACTGCAATCCAGCGCTTCAACATGTCGGTGCATCCTTGATAATTCGTCAAAAGCGACGTTACTCGCCCTCGCCGCTCGCTAGCAAGTACCCATGCCCAACTGCATCAGCGCCAGACCGCCCTGATGCCAGCCCCACCACGCCAGGGTAAGCAGCAAGGCGCAGACAGCGAAAAACGTGATACGAGGCCAGAGACTGTTCATGTCGCACTCATTTGTGTTTGCAGGCGCGCCACCGGCCGCTCACGCACCGGCCAGTTGAGGGCAGCGGCCAACAGGCTCAAGAGAATTGCCACTTGCCAGATCAAGTCATAACTCCCGGTTCGGTCATACACCACCCCGCCCAACCAGCCGCCCAGGAACGAACCGAGCTGGTGAAACAGGAAAACAATCCCGCCGAGCATGGACAGGTTTCGCACACCAAACAAGGTCGCCACCGTGCCGTTGGTCAACGGCACCGTCGACAACCACAGGAAACCCATGGCCATGCCGAACAGGTAGGCCGTGGTGGTCGTCACCGGCGCCCACAGGAACAACGCAATGACCACCGCCCGCAGCAAGTACAGACCGGTGAGCAAACGAGGCTTGGACATGCGCCCGCCGAGCCATCCAGCGGTATAGGTGCCGAAGATGTTGAACAGGCCGATCAGTGCCAGCACCGTGGTGCCGACCGTCGCCGGAAGGTGTTGATCCACCAGATAGGCCGGCAAGTGCACGCCGATGAACACCACCTGGAATCCGCACACGAAAAAGCCGAACGCCAACAGCCAGAATCCGGAATGGGAGCAGGCTTCGCGCAGCGCTTCGCCAAGGGTTTGTTCGTGGCCCAGGACGGGCAGCGGCTTGTCCTTGAGCATACTCACCAGCGGCACGATCAACGCCACCAGCAAGCCCAGCGCCAGCAACGCCGCGGACCAGCCAAGCCAGCCAATCAAACCGAGTGTGCCGGGCAACATCGCGAACTGACCGAACGAACCGGCCGCACTGGCGATCCCCATGCCCATGCTGCGCTTTTCCGGCGGCACCGCGCGCCCGACCACCCCCAGGATCACCGAGAACGACGTACCGGACAGTCCGATGCCGATCAGCAGGCCGGCGCTCAGGGACAGGGTCATCGCCGAGTCGGAGAGCCCCATACAGATAAGCCCGGCCGCGTACAGGACGCCACCGACCAGCACCACTTTCGCCGCGCCGAAGCGGTCAGCCAGGGCGCCGGTGAACGGCTGTGCGAGGCCCCAGATCAGGTTCTGCAGGGCGATGGCGAAGGCAAAGACTTCACGGCCCCAGCCGAACTCGGCGCTCATCGGCGCCAGAAACAGCCCGAAGCCATGGCGAACGCCCAGCGACAACGCAAGGATCAGCGCACTCCCCAACAGAACCCAGCCGCATGTACGCCACATCGATGTCATTGTTGTTCTCCAGTAGCGGGTATATACCCGCTTATGATCGGAAAAACCGGCATCATGCCAGTTCATCCAGCAGCTTCAATAAGGTTTCGCGCTTTTCGGCGCCCAGGCGATCGATCAAGCGTTGCTGTGCGGCTTCCCAGGCCGGCAAGGCAGCCTTGAGGCGCTCTGCCCCGGCCTCGGTCAGCAGGACGATGCGGTTGCGCATGTCCTCGCCCTCGACCAGCGTCACCAGGCCATCACCCTCCAGCACCCGCAAATTGCGCCCCAGGGTGCTGCGATCCAGGCCCATGGCCTCGGCCAGGGTCGAGATGCTCGGCTGATCCAGACGCTGCAGGTTGCACAGCAAAGAATACTGCGCAACGTTGATCCCGAAGCCATCGAGAGCGCCGTCGTAATGCCTGCTGACGCCACGGGCGGCGCGACGCAGGTTGATGCATAAACATTGGGAATCGAGCATGGTGCGTGTATATACCCGCGAGTCGGTTAAATCAAGTTACATGAGGGTTAGCAGTGTTCTGAAGATCGCCTTCGCGAGCAAGTCGGATCGCCGCACCGCCGCTCCCACATTGGAATGCGATCAACTGTGTGGGAGCCTGCTCGCGATGAGGCCGGAACATTCAACACAACCCGATCAGGCCAACGCCAAGCCTACCAGCACTGCAACTTCCAGCAACTCCAACATCGCACCCGCCGTGTCCCCCGTCGTGCCGCCCAGGCGCCGCAGCATCACCTGTCGCAACCAGACAAACCCCAGCGCCGCCAACACCACCGCCAGCGCACCGCTGATGCCTGCGATCAACACACAAGCCAGTGCGCTGACCGCCAACACCTGCTTGCCCGCCGAACGCGGAAGATGATCGGCCAATGCCTGGCCCAGGCCACCAGCACGCACGTACGGCGTGGTCAGGAACAAGCCAAGCAACGCGCTGCGACCGATCAACGGCACGATGATCAATGCCAGCGAGTGCGGCTGTTCGATCAGCGCCAGCAGGGCGGTGAACTTGAGCAACAACACCAGCACCAGCGTCACCACGGCGATCGGCCCGCTGCGCGGGTCTTTCATGATGGTCAGCGTACGCTCGCGGTCACCAAAACCACCGAGCCAGGCATCGGCGCTGTCCGCCAGGCCATCGAGATGCAACCCGCCGCTGAGCAGCACCCAAAGGCTAAGCAACAGCGCCGTGTGCAACAACGTCGGCGTGCCGAGCAACAGCCAGTTGACTGCCCACAGAATCACGCCAAAGAGTAATCCCACCAGCGGATAAAACAGCAGCGACCGCCCCAGCTCCCGGGGCTCAGGCATACCGGGCAGGCGTATCGGCAGGCTGCTGAGAAATTGCAGGGCGATCCAGAATGGCAGCATGGTCAGAGCACTTCCTTCAACACGCCCGCAGGCTCCATCGTCAACGAAAACAGTGCGCCGTGCCCGACCTCAACGTTGAGCAGTTGCTGCCGTGGCAGCCCGCGCGCTTGTGCCAGCAACAGGCGCATCACACCGCCATGGCTGATCAACAGAATGCGCTCACCGGCACAGGTCGCATGCAAACGCTCCAGCGCGGCCAGCACCCGTGCCGAAAAGTCTGCAACCGGCTCACCCTGAGGCGGCGTGAACGAATAAGGATCGGCCCAGAACAAGCCCAGGGCCTGCTCATCGGTTTCCATCAACGCCGCCGCGCTCTGCCCTTCCCAGGCGCCGAAATGCAACTCTTGCAGGTCTTTATCCAGTTGCACCGGCACACCCAGTTGCGCACCGAGTTCCTCGGCAAAGCGTGCACAACGCTGCAAGGGTGAACTGACCAGCCGATCCCACGGCCCCTGCCCGACCACCGCAGCGCGCATCTGAGCCCAGCCCGTGTCGGTCAACGCGTCATCGATACTGCCGCGCAAGCCGCCGCCGAGTTCGGTTTCACCGTGACGCAACAGATCCACGCGCAAGGTCATGCCGGGCGATCTGCCACGGCGGCTTCGGCGAAGGTCGCCATCTGCCCGTGCAGGTCGCAAGCCAGGCGCAGCAGCGGCACAGCCAACGCCGCGCCACTGCCTTCGCCAAGCCGCAGGCCGAGATCGAGCAAGGGTTGCGCGTCCAGGGTTTCCAGCACATGACGATGCCCTGGCTCGGCGCCGCGATGACCGAACAGCAGCCACTGACGACACTCTGGATTCAAGCGCACCGCAACCAGCGCCGCGACACTGCAAATGAAGCCATCCACCAGCACCGCAACACCTTCCTGGGCACAGGCGAGATACGCACCGACCAGCGCGGCGATTTCAAAACCACCGAGGTTGAACAGGGTCTGCAAGGCATCGTCACGCTGCGCGCCATGCAGTGCCAGGGCGCGCTCGATTACCTGGGCCTTGTGGCTGACACCTTCGGCATTGAGCCCGGTGCCAGGCCCGGTCAAATGCACCACCGGGCAATCGAGCAGCGCGCACGCCAGGGCGCTGGCGGCGGTGGTGTTACCGATGCCCATTTCGCCACCGATAAACAACTGTGCACCGCTGGCGATTGCCCGCAGCACGCTGTCACGGCCGGCCTGCAAGGCGAGTTGCCCCTGGGCCTGGGTCATGGCCGGTCCCTGTACAAAATTTGCCGTGCCCGGGCCGACGTTCAGGTGGCGTACACCCGGCAGGCTCAGCGACGGCGTTACCGTGCCAAGGTCAACCACTTCTAGGGAAGCGCCCAGTTGCCGCGCCAATACGCTGATCGCCGCACCACCGCTGACGAAGTTGAGCAGCATCTGCCCGGTCACTTCCTGGGGAAACGCCGACACGCCCTCGGCGACGACGCCGTGGTCACCGGCAAAAATCGCGATCCACACCTGCTCCAGACTCGGCTTGACCCGCCCCTGCAAACCCGCCAGCTGCACCGCCAGCGCTTCCAGCTGCCCGAGGGAGCCGGCCGGCTTGGTCAGTTGCTGTTGCCGCGCCTGGGCCTGTTCGACCACTTGGGTATCGACCGGCTTGCACGGGTTCAGCCACCAGGATTGAGTCATAACGCAGTTCCTTTCAGAGTCAGGGGCAGGCCGGCGACGGTCAGGACGACACGCTGACAACGCTCAGCCAGAGCTTGATGCAGCCAACCGGCTTCATCGACATAGCGGCGAGTCAATTCGCCCAGCGGCACGACACCCATTCCGGTCTCGTTGCTGACAAAAATGATTTCACCCGGCAGCGACGCCAGGCAGTCCAGCAAGGCATCACGCTCGGCTTGCAAGCGCTCGGCATCGTCGAGCATCAGCAGATTGGTCAGCCACAGGGTCAGGCAATCCACCAGCAAGCAGCGCTCGGCACGGGCGGATTCGCGCAGCACCCGGGCCAGCTCCACCGGTTCTTCGATCAATGCCCATTCGGCAGGACGACGGGCGCGGTGATGGGCCACCCGCTCGCTCATTTCTCCGTCCAGTGGCTGGCTGGTGGCGATGTAGGTGACGGCCAGGGCGCTGTCGATGGCGAGCTTTTCAGCCAGGCGACTCTTGCCGGAGCGGGCGCCGCCGAGGATCAGTTGGAGCATGGTTGTTTCCTTGAAATCTTCGGTGAGGCGACTGGCCCCTTCGCGGGCAAGCCCGCTCCCACAGGGTTACGAGGTTTACTCAAATTTCCTGATCAACCCAAATCTCTGTGGGAGCGGGCTTGCCCGCGATGAGGCCATGGCAGGCGCCTTATATCCCACAGAGCTGCCGCAACAACCCGGTATCCAGATGCTTCTCCACCAGATCCGCCAGTCGCTCGATATCACGCTCGCGCAAGCCGTGATAATCCACGTCCTGCACCTCCTGCAAACCCGCCCAGCGCAGCAGCGCACTGCACGCCGCCGGCGATTCGAACAGCCCGTGCAGGTAAGTGCCGAAAATCTGCCCGTCAGCACTTTGCGCACCATCACAGCGGCCGTCATCCAGTTGCACGGCGGCGTTTTCCAGAGCGGGTCCGGTGGTTACTCCGGCATGAATTTCATAACCCGCCACCGGCGCGTCTTCCAGCGCCAGGCGACCACGCACATTGCGCAACTGCTTCTCTTGTTCGAGCTCGGTCTGGAACGCCAGCAGCCCCAAACCGGCACTGGAACCCGGCGCACCTTCGAGGCCCAGCGGGTCATGTACCTGTTCACCAAGCATCTGCAGGCCGCCACAAATCCCCAGCAGTTTCCCGCCGTAACGCAGATGCCGGGCAATGGCGGTGTCCCAGCCGTTGGCCCGCAGGTACGCGAGGTCGCTGCGCACACTTTTCGAGCCGGGAAGGATGATCAGGTCGGCGGACGGAATCGCCTGGCCGGGGCCAATGAATTGCAGGTCCACTTGCGGGTGCAGGCGCAGCGGATCGAAATCGGTGTGATTGCTGATGCGCGGCAGAACCGGCACCACCACCTTCAGCACCTGTTCGGCTTTATCGGCCTGGCGTTGATCGATGCCGTCCTCGGCCTCCAGGTGCAGGTCCATCACGTACGGCAGCACGCCGATCACCGGTTTGCCGGTGCGCTCTTCGAGCCAGTCGAGACCGGGTTGCAGCAACGCGATGTCGCCACGAAAACGATTGATGACGAAGCCTTTGACCCGCGCCTGTTCGCTCGGCGACAGCAGTTCGAGGGTGCCCACCAGATGGGCGAAAACCCCGCCGCGATTGATATCGGCGATCAGCAGCACCGGGCAATCCACCGCTTCGGCAAAGCCCATGTTGGCAATGTCACCGGCGCGCAGATTGATTTCCGCCGGCGAGCCCGCGCCCTCGACCATCACCAGCGGATACGCCGCACTCAAGCGCCCGTGGGAGACCAGCACCGCTTGCATGGCGATGGATTTGTAGTCGTGATAGGCGACGGCATTCATGGTCGTGACGGCGCGGCCATGGATGATCACCTGGGCACCGGTGTCACTGTTGGGCTTGAGCAACACCGGGTTCATGTCGGTGTGCGGCTTAAGGTTCGCGGCCTGGGCCTGTACCGCCTGGGCGCGGCCGATCTCGCCACCGTCGGCGGTCACCGCACTGTTGAGGGCCATGTTCTGCGGCTTGAACGGCACCACCCTGACGCCTTGGCGGGTGGCCCAACGGCACAGCGCGGTGACCAGCGTGCTTTTACCGGCATCCGATGTGGTGCCCTGCACCATCAGCGTGGTCATTGGTTTTCCTTGGCGAAATCTTCGAACGCCTGTGCCAGTCGTACCCAGGCGATTTCGTCACCGGGCAAGCCGAATCGCAGGCTGCTGTTGTGCGTGAACAACCGCAGGAGAATGCCGCGCCGGGCCATGAACTCATGCAGTGCTTCGGCGCGCTCGGTGATCAACCACTGGAACAGCGCACAGCCGCCCTCGGGCTCGAAGCCGTACTGCTCCAGCAACGACGCAAGGCGCTCACTGGCCTCTTCGGTGCGCACCCGTTGCCGCGTATGCCCCTCGGTATCGCGCAGGCAGGCCTGGCCCACTACCCGGGTTGCCCCGCTCACGGCCCAGGGCCCCACTTGTTCAGCCAGCAACTTGAGTAACTTGCGCTCGGCCAGTACAAACCCCAGGCGCACACCGGCCAGGCCGAAAAACTTGCCAAAGGAGCGCAAGACGATCAGCCCGACTTGATGGGCAAACGGCGCCAGGCTCAGTTGCGGCGTGTTATCCATGAACGCTTCGTCTACCACCAGCCAGCCACCGCGCTGGGCCAGCCGCGCGTGCCAGTCGAGCAGGCGACTGGGGGTGAGGCTCAGGCCTGTGGGGTTATTCGGATTGACCACCACCAGCACATCGAAACTGTCGATAAAGAAGTCGACTTCCTGCTCCAGCACTTCACGCACGATGTAGCCGTTGCGACGCCACGCCTCGGCGTGCTCGGCATAACAGGGTGACAGCACGCCGACCTTGCCCGCCCGACGCAATCGCGGCAGCAGTTGAATCGCCATTTGCGAGCCGGCCACCGGCAATACCTGCAAGGTGCCGTAGTAATCGCAGGCGGCCTGCTCCAGACCGTCGTCCGTCTCCGGCAAACGGGCCCAGGCCCGCAGCGGAATATCCGGCACCGGGAACGGCCAGGGCGCAAGGCCCGTGGACAGGTCCAGCCAGTCGGCTTCATCTATGCCGTATTCGAGCGCCGCCTTGCGCAATCGCCCACCGTGCTCAAGCATAAAATTCGGCCCCCAGGCAGAGAATCAGCAGCCACAACCATACCCCGCGCTGGACCAATTGCCAGCCCCGGTCAATGGAGTCGGCATCCGCCGGCACGCCTTCGCCCAACTGTGGACGCTGATGCAGTTCGCCGTGATAAATCGCCGCCCCGCCCAATTCGACGCCAAGGGCACCCGCCCCTGCCGCCATCACCGGACCGGCGTTCGGGCTGTCCCAGGTCGGACCCTGGGTGCGCCAGCATTTCAACGCCAACCGGGTTTTGCCCAGCAACGCGTAAGTCAGTGCCACCAGGCGCGCAGGAATGTAATTGAGCACGTCGTCGACCTTCGCCGCCGCCCAGCCGAACCGTTCGAAGCGCTCATTGCGATAGCCCCACATCGCATCCAGCGTATTGCTCAGACGATAGAGCACCACGCCCGGCGCGCCCGCCACGGCAAACCAGAACAACGCCGCAAATACTGCATCGCTACCGTTCTCCAGTACCGACTCGGTAGCGGCCCGGGCGACTTCGGTCTCATCCAGATCACTGGTTTTACGGCTGACCAGATAGCTCACGCGTTTGCGTGCTTCATCAAGATCACCGCCACGCAGGGCCTTGGCCACAGGCGTGACATGCTCACCGAGGCTGCGCATGCCGAGGGCGCAATAGAGCGCGAGGATCTCGACGATCCAGCCGACATAGGGCGCCCAGGAGAATGCCGTGGCCAACAGCGTCAGCGGCAACACGGCGATCACCCACGCGGTGACGCCATGACTGCGCCAGCCGCGACCGCCGCCGTTGAAACGTTGCTCGATGCGCTCGGCAAAACGGCCGAACGCCACCAGCGGATGCCAGCGTTTGGGTTCACCCAGCAGCGCATCCAGCGCAACCGCGGCGACACTCAACAACGCCACACTCATTGACTCACTCCCCAATAGTTTTCATACAGCAATTCATGTAGCGGACGCGCCTGTGCCCAGCCTTCGAGCACCAGCATCGGCGCCGGGTAGAACTCCCTCACCGGTCCCAGGCACAGCACCGCCAGTGGCTTGGCTCCCGGTGGCAGCCTCAACAGGTCCGCCAGTGCCTGTGGTTCGAACAGCGACACCCAGCCCATGCCCAGCCCTTCGGCGCGGGACGCCAGCCACAGGTTCTGGATCGCACAGGACAAAGAAGCCATGTCCATTTCCGGTAAGGTGCGGCGACCGAAGATATGCTGCTCGCGGTCGTCCATCAGTGCCGCGACCAGAACCTCGGCGCAATCATTGATGCCTTCGACCTTGAGCTTCATGAACTCATCGCTGCGCTCGCCGAGGGCTTCGGCGGTGCGGATGCGTTCTTCTTCCACCAGGGCCTGGATTTGCCCGCGCAAGGCGCGATCACTGATGCGGATGAAGCGCCAGGGTTGCATCAGGCCGACACTGGGAGCCTGGTGTGCGGCTTCGAGCAGGCGCCGCAGCAATTCGGGCTCGACGGTGCCGCCGCTGAAGTGGCGCATGTCGCGGCGCTCGGCGATGGCGCGATAGACCGCTGCGCGTTCGGCTTCGGAAAATGCGTTGTCGCTCATGGCCGCTTCGCGAGCAGGCTCGCTCCCACAGGGGATTCCGTTTCTTCAGGCAACTCACCATCAAATGTGGGAGCGACGGTGCGGCGATCCGACCTGCTCGCGAAAGCGGTCCCACGATCTGGCGCAAACAGCGCGGCTATCGCCGAAGGGTTCGACGGAAAATAAAAGTGCACATAGGAGGCAGTCATCCGCCCATCACGGTAGACCGCCTCCGCTCCGCGCCCGCCGTTAGGGCTCAAGCCACGGGCAATCGGCGCCAGTTCAGTGGTGGTCAACGAATGGTGATAGGTGTGCCCGCGCAGCAAACCTTCCGGCAATTCCACCGCTTGCAACGCCAGCGCTGCCAGACGCTTTTGCATCACCGCATCACCGGCCAGCAAGCCAACCAGTTCGGCGCGAGTGCCCTCGACATCAGTCAGGGAGTCGAGCAGATACAGCATGCCGCCACACTCGGCGAGCAAGGGTTTGCCTGCCCGGTGGTGGGCGCGGATCGCGTCGAGCATCGCGGTGTTTTGCGCCAGCGCGACATGGTGCAGCTCCGGGTAACCGCCCGGCAGATACAGGCTGTCCGCTTCCGGCAACGCTCGGTCGCGGATCGGCGAGAAGAACGACAACTCGGCACCCATCGCCCGCAGCAGATCCAGGCTCGCGCCGTAGGTGAACGCAAAGGCTTCATCACGGGCGACCGCAATGCGCACACCCGCCAGCAGCGGCTCGACCGCGATGACATCAGGGGCGGCGAACTCGACCGTCGGCGGCAGCGCGACCTCGCAACTGCTGGCCAGGGCATCGGCTGCCGCATCGAGGCGCAGGTCGAGATCGTTCAACTCACTGGCCTGCACCAGCCCCAGGTGCCGGCTCGGCAATTCGATCCCGGTTTCCCGGGACAGCGCGCCGTACCAGCGCAAGCCTTCTGTCAGGCTGCCTTCGAGCAGTTGCGCGTGGCGCAGCGTGCCGACACGATTGGCCAGCACGCCGGCGAATGGCAAGTCCGGCTGATAACGCGCCAGCCCCAGAGCCAATGCGCCGAAGGTCTGGGCCATGGCGGTGCCATCGATCACCCCCAGCACCGGCACACCGAAATGCCGCGCCAGATCGGCGCTCGACGGCGTACCGTCGAACAGCCCCATGACGCCTTCGATCAGGATCAGATCCGCTTCAGCAGCGGCTTCCCACAGCAACCGGCGACTCTCCTGCTCGCCGACCATCCACATGTCCAGCTGATACACCGGCGCACCACTGGCGCGTTCGAGAATCATCGGATCGAGAAAGTCGGGGCCGCACTTGAACACACGGACCTTGCGCCCCTGATTGCGATGCAATCGGGCCAGTGCCGCGGTGACGGTGGTCTTGCCCTGGCCGGAAGCCGGCGCGGCAATCAGTACCGCCGGACAGTGCCGAGGCTGACTCACAATTCGACGCCTTTCTGCGCTTTGATCCCGGCTTGAAAGGCGTGTTTGATCACGCCCATTTCGGTGACGGTGTCAGCCATCTCGATCATTTCCGGCTTGGCGGCACGACCGGTGACCACCACGTGTTGCATCGGTGGTCGGGCCTGCAAGTCGCTGAGCACTTGATCGAGATCGAGGTAGCCGTGCTTGAGGGCGATGTTCAGTTCATCCAGCACCACCAGACCGATGGATGGATCGCGCAGCAGTTCCCGGGACACCGCCCAGGCGGCTTCGGCGGCGGCGATGTCGCGCTGGCGGTCCTGGGTTTCCCAGGTAAAACCTTCACCCATCACATGAAAACGCACCTGCTCGGGAAAGCGCCGGAAGAACAACTCTTCGCCCGTGCTGTTGCGGCCCTTGATGAACTGCACTACGCCGCACTGCATGCCGTGCCCCATGGCGCGGGCAAGCATGCCGAAGGCCGAACTGCTCTTGCCCTTGCCGTTGCCGGTCAGCACCAGCAGCAGGCCACACTCGTTCGGGGAATTGGCGATGCGCTCGTCGATCACGGCTTTTTTGCGCTGCATGCGCGCCAGGTGGCGTTCGTCACGATCGGGGGTATCAGTCATGGGGGAGCTCTCCGTTGAGGCAGGAATAACGGCGGGCAGGCACAAGAATAGAAGGCAAAAAGCCTGGCATCGCCCACCGTGATGCCGCTGGATGAATCAGGCCGGTCTCCGGGCTCATGAGTGGCGCGGGGCCGGACCGTGCGCCTTCCCGCATCAAATCGACACAGTGGCATCACACACAGTTTTCACTCATTTACCGTTGCGGGGGCAGCGCCGGAATTGCGGGCCTTCGACCAACAGAAGGACTCACTCACCGGCTTCCCTGTTTCACTCTGTCGACCCAAGCCACAGAGCACCTGAAACAAGCCGCGAAGGTTAGAGGGTTGGGGGTGGAGCGTCAATTAAAGCCGGGAGGCGATCGACCGAATAGCTGCCGTCAATCAATAAACTGACGTCAATCTTGTGCCACGCTCTCAGCAGTGATATCAAAGAGCCACAACCTCACAACACAACAACAAGGGTGAGCCCATGCAAGGCATGATCATCAGCAATCCAAAGCTGGAATTCCTGCGCCCGGTGCTCGAGCGCTGGTTCGAATGCATCGACCGTTACAACGCCGTCCGCGGTGATGGCGACACACCGTACTGGCACGACGAAAAGGCCAATCTCGGACTGCTGTCTGCCGCCGCCTGGATGGCCGAGATGGTCACGCTGCAACAAACGCCCACCCGTAAGCAGACCGAAGAAGGCGAACGCAACAGCCGCGCCGACCTGCTCCTGGCCTCGCCCGAAACCCGCGCCTACATCCAGACCAGCCAGCGCTGGCCACGGGTCAACAGCCTCAACCTGTCCCAGGCCTTGCTCGACATCGCCAGCGATGCGAAGCGCCTGAGCCACGCCAGCGACCTGAAACTCGGCTGCCTGTTCGTCGCCCCGCAAAAAGCCCAGCAGGGCGCCACACCGGAAGAACTCCAGGACATGGTCGACGACCTGCAAAAGGAACACAGCTGCGCTGTCGCCTGGTATTTCCCTTATGCCTACCGCAAGTTGCGCAACGAAGCCGGCAGCTATCACCCCGGCATTGCGGTGCTGTTCAAGGAAGCCCGCGGCTGAGGGTTGAACCATCGCACGACAACCCTTCTCTATGATTAGAACAAGGCACTCATAGGGAAGACCAGCATGCGCACGCCCCCGCTCGTTCTCGTTATCGCGCTTGGCGCAGGACTCGCCGCTTGTGGCGAGACCTCCCGCCTGCAAGTCTCCGACGGTACCGGCCCGTCACCCCGACTACCAGAACCCAACAAGACACTGGTTCCGACCGTAAACATCGCCCCGGCCATCGGCTGGCCACAGGGGGCGAAACCCATCGCCGCCAGGGGCACGCAAGTGGCCGCTTTTGCCGAAGACCTGGATCACCCCCGCTGGCTTTATGTGCTGCCCAATGGCGACGTGTTGGTAGCGGAAACCAGTGCACCACCCAAACCCGAAGACGGTAAAGGCATTCGCGGCTGGGTCATGAAGAAAGTCATGGGCCGCGCCGGGGCCGGTGTGCCCAGCGCCAACCGCATCACCTTGCTGCGCGACAAGGACCACGACGGCGTCGCGGAAACCCGCACGGTGTTTCTGCAAAACCTCAACTCGCCCTTTGGCATGACCCTGGTCGGCAATGACCTGTATGTGGCCGACACTGATCGCCTGCTGCGCTTTCACTATGAAAGTGGCGATACGCAGATCAAGTCGCCGCCGGTTAAAGTGGTCGACTTGCCGGGTGGCCCGCTGAACCATCACTGGACCAAAAACGTCATCGCCAGCAAGGACGGCAGCAAGCTGTACGTCACCGTAGGTTCCAACAGCAACGTCGCCGAAAACGGCATGGACAAGGAAGAAGGTCGCGCGGCGATCTGGGAAGTGGATCGCGCTACGGGCCAGCAGCGGATATTTGCCTCAGGCCTGCGCAACCCCAACGGCATGGCCTGGGAACCGCACAGTGGCGCGTTGTGGACCGCGGTCAACGAACGGGATGAAATCGGCAGTGACCTGGTACCGGACTACATCACCTCGGTGAAAGACGGCGCTTTTTATGGCTGGCCGTACAGTTACTACGGCCAGCATGTCGATATTCGCGTCGAGCCGCAAAACCCGGACCTGGTGGCCAAGGCTATCACCCCGGACTACGCTGTCGGCCCGCACACGGCATCACTGGGCCTGACCTTCGCCGAAAACAGCAAGCTGCCGCCGCCGTTCACCCAAGGGGCATTCATCGGGCAGCACGGCTCATGGAACCGCAACCCCCACAGTGGCTACAAAGTGATTTTCGTGCCATTCAGTGCAGGCAAACCTGTCGGAAAGCCCGTTGAAGTGCTCACAGGTTTTCTCAACGACAAGGAACAGGCCATGGGCCGCCCGGTGGGCGTGGTGATCGACCGGCAGGGCGACCTGTTGGTGGCCGATGATGTGGGGAACAAGGTGTGGCGGGTTTCGGCAGTCAAGTAAGTCACTTGACCTGTGGGAGCGGGCTTGCTCGCGAAGGCGGTGCTTCAGTCAGAATATTAGTCGACTGACAGCCAGCATTCGCGAGCAAGCCCGCTCCCACAGGGGCTCAGTTTTTGCGGCACAGAGTTAAACCATCACCCA
Source organism: Pseudomonas fluorescens (assembly GCF_040448305.1). Classification (NCBI taxonomy): domain Bacteria; kingdom Pseudomonadati; phylum Pseudomonadota; class Gammaproteobacteria; order Pseudomonadales; family Pseudomonadaceae; genus Pseudomonas; species Pseudomonas fluorescens. The sequence continues at coordinate 1,772,779 of NZ_CP148752.1, read as the reverse complement.
ACGGCAACAACGACAGATCCAGCCGCACATCATCCTTCAACGCCCGGTTGAGTGCCTGGATCGCCCGGGTGTCCGCGCTCTCGGGGCTGGCCTCAAGCACGCGCCCGCTCCACAGGGTGTTATCGAACACCGCCAGCCCACCGACCCGCAGCAAACGCAGGGCGTGCTCCAGATAAGCCGGGTAGTTGGCCTTGTCGGCATCGATGAACACCAGGTCGTACTGCCCGCCCTGCCCTTGTCGCTCAAGCTCGGCGAGGGTTTCCAGCGCCGGGGCCAGCCGCAGGTCAATCTGCCCGGCCAGCCCCGCTTCTTGCCAGTAGCGCCGTGCGGTGGCGTTGTAGTCGCCGGGGATGTCACAGCAAATCAGCGAACCGTCAGCGGGCAACGCCGCCGCCATGCACAGCGCGCTGTAGCCGGTAAAGGTACCGACCTCGAGCAAACGCCTGGCCCCCGTCAGTTTCACCAGCAAAGCAAGAAACTGCCCCTGCTCAGGCGCCACCTGCCAGCGTGCCATTGGCAGCGCCTGGGTCTCATCGCGCAAGCGCTTGAGCAGTGGCGTTTCGCGCAGGGAAACATCGAGCAGGTATTGGTACAGGTCGTCGTCGAGATTGAGCGTGCGAGCAGTCATGAGCACCAACTCCGGACGTTACGGATTGCGCGCCAGGTGTTCAGGCTGCAGAACACGCTTGGCGCTCAGATAAGCCTTTTGCCAATACGCCTTGGACAGGCTGTCGAGCTTCACGGTGCCGCCGGTGGCCGGCGCGTGGACGAAGCGCCCTTCTCCCACATAGATGCCGGCATGACTGACCTGGGAACCGCCATTGGTGGCGAAGAAAATCAGGTCACCGGTTTGCAGGCCTTCCTTGCCCACATTCGCCGCTTGCATGGAGATCATCTCGCGCGTGGTGCGCGGCAAGGCAATGCCGGTGACATCGCGGTACACGTAGGCGATCAGGCCACTGCAATCAAACCCGGAATCCGGCGTGTTACCACCCCAGCGATAAGGCGTGCCCACCAGACCGAGCGCGCGAAACAGCACGTCTTCCGCTTCGGGTGAAAAAGCTTGTGAGGAGCCAAATACGATGGGAGCGCGAACCACCGGCGCAGGAGGCGGTGTGCGGCTGGCGCAGGCACTGAGCAGCGCTGCGAAGAACATGATTGCGAGGCGGGCCGACGTCGTCATAAGCAGAGCATCCTGATCTGGCTGCGGCTTTTTCTGCGGGGAGCGCAGAAAAGAAAACCGCCTGCGTGGGACGCAGGCGGTTTGCCATCATTCGTAGATCAAGATTCTAGCGGCTACGGGACAAACTTCAAGTAAGACTTTAAGTTCGCCTTACAAAATGTCCGCTTATTTACGTGCAGTGACAATTGGCGACGCATTCGGTGCCATCGCCAGGGCGCGCTTGGCTTCGATGAAGGTCTTGCTCCAGTAGCTGTCACCCAGGCTATCGATCCGTACGCCACCGCTGCGGCGGCTGCTGGAGTGGATGAACTGGTTGTCACCCAGGTAGATCCCGGCATGACTGACGCGACCGCGACGACCGTTGGTCGCGAAGAACAGCAGGTCACCCGGCTCAAGCTTGCTGCGCGAGACCAGCGGAGCGTCCACGTTGATCATTTCGCGGGTGGAGCGAGGCAGGTTCATGCCCGCTTCTTCGCGGAACAGGTAACCGATGAAACCACTGCAATCGAAGCCGGCTTCAGAAGTACCGCCGAAACGGTAACGGGTACCGATCAGGGACATGCCACGTTCGAGGATGCTGTCGGCCAGGACCGGAAGCTGGTAGGACTTGCCGCCAGCGAAGTCTGCGAGTTCTTTTTCGGTAGCCAGTTCTTCCTGAAAGAGAGCGGAAGACTGGGCAGTAACGGAGTTTTGAACCTGTTGTTGCGGAGCTTGCTGAGCCACCGGAGTGTGGGCGGCGCAACCGAACAACAGGGTGACGAGTGCGAGAGGCACGAGGGGTGCGAAGCGATTTAGCATGGGCACGACCGTGGCTGAAAGTTGTAAAGAAGCCGAGACTATGCCCGCTATCAACCTCATTTGCAAATTCTATCGATCTTTTTGTGACTTATCCGTTTCTTGTTTACATCTAAGCGCTTAAGCCTATTTTAAACATACACGCGGCCTGCAACCTTGCAGGAAAGCGGGGTTTCTGGCGTCTGAAATATGCCTGACCGGCTAAAAGCCCCGGATTCAGCAGGGTTACCAGCCGAGGGTTTCTTTCAAAAACGGGATTGTCAGCTTGCGCTGAGCCTGGAGGGAGGCCTGATCGAGACGCTCGAGCAACTCGAACAGCGCACTCATGCTGCGGGTACCGCGAGTCAGAATGAAATGCCCGACTTCATCGGTCAGATGCAGGCCGCGACGGGATGCGCGCAATTGCAAGGCACGCAATTTGTCCTCATCGGACAGCGGGCGCATCTGGAAGATCAAGGCCAGGGTCAGGCGGGATTTGAGATCCGCCAGCTTCACCGGCAACTCCCGAGGGGATGTCGACGCGGCAATCAGCAAGCGCCGGCCGCTGTCGCGCAAGCGATTGAACAGATGGAACAGCGCCTCTTCCCAATCCGCTCGCCCGGCAACCACTTGCAAATCATCCAGGCAGACCAGTTCGTACTGTTCGAGGTTGTCGAGGATTTCGATACCACGATCGAGCAGCTCGGCCAGCGGCAGATACACCGCCGGCTCACCCAATTGCTCGAAGCGCAGGCAGGCGGCCTGCAACAGGTGCGTACGCCCTACCCCGTCCTTGCCCCAAAGGTAGATCAGGCTTTCGGTCCAGCCGGCGTCGGCTTCGCACAGCCGCTCGACATAGCCGAGTGCAGCGGCATTGGCGCCTGGGTAGTAGTTGATAAAGGTGGCGTCGTCACGCAGACGCACACCTAGGGGCAGCTGAATCGGTTTCATGCTGACTGAACAGTTCCAAAGGAACCGTTAGTGGCCTCTGTGTAAAGTTTGCGAAGTTTATACCCGTGAAGCGGACCGCACAATGCGACAGACCACAAGCAAAATCAAAGGTTTGCGTTAATGCACCGGTTTTGTGGCAGATTCTTTGGCGGCGCATGTGACTGTCGCATGAAGCAAGCAGGCTGACCTGGCACGAACCCGGGCAGCCTGCCAACGCCCATCGACACCCCTTACACCTGCGGCTCGTCGACTCCTCCGTAGATTTCCGAATCCTTATACAAATCATGCACATGCCGCACCAGCACCATAATCACCGCGGCGACCGGCAATGCCAGTAGTACACCGGTAAAGCCAAACAGCTCACCACCGGCCAGGATCGAGAAAATCACCGCCACCGGGTGCAGGCCAATCCGGTCACCGACCAGCAAGGGGGTCAGCACCATCCCCTCCAGCGCCTGGCCGACCATGAACACCACGACAATGCCGAGCATCGGGTAAAGATCACCACCGAACTGAAACAACCCCGCAAGCAGCGCCGCACCAATGCCGATGATAAACCCCATGTACGGCACAATCGCCGCCAGGCCGGCAATCAGGCCAATCAGCAAGCCCAATTCCAACCCGACCAGCATCAGGCCTGCCGCGTAGATCACACCCAAGGCCACCATTACCAGCAACTGTCCGCGAACGAACGCTCCGAGTACTTCATGGCATTCACCCGCCAAAGATACCGCGCGCGCTTCACGATCACGGGGCAGCATGCTGCGGACCTTGGCCATCATCAGGTCCCAATCCCGCAACAGGTAGAAGCTCACCACCGGAATCAGCACCAGGTTCGCCAGCCAGCCGATCAGCGCCAGCCCCGAGGCCGTGGCATGACTCAGCACCACGCCGACAACATCAGTGGTCTGACTCATATGCTCGCTGATGGCGGCCTTGAGCTTGTCGAACTTCCAGAAACCGTCCGACAGGCCGAACTTCGATTGCGCCCAGGGCAACGCCGTGTGCTGTAGCCAGTCGAGCATCTGCGGGGCCAGTTCATACAAACGAAACAACTGCCTGGCGAGCAACGGCACCAAGACCAACAGCAGCGCGGTGAAGATCAATGTAAACAGGGTGAACACCGCCACGACGCCCCAGGTTCGAGACAGCCCCGCTTTCTCCAGCCGATCCACCAGCGGGTCGAACAGGTAGGCCAACAGCAGCGCCACCAGGAACGGCGTCAGGATCGAATGCAACAACCAGACAAACGCACACAGCAGGACCACCCCACCGAGCCAGAACCAACGCCGCGTATCGGCCATGAACCACTCCATCGCTTCTATATAAAGAAAGAAAAACTACCAGCGATAACGCAGTTGCGGGATTGGGGCCGGCGCTGCGGCAGGCACCGAACCGCCGATGGCAGGCTGAACAGGCACTACCGGGGCCGGGGCTTGACCCGCCGGTGCTTCCTGGAGCCTCGCCAGCGACAGTTGTGCACGCAACTGATCGACGCTGCCGTTGACCCGATAGAGAATCCGGTCGCCTTCGACACTTTGCACGCGTCCGCCAAATGGTTCCAGCAGACGCCCGAGCGACGCGTAGTGCTCCAGATTCATGCCTTGCACTTCCAGCAGTTGCTCGCTCGAAGCACCGGGTTTGGCGACAAACCGTGGCGCCAGGCGCTCGTTGACCGCCAGCATCACCGCATCGGCCACGGCGGCCTGATCGGCGCCCTGCACACTGCCGGCCTCTTTTTTATCCCCCAGCCACAATTGCCACTTGGCTTGCCACTGTCCGCCCTCTTCCTTGGCGTGTACCGCGAGCAGGGCGTCGGCGTTGTAGCGTTCCGATGCCTCATGCAATGGCGCGGGATCTGCGCCCTCCAGATTCGGCGCGGTCGCGACGATCTGCTCATTCAAATCCGCCAACGGCAAGCGCAATGGCAAGCCCCGGTGCTGGGCAGCCCGACGCAGCGGCGCCGCGCTGGCCTGGCCGTCGCCCACCAGGCTTGAACCCTCGGTGGAATCATTCAACCACCAGCCGAGGATCGACGGCCGATTGGCCCCCCACATGGCCAGGCCGGCGCGGCGCAAGGCCTGCTCAGTGGTGCCCGGGTCGAAATCGACCTTCAGGACTTCCGGCGGCCCGGCCTCAAAGCCGTATTGGCTGATGATCTGTTGCGGGTCTTTGCGAATCGCTGCCAACCCCGGACTTTGAGCAGCCTTGGGGTCGCCGGTCAGGCGCAACACCAATGTGTCCAACGCACGCTGAGTCGCCTGGTCGCGCTCCCCGGGCGACTGGCCATTCACCGGCTCGCGCACCAGGTAAAGGCCTTTGACGGTTTCGGCTTGACTGACCAGGCTGACCACTGACAAACAACTCACAAGCAAGAATTTACAAAAACGCATGGAAGATTCCTGACGACAAGAGCGGCTGGAACAGACCGCATGAAGACGATCGAGCAAGACTGTGACCGTTGCCCGACGCAAAACATTCACACGCTCCGGGTAAGTTTTCGCACTGTCATAACGATAGACGGTTAATCGCGATACCTTATACAGCCATGCAGGATGCCACCGACACCGCGCATTAACGGTTTTTTTTGAACGGATATGGCCCTGCTGTCGGCCTGAGGATGGCCGCTGCGGCTCAAGCCTGATAAAATCGCGCGCCTTCGCAGACCGGCAACAGCCGGGCAGTGTCCGAATAGCGCGCATGGCTCTCGCCTACGCAGTTTCGGCGCTCCCGACGGACTCGGTCGTTACCCAGAAATCCCCCCCTAAAGGCCTGGATCATGAGCAAGCAACCCTCCCTGAGCTACAAGGACGCCGGTGTAGACATCGACGCCGGTGAAGCATTGGTCGAACGCATCAAGAGCGTCGCCAAGCGCACTGCGCGCCCGGAAGTCATGGGCGGCCTGGGCGGTTTCGGCGCCCTCTGCGAAATCCCGGCCGGCTACAAGCAGCCTGTGCTGGTTTCCGGTACTGACGGCGTCGGCACCAAGCTGCGCCTGGCACTGAACCTGAACAAGCACGACAGCATCGGCATCGACCTGGTTGCCATGTGCGTCAACGACCTGGTGGTGTGCGGCGCCGAGCCGCTGTTCTTCCTCGACTACTACGCCACCGGCAAACTGAACGTCGACACCGCTGCCCAGGTTGTGACCGGCATCGGCGCTGGCTGCGAACTGTCGGGCTGCTCGCTGGTTGGCGGCGAAACCGCTGAAATGCCGGGCATGTACGAAGGCGAAGACTACGACCTGGCCGGTTTCTGCGTCGGCGTCGTGGAAAAATCCGAAATCATCGACGGTTCCAAGGTTGCTGCAGGTGATGCCCTGCTCGCCCTGCCGTCTTCCGGCCCGCACTCCAACGGCTACTCGCTGATCCGCAAGATCATCGAAGTGTCCGGCGCCGACATCGAAAACACCCAGCTCGACGGCAAGCCGCTGACCGACCTGCTGATGGCCCCGACCCGCATCTACGTGAAGCCGCTGCTCAAGCTGATCAAGGAAACCGGCGCGGTCAAAGCCATGGCCCACATCACCGGTGGCGGCCTGCTGGACAACATCCCGCGCGTTCTGCCAAAAGGTGCACAAGCCGTGGTTGACGTAGCGAGCTGGACCCGCCCGGCGGTGTTCGACTGGCTGCAAGAGAAAGGCAACGTCGACGAGAACGAAATGCACCGCGTGCTGAACTGCGGCGTGGGCATGGTCATCTGCGTGGCTCAGGAGCACGTTGAAGCCGCCCTGAACGTTCTGCGCGAAGCGGGCGAGCAGCCTTGGGTCATCGGCCAGATCTCCACCGCTGCCGAAGGCGCGGCCCAGGTTGAACTGAAGAACCTCAAGGCTCATTGATGTCTCAGACCTGTGATGTGGTGGTGCTGTTGTCCGGCACCGGCAGTAACTTGCAGGCCCTGATCGACAGCACGCGGACCGGCGACAGCCCGGCCCGCATCGCTGCGGTGATCTCCAACCGCGCCGACGCCTACGGCCTGCAACGCGCCAGGGACGCGGGTATCGACACCCGCTCCCTGGATCACAAGGCTTTCGAAGGTCGCGAGGCCTTCGACGCCGCGCTGATCGAACTGATCGACGCCTTCAATCCCAAACTCGTGGTACTGGCCGGATTCATGCGCATTCTCAGCGCTGGTTTCGTACGCCACTATCAGGGTCGCCTGCTCAATATCCACCCCTCGCTGCTACCCAAATACAAAGGGTTACACACTCATGAGCGCGCGCTGGAGGCGGGCGACACCGAGCACGGCTGCTCCGTGCACTTCGTCACCGAGGAACTCGATGGCGGACCACTGGTCGTACAGGCTGTAATACCGGTAGAGTTACAGGATTCGCCGCAGAGTCTGGCGCAACGGATCCATGTTCAGGAACACCTGATCTACCCGATGGCCGTACGTTGGTTTGCCGAAGGTCGTCTGGCCCTCGGCGAGCAAGGTGCTTTACTGGATGGACAGTTACTCGCGGCCAGCGGCCACTTGATTCGAAACTAGGAGATTTTATGCGTCGCGCCCTGCTCTTCGCTTGCGCTCTGCTCGCCTTGCCCCTCGCCCAGGCGACAGACCTTCAACCTTTCTCCGCCAGCTACACCGCCGATTGGAAACAGCTGCCCATGAGTGGCACTGCCGAGCGCAGCCTCGAAAAAACCAGCGACGGCAAATGGAAACTGAGTTTCAAGGCATCGATGATGATCGCCAGCCTGTCCGAGGAAAGCACCCTGACGGTGGACAAGGACACGCTTCTTCCAGAGTCCTATCACTTTGAACGTGGTGGTTTGGGCAAGGCCAAGAAAGCGGATCTGGATTTCGACTGGAACACCAAGATGATCACCGGCACCGATCGCGGTGACGCCGTCAAGCTCCCCCTCAACCGCGGCATGGTCGACAAATCCACCTATCAGTTGGCGCTGCAACACGATGTCGCCGCTGGCAAAAAGACCATGAGCTATCAAGTGGTCGATGGCGGTGAAGTCGACACCTACGACTTCCGCGTGCTGGGCTCGGAAAAAGTCGACACCAAGGCCGGTCAGATCGAAGCGATCAAGGTTGAGCGCGTGCGCGACCCGACGCAAAGCAAACGCATCACCGTGATGTGGTTCGCCAAGGACTGGGATTACCTGCTGGTCCGCCTGCAACAAGTCGAAACTGACGGCAAGGAGTACAACATCATGCTCCTGAACGGCACGGTCAACGGCAAGGAAGTCAAAGGCAGCTGATCCGGATCGATACCATGAAGCCCCGCCATTGCGGGGCTTTTTTGTGGGCTCGAAAATTGGAACACCCGACAAGCGCGACAGCTCTATACCTTCAAGGTCTTTTTTGATCGAATGAGTTTTCCTGTCGCCTGCGAGGTTTGCCATGACCGTTACCGTCAACACCGTTTCAGCTGAAGGTTATCGCCACAGCGTACAAATCGATGACCATGAACTCTTCGCCGACGTGCCCGTCACGGCGGGTGGAGAAGGTTCGGCGCCAGAGCCGCACGATTATTTCGATGCCGCGCTGGGTGCCTGCAAAGCCCTGACCCTGAAGCTGTATGCCAGGAAGAAGGACATCCCGCTGACCGGTGTCGGCGTCGAGGTCAAGCGCGACAACAGCCTGGAACAGAAAGGCCAGTACGCGCTGCACGTCAAACTGACCCTCAAGGGCGTACTCACCGACGCCCAGCGCGATGAACTGCACCGCGTGGCCGATCGCTGCCCGATCCACAAGCTGATGACCACCTCTGAAGTCAGCATCGAAACGCATTTGTCCGAAGGCGCGTTCTGCCAATAGCGGCAAGGGCTGCGCAAGCGGGTTATGCTCGAACGCATCACCCGCTCAGCCTGGAACGCACCATGAACACTCCGCTCGTGATCCGCCCCCGCACCGAAGATGTCGAAGGCCAGCCGATTCTCCGCCCGCTGCCATCCGCCAAGTGCCGCAGCGTCGGGCCATTCGTGTTTTTCGACCACATGCTGGAGACCCGTTATCCACCGGGCAAAGGCATGAACATCCGCCAACATCCGCACATTGGCCTGTCCACCCTCACCTACTTGTTCCAGGGGCAGATCCAGCACAAGGACAGCCTCGGTTCCGATCAAGTGGTCGGGACTGGCGACGCCAGCTGGATGACGGCCGGCAGTGCCATTGCCCACGTCGAACGCACGCCAGAGGCCCTGAGAGAAAGCGGCTTCACCATGCACGGCTTGCAGATCTGGTTGGCCTCACCCAAGGATAAAGAACAAGGTCCAGGGCATTACAGCCACCATCCGGCGTCCACATTGCCGGTCAGCGAAAACCTGGGGGTGAAGATTCGCATGATTGCCGGGTCTGGCTTTTGCCTGGAATCACCCGTGCCGGTGCTTTCTCCTACGCTGTACGCGGAACTGCACCTGCAAACGGCGACGACATTGCTCATCCCCACCGAGTATGAAGAACGTGCGCTGTATGTGTTGAGCGGCGAAGTGCAACTGGATGGCGAGCCGATAGAGCCGTACTCGCTGGTGGTACTGCCTGCCGGGGAAGAGATGACCCTGTTTGCTGAAAGCGACAGTCACGCCGTGTTGTTCGGCGGTGCTCCGCTGGACGGGCCACGGCGAATCAACTGGAACTTTGTCGCGAGCGATCCGGCGGCGATTGATGAAGCGCGGCGGCGCTGGGCGGCCGGGGACTGGCCGACGGTGCCGGGGGAAGTTGAGAGGATCGAATTGCCTTGAATTCTTCGGTGTCCGCTATACCGCCATCGCGAGCAGGCTCGCTCCCACAGGGGAAAAGCATTCCAATGTGGGAGCGAGCCTGCTCGCGAAGAGGCCCTATCAGACACCTGATCAGTCAGTGTCTGAAACAGGATCAACCCTTGAACACTTCATCCAGCAAGTTATGCATCGACGTGAAGGCCCGAGCAGCGACCTTGGCGTCATACATCATCATGCCCGGCACCTTGGCATGCGGGTCGGTGAACGAGTGGAACGCACCGCCGTAGCTCAGCAACTGCCAATCCACACCCGCCGCGTTCATTTCATCTTCGAACGCCGGCAACTGCTCTTTCGGCACCAATGGATCGGAAGCACCGTGCAGCACCAGGACCTTACCCTTGATGTTTTTCGCATCGGCCGGATTCGGTGTGTCCAGCGTGCCGTGGAACGATACCGCCGCTTTCACTGGTGCGCCGGTACGGGCGAACTCCAGGGCGCAGCAACCGCCGAAGCAGAAACCGAAAGTGGCCAGTTTCGAAGTATCGACAGCTACTTCACCCTGGCTTTGCAGCTGTTCGAATGCCACCTGCATGCGCTTGCGCAACAGTGGGCGGTCATTCTTCAACGGCATCATTGCCGCGCCGGCCTCGTCATTGTTCGTCGGACGAACCGATTGACCATAAAGGTCTGCGATCAACACCACATAACCCTTGGAGGCCACCGACCTGGCGATCTCCTCGGCACCGGCGCTGACGCCCATCCAGTTCGGCGCCATCAACAAACCCGGGCGCGGGCCTTTATGGTCGGCATCGAAGGCCAGACGGCTTTCGTAAGCCTGGCCGTCAATCTGATAGGCAACGGAACGTACAGTGATTTGACTCATTTCTGACTCCTGATGGTTAAACCCGAGAAAGAAAAAACCCGCCGAAGCGGGTTTTCTGCAACTTAGTTAAGCCGACAACTCAACCAATAGCTTGTTCAGACGGCGCACATAGGCCGCCGGATCTTTCAAGCTGTCGCCGGCCGCCAGGGCCGCCTGATCGAAGAGGATGTGCGACAGGTCGCCGAAGCGCTCGTCGCTCTGCTCGTTGTCGAGCTTCTCGATCAGCGGGTGAGCCGGGTTGAATTCGAAAATCGGCTTCGAATCCGGAACCTTCTGGCCGCTGGCTTCCAGGATCTGGCGCATCTGCAAGCCCAGGTCCTGCTCGCCGATGGCCAGGATCGCCGGCGAATCGGTCAGGCGATGGGACACCCGAACTTCTGCAACGGATTCGCCCAGCGCGGTCTTCAGACGCTCGACCAGACCTTCTTTGGCCTTGGCGACTTCTTCCGCGGCCTTCTTGTCCTCTTCCGAGTCCAGGTTGCCCAGGTCCAGATCACCGCGCGCCACGTCGACGAAGCTTTTGCCGTCGAAGTCGCTGAGGTAGCTCATCAACCACTCGTCGATGCGGTCGGTCAGCAGCAGCACTTCGATGCCTTTCTTGCGGAAGACTTCCAGGTGCGGGCTGTTTTTGACCTGCGCGTAGGTTTCGCCGGTCAGGTAGTAAATCCTGTCCTGACCTTCCTTGGCGCGCGCCAGGTACTCGGCCAGGCCAACAACCTGCTCGCCATCGTCGCCGTGGGTCGATGCGAAACGCAGCAGGCCGGCGATTTTTTCCTTGTTGGCGAAATCCTCTGCCGGGCCTTCTTTCATGACCTGACCGAAGTTTTTCCAGAAGCCCTTGTATTGCTCAGGCTCGTTCTTCGCCAGTTTTTCCAGCATGTCCAGGACGCGCTTGGTCAACGCCGACTTCATCGAGTCGATGATCGGGTCTTTCTGCAGGATTTCCCGCGACACGTTCAGCGACAGGTCGTTGGAGTCGACCACGCCCTTGATGAAGCGCAGGTACAGCGGCAGGAACGACTCGGCCTGGTCCATGACGAACACGCGCTGCACGTACAGTTTCAGGCCTTTCGGCGCTTCACGCTGGTACAGGTCGAACGGCGCACGGGTCGGCACGTACAGCAGCGAGCTGTATTCGAGCTTGCCTTCGACCTTGTTGTGGCTCCAGCTCAGCGGGTTTTCGAAATCGTGAGCGATGTGCTTGTAGAACTCCTGGTATTCCTCGTCCTTGATCTCGGTACGCGGACGGGTCCACAGGGCGCTGGCGCGGTTGACGGTTTCCCACTCAACGGCCGGCTGCTCTTCGCCTTCGGTAGCGACCACTTCTTTCGGCAGCTCGATCGGCAAGGCGATGTGGTCGGAGTACTTCTTGATGATGTTGCGCAGGCGCCAGCCATCGGCGAACTCGTCTTCACCGGATTTGAGGTGCAGGACGATGCGAGTGCCGCGCTCGGCCTTGTCGATGGTCGCCACTTCGAAGTCACCTTCGCCCTTGGACGACCAGTGCACGCCTTCGCTGGCAGCGCTGCCGGCACGACGACTGAACACATCGACTTTGTCAGCGACGATGAATGCGGAGTAGAAACCGACACCGAACTGACCGATCAGGTGCGAGTCTTTCTTCTGGTCGCCGCTCAGGTGCTTCATGAAATCGGCGGTGCCGGACTTGGCGATGGTACCCAGGTGGGTGATCGCGTCTTCGCGGCTCATGCCGATACCGTTGTCTTCGAGGGTGACGGTTTTAGCGTCCTTGTCGAAGCTCACGCGGATTTTCAGTTCGGCGCCACCTTCCAGCAACTCTGGCTTGGCCAGGGCTTCGAAACGTAATTTGTCGACAGCGTCAGAGGCGTTCGAGATCAATTCGCGAAGGAAAATTTCCTTGTTGGAATACAGCGAATGGATCATGAGATGCAGCAGCTGCTTCACCTCGGTCTGGAAGCCCAGGGTTTCCTTTTGAGTTTCCACACTCATGGTCATCAAACTCCAATCAGATGGCATAAGCCGCGACCTTGAGGGTCGACGGCGGGTTGTCCTCAGAGTTTGGGGCACCGTTCAGGATTTCAAGGGCTCTTCGAGTTTGAAATGTGCACGAGCCGTGGCAATGGGTTCGGATTCAGTACTTTGCCAGGCGGTAATCGCCACATTGGCGACCCGGCGACCCTGGCGCCAGACCTGGCATCGGGCCCAGGTATCGCGAAACTGCCCGGCTCGCAGGTAATCCAGGGAGAAGTCGATGATCTTCGGCACCCCGGGCGATCCGGTAAACACCAACAGGTGCAGCGCCGCGGCCAATTCCATGAAACCGGCGATCACACCGCCATGAATCGCTGGCAACAAAGGGTTACCAATGTTGTCCTTGTTCGCTGGCAGCTTGAACAGCAACTCATCTCCCACCCGTGAACATTCGACGCCGATCAGCCGGGCATAGGGAATCAAATCCAGCAGTGAGGCGTAATCGCCCTGCTCGTGGGCCTTTTGCAATTGATCCTTCAGCGACTCGCTCATTGCGCACCTCCGGCAACCGCGCCACCAAAGCCCTTGGTGCCTTTGATGCCCTTGCCCATGCGCATGAAAGTACCCATCACATGGGCAATGGGTTGCCCGGGGTCATCCTGATAGGCGAAGCCACGGGCAAAAATCACGTCGGTGGTGACCCGATAGCACTGGGCAAAGCCGTAGACATCCTTATGTGGCTCGGCGGCGTGCATGTAGTCGATGCGCAGGTCGAGGGTCGGGCAGACTTCGAATTCCGGGAGCACACAGAGGGTCGCCATGCCACAGGCGGTGTCCATCAGCGAGGTCAGCGCCCCGCCATGAATCACGCCGGTTTCGGGATTGCCGACAATCTGCGGGCTATACGGCAGCACAATCGTCAGTCCTTCGTTGCTGGCGCTGTGAACGCTTAGTCCAAGTACCTGACAATGTCGCAGCGCCGACAGAAAACGCATCGCACGCTCAAAAACGGGGTTTTCAGCCATTTGATAAAAGCTCTTGTTTATGTCCGAACAGTGCAGTGGCGGTACAGGTAAAAGTTCCGCACTAGAACAAACTTATATATCTGAAAGAATTAAGGAACTTAACCCTGATGCCTGGGCTCTTAATGCCAGTAGATGCTTTTCATCAGGAGAAACACCCCATGCGTAAGACTTTAGCTATTGCCTTGATGTTGACCGCTTCCCTCGGTCTCGCTGCCTGCGATAAAAAATCCGAGGACAAAGCTCAAGATGCTAACCAAAATGCTGAGCAAGCCCAGCAAAAAATGAACGAAGCTCAGGATAAAGTGAACGACGCAGCGAAAGAAAACGCCGAAGCCGCCAAAGATCAGGCCGCTCCGGCCGCTCCGGCTGCTCCAGCTGCTCCGGCTGCTCCGGCTGCTCCGGCGGCTCCGGAAGCACCTAAGAACTAAGATTTTTAGAGTGGCAAAAGAAAACCCGCCAAGTGCGGGTTTTCTTTTGCCTTGAAAAAAGCGGTTAGAGCAAAAACGTTCGAAAAGTCGGACTAATCATCAACAACAGCGAACAGATTAATCCCACCAGCCAAACCAGACTGCGCTACCGAGCCAGCCCCTTCCAGTAACACACCGGATAGCCAGCGCGCGGGCGCCCGATCAGGCTGCCTCTTTACTCGCTTCGGGCAATGGCGCCTCTGTTGGGGTATAGACCATCACGTCGAGAACGTCGGAGTGAAACTCGCGGCGATACAATACGAACACCACACCGGCACTCATCAACATGAACAGCCATGGGCTGACGAACCAGGCCAGCATGGTCATGCCGAAGTAATAAGAGCGCAGGCCAAAGTTGAACTGGTTGGCGGCCATGGAGATGACACGGGCTGCACGGGCGGCAAAGGCCTTGCGCTCCTGCTCGGACACATGGCGTTCACCAACCATCGGCGCCGAGCCGACCAGAATGGCGGCGAAGTTGTACTGGCGCATGCACCAACTGAACGTGAAGAACGCATAGACAAACACCAGCGCCAGGCACAGCAACTTGATTTCCGACATGCCCTGGGACGCCTGTTGCACCATCGGGATATCCGCCAGCAACGATACCGCCCGTTCCGAAGCCCCCAATACCGTGAGAATACCCGCCAGGATAATCAACGTACTCGAGGCGAAGAACGAAGCATTGCGCTCCAGGTTGCCGATCACGCTGGCATCGGCGATGCGGTTGTCGCGCAGCAGCATGCGGCGCATCCAGTCCTCACGATACAGGTGCAATACACTGGCCAGACACGCAGTGTCACGGCCTTTCCAGGTGGCATAGCGGGTGTACCCGCCCCAGCAGATAACGAACCAGATGGCGGCAAGAATGTGGATCAGGTTGGCTTGGATGAACGACATGCAGGTCCTTGTGAAGTAGTAACGGAACACGAAACCTTGTGGGAGCGAGCCTGCTCGCGAAAGCGGTAGATCAATCAACATTTGCGTTGAATGAAGCGACGCCTTCGCGAGCAGGCTCGCTCCCACAAGGGTGTTGCAGTGCTTCGACGTTAGCTCAACGGAAAAGACACCGCATCCCTCACAAAAAAAATGCCCCGTATCGATTGATACGGGGCATTTCTGTTTTTGCTCAAAACCCACTTGTGGCGGGTCGTGAAGCGACTTAAGCCAAGGCTTCGGCGCGCTTGCCCAGCAGGCGATCGCAAACCACCGCGACCACCAGTGTCATCACCGATGGCACCAGCCAAGCCAAGCCCTGCTCGCTCAGCGGCAGGTGTGCCATTTGCGTCGGCATCCAGTCCGCCAGGCCGGCCCCCTTGAGGGCGTCGATCAGACCGAAGATGAACGACACCAGCATGACCGGGCCGAGGATACGACCCTGCTCATGCCAGAAGTCTTTGCAGAAGCTCAACGCCACCAGGACGATGCACGGTGGGTAGATCGCGGTAAGCACCGGGATCGAGAACGCAATCAGCTTGGTCAGGCCCAGGTTGGACACCAGCAGCGAGAACGCAGCGAGGATGATCACCAGTGTCTTGTAGGACAGCGGCACCACACGGCTGAAGTACTCGGCGCAGGCACAGGTCAAGCCGACCGCGGTCACCAGGCACGCCAGGGAAATCAGCACGGCAAGGAAACCACTGCCCAGCGAACCGAAGGTGTGCTGTACGTAAGCGTGCAATACCGCCGCGCCATTGGTCGCGCCAGCGGCCACTTCATGGCTGCCCGAACCGAGACGGAACAGGCTGACATACACCAGCGCCAGGCCGACACCGGCGATCAGGCCAGCGATGATCGCGTAGCGGGTGATCAGTGCCGGCGACTCGACGCCACGGGAACGGATGGCGTTGACGATAACGATGCCGAACACCAGAGCGCCCAGGGTATCCATGGTCAGGTAACCATTGATGAAGCCTTGGGAAAACGGCGCCGCCACGTATTCAGGCGTGGCCTGGCCAATGTCACCGGCCGGCAAGGCGAATGCTGCAATGCCCAGCGCGGCCAGGGCGATGATCTTCAGCGGCGCGAGGAAGCGCCCTACGGTATCCAGCAATCGGCCCGGATACAGCGAGATGAAGAACACCAGCAGGAAGTACACCGAGCTGTACAGGAACAACGCCAGCGGGCTCTCGCCGGTCAGCGGCGCCAGGCCCACCTCGAAGGATACCGTCGCGGTACGTGGCGTCGCGAACAGCGGACCCACGGCCAGGTAGCAGGCCGCCGCCAGCAGGCCACCGGCGACTTTACCGATCGGGCTGCTCAAGGCATCCATGGCACCGCCGACCTTGGCCAGCGCCACAACGGTGATCACCGGCAGACCGACCGCGGTGACCAGGAAACCCAGCGCCGCCATCCAGACATTGGGCCCGGACTGCAAACCGACGATAGGCGGGAAGATGATGTTGCCAGCCCCGACGAACAGGGCAAACGTCATAAAACCAAGTGCCAGGATGTCCTGGCCTTTCAACACTTTCATTAAGGAAATACCACACTACTGAATCGGAATTTAGAGAGGGATTTCCCTATGGGTGAGGGAAATGCTGTCAGTCCGTATAAGACCGACCCTTTTAGCGCGTTGCTGCCTTGTGGGCCGCAGACGCAAAAATGGCGCGTAGCCTAACGAATTTAGACCAGAAACGCACTGTTAGAGGGCGAACATTCCGATCTACGACATTTTCGTGTCGCGTTTATGCATATAAATGGTTGGTGTCTGTAAGTCCGTCTTCGCGGGCAAGCCCGCTCCCACATTGGAACGCGGTCAACTGTGGGAGCGGGCTTGCCCGCGAAGGGGACAGCACAGCCAACACAAATGCCAGAAACGACAAAGGCCACCCGAAGGTGGCCTTTGTTTGGTGAAGCGTCAGCTAAGCGCGAGGCTTACTTGACAGCCCAACCGGTCAGCTCGGCCAGGGCCTTGCCGATGTCTGCCAGCGAACGCACGGTTTTAACGCCTGCGTCTTGCAGAGCAGCGAATTTCTCGTCTGCAGTGCCTTTGCCGCCAGAGATGATTGCGCCAGCATGGCCCATGCGCTTGCCCGGAGGAGCAGTCACACCAGCGATGTAGGAAACAACCGGCTTGGTCACGTGTGCCTTGATGTAGGCAGCCGCTTCTTCTTCAGCCGAACCGCCGATCTCACCGATCATCACGATCGCTTCGGTCTTCGGGTCTTCCTGGAACAGCTTCAGGATGTCGATGAAGTTCGAACCCGGGATCGGGTCACCACCGATGCCGACGCAAGTCGACTGACCGAAACCGGCGTCAGTAGTCTGCTTCACAGCTTCGTAGGTCAGGGTGCCGGAACGGGAAACGATACCGACCTTGCCTGGCAAGTGAATGTGACCTGGCATGATGCCGATCTTGCATTCGCCTGGGGTGATCACGCCTGGGCAGTTAGGGCCGATCAGGACTACGCCCAGCTCGTCGCACTTAACTTTAGCGTCCAGCATGTCCAGGGTAGGAATGCCTTCGGTGATGCACACGATCAGCTTGATGCCGCCGAAAGCAGCTTCCAGGATCGAGTCCTTGCAGAAAGGAGCCGGAACGTAGATCACGCTGGCGGTGGCGCCAGTGGCAGCTACAGCGTCTTTCACGGTGTTGAACACTGGCAGGCCCAGGTGCTCGGTGCCGCCTTTGCCTGGAGTTACACCACCAACCATCTTGGTGCCGTACTCGATGGCTTGCTGGGTGTGGAAACTACCTTGCGAACCGGTAATACCCTGGCAGATAACTTTGGTGTCTTTATTGATCAGGACGCTCATTATTTGCCCTCCGCAGCTTTGACAACTTGTTGAGCAGCGTCGGTCAGGCTGGTAGCAGCGATGATGTTCAAACCGCTTTCTGCCAGTACTTTAGCGCCCAGCTCAGCGTTGTTGCCTTCAAGGCGAACAACAACCGGGATTTTCACGCCGACTTCTTTCACAGCGCCGATGATGCCTTCGGCAATCATGTCGCAACGAACGATGCCGCCGAAGATGTTGACCAGTACTGCAGCGACGTTAGTGTCGGACAGGATGATCTTGAACGCTTCGGTAACGCGTTCCTTGGTAGCACCGCCGCCCACGTCGAGGAAGTTGGCTGGCTTGCCGCCATGCAGGTTGACGATGTCCATGGTACCCATGGCCAGGCCAGCACCGTTGACCATGCAACCGATGTTGCCTTCCAGCGCTACGTAGTTCAGTTCGAACTTGGCAGCGTGCGCTTCGCGCGGATCGTCCTGCGACGGATCGTGGAAAGTCTTCAGCTTAGGCTGACGGTACATGGCGTTGGCGTCGATGTTGATCTTGGCGTCCAGGCAGTGCAGATCGCCGTCAGCCTTGATCACCAGCGGGTTCACTTCCAACAGGGCCAGGTCGTGATCCTTGAACAGTTTGGCCAGACCTACGAAGATCTTGGCGAACTGGGCAACTTGCTTGCCTTCCAGACCCAGCTGAAAAGCCAATTCGCGACCCTGGAATGGCTGAGCGCCAACCAGTGGATCGATAGTGGCTTTCAGAATTTTTTCTGGAGTGTCGTGAGCGATTTTCTCGATGTCCACGCCACCTTCGGTGGAAGCCATGAACACGATACGACGGCTCGAACGGTCAACGACAGCGCCCAGGTACAGCTCTTTAGCGATATCAGTGCACGATTCAACCAGGATCTTGGTGACTGGCTGACCGTTGGCGTCAGTCTGGTAAGTCACCAGACGCTTGCCCAGCCACTGCTGTGCGAAGGCTTTGGCGTCTTCTTTGCTGCGAACCAGCTTTACGCCGCCCGCTTTACCGCGACCACCGGCGTGGACCTGGGCTTTGACAACCCACTCACTGCCACCGATTTTGTCGCAAGCTTCTGCTGCTGCTTCCGGGGTGTCTACCGCATAACCGGTGGAAACTGGCAGGCCGTACTCAGCGAACAGCTGCTTACCCTGATACTCGTGAAGATTCATGCTTATTACCGTCTTCGTTAGGTACTGCGCATTCGGTGCTGCACTCATTCAAGTGCCGCACCACCTGTGACTGCTGCTTGCATAGCCTTTCCGGATACCCGGTGCAGCTATGCAAGACTGCGTCCAGCGGATATTCCGCGGTGAGTCTTGCATGCAAGGCTCACGACGGGCCAAACCGCCGTGGTTTCTTATTATGTCTTAACGCTTCTTGCGGTTGGCGATGTGGATGGCGCCGCCATTCACTGCCAAAGCAGCTTCGTGCAAGGCTTCAGACAGGGTCGGATGGGAGAAAACCATCATGCCCAGGTCTTCAGCGCTGGTGCCGAATTCCATACCGATCGCGCCCTGCTGAACCAGTTCTGCAGCGCTTGGGCCAATCACGTGGACGCCCAGTACGCGGTCTGTCTTGGCATCAGCGATGACCTTGACGAAACCACCGGTATCGTTGGCAGCCATGGCACGGCCAGAGGCTGCGAACGGGAAGGTGCCGACGTTAACTTCAACGCCTTCAGCTTTCAAGGCCTGCTCGGTTTTACCGACCCATGCGATTTCCGGGTGAGTATAAATAACCGACGGGATCAGATCATAGTTCATCTGGGCCTTGTGGCCCTTGATGCGCTCGACAACCATGATGCCCTCTTCCGAGGCCTTGTGCGCCAGCATCATGCCGCGAACCACGTCGCCGATGGCGTAAACGCCCGGTACGGTGGTGGCGCAGTGATCGTCAACGTGCACGAAACCGCGCTCGTCCAGGGTCACGCCGCAGTCGGCAGCCAACAGATCAGTGGTCACCGGACGGCGACCAACGGCTACGATCAGCTTGTCGAAAGTGATGTTCTGTTCGCCCTTGGCATCGGTGTAGTTAACCACGACTTCGTCGCCGTTCACTTTGGAACCGGTTACGCGAGCGCCCAGCTTGATGTCCAGGCCCTGTTTGGTCAGGGTTTTCAGCGCTTCCTTGGAAACAGCGGTGTCCGCTGCCATCAGGAAGGTGTCCAGGGCTTCCAGGACAGTCACTTCCGCGCCCAGACGCGACCAGACCGAACCCAGTTCCAGACCGATCACGCCAGCGCCGATCACGCCCAGACGCTTAGGCACGGATTGGAATTCCAGGGCGCCAGTCGAATCGACGATCACATTCTGGTCAACCGGAGCTGGCGGAATGTCGATCGGACGCGAACCTGGAGCCAGGATGACGTTTTCGGCTTCGATGATTTCAACCGAGCCGTCTGGCTTGGTGACTTCGACTTTCTTGCCGGCCAGCAGCTTGCCGTGACCCTGGATCGAGGTCACACCGTTGGCCTTGAACAGGGTCGCAACGCCGGAGGTCAGGCCTTTGACGATGTTGGCCTTGCGGCCGACCATCGCTGGCACGTCCATGGTCACGCCAGCGTGATTGATACCGTGGATCGCAAAACCGTCCTGGGCTTCGTGGAATTTCCACGAGCTGTCCAGCAGGGCCTTGGATGGAATGCAGCCGACGTTCAGGCAAGTACCGCCCAGAGCCAGTTTGCCTTCCTTGTCGGTGTACTTCTCGATGCAGGCAGTGCTGAGGCCCAGCTGAGCGGCCTTGATGGCAGCCACGTAACCGCCAGGGCCCGCGCCGATCACTACTACGTCAAATTTCTGCGACATTCAAAAAATCCTCTTTAGCGAAAAGCTTCAAGCCGCGAGCGGCAAGCCAGGCTGCGGGTTTTCCGACAGCCCGGGCTTGCAGCTCATGGCTGCTTCTATCAGATATCCAGCAACAGACGAGCCGGATCTTCCAGCAGGTTCTTGATGGTCACCAGGAAGGTCACAGCTTCTTTGCCATCGATCAGACGGTGATCGTAGGACAGTGCCAGGTACATCATCGGACGGATAACGACTTGGCCGTTGATGGCCATAGGACGCTGGATGATGTTGTGCATGCCCAGGATGGCTGCTTGTGGCGGGTTGACGATCGGAGTCGACATCATCGAACCGAAAGTACCACCGTTGGTGATGGTGAAAGTACCACCGGTCATTTCGTCCATCGACAGTTTGCCGTCACGGGCTTTCTTGCCGAAGGTGGCGATGCCGCCTTCGATTTCAGCCAGGCTCATCAGTTCGGCGTTACGCAGAACCGGTACAACCAGACCGCGATCGCTGGAAACTGCAACGCCGACGTCAGCGTAGCCGTGGTAAACGATGTCGCCGCCGTCGATCGACGCGTTGACAGCCGGGAAGCGTTTCAGCGCTTCGGTAGCTGCTTTTACGAAGAACGACATGAAGCCCAGGCGCACGCCGTTGTGGGACTTCTCGAACAGATCCTTGTACTTCGAACGCAGGGCCATGACTTCGGTCATGTCGACTTCGTTGAAAGTGGTCAGCATCGCCATGTTCGATTGAGCTTCAACCAGACGCTTGGCCACGGTGGCACGAACGCGGGTCATCGGTACGCGCTTCTCGATGCGGTCGCCAGCGGCAAACACAGGAGCAGCGGCAGCCGGAGCAGCAGCCTTGGCAGGTGCGGCAGCAGGAGCAGCTTTCTTGGCTTCGACAGCGGCAACCACGTCTTCCTTGGTTACACGACCATCTTTGCCGGTGCCTTTGACGGAAGCCAGGTTGATGCCGTTTTCTTCGGCCAGCTTGCGAGCAGCCGGAGCTGCGATAGCGTCCTCGTCAGCGCTGGCAGCAGGAGCAGCAGGAGCAGCGGCAGCAGCGGCCGGAGCAGCAGCGGCAGCCGGTGCGGCAGCAGCAGCGCCGCCTTCAACGATGGAGCCCAGGACTTCGTCGGACAGAACGGTTTCGCCTTCGTTCTTGACGATAGCGCCCAGCACGCCGTCAGCGGTAGCCAGCACTTCCAGCACGACTTTGTCGGTTTCGATGTCGACGATCAGTTCGTCGCGCTTGACCGCGTCGCCCGGTTGTTTGTGCCAGGTGGCAACGGTGCCATCGGCAACCGATTCCGGGAAAGTGGGGGCTTTGATCTCGATAGCCATTGTCTGTGGTTCCTTAAATTCGGTTTCAGGTGCGCGAAGGCGTTAAACAGTAAAGGCGTCTTGCAGCAGTTTTTCCTGCTGTTCGGCGTGCATCGATGCGTAACCGCATGCTGGTGCAGCAGAAGCCTCACGGCCCGCGTACTCGAGTACGAGAGACTTGTTGAGGTTGCTGATGCTGCGACGCATGTGGTGTTGGCTGCAGTACCACGCACCCTGGTTCATCGGCTCTTCCTGACACCACACGGCATGCTTGACGTTGGTGTAAGGCGCCAGGACTTCCTTCAAGTCGTCCTCAGGGAATGGGTACAGCTGCTCGATACGCACGACAGCGATGTCGTCACGACCTTCGGCACGGCGTTTTTCCAGCAGGTCGTAGTAGACCTTGCCGCTACACAGAACAACGCGCTCGACCTTTTTCGGGTCTTGGGCATCGATTTCCGGGATGACGGTCTGGAACGAACCTTCGGCCAGATCTTCCAGCGTCGAGATGGCCAGCTTGTGGCGCAACAGCGACTTCGGAGTCAGAACGATCAAAGGCTTGCGCAGCGGGCGAATCACCTGACGACGCAGCAAATGATAGATCTGTGCCGGCGTAGTCGGCACGGCTACCTGAATGTTGTGCTCGGCGCACAGCTGCAGGTAACGTTCCAGACGAGCCGAGGAGTGCTCCGGCCCCTGACCCTCATAACCGTGCGGCAGCAGCATGGTCAGACCGCACAGACGGCCCCACTTGTGCTCGCCACTGGTGATGAACTGGTCGATAACCACCTGGGCTCCGTTGGCGAAGTCGCCGAACTGGGCTTCCCAGATCACCAGCGCATCAGGCGTGGTGGTCGAGTAACCGTATTCGAACGCCAGTACGGCTTCTTCGGACAGGAACGAATCGTACAGGTCGAAACGTGGCTGGCCGTTGTACAGGTTCTGCAACGGGATGTAGGTGCCCGCGTCTTTCTGGTTGTGCAAGACAGCATGACGGTGCGAGAACGTACCGCGGCCGATGTCCTGGCCGGTCATGCGGATCGGGTGACCTTCGAACGCCAGGGTCGCGTACGCCATGGTTTCGGCGTAACCCCAGTTGATCGGCAGGCCGCCGGCTTGCATCTTCTGACGGTCTTCGTAGATTTTCGCGACCTGGCGCTGAACCACGAAGCCTTCCGGAATTTCCAGCAGCTTGGCGGACAGTTCCTGCAGGGTCTTCAGATCGAAGCGAGTGTCGTGACGTGCGGTCCAGGCGTGGCCCAGATACGGACGCCAATCCACGAACAACTCTTTGTTCGGCTCTTTGACCAGGCTCTTCACCACGTGCAGACCGTTGTCCAGCGCGTTGCGGTATTCGTCGACTTTCGCCTGAACACGCTCTGCGTCCAGCACACCGCCCTGGGTCAGACGATCGGCATACAGCTCACGGGTGGTGCGCTGCTTGGTGATCTGCTGATACATGATCGGCTGGGTGCCGCTTGGCTCGTCGGCCTCGTTGTGGCCGCGACGACGGTAGCAGACCAGGTCGATCACCACGTCACGCTTGAACTGCATGCGGTAGTCGATGGCCAGCTGGGTCACGAACAATACGGCTTCCGGATCATCACCATTCACATGGAGGATCGGCGCCTGGATCATTTTCGCAACGTCGGTCGCGTACTCGGTGGAACGCGAGTCCAGCGGGTTGCTGATGGTGAAACCGACCTGGTTGTTGATCACGATGTGCACGGTACCGCCGGTCTTGAAACCGCGGGTCTGCGACATCTGGAAGGTTTCCATGACCACGCCCTGACCTGCGAAAGCAGCGTCACCGTGGATGGAGATCGGCAGAACCTTCTCACCGGTCGGATCGTTACGACGGTCCTGACGGGCGCGAACCGAACCCTCGACCACCGGGGAAACGATTTCCAGGTGGGACGGGTTGAACGCCATGGCCAGGTGAACTTCACCACCGGAGGTCATCACGTTGGACGAGAAGCCCTGGTGGTATTTCACGTCACCGGAACCCAGCTCGACCTTCTTCTTGCCTTCGAACTCGTCGAACAGCTCGCGCGGGTTCTTGCCGAAGGTGTTGACCAGCACGTTCAGACGGCCACGGTGGGCCATGCCGATGACGATTTCCTTGGTGCCGTAGGAACCGGAACGCTGGATCAGCTCGTCGAGCATCGGAATCAGGCTTTCGCCGCCTTCCAGACCGAAACGCTTGGTACCCGGGTATTTGGTGCCCAGGTATTTTTCCAGGCCTTCGCCGGCGGTCACGCGCTCGAGCAGGTGGCTCTTGATGTCGGCGGAATACGTCGGACGACCGCGCACGCTTTCCAGACGCTGCTGGAACCACTGGCGCTGCTCGGAATCGGTGATGTGCGTGAACTCAGCGCCGATGGTGCGGCAATATGTCTGCTGCAACGCTTCGTGAATTTCGCGTAGGCTCGCTTCCTCTTTGCCGATGAACAGGTCGCCGGCACGGAAGGTCGTATCAAGATCGGCATTGGTCAAGCCGTAATGATTGATCGACAGGTCTGCAGGTGCAGGACGCTGCCACAGTCCCAGCGGGTCAAGCTGGGCTGCCTGGTGGCCACGCATACGGTAGGCCTGGATCAATCGCAGCACTTCAACTTGCTTCTTCTCGTGCTCACTGCTCACGCTGCCGGCGGAAACCGGTTGGGCGCGGCGCTGGTTCTTTGCCAGCAAGACGAAATGATCGCGAATTGTGGAGTGCGAAACATCGGTGGCAGAGTTGCCGTCAGCAGGCAACTTCTGGAAGTAGGTGCGCCACTCTTCTGGCACAGCGTTAGGGTCGTGCAGGTAGAGCTCGTAAAGCTCTTCCACATAGGCAGCGTTACTACCGGATAGGTAGGCACTGTTCCACATGCGCTGCATCACGCTTTCTTGCATGCTTGGTCACCCTCGGTTAGGGGAACACCATCGGTGTCGACACCGAGCAAACTTGCAGAAGTCCGAATGCAGCGACCAAAACAAGCCACTAGGATCACACTGATAGTCCGGGTACCAGCCCGGATGCCCCTGCTTGTCTCATTTCTTCAAAATAAGAGCCGCAGCCTTTTAAGCTGCTGCTCAGGTTAAAACTACGGCGCCGGTTGAAGCCTGCGCCGTAGCATCTACGGGTACAGCGGGTACAGCAGCTGAATCACACGCCGCTCGAGAGCAACATGTTACGGATGTGACCGATGGCCTTAGTCGGGTTCAGGCCTTTCGGACATACGCTGACGCAGTTCATGATGCTCCGGCAGCGGAATACGCTGAACGGGTCATCCAGCGCAGCCAGACGCTCGGCCGTCTTGGTGTCGCGGCTGTCTGCCAGGAAGCGGTACGCTTGCAGCAGGGCAGCTGGACCCAGGAACTTGTCCGGGTTCCACCAGAAGGACGGGCAGGAAGTCGAGCAGCAAGCGCACAGGATGCACTCGTACAGACCGTCGAGCTTTTCACGTTCTTCAGGGGACTGCAGGCGCTCGATGGCCGGAGCCGGCGTGTCGTTCTGCAGGTATGGCTTAACCTTTTCGTATTGCTTGTAGAAGATGCTCATATCGACGACCAGGTCACGGATAACCGGCAAACCTGGCAGAGGACGAACGATCAACTTGTTACCTTTTACGACAGCAGACAGCGGCGTGACGCAGGCCAGGCCGTTTTTGCCGTTGATGTTCATGCCGTCGGAACCGCAAACACCTTCACGGCAAGAGCGACGATAGGAGAAACCCTCGTCCTGCTCTTTGATCAGGGCCAGCACGTCCAGCACCATCAGGTCTTTACCACCGGTATCGACCTGGAATTCCTGCATGAACGGCGCGGCGTCCTGATCAGGGTTGTAACGATAAACGCTGACTTGCAACATGGCGGCCACCCTTAATAAGTCCGAATCTTAGGTTCAAAAGTCGGAACAGTCTTCGGCGAGAAGTTCACGGCACGCTTGGTCACGCGCTTGTCACCCGGGAAGTACAGGGTGTGGCACAGCCAGTTTTCATCGTCGCGATCTTCGAAGTCTTCACGGGCGTGAGCACCACGGGACTCTTTACGTACTTCGGCAGCGATGGCGGTGGCTTCGGCCACTTCCAGCAGGTTCTGCAGTTCCAGCGCTTCGATACGTGCAGTGTTGAACGCCTGCGACTTATCGTTGATCTTCACGTTGGCGATGCGTTTGCGCAGATCAGCCAGCTGGGCAATACCCTTCTGCATGTATTCGCCGGTACGGAATACACCGAAGTAGTTCTGCATGCAGTTTTGCAGCTCGCGACGCAGGGTAGCCACGTCTTCGCCTTCGGTACGCTCGTTCAGGGCGGACAGACGCGCCAGGGCAGCCTGGATGTCGGCGTCGGTGGCGTCGTCGTATTCGATACCATCGGTCAGCGCCTTTTCCAGGTGCAGGCCGGCAGCGCGGCCGAATACCACCAGGTCGAGCAGCGAGTTGCCGCCCAGACGGTTGGCACCGTGAACCGATACGCAAGCCACTTCACCCACTGCGAACAGGCCAGGGATGATTTCGTCGACGCCTTCGCCGTTCTGGGTGATCGCCTGGCCGTGAATGTTGGTGGCAACGCCGCCCATCATATAGTGGCAAGTCGGAACAACCGGAACCGGAGCAACAACCGGGTCAACGTGCGCAAAAGTCTTCGACAGTTCGCAGATGCCTGGCAGACGGCTGTGCAGCACTTCCTCGCCCAGGTGGTCGAGCTTGAGCATCACGTGGTCGCCATTCGGACCGCAACCGTTGCCGGCGATGATCTCTTTAACCATCGAGCGGGCAACAACGTCACGACCGGCAAGGTCTTTGGCGTTCGGAGCATAACGCTCCATGAAACGCTCGCCGTGCTTGTTGATCAGGTATCCACCTTCACCACGGCAACCTTCTGTAACCAGTACACCAGCGCCGGCGATACCGGTCGGGTGGAACTGCCACATTTCAATGTCTTGTACCGGCACGCCAGCACGCAGCGCCATGCCAACGCCGTCACCGGTGTTGATCAGGGCGTTGGTGGTCGAAGCGTAGATACGACCTGCACCGCCGGTAGCCAGTACGGTGGCCTTGGCACGGATGTAGGTGGTTTCGCCGGTTTCGATGCAGATGGCGATCACGCCGACGAACTCGCCTTCGCCGTTCTTCACCAGATCGACAGCGTAGTACTCGTTCAGGAACACGGTACCGGCTTTCAGGTTGCCCTGATAAAGGGTGTGCAGCAGTGCGTGACCGGTACGGTCGGACGCAGCGCAAGTACGCGCAGCCTGGCCGCCTTTACCGTAGTCCTTGGACTGACCGCCGAATGGACGCTGGTAGATACGACCTTGCTCGGTACGCGAGAATGGCATACCCATGTGGTCCAGCTCGTAAACGGCAGCCGGGCCTTCCTGACACATGTATTCGATAGCGTCCTGGTCACCGATGTAGTCGGAACCCTTGACGGTATCGTACATGTGCCAGCGCCAGTCATCGTTCGGGTCAGCGGACGCGATTGCGCAGGTGATGCCGCCCTGGGCGGATACAGTATGCGAACGGGTCGGGAAAACCTTGGTGATCACGGCAGTCTTGTGACCGCCCTGTGCCAGTTGCAGCGCTGCGCGCATGCCGGCACCGCCACCACCAATAATGATGGCGTCGAAAGAAATCGTTGGAATGTTAGCCATGACTCAGATACCCCAGAGAATCTGCACGCCCCAGACGAAGTAAGCGAACATCGCAACGCCGCATACTGCCTGGAAAAGGAAACGTATAGCCGTCGCGGACTTGCCGAACGCCATTGGCGTCAGGTAGTCGGTCGCGATGGTCCACATGCCGACCCAGGCGTGAGCGCCGAGGGCAACGAGGGCCAGGAGGCTGAAGATACGCATTCCGTTGTGGGCGAACAGTTCATGCCACTGGGCGTACTCGAGGCCAGGGTTGGCCACGATGTATCCGATCAGGAAGATGAAGTAAGCCGCGAGAACGACCGCAGACACACGTTGCGCCATCCAGTCATAGAGGCCCGAACGCGACAGGTTCGTGACGTTAGTTACCATATCCAAACTCCTGCCAGAACGATTACCACCACGGAAACGGCGATAACGATTTTCGAGCCCAGCTTGCCGCCTTCCAGCGTCTCACCGATGCCCATGTCCATGATCAAATGGCGCACACCGGCTACCAGGTGATACAGCAGAGCGGACAGGATGCCCCATGTCACTAGCTTGGCTAGCGGACTGGTCAGACACGCTTTCACCTGACCGAAGCCTTCCTCGGAACTCAGCGACTTGTCCAATGCGTAAAGCATGATGGCAAGGCACACGAAGAGGATGACACCGGAGATTCGGTGAAGGATGGACGTGTAAGCAGTGACTGGGAGTTTGATGGTCCTTAGGTCTAGGTTTACAGGTCGTTGGCTTTTCACGGCTTTTTTTTCACACTGAAGAGCCCCTAACAATCAGGGCAAAGTTGTTGGGGAGTGCACTGGTCAGGTAACCACCACCCAGGGATGCGACCCCCAATGAAAGCAAGCCCAAAAGCCCTTGGCGGTCGGTGGCCGAGTATAGACAGTTAGGCTACTAATGACAACGCAAACACCTAACCCGAACAGCTGATTGCGCAACTGACATAAAAGGCGTAAATGGCAGCCAATTTCGAGAAAAAAGTCCGGTTAAAGCCTTCTGGAGCAAGACTTTAGGCAAATTGACATTCGAATTTATCTCACTATAGTGGTGCGGGCCCTGCGTGGGGGGTCTGTCTGATGATTTCAAGCATAAATAGGAGGCCACATGGCTGACAAAAAAGCGCAGTTGATCATCGAGGGCGCAGCCCCCGTCGAGCTGCCCATTTTAACCGGCACCGTTGGTCCCGATGTTATCGATGTTCGGGGCCTGACGGCCACGGGCCGTTTCACCTTTGACCCAGGCTTCATGTCGACCGCCTCGTGCGAGTCGAAGATCACCTATATCGACGGCGACAACGGCATTCTGCTGCACCGCGGCTACCCGATCGAACAGCTGGCTGAAAAGTCGGACTACCTGGAAACCTGCTATCTGCTGCTCAACGGCGAACTGCCGACCGCAGAACAGAAGGCCCAGTTCGTCAGCACCGTGAAGAACCACACCATGGTTCACGAGCAGCTGAAGACCTTCTTCAACGGCTTCCGTCGCGACGCCCACCCGATGGCCGTCATGTGCGGCGTAGTCGGCGCCCTCTCGGCGTTCTACCACGACTCCCTGGACATCAATAACCCGCAGCATCGCGAAATCTCCGCGATCCGCCTGGTTGCCAAGATGCCGACCCTGGCAGCGATGGTTTACAAGTACTCCATGGGCCAACCCATGATGTACCCGCGCAACGATCTGTCGTACGCGGAAAACTTCCTGCACATGATGTTCAACACCCCGTGCGAGATCAAACCGATCAGCCCGGTACTCGCCAAGGCCATGGACCGGATCTTCATCCTCCATGCCGACCACGAGCAGAACGCTTCGACCTCCACCGTGCGCCTGGCCGGCTCTTCGGGTGCCAACCCGTTCGCCTGCATCGCCGCCGGCATCGCTGCACTGTGGGGCCCTGCCCACGGCGGTGCCAACGAAGCCGTACTGACCATGCTCGATGAAATCGGCGATGTTTCGAACATCGACAAGTACATCGCCAAGGCCAAGGACAAGAACGATCCGTTCAAACTGATGGGCTTCGGTCACCGCGTTTACAAAAACCGCGACCCGCGCGCCACCGTGATGAAGCAGACCTGCGACGAAGTGTTGAAGGAACTGGGCATCCAGAACGATCCGCAACTCGAACTGGCCATGCGCCTGGAAGAGATCGCCCTGACCGACCCGTACTTCATCGAGCGCTCGCTGTACCCGAACGTCGACTTCTACTCGGGGATCATCCTCAAGGCGATCGGCATTCCAACCAGCATGTTCACCGTGATCTTCGCCCTGGCGCGGACCGTCGGCTGGATCTCCCACTGGAAGGAAATGCTCTCCAGCCCGTACAAGATCGGCCGCCCGCGCCAGCTGTACACCGGCTACGAGTCGCGTGACATCACCAAGCTGGAAGACCGCAAGTAAGATTCATGCTGTAGCGTGTTGAGTTGTACCGGAGACGGCCTCTATTTATATAGGGGCCGTTTTTGTTTGCCTCTTTTAATTGTGTACATTTCCGTTATTTAGGTAGCGGCGACTTACGGTTCCGCTTTTACAGCGGGTTACTTTGGAAAAGCCCCAAAGTAACCAAAGGGCTCTTGCCCCTTACGTTCGGTGCCTCGCCAAGGCTCGGCATTCCCTCGCTCCGGTCCTGCTCCGTGGACCCGCCGCCATCGGCCATCCATGGCCGGCGGCGGCTAACCCGGCATCCATGCCGGGTTGCCCACTGCGCAGAACCTCCACTCGGCCTCTCGAGGGGGCAAGAAGATCAAAAGCAAAAGCAAAAGCGGCGTACACCCTCTGCGCTTCACCACTCAACAGGCCGAGCGTTAGCTCGCCTGCAGCTTTTGATCTTGATCCACCCGCCCCCTCGGGAGGCTGAGTGGAGGTGTTCATCCGGGGATTGGCGCGCAGCGCCGTTCGACGCAGTCGAACCCATTGCATGTAGGTCGAAGCGAAGCCGACCGGAGGGCAATGCCCCCGGATGAATACCGGAGCGAAGGAACGCCGAGCCTTAGCGAGGGGCCGTACGTAAGGGGCGAGACCTTTGGTTACTTTGGGGCGTTTGCCAAAGTGACCCGCTGTAAGAGCGGAACCATAAGTCGTCGTTACCGCAGGAATGGATACGTACGCGGTCAACAAGAGACAGGTCGGCTGTCAGGCCGCCTTCGCGAGCAGGCTCGCTCCCACAGTAAATCGGGCACATCCAAAAAAATTCAGGTCGATTACCGCCCAATAAAAAATGCCCCGATCTCTCGACCAGGGCATTTCCATTCAACACAACTTAAACAGTCAAACCCAAATGCTTAGTGCGAAACAGCACCACTTGCACCCAGGCCAGTCTGCGAACGAACAAACTGCGGGAAGAACAGCGCCCGCTCATTGTCAGCCGCAGTCGACTTGTCGGTAACCGAGAAGAACCAGATCCCGACAAAGGCAATCATCATCGAGAACAGCGCCGGGTACTCATACGGGAAGATGGCCTTCTCGTGATGCAGGATCTGCACCCAGATGGTCGGACCAAGCACCATCAGGCCCACGGCACTGACCAGCCCCATCCAGCCGCCGATCATCGCACCGCGGGTGGTCAGCTTTTTCCAGTACATGGAAAGCAGCAGCACCGGGAAGTTGCAGCTCGCCGCGATGGAGAATGCCAGGCCGACCATGAACGCAATGTTCTGGCTCTCGAACAGAATACCCAGACCAATGGCCAGCACCGCCAAGGCGATAGTGGTGATTTTCGAAACGCGAATCTCGTCCTTCTCGTTAGCCTTGCCCTTCTTGATCACGCTGGCGTACAGGTCGTGGGACACCGCCGAAGCACCGGCCAGGGTCAGACCGGCAACCACTGCCAGAATGGTCGCGAACGCCACCGCCGAGATGAAGCCCAGGAAGATACTGCCACCCACCGCGTTGGCCAGGTGCACCGCCGCCATGTTGTTACCGCCCAGCAAGGCACCAGCTGCGTCTTTGAAAGCCGGGTTGGTGCTGACCAGCAGGATCGCGCCGAAGCCGATGATAAAGGTCAGGATGTAGAAGTAGCCAATGAAGCCGGTTGCGTACAACACGCTCTTGCGAGCTTCCTTTGCATCGCTCACGGTGAAGAAGCGCATCAGGATGTGCGGCAGGCCAGCGGTACCGAACATCAGCGCCAGACCGAGGGAGAACGCCGAGATCGGATCTTTCACCAGGCCGCCTGGGCTCATGATCGCTTCAGCTTTCGGGTGAACCTTGATCGCCTCGGAGAACAGCATGTTGAAGTCGAAGTTGACGTGCTTCATCACCATCAGTGCCATGAAGGAAGCACCGGACAGCAGCAGGACTGCCTTGATGATCTGCACCCAGGTGGTCGCCAGCATGCCGCCGAACAACACGTACATGCACATCAGGATACCGACCAGGATCACCGCAACGTGGTAATCGAGACCGAACAGCAGCTGGATCAGCTTGCCGGCACCGACCATTTGCGCGATCAGGTAGAACGCCACCACCACCAGCGAACCACAAGCGGACAGCGAGCGGATCTGGGTTTGCCCAAGGCGATAGGACGCCACGTCGGCAAAGGTATATTTGCCCAGGTTACGCAGGCGCTCGGCGATCAGGAACAGAATGATCGGCCAGCCCACCAGGAAGCCGATCGAATAGATCAGGCCGTCGTAGCCGGAGGTGAACACCAGCGCAGAAATACCCAGGAAGGATGCTGCCGACATGTAGTCACCGGCAATCGCCAGACCGTTCTGGAAACCAGTGATCTTGCCGCCAGCTGCGTAGTAGTCGGAGGCCGAGTTGTTTTTCTTGGACGCCCAGTAAGTGATGTACAACGTTGCGCCGACAAACGCCACGAACATAAGGATCGCAGCGACGTTCAGCGGTTGTTTCTGCACGGCACCGGTCAGGGCGTCAGCCGCCCAGGCGCCAGGCGCGAAAGCTGCGATGCTCAAAAGAGCCATTAGACGGCGGATCATTGCTGAGCCTCCTTGAGAATCGCATTGTTCAGGTCGTCGAACTCGCCGTTGGCGCGTCGTACGTAGATACCGGTCAGGATGAAGGCCGAGACAATCAGCCCGACACCGATCGGTATGCCCCAGGTAATCGAGGACTCAGGGCTGATTTTCGCCCCCAACACCTGCGGCCCGTAAGCAATCAGAAGGATGAATCCGGAGTAAAGCCCTAGCATGATCGCCGAAAGAATCCAGGCGAATCGTTCCCTCTTGCTAACCAGCTCCTTGAAGCGCGGGCTGTTTTGAATCGAGAGGTAAATGCTGTCGTTCATTGTTTTTATCCTCGCAGCACAGATTTAGTTGGAACGGTATCCACTCTATGCGGCTGCGGGGCAGGTTCCAGACGACCTTAGTCTTAGAACCCCATGACGGATTCGCCAAACTCCAGCATGCACCAAACAACTGTGGGAGCGAGCCTGCTCGCGAAGGCGTCATGCCAGTCGACATATCAGTCAACTGACAGAACGCTTCGCGAGCAAGCCCGCTCCCACAGGGTCAAGCGTGCTCTTTGTTATTACTTGATCCAGGCAGCCACACGCTCAGGGTTTTTGGCGATCCAATCCTTCGCCGCGGCTTCAGGTTTGGCACCATCCTGAATCGCCAACATCACCTGGCCGATTTCATCCTTGGATTCCCACTGGAAGTTCTTCAGGAACTTGGCCACTTCCGGCGCCTTGGCCTCCAGGCCCTTGCTGCCGATGCTGTTCACGGTCTCAGCCGCGCCATACACGCCTTTCGGGTCTTCGAGGAAGCGCAGTTTCCACTTGGCGAACATCCAGTGCGGCACCCAACCGGTCACGGCAATGGATTCGTTCTTCTTCTCGGCACGGGTCAGCTCGGCGATCATCCCGGCGCCGGAACTGGCCTTGAGTTGATAGCCGGTCAGGTCGTAGTCCTTGATCGCCTGATCGGTCTTGAGCATCACGCCTGAACCGGCGTCGATGCCGACGATGCGGTTCTTGAAGGTGTCGTCGGTCTTGAGGTCGTCAATGGACTTGGCCTTGACGTACTCCGGCACGATCAGGCCGATTTTCGCGTCCTTGAAGTTCGGGCCGTAGTCGACGACCTGATCCTTGTTCTTCGTCCAGTACTCACCGTGGGTCACCGGCAGCCAGGCCGACAGCATGGCGTCGAGTTTACCGGTGGCCACGCCCTGCCACATGATCCCGGTAGCGACGGCTTGCAGCTTCACGTCATAACCGAGTTTCTGCCTGATCACTTCAGCCGCCACGTTGGTCGTGGCGACACTGTCCGACCAGCCATCGACATAACCAAGCGTCACGTCCTTGCCGGCGGCGCTCGCCACGGTCGAACTGATCGCCAGCACCAAAGCCGCACCTGCGCCCAAGAGTCGTCGCATCTTCATCGTTACTTCCCCGAAAGTGCTGCGCTCGACGGATGCCGAGTCGCTTAAACGTATTGTTATGGTGCACAGCGCCCCCATCACGCCCACCGCAAACTCGTTCGAACATCAGCGGAGTACTGACACTTGCGATAATCAACCTGACGCTCATGGCGACCTGCTCTGCCAGCGACCTCAAGGCATCGAGAAACGACATCAGAAAGCCATTAATCTTCGGCGCAACAAACACCCCCGCCACTCCGCCCGAACTTTGCATGTCAAAATCATGCAAGCCACCAAGCACGCGGTAAATGCAGGTAACATGCGCCGCTTTGTTCCCACACGGCCTGACCATGTCCGCGACCTCCCGCTTCCCTTTTGCTGCTTATCTATTCGCTTGCCTGCTCGGGCTGTTTGCCCTTGGCGGCTTCTGGTACGGCCTCGGCAAACCGGTGATCCTGCCGGATGTGGCCAGCGCGACGCACAAGCTGCAATGCGCCTCCTACACCCCGTTCGACAAGGATCAATCGCCGTTTGACGTGCCATTCAACTTGCGCCCCGAGCGTATGGATGCCGACCTCGCGCTGCTGTCCAAAAGTTTCGAGTGCATTCGCACCTATTCCATGACCGGCCTCGAAGCCCTGCCGGACCTTGCGCGCAAGCATGGCTTGAAGCTGATGATCGGCGCCTGGGTCAACAGCAACCCGGTGGACACCGAGAAAGAAGTCGACCTGCTGATCGCCTCGGCCAACGCCAACCCGGATGTGGTGAGCGCGGTGATCGTCGGCAACGAAACCCTGCTGCGCAAGGAAGTCACTGGTGCGCAGTTGGTGAAGCTGATCAACAAGGTCAAGAGTCAGGTCAAACAGCCTGTCACCTACGCCGACGTCTGGGAGTTCTGGCTCAAGCATCCGCAAATCGCCCCCGCCGTGGACTTCCTGACCATTCACTTGCTGCCGTACTGGGAAGATGATCCATCGAACATCGACGCTGCCCTGCAACATGTGGCCGAAGTACGCCAGGTGTTCGGCAACAAGTTCGCGCCCAAGGATGTGCTGATCGGCGAAACCGGCTGGCCAAGCGAAGGTCGCCAGCGCGAAACGGCCCTGCCGAGCCGGGTCAACGAAGCCAAATTCATTCGCGGCTTTGTCGCCATGGCCGAGCAACAGGGTTGGCACTACAACCTGATCGAAGCCTTCGACCAGCCCTGGAAACGCGCCAGTGAAGGTGCGGTCGGTGGTTACTGGGGGCTGTTCGACGCCGATCGCCAGGACAAGGGTGTGCTGGCCGGGCCAGTGACAAACGTACCGTACTGGTCGCAGTGGCTGGCGGTGGGCGGATTGATCTTCATCGGCACGTTGCTGCTCGGTGGCCGGGTCCGCACCACGCGTTCGGCACTGGTGCTACCCCTGCTCGGTGCCTTGGCGGCGTGTTCGATTGGCGCCTGGGGCGACCTGGCACGGGTGACCACGCGCTTTACCAGTGAATGGCTATGGGTCGGATTGCTGACCGCTCTGAATCTGCTGGTGCTGATCCATGCTGCGCTGGCATTGAGCCCTCGTGGCGGTTGGCGTGGACGGGCGTTCAACCTGCTGGAACGCCGTGCTGGCTGGCTGGTTGCAATGACAGGGTTCGCGGCAGCCGTGATGATGCTGGAACTGGTGCTCGATCCACGTTATCGCAGCTTCCCGAGTGTCGCGTTCATCGTGCCTGCGCTGGTTTATCTGTGCCGCCCGGTGAACGTGCCGCGCCGCGAGATTGCGTTGCTGACCTTCATCATCGGTGCCGGCATTGCGCCGCAGTTGTTTCGTGAAGGTTTGCAGAATCAGCAGGCCTGGGGCTGGGCGCTGGTGAGTGTGTTGATGGTGGCTGCGTTGTGGCGTTGCCTGCGGGTTCGCACAGCTTGATTTTGCATTGACCTGACTGGCCTCATCGTCGGAACGCCGCCCGGAGCAAGCTCGCTCCCACAGTAGATCTTCAGTGAGCACAAAATTTGTGTGCGACCAAGATCAATTGTGGGAGCGAGCTTGCTCCGGGCGGCGTTCCGACGATGGCGACCTGTCAGGCGACGTGGGCCGCCCTGACCAACCGCAACCCGGCAATCACCACCGCAAACACCGCAAGCGTCGTGTTGTACAACGCCAACGCCGGAAACCCGAACACCAGCGCCAGCACCGCCAGCCACCAGCCTGCCCGCCCCGGCACAACGAAGCCGACGATCGCAGCCGCCAACGCAGCCCATCCCAGGACTGCGAAGTGGATCATCAGCCCCAGGTTCGATCGCACCTGGCATTCCCAACGATTCGCCTCATCCACGCAAATGCCGACCCACTGCGCATCCTCCATGAAGCCATAACGCGCGCCATAACTGGCGGCCAGCCAGACAGGCAGCAAAACAAGCAGCAGGATCACGGGCAGGCGGCGAGACATGAAACACTCCAATTGGCGAAAAACGGCGGCCAGCTTAATCGCCCTCAAGGGTTTCGCAAGTGATAACAACTGTTAACTGGTCATTCAATCACTGCAAAGTGTATCGTCCAGCTACTATTACTTCGAAATTAAGCCTGCTTGGTGCCGAGGGTTGGCACTTTGGCGCACATCCGGTGGTCATAGCCTGCGAAATTCATTCGGCACCTTCTTCTAAGGGATTTAGTCATGCTCCGTTCCTTGCACTTCGCTGCCCTGTTTGGCGGCCTTATATTGAGTGCGTCCGCACTGGCGGTCGACATTGACGCCGCCAGTTACGGCTACCCCCTGACCAACCCGTTCGAGGCGACCATCGCGACCACGCCGCCGGACCTGCGTCCGGAGTTACCCCTGGACGACGATATCGATCAGGAGGTGCGCAGCGTCACCTTGCGTCCGGAACGGGCGTTCGAATTACCGGACAATTTCTGGGCGGTCAAGAAACTCGACTACCGCATTGCCACGCAAGATCACGCCGCACCGCTGATGTTCCTGATCGCCGGAACCGGCGCGCGCTATGACAGCACCCTGAACGAATACCTGAAGAAGCTCTATTACAAAGCCGGCTACCACGTGGTGCAGTTGTCATCGCCCACCAGCTATGACTTCATGAGCGCCGCATCACGCTTCGCCACGCCGGGTGTTTCCAAGGAAGACGCCGAAGATCTGTACCGGGTGATGCAGGCCGTACGGGCACAGAACCCGAAAATGCCGGTTACCGATTACTACCTGACCGGGTACAGCCTGGGGGCACTGGATGCCGCTTTCGTCTCGCACCTGGACGAAACCCGCCGCAGCTTCAACTTCAAGAAAGTCCTGCTGCTCAACCCGCCGGTCAACCTCTACACCTCGATCACCAACCTCGACAAGCTGGTCCAGACCGAGGTCAGGGGCATCAACACCAGCACCACGTTCTATGAACTGGTACTGGACAAGCTGACCCGCTACTTCCAGCAGAAGGGCTACATCGACCTCAATGATGCCCTGCTCTACGACTTCCAGCAGTCCAAGCAGCACCTGACCAACGAGCAGATGGCCATGCTGATCGGCACCTCGTTCCGCTTTTCGGCGGCCGACATTGCCTTCACTTCGGACCTGGTCAACCGTCGCGGCCTGATCACCCCACCCAAGTTCCCGATCACCGAGGGCACCAGCCTCACGCCATTCCTCAAGCGTGCTCTGCAATGCGACTTCGACTGCTACATCACCGAACAAGTGATCCCGATGTGGCGCGCCCGCACCGACGGCGGCAGCCTGTTGCAACTGATTGACCAGGTGAGCCTGTATGCGCTGAAGGACTACCTGCACGAAAGCCCGAAAATCGCGGTCATGCACAACGCCGATGACGTGATCCTCGGCCCTGGCGACCTGGGCTTCCTGCGCAGGACCTTCGGTGATCGCCTGACCGTTTACCCGTACGGCGGCCACTGCGGCAACATTAACTACCGCGTCAACAGCGACGCCATGCTGGAGTTCTTCCGTGGCTAAATACCTCCTGCTTTTCGCAGCGTTACTCTGTGCAGGCGTCGCCAATGCCGACAACAGCAAAGCCAACGCCCCCGTGGTCGTCGACAGTGATGGTTTCAAGGAACCGCTGAGCAAACTCAAATTCAACCCGGGTCTGGACCAGCGTGAGTTCGAGCGTTCAACCCTCAGCGCGCTGACCGTCTACGATCCGCTGGAAGAGTGGAACCGGCGCGTCTATCACTTCAACTACCGCTTCGATCAATGGGTGTTCCTGCCGGTGGTCAATGGTTACCGCTACGTCACCCCGAGCTTCCTGCGCACCGGCGTCAGCAACTTCTTCAACAACCTCGGCGACGTGCCGAACCTGATGAACAGCCTGTTGCAACTCAAGGGCCAGCGCTCGCTGGAAACCACCGGGCGCCTGCTGCTCAACACCACCATCGGCATCGCCGGCCTGTGGGACCCGGCCACCGCCATGGGCCTGCCGCGCCAGAGCGAAGACTTCGGCCAGACCCTGGGCTTCTACGGCGTGCCGGGCGGCGCTTATTTAGTCCTGCCGATCCTCGGTCCGTCGAACCTGCGTGATACCGGTGGCCTGCTGGTGGATTACTCGGCCGAGAGTGCGATCAACTTCCTGAACGTGGCCGAAGTCAGCTCCAACCATCCGGAAGTGTTGATCCTGCGCGGCATCGACAAG
The DNA here is from genome assembly GCF_040448305.1 of Pseudomonas fluorescens. NCBI lineage: Bacteria > Pseudomonadati > Pseudomonadota > Gammaproteobacteria > Pseudomonadales > Pseudomonadaceae > Pseudomonas > Pseudomonas fluorescens. Next base: position 1,734,426 of record NZ_CP148752.1, on the reverse strand, counting down.
CGCTACCAGACCAGCTTCCGCTATGGCCAGATGAACTCGCCGTTCGAGTACGACAAAGTGCGTTACGTGTACACCGAAGCGCGCAAGTTGCAGGTCGCCGAGTAAACCCGGCTGCTGTAAATCAATGTGGGAGCGGGCTTGCTCGCGAAAGCGGTGTGTCAGACAACCTTTTTGGTGACTGACACAACCACTTCGCGAGCAAGCCCGCTCCCACAATTGTTATGTGTTGTCTTCAGCCTTTCAGGGCTTTCCAGATCTTGCTGACGGCCATCACGCCAACCAACACCACCGCCCCTGCGATAATCCCCGCCACGCCATTGAGCAACACCGGCACGATAAACCCGCCACTTCCCGCCGCTGCACCGATACTTTCGATCCAGTGATGCACCACCGGCACACCGTGTGTGAGAATCCCGCCGCCCACCAGAAACATCGCCGCCGTACCAATCACCGACAGGCTTTTCATCATGTACGGTGCCGCACGCAGAATCCCGCCGCCAATGCTTTTCGCCATCTGCCCGGGTTTCTGGGTCAGCCACAGGCCCAGGTCGTCGAGCTTGACGATACCCGCCACCAATCCGTACACGCCGACGGTCATGACAATGGCAATGCCCGAAAGCACGATGATTTGCTGAGTCAATGGAGCGCCGGCCACCGTGCCGAGGGTGATCGCGATGATTTCCGCCGAAAGAATGAAGTCGGTGCGGATCGCGCCTTTGATCTTGTCCTTCTCGAACGCCACCAGGTCGATGGCAGGATCGGCCACAGCCTCGACCAACTGCGCATGCTCGGCGACATCTTCAGCCTTGCTGTGCAAAAACTTGTGGGCGAGCTTCTCAAACCCTTCGAAGCACAGATAGGCGCCACCGACCATCAACAACGGCGTGACCAGCCACGGAATGAATGCACTGATCGCCAGCGCCGACGGCACCAGGATCAGTTTATTGATGAACGAACCCTTGGCGACCGCCCAGACCACCGGGATTTCCCGTTCGGCACGCACGCCGCTGACTTGCTGGGCATTGAGTGCCAGGTCGTCGCCGAGTACGCCGGCCGTTTTCTTGGCGGCCATTTGGGTCATCAAAGACACGTCGTCCAGCACGGTCGCGATGTCGTCGATCAGCACCAGCAAACTGCTTCCTGCCATGAATCGGGTTTCCTTCTGCAATGAATGCGCAGCAGCATAGCGCGACATCACGGGCTGCGGTGCATTCTTGAGCGCCGCGCGAGGCCGGTGATACCATGCGCAACCGCCAGAACAGGCAAGGAATCACCCGGTTTATGAGCACTATCCGCGAGCGCAACAAACAACTGATCCTGCGTGCCGCCAGTGAGGAATTCGCCGATAAAGGCTTCGCTGCGACCAAAACCAGCGACATCGCAGCCAAGGCGGGATTGCCCAAGCCCAACGTCTACTACTACTTCAAATCCAAGGAGAACCTCTACCGCGAGGTTCTGGAAAGCATCATCGAGCCCATCCTGCAGGCTTCGACTCCGTTCAATCCGGACGGCGAGCCCGGTGAAGTGCTCAGTGGCTACATTCGCTCGAAGATCCGCATCTCCCGCGACCTGCCTTTCGCCTCCAAGGTGTTCGCCAGCGAAATCATGCATGGCGCCCCCCACCTGAGCAGCGATCTGGTCGAACAGCTCAATGGCCAGGCCAAACACAACATCGAGTGCATCCAGACCTGGATCGACCGCGGGCAAATCGCCCCCATCGACCCCAACCACCTGATGTTCAGCATCTGGGCCGCGACCCAGACCTACGCCGACTTCGACTGGCAAATCACCGCCATCACCGGCAAAGCCAGGCTGGATGAAGAAGATTATGAAGCGGCGGCGCAGACGATTATCCGGTTGGTGTTGAAGGGGTGTGAGCCTGAGCGGTAGACCGTATCAAGGCCATTCGCGAGCAGGCTCGCTCCAACAATTTTCAGTGTTGAATTCAAATTCTGTGAACGACACATATCCCTGTGGGAGCGGGCTTGCCCGCGATGGCGGCAACTCGGGAGTGGATCAGACCCAAATCGCATCCCACAACGGATAGTTGCCAAGACGCTCTACAAGCCCAGCCCGCAACGGGTTGGCCACAACATATCGCGCCATCTTCACCAAATCCTCATCTCGCCTCAGTGCTCGGTCGTGATATCCCTGTTGCCAGAGTGGCCCGTGCCTGGCACTGGAAAGGTTCACCTCCCGCGTTGTCAGTGACTTGGTTTGCCGCATCAAACTACTGAGTGAGCATTTCTCCAATTCCACCAACCAGTGGAAATGGTCAGGCATGACAACCCAAGCCAATGAATTTGCCAATCCCAGGCTTTGTGCCTGCCGAAACTGATGCACCACCAATCTGCCCAAAGCGTAATCGGCAAAAACCGGCTCACGGCCAAGCGTATTGGTCGTCAGTAAATAGATTCGATTGGGTTCGGCATAGCGCCCCGTACGCAGGCGATGTGAAGCAGGTGAATCGGACATTCCTTTGCCACTCTCATGATGAAGTCATGAGAAGGCTAGCCCCGGAAATACTGGATGGTCGTGCAGACTTTTAGCTGGATGTGTCCTGTCGATAGCCATCGCGGGCAAGCCCGCTCCCACAGGGTCTGATGGTGTACATAAAATATGTGAGCACCTTCGATCATGGTAGGAGCGGGCTTGCTCGCGAAAGCGGTAGTTCAGTCAGCGAAAATCAAGCCGCCACCCCCGCATCCGCCACCAACCCCAACGCCTCGATCGCATTGATCGCGCACTGCTCGTCGACATCCGACAAATCGCCGCTGATCCCCACCGCCCCCAGCACGTTCCCGTCCTGATCGCGAACCAGCACACCACCCGGTGCCGGCACGACGCTGCCCTGCCCCAGGCTGTTCAACGCGGCGATAAACGCCGGGCGTTGCTGGGCGTCGAGCGCCAGCAGGCGTGAACCCTTGCCCAGCGCGATGGCGCCCCAGGCTTTGCCGATGGCGACGTGTGGGCGCAGCAGGCTGGCGCCGTCTTCGCGTTGCAGGGCGATCAGATGCCCGCCGGCATCCAGTACCGCAATGGTCAAGGGTGCCGCAGAGATTGCACGCCCTGCGGTGATGGCCTCATTGACCAGGTTGACTGCGACTTTCAAGGTTAAAGCGCTCATGGTGCCGTCCTCATTTTGTTTTTCGGAAAGTCGGTGGGCTGCGCCGTTGTGCTGCGCGCTTGCGTCGCAGCCCGATGCAACAAATAGAACACAATGAATTATTTTTTTGTATACAATAATTCTCGAAAGGCGCCACATGCGACGAAAAGCCACAGTAGAACGGGCTTCCGACGAATGAAACAAGCGCTTGAGAAAATGGATTGACCTGCGCCGTCCGCCGTGAATACACTCTGCGCAAAGCCACTTGTATACAATTACAAAACGTAAAGAGGCACAAAACCATGAGCAAAATGAGAGCAATCGAAGCCGCCGTTCTGGTGATGCGCCGTGAAGGGGTCGATACCGCTTTTGGCATCCCGGGTGCCGCCATCAACCCGCTGTACTCCGCCTTGCAAAAGGTCGGCGGCATCGATCACGTACTCGCTCGCCACGTTGAAGGCGCCTCGCACATGGCCGAGGGCTACACCCGCACCAAGGCCGGCAACATCGGCGTGTGCATCGGGACTTCCGGCCCTGCCGGCACCGACATGGTCACCGGGCTCTACAGCGCCTCGGCCGACTCGATTCCAATCCTCTGCATTACCGGCCAGGCACCCCGCGCCCGTATGCACAAGGAAGACTTCCAGGCTGTCGATATCACCACCATCGTCAAGCCAGTCACCAAGTGGTCGACCACCGTCATGGAACCGGGCCAGGTGCCTTATGCGTTCCAGAAGGCCTTCTATGAAATGCGCTCAGGCCGTCCAGGCCCGGTGCTGATCGACCTGCCGTTCGACGTGCAGATGGCCGAAATCGAATTCGACATCGACGCCTACCAGCCACTGCCATTGGCCAAGCCGAGCGCTACCCGCGTCCAGGTTGAAAAAGCCTTGGCCATGCTGGATCAGGCCGAGCGTCCATTGCTGGTCGCCGGTGGTGGCATCATCAACGCCGATGCCAGCGATCTGCTGGTCGAGTTCGCTGAGCTGACCGGCATCCCGGTCATCCCGACCCTGATGGGCTGGGGCACCATCCCGGACGATCACCCGCTGATGGTGGGTATGGTTGGCTTGCAAACTTCGCACCGCTACGGCAACGCAACCATGCTCAAGTCCGACGTGGTTCTGGGCGTGGGTAACCGTTGGGCTAACCGTCACACCGGTTCCGTTGACGTCTACACCGAAGGCCGCAAGTTCATTCACGTTGATATCGAACCGACCCAGATCGGCCGCGTGTTCACCCCGGACCTGGGCATCGTTTCCGACGCCGCTGCCGCGCTGACCGTGTTCATCGAAGTCGCTCGCGAATGGCAAGCCGCCGGCAAGCTGAAGAACCGCAGTGCCTGGCTGCAAGACTGCCAGCAGCGTAAAGCCAGCCTGCAGCGCAAGACTCACTTCGACAACGTGCCGGTCAAGCCGCAACGCGTTTACGAAGAAATGAACCAGGTGTTCGGCAAAGACACCTGCTACGTCAGCACCATCGGTCTGTCGCAGATTGCCGGCGCACAGTTCCTGCACGTCTACAAGCCGCGCCACTGGATCAACTGCGGCCAGGCTGGCCCGTTGGGCTGGACCATTCCGGCAGCGCTGGGCGTGGTCAAGGCCGATCCGAACCGTAAAGTCGTGGCCCTGTCGGGGGACTATGACTTCCAGTTCATGATCGAAGAATTGGCGGTGGGCGCGCAGTTCAAGCTGCCGTACATCCACGTTGTCGTGAACAACTCGTACCTGGGTCTGATCCGTCAGGCGCAGCGCGGTTTCGACATGGACTACTGCGTGCAGCTGTCCTTCGACAACCTGAACGCGCCGGAACTCAACGGCTACGGTGTCGACCACGTCGCAGTTGCCGAAGGCCTCGGCTGCAAGGCACTGCGTGTGTTCGAACCGTCCCAGATCCAGCCTGCCCTGCGCAAGGCCCAGGAGCTGATCGAAGAGTTCAAGGTTCCGGTGATCGTCGAGATCATCCTGGAGCGCGTGACCAACATTTCCATGGGTACCGAGATCAACGCCGTCAACGAATTCGAAGACCTGGCGCTGGTCGGCGACGACGCACCGACTGCGATTTCGTTGCTGGATTAACTGCTGACCGCTCCCCCTGTGGGAGCGGGCTTGCTCGCGAAGACTGCTTCACATCCAACAGAGATGTTGACTGACTCACCGCTTTCGCGAGCAAGCTCGCTCCTACAAGGGGCCTTCACACATTTACGGGAGACCACCATGCCGCGTTTCGCAGCCAACCTGTCCATGCTGTTCACCGAACAGGACTTTCTCGCCCGTTTCGAAGCGGCCGCCAAGGCCGGCTTCACTGGTGTCGAATACCTGTTCCCGTACGACTTCAGCTCCGCCGAAATCAAGACCCAGCTCGACGCGCACGGCCTGACCCAGGTGCTGTTCAACCTGCCGGCCGGTGACTGGGCCAAGGGCGAGCGTGGTATCGCGTGCCTGCCGGATCGGGTCGAAGAGTTCCGTGCCGGTGTCGACCTGGCCATCGCTTACGCGCAAGTGCTGGGCAACACCCAGGTCAACTGCCTGGCCGGTATTCGTCCGCAGGGCTTTGACGATGCCACCGTGGAGAAAACCTTCGTCGCCAACCTCAAGTACGCGGCCGACAAGCTGCAAGCGGCGGGCATCAAGCTGGTGATGGAAGCGATCAACACCCGTGACATCCCAGGCTTCTACCTGAACAACACGGCGCAAGCCCTGTCGATTCGCGAGCAGGTCGGCAGCGCCAACCTGTTCCTGCAATACGACATCTACCACATGCAAATCATGGAAGGCGATCTGGCCCGCACCCTGCAATCGCACCTGGGCGAGATCAACCACGTGCAGCTCGCGGACAACCCGGGGCGCAACGAACCTGGTACCGGTGAAATCAACTACCGCTTCCTGTTCGAACACCTGGATCGCATCGGTTATCAGGGCTGGGTCGGTTGCGAATACAAGCCGCTGACCACCACTGAAGCGGGCCTGGGCTGGTTGAAGACCCATAACGCGATCTAACACATATCCCTGTAGGAGCGAGCCTGCTCGCGAAGAACGATCAGGCGCCGCGTTTACTCAGGCAGCACGCGTTTTCGTTGAGTTTTTTCGCGAGCAGGCTCGCTCCTACAGAAAGCACAAAACAAGAGGATTTTCTCATGGCTAAAATCGGATTTATCGGCACCGGCATCATGGGCCACCCAATGGCGGCGAACCTGCAGAAAGCCGGTCACAGCCTGTTCCTGTCGGCGCACCACGACCCTGCGCCTGCCGACCTGGTCGCCGCTGGCGCCGTTGCCCTGGCGAACCCGAAAGAAGTTGCCCAGGAAGCCGAGTTCATCATCGTCATGGTGCCCGATACCCCGCAGGTCGACGACGTGCTGTTCCGTGCCGACGGCATCGCTGCCGGCGTGGGCAAAGGCAAAGTCGTCATCGACATGAGCTCGATCTCGCCGACCGCCACCAAGGCTTTCGCGGCCAAGATCAACGAAAAAGGCGCGCAATACCTCGACGCCCCGGTGTCCGGTGGTGAAGTCGGCGCCAAGGCTGCGACCCTGAGCATCATGGTCGGCGGCGATGCCGACGCCTTCGAACGTGCCCTGCCGCTGTTCCAGGCCATGGGCAAGAACATCACCCTGGTCGGTGGCAACGGCGACGGTCAAACCGCCAAGGTGGCCAACCAGATCATCGTGGCCCTGAACATCCAGGCCGTGGCTGAAGCCCTGCTGTTCGCTTCGAAAAACGGTGCCGATCCAGCCAAGGTGCGTGAAGCACTGATGGGCGGTTTCGCGTCCTCGAAGATCCTCGAAGTGCACGGCGAGCGCATGATCAAGGGCACCTTCGATCCAGGCTTCCGCATCAGCCTGCACCAGAAGGACCTGAACCTGGCCCTGCAAGGCGCCAAGGAGCTGAACATCAACCTGCCGAACACCGCCAACACCCAGCAAGTGTTCAGCACCTGCGCGGCCATCGGTGGCAGCAACTGGGACCACTCGGCGCTGATCAAGGGTCTGGAACACATGGCGAACTTCTCGATTCGCGACAAGAAGTAAGCCCCTGCCCCACACCGCTTCAAACCTGTAGGAGTGAGCCCGCTCGCGATGAAATCACCGCGGTGTACCTGATACACCGCGGTGCCTGGATCGCGAGCAGGCTCACTCCTACAGAGATCAGAGTTGCCCTTTCGAATAACAAGAATTCCGGGAGCCCGCCATGTCGGTCGATCCGCAACAATTGCTGCGCGAGCTGTTTGCCACAGCCATCGACGCGGCGCATCCGCAACAAGTCCTCGAAGCCCATTTGCCTGCCGACCGTAGCGGCCGCGTGATCGTCATTGGCGCCGGCAAAGCCGCAGCCGCCATGGCCCAGGTGGTCGAGCGCTGCTGGCAGGGTGAAATCTGCGGCCTGGTGGTGACCCGTTACGGTCACGGCGCACCTTGCGAAAAAATCGAAGTGGTCGAAGCCGCGCATCCGGTGCCTGATGCCGCTGGCCTGGCCGTGGCCAAGCGTGTGCTGGAACTGGTCAGCGACCTGAGCGAAAACGACCGCGTGATCTTCCTGCTCTCCGGTGGTGGTTCTGCCCTGCTGGCACTGCCGGCCGAAGGCATCACCCTGGCCGACAAGCAGTCGATCAACAAAGCCCTGCTCAAGTCCGGCGCCACCATCGGCGAGATGAACTGCGTGCGCAAGCACCTCTCGGCGATCAAGGGCGGCCGCCTGGGCAAAGCCTGCTGGCCTGCCACGGTCTACACCTATGCAATTTCCGATGTGCCGGGCGACCTCGCCACGGTCATCGCCTCCGGCCCTACCGTGGCCGACCCGAGCACGTCGGCCGAAGCGCTGGCGATCCTCAAGCGCTACGCCATCGAGGTTCCGGCTTCGGTGCGCACCTGGCTGCAAAGCCCCGAGTCGGAAACCGTCAAACCCGGCGACCCGAGCCTGGCCCGCAGTCATTTCCAGTTGATCGCCCGCCCGCAGCAATCCCTTGAAGCGGCCGCGGTGAAATGCCGTCAGGCCGGGTTCAGCCCGCTGATCCTCGGCGACCTCGAAGGCGAATCCCGCGAGGTGGCGAAAGTCCACGCCGGCATCGCACGACAGATCGTCCTGCATGGCCAGCCGCTGGCGGCGCCCTGCGTGATTCTCTCTGGCGGTGAAACCACCGTCACCGTACGCGGCAATGGCCGTGGCGGACGCAATGCCGAGTTCCTGCTGAGCCTGACCGACAGCCTCAAGGGCCTGCCCGGCGTCTACGCGCTGGCCGGTGACACCGACGGCATCGACGGTTCCGAAGACAACGCCGGCGCGATCATGACCCCGGACAGCTACGCCCGCGCCGCGGCAAAGGGCCTGAGCGCCAGCGACGAGTTGGACAACAACAACGGTTACGGCTACTTCGAGGCGCTGGACGCCCTGATCGTCACCGAGCCGACCCGTACCAACGTCAACGACTTCCGCGCCATTCTGATCCTTGAGAGCACTAAACATGACGCCTGATAAAAAGGTCAAAATCCTCGCCACGCTCGGCCCGGCCACTGACGGCATCGACGCCATCCGTGAGCTGGTGCTGGCCGGGGTCAACATCTTCCGCCTGAACTTCAGCCATGGCGATCACGCCGACCACGCCCAGCGTTTTCAGTGGATTCGTGAAGTCGAGCGCCAGCTCAATTATCCATTGGGCATCCTGATGGACCTGCAAGGCCCGAAACTGCGGGTCGGCAAGTTCGCCGAAGGTAAGGTGCAGCTGGTGCGCGGCCAGGCCTTGCGCCTGGACCTCGATGCCACGCCGGGCGATGAGCGCCGGGTCAACCTGCCCCACCCGGAAATCATCGCCGCGCTGGAACCCGGCATGGACCTGCTGCTGGACGACGGCAAGTTGCGTCTGCGGGTAGTGACCAAGTACGCCGACGCCATCGACACCACCGTGCTCAATGGCGGCGAACTGTCGGACCGCAAAGGCGTGAACGTGCCGCAAGCGGTGCTAGACCTGAGCCCGCTGACCGCCAAGGATCGCCGCGACTTGACCTTCGGTCTGGAGCTCGGTGTGGACTGGGTGGCGCTGTCGTTCGTACAACGTCCCGACGACATCCGCGAAGCCCGCTCGCTGATCGGCGACAAGGCATTCCTGATGGCCAAGATCGAGAAGCCCTCGGCCGTCGAACAACTGCGCGAGATCGCCGAATTGAGCGATGCGATCATGGTCGCCCGTGGTGACCTTGGCGTGGAAGTGCCGGCCGAAAGCGTGCCGCAGATCCAGAAGAACATCATCAGCACCTGCCGCCAGCTCGGCAAACCGGTGGTGGTGGCGACGCAGATGCTGGAGTCGATGCGCTTCTCACCGGCGCCAACCCGCGCCGAGGTCACCGATGTGGCCAATGCCGTGGCCGAAGGTGCGGACGCGGTGATGCTGTCGGCGGAAACCGCGTCCGGCGAGTACCCGCTCGAAGCCGTGCAGATGATGAGCAAGATCATCCGCCAGGTGGAAAACGGTCCGGACTATCAGACTCAACTCGACGTCAGCCGACCGAAAGCCGAGGCGACTGTTTCCGACGCGATCAGCTGCGCCATTCGCCGCATCAGCAACGTGCTGCCGGTGGCGGTGCTGGTGAACTACAGCGAATCCGGCGCGTCGAGCCTGCGTGCGGCGCGGGAGCGGCCGACGGTGCCAATCCTCAACCTGACGCCGAACCTGCAGACTGCCCGTCGTCTGAGCGTGGCGTGGGGTGTGCACTCAGTGGTCAACGATCGTCTGCGTCAGGTCGATGAAGTCTGCTCGACGGCACTGGAAATTGCCCAGGCCCAGGGCATGGCGCAGCGTGGCGACACACTGTTGATCACAGCAGGTGTGCCCTTTGGCCAGCCGGGGTCGACTAACTCTTTGCGTATCGAGACATTGATCTAACGCCTGTACCGGCCTCATCGCGAGCAGGCTCGCTCCCACATTGGTTTTGTGTCGTTCACAGAATCAAGACTGAACAGAGATTCAGTGTGGGAGCGAGCCTGCTCGCGATGCGGGCAACTCGGTCCCACTGACTTTCAGAACTGCCATGCCTGCCAACCATTTCAACACCCACTGCCCCGACTGGGCCGAAGCATTGCTCAATGGCTTCAGCCAGATCTTTCTCCAGCGCAATCCGCTGTGCGGCCTGCTGTGCGTCCTGGCCATTTTGTTCACTGCGCCCGCCTTGCTCGGCGGCGCCTTGCTCGGCGGTGTCGCCGGGCTGCTCACCGCGCAACGCCGCAACTATGCCAAGGCTGATCGTCAGGCCGGGTTGTTCAGCTACAACGGTGTCCTGCTCGGACTGTTACTGAGCCTGTATTTCCCCTGGTCGGCGATGATGCCGCCACTGATTCTGGCCGCCGGTGGCCTGAGCGCGATGGTCACCCAGCAGTGGCTCAAGCGCGTCCGGTTCAGTCAATGCCTGCCGGCCTACACCGCGCCCTTCGTCGGGCTGGGCTGGTTGCTGCTGTGCTTCGCCACGCCGTCGACAGAGCCGCACTTGATCGAAGTCAGCACCCTGAACATGCTCGCCGCCCCCCTCAAAGGCATTGGTCAGGTGATGTTCCTCGGCCATCCGCTGGCCGGTGCGATGATTGCCGCCGGTTTGCTGATCGCTGATCGCCGCGCATTCTGCTGGGCGTTGTTGGCGTCTGTCGCGGGCATGGGCTGGAGCCTGCTGAACCACGACTTCTATACCGCACTGCTCGGCCTCGGTGGCTATAACGCCGTGCTGGCCGCCCTCGCCTTCAGCTCGCAGCGTCGCCAACCGTGGCTGCCGCTGGTTGGCATCGGCCTGGCGCTGTTGCTGACACCGGCGTTTGCCGCCATCGGTCTGCCTACGCTGACCGCGCCGTTCATTCTTGCCGGCTGGCTGATTCGCAGCGTCGTGCAAATGTTCGGCAAAGCCACGGTCGAAAGCGCGCCTTGCGCTCCCGGGGAGAATCAACCTAGGCTGCGCTGATTTGCGGCCAAGGCGATGTGCATGAACAGCAGCGACACGTGGCGTAACCGCCTGTACGTGATTATTTTCCAGACCGACACCGTTGCCGGTCGACGCTTCGACTCCAGCCTGCTGCTGATCATCCTCGCCAGCCTGGTGGTGGTGATCCTGGACAGCATCGATGACGTCCACCAGAACTACGCCAGCCTGCTGGCGTACATCGAGTGGGGCTTCACGATCATCTTCCTCGGCGAGTACATCCTGCGCCTGTACTGCTCACCCAAGCCCCTGCGCTATGCCTTCAGTTTTTATGGTCTGGTGGACCTGCTGGCCATCGTGCCTGGCATCCTCGCGTTGTACTACAGCGATGCCCAGTACCTGCTGATCATCCGGGTCATCCGGATGTTGCGGATCTTCCGCGTGCTCAAGCTCGGCCCGTACCTCAAGCAAGCCCATTACCTGCTCGATGCCTTGCGCGGCAGCAAGCAGAAAATCCTCGTGTTCCTGCTCAGCGTCTGCACGCTGGTCATCGTGTTCGGCACCCTGATGTATGTGGTCGAAGGCCCACAACATGGCTTCACCAGCATTCCCAAGGGCATTTACTGGGCGATCGTGACCCTCACCACCGTCGGTTACGGCGACATCGTGCCCAAGACCGCACTGGGCCAGGTCATCTCGTCGATGGTGATGATCACCGGTTACTCGATCATCGCCGTGCCCACCGGGATCTTCACCGCCGAACTGGCCACGGCCATGCGTGGCGGCCAGTTGCATCGCGACTGCCCGGTGTGTGCCAAGGACAGCCATGAACCGGAGGCGTCGTTCTGCTCCCGTTGTGGCAACGCATTGTTCAAAAAACTGGAATAAGCAAAGAGCTTTTTAATCTTTAAAGGACTATACGAGCCCAGTTATAGTCGCTGGCAAATTGCCCCACTTTTAATAGAACAAGGAATGCGCAGTGAAAAAACTCTTTGGCGCCTCGCTTCTCGCCGCTGGCCTGGCCCTGGGCAACATCGCCCAGGCTGCACCGACCCTGCTCAACGTTTCCTACGACGTGATGCGAGATTTCTACAAGGACTACAACACTGCGTTCCAGAAACACTGGCAAGCCGAGCACAACGAAAATATCGTCCTGCAGATGTCCTTCGGCGGCTCCAGCAAACAGGCGCGTTCGGTCATCGACGGCTTGCCGGCCGATGTCATCACCATGAACATGGCCACCGACATCAACGCCCTGGCGGACAACGGCAAACTGGTCCCGGACAACTGGGTCACGCGCCTGCCGAACAACAGCGCGCCGTTCACCTCGGCCACCGTATTCATAGTGCGCAAGGGCAACCCGAAAGCCCTGAAAGACTGGCCGGACCTGCTCAAGGATGGCGTTCAGGTCATCGTCCCGAACCCGAAAACCTCCGGTAACGGTCGCTACACCTACCTTTCGGCCTGGGGCTACGTGCTGAAAAACGGCGGCGACGAGAACAAGGCCAAAGACTTCGTCGGCAAGCTGTTCAAGCAAGCGCCGGTGCTCGATACCGGTGGCCGTGCCGCCACCACCACCTTCATGACCAACCAGATCGGCGACGTGCTGGTGACCTTCGAGAACGAAGCGGAAATGATTGCCCGCGAGTTTGGTCGCGATCAGTTCGAAGTCATCTACCCAAGCGTTTCCGCCGAAGCCGAGCCACCGGTGTCAGTGGTCGACAAGACCGTCGACAAGAAAGGCACCCGGGCAGCGGCCGAGGAATACCTGAAGTACCTGTGGTCGCCGCAAGGCCAGGAGATTGCTGCGGCGAACTACCTGCGTCCGCGTGACCCGGCCGTGCTGGCCAAGTACACCGACCGCTTCCCGAAAGTGGACTTCCTGTCCGTCGAGAAGACCTTCGGCGACTGGCGCACCGTGCAGAAGACCCACTTCAATGATGGCGGGGTTTTCGACCAGATCTACAGCGGTCAGTAATCGCTGGGCATTAACGAAAAAGGCGACCGGGCACAGGTCGCCTTTTTTGTACGTATCAGAATTCACTGCAAATCCATTGTGGGAGCGACTCCCCGCTACATCGGCGGCGTCACGCCATCCTTGCCCGCCGAGATGGATTGAGCGGTGAGCGTACCGTCAGCGCCCTGCGTCACAAAGCTCACGATCTTCACGCCCACCTTCAACAGGCTACGATCGGCCGGCACCAGGTTGACGATCGGCACATCCTCCGGCACCAGGATTTTCTGTTGACCGCCCTTGTAGTTGACGGTCAGCACCCGGCCATTGCTCACCACCAGGTCGCCGACGCTGCCGTTGGTCATGCTGCTGCCCTTGACCAGGTCAAACGGCCGATGACCGTCGCCACTGCCGGCCAGCTCCGGCGGAAAAACGTGGACCTCCAGGGCCTTGAGGGTGCCATCTTCCTGGGGAACAGCCGCGGAGCCGATGTAGCTGCCGGGCTTGATGTCTTCGATGTTGGCCAGGGTCACGGCGCGGACCTTGGTGTCCTTGGTCAGGTTGATCACCACGTTGTCGCCGCTGTTGGCATGGACTTTCAGAATGTCCGGACCGACGCCTGTGATCTCGCCGCGCACACCGATGCGCATGCCCGGCGCATCTTCGGCCTGAGCCAGGCCAACGTTGAATACGCTGATCAAGGTGACGACGGAAACCCAGCGAATCAGCTGACGAAACTTCACCTTCATGGGACGGCCCTCCGGCGGTGAGACAGGAAGAGAGAACATAAGCACGCTATCGAACAAGATGTAAGTGAATGTATCATTCACCTGCATAGTTCTGACGCAAGGCTCTTCGACGGACGACACACGCGTTCGTCAGTCATTCCGCAATGGAATGACTGCTATCACTCCAATCCCACTTCCGCCGTTTCAGTCAGCCCATTAGCCTGCGCGCATTCCTTTCCGTACAGCGAGACCCGTTATGAACCCAGCGACCCAGGTGTCCTACGGCACCGCGACAATGACCCGAGGCATGGTGCTGCTGTTCGCCTTCTGCTGCGGCGCGATTGTCGCCAACATCTACTACGCCCAGCCGATCATCGGCCTGATCGCCCCGGACATCGGCCTGACCAACACCATGGCCAGCCTGATCGTTTCCCTGACCCAGATCGGCTATGCGCTGGGGCTGTTTTTCCTGGTGCCGCTGGGGGATCTGCTGGAGAACCGTCGGCTGATGATCATCACCACGCTGGTGGCAATTGTCAGCCTGCTGGGCGCGGCGTTCACCGATCAGCCGAACGTGTTTTTGCTGATTTCGCTGTTGGTGGGGTTCAGTTCGGTGTCGGTGCAGATCCTGATTCCGTTGGCCGCGCACCTGGCGCCGGAAGAAACCCGTGGCCGTGTGGTGGGCGGGATCATGGGCGGTTTGCTGCTCGGTATCCTGCTGGCCCGGCCGGTGTCCAGCGTGGTGGCCGACCATTTCGGCTGGCGGGCGATGTTCATGATTGCCGCGGTGTTGATGGCGGCCATCAGCATCGTGCTGGCCGTGACTATTCCCAAGCGTGAACCTGATCACAGTGCTTCCTATGGCCAATTGCTGGGCTCGCTGTGGACGCTGTTGCGCAAACAACCGGTGCTGCGCCAGCGGGCGTTTTACCAGGGTTGCATGTTTGCCACCTTCAGCCTGTTCTGGACCGCCGTGCCACTGGAACTGGCGCGCAATCACGGTTTGTCGCAAAGCGAGATCGCGATTTTCGCCCTGGTCGGGGCCATCGGCGCGATTGCCGCCCCGATCGCCGGTCGCCTGGCCGATGCCGGTCACACCCGCATCGCCTCGTTGCTGGCCCTGCTGTTTGCCAGCCTGAGTTTCATGCCGGCGTTTATCCATCCGGCCTACAGCGTCATCGGCCTGGCAGTGACCGGCGTGGTGCTCGACTTCTGCGTGCAGATGAACATGGTCCTCGGCCAGCGCGCGGTCTACGCCCTCGACGGCAAAAGCCGCAGCCGCCTGAATGCGCTGTACATGACCAGCATCTTCATCGGCGGCGCCTTCGGCTCTTCGGTGGCCAGTGCGGTGTACGAACACGGCGGCTGGTTATGGATCGTGATCGTCGGCAGCGCGTTTCCGTTGTTGGCATTGTTGCGGTTCTTGAGTGTTTCGCCGAAGGGTTCGCTGGCGACGGCATAAATCTCTAAAAGCGCGGTATCTGGCCAGCGTGCCGATGGGCCGCCTGGGACAACCTCAGGAAATCGCCTCGGCGATTACGTTTCTACTGTCGGAACAGAGCGGGTTCATCAACGGGCAGACGCTGTTTGTCGATGCTGGTGCTTCTGTGGGTAAAGCCGCGTTCTGACTGTCGCCACATATCCCTTGTGGGAGCGAGCCTGCTCGCGATGGCGGCATGACAGTCAGCATCAATGTTGAATGTTAAACCGCTATCGTCGGAACGCCGCCCGGAGCAGGCTCGCTCCTACAGGGGCCTGCGACATCTTCAAGACTTCTCACAAGGACCTTCAATGGACCGCCTCGGCGCAATGGAAACCTTCGTCTACGTGGTGGAAACCGGCTCGTTTTCCGCTGCGGCCCGGCGCCTGAGCATCGGCCAGCCGGCCGTGTCGAAAACCATCGCGCAACTCGAATCGCGGTTGGCGGTGCGACTGTTGCTGCGCTCGACCCGGGGCCTGACGCCCACCGAGGCCGGGCTGGCCTTTTTCGAACGGGCCAAGCGTGCCATCGAAGAAGCCGACGAGGCCGATAACGCCGCACGGGGTTCCGCCAGCGGGCTGAGTGGCAACCTGCGCATCTGCGCGGCGGTCACCTTCGGCCGGCTGCACATCGTTCCGCACCTGGGCCCCTTCCTGGAGCAAAACCCGGCGCTGAACATCGATCTGATGCTCGATGATCGCAACGTCAATCTGGTGGAAGAAGGCGTCGATATCGCCCTGCGCATGGGCGAGTTGAGCGACTCGGGGCTGACCGCCCGCAAGATCGCCGAATGCCGGCGCATGATACTGGGCACGCCGGCGTACTTCGCAAAACACGGCGAGCCCACCTGCCCCGCCGACCTGTGCAAGCATCAGGCAATCCTCTACACCCTCGGAGGCGGCGCCAATTGGCAGTTCAACAAGGCCGGCGAGGAACAATCGGTGATCATCAGCGGCCGGATCCGCGTCAACGCCGCCGAAGGTTTGCGTGAAGCCGTGCTGGCCCATCAAGGGCTGACCATGGCCTCGCAATGGATGTTCGCGCCGGAACTGGCCGACGGTTCGGTCCGGGAGACGATGAAGGACTGGACACTGCCGAACCTGGATTTGTGGGCCGTTTTCCCTACCGGCCGGATGGCCAGCGCCAAGGCTCGGGCGTTTGTGGAGTATGTGCAGGGGTTGCTGGCGGGGTAACGCCTACAACACACACCCATCAAACCCGACCCTGACATTCGCCGGCAATTCACCCCGATGCTCCATCAACCACGCATCCAGGGTATGCCCGACATGGGTCAGTACCGCCGACTTCGGTTGCAACTCATCGATGCATTGCAAGGCCAGGTTCAGGTCGTTGTGATTGCGCGGTGCCTGGGGTTGCGGTGGCATGGAGCAATCCAGCACCAGCACATCCAGTGGCTCACGCCGCAGCCAGCTCAACGTGTCTGGCGGCAGGCCTACGGTGTCGGTCAGGTAGGCGATTCGCCGCCCTTCTCCTTCCAGCAGATAACCAAGGGTCGGTTTCGAGTGTTGCAGCGGCAGCGCGGTGACGCTGAGCGCAGCGAACTGCCGGGTTTCGAAGCTATCGAATGGCTGGCTGAAATCTAGAATACCGGGGTGTTTGTAGAGGTCGGCCAGGCCTTCCGGGTCCACGGGACCGTGGACCGGAATTACCAGGCCCTGGCCCCAGCGCATATGCAACAGGCCCTGGGCGTGATCGGCGTGGTAGTGGGTCTGGAAAATGCCATTGAAACTGCGCGGCGGGAAACGTTCGCACAGGTCAGGCAAACCGCTGTCGATCAACCAACGCTGATCTGCGCACTCGATCAGCGCACTGCATGGTCGACGCTGCAAGCGTTCATCGTGGCGAGCCGCATCGCAAGCCACACATTCGCAGCCGTAGACCGGCACTTGCCGGGCATCACCGGTGCCCAGCAACGTCAGGCGCATGGGGCTTGCTCGTCAATGCAGGCCAGCAAGCGTTCGACCGTAGACTCCAGCGGGCCGGAGTTGTCGAGCAGGTGCACGGCCGGATCTTCAGCCAGCAGCCGCTCGTTGAATCGGGCGTTGCGTGCCAGGCGCTGATCGATCTCGACCAATGATTCTCGCCCACGCTCCAGCAGTCGTTGGCGCAACACCGCTTGATCTACAGTCAGCAACAGCACCAATGCCTTCGGATAGCGCAGGCGGGTGTTCTGCAAATGCCCCCGCGAGCCATTGACCAGTACGTCCTGGCCGGCGGCCAGCCAATCGTCGATTTCCCGCGGGATGCCATAGGACAACCCATT
The DNA here is from genome assembly GCF_040448305.1 of Pseudomonas fluorescens. NCBI lineage: Bacteria > Pseudomonadati > Pseudomonadota > Gammaproteobacteria > Pseudomonadales > Pseudomonadaceae > Pseudomonas > Pseudomonas fluorescens. Next base: position 1,716,980 of record NZ_CP148752.1, on the reverse strand, counting down.
GGCGTGCCAGCTCAGGGCAAATGCCCCTTGAGCTTCCATGTCGGCAAACTGCTGCGCGCTGACGCCCAGCGCCGCCTCGCCCACGGCTTCTGCCGAGCGGGTAATGACTCGCCGTACCATACGGCAGCCGCGTTCGGCCAGCCGCGTTCGCGCGGCATCCAGCAGGCTGTCCTTGCCCGAACCTGAAGGCCCGATGAGATAGATCAACCTGCCTGACATCAAAACACCCTCTTCGCTTGTCGCCATACTTGCTGGACCACCGGCAAACCGTCCTGACTGCGGGCCTGCACCAGGTCGGCACATAACCCCGGAGCGATTTCACCGCGATCAGTCAAACCAGCCGCCCGGGCCGGATTCAGGCTGACCAGGCGCACCGCTTCGGCCAGACCGATCCGCTCACTCTGCGCCGCCAGCGCAAACGCCGATTGCAGCAGGCTCGCCGGGTAGTAATCGCTGGACAGAATATCCAGCAAACCTTCGGCGGCCAGATCTGCGGCGGCCACGTTACCCGAGTGCGACCCGCCGCGCACGATGTTCGGTGCGCCCATCAACACATTCATGCCGTGCTCCCGGCAACCGCGCGCGGCCTCGACGGTGGTCGGGAACTCGGCGATGGTCATGCCGTAGCGCGCCGACTCCTCGACGTGGGCCAGGGTCGCGTCATCATGACTGGCCACCGACAGGCCAAGGGCCAGACAGTGCTCGACAATCGCCGCGCGGTAGCGGTCGCTGTAGGTGCGCGAGTTGGCCATCTGCAAAGTGATGAAGTCATCCATCTGCGTGGTGGTCAGGTGGTACTTGCCCATGTAGTACTCACGGTACTTGGATTCCAGTACGAACTGGCGTTGACCCGGCGAGTGGTCCATCACCGACACCAGTTGCACCAGCGGGTTTTCCACCAGATCGCGGAACACGCTGAGGGTGTCCGGGTGGCACAGTTCGCAGCGCAAGTGCAGGCGGTGTTCGGCGCGGGTCAGCCCGGCGTCGGAGGCTTTAGAGATAGCATCGAGCATCGCCGGCAGTTTCTGCATGCGATTGCCCTTGGGGTTCACGTCGCCGATGGACACTGCATCGAATACCGTGGTGATGCCCGCCGCGATGATCTGCGCATCATGGCTGAGCACCGCCGGCACCGACGGCCAGTCCACGCCGGGACGCGGCGTCATGTGGCGTTCCAGGTTGTCCGTGTGCAACTCCACAAGACCCGGCAGCAGGTAATCGCCATTGAGGTCCAGGGCCTGGGGCAAACGGCTCGGGCCTTCGGCGACTTCGGCGATCAAGCCGTCGCGCAGCACCACGGTGCCGTAGAACACACGGTCAGCGGTAACCAGTTGGGCATTGCTGAGGATCTGTTCAACGGGCATCGGCGTATTCCTCTTGGTTCACGGCGGCGGGAGTCATGTCGAGATGGCGGTCGGCAACCGCCTCACGGGCGATGCGGTCGTGGAAGATGCCGATCAACGCGGCACCGTCGGCTTTTGCTTCATTCATCAGTTCCAGCACCACCTGGCGATTGTTGTCGTCGAGTGATGCTGTCGGTTCATCGAGCAACATCACCGGCCACGCGACCATGAATCCCCGGGCGATGTTGACCCGTTGCTGCTCGCCACCGGAAAAGGTGCCTGGCGCCAGTTGCCAGAGACGTTGCGGGATATTCAGCCGAGTGAGCAAGGATTCGGCGCGTGCTTGCGCCTGCTCTTTCGACCAGCCATGGGCCAAGGCCGGCTCCATCACCACATCCAGGCACACCACACGTGGGATAACCCGCAGGAACTGACTGACATAACCCAGGGTGCGCTGGCGCACTTGCAGGATGTCCCGGGGCTCCGCGCCCACCAACTCCCGCCATTGGCCGTCGTGCTGCAAGCGGATGCTGCCGCCCGCCGGCAGATAGTTGCCGTACAGGGTGCGCAGCAAGGTGCTCTTGCCCGCGCCGGACTGGCCATGCAGGACCAGGCACTCGCCGCCCGCCACACTGAAATCCACGGCGCGCAGCACGTTGAGGACTACGCCGTTCTGCTGATGCAAAGTGAAGGTTTTCGAGAGGTCACGGACCTCGATCAAGGTATTCATCACAGGGTTTTCCACTATTGAACGGGGCTTCACGGCTGCAACACCGACGACACCAGCAGTTGTGAATAAGGGTGCTGCGGATCGTCGAGGATCTGATCGGTCAGCCCGGTTTCCACCACCCGCGAGCGACGCATCACCATCAAGCGGTCGGCCAGCAAGCGAGCGACTGCCAGGTCGTGGGTGACGATCACCACGGCCAGGTCCAGTTCACGCACCAACCCGCGCAACAAGTCGAGCAAGCGCGCCTGTACCGACACATCGAGGCCACCGGTCGGCTCGTCCATGAACACCAGCCGTGGACTGGACACCAGGTTGCGGGCGATTTGCAGGCGCTGCTGCATGCCGCCGGAGAAGGTCCGGGGCAAGTCGTCGATGCGCTGCGGATCGATTTCCACCTGGCTCAGCCAGTCGAGCCCGGCCCCACGCAGTTGCTGGTAATTGCGCACGCCCTGGGCCATCAGGCGCTCGCCGATGTTGGCGCCGGCGGACACGCCCATGCGCAAACCGTCGCGAGGGTTCTGTTCGACAAAGCCCCATTCGGTGCGCAGCAAGGTCCGGCGCTCGGCTTCGCTGGCGCTGTAGAGGTCCAGCCATTGGCCCTGTTTGTCGCGGTAACCGATGTTTCCGCGTTGCGGTGGTAGACGACCGCTGAGCAAGGACAGCAAGGTCGACTTGCCCGAACCGGACTCTCCGACAATGCCCAGTACTTCACCGGGGTACAGATCAAAGCTGACGTCCTGACAGCCTTTCTCCGGCCCATACAACAGCGACAGATCGCGCACACGCAGCAAGGGTTCGGTAGACACGGACACTTGGTTATTCAGCGCCTGATTCATTGGCCCTGCTCCTGCTGGCTGACGCGCTGGGCGCAGTAATAGGTGTCGGAACAGACGAAGCTCTGGGTGCCGGCATCGTCGAGAATCAGCTCGTCGAGGAACGACTCACGGCTGCCACAGATCGCACAGCACTCTTCCCACTTCTGCGTTTCGAAGGGGTGATCCTCGAAGTCGAGGCTGGTGACCTTGGTGTACGGCGGCACCGCGTACAGACGCTTCTCACGGCCGGCGCCGAACAGCATCAGCGCCGGGCTCATGTCGAGTTTCGGGTTGTCGAATTTGGGGATCGGCGACGGGTCCATCACGTAGCGCTCGTCGACCATCACCGGATAGGCGTAGGCCGTGGCGATGTGGCCGAAGGTGGCAATGTCTTCGTAAAGCTTGACGTGCATGACCCCGTAATCGTTGAGGGCATGCATGGTCCGGGTCTCTGTTTCCGACGGCTCGATAAAGCGCAGCGGCTCGGGAATCGGCACCTGATAGACCATGATCTGATCGGCATGCAGTGGCGTTTCCGGGATGCGGTGACGAGTCTGGATCACCGTCGCGTCCGGCGTACTTTCGGTGGTTGCGACGCCAGCGGTGCGGGCGAAAAATCGGCGAATCGACACGGCGTTGGTGGTGTCGTCCGCGCCCTGGTCGATGACCTTGAGCACGTCGTCGTCCCCCAGAATCGCGGCGGTCAACTGCATGCCGCCAGTGCCCCAGCCATAAGGCAGCGGCATCTCGCGACCACCGAACGGCACCTGGTAACCAGGGATCGCCACGGCCTTGAGCAAGGCGCGGCGGATCATGCGTTTGGTCTGTTCATCGAGGTAGGCAAAGTTGTACGCCGCATCGCGCACGGGTGCCTGAGTCAGGTCATTCATGGTTTTTGCCCTCGGCAGGCTTGCGCAGTTTGCGGATCAGTTCCAGTTCGGCCTGGAAGTCGACGTAGTGAGGTAACTTCAGGTGCGAGACGAAGCCTGCGGCCTCGACGTTGTCGCAGTGCATCAGCACGAATTCTTCCTGCTGTGCCGGGGACACGATCTCTTCGTTGTATTCGTCGGCGCGCAACGCACGGTCGACCAGCGCCATGCCCATGGCCTTGCGCTCGGCGTGTCCGAAGGCCAGACCGTAGCCACGGGTGAACTGCGCCAGCTCCGTGGCCGAGCCGACGAACTGGTTGACCATCTCGCACTCGGTGACTTCGATGCTGCCCAGGTTGATCGGGAAGCCCAGCTCTTCGGGATCGATCCACACCTCGACTTCACCGATGCGAATTTCCCCGGCGAACGGGTGATTGCGGCCATAACCGCGCTGGGTGGAATAACCCAGCGCCAGCAGGAAACCTTCGTCGCCACGGGCTAACGCTTGCAGGCGTTGCGCACGACTGGCGGGTAGCTCCAGTGGGTCGCGAGTGATGTCGGCCACGCTTTCGCCGTTGTCCGATTCGGTCTTGATCAGGCCCTCTTGGGCGAGCAAACCGAGGACTCGCGGACAGGGCTCAAGGCTGGCATTCGGGGTGACTTGCGGGCCCGGGTATTCGCCTTCGGCCAGCAATGCGAAGTCCAGCAAACGATGGGTGTAATCGAAGGTTGGGCCCAGCAGTTGCCCACCTGGCACGTCCTTGAACGTAGCGGACAAGCGCCGACTCAGTTGCATGTTCTGGGTATCGATCGGCAGGCTCGGGCTGAAGCGCGGCAACGTAGTGCGGTAGGCCCGCAGCAGGAAGATCGCTTCCACCAGATCCCCCGCCGCTTGCTTGATCGCCAGCGCCGCGAGTTCTTCGTCGTACAGCGAGCCTTCGCTCATCACCCGCGCCACCGCCAGCGGCAATTGCTGACGGATCTGCTCGACACTCAGCTCCGTGACCGAGGTATCGCCACGGCGCTTTTTCGCCAGCAGGCGGTGGGCATTGTCGATGGCCTGTTCGCCACCCTTGACGGCTACGTACATCAGGCGCGCTCCTCTGCGATGCGGGTGCTGCGGGGCAGGCCGATCAGGTCATGGCCCGCGGTGAAAAACAGGTCAAGCCCACGGGGGAATTCGTTGCGCAGTTCGCGTTCGCGCCAGAAGCCATCGGCCAGCGGCAGCGCTACGTCGTGTTCGCTTTCGATCCCCGGTCCGCGCCACTTCAGCGCTGCCCCGCCGTCGAGGCTTGGCAGTTGAATGAGCAAGGTGCAGGACTGGTCCGGGTAACGATCGTTGCCGGTGTCGAAACCGCTCAGGTCGAGCAGATCCTCGGCGGCAAGCAAGGCGAACCGCGCGTCTTCGCGCTTGGCGGTCAATGGGCAACCACAATGGAACGCCAGGTTGGCTCGGATCAACGGCGTATCGAACGATGGCGCCAGCCACAGCGGTGTGTCGACATCCAGCAACGACAGGCACAGCGCGTAGGTCGCGGGCGCCAAGCCTTCGAGGCTCGGTGTGGCATGCAGCGTCTGGATCAGACCGGGGCCGGCCAAGGCCTTGAGTGCAGCGCGAAATCCGTGCTGAGCATCCAGCACCGGGTCGGCGAACGCCGGTTGCAACAGCTGTGCGCTCATCAGTTTTCTCCTCGCACGAGGGTGAAGAATTCGACTTTGGTGGCGGCGGTTTCCGCCTCTTTTTGTGCCCGGCGTTCGGCCTGAACGGTCGCCAGCGGCGAGATCATTTCCGCCAGCCAATGACGCATTTGCACGCCCTGCAAATGTGCGTCGGCCAGGGCGGCCAGTTCGGCGTGGACCTTGTCGCGACCCGCCAGATAGCTGTAGCCGGTACGGCCATCGGCCAGGCGCACCACGCAGCGGGTCACGCTCATTTCGCCAACGTTGAACGGCGCGCCATTGCCGCCCATGCGGCCACGGACCAGAGTCATGCCGATTTCCGGGGCGCGGATCAGTTGGTACTCGACATCGCGCAAAGCGGCTTCGAAGGGCTGCAATTCACTGCGGCTGGCACGGGCCAGCACACCGATCCAGTGCTGCCGTTCGGTATGAGGAACAGGGTTGTGCATTGCGTTCTCCATCAGGTGACGACCTGGTACTGGAAGCGATCCGAACGGCTGGTGGACTGGGCCAGCTCCACCGCACGGCCGTCGCGATCGCGGGAAAGGGTGAATACGCTCAGGGCCGGCAGATGCCGGGGCATCAGCAGCAGCGCGGCCTCTTCGCGGTTGGGCAAGCGAGCGCCGATCAGGCTCTGGGTGCGGGTCAGCGGCAGGTCCCGTTCGCTCAGGTATTTGCGCAGGGAGCCCCCGGTGTAATCGGCCAACAGCGGCGCGTAACTGGCGCAGTAGCGATGGCGGATCAGGCTGACCGGTTGGTTGTCGAGCTTGCGCAAGGTCTGCAGCTCGATCATCGGCGCCATCTCGGCGATGCCCAGGTATTGAGCTTCTTCACGACTGGCGAAGCAGTAACGACGCTTGAGCAGCACTGCCTCGACGCCATGCCCCTGGGCTGACAGCGACTGGCTGTAGGCACTGTCGGCGGTCATCGAGTAAATCAGCGGCCGCTCCAGCACCTGGGTGCCCTTGCCCTGGCGACGCAACAGGCTGCCTTCGAACACCAGTTCATCGATGGCGCGGCGCAAGGTATGACGGTTGACCCCGAAGCGTTCGGCCAACATCACCTCGCCCGGCAGGAAATCTCCGGCGCGATAGTCCGCCAGCTCCCGACGCAGGATGTCGGCCAATTCGCGGTACACCGGCTCATCTTGTCTAGACAACTGCATGCTTAAAAAAAGCGCCCGCGGGCACCCCTCCGAAATATCAGATGAACTGCTTGCGCAGGCGTTGCGAGAGGATGTCGATCAGGCTGACGATGACGATGATCACCAGCAGCACCGCGCAGGTCTGCGTGAACTGAAAGGCGCGGATGTTCTCCCACAGGATCACCCCGATCCCACCGGCGCCGACCATTCCCACCACCGTCGCCGAGCGCACGTTGGCCTCGAAGCGGTACAGCGCGTAGGACACCCACAGCGGCATGACTTGCGGGATCACCCCGTAGATCACTTCTTGCAAGGCACTGGCACCGGTGGCGCGAACGCCTTCGACCGGGCCGGGATCAATCGCCTCGACGGCTTCGGCGAACAGCTTGGCGAGTACGCCAGTGGTGCTGATCCACAGCGCCAGCACCCCGGCAAACGGACCCAGCCCGACGGCCACCACGAACAACATCGCGAAGACCATTTCGTTGATTGAGCGGAACGCATCCATCACCCGGCGCAATGGTTGGTGGATCCACCACGGTGTGATGTTTTCCGAGCAGAGAATGCCCAGCGGCACCGAGCAGACAATCGCCAGCACCGTGCCCCACAGGGCGATTTGTACGGTGACGAGCATTTCCTTGAGGTACATGCGCCATTCATGGAAGTCCGGCGGGAAGAAATCCGCGGCGAAGGTCGCCATGTTTCCCGAGTCGCGGTACAGCGCCATCGGATTCATTTCGGCGCCGTGCCAGGCCCAGGCCAGCAGGACCAGGAACAGGCCCCAACCGAGGTACTGCGGCCAGGTGCGCTTGCCGACAGCTTCAGCGTGCAGAGTGGTCATGAGGGTTCTCTAAAAAATCAAATGAAGCGCGAAATGCGAGTGCAGACATAAAACCTGTGGGAGCGAGCCTGCTCGCGAAAGCGGTATGTCAGTCGCCATCGAGGGTGAATGTCAGGCCGCATTCGCGAGCAGGCTCGCTCCCACACTGGCTCAACCGGCGTTGGCCGCGCTCTTCTCGGTGTTGGTCTTTTCCAGCAAGGTCAGGCGCTCTTGCAGCTTCGCCAGCTCGGCATCGATGTCGGCCAGTTTCCTGGCCTTGTCGGCCGCTTCCAACTTGTCGTCAGCGCTGATCGTGGTGCGCTGCTTGAACAGCTCCAGCTGGCGAATCGGCAGTAACTGGTCGTCGCTGGATTTCAGGAACTTGCCCAGTTGCATGCCCTTGAGCACGGCCTTCTCTTCGTCGGTGTCGCCGTAGCTGAAGATGAAATCGCGGATCCTGGTTTTCTCGCTGTCACTCAGCGCTTTGCTCCACACCAGCGGGTCGGCCGGAATCAGCGGCGACTTCCAGATCACCTTGAGCTGTGCCGCCTTGTCCGGCTGGGTGACTTCCAGGCGATCCCAACTTTCGGTGTTGAAGGTCGCCACATCCACTTGCCCCTTGGCCACGCTCAGCGCGTTGACTTCATGGCTGGAATTGAGGGTGCGCTTGAACGCGGTGGCGGCGTCGACGTGGTTCTTGGCAAACACGTAGTAGCCCGGCACCAGGTAGCCCGAGGTGGAGTTCGGATCACCGTTGCCGAAGGTCAGGCTCTTGGCATTTTTCAGCATGTCATCGACGGAGTTGATCGGGCTGTCCTTGCGTACGATCAGCACACTCCAGTAACCGGCGGCGCCACTGGCGGCAGCGGTCTGGGCGAAGATCTCGCCGTTGGAGCGGTCCACCGCTTCGATCGCGGCCTTGTTGCCCAGCCAGGCCACATCGACCTTGTTGAAGCGCATGCCCTGGATCAGGCCGGCATAGTCGGAGGCAAACGTGGCGTTGATCTTCAGGCCGGTCTGCTTCTGCATGTCATCCAGGAACGGCTGCCAGATGCTCTTGAGGTTTTGCGAAGACTCGGTGGACATGATGCCGAAGTTGATGGCTTTTTCTTCCGCCTGGGCGTTGCCCAATACACAGCTGGCGAGCAGCGCTGCACCAGCAAAAACGCGACCGATACGGTTCAACATGGAAAGGTTTCCTGAGGGTGAACGGTGGGGGAATCCGGGGTTGATCACACGCGCGCCAACACCAGTCGCGGCGCCGCTTCGCTGTGACGGGATGACTCGGAACACATGAGGCTGGTGTCGGTGTCGGCACCGTACAAATCGTTGAGGAACTGGCCGCTCAATTGAGAGCCGGGGCCATCGAAATGAATCCGGCCGGCCTTGAGCGCCACGGCACGCGGGCAATAACGGGTGGCGTAGTCGACTTGATGCAGGGTCACCACAACGGTCTTGCCGTCACGGCGGTTGATGTCGGCGAGGATCTCCATGACCTTGCGCGCCGATTCCGGATCGAGGGAGGCAATCGGCTCATCCGCCAGAATCACCTCGGCCCGCTGGGTCAATGCACGGGCAATCGCCACGCGCTGTTGCTGACCGCCGGACAGGGTCGAGGCCCGTTGTGCCGCCAGGTCAGCCAGGCCGACACGGTCCAGGGACTCCATGGCGAACTGCTTTTCCTCGGCATTGAACAGGCTCAAGTTGCCACGCCAGCGCGGCATGCGCCCCAGGCAACCGAGCAGCACGTTGTCGAGCACGCTCAATCGGTTGACCAGGTTGAACTGCTGGAAGATGTAGCCGATGTCGGCGCGCAGGCGGCGCACCTTGCCATTCAAACGGCCGGATGCCTGCACTTCGCGACCCAGCACCTTGACGCTGCCCCCGTTGTGGCGATCGCAACAGGCCAGGCCCGCGAGATGGCGCAGCAAGGTGGACTTGCCGGAGCCGGACGCGCCGATCAGCGCGACCATCTCACCGGCCGCGATGGTCAGTTCGAGGTCGACCAGCGCGGTTTTGCGCGCAAAGGTCTTGTTCAGATGATCGACATGGATAGCTGCGTTCATGGGCTTCTCTGTCTGGTTGAACAGCCATCCGTGGCTGTATTTGAGTTCAACAGACTTTAGGCACCGGGCATGTCAGCCCTATGACTTGCACATGTCACTGGATGGGCCATTTGATGAAGGTTTTGTGAAAGGTTGAGCTGGAGGTTTGCGTATTTGGTCGCGGTTGCATCCATTGTTGTGGTTACTGAAGAACACTGTGGGAGCGGGCTTGCTCGCGAAGGCTTTGTGTCAGGCGATGATTATTTTGTGGGTGTACATATCCGTTGCTGCGGTAACGGCCACTTAGGGTTCCGCCCTTACGGCGGGTTACTTGGAAGAGCCCCAAGTAACCAAGGGCTCTTGCCCCTGACGTTCGTTGCCTCGCCAAGGCTCGACATGCCCTCGCTCCGGTCCTGCTCCGTGGGCCCGCCGCCATCGGCCATCCATGGCCGGCGGCGGCTAACCCGGCATCCATGCCGGGTTGCCCACTGCGCAGAACCTCCGCTCGGCCTCACGAGGTGGCAAGAAGATCAAGATCAAAAGCCAAAGCGAGGCGGCCTACCGGCCGGCCTGATCGCGGGGTTCGTTCGCCTGTGAGAATTGAGTTGGCTGACAGGCCGTCATCGCGAGCAAGCTCGCTCCCACAGAAGAGCAAAGGCGGATCGGCGTACACCTTCGCTCTTCACCACTCAACAGGCCGAGCGTTAGCTCGCCTGCAGCTCTTGATCTTGATCCACCCGCCCCCTCGGCAGGCTGAGTGGAGGCGTTCATCCGGGGGTAGGCGCGCAGCGCCGTTCGGCGCAGCCGAACACATCGAGAGGAGGTCGAGCGAAGCCGACCGGAGGCGATGCCCCCGGGTGAATGCCGGAGCGAAGGAACCCCGAGCCTTAGCGAGGGGCCGTACGTTCGGGGCGAGCGTTTTTTGGGTTACTTTTTTTAGGCGCTTGTAAAAAAAGTGACTCGCCGTAAGGGCGAAACCGCCAGCCGCCGTTACCAAAAAACCGGATATGTACACAGTCAACAAAAGACAGGTCGGCTATCAGCCCGCCTTCGCGAGCAGGCTCGCTCCTACAGTTGGGCTGGGTACATTCGGAAGAAATTGATCAGCTGTCAGGCCGCCTTCGCGAGCAAGCTGAACTGGTCAAGTAATCCCGGACACCGGTTACGGTGTTTATGCCGCTTTTTGCTCCATGGCTATTGGCGACAGGTAGTTGTTGTAGCTGTGGAGCCTGGTGCGGTTGTAGTACAGGAAGAAACGCACCATATCGGTTTTTGCTTCCTCGATCTTGCTGTAGCCACTACGAGGCACCCATTCTGATTTCAGCGTGCCGAAAAAACGCTCCGTTGGAGCATTGTCCCAGCACTGCCCGCGATGACTCATGCTTTGCAAAATGCCATGACGCTTCAGTTCTTCTTGAAACTTGCGACTGGTGTACTGACAGCCCTGATCTGAATGGAACATCAGTCCAGGAGGACACGCTCGCACCTCTGTCGCCATGCGTAGCACCTTGCTGACCAAGTTGGCGTCATTGACCAGCGAAAACGCCCAGCCAATGACGCGGCGAGCAAACAAATCGATCACGATGGCCAGATGAACCCAGCGCTCGCCCACCATCAAGCTGGTAACGTCGCCACACCAGACCTGATCAACTGCAGTCGGCTTAAAATTGCGCTTGAGTCGATTGGGCGCGACAAATGCTTCAACGCCTTTGGATCTGAATGGGTGAGGCTGGCGTTGTTTACTGACAATGTTGGCCTCCCTCATTAGCGCCCTGACAAGGCCTCTTCCGATCGCGATGTTTTGGGACTTCAGGTTCTTGCTGATCATTCTGGAACCCATGGCTTCCCGGCTTTCGCTGTGCAGTTCAACCACTTTCAACTTGAGGTCTTCGCGTCTGATCCGCGGTTTGGCTCGCCGCTGAAGCCACTCATAAAAGCTGCTGCGCTTCACATCGAAAACACGACACACAATGGCAGTCGGGAATGACTCTCTTAGTTCCGCAATCATCGAAAACGATCGGGATCCGACATCAAGAGAGCGGTAGCCTTTTTTAAGATCTCGGCTTCCATTTCCATGCGTTTGATCTTGGCCTTTAGTTCCTGGATCTGGCGCTGATCTTCGGTAATCGCCTTGGTGCCTTTGACTGGCTGTCCCTCGCGTTCCTTGCGAACCTGATCGACCCAACGCCGTAAAGCGGTAGGGCCGATATCCAGCGATGCACACACTTCTGGAACCGGGCAGTTATCATCAAGCACCATGCTGGCAGCATGCAGCTTGAACTCGCGGGTATAGACCTTTCTTTCGTTCATGGAACCTCCAAGTTGGCGAAATCATATCGCCCTTAAGAGGTGTCCGGAATTATTAGGCCAGTTCAAGCCCGCTCCCACAGGGTTCAGCAATCCCCCGGCAATCACATTTCAACAGGATCGAGTAGGAGGCGGATTTACATCCGCCGTCCTCTCACACCACCGTACGTACGGTTCCGTATACGGCGGTTCAGGTTACACGGCTAAGCCGGTATATCGTATCCAGTATCGAGACCAAACCGAGTCGATCCCAAAGCTTCTTCGGCAGCGCCTGATTCATATGTGACGCTCCCGAGTTCCACCAAGGGCCCTGCCCATTGGATGCAGATCTACGAGCGCGTCCTTCGTCGATCCCCAGACGCATCAGGTTACGCGCCCTGGTTGAGGGCTGCTTCCATTGGCGCCAGAGGATGCAGCGGAGTTTGTGACGCACCCAACCGTCCAACTCCTCAAGGGGTCGCTTGCTCTGACTGAGCTTGAAGTAACCAGCCCAACCGCGCAGTACAGGGTTAATCCGCTCGATGACGCTCGCCATCTTGCAGCCCTGCGCTCCGTGCAGCAGGTCTCTAAGCCGGTCGCGCAAGCGTCCCAGGCTCATCGTCGCTACTCTCAGTCTCGGCTGCTGATGCCAGCTCATCCCGTAACCCAGGTAATCGCACATCCAGGATCCGGCTACCCGACTCTTGTCCCGATTCAGCGTCAATTTAAGGCGCTGGTTCAGGAAGCGCTCGACGCTGACCATCACTCGTTCGCCTGCGCGAGGACTGCGCACATAAATGTTTGCATCATCGGCATAACGCACGAAGCGATGGCCCCGTCGTTCCAACTCGCGATCGAGTTCGTTGAGCAGGATGTTCGACAGCAACGGCGAGAGCGGGCCGCCTTGCGGCGTCCCCTCCTGCCGTCGGCTGACGAGTCCACCCGACATCATTCCCGCTTCGAGATAGCGACGGATCAGCGTGAGCACGCGCTTGTCTCCGATTTGACGCTCGATGTAGGCCATCAATACATCGTGGTTGACCCGATCGAAGAACTTCTCCAGATCCAGTTCCACGCACCAGCGGTGACCCGCTGCCACGTGGGCACGGGCTGTTTCGATGGCTTGATGAGCGCTTCTACCCGGACGAAAACCGTAGCTGTAGTCCGAGAACAGTGGGTCGAAGATCGGCGTGAGTTGTTGCAGCAGAGCCTGTTGGATCAGGCGATCCACGACACAGGGAATGCCCAGTTGCCGTGTTCCGCCTTTGGGTTTGGGGATGTCGACGGCGCGTACACCTTGCGGGTGATACTCACCGGCCAGCAACCGAGTCCTGAGGATCGGCCAATACTGTTTCACGTAGCCTGCCAATTGGTCGACCGTCATGCCATCGGCACCCGGTGCGCCCTTGTTGCTGACTACGCGTTGATACGCACGTCTGAGGTTGGCCGGTGCAAGCACCCGCGCCATCAGCGTGTCCGGCTCCGCGTTCGTCCACGTCACAGACGCCGCTGATACCTTTGCGCTGTCAGCCGTCACCCACGGATTCTGTCCGGGACTCGGAGTCACAGTCTTCTCTGGGAGAAATTTCTGCATTTCGGTATTCAACGAGACTCTGACGCCTACTGGCGGCATAACCTGTTCGGCCCTTGGTGGCGCGGTTAGCTGCCACTTACTACGGCTTCGGCTGACTTCTGCACGCTCATCCCGCCGCCTCTCGACGCTCGGTAGCACAATGGCAAACGTGCAGATCTCCCAGGGTAATTCGCGCGACCTTCCTGCTTATGCCTGTCGGATCTACGTCACAGCGTTCCGTGCAAGTATTGGGCTTTGGCAATTATGGCCACCTTACCCCGCTGCGCCGCCTAATCCGCTTCCTGTTCGTCAGGCCAGCATTTTGCCTCGGGCTTCCTTCAGATTCGCAGTCGCCCGCGACACCCTTGCCTCTGGCTAACACTTCCCCTTGCCGGGTGTGTAGAGGACTTTCACCTCCAAGTCACCAGCGTGGCCACCACAGCCAAGCTGGTTGCGCTAACGCGCAACGCGCCATGCCTGGCGCACCACAAAAAAGGCGACCCGAAGGTCGCCTCTTTGCGTTACTGCCCGAATTTCCGCCCCAGGCCACCCGGTACACCCTGGATATCAGTGTCTTCCCACGGCCCGTCAGGACTGATCGACCGGCTCCAGCCGTTATCCCAGCGGTAATAGGTACGCTGGCGATAAAAGGTATTGGGCTGGTCATCCAGCACATACACCCCAAGCTTCGGATCCCAATGGCTATTCCCCCCAGGTGGTGGCGCGAAGCTCGCAGAAGTGCGTGGCAACGGCTTGGAGGGTTTGGCCGGGATGGTCGGCTTGCTCGGTACAGGCGACGTCGATGGCGTGGGACTCGGCTGCGACGGCGGGAACGGCGGTGGTGGTGCCTGATGTTCCGTTGGCTGCTGGACCGCACAAGCGCTTAACCCCATAACGACGCTGAGCAGGGTGATACGAGCGAATGCGGTCATGATTGCGTTTTCCTGTTATTTGTCCGGGCTGTCGATGGTCAGTGTTTGCGGCGCGGTGGTGCTGCTGGCCAGGGGCTGGCTGCGACCGATCCATTCGCCGGCGGTCGGTTTGCCGGCACGGGAAATGCGCGCAACCAGTTGGACTTCAGGGAAGTTCGACAGTTTCAATTGCGGCATCATCGCGTCGGCATCGCCCAGTTCGACGGTCACCGGCAGGTCGGCCACGGTCATGCGTTTGACCGCCAGCGGGGCCGGAGGACCGGAGATCGCACGGGCGAAGATGAACACGCTGTCGCCAGGCTGGACCTTGGATTTGAGGTCCGCTGCCAGATCGACGCTGACCTTGAGCAACGCCGCGGCCTTGGCCGTCGGTGCTTGCGCAACCTTGCCACCACTGGCCACCAGCTTCTCCGTGGCCCGGGTAATCCCGCCTTGCAGCGCCTCGCGGGACTTGTCTTCCGGCGGCAGCTGCGCCAACAGGCGATTCCAATAATCGATGGCGTCCTGATAACGCTCGCTTTCAAACGCGGCAATGCCGAGCAGGCCAAGGCTGGTGACTTCTTTCGGATCGGCCTTGAGCGCTTCGTCGGTCAGGGCCTGGACCTTGTCCGACCACTTCTTGCCATCGGCGAAGTACTGGGCCTGGGCCCATTGACCGAGCAACTCGGGCTGACGACCGGCCAGGTTCACCGTGCGTTCGAACATCTTCGCCGCATCCGCCGGGCGGTCCTGAGCCATGTAGGTGCGACCGAGGAAGTACATGCCTTCAGCGGAATCCGGCTGAGCGGCGACCGCACGCTCCAGGCGCTGGGTCATCTCTTCCATCGACTGGGGAGCCTGGGAGAATTCGCGGGTCAGTTCGACCTTGTCGCTGGCACCGAAATGCAGATACAGGCCCAGGCCCAGCACCGGCACCAGAATGGCCGCCAGCAACGGCAAGGGTTTACCCAGACGCGACACCCGCGGCGCTTCAGCGCCTTCGGTGTCCGCCAGCAATTCACGGGCGGCTTCGGCGCGACCGGCGTCCATTTGCGCCGCATCGAGCACGCCCTCTTCCTGCTGAGTCTGCAACTCAGCCACGCGCTCCTGATACAGCGCAACGTTCAGGGCGGTACGATCCTCTTCACGCTGGGCGCGACGGCTGCGCAGCACCGGGATCAACAGAAAACTCAGGGCAACCAGAAGCAGCAGACCTGCAGCGAGCCAGAAATCAATCATTCTTGGTTTTATCCAACAGGTTGTCGAGGCGCGAGCGCTCCTCGGGAGAAAGCTCAGCCTGGGTACCGGCGCGTTGCACGCGACGACGGCGAACGATCACCGCGATGATCACGACACCACCCAGCAGCAGGCCGGCGGGGCCGAACCAGAGCAAGGCGGTCTTGGCGTTCAGTGCAGGCTTGTAGCGGACGAAGTCACCGTAGCGATCGACCATGAAGTCGATGATCTGCTGGTTGCTCTTGCCCTCGCCGAGCATGCGGAAAATCTCTTTGCGCAGGTCGGCGGCAATCGGTGCGTTGGAATCGGCGATGTCCTGGTTCTGACACTTGGGGCATCGCAGCTCCTTGGTCAGCTCGCGGAAACGCTCGCGGTCACCTTCCTTGGCGAACTCGTAGGTGTCGATGGCCGCGTGGGCCACGCCCGCCAGGCTCAAGCCCAGGATAACGGCAGCGATCCAGCGCTTCATGGCTTGGCCTCATCGACCAGCGCCTGGTACTTGCCCGCCAGTTTTTCGCGCCAGACCTGCTCGTCGATCACGCCGACGAACTTGTCGCGGATGATGCCCTTGGCGTCGATGAAGAAGGTTTCCGGCGCGCCATACACGCCGAGGTTCAGGCCCAGCGAGCCTTCGTCGTCACGAATGTCCAGCGCATACGGGTTGTGGAAGTCCTTCAGCCACTTCAAGGCATCGGCGTTGACGTCCTTGTAGTTGATGCCGTAGATCACCACGCCCTGCTGGGCCAGTTTGTTCAGCACCGGGTGCTCGACCCGGCAGGAAATGCACCAGGTGCCCCAGACGTTGACCAGCGCCGGTTTGCCCAGAATGTCAGCGCGGGTCAGGGTCTTGTCGCCTTGCACCGATGGCAGAGAAAACTCCGGGAACGGCTTGTCGATCATGGCCGAAGGCAGCTCGGCCGGATCCAGGTACAACCCACGGTAAAGGAATACAGCGACCACCAGAAAAATCGCCAGTGGTAACAACATCAACCAACGCTTCATGCAGTGGCTCCCGACATGCCCAGTGCTTCGCGCACGCGGCTTTTGACCTTGACCCGATAACGCCGATCCAGCGCCGCCAGCAACCCGCCGAAGCCGGTCAGCAAACCGCCGAACCAGATCCAGCGCACGAACGGCTTGACGTGCACGCGCACAGCCCAGGCGCCGTTACCCAGTGGTTCACCGAGGGCGACATAGAGGTCGCGGGTGAAACCGGCGTCGATGCCCGCTTCGGTCATCACCGAGTTCTGCACGGTATACAGGCGTTTTTCCGGGTGCAGCACGCTGATTTCCTTGCCGTTGCGGATCACCCGCACGGTGCCTTTGTCGGAAGTGAAGTTCGGGCCTTCGAAGTGTTTGGCACCTTCAAAGACGAACTGATAGCCGCCCAGGTCCATGGATTCGCCCGGCGCCAGGCGCAGGTCGCGCTCGGCACTGTTCTGGCTCGACAGCACGACACCCAGCGCACACACGGCAATGCCCAGGTGCGCGACCTGCATGCCCCAGTAGCTACGGGTCAGGGTTGGCAGGCCTTTGATCAGGCCTTTGTGGCGGGTCTTGTCGAAGATGTCACGCACACCGGCCAGCAACACCCAAGCGGCGAGCATAAAGGTTGCGAGCACGGCCCAGTTGAAATCGCCGTAGGCGACGCCGGCCACTACTGCTAGCGCGGCGCTGCCGAGCAGGACCGGGGTCAGCATGCTCACCAGCCATTTCACCGGTGTGTCTTTCCAGCGCACGATCACGCCGACCGCCATCACCACCATCAGCAACGCCATCAACGGAATGAACAGCGCGTTGAAGTACGGCGGGCCGACGGACAGCTTGGCGCCGGTCATGGCGTCCAGAATCAGCGGGTACAAGGTGCCGAGCAGGATCATCGAAGCCGCCACCACCAGCACCAGATTGTTGCCCAGCAACAGGGTTTCCCGGGACCAGAGGTTGAAACCGACCTGGCTCTTGACCACCGGTGCGCGCAGGGCGAACAGGGTCAGCGAACCACCGACCACGAACAGCAGGAAAATCAGGATGAACACCCCGCGCTCCGGGTCGGAGGCAAAGGCGTGCACCGAGGTCAGCACGCCGGAACGCACGAGGAAGGTGCCCAGCAGACTCAAGGAGAATGCGGCGATGGCCAGCAACACGGTCCAGCTCTTGAACACGCCACGTTTTTCCGTGACCGCCAACGAGTGAATCAGTGCGGTGCCCACCAGCCATGGCATGAACGAGGCGTTTTCCACCGGGTCCCAGAACCACCAGCCGCCCCAGCCGAGTTCGTAGTAGGCCCACCACGAGCCGAGGGTGATGCCGATGCCAAGGAAGGCCCAGGCCACGATGGTCCACGGACGCGACCAACGCGCCCACGCGGCATCCAGGCGACCGCCCATCAGCGCGGCGATGGCGAAGGCGAAGGCCACCGAGAAACCGACGTAGCCCATGTACAGCATCGGCGGGTGAACGATCAGGCCGATGTCTTGCAGCAAGGGGTTGAGGTCGGCACCATCGGTGGGCATTTGCGGCAGAATGCGTTTGAACGGGTTCGAAGTGAGGATCAGGAACAGCAGGAATCCGGTGCTGATCATGCCCATCACCGCCAACACGCGGGCCAGCATGATTTGCGGCAACTGCCGGGAGAACACCGACACCGCGAAGGTCCAGCCGCCGAGAATCAAGGCCCACAACAGCAGGGAACCTTCGTGGGCTCCCCACACGGCGCTGAACTTGTAGTACCACGGCAAGGCGCTGTTGGAGTTGTTGGCCACATAGGCCACGGAGAAGTCATCGACCATGAAGGCGTAGGTCAGGCAACCGAAGGCGAACAGCAAGAACGCGAACTGCCCCCACGCGGCCGGCTGGGCCAGGCTCATCCAGAAGCGGTCACCGCGCCAGGCACCGACCAATGGCACCACCGCCTGAACCAGCGCGAAACACAGCGCCAGGATCATGGCCAGGTGGCCCAACTCGGGAATGAAGATTCCAGCTGTCATCAGTTAGCCCTCTTTCGCGGGAGTGGGTGCCGACTGGCCGCTGTCTTTCAGGGCCTTGGTCACTTCCGGCGGCATGTACTTCTCGTCGTGCTTGGCCAGCACTTCATCGGCCACCACCACGCCATCGGCGTTGAGCTTGCCCAGGGCGACGATGCCCTGCCCTTCACGGAACAGGTCCGGGAGGATGCCGCGATAAGTGATGGTCACGGACTTGTTGAAGTCGGTGACCACGAACTTCACGTCCAGCGAGTCGCCGGAACGCTGCAAGGAACCGGCCTCGACCATGCCGCCGGCACGGATACGCGTGTCCTGCGGCGCTTCGCCGTTGGCGATCTGGGTCGGTGTGTAAAACAGGTTGATGTTCTGCTGCAGGGCGCTCAGGGCCAGGCCGACGGCAGCGCCGACCCCGACCAGGATCGCAAGAATGATGATAAGACGCTTTTTGCGCAGCGGATTCACTTGCCGTTCTCCCGGCGCAGACGACGCGCCTCTTGTTGCAGATACCGCTTGCGGGCCAGGATCGGCGCCGCCACGTTGAGGGTCAGTACCGCCAGGCAGATGCCATAGGCTGACCAGACATACAAGCCATGATGGCCCATGGCGATGAAGTCGCCGAATGAAGCAAAACTCATCGAGCGACCTCCAGGCTGTTTTCCACTTCGGCTTTGACCCAACTGGCCCGGGCTTCGCGCTTGAGCACTTCAAGACGCATGCGCAGCAACAGCACCGCGCCGAAGAAACAGTAGAAACCCAACGCCGTCAGCAGCAGTGGCAGCCACATTTCGGCCGGCATCGCCGGTTTTTCGGTGAGGGTGAAGGTCGCGCCCTGGTGCAGGGTGTTCCACCACTCCACCGAGTATTTGATGATCGGGATGTTGATCACGCCGACGATCGCCAACACCGCACAGGCTTTGGCCGCGCTGTCACGATTGCTGATCGCGTTGCCCAGCGCAATGAGACCGAAGTACAGGAAAAGCAGGATAAGCATGGACGTAAGGCGTGCGTCCCAGACCCACCACGAGCCCCAGGTCGGCTTGCCCCAGATCGCCCCGGTGACCAGCGCCACGGCGGTCATCCAGGCACCGATGGGCGCCGCGCATTGCAGGGCGACGTCGGCCAGTTTCATCTTCCAAACGAGGCTGACGATGCCGCACACCGCCAGCATCACGTAGATGGACTGCGCCAGCATGGCGGCCGGAACGTGGATATAAATGATGCGAAAGCTGTTGCCCTGCTGGTAGTCCGGCGGCGCGAAGGCCAGGCCCCAGACCACGCCAACGCTGATCAGCAGCAACGCCGCGACGCTCAGCCAGGGCAGCATTTTGCCGCTGATGCCGTAAAACCATTTGGGCGAGCCAAGCTTGTGAAACCACGTCCAGTTCATACTGTTTCCATCACGGTTGCTCTTTACTGTGAAGAGCCAGGGTCTTTGCTGGTTGTTTTTTAACCAGACCTCATTATTCGCCGACGCTGATCTTCAGGCCAGCAGCTATTGCAAAAGGTGTCAGGGTTATCGCCAGGGCGGTCAGGCTGCCAAGCCACAACAGATAACCGGTCGCCGGCATCCCCTGCAAGGCGGCCTGCAAGGCGCCACTGCCAAGGATCAACACCGGGATGTACAACGGCAGAATCAGCAGTGCCAGCAACAGGCCACCGCGTTTCAAGCCCACCGTCAGCGCCGCGCCCACCGCACCGAGCAGGCTCAGTACCGGTGTACCGAGCAGCAACGAAAGCAGCAACACTGGCAGACAGGCGGCAGGCAAACCGAGCATCAGCGCCAGCAAGGGCGCGAGCAAAACCAGTGCCAGGCCGGAAAAAGCCCAGTGTGCCAGCACCTTGGCCAAAACCAGAAGAGCCAGGGGGTGCGGCGAAAGGACCCACTGCTCGAGCGATCCATCCTCGAAATCACTGCGGAAAAGCCCGTCCAGCGAGAGCAAAACCGATAAAAGCGCTGCCACCCAGACCAGCCCCGGAGACAAGGTTTGCAACAATTGAGACTCGGGTCCGACCGCCAGCGGGAACAGCGAAACGACGATCGCGAAGAACACCAGCGGATTGGCCAGCTCCGCCGGACGGCGGAACAGCAGACGAGCCTCGCGGGCGACCAGCAGGCCGAAAACACTCATACGGCCCAGCTCCCCAGATCGATGTCGCGATAACCGGCCGGCATCCGGCTCAGCGTGTGGTGGGTGGTCAACACCACCATGCCGCCGCGTTCGCAGTGGCCGGCCAGATGAGATTCAAGCTGTGCCACGCCCTGCTTGTCGAGGGCGGTAAAGGGTTCATCGAGGATCCATAGCGGCGGACTGTCCAGATACAGGCGCGCCAGCGCGACGCGACGCTGCTGACCAGCGGACAGGGTGTGGCAAGGCACATCCTCGAAACCACGCAGGCCTACCGCGGCCAGCGCCTGCCAGATCGCCTCGTGGGTCGCCGGATGATGCAAGGCGCACAGCCAGCTCAGGTTCTCTTCCGGCGTCAGCAAATCCTTGATCCCGGCCGCGTGGCCGATCCACAGCAGGTTGCGCGCCAGCTCACCGCGTTGTTCGTTCAGCGGCTGGCCGTTGAGCAGCACCTGACCGGCGGTCGGCTGCATCAGCCCCGAGAGCAGGCGCA
The DNA here is from genome assembly GCF_040448305.1 of Pseudomonas fluorescens. Lineage (NCBI taxonomy): Bacteria > Pseudomonadati > Pseudomonadota > Gammaproteobacteria > Pseudomonadales > Pseudomonadaceae > Pseudomonas > Pseudomonas fluorescens. Next base: position 1,695,925 of record NZ_CP148752.1, on the reverse strand, counting down.
ACAGGCTGGTCTTGCCGCTGCCGTTGGGGCCGCTGATTTGTACCATTTCGCCACTGGCCAGTCGCAAATCGAGATTTTCGAAGAGCAGCCGAAGGTCTCGCTCACAGGCAAGGGCAACGGTTTGCAGGACAGGACTGGTCAAGGGTTCACGGGCCTTATACGGTTCAAGTCGGCTCTGGCGCGGCCGTTAAAGAGATGCAGCATAGATGCAATGACGTCTTGTTCTAGAGAGCTGCGTCAAACAATTGCAAAGTTTTCGCCATTTTTGGATACAACGGCGCGGCATTATACATGCCAGACCTTACTCTAAAGAGTGCATTTTCCTCAGGTTGTGACCGCGTATGACAGGCGAAATGAACATCCTCCCGCTACCGCAAACCCTCCCGGCGACTTCGCGCCCGCCGGTGGTCAGTGGTGAGTTGCTCAAGTTGATGACGCCGGTGGAGGGGCTGATCAGCGTCGGTCAAACTGCCCAGGCCGAAGTACTGTCGCTCAAGCAGGCGGACCAGACTTTCCAGATGCTGCTCAAGGTCACCCTCGACAGCGGCCGCCAGACCACGGTCCAGACCACCAGCAATCAACCGCTGGCACAGGGCACCACGCTGGTCGTCAGCCAGCCCTCGGCCGGCAACCTGGCCGTGACGGTGCAACAGGCCATTGCCTCCAACATCGCCACCCTCACCCGCCTCGACACCGCGCAACTGCCCGTTGGCACCCTGCTGCAGGGCAAAGTGCTGACCTCGCAAGTGTTGCCCCAGGTGCCCGGCCAGCCCATGGTGTTTCGCTCGATGGTGGGCCTGCTCAACACCGCACTGAGCGGCAGCACCTTGAGCATCGACAGCCCGCAGCCCTTGCGCATCGGCACCTTGTTGAGCGCGCAGGTGCAAGACGCCCATACCGTGAAATTCGTGCCCCTGAGCAGCCGACAGGAGCAACTGGCGGTGACCCGGCAACTGGTCGACCAGCAAAGCCGCCAGGGATCGCTGGACGGCTTGCTCAAGCTCCTGCAAAACCTGCCGCCCTCGGACCAGACATCCGTTGAATTGCGCAGCGCCGCTGCCCGGTTGCTCGCCGGCCTGCCGGACGTTCAACAGTTGAGCACCCCCAAGGGCCTGGCCCAGGCCCTGGCCAGCAGCGGTGTGTTTCTCGAAAGCAAACTGCTGACCGGGCAAAACCCGACGCTCGCACCGGACATGAAAGGCGACCTGCTCAAACTGGTTGCGCAATTGAGTCAGGGCTTGCCGGCCAACACCGGCCTCGGTGCGATCATCGTCGCCAATACCCTGGCCCAGGCTATGCCGAATTTTGTCCGCAATGCCCTGGGCATGCTCGGTCAGGTCAGTGCCAAGCCGTCGCCGAGCGGTTTCCCGCTGCCCGAGCGCTTGCTGCAAAGCGCCGACGGTGAAAACGACCTCGAACACCTGCTGCGCCTGGCCGCCGCCGCGGTTTCACGCCTGCAAAGCCATCAACTGTCGAGCCTGGAACAGACCGGCGTAACCGCCGACGGACGGCTGATGAGCACCTGGCAGCTGGAAATCCCGATGCGCAATATGCAAGACATCGTGCCCTTGCAGGTCAAGTTCCAGCGTGAAGACTCACCCGAAAAAGAACAGCCCAAGGAACGTCGCGGAGAACGCGAACCCAAGCAGCAGTTGTGGCGTGTGGAACTGGCCTTCGCCATGGAGCCTTTGGGGCCGCTGCAAATTCAGGCGCAACTGATCAAGGGCAGCCTCAGCAGCCAGCTCTGGGCAGAGCGGCCTTACACCGCCAGCCTGATCGATAGCAACCTGAGCGGGCTACGCGACCGCTTGCTGTCCGCCGGCCTGAACGTCGGCGACCTCGATTGCCACCTCGGCACACCACCCCAAGGCCCGCAAACCCGCCTCGAACAACGCTGGGTCGACGAAACCGCATGAAAAACCCCAACACCCCACGCCAGGCCATCGCCCTCAAATACGACGGCACCCACGCCCCGACCCTCACCGCCAAGGGTGATGAAGCGCTGGCGGAAGAAATCCTGCGCATTGCCCGCGGCTGCGAAGTGCCGATCTATGAAAATGCCGAGCTGGTGAGGTTGTTGGCGCGGATGGAGCTGGGGGACAGCATTCCGCAGGAGCTCTATCTGACGATTGCCGAGATCATTGCGTTTGCGTGGAGTTTGAAGGGGAAGTTTCCGGCGGGGCAGGATCCGGATGCGTTGATGGTGGAGAAGGACGTCACCGAGCGCGGGGATGATTATTGAGCTTACGAACCCGTTATGCAGGAGCCAGTTTGCCGGCGAATGCGAACTTGAATATTGCACCGATCATTTAGCCGCCTTCGCTGGCAAGCCAGCTCCTACGAAACGCAATAGCTTGAAACTGCGACCAACAATCAAACCATTGATGAGCCCTGCCCCCAGCGCCGCCCCTGCAACCGCCGACATTTCATTGGCCAGTTCCGGGTACATGGCCGCCTGGTAACCTTCGTAATAACGCCAGGCAAAAAAGCCCCAATACACAATCAGTACCTTGATCGTACCGGGTAGAACCAGATGTTGCCCCTCGCACTGCACATTGTTGTACGAGAAAAAACGCAGTGCCAGCAACCACCCCGCCAGCAATCCCAATGCATAGACTGAAAGCTGGATTGCAATTTCCTGGGAGGGATTGAGCGATGCGAGGGACAAAGCCACGAATATCACGGGTGATATCTGCAATGACCTTTTCGACTCATGATTCTTGAAGCAGGCAATGACACCGTAATAAGTCAGGATCAGAAAAACCGCATATACCCACAGCGGTGTACCGCGCAAGATATCGAACATAGGCCTCCCTGGCACTGCACATGTTTGAACAGATCAAACGACTGATGGCGGGTTGCGATCATAAGACGGCGAAATCTGAGAAAGCTATAGGCAGGAGACTACGACGGCGAATTACCAGTCTGAGGATGAAGGGGGGATGCGTCGTAATCGCGGGGATGATTGCTGCGCATTCGAAGACGCCATCGCGAGCAAGCTCGCTCCCACAGTTGATCTGCGGTGAACACATGTTCTGTGTCCGACATAGAACCATTGTAGGAGCGAGCCTGCTCGCGATGGAGGTATGAGCGCCGCGTTTCTCCAGGAGGCCCGCGTCATCGTTAACGTCCATCGCGAGCAATCGAGCGTCGACCGGCTGCTCCTACAGGTTTCTAGCTGCTCTTGTGCAGCTTGCTCATCAACTCCGCCTCAGCCTGGGTCAAGCCGCAGGACTGGGTCAGTTCGTTGACGCTGGCGCCCATCCCGACCAGTCGCGCCGCCTGGGCGAACGACAGGCTTGAAGGATCACGCTGTTCCAGCTGAGCGAGTTTGTCCGGCAACGGCGCGACGATCGCCCGCAGCTCGTGCAGGTCTTCGCCCATGCGCACATTGCCGTTCTGGTAGTCGTCGACGCGCTTGGCCAGGTCCTTGATGCGCTGATCACGCTGCGCATCACCCTTGGCCTGTTGCGCGGCGATCTGTTTTTGACCGCGAATGTACGCCAGGAACATCGCCAGCGTGCCTGCCCAAAACAGGAACAGGACAATGACCGCAACCTCGAGAATCAATCAGATACTCTCCAGTTCCGACCATTCTTCTTCGCTCATCATCTTGTCGAGCTCGACCAGGATGAGCAGTTCGTTGTTCTTGTTGCACACGCCTTGAATGAACTTGGCGGACTCTTCGTTACCCACGTTCGGCGCGGTTTCGATTTCCGACTGACGCAGGTAAACCACTTCGGCCACGCTGTCGACCATGATCCCGACCACCTGCTTGTCGGCTTCGATGATGACGATACGGGTGTTGTCGCTGATCTCGGCATTCATCAGGCCGAAGCGCTGGCGGGTGTCGATCACGGTGACGACGTTGCCGCGCAGGTTGATGATGCCCAGCACGTAGCTCGGGGCACCCGGGACCGGGGCGATTTCGGTGTAACGCAAGACTTCCTGGACGCGCATCACGTTGATGCCGTAGGTCTCGTTGTCCAGCTTGAAGGTGACCCATTGCAGGATCGGATCTTCGGAACCCTTTGCCGCCGTTGCCTTGTCATTCATACCCAGCCCCTCAAGAAACCGCCCTGGCGGTGTGTGTTCCCTGCAACGCCATCAGGGTGACGTCGCCTGTTTTGTTTATTTGACTGATGTCGGTTTGTGGCCCGGCTTGCCACCGGACATGTGCCGGGCTCCGCCGCTGGCGATCAACTCGGCCAACGAGGCGACATCGAGCAAGGCGCACATGTGTTCAATCACCGTGCCGGCGAGCCATGGCCGCTGACCTCGATGACTTCTCCATTTGATTTCATTCGGGTCCAGACGCAACGAACGACTGACCTGATGCACCGCCAGCCCCCACTCGTAGCCCTGCACCGAAATCACGTATTGCAGGCCCTGCTTGAAATCGTCGCGGTAACGGTCGGGCATGACCCAACGCGCGGTATCGAGCACCTTGAGGTTGCCGGCCTGGCTCGGCAGGATGCCCAGGAACCATTCCGGCTGGCCGAACAACGGTGTTAGCTCGTGACCGGCCAGCGAGTAAATCGACCCCAGGCACACCAGCGGCACCGCCAGGGTCAAACCGGCGACATCGAACAGCAGACATTCGAAGGGTTCGGCAGCCCAGGACGGACGACCGTCGGCTTCCACCGGTGGCGGCGTGTTGTTCGGTGGCAGGTGCACTTCGACGACGGGCGGAACCAAGGCTTGAGGCGCCTCGATCACCGGAGTCTCCAGCGCCAAAGGCTTTTCAATGGCGGGAGCGCTCAGGGTTTGCAACAGCGGCGCGAGGGTCGATACCGGTGCCAGAACGGGCTCCGGGGCTTCGACCACAGCGACCGGTGCCTTGGCCACCGGTGCTACTGGCGCAACCACAGGCGCGGTTTTCTGCGCATCCCGGGCCTGTTCTTCGAGCACGGCAGCCTGGAACTCGTCCAGCACGGTTTCGGCGGCAATCTCCTCGGCCACTGCCTCTACGGGCAGCGTCAACTCTTCAGTCACCTCCTGAAGCAGGCTGTCCAGATAGGACTGCAAGGCCAGTTGCGGGCGCGAGGTGGTCTTCAACGGGCGGTTCATGCGCACATACCCGTAGGAGCGAGCATGCTCGCGATAAACCTGAGCGCGCCACGGGGTGTCAGGTTTCCCGCGTCATCGTTGACGACCATCGCGAGCATGTCGAATCGTCGCACCGTCGCTCCTACAGGGATCGGGGTCATGTCAGGCCACCTGCGGAACGAGTTGTGCCGCCAACAGGTGCTTGAGCAATGCGCGGTACGCGAGAACGCCACGGCTCTTGCCGTCGAACTGCGAAGGCGTCAGACCGGCCCGGCTGGCATCGCGCAGGCGCGTGTCTACCGGGATGTAGCCTTGCCAGATTTCCTCGGGGAATTTGTCGCGCAGCACGCGCAACGTCCCGAGGGACGCCTGGGTGCGTCGGTCAAACAGGGTCGGCACGATGGTGAAGGGCAACGCCTGTTTGCGCGAACGGTTGATCATCGCCAGGGTGTTGACCATGCGCTCGAGGCCCTTGACCGCCAGGTGTTCGGTCTGCACCGGGATCACCAGTTGCTGGCTCGCCGCCAAGGCATTGACCATCAGCACGCCGAGCAAGGGCGGGCTGTCGATCACCGCGTAATCGAAGTCCTGCCACAGTTGCGCCAGGCTCTTGGCAATCACCAGGCCCAAACCGCTCTGCCCCGGCGACTGGCGCTCAAGGGTGGCCAGCGCGGTGCTGGAGGGCAACAGGGAGATGCGTTCGTCACTGGTCGACAGCAGCAGTTGACCCGGCAGGCCTTGCGGCACGCTGCCCTTGTGCAGGAACAAGTCGTAGCTGCTGTGCTCCAGGGCGTCGGGATCGTAGCCGAAGTAACTGGTCATCGAGCCGTGGGGGTCGAGATCGACCACGACCACGCGCTTGCCCGCCTCCGCCAGTAAACCGGCTAAAGCGATGGAGGAAGTGGTTTTACCGACACCACCCTTTTGATTGGCGACTGCCCAGACTCTCATTCGGATTGTTCCTCCCGACCGAATGGATCGACCGAGAAATAGCTCAACGTGTTAATGCGGGTGACGGAGAATTGACGGCGCTCTCTCGTACCGGCGACTTGACCGGTGTCGGTGCAGTTTGTGTGCCAGCACGCTTCAATGCGGCATCCGGTTGCGCATGGGCGGTTCCGGTGCCGGTCAGGCTGCGGCGAACATCGAGGTTGCGCGACACCACCAGCACCACGCGACGGTTGCGTGCGCGGCCTTCAGCGGTGGCGTTGTTGGCCACCGGCTGAAACTCGCCATAGCCCACCGAAGCCAGGCGACCTGGGTTCACCCCTTGCATTGCCAGCATGCGCACGATGCTGGCCGAGCGGGCCGAAGACAGCTCCCAGTTGGTCGGGTACTGCGCGGTGCGAATCGGTTGATCGTCGGTGAAACCTTCGACATGAATCGGGTTGTCGAATGGCTTCAGGATCGCTGCGACCTTGTCGATGATGTTGAACGCGATGTCGCTGGGCATGGCGTCGCCGCTGCCGAACAACAGGCTGGAATTGAGCTCGATCTCGACCCACAACTCATTGCCGCGCACGGTCATCTGGTTGGAACTGATCAGGTCACCGAACGCTGCACTGATGTCGTCGGCGATGCTTTTCAGTGGATCGCTGGCGCCGGCGACACCGGCATCGACCTGGTCACTGTCCTTGACCAGCGGCTTGGCCGGGGTCACGGTCTTCGGCCGCTCGTCACCGATGGGGATCGGCTTGAGCGAACGATCGGAATCGGTGAAGACGCCGATCAGCGCTTCGGAAATGACCTTGTACTTGCCTTCGTTGATCGAAGAGATCGAGTACATCACCACGAAAAAGGCGAACAGCAAGGTGATGAAGTCGGCGTAGGACACCAGCCAGCGTTCGTGGTTGACGTGTTCTTCATGCTGGCGACGACGAGCCATAGTCCTTTACCCCCATCAATCCATGAAGCCCTGAAGCTTCAACTCAATGGAGCGAGGGTTTTCACCTTCGGCGATCGACAGCAGCCCTTCCAGCAGCATTTCGCGATAACGCGACTGGCGCAACGCGATGGATTTGAGTTTGGCGGCAATCGGCAGCAGCACCAGGTTGGCACTGGCCACGCCGTAGATGGTGGCGACGAAGGCCACGGCGATGCCGTTACCCAGTTGCGACGGATCGCCCAGGTTGCCCATGACGTGAATCAGGCCCATCACCGCACCGATTATGCCGATAGTCGGCGCGTAACCGCCCATGCTTTCGAAGACCTTCGAAGCTTCGACATCGCGGCTTTCCTGGGTGTAGAAATCCACCTCGAGAATGCTGCGAATCGCTTCCGGCTCGGCGCCGTCAACCAGCAGTTGCAGGCCTTTGCGCGCGTAGTTGTCGGGCTCGGCGTCGGCGATGCCTTCAAGGCCCAGCAAGCCTTCCTTGCGGGCGGTCAGGCTCCAGTTCACCACGCGGTCGATGCCACCGGCCAGATCGACACGGGGCGGGAACAGGATCCAGGCGAGGATCTGCATGGCGCGCTTGAAGGCGCTCATCGGCGATTGCAGTAGCGCGGCGCCAATGGTGCCGCCGAGCACGATCAGCGCTGCCGGGCCGTTGGCCAGGGCGCCGAGATGACCGCCTTCAAGGTAGTTGCCGCCGATGATGGCGACGAAGGCCATGATGATGCCAATCAGGCTTAGAACATCCATCAGATACAGGCCTCGACCAGGTGCTTGCCAATGTCGTCCAGGCTGTACACCGCGTCGGCGAGCTCGGCTTTGACGATGGCCATCGGCATGCCGTAGATCACGCAACTGGCTTCGTCCTGTGCCCAGATCGAACTGCCGCCCTGCTTGAGCAGGCGCGCGCCTTCACGGCCGTCGGCGCCCATGCCGGTCAGGACCACCGCCAGAACCTTGTCGCCGTAGGACTTGGCTGCCGAACCGAAGGTGATGTCCACGCACGGCTTGTAGTTGAGACGTTCGTCACCCGGGAGGATTTTCACCGCGCCACGACCGTCGATCATCATCTGCTTGCCACCCGGCGCCAGCAGCGCCAGGCCCGGACGCAGGATGTCGCCATCCTCGGCTTCCTTGACGCTGATACGGCAGAGCTTGTCCAGGCGCTCGGCGAAGGCCTTGGTGAAGGCGGCCGGCATGTGTTGAACCAGCACGATCGGGGCCGGGAAGTTGGTCGGCAATTGGGTCAAGACCCGCTGCAAGGCGACCGGGCCGCCAGTGGACGTACCGATGGCCACCAGTTTGTAGGCTTTGCGTTTCGGCGCGGGCGACGAAGGGGCGGCCGCATGCGCACGCGCCGGGATCGGTGCCGGACGCACGGGCGCACTGCCACCAAAGCTGCCAACGCTCGAAGGCGAAGGCGCATGTATCGGGGCTGGCGCAGCGACAGGTGCCGGAGCGCTGTAGGTACTGACTCGACGATTGCTGCGCGCAATGCTCAGGATCTTTTCGCACAGCAGTTGCTTGACCTTCTCGGGGTTGCGCGAGATGTCTTCGAAATTCTTCGGCAGGAAGTCCACCGCACCGGCATCCAGCGCATCGAGGGTGACCCGGGCGCCTTCGTGGGTCAGCGAGGAGAACATCAGGACCGGGGTCGGGCAGCGTTGCATGATGTGCCGCACGGCGGTGATACCGTCCATCATCGGCATCTCGTAGTCCATGGTGATCACGTCGGGCTTGAGGGCCAGTGCCTGATCGATCGCCTCTTTGCCGTTGGTCGCCGTGCCGACGACCTGGATATTGGAATCCGCTGAAAGAATTTCCGAGACGCGGCGGCGGAAAAACCCCGAATCGTCCACCACCAGGACTTTGACTGCCATAAACACTCCATTAGATGGAGCGAGGCCAGGCGCCCCGCTCCACCAGAATCAAATACGCCGTGTGGCGTAACGCTTGAGCATGCTCGGAACATCGAGAATCAGCGCAATGCGGCCGTCACCGGTGATGGTGGCGCCGGACATGCCCGGCGTTCCCTGGAGCATTTTGCCCAATGGCTTGATGACCACCTCTTCCTGGCCCACCAGTTGATCGACGACAAAGCCGATCCGCTGCGTGCCCACCGAAAGGATCACCACATGGCCCTCGCGCTGCTCTTCGTGAGCGGCGGAGCGGACCAGCCAGCGTTTGAGATAGAACAATGGCAGTGCCTTGTCCCGCACGATCACCACTTCCTGGCCGTCCACGACGTTGGTGGTCGACAGGTCGAGGTGGAAGATCTCGTTGACGTTCACCAGCGGGAACGCAAACGCCTGGTTGCCGAGCATGACCATCAGCGTCGGCATGATCGCCAGGGTCAACGGCACCTTGATGACGATCTTCGAACCCTGGCCTTTGGCCGAGTAGATGTTGATCGAACCGTTGAGCTGGGAAATCTTGGTTTTCACCACGTCCATGCCCACGCCGCGACCCGATACGTCGGAGATCTCGGTCTTGGTCGAGAAACCCGGGGCGAAGATCAGGTTGTAGCATTCGGTGTCGCTCAGGCGATCGGCGGCATCCTTGTCCATCACACCGCGTTTCACCGCGATCGAACGCAGGACATTCGGGTCCATGCCTTTACCGTCATCGGAGATCGACAGCAGGATGTGGTCGCCTTCCTGCTCGGCTGCAAGAATCACCTTGCCACCCCGGGCCTTGCCCGAAGCTTCGCGCTCTTCCGGCGATTCGATGCCGTGGTCGACCGCGTTGCGCACCAAGTGGACCAACGGGTCTGCCAGGGCCTCGACGAGGTTCTTGTCGAGGTCGGTTTCTTCGCCGACCAGTTCCAGGTTGATCTCTTTCTTGAGCTGGCGAGCCAGGTCGCGAACCAGGCGCGGGAAGCGCCCGAAGACTTTCTTGATCGGTTGCATCCGGGTCTTCATGACCGCGGTTTGCAGGTCGGCGGTGACCACGTCGAGGTTCGACACAGCCTTGGACATGGCTTCGTCGCCGCTGTTGAGGCCGAGGCGGACCAGGCGGTTACGCACCAGCACCAACTCGCCGACCATGTTCATGATCTCGTCGAGACGCGCGGTATCGACGCGCACGGTGGTCTCGGCTTCGCTCGCCGGTTTTTCCGCCGGTGGCGCGGCCGGGGCACGCGCAGCAGCAGGTCCAGCAACCGGCGTTTCGGCTTTTGGCTCGGGTGCCTTGGCCACCGGTTTCGGCGCCGCAGTCTTCGCGGCCGGCGCGGCAACGGACGTGTTCGATCCGCTGGCAACCGTCGCGGTGCCGACTTCGCTGAACTTGCCTTTGCCGTGCAACTCATCGAGCAGCGATTCAAATTCGTGATCGGTGATCAAATCGCTGCCGACCACTGCGGCGGCTGGCGCGGCAGGTGCTGGCACGCAAGCAATGGCCGACTCCAGTGCCTCGACAGCAAAGTTACCCTTGCCGTGCAGTTGGTCGAGCAGTGCTTCGAATTCGTCGTCAGTAATATCGGAACTGTCGCCTGCCGCTTTCGGCGCTTCTGGCGCAGCTGGTGCCGGGACCACTGCGTCAACGGCGAACTGGCCTTTACCATGCAGTTGATCGAGCAACGACTCGAACTCGGCATCAGTGATTTCATCGCTGGCAGCGGCATTGCTGACAGGCGCTGGAGCAGCCGCCGGCGCCTCGGCCTGCGCCTTGACGGCGTTCAGCGAGTCCAGCAGTTGTTCGAATTCGGTGTCGGTGATGTCGTCGGAACCGGTTTCGGCCACCGGTTCTTCAATCACTTCGGCGACGGGCGCAGGCGTCACTTCGTCAGCCGATTGCGGCTCGGCCAGACGGGCCAGCGCCGCAAGCAGTTCTGGTGTCGCAGCGGTGATCGGGCTGCGCTCGCGGACTTCGCTGAACATGCTGTTCACCGCGTCCAGCGCTTCGAGAACCACGTCCATCAGTTCCGAGTCGACGCGACGTTCACCCTTGCGCAGGATGTCGAACACGTTCTCGGCGATGTGGCAGCACTCCACCAGCTCGTTGAGCTGGAGGAAGCCGGCGCCCCCTTTTACAGTGTGAAAACCGCGAAAAATTGCATTGAGCAGATCCGCATCATCCGGACGGCTTTCCAGCTCGACCAGTTGCTCGGACAGTTGCTCTAGAATCTCGCCGGCCTCAACCAGGAAATCCTGAAGGATCTCTTCATCGGCGCCGAAGCTCATTAAGGGGGGTGCTCCTACAGGTCTAAAAACCCAAAAAACCTAAAATTCTAAAACTCTAAAATCCCAGGCTGGATAACAAATCGTCCACATCGTCCTGACCGGACACAACGTCTTCTCTTTTATCGGCATGAATCTGCGGACCTTCACCCTGAGAGAGATGTTTTTGTGGATCTTTTTCTGCAAGCATCGCTTCGCGGTCATGCTCGATGCCCGCAAAGCGGTCCACCTGACTGGCCATCAGCACGAGCTTGAGCAGGTTGCTTTCAACTTCGGTGACCAACTGGGTCACACGCTTGATCACCTGGCCTGTGAGGTCCTGGTAATCCTGGGCGAGCAGGATGTCGTTGAGGTTGCCCGACACCGCGCGATTGTCCGTGCCGCTGCGCACCAGGAATCCGTCGACCCGCCGGGCCAGTTCGCGGAACTCTTCAGCGCCGACCTCACGACGCATGAACCGTCCCCAGTCCGCGCTCAAGACCTTGGCTTCATCCGCCAGGCCATTGACCAGCGGCGTGGCACTTTCCACCAGATCCATGGTGCGGTTGGCCGCTGCCTCGGTCAGCTTCACGACATAGCCCAGACGCTCGGTGGCGTCGGTGATCTGCGACACTTCTTCGGCTTGCGGCATGTGCGGGTCAATCTGGAAATTGACGATCGCGCTATGCAGTTCGCGAGTGAGCTTGCCCACTTCCTGATACAGGCCGCGGTCACGGGTCTGGTTGAGCTCATGGATCAATTGCACCGCGTCGCCGAACTTGCCTTTTTCAAGGCTGGCGACCAATTCGACGGCGTGTTTTTTCAGGGTCGACTCAAAGTCGCCCAATGAAGTTTCGTTATTGCCCATAGCTCCCCCGTGGCGCACTCATCAACCGATGCGTTCGAAAATCTTCTCGATTTTTTCTTTCAACGCCTGGGCCGTGAAGGGTTTGACCACATAGCCGTTAACGCCGGCCTGGGCCGCTTCGATGATCTGCTCACGTTTGGCTTCAGCGGTCACCATCAGCACCGGCAGGTGCTTGAGCTTTTCATCGGCACGCACGTGGCGCAGCAGATCGATACCGGTCATGCCAGGCATGTTCCAGTCCGTTACCAGAAAGTCGATGCTTCCGCTGTTGAGCACCGGAATGGCGGTAGTGCCATCGTCGGCCTCGACGGTGTTGGTGAACCCAAGGTCACGCAGCAGGTTCTTGATGATCCGCCGCATCGTTGAGAAGTCATCAACGATGAGGATTTTCATGTTCTTGTCCAATTCGACCTCCAAGCAGTCTTAAACGCGCCCAGCACCTGGACGCGCCATTTCAATCAATCCGGCAAAGCACTCGATGACTGTCTGGAGCACAACAGATCGCGACCGGCGCAGTTCAACACCACACCGGCCTCGTTCGCAGTGTCCCCCACACTGCCTTCAGCGCGCTCGCCACTCCCCCAAACGCCCCCGCAAACGGGCCGCGCACTGGCTGTGTAACTGGCTGACCCGAGATTCGCTGACCCCCAGGACCTCACCGATTTCCTTGAGGTTCAACTCTTCGTCGTAGTACAGCGCCAACACCAGTCGCTCACGCTCCGGCAAATTGGCAATCGCATCTGCCAGCGCAGCCTGGAAGCGTTCATCTTCCAGGTCGCGTGACGGTTCGATATGAGCACTCGCGCCATCCTCGTGCAGCCCTTCGTGTTCGCCGTCCTGCAACAGATCGTCGAAACTGAACAGCCGGCTGCCCAGGGTGTCGTTCAAAATCCCGTAGTAATCGTCGAGACTCAATTGGAGTTCGGCCGCAACTTCGTGATCTTTAGCGTCACGGCCGGTTTTCGCTTCAATCGAGCGAATGGCGTCGCTGACCATGCGTGTATTGCGGTGAACCGAACGTGGCGCCCAGTCCCCCTTGCGCACTTCATCGAGCATGGCGCCGCGGATTCGAATGCCCGCGTACGTCTCGAAACTGGCGCCTTTGCTGGCGTCATATTTGGTCGACACTTCAAGCAGGCCGATCATCCCGGCCTGGATCAGGTCTTCGACCTGGACACTGGCCGGCAGGCGCGCCAACAAGTGGTAGGCAATGCGTTTAACCAGCGGCGCGTAACGCTCGATCAGCTCGTACTGCGCATCACGCGCCGATTTTTTGTAGAGGTTGTAACCGCTTGCTGTCATAGAACCGGCCCTGCTGTCTGCTGCACGAGCCGCTCGACGAAAAACTCCAGGTGCCCGCGCGGGTTGGCAGGCAGCGGCCAGGTATCGACCTTCTGTGCGATGGCCTTGAATGCCAGCGAGCACTTGGAACGCGGGAACGCCTCGTAGACGGCGCGCTGCTTCTGCACGGCCTTGCGCACGCTTTCGTCGTAGGGCACCGCGCCGACGTATTGCAGGGCGACGTCGAGGAAGCGATCCGTGACCTTGGTCAACTTGGCGAACAGGTTGCGCCCTTCCTGCGGGCTCTGGGCCATGTTGGCCAGGACCCGGAAGCGGTTCATGCCGTAGTCACGGTTAAGCAGTTTGATCAATGCGTAGGCGTCAGTGATCGAGGTCGGCTCGTCGCACACCACCAGCAGCACTTCCTGGGCTGCGCGAACGAAACTGACTACCGAGTCACCAATACCCGCCGCGGTATCGATCACCAATACATCGAGGTTGTCGCCGATATCGCTGAAGGCCTGGATCAGGCCGGCGTGTTGCGCGGGGCTCAGATGCACCATGCTCTGAGTGCCGGATGCGGCCGGAACGATTCGGATGCCACCGGGTCCCTGCAGCAGTACATCGCGCAGTTCGCAGCGGCCCTCGATCACGTCGGCCAGGGTACGTTTGGGTGTCAGGCCCAGCAGAACGTCGACGTTCGCCAGTCCCAGGTCGGCGTCCAACAGCATGACGCGCCGGCCAAGCTCAGCCAGAGCCAGGGACAAGTTCACTGACACATTAGTTTTCCCGACGCCACCTTTGCCGCCGGTCACCGCGATCACCTGTACGGGATGCATGCTGCCCATGTTATTTCTTTACCTTGTCTTGCATAGACGGAGGCCACATTACTGGCTGCGCGTTCACAAACGGAACAATGCATGGCAGACCATCGATGTAGGTACAAAAACTGTTCATTTTTACCTCAGCCAACCTGCTTGGTCGGGCTGTGGTAGATGTCAGCGAACATGTCAGCCATGGCTTCTTCGCTGGGTTCTTCCTGCATTTGCACGCTCACGGCGCGACTGACCAACTGGTGACGACGCGGCAGATGCAAATCATCCGGGATCCGCGGGCCATCGGTCAGGTAAGCCACCGGCAACTCATGACTGATGGCAAGGCTCAACACCTCACCCAGACTAGCCGTTTCATCCAGTTTAGTCAGGATGCAGCCAGCGAGCCCGCAACGCTTGTAACTATGATAGGCGGCGGTTAGAACCTGTTTCTGGCTGGTGGTTGCCAGGACCAGATAATTTTTCGAGCGGATGCCACGACCGGCCAGGCTTTCGAGTTGCATGCGCAAGGCCGGGTCGCTGGCCTGCAGGCCGGCGGTATCGATCAGCACCACGCGCTTGCGCAGCAAGGGTTCCAGCGCCTGCACCAGGGACTGGCCCGGATCGACGTGGGTCACCGGCACATTGAGGATGCGCCCCAGGGTCTTGAGCTGCTCCTGGGCACCGATGCGGAAGCTGTCCATGCTCACCAGCGCTATGTTCTGCGCGCCGTACTTGAGCACGTAACGGGCGGCCAGCTTGGCCAGGGTAGTGGTCTTGCCCATGCCGGCCGGGCCGACCATGGCAATCACGCCGCCTTCTTCCAGAGGCTCGACTTCCGGGGTAACGATCATGCGCGCCAGGTGCGCCAGCAACATGCGCCAGGCCTGACGAGGCTCTTCGATATCGGTGATCATCGCCAAAAGGTCGCGCGACAGCGGGCCGGACAGGCCGATGCGTTGCAGGCGACGCCAGAGGTTGGCCTGGTCCGGACGGCTGCCCTGCAGCTGATTCCAGGCCAGGGAGCCGAGCTGGACCTCCATGAGTTCGCGCAGGCTGTTGAGCTCGAAACGCATCGAGTCGAACGCGCGCGGGTCCACGCCAGTGGAGGCTGGTGCAGCGGCCGGTGCGGGGCGACGGGGTTCGGCGTAGGTGGGCTCGATCAACGGCTCGGCTGCGGTGAGCGGCAAGCCGGCGAACAACTGGCGATTGGTCGCATTGTCGCTCTCGCCGTCGCCACGCAGGCTCAGTTCGGCCTGGGCCGTGACGATCCGCGACTGAGTCTTGCGCAGCTCGTCTTCGAGTTCCATGTTCGGAACCCGCGGCGCCAGCGCCGACAACTTGTAATCCAGTGCAGCCGTCAGTTCGACACCTCCAGCGATCCGGCGGTTGCCAATGATGGCGGCATCAGCGCCCAGCTCATCGCGAACCAGCTTCATGGCCTGACGCATATCGGCGGCGAAAAAACGCTTAACTTGCATAAACCACTACCTCAGCCGTTGGGCCCTACTGTCGCAACGATGGTCACTTGCTTGTTGTCAGGGATTTCCTGGTAAGCCAACACGTGCAAACCCGGGACTGCGAGCCGACCAAATCGCGAGAGCATCGCGCGAACCGGACCGGCCACCAGCAGAATCACCGGCTGACCTTGCATCTCCTGGCGCTGCGCTGCGTCGATCAGCGAGCGTTGCAGCTTCTCAGCCATGCTTGGCTCCAGCAGAACGCCCTCTTCCGAGCCTTGCCCAGCCTTTTGCAGACTATTGAGCAATATCTGTTCCAACCTTGGCTCCAGCGTGATGACTGGCAGCTCCGACTCAGTGCCTACAATGCTTTGGACGATTGCACGGGATACGCCAACCCGCACGGCAGCCACCAGCGCGGCGGTATCTTGACTCTTGGCGGCATTGTTGGCGATGGCCTCGGCAATGCTGCGGATGTCGCGCACCGGCACTTGTTCGGCCAACAGCGCCTGCAGCACCTTGAGCAGCTGCGACAGCGAAACCACGCCCGGCACCAGCTCCTCGGCCAGTTTCGGCGAGCTTTTGCCCAGCAATTGCATGAGTTGCTGCACTTCTTCGTGACCGATCAGTTCACTGGAATGCTTGTACAGAATCTGGTTCAAGTGGGTAGCCACTACGGTACTGGCATCGACCACCGTATAACCGAGGGATTGCGCCTGGGCGCGCTGGCTGATTTCGATCCAGACCGCCTCCAGGCCGAAAGCCGGATCTTTGGCGGTAATGCCGTTGAGCGTGCCGTAGACCTGTCCCGGGTTGATCGCCAGTTCGCGATCCGGGTAAATCTCCGCTTCGGCCAGGATCACCCCCATGAGGGTCAGGCGATAGGCGCTCGGCGCCAGGTCGAGGTTGTCGCGGATATGCACCGTGGGCATCAGGAAACCCAGATCCTGGGACAGCTTCTTGCGCACCCCCTTGATCCGCGCCAGCAACTGGCCGCCCTGGTTGCGGTCCACCAACGGAATCAGGCGATAACCCACCTCCAGGCCGATCATGTCGATTGGCGTCACGTCATCCCAGCCAAGCTCCTTGGTTTCCTGGGCGCGGGCCGGCGACGGCAGCAACTCCTGCTGGCGCTTGACCTCTTGCAGGGCCTGCACCTTGGCGACGTTCTGCTTTTTCCAGAACAGGTAAGCGCCACCGGCCGCCAGGGCCGCCATGCTCAGGAACGAGAAGTGCGGCATGCCGGGCACCAGGCCCATGACCGCCATCAAGCCTGCCGCCACTGCCAGCGCCTTGGGCGAGGCGAACATCTGGCGATTGATTTGCTTGCCCATGTCTTCCGAACCGGAAGCACGGGTCACCATGATCGCGGCGGCTGTCGATAACAACAGTGATGGCAATTGCGCCACCAAACCGTCACCGATGGTCAACAGCGCATACACCTTGCCGGCGTCGCCGAAGGTCATCCCGTGCTGGAAGATACCGACCGCCATGCCGCCGATCAGGTTGATGAACAGGATCAACAGGCCGGCGATGGCATCACCGCGGACGAATTTGCTGGCGCCGTCCATGGAGCCGTAGAACTCGGCTTCCTGCGCAACTTCCGAACGGCGGGCCTTGGCCTGGGCCTGATCGATCAGGCCGGCGTTGAGGTCGGCGTCGATCGCCATTTGCTTGCCGGGCATCGCATCGAGGGTGAATCGCGCACTCACCTCGGAAATCCGCCCCGCGCCCTTGGTCACCACGACGAAGTTGATGATCATCAAGATCGCGAAGACCACGATACCGACCACGTAGTTACCGCCGATCACCACCTCGCCGAACGCCTGGATCACCTTGCCGGCTGCGGCATGGCCGTCCTGACCGTGGAGCATCACCACCCGCGTGGAGGCCACGTTCAACGCCAGGCGCAACAGCGTCGCCACCAGCAGAATGGTCGGGAACACCGCGAAATCCAGCGGCCGCAAAGCGTAGACGCACACCAGCAGCACGACGATGGACAGGGCAATGTTGAAGGTGAAGAACACGTCCAGCAGGAACGGCGGAACCGGCAACATCATCATCGCCAGCATGACCAGCAGCAACAGCGGCACGCCCAGATTGCCTCGACTGAGGTCGGCAATGTTGCTGCGGGCACTGTTGATTAACTGAGAGCGATCCACCGGTTTTCCCCGTTCCTTTAAAGCAAACTTTTGACGCCCGAAGCAGGCGCAGAGCGGCTACTGCAAGAAGCTTTCCAACTTTTGCAGAGCCAGGTAACAGAGGGGTTTTGAAGGATTCTGTGGGAGCGAGCCTGCTCGCGATGGCGGCGTGTCAGTCGACACAAATTGTGCCTGTGCAGCCGCTATCGCGAGCAGGCTCGCTCCCACACTGATCGATATCGAAATCAGGAGTCGCGCCGCAAA
Source organism: Pseudomonas fluorescens (assembly GCF_040448305.1). Classification (NCBI taxonomy): domain Bacteria; kingdom Pseudomonadati; phylum Pseudomonadota; class Gammaproteobacteria; order Pseudomonadales; family Pseudomonadaceae; genus Pseudomonas; species Pseudomonas fluorescens. The sequence continues at coordinate 1,678,002 of NZ_CP148752.1, read as the reverse complement.
TCCGGCGGAATCGGCAGGTCATCCTTGAGCGGATCCGGTCGCTTGCCCTTGCCCGCCCGGTACTGTCGAATCTGATAAACGTAAGCCAGCACCTGCGCGACCGCCAGGTAGAGCCCGCCGGGAATTTCCTGCTCAAGTTCGGTGGAGTAGTAGATCGACCGCGCCAGCGCCGGGGACTCCAGCAGCAGGATCTCGTTGGCCGCCGCGATCTCGCGGATCTTCAGGGCCAGGAAGTCGCTGCCCTTGGCCAGCAATACCGGCGCATTACCCTTTTCCGGGTCGTACTTGAGGGCCACGGCGTAGTGCGTCGGGTTGGTGATGACCACGTCGGCCTCGGGAATGGCGGCCATCATCCGCCGCTGGGACATCTCACGTTGCAGCTGTCGAATCCGCTGCTTGACCTCTGGCCGTCCCTCCTGATCCTTATGCTCGTCACGCACTTCCTGCTTGGTCATCAGCAGTTTCTTGTGGCTTTCCCAGAGCTGCACCGGCACATCCACCACAGCGATCAGGATCAGCCCGCACGCCATCCACAAGGTGCTCCAGCCCACCACTTGCAGGCTGTGAATGATCGCCATGTCCAGGGGCTCATGGGCGATGCGCAGCAGGTCATCGATGTCCGACGACAGTACCGCCAGCGCCACGAACAGGATGATGATGAACTTGGCCAGGGCCTTGAGCAGTTCGACCAGCGACTTGGTCGAGAACATGCGCTTGAGGCCTGGACCGGGATTCAAGCGGCTGAATTTGGGCGCCATGGAACTCGCCGCGAACAGCCAGCCACCCAGGGAAATCGGACCGATGATGGCAGCCAGTACCAACGTGATCATCACCGGCTGGATCGACCACAGAGCAATTTGCCCCGAGCGCATCAGGTAGGTGGCCATGGAGCGCTGATCCAGAATCACTTCCCGCGGCAGCGAGAAGTTGATGCGCATCAGCTCCATCATGTCCTGCGCCATGGCGCCGCCAAAAATCAGCAGCGCCGAGGCACCGACCAGCATGATCGCCAGGGTGTTGAGTTCCTTGGACCGGGCTACCTCACCCTTTTCACGGGAGTCCTGTTTGCGCTTCTCCGTGGGGTCTTCTGTTTTGTCCTGACCGCTTTCGCTCTCGGCCATGACTCAGCTCGCCCGTGCCATTTCGCGTAATAACTGCAAGGCCTCAGTGGCCAGCGGTTGATACTGGTTGAGAATGTCCGCCAGACCGACCCAGACGATGAACAGCCCAAGCACCAGGATCAGCGGGAAGCCGACAGAGAAAATATTCAGTTGCGGCGCCGCCCGGGTCATGACGCCAAACGCGATGTTGACCACCAGCAACGCGGTGATCGCCGGCAGCACCAACAACAACGCCGAACCGAGCACCCAGCCGAGCTTGCCGGCCAGCTCCCAGTAGTGATTGACCATCAGGCCGCCACCCACCGGCAACGTGGTGAAACTCTCGGTGAGGATCTCGAACACCACCAGATGACCGTTCATGGACAGGAACAGCAGCGTCACCAGCATGGTGAAAAACTGCCCGATCACCGCCGTCGATACACCGTTGGCCGGGTCGATCATGGAAGCGAAGCCCATGCCCATCTGGATGGCGACGATTTGCCCGGCGACCACAAAGGCCTGGAAGAACAGCTGCAAGGAAAAACCCATCACCGCACCAATGAGAATCTGCTCGGCAATCAGCAACAGCCCACTCAAATCCAGGGGATTCACCGGCGGCATCGGCGGCAGACCCGGCGCGATGACCACGGTAATGGCCAAGGCGAAATACAGGCGGATGCGCCGGGGCAGCAGGGTCGTGCCAAACACCGGCATGACCATCAGCAAGGAGCCGACGCGAAACAGCGGCAGCATGAACGTCGCCACCCAGGTGCTGATCTGCGTATCGGTCAGCGCTAGCAGTGACATGGTTTAGCCGATGACCTGAGGAATGCTGCCGTACAGCTGCAGGATGTAATCCATGAAAGTCTGCACCAGCCACGGGCCGCCGACGATCAGCGTCACCAGCATCACCAGCAGGCGCGGCAGGAAGCTCAGGGTCTGTTCGTTGATCTGGGTGGCGGCCTGGAACATCGCCACCAGCAGGCCCACAAGCAAACTTGGAATCACCAGCACCGCCACCATCATGGTGGTCAGCCACAGCGCTTCGCGGAAGATGTCGACCGCAACTTCTGGCGTCATGGCGAGACACCGCCGAAGCTGCTGGCCAGCGTGCCGATGATCAGCGCCCAGCCATCCACCAGCACGAACAACATGATTTTGAATGGCAAGGAAATGATCAGCGGCGAGAGCATCATCATACCCATGGCCATCAACACACTGGCCACGACCAGGTCGATGATCAGGAACGGAATGAAGATCATGAAGCCGATCTGGAACGCCGTTTTCAGCTCGGAGGTCACGAAGGCCGGCACCAGGATGGTCAACGGCGCCTGATCCGGCGTCGCGATGTCAGTGCGCTTGGACAGGCGCATGAACAGCTCCAGATCGCTGGTGCGGGTCTGGGCGAGCATGAAGTCCTTGATCGGCACCTGGGCCTTGGCGACCGCATCCTGGGCCGTCAGTTTTTCCGCCAGATACGGCTGCAAGGCGTCCTGGTTCACCCGGTCGAACACCGGCGCCATGATGAACAGGGTCAGGAACAGCGCCATGCCGGTGAGGATCTGGTTCGACGGTGTCTGCTGCAGGCCCAGGGCCTGGCGCAGGATCGAGAACACGATGATGATCCGGGTGAAGCTGGTCATCAGCATGACAAACGCCGGGATAAAACTCAGCGCGGTCATGATCAGCAGGATTTGCAGGCTGACCGAGTATTCCTGCGCCCCCTGCGCATTGGTGCCCAGGGTGATGGCCGGGATCGACAGCGGATCGGCGCCGAATACCAGCGGCGCGGCCAGCATCAGGGTCAGCATCAAGACGATGCGTAGCGCACCCATTACTTCTTATCCTTTTGATCTTTACCCAGCATCTCCAGCAGGCGCTGGGCAAACTCCGGCGTCGGTTTCTCAGTACTCGGCACTTGCACCGGCTCCTTGAGAACGTGCAGCGCAGCAATGTTGCCGGGGCTCAGGCCCAACAGGATCTGCTCGTTGCCGACCTGCACCAGCATCAGGCGGTCGCGAGGCCCCAGCGCGCGGGAGCCGACAATCTCGATCACCTGCCCCTTGCCGGCCGGACCGGCCTGCTGGACCCGACGCAACAACCAGGCGAGAAGGAAGATCAGCCCCAGCACCAACAGCAAACCGAACACCAGTTGCGTCAGCTGACCGGCCACACCGCTGCTCACCGCCGGCGCAGCAGCCGTGGCCGCCGTGGCCGCCGTGGCGACAGGCTCAGCCGCCAGCACGCTGAACGGCATTGCCAACACAAACCCGAGAACCTTCTTCACTCAGCGCAGCTTCTTGATGCGTTCGCTTGGGCTGATCACGTCCGTCAGGCGGATGCCGAACTTCTCGTTGACCACCACCACTTCGCCGTGGGCGATGAGCGTGCCATTGACCAGCACGTCCAGCGGCTCGCCGGCCAGGCGATCAAGCTCGATCACCGAACCCTGGTTCAGTTGCAGCAAGTTGCGGATGTTGATGTCGGTGCTGCCCACTTCCATGGAAATCGACACCGGGATATCAAGGATCACGTCCAGGTTCGGGCCTTCGAGGCTGACCGGCTCGTTGTTTTTCGGCACGCTGCCGAACTCTTCCATTGGCAAACGGTTAGACGCGGAACTGCCGGAATCGGCGGCCAGCAAAGCGTCGATGTCAGCCTGCCCGGCATCACCGGTTTCTTCCAGGGCCGCAGCCCATTCATCGGCCAGTGCCTGATCGTCCTGCGTGTTCATATTGTCAGTGTCCTCGGCGAGCAAAAATTCAGAATTCGGTTAATCGCGAATGGGTACGAGCACCGGTCAACGGCGCTCGATCGGCTCGATCACTTGCAACGCCAGGTTGCCCTTGTGCGAGCCCATCTTGACCTTGAAGGCCGGCACGCCGTTGGCGCGCATGATCATTTCTTCCGGCATCTCGACCGGGATCACATCCCCCGGCTGCATGTGCAGGATGTCGCGCAGGCGCAACTGACGACGAGCCACTGTGGCCCCGATCGGCACGTCGACATCCAGCACGTCCTGGCGCAGGGCGTTGACCCAGCGCTCGTCCTGGTCATCGAGGTCCGACTGGAAGCCGGCGTCGAGCATTTCGCGCACAGGCTCGATCATCGAGTACGGCATGGTCACGTGCAGGTCGCCGCCACCGCCATCGAGTTCGATGTGGAAGGTCGACACCACAATGGCTTCGCTCGGGCCGACGATGTTGGCCATGGCCGGGTTCACTTCCGAGTTGATGTACTCGAAGTTGACTTCCATGATCGCCTGCCAGGCTTCCTTCAGATCGACGAAGGCCTGCTCCAGCACCATGCGCACCACACGCAGTTCGGTCGGGGTGAATTCACGGCCTTCGATCTTGGCGTGACGGCCGTCACCGCCGAAGAAGTTGTCCACCAGCTTGAACACCAGCTTGGCGTCGAGGATGAACAGCGCGGTGCCGCGCAGGGGTTTGATCTTGACCAGGTTGAGACTGGTCGGCACGTACAGCGAGTGCACGTATTCGCCGAACTTCATCACCTGCACGCCGCCGACCGCCACGTCCGCCGAGCGACGCAGCATGTTGAACATGCTGATGCGGGTATAGCGGGCGAAACGCTCGTTGATCATTTCCAGGGTCGGCATGCGTCCGCGGACGATGCGATCCTGGCTGGTCAGGTCATAGCTTTTGACGGTGCCGGGTTCGGCAGCGTTTTCGGTCTGTACCAGACCATCGTCGACGCCATGCAACAGCGCGTCGATCTCATCCTGGGACAGCAGGTCCTGCACGGCCATGTCGTGTTCCTACTGCAGTACGAAATTAGTGAAAAGCAACTGTTCGATCACCACTTTGCCGAGCTCTTTCTGCGCCACTTCCTGGACGCTGGCGGTGGCTTTCTGCCGCAGCATTTCCTGGCCGACCGGCGAGGCGAGGGTCGCGAAGTCCTGCCCGGAGAACAGCATCACCAAGTTATTGCGGATCACCGGCATGTGGACCTTGAGTGCATCCAGATCCGCCTGATTGCGCGCGAGCATGGTGATGCTCACTTGCATGTAGCGCTGGCGACCGTTCTGGTTGAAATTGGCCACGAAAGCCGGCGCCATCGGCTCGAAAATCGCCGGCTGCTTGCCGACGGGAGCGGTTTGTGCCACGTCGACGGCAGGCTTGCTCTGAGCGCTGTGCATGAAGTACCAGGTCGCCCCCACGGACACACCGATCGCCAGCAGCAGGGCCACCACGATCACGATAATCAGCTTGAGTTTGCCTTTGGTTGCGGGGTCTTTTACTGCTGCGTCGCTCTTCGCCATGCCAATAATCCGTCACTATTCGGGTTTTCACAGTCGCACGGCAAGGCAAGAGCAAGTGTTATGCCATGTAGGAGCGAGCCTGCTCGCGATGGCGGTGTGGCAGTCAACAAAGATGTTGAATGTTACACCGCCATCGCGAGCAAGCTCGCTCCCACAGGGTCAGGTGTTGTGTTCGTCAGGCGTAGTAATCGACCACGCTGGAGCCGATCACGCTGGTGGTATTGGCCGCTACTTCAGCGACGCTCGAGGTGATGTCGTCATCCATTGAATCGAGGCGACCGCCGATGGCACTGGTCCGCCCGCTCTGGTTTTGCCGGGCTTGTTCCTGCCCTTGCTGCGAACCACGGGACTGGTCCGAAACGTTGACATCGACCTGCCCCATGCCCTGCTGCGCGAACATGTCGCGCAAGCGATGGACCTGGCCATCCAGCGCCTCACGGACACCCGGATGCGCACTCATGAACGTGACCTGGGTCTGTTGATCGGGAACCATGCTCACCCGAATGTCCAGGCGCCCCAGCTCAGCGGGCTGCAACTGGATGTCCGCGGCCTTGAGATTGGCGCTGGACAGGTACATGACCCGGTTCACCACCTCTTCGGTCCAGCCGCTCTGGTGCATGGCAATCGGCTGGTTCACCGGCAAGGCATTGGCGGTCTTCGGTGTGGCCGCCTGTGTCAGCGCTGCCAGACGGTTGGCGAAATCATCGACACGGGTGTCGCTGCTGGCGGACTTGAGATCCTTCAGGCCGTCATCGATCAAGCCACTGAAAGCCTTGTCGTCGCCCTGACCGGTGCTGCTCTTGTCGCCCTGAACATCCAGCAGGGTCGCCGTGCCGGCGGCAAAGTTTTGCGCCGGTGTCAGCTCACCGTCGGCCTGGGCTTGCACCTGTGTCGGTGCAGCCTTGGGCTGCGCCTGGCTGGAAGCCGATACGTGACCGCTCTGCTCCATCGCCAGGCGCACCGCCGGCAATGCATCGAGCGGATCGGTCGAGGGATCGAAATCGCCGTCGGTAGTGGCCAGCGCTGGAGCGATTGCAGCCGTAACCGTAGCCGCGGCGGCAACTGGCGCTTCAACGGCAGGTTGCACGGTGTCGGCCACGGCGGGTGCTACCGGTGCCGGCACGACTGGCTGAAGGACTGGCTGCAATGAAGGATCAATCGCCGGATCGAGCGGTGCGGCATCGACGACCGGAGCCGGATCGGCAACTGACGCTTCATCACCGACAGTCTTGTCGTCAGCCTGCATCGGTGTGTCGGCAGGCAAGGATTTGCCGCCATCGGCAACCACCGGTTCCCCGGCGGCAGGTTTGTCGTCGCCAGTGTCTTCTTTTCCGGCGACATCGGAGCTTTTTTCGCGCCCCGGCTTGACCGAGGCATCCGCCAACGCATCGGGCTTGCTCTGGGCCTGATTGGCATAGACATGAGCGAAGCTTGCGGCCTTGTCCCCGGGCTCAGCGGTCTGCGCCGGAGGATTGGCGCAGGCGGCCTGAGTCTTGGCCTGTCTGGAGGCCTGAAGCAGAACATTGGGGGTAACGGGCATGAAACGGTCTCCGCTGCACGGGGCTCATAAGTACAGTTGGAGAGTTAACTGCAAAGGTCGAGCCAGTTTCACTCGGAGGAGAGCAAATGCGGCGAATGCTCAGATTTTCGTCGGGCAATGCTGTCGTTCAGCTTCGTACAGAGGCCGGATCGCGGCGAACTCGCGATCGATTTCGCCGACCAGTTCCGCAATGGCGGTGCATGGCAAACTTCTGGCCTGCTGCTCAAGTTGATGGCAGAGCTCGGTCAGCCTGCGCGCGCCCATATTGCTGCTGCTGCCTTTGAAACTATGGGCGGTTTCAACGAGCAGTGCGGTACTGTCAGCTGTTCTCAATACTTGCAGGCGCTCTTCGGAGTCCGCAAGAAAGATATCCAGCAGATCCGGATAGCCCTCTTCCATCACTTCCTGCAATGCACTCAGCACGTCGCGATCCACATGTGTGTCGTCCACTTGCTCACTCCTTGATCAAGAATGCGCGGATTATGCCAGAGCCTCCCAGACAAACTCCACGCGTGCACTTCGACCATCGTCGATCCAGCGGGCATTACGCCCCAACTGACGGATCAGACTGACGCCACGTCCCGACAGGCGGATGTCATCCACAGGTCTTGCCATCACCCGCTCGACATCGAAACCCTTGCCGCTGTCTTCGATGTGAATGGTCAGGCAACCGCCGTCACTTGTTGGCGCCACCTTGAAATGTAACCGTACATAGCCTTCCTGAAGCTCGTCCAGCCGGGTATTGCGCTCTTGATAATACCGCGCAAACCCCGAGGCATCGCGTTTGAGGCTCGAATCCAGCCCCAGCACGCCGTGCTCCAGCGCATTGGAATAGAGCTCCGCCAGCACACTGTAGAGCGCACTGCTCTGAGCCCGGAGGCCATGCACCTCAAGCAGCAACTGCAACAGATAGGGTAAGGGATTGAAGCGCTTGAGCGTGGCGGCGCGAAACTCGAAACTCACCGACCAGTCCAGCGGGCAGGACTGGCCGCTGTCGGAGTAGACCAACACCGGCGCAGTGATCTGCGCCGACTCCAGCAGGCTGATTTCGACCATGCTGACATCGTCACGCGCTTCTGCGCCAAACTGTCGCAGCGCCTGCTCGATCTCTTCGAACAGCGCATCTGGCTGGCGATTGGCGGCAAACACCTGCTGCAATCGCTGCACGCCAAACAACTGATCGTTGGCGTCGCAGGTGTCGATCACCCCATCGGACAGGAGAAACACCCGATCCCCGAGCGCCATGGGAAACACCTCGGTACGCTCATCGAAGGATTCCGGGCTCAGCACCCCCAAAGGCAGGTGCCGCGCCGGCAGAGGCGTTCGCTCGCCACTGGCAACGCGATGCAGGTAACCGTCCGGCATTCCGCCGTTCCAGACTTCCACCGAACGACGCTGAAAACTCAGGCACAGCAACGTGGCACAGCAGAACATGTCCACCGGCAGGATGCGCTTGAGCTTGGCATTCATCTCGCGCAGGGTTTCCGCCACGCCGTAGCCTTTGGCGGTCATCCCGTAGAAGACTTCGGCAAGAGGCATGGCGCCCACCGCCGCCGGCAGACCGTGGCCGGTGAAGTCGCCCAGCAGCACGTGCATGTCTCCGGCCGGGGTGAACGCGGCCAGCAACAGGTCGCCGTTGAACAGCGCATAGGGCGATTGCAGATAACGGATATTCGCAGCGGCATTCAGGCAGCCGGAGTGCGCCACCTTGTCGAAAACGGCCTTGGCCACGCGCTGTTCGTTGAGCAGGTAGTCGTGGTGCCGGGCGATCTGGTCACGCTGTTGCAGTACGGTGTCCTGCAAGCGCCGCAAGCGATCCATCGCCTTGATCTTGGCAGCGAGAATCACCTGGTTGTACGGCTTTGCCAGAAAGTCGTCACCGCCGACTTCCAGGCAGCGGGCCAGGGCTTCGTTTTCGGACAACGACGTGAGGAAGATGATCGGCACCAGGGTTTCCCCGGCCAAGGCCTTGATTTGCCGGGCCGCCTCGAAGCCGTCCATGACCGGCATCATCGCATCCATCAACACCAGGTGCGGTTGTTGCTGGCGAAACGTGTCGACCGCTTCGGCGCCGTTGGCCGCCGTCAGCACGTCGTGCCCCAGGCGGCGCAGGATGCTCGACAGCAGCAGGCGATCGGCGGCGCTGTCCTCGGCAATCAGGATCGTCAGCGGCTCCAGTGGCTGCATGGCATTCAACTGATGTCGAACAATTTGTCGAAGTTGGAGATGGCGAGGATTTTGCGCACGTCGATACTGCTGTTGACGACGCGCACATCGGAGTTGTCGCCACCGGCGTGATCGCGCAGCAAAAGCAGCATGCCCAGGGCCGAGCTGTCGAGGTATGTGGCGTCTTTCAGGTCGACCACAACTGCCGATAGCTGTTTATCTTCGTAGGACTGACGAAATTCCTGATGCTTGGCGAAATCGAATCGTCCTTTGACCGATATCGTCAACTTTTGCCCATCAGGGGACACTTCGGTAACGACTGACATTCAATGGCTTCCTTGTCTTTGGAGAACGTTTAGAAGGTTTAGCACCAGCTGTGGATGGGGGCAAGCCAGCCTGTTTTTGAAAGCTCGCTCAATAGGGGTTCTCGCGCGGCAAACGCTGGGACAATTCATCCAGCAGTTTCTGTTCGCGCCGGTCCTCAAGCGCCCGCGCTTCATCGGCATAGCGCTGAACCAGCTTGCGCAAACCTTCGACCCGGGCAAACGCCTGCTGCCAGGTGTCCCGGGCCTTGTTCAGGTTGTTCTGATGCCAGGCCAGGCTTTGTCGCTGCTGGTCGATGGCCGTGCCCAGTTGCGCGAGAAAGCCCTGATAGCCCAGCAACCATTGACCCGAGACGCCGCCGCTGCCGCGCACGATCCATTGCTCCTGATAGTCGAGACGGAAGGCTTCGAGGTCGGCGAGTTTGCTTTGTGCCAGGCGAACCTGCCCTTGAAAGTGCCCCAGGCGCTGGACCGCGGTTTTCTCGGCCTTTTCGGCCATTTCCACCACCGGCGCCAGCCTTCCTGCCCGACTCAGGGCCATGACCGCTTAACCGCCTGCCGCGGGCGCGAAGATCGAAGCGAGATATGCCTCGCTTTCACCCAGGCTGATGCTGTCGTTGAGGCCCTGCCGCAGGTATTTGACCAGTTGCGGTTGCAGGGAAATCGCCAGGTCGGTCTCGCGATCGCCGCCGGCGACATAGGCGCCGACGCTGATCAGGTCGCGACTCTGCTGATAGCGCGACCACAATTGCTTGAAATATTGCGCACGGGCCATGTGTTCCGGCGACACCACCGCCGGCATCACCCGGCTGATGGACGCCTCGATGTCGATGGCCGGGTAATGCCCTTCCTCGGCCAGACGCCGGGACAGCACGATGTGTCCGTCGAGCACGCCCCGCGCCGAGTCGGCAATCGGGTCCTGCTGGTCGTCGCCTTCGGACAGCACGGTGTAGAACGCGGTGATCGAACCACCGCCCTTCTCCGCGTTGCCGGCCCGTTCCACCAGTTTCGGCAGCTTGGCGAACACCGACGGCGGATAGCCCTTGGTCGCCGGCGGCTCGCCGATGGCCAGGGCGATTTCCCGCTGGGCCTGGGCGAAACGGGTCAGCGAATCCATGAGCAACAGGACGTTCTTGCCCTTGTCGCGAAAATATTCGGCGATGCGCGTGCAATACATGGCCGCGCGCAGTCGCATCAGCGGCGCATCGTCCGCCGGGGACGCCACCACCACTGAACGCTTGAGCCCTTCTTCACCGAGGATGTGCTCGATGAACTCTTTAACTTCGCGACCCCGCTCACCGATCAGCCCGACGACGATGATGTCGGCCTCGGTGAAGCGCGTCATCATGCCCAACAGCACGGATTTACCGACGCCAGTACCGGCGAACAGCCCGAGCCGTTGACCGCGACCGACCGTCAACATGCCGTTGATGCAGCGAATACCCACGTCCAGCGGTTCACTGATCGGTTCGCGCTTGAGCGGGTTGATGGTCGGGCCATCCATTGGCACCCAGTCTTCGGCCTTCATCCCGCCCTTGCCGTCCAGCGCGCGACCGGCGCCATCCAGCACCCGCCCGAGCATGCTCATGCCCATCGGCAAACGCCCGGTATCGGACAAGGGAACAACGCGGGCGCCGGGGGCGATACCGGCGACGCTGCCGACTGGCATCAGAAAGACTTTGCTGCCGGAGAAGCCCATGACTTCGGCTTCGACCTGCACCGGGTGATAGCTGTCGTCGTTGATCACCATGCAACGGCTGCCCATGGCGGCGCGCAGGCCTTCGGCTTCGAGGGTCAGGCCGACCATGCGCAGCAAGCGGCCCTCGAGGATCGGTGAGCCGGCCAGCTCCGTGGCCTCGGCGTAACTGCCCAGGCGCTTGGCGAAGCTGGTGCGTTCAAGGCGCATCAGGTGCATCCGCTTCTGGCGCGGTCGCAGGCTTGCTGTCGATCGGCAGCTCCAGGCTCACGTCCGGCGCGGCCGGGTGCAAGGTTTGCTCGTGCAACTGGTCGAACAGCTTGTCCATCACCTGCGCGATGCGGGTTTCCACCGTGGCGTCGATGCGGCTGTGTTCCGTCTCGACCCGGCAACCGCCAGGCAACAACGATTCGTCCTCGACGATGCGCCAGGTTTCTTCATGGCGTTCGCGCAGGGCTTTGACCTGTGCGAAATCCTGCGGATTGATGTACAACCGCACATTGCCCACGCCCAGTGGCAACAGCTTGAGCGCCTCGCGCATGACGTGTTCGATCTGCGTCGAGTCGATGGCCAGTTCGCGCTGGATCACCTGTCTGGTGATGTGTTGCACGAGGTCGACCAGGGACTTTTCGATCTGGGTGTCCTGCTCGGCGATGGGCTCGAACAGATGGGTCATCAGTTGCTCCAGGCCGGCAAGCTTCGGCGCCAATGCCTGTTCGGCTTCCTGGCGGACCTTGAGCGTGGTGCTGTGGAAACCCTCTTTCTCACCCACCGCGAAACCTTCGTTGTAGGCTTCCTGGCGAATGCTTTCGAGCTCTTCGAGGGTCAGTGGCTGGACTTCCTCCAGCGGCACTTCCTCCATTTCCGGCGGCTCGGGTTCAGGCGTTGGTTCCGGCTCGGGTTCCGGCGGGTCGAAGCTGGGCAGCGCCCAGGTATCGAAGCCACTGACATCCCTGGCCCGGATCAGGTCAGTGGGTGCAACATCATTCTTGGCCATGGTGTTAGATCATTTCCTCGCCGCCCTTGCCGCCGAGCACGATCTCTCCGGCTTCGGCCATACGACGGGCGATGGTGAGGATTTCCTTCTGCGCGGTTTCCACGTCGCTGACGCGCACCGGGCCCTTGGCTTCCAGGTCGTCGCGCAACAGTTCGGCCGCACGCTTGGACATGTTCTTGAAGATCTTCTCCTTGACGCCTTCGTCCGATCCCTTGAGGGCCAGCACCAGCACATCGGAGGACACTTCGCGCAACAGCGCCTGGATCCCGCGGTCGTCGACATCGGCCAGGTTGTTGAACACGAACATAAGGTCTTCGATCTGACCGGACAGGTCTTCGTCGACTTCGCGGATCGAGTCCATGAGCTGGCCTTCGATCGAGCTGTCGAGGAAGTTCATGATGTCCGCCGCGCGCTTGATGCCACCCAGGGTGGTGCGCGAGGCATTCGAGTTGCCGGAGAACTGCTTCTCGAGAATCTGGTTGAGTTCTTTCAGGGCCGCTGGCTGAACGGTGTTCAGCGAAGACACGCGCAGGATGATGTCCAGCCGCACCTTGTGGTCGAAGTTGCCGAGCACTTCACCGGCCTGGTCCGGATCGAGATACGCCACCACGATCGCCTGGATCTGCGGGTGCTCATAACGGATCACGTCGGCGACGGCGCGCGGCTCCATCCACTTCAGGCTGTCGAGGCCGCTGGTGTTGCCACCGAGCAGGATGCGGTCGATCAGGCCATTGGCCTTGTCTTCGCCCAGGGCCTGGGTGAGCATCTTGCGCACATAGTCGTCGGAGCCGACGCCCAGGCTGGTCTGGTCGCCGACGATATCGACGAACTCGCTCATCACCTGCTCGACCTGCTCGCGGTGCACATTACCCATCTGGGCCATGGCCACGCCCACGCGCTGAACCTCTTTGGGGCCCATGTGGCGCAGCACCTGGGCAGCATCGGTGGAGCCCAGGGACAGCAACAGGATTGCGGCTTTGTCGACCTTGGACAGTTTGGCGGCAACGGCTCGGTTATCACTCATCTGCGTTAATCCACTCTTTCACGACCTGGGCCACACGACCCGGGTCTTCTGCCACCAGACTCTTGATTGCGTTCAACTGAGCGTCATAACCTTCGCTCGGGCTCGGCAGCAGAATGCTGGTCGGGCCACCGAGGCTGACACGGTCGTTGGCCAACTCGCCATCCAGACCGCCCATGCCACCCAACTCGGCGTCACTGCCGATACCAGCCAACTGCTTGCCCTTGCCGCCCCCGGTGATGTTGTTGAGCACCGGACGCAGCACACCGAACACCAGCACCAGAATGAACAGCACGCCCAGCACTTGCTTGACGATGTCCCAGAACCACGGCTGGGAGTAGAACGGAATATCGGCAATCACTTCACCGCGCTCGGCGGAGAACGGCATGTTGATCACGCTGACGCTGTCGCCACGGCTGGCATCGAAGCCGACCGCGTCCTGAACCAGGCGAGTGAAGCGCGCCAATTCATCGGCGCTCCATGGCGCACGGCTGGTTTCGCCGTTGGCCGGGTTGATCTTGACCTGATCATCGACCACCACCGACACCGACAGGCGATTCAAACGACCCTGCTGCTGCTTGGTGTGGCTGATGGAACGGTCGAGTTCGAAGTTCTTGGTCGATTGTTGACGCTTGTCCGCCGGGTACGGCGCGAGCATCGGCTGACCGGTGGCCGGGTCCATGATTTGCTGGCCATTGGCATCGATCAGCGGCTGGCCTGGCTGCACCATGCCGGCCGACGCAGCGGCGCCACCGGTGGTTTGCGGCGCGGACGCCGGCGCTGGAGGCTGGTTGCTCAAGGCACCCGGTACGCCTTGCGGACCATTGCTGGCGGTACGCTGTTCGTTGACCGACTGTTCGCTGCGCAATGCCGGCTGGTCCGGATTGAACTGCTCGGAAGTCGACTCGACCGCACTGAAGTCCACGTCGGCCGAGACTTCAGCCTTGTAACGGTCGTTGCCCAGCACCGGCTGCAGGATGTTGTGCACGCGCTGGGTGAGCATGCTTTCCATGCGACGGCTGTAGTCGAACTGCTTGCCGGCCATGGTCAGTTCGGAGTTTTCCGCCTGATCCGAGAGCAGATTGCCCTTCTGGTCGACCACGGTGATCTGCGACTTGCTGAGCTCGGGAACGCTGGTCGCCACCAGGTTGATGATGGCCACCACCTGACCCGGCTCCAAGGAACGACCGGAATAGAGTTCAACCAGAACCGAAGCGCTCGGCTTGCGCTCGTCGCGCACGAACACCGAACTTTTCGGGATCGCCAGATGCACGCGGGCACCCTTGACGTTGTTCAGGCTGGAAATGGTGCGGGCCAGTTCGCCTTCCAGGCCGCGACGATAGCGGGTCGCTTCCATGAACTGGCTGGTGCCCAGCCCCTGTTCCTTGTCGAGGATTTCAAAACCGATGTTGCCGTCGCTGGGAGTGACACCAGCGCCCGCGAGCTTGAGCCGCGCGCGGGACAGGTCGTCGGCCTTGACCAGCAAGGCACCGGAATTGGGTTCGACGGTGTAGGGGATGTCGGCGGAGGCCAGGGTATCCATGACCTGCTTGGCGTCCATGCCGGCAAGGCTGCCGTACAGAGGCCGGTAGTCTGGTTGCTGGGACCATAACACCACGGCAAAACCAATCGCCACGCTCGCCGCCAGGCCGACCAACAGGCCCACCTGACGCAACATGGTCATCTCGGAGAGGTTTTCCAGGAAGGACAACCCGAACAGCGGCGGCTTGCCGTCTATTGGAGTGGCCTTGGCCGGAACGTTATCGGCGACTGCTTCTGCCATGACTCAATCTCGTCCTTTAAACCGGCATCTGCATGATGTCTTGGTAGGCCTGAACCACTTTGTTGCGCACCTGGGTCAACGCCTGGAACGACACGCTGGCCTTCTGCGAAGAAACCATCACATCGGTCAGGTCGACGCCGCTTTTGCCGATTTCGAAGGCGCTGGCCAACTGCGTGGAAGCCTGCTGGGTGTCGTTCACTTTATTGATGGCCTGACCGAACATGTCGGAAAAGCTGCTGCCCGACAGTTCAGGGACGGCAGTCGATTTCGGCGCAGACATGGCGTCCATTTGCATGGCGCGCATATCCAGCATCAACCGATTGAATTCAATACCTTGGCTCATGGTTTCTCTCTTTGGCGACCCGCAATTTTTTGACACTCACTCGACGGGTAATGAGGTGTTAGCAACAAGGGTGCCAGCTCCATGGCCTTGTTTCACAAAAGCCCTTCCTTACTCCCCCCTCCTGTAGGAGCGAGCCTGCTCGCGATGAACCCGAGAACACCGCGGGGTGTCAGGTTCCCAGCGTTATCGTTGGCGACCATCGCGAGCAGGCTCGCTCCTACAGGGGGGAAGGCATCAGGTGGCGAACAAAAAGGCTTCCACATCCATGCCGGCATCGCGCATCTGCGCCAGCTTGTAGCGCAGGGTTCGCGGGCTGATACCCAGGCGCTCGGCCGCCTCTTTGCGACGACCGCGCTCGGCGCGCAAGGTATCGATGATCATCTGGAATTCACGGCGACGCAGGTCATCGCCCAGCGCACCGGCCGACTCGGACTCGACTTCCACGGGACGCGCCTGCGCCTGCGCCAATGCAGGCAGTGGTGCGCAAGCCACCGGCCCGGCCAGGCAGAAATCCTGCGGCTGGATCAAGCCACCCTGCTGCAGAATCAGCGCACGTTGAATCGCGTTGTCCAGTTCACGCACGTTACCCGGCCACGGATAACCGATCAGGCACGCCTGGGCCTCGGGCGACAATCTGGCAGTCGCATGCTTCATTTTATTGACGTGTTTGGCCAACAGACGCTCGGCCAGCGGCAGGATGTCGGCGGTACGCTCGCGCAACGGGCGCCAGGCCAGGGGGAACACCGACAGACGATAGTAAAGATCCTCGCGGAAGCGCCCCGCCGCCACCTCACCCGCGAGGTCGCGATTGGTGGTGGCGACCACACGAATGTCCAATGTGATCGGTTTGCGCGCCCCAACCCTTTCGACCTCGCGCTCTTGCAGCACACGCAGCAGTTTGGCCTGGAGCCCCAGGGGCATTTCGGAAATTTCATCGAGCAGAATGGTGCCGCCGTCGGCCTGCTCGAACTTGCCGGCTTGCCCGGCAATGGCACCGGTGAAGGAGCCCTTCTCGTGCCCGAACAAAGTCGCTTCGAGCATGTTGTCCGGGATCGCTGCGCAGTTGATCGCGATGAACGGCTGATTGGCGCGATGAGAATGCTGGTGGATGTAACGCGCCAGCACTTCCTTGCCCGTGCCCGACTCGCCCGATATCAACACCGTGGAATCGCTGCGCGCGACCCGCGCCGCCAACTCGAGTAGCTGCGCGCTCGCAGGCTCGAATGCTATCGGCCCTTCGCCTTCGGTCAGGCCGAGATTGCCCAGGGCGTGACGCCCCACCAGATCGAGCAACGCCTTGGGTTCGAATGGCTTGACCAGATAATCCGCCGCCCCTTGGCGCATCGCATCGACCGCACGCTCGACCGCACCGTGAGCGGTCATCAGCAACACCGGCAACTGCGGCTGCCGCGCTCGCAGCAGGCCCAGCAACTGGTGGCCGTCCATGCCCGGCATATTGACGTCGCTGATCACCAGGCTGAAGGCTTCGCCGCCGACGGCAAGCAACGCCTCCTCTGCCGAACCCACGGCCTTGTAATCGTGCCCCGCGAGCAAGAGCGTATCGGCCAGCGCCTCGCGCAACGCGCGGTCGTCCTCGACCAATAAAACCTTGATACCCATCTGCGTCACTCCGCTCCTTGAGCGCTGCTGAACAACGGCAGGATCACCTGTGCGCAGGTGCCGCGACCGAGCCGCGAACGCAACTGCAATTCGCCCCGATGAGCACGCGCCACGGCCTTGACCACGGTCAGGCCAAGACCTGTGCCGGTGGTCCTGGTGGTAAAAAAGGGTTCGCCCAATCGCGCCAGAACGGCGGCATCGATACCGCTGCCACTGTCACTGACGCACAGGCGCAGGCTGTTGCCGCGGGTGTAGAGGTGAATCTTGAGGCGCAACTGACCGGCACTGGCCTGGATGGCGTTCTCGATCAGATTGAGGATCGCGCCGACCAGGGTGTCGCGATTGCACAGCAACTCCCCCGAGTGACTGTCGCACTGCCAGCGGATCGGCAGATCCTGCACATGGGTCAGCGCCGCCGCTTGCAACGACTGCATCAGCTGACCGGGCGTCACGCGGTCGGTCAGCGGCAACTCGCCCCGGGCGAAGACCAGCATGTCGCGTACCTGGTGTTCCAGCTCGTGCAGGCGCTCCTTGAGGCGCCCGGCAAAGCGCTGCCGGGTAGCGACCGGCAGCTCTTGCTCGGTCAAATGACTGGCGTACAGCAACGCGGCGGACAACGGCGTGCGTATCTGATGAGCCAACGAAGCGACCATGCGCCCCAGCGACGACAGCCGCTCATGACGGGCCAGTTGATCCTGCAGATGACGGGTTTCGGTCAGGTCGTTGAGCAACACCAACTGGCCAGGCTCGGCGTCCAGTGAGCGCGTGGCGATCGACAGGCGTCGACCATCCTTGAGGGAGACTTCATGACCATCGTCTTCGCGCGGCGCAAAACAGCGGGCAATGACGCGGCGCCACAATTCACCTTCCAGCGGCAGCCCCAGCGACTCGCACGCCGCGGGATTGGCTTCGCGCACGATGCCCTGGGCGTCGATGACGATGACACCGCCGGGTAACAGATCGAGGAGGTTTTGCAGGCGGTTGGCCAGGCGTTCTTTTTCCGCCAATTCCTGCATGCGCTGAGCGCTGACCACCGCCAATTCACCCTTGAGCTCGGTGACCCGGGCTTCAAGCATGCTGTAGGAATCGGTCAACTGACTGGACATCTGATTGAACAGTGCGAATGCCTGCTCAAGGCCAAGCCGGCTCGCCTGCTCTACGGACGACGGTTGCACCGAAGCATCAGGGACAGGAGACATCTGGGCGGCTTGGGGCATTGTGCTCTCTCGCTTGGCTGACCGTCAGTGAAACGGAACGTTGCGAGGGACGTAGCAATACCCGTGCCTAAAAAAAACTTCTTATAAATGAATGAGTTGAAAAACAGGCGTCAATCATCCGCCTGCTCGTCTCCATCACGACGACTCATGCCGTACTTGCGCATCTTTTCCACCAGCGTGGTACGACGAATACGCAGGCGCTCAGCGGCGCGCGCCACGATGCCATTGGCATCATCCAGCGCTTGCTGGATCAGCCCCTGTTCCAGACCACCGAGGTAGTCCTTCAGGTCCAGGCCTTCCGGAGGCAACATGGCATTGGCCGTGAAGTCCTGGGTATGGCCGTTGATGGCCACGCGCTCTTCCAGATCGCTGCGCAGGCTGTCGACCATTTGCTCGTCTTCATCGTCGACGTAGCGGAATTTCTTCGGCAACTCGACCACGCCGATCACGCCGTATGGATGCATGATCGCCATGCGCTCCACCAGGTTGGCCAGTTCGCGGACGTTGCCCGGCCAGCCATGTCGGCACAGCGACATGATCGCCGCCGAATTGAAACGGATCGAACCGCGCTTCTCGTGCTCCATGCGCGAGATCAGCTCGTTCATCAGCAGCGGAATGTCTTCGACGCGCTCACGCAGCGGCGCCATCTCGATCGGGAACACATTCAGACGGTAGTACAGGTCTTCGCGGAAGGTGCCGATCTCGATCATGCTTTCGAGATTCTTGTGGGTCGCCGCAATGATGCGCACGTCGACGCTCTGGGTCTTGTTGCTGCCCACACGCTCGAAGGTGCGCTCCTGCAACACGCGCAGCAACTTGACCTGCATCGGCAGCGGCATGTCGCCGATTTCATCGAGGAACAGGGTGCCGCCGTTGGCCAGTTCGAATCGACCGGCGCGGCTGGTGATCGCCCCGGTGAAGGCGCCCTTCTCATGACCGAACAACTCGCTTTCCAGCAACTCGGCCGGGATCGCCCCGCAGTTGACCGGCACGAACGGCGCTTCACGGCGCTTGGAGTGATAATGCAGGTTGCGCGCAACCACTTCCTTGCCGGTGCCGGACTCACCGAGGATCAGCACGCTGGCATCGGTATCGGCGACTTGCTGCATCATCTGGCGGACGTGTTGAATCGCCCGGCTGGTGCCGACAAGACTGCGGAAAAGATTGGGTTCGCGATGACGACCGCGCTCGCGGGCCTGGTCGTACATCTCGCGATAGACCTGGGCACGGTGCAGCGAATCGAGCAACTTGCTGTAGCTGGGCGGCATTTCGAGGGTCGAAAGCACTCGACGACGCTGGTCTTCCGGCAGGTCAATGGAAGAGTTATCGCCCATTAACAAAACCGGAAGGAACTCATCCCAGGTCGAGAGTGTCTTTAACAAGCCCAGAAGTGAACCAGGAGCATTGACCGTCCCGATGAGGACACAGATTACTTCACGACTTGACGACAAAGAGCCGACAGCCTGCTGCCAGTCATGGCTACCACAGGGTAAATTTTCTTCGCCGAGAAAATTTAAAATCACCGCCAGGTCGCGGCGGCGGACGCTATCGTCATCGATCAGCAGAATTTTGGTTTCACGCCACATGCAATAGCAACTTCCCTAGTCAACTCGATGCCCAAAATGCTGGGGCAAGCTAGACGCTTGCAGGCACAAATATGCCTGAAGACGACTGAAATCTGGAACAGCCACTAGTTAAGTCAAAAAACCGTGCACAGTCAAATTTATGGCGCACATATCTGGATTAACTTGGGGTTAATTAACCGAACAGATGGTAAACCTTTGCTGCGTTCCGCGCTTGCTGGATCTGAGACATTTCATCGACTATCGCCTGCCTCTCCCCCATCGCTACCTCAAGTAGCTGCTTGTAGACATACAGCAACTCCTCAAGATTGCTACGCAGAACTTCTTCGTCCAGCGAAGCCTCGCTCAAGACGTCTTCCATGCAGGAACGGCAATCCAGGTCCAATTGACCGATGGCCTCCCAGTCGCGCTCGGCCAAGGCACCGACCAGCGCTTCACGAGTTTGTTCTAT
This sequence comes from Pseudomonas fluorescens, assembly GCF_040448305.1. Taxonomy (NCBI): domain Bacteria; kingdom Pseudomonadati; phylum Pseudomonadota; class Gammaproteobacteria; order Pseudomonadales; family Pseudomonadaceae; genus Pseudomonas; species Pseudomonas fluorescens. The sequence goes on along the minus strand of NZ_CP148752.1, from coordinate 1,657,880 downwards.
TCGCTGCAATACAAGACTCATGGCGATCTCCCTAGAACTGCGGACCTGGCGCAGCAATGCCGTCCCAGCCTTCTTTCACCGTGCGCAGCAAGCCCGCGACCTCATCGAGAATCCTCGGGTCGCTGCTGATGTTCGCCTCGGCCAGGCGCTTCATCATGTAGATGTAAAGACTGTCGAGTTCGCCCACGGTATCGGCGCATTTTTCAAGATCCAGGCCTTCACGCAAACCACCGATGATGCCGATCGCCTTGCTGATCGACACACACTTGCCGGGAATGTCCTTGCGCTCCAGGGCACCTTTGGCCTGAGCGATACGGTCCAGGCCACCCTCCATGAGCATTTGCACCAAACGATGCGGACTTGCTTCGGACGTCTGGGCGTGCGCGCCCACTTTCTGATACTGCCGAAGGGCTAACATTGGATTCATGTTCTACCTCATTACCACAATGACTCGTATAGCCAGAGTATCGTCTGCAAGACAAAAAACTTTAGATCAAAAGACAAAAACCCGGCACACGCGAAAATGCGTAGCCAGGTTTTTATCGCCAACTAATGACTAGCTGTTGGACTTCTGGGCGTTCAAGGAAGTGAAGAACGAGGTGATGTTGCTCGCCGTCGCCTTCATTTGCCCGACCAAAAGGTCCATTGCGTTGTATTTGGCGGTCAACGTCTTGGTCATGTTGGCGACACGAAAGTCCAACGCAGTCTGCTGAGTTGAAAGGTTCTTGCTCACGCTCTGCAGGTTGGTATTGCGCTGGTCCAGCAACCCGCCCGTCTGCACATAAGGCTTGATTGCGGCGCCCATGCGCGCCAGCAGGCCGTTGGTAGCATTGCTACCGTTGAACAACTGCTGCATCTGGCCGCTCATGCCGTTGATGGCCATCTTCTCGTTGAACGCCGTGGTGTTGAACGCCAGGTTGCCGGTTTTCTCGTTCGTCAGCACGCCGATCTGCGACAGCACGGCCAATGGACCGCCCGCCCCGGGAGCCGTCAGCACACCGCGGATATCGGAAATCAGAGTGCGCGACATCGAGTCGCCGGTAAACGCCGCCTGAACCGTCAGGTTGCCATCGGCATCCGCTGTCGCCTTGGACAGGGAGTTGATGGTGTTCATCAGGGTGTTGTAGGAGTCAACGAACGACTGGATCGATGTTTGTAATCCGGCGGTGTTGGTCGCGACGGTGACGGTCGCCGCAGCCGGCGGTGTACCCGGGCTCACGGACACCAGGTTCAGGGTCAGGCCGCTGACTGCACCGGTCACCGTATTGCTCTTGCTGGTCACTGCCAGGCCATCGATGGTCAGCGATGCATCCACTGCAACCCCGTTGACAGCCCCCGAACTGGTAGCCGAAGGGTTAGCGCCCATCGGTTGGGTACCGTCGATTTCAAGGCCGGCGATACCGCTGATTGTAAGGTCGGAACCCGCGCCAGTCTTGCTGGAGCTGATCACCAGTCGCGACGCACCACTGCTGTCGGTCACGATGTTGGCAGAAATACCGTTACTCGCCTGCGCAGAGTTGATGGCATCCCGGGTGCTCTGCAAGGTCGCATTGGCTGGAATCGTGACATCGTAATCAGTGCCATTCTGACTGATTTTCAAAGTACCACTCGGAATGGCACTGGCGGCACCGCCGGCAAAAGAAGCGCTGGCGACTTTCGAGCTGGTGGCCAGGTTATTCACAACGACGCTGTAGGTACCGGCAACGGCGGTGTTGTCGGAAGTTGCACCCAGGATCGACGGGGTACCCGAAGTGGCGGTATAGCCGGCAAACGCAGGGTTGGTCTTGCTACCGAGATTGGTCAGCGCCGTCTGAAAGGCCGTCAGTGCGCTTTTCAGGGAACCGACACCGGAAATCTTCAGCGTGTTGGTTTTGGTCTGAGTATCGATCTGCGTCTGTTTCGCCGATTTGTCGGCGTTGACCAGCGCAGTGACGATCGCACCGATATCCAGGCCAGAGCCTAAGCCCGTACCCGGCAAAATTGGACTTGCCATTTTTCGTCTCCCTTCAGGTTGCTGCCACTCTTTTGACCAATACCTGCGCCCAAGAACGTACAAACATTATTCATGCCAGCTATCAGACCTTGGCGTCGAACAATACGTGGCTCGCATTGCTCAGGCTTTCCGCTAGCTTGAGGGCTTCTGCGGAGGGGATCTGTCGCACGACTTCGCCCGTTTCGCTTGCAATCACTTTGACGACGACCTTTCCGGATTGCTCGTCTATCGAGAACTCCAGATTGCGCTTGATCGACTGTACGAACTTTTCGATCTGCTGCACCGCCTGCTTCAAATGGGCGTCATCCACATCCGGTTTTTTGTCCGCCACTGGCGTCACTTTGGCGGCTTCAGGCTTTTCCGGCACTTTATCCGAGACAGCGCTCGCTGGCTGGGGAGCCGGAGCCGGATAAGACACGCCAAGCTTTACGCTCATCTCCATGCCCATCACCTCTTAACGTAAAAAGCGAGAGAGCATGACAAGCACACTCCCCCGCTTAAACTCATGCCGAAATTACTGAAGCAGCTTCAGTACAGCGGAAGGCAGTTGGTTGGCTTGAGCCAGAACCGAGGTAGAAGCCTGTTGCAGGGTTTGCTGCTTGGTCAGGTTCGCGGTTTCTGCGGCGAAGTCGGTGTCTTGTACACGGCCTTGTGCAGCAGTGGTGTTTTCCACGATGTTCTGCAGGTTGGAGATGGTGCTGGTCAGACGGTTCTGCGAAGCACCCAGGTTTGCGCGGGTGGCGTTGATCGATGCCAGAGCAGCGTCGATCGCGGTGATCGCGTTGTCGATGTTGGCAGACAGGGTAGCGGAAGTCGCACCGGTCAGAACAACAGTACCGCTGCCTACGGACAGGGATACGGCGTCGAACTTGGAGCTCAGTACCAGGTCGATGCGGTTGGCCGAGCCAGTGTTGGCGCCAACTTGCAGTTGCATGGTACCGGCCGTACCGTCCAGCAGGTTTTTGCCGTTCAGGTTGGTAGAGGCAGAGATACGAGTGATTTCGTCAGACATCTGAGCGAATTCGGAGTTGGTAGCGGTCTGGTCAGCAGTGCTGTTGGTACCGTTACGTGCTTTAACAGCCAGTTCACGCATACGCTGCAGAATGTCGGTCGAAGCTTGCAGCGCGCCTTCAGCGGTCTGGGCAACGGAGATACCGTCGTTGGCGTTCTGCACTGCCTGGTTGCCACCACGAATCTGTGCGGCCATGCGGGTTGCGATCTGCAGGCCAGCGGCGTCGTCTTTGGCGCTGTTGATTTTCAGGCCGGAAGACAGGCGAGCCATCGAAGTCGACAGAGCGTCGGTAGCACGGTTCAGGTTCTTCTGAACGTTCAACGACGTGGTGTTGGTGTTTACTGTTAAAGCCATGACGAATTCCTCGTTGGTTGGGTACTGCGGCTTCCGGCCCTGGCAACCGCCGGGTATGGCCTAGAGAACCTTCGTAATAGTTATCGTCGGGTTGGCAGGTTGCTTGAGGGCTTTTTTTAAAAAAAATGCCATCACCCTGCCACCCCCGAGAAAACAAGGGCTTAGCGCCCCTCAACCACGAAAAAATGACGCCATAAAACTGTCCAGCCCGCAAACGCCCGTGCCAAAGCAGTTGCTGCCCCTCAGTCCGGCAGGTTTTCGAGCAGCTCGATCAACTCATATTCCATGAAGTCGGCGAGCCCCAGCCAATCCTGGCGCTCCTGACAGGCCAGCATTTGACTGAGCAAGGATGCCCACGCCTGCTGCACGTCCTGAGGTGCCTGCAAAAACAGGCGCTGCGCCTCATCGAACAGATCGACCATGTTCAACGCCGCTTCGACATCACGCCCCAGGCGGAACAATCCGGCGCATTGCCGGTATTGCTCGATACCTTTCGCTTGAGACTTCATTGCACGAAATCCTGATTGAACTGCGTACCGGCAATCATTGCCCCTGCCCGACTGCTGTTGAGGAAAAGGACCTGGGGATGCCTGGCAATGTAACGTTCCAGCTCGCACAGATAGCCGCGAAAATTCAACTGCGTCTTGACCTTCTGGCCGTGACCATCGTGCACCCAGTATTTGGCCTGACTCACCGGCGGCCCCAGGTCACCATCGTTCCAGCCGGTGTGGGTCCGGTTCATTGGAAAGGCAAAGTCGGCACCGAAAAGCGTGATGCGCTGCGCGCCCATCTTCACCGCCAGATCCACGGCCGGGTGAATCACACTGCCGCCCACGTTCAGCAGTGCACGGGGATGCTGTTCGCGCAACGTGGCGTAGATCGGGCTTGCGGAGTAACCACTGTAACGCTTGCCTTTCCAGGCATTGAGCATTTGTGGATCGCTCAATGGCAAGTACACCAGCGCAATATCCTCGGACGCTTCACCGGGCAGGTGCAGTACGCTGATGCGCTGGTCGATGCTCACGACCAGGTCAGGCTTGATTCCGTGCTCGCGAAGGGGCTTGTAGGCCGTATCGACACAGATGAACAGAGGTCGCGGGGATTGGTTGCGCACCGCTGCCAAGCGCTCGAAATTCCCTTCCAGGCTCGGCCCGGTGGCAATCACATAAACCTCACGCTCGGGACAAGTGCCAAACAGCCGAGCCACATCGTCGTCGGCAAGCAGTAGTCCGAGGGTGTCCTGCAGGCGCTGCAGAATGACCGGCGACTGCGGGTCGAAATCACGATTGTTGAAACTCAAGTGCACTTCACTGACCAGGCGATCACGAATCTTCGCACTGTAGTCATCGGCCAGCAGCATTTCGGCGGGCAAGGCAAAAAACGGTGTGAAGATGTCGGACAGATCGCCGGCATACAGCAGTTGCACACGCGGATCGCCCAGCCACTTACGCTGATCGATCAGCTGCAACACCAGTGCGAAAAGCGCGCCGTTGAGAATGTGCACATAGAGTTTTTCAAGCCCGGCACGTTCCAGCAAAACCGCAGGCAAATCGCCGAAACCGGTGCCGTAAACGTGCAGCTGTGGCTTGTCGAGCGGGAGGCTGGCGGCCTGCAATCGGGCCTCGTGCAGACGATCATGACGGCTGGTGAGCTGGATGCCACCCACACACAACGTCGAGTCCCGCCCCTCGACCAGGCCAACCTCGACGGCCAGGCGATCTTCCGTTTTCAATCGCGCATACAGCGACGGCCAGCGCCGCTGGATAACCTGAGCATTGTCTTCAAAGCATTCGCTCATGCTACCTCGCATTCCTTACAAGCAAAAAAGCGCTCAAGGTTAACCCTTGAACGCTTTTTTGTACCGGCCTTTTTATTAAAGGACTTTCACTCAAGGGCGATAGATGATCGCCGAACCCCATGACAGCCCCACACCGAAACCGCTGAGCGCAACGCGCTTCCATTCGGAATCGAGAATATGTTTTTCCAGCAGCAATGGAATGCTCGACGACACCGTGTTACCGGTCTCGACCATGTCCTTGATGAACTTCTGCGGGCACTCTTCGAAGCGCCGCGCGACTGCATCGACAATCGCCGCGCTGCCCTGGTGAATGCAGAACGCATCGATGTCGTCGGCGCTCAGTTGCGACTCGCCGAGCAACTCATGCAAATGTGCCGGCACCTTGAGCAGGGCGAAGTTGAACACCTGGCGACCGTTCATGAAGAACACACCGTCGGTGACTTTCAAATGTGGAGCGCCGGAACCATCGGTGCCGAACTTGGCCTTGCCCAGTGCCCAGGTCGGGTTATCACCCATCCAGGTAGCCGTGGCCGCATCGCCGAACAGCATGGTGGTGTTGCGGTCTTCGGGGTCGACGATCTTCGAATACGGGTCGGCCGTGATCAGCAGGCCGTTCTTCAGGCCAGCGGCTTCCATGAAGCCCTTGATCGCATAGATGCCGTAGACGTAACCGGAACAGCCCAGGGAAATATCGAACGCGGCGACGCTGGTCGGCAGGCCGAGTTTGTCCTGCACGATGGCCGCGGTATGCGGCAGGCCTTCTTCGTCACCGTTCTGGGTGACGACGATCAACGCATCGATGGATTCACGTTTCAGATCAGGGTTGCTGGCAAACAGCGCATTGGCCGCTTCAACGCACAGATCGGAAGTTTCCTGATCAACGCCCTTGCGCGGCAGGAAAGCCGAACCGATCTTGCCCAGGATGAATTCTTCATCCTTCTCGAATTTTGCACCTTGTGCGTAATTGTCCACGCCGGCTACAGGAACGTAGCTCGCAATGCTCTTTATGCCAATCATTACGGCTTCCCAATAATAAACAGCCCAATACCACCACTCGCAGCAATCGAGGGGCGCCGACAAACCTGGATTTCCGTCGCCCCAAGGCGACGGCCGGGAAGCATAAAGGGCCATCACTGAACCCGATAAAGGGTCAGGCGCCATCTTCCCGGTCAATACAATACAGTGAAGATGCCCGTTCTGACTCGCAGGTCACGCTATTTTGCCGAATCAGCCCGGCAACGGGTCATTCGACCAACGACCAGTCCAGTGCTGTTCCACGCTTGATAGCCTGACGGGCACGGCGTCCCAGGAGGCTTTGCGCATGCTTGGGCGCCAGCCCGAGCCCCGGACGGATGGCTCTCAGATTTGTCCCGTCGAAGGGCTCGCCGGCCTCCATGTCCCGGGTGACATACAACGACCGACGGTACGCCAGGGATTGGCGCTCAGCCTCGGTGACGCCGTAATGCACCTGCCCCATGGCTTGCCAGGCGCGTTCGGTTTCGATCACCAGGCTGGCCAGTTCGGAAGGCTCCAGAGAGAAACTGGCGTCGACGCCACCCGCCGCACGGTCGAGGGTGAAATGCTTTTCCACCACCGTTGCCCCCAGTGCCACCGCCGCCACGGACACACCGACGCCCATGGAGTGATCGGACAGCCCCACCTGGCAATCGAACAATTCGCGCAAATGCGCGATCGTGCGCAGGTTGCTGTTCGCGGGCGATGCCGGATAGGTGCTGGTGCATTTGAGCAGCACCAGATCCTTGCACCCGGCCTCGCGGGCGACGCGCACGGTTTCATCGAGCTCGGCGATGCTGGCCATGCCGGTGGAAATGATCAGCGGCTTGCCCGTCGCGGCCACCCGGCGTATCAGCGGCAGGTCGGTGTTTTCGAAACTGGCGATCTTGTAGGCCGGCACGTCGAGGCTTTCGAGGAAGTCCACGGCGCTCTCATCGAATGGCGTGGAGAACGCCAGCAGGCCCAGTTCCCTGGCGCGAGCGAAAATCGGCGCATGCCATTCCCAGGGCGTGTGGGCCTTTTCGTACAGCGCGTACAACGAAGTACCGGCCCACAGGCTGTTGGGATCCTTGATGAAAAACTCGCCCTCGGCCAGGTCCAGGGTCATGGTGTCGGCGGTGTAGGTCTGCAGCTTCAGCGCATGGGCACCGGCCTTGGCCGCGGCATCGACGATTTGCAGCGCCATGTCCAGGGACTGGTTATGGTTGCCGCTCATCTCGGCAATGATGAAAGGCGGCGCATCGGCACCGATCAGGCGCTCGCCAATCTTGAAGCTAGTCATCTGCGTGATCCTTCAATACGCGCGTGAACGCGCAGGCACTCTGGGTAAAACCGGCTTCGCGAAAGACGCTCAGCGACGGTTGGTTGGCGGGCAACACCTGGGCGGTGAGGGACTCAAGTTCTGGCCAGTGGGCCTTCACAACGTCCTCCCCACGGGCCAGCAACGCCCTGCCCCAGCCCAGGCCGAACCGGCCTTCGAACAGATAAATCGACACCTCGGCGGTAAAGCCACGCAGGTCATAACGCAGCACACCGACCGGACCGTCATCGGCCTCGGCAATCAACAACAGCCGCCGGGGATTGCTCAGGCTCGCCGTCAGCCAGTTCTGATGCGCGGGCCATTCGATCACGCCGGTCTCCAGCGACCAGCGACGCACGGCCTCGGTGTTGCGCCCGTCGAACAACAGCTGCGCATCACCCAGGGTCGCCGGGCGCATCCTCAGCACCGCGCCGGCCAGCGCAGCCGCTACCCGCTGCGCGCCACGACCATCGACCAACAGTCGAGATTGTTGCGCCAGGCTCTGGCGCAGACCCTGGTTACCCGCGACAAAGCCGATGGCCAGGCGCAACTGCTCGACACTGACCTGCTCGCGGGCGCCCATGAACACATGGGCACCCGCGGCCGCCATGACCTCGCCGTTGGCCTGCTGGTTGTTCGATACGGCAATGCAAATCGTCGGTAGCCCCATGGCTGCGCGCTCCCAACTGGTGCCGCCACCCGCCCCGACAAACAGGTCGGCTTCGGTCATCAATCGATAAAAGTCGCTGACAAAACTGTGCAGGCGCCAATGCGGGCGACTCGCCGCCATCACCTGCATCTGCGCCCAGGCCGGATTATCCGCACCGGCGACAAAATCGACCTCCAGCTCGACAAAGTCCGCCAGCGCCTGCATCGCATGATAGGTCTGCATGGCCGCGTCGAAACCGCCGAAATTCACCAGCACACGCCGGGCCTGGGGCTTGATTTCTATGGCCGGGCAACAGAACTCGTCGCGCAACATGGCAAACCGCGGGCCGAACAATGTCCGGCAGCCTGGCGCCAGCAGCGAGGTATAAGCCTCTGGCGTACCCGAGAGATTCTGGTTCAGCAGCAAATCGGCGCTGTAGGTCCGCGTGGCGAGGTCATCCACCACGGCGATCCGTGGCGCCCAGCGCCGCGCAGCCGTCTGCCAGTGATGATCGAGGCCGTAGTGGTCGACAATGATCCAGTCAAACGCCGGCTGGAGCTCCAGCAACGGCTCGAGCGCAGCGATATCCGCCTGCCATGGCAGCATGGATTCGATGGCTTGTTGCGGGTCTTCATCCTCGTAGCGCTCAGGCAGCGCGAAGGTTTCGAAACCTTCGGCCCGCAGTGCCTCCAGCCGATGTCCCGGTAACAGGCGACAAGCGAAAGCCACATGACTGCCCTGCCTGCGCAATACCCGGGCCAGGCACAGGCAGCGCGCGATGTGACCGCTGCCGATGGTCGGTGAGGCGTCCGAACGAATCAGCACTCTCATTGCAGCTCACCTCCGGCCTTCAGCGCGGCATACAGGTATTCCGCGCGTTTCCAGTCCTGCGGTGTGTCGATGTCCTGCACCAGATGCCGCGGCAGGATGACCGGCAGGCTGTACGGCGAATACAGCACCTCGCCCCGCAGCCAGGCATCGCTGCGGCCCCAGTAGAACTGCCCGGCATCCTGATAGGCGATCGACAAATCCTGGGAGCGGGTATCGCGATACTGCGGATACAGTGCCGTCAATGCACCGTGATCATCAAGGGTCAGGGCTCGCTGAACCGGGAAACCGAAGTCGCACACCGAGAAGGCGAAAGACTTGTCGGGATGCTGTTCCAGCAGGCTCAGCCCCTGGGCAAGAAATCGCGCTTGCAACAACGGCGCGGTCGCGTAGATGCAACAGGCACGATCAAACTTATCACCCTGTTCACCCAAGGCTTGCAGGGCATGGGCGATCACCGCGGCGGTCCCCGTGAAATCATCGGCCAGTGCCGCCGGGCGCATGAAGGGCACCTGGGCGCCACAGTCCCGCGCCAGCCCGGCGATTTCCTCGTCGTCGGTGCTGACCACCACCCGGGAAAACAACCCGGACTCCAGGGCGACCTGAATCGAGCGGGCAATCATCGGCACACCGGCGAACGGCTTGAGGTTCTTGCGGGGTATGCGTTTGCTGCCACCGCGGGCCGGGATGATGGCGACGTTGTTCAACGGCGTTTTTCCAGGACAAACCAGGTGATGTCATCCACCGGGAATTGCCGATCGCGGTGGTAACCGAAACCGTAGTCGACCAGTTGCAGGTCGTCATAGCGATCGAGCATTTCACCGGCAAAATCGCGCTTGAACAGCTTGCCGCTGTTGCCGCGATACGGGACTTCGACCGGTGCCGGGTTGTAGTACTCGGCGATCAGTATGTAGCGCTGGCTCAGCTCATACAGTTGCGCGTACGCGGCCGCCAGCAACTCCGGCGCCAGGTGAATCAGCACGCCTTTGCTCAGGGTCAGGTCGAAGGTGCGTTTCCGGGGGAAATCGAACAGCGAACCCTGCCAGATCTGTGCAATACCCAACGCCCGGGCCGCGGCACAAGCACTGGCATTGATCTCCACGCCGAACAACTCGCAGCGGGGCAACAGCTGACGCAGGGCCTGCAGATTGTTGCCGGCATTGGTGCCCAGTTCCACCAGGCTGTCGATGTGCCCGACCCGTGTCAGCGCCTTGGCGAACAACGCCAGGTTGGCCGCCACCAGCGGCTGCCCGATATTGCGCTCAACGTACTGGTTGCCGAATTCGCCCTGCCAGAATGTTTCCTGCTCGGTCAGTTCACGCATCACACATTTCCCACCCGCCGCAATGGCTGGATTATTTCGATCAGCTGCCGCATCTGCTCGACCACGTAGTCCTGTTGCTCATCACTGAGCAACGGATACAACGGCAGGCTGATGGCTTCGGCGTAGTAACGTTCGGCCTGCGGAAAATCACCTTCGGCGAACCCGAGATCACGATAGTAAGGCTGCAAATGTACGGGAATGTAGTGCAGGTTCACACCGACCCCGGCAGCTCGCAAGCCCTCGAACACCTCACGATGAGTGAGATTGATTTGATCGAGTTGCAGGCGCACCACATACAGATGCCATGACGACTCGGCCTCAGGTTGTGCACCGGGCAGGGTCAGCGGCAAATACGCCAGCAAGCGCTCATAACGCGCCGCCAGTTCACGCCGACGCTCGATAAACTCATCCAGTTTGCTCAACTGCGACAAACCAAGGGCCGCTTGCAGGTCGGTAATGCGGTAGTTGAAGCCCAGCTCCACCTGTTCGTAGTACCAGGGGCCGTCGCTGGGTCCGGTCATTTGCTGCGGATCCCGGGTCATGCCGTGGCTGCGCAAGCGTTGCAAACGCTCGGCGAGTTGCGGGCTGTTGGTCATGACCATGCCGCCCTCGGCACTGGTGATGATCTTCACCGGATGAAAGCTGAACACGGTCATCGCGGCAAACTCGCCACAACCCACCGGGCGCCCGGCGTAGGACGCACCAGCGGCATGGGCCGCGTCTTCGATCACCGTAATGCCGTATCGCCTGGCCAGTGCGGCAATCCTGCGCATGTCGCAGCTCTGCCCCGAGAACGCCACGGCCACCAGGACTTTCGGCAACCGGCCTTCACGCTCGGCCCGTTCCAGTTTGACGGCCAGCGCAGCGGCATCGAGGTTCCAGGTCAGCGGGTCGATATCGACAAAATCCACCTCGGCACCGCAGTAGCGACCGCAGTTGGCCGAGGCGAGAAAGGTGTTCGGTGTCGTCCACAGCCAGTCGCCCGGGCCGAGCCCCGCTGCCAGGCAAGCGATGTGCAGGGCCGCCGTGGCATTGCACACCGCCACGGCATAACCGGCCTCGCAGCGTTTGGCCATCGCTCGCTCGAAGCGCTCGATGGTCGGCCCCTGGGTCAGCCAGTCAGACTGCAATACACCGACCACGGCGTCGATGTCCGCCTGATCGAGGCTTTGCCGAGCGTAAGGAATCATGCTGGCAACCAGGCACGCACCAGCGCGTCCCGGATGATCCGACACCCGAATGAACCGGTCCCGCCTGCGATGAAAATCGATTTTCCGTTGAACATGCCTTGAATCCTTATACCTGTTCGCCGGGCCTAGCCGAGCATCTGCGCCCAGTTCACCGAAGCACTTTCGCCCAAGGCGAAGCCTTTGCCGCTCAAGGCCAGATTGGCGTTATAGGCCTGGTCCTGGGCAAAGGCTGCCGCCCACTTGTCACGCAGCGCATCGAGGGCCTGCGGCACCTGAGGCACTTCACCCGAATGAATGACCTGTACCAGCGGCGTCCACACGGTGAGGTAACCGGCCTGACCGGCCCTGAGGCACAGATCGACGTCACTCAAGCCGTCGGCGAAGGTCATGCTGTCCAGACCGTCCAGTTCGTCGAACAACGCTTTGCGCACCATCAGGCACACCTTCGACACCGCCGAGTAGTTCTGCTCCAGGGCCAACCGGTGCAGGTAACCTTCGGCGCCATGTTTTTCACCGACAAAGGCTGAGCCCACACCACCGTTCATGCCGAGAATCAGGCCGGCCTGGGTGACCTTGCCGTCGCGATCGATCAACTTGGGACCGACCACGCCGACTTCCGGACGCTGGGCGTGATTGAGCAGCGATTCAAGCCAGTTCGGGTTGACCACTTCACTGTCGGCGGCCAACAGCACCAGGTACTCGCCCTGCGCCTGCTGGCTGGCCGCGTTGTACAACGCCACATCGCTGAGGGTCTGGTCGGCACGCAGCACGCTGACTTTTGGATGCTGGTAAGTACCGATCCAGTCATTGACCTCGGCTGACTGATTCGGGTTGGCCGCAACCAGCACTTCGTACTGGATGTAGCGGGTACGCAGCAACACAGCTTGCAGGCACTGTTGCAGCGCCACCAGGTCATCCCCGGCCGGCAGGATGATCGACACCAGCGGACGCTCGGTGTGGCGGTAATCGATCTGATAAGTACCCGGCACCGTCGAAGTGATCTTGGCCTTGTAGCCACGATTGCCCAGGTGGCGCGACAACGCCAGGCGCTCATCGGCGTTTTCTTCCAGCGCCGGCGCCCGGGCAATCACCAGCGGCTCATCCAGGTGGGCCAGCCCGTTGAGGCCACCCTGCTCGATGATGCGCAGCAGCAGGTCGAATTCCAGGGCCTTGCTGAAGTCGGGCTGGTAGCCGCCGACTTCAAGGAACACTTCCCGACGGATCAACCAGTGACGCGCCATCAAGGCCGGCAGGCTTTGCAGCAAATCCAGATTGAAGCCAGGGCGGAACACGTCCACCAGTGCGCCTTCGGCGGTGCGCTGGATTTCGTCGGTGGCGACGGCGCGGCAGTCCGCGGCAGACAGCAACTCCAGGCTGGCACGCAACAGGCCACCGGCGGTGAATTCATCGCCGGCTTCGGCCAGCATCAACCAGTCGCAAGGCGACTGACGAGCGCTCTGGTTCAGCTTGTCGACGTAATTGCTTTGGGTAACACGGACAAAGTGCAGAGTGTTCTGCGCCGTGGTCGCCGCCGGTGCTTCACCGGTGGTGAAGACCACGATCTTGAACGCCTTGCTGTGGCCTTCGAGCAGGCTGTCGAGGCTGACCTGCAGCTTGTCGATATCGTTATCCAGGTCCAGCAGGAAGATCCCGAACTGTGGACCACCGTCGTTGGCCGCCAGGTGCCGGGCGATCGACTCTGCCTCATGGGCATCGGGCTGACGGGGCGCAAGCCACTTGAGCAAACGACCGGAGAGCATCTTGTCGAACGTCGCACGATTACCCTCGACCGACACCGCCTCCAGACGTGCAGCCCAATCGCGCAGGGTCTGCGCCTCTTCGTCTTCACCCAGCAATTCCAACTGAGCCGCCAGACGCTTGACCACCGTGCGATTGAACACGTTGCTGTCGTGGGCTTGCCACAAACGGTCGACCACACTTTCCGGCGTGTCATTGTTGCGCGCCAGCATCAGGCTCTGCTGACGGGTCCAGATACCCTCCAGGCCTGCCAACTGAACGCGTCCGGCCGGCATGGCGTGCAACAGGAATTCGAACCGGGTCAACTGATCGAAAAACTGCTGATTGTAGAACGGCATTTCGACGTATTGCTTGGGGCCGAAACGGCGCTCAGGGCCTTTCTCGACACTCGTCCATGCGGACTCGATAATCAGCTCGGTGGTCAGTGCGCGACCGGTGCGCAAGCTATCGGCCAGGGCTTCAAAGCTTTGCAGCGCGAACTGCCGGCCTTGCTCCGGGTCTTCGTTTTGAACGTGAGTCGGTAGCCCGAAGAGGAAATCGGCAAAGGCCTCGCGCTCGGCGACCGTCTTGGCATCGGTATGCGCCAGCGTGTGGAAGATCTCGGTGTTGTGGTCCGAATACCCGTAGTTCATCTCCCGCACCACATACGGGATCGGCAGAATCCGCGCCTTGCCCCGCGCCAGCATGTAGTACGTGTGACCGATTTCCTGCCATTGGAAGGACGTATCCTGAGGCATCACCTGATACCAGTCACGTACCAGGTCGGTGCGTTGTACGGCATAGAAAGGCGGCAGGTACTGGTGCATGTAATCGAGCACACGCTCCTCGGCGTGCTCGGACGAATAGTCTTCGCAGACCTTCTTGTCACGCCGAAAGTAGCTGACGCTGTTGGGTTGCGACAGGTACATCATGCTGTAACCGTGGCACAGGCCGTAGTCGGGATTGGCCTCCATGAAAGCCACGGCGGCGCGCAGGGCATCGTGCACATGGAAGTCATCGTCGGCGGCGAACACCATGAACGGCGTGGTCACTTGCTCCACGCCAAAGGCCAGCTTGGCGCGAACGCCCCAGTAGCCAAACTGCGGGACATGCTGGTAATCCACATTTTCATACTGCCCGGCCAGGCTTGGCTGGCCTTCGGTCGAAGAGTCCAGCACCAGAATCCTGCAAGGCAAGCCGCTATAGAAACGTGCCGCACGGCGCAAAAATGCCGGCCGCTCGTGAGACATCAGCACCACGGTCAACTGTTCGTTGAGTGCCAACCCGTGTTCAGAATTGTTCTTGCCTTGCATACATTTCCCCACAACGGCGAATCGCCGAAAAAACCCAACGATGTCTTGTCGATTACCGCACGCGACGCAGGTAGCCATCCGGCGCGACGGTGATCAGCAGCTTGCTGTGAATGGCCCGGTCGATTTCAAAATCGCGGTTTTCTTCCAGGTAGGCCCATACCGCAGTTTTCGGGTTGTCGCCCTTGCCCCACGGACGGTCCGGGAACGCATCTTCCGGCATGTCTTCAACCACGGTGTCCATCACCACGCAGTAGCTGCCTACCGAGGTCATCGGTGCATAGGCACGCAGCTCTTCGAGTACGTGCTCGTGGGTGTGGTTGGAGTCCAGGACCACCAGCACTGTCTTACCTTCGACGCGCTGGCGAACCTGCTCGACGATCGCCGGATCAATGCTCGAACCCTGGATCATCTGGATCCGCTTGCTCATCGGGTGCGCTTCGATCGCCTCACGGTTGTGCTGGCGGATATCGATGTCGACGCCCAGCACTTCGCCATGGCCGATCAGTTCCAGCATCGAGGCGTAAAACACCAGCGAGCCGCCGTGGGCGATACCGGTCTCGACGATGATGTCCGGCCGCAGCGCCCAGATGATCTCCTGCATGGCGACCATGTCCTGGGGGAACTGAATGATCGGGCGGCCCATCCAGCTGAAGTTGTAGGTGTACTTATGTTTGGCGGTGGTGCCAACCCAGTCCAGCGACGTGGCTTGCAAGGCTTTGTCCTGTTGCAGGCCTTCGATGTTGTCTTTTACTTCTTCACGAAACTGCTCATGAGGATTCATTACAGACTCTCCGGAAATTAGTCGCGGTGGTTACTTGAAAACCCGACCGTCTTGAAAGGAAGCAGGATTGGTCTTGATGGTCCTGGCGGGGCTGCCCACCACAACCGCATAGTCTGGAACGTCTCTGGTCACAACGGCGCCCGCACCGATGGTGACCCAACGACCGATGCGCAATCGCGGCAGGATCGTGGCGTTGGTGCCGATGAAGGTGCCGTCACCGATCTCGACACAACCGGCAATGCAGACGCCCGGCGCCATGAACACCGAATGGCCGACCTGCCCCTCATGCCCGACCACGCTGCCGGCGCTGATACTGGTGTTGTCACCCAGGCTGACTTGCGCCTGCATGATCACGCCCTCTTGCAGATAGGTGCCGACGCCCATGGTGATCATCGTCAGATCGATGCCTGGGTGGATGAAGTTGCCCAGGGTGCCGCCGGCCTCGACGATCTCGCAGGTGGTCCGGTAACGCAGCGCCGTGCTGCCGGTGATCAAATTGACAAAGCGTGTGTCGGGGCCTTTCAGCTCGGCCACCTTGTCGGTACCACCCACCACCGGCACGCCATGAAACAGCGTGCCTTGTTTCGCCGGATCGTTATCGAGAAAGGCGAACTGCGCGTCCGGCTGGCTGCGTTGCAGGGTGAGGATCATCCGTACCGCTTCAGGATTGGCCGCCCCCAGCAGGTAAACCTTCATAGCCGGGTCCTTTTGAGTACCAGCGCGCGCAGCACCTCGATGACCCGGCGCTGATCGTCATCGGTCATGTCGTGGTAGCTCGGCAGATTGATGGCGCGCTCCGGCAGCGAATGCGCCACGGGCGAGTCGGCCGTCAGTTGGCTGAACATCGGCAAGGACGACAGCGGCCAGAAGAACACCCGCGCGTCGATATCGGCGGCCTGGAAGGCTGCGCTCAACCTGTCCCGCGTGATCCCCAGCTCGCGGTCAAAGACCACGGTGGGCATCCAGTAACCGTTGCGCGCGTGTTCGGACTCAGGGTTCATGGACAAGCCCGGCAACGACGCCAGCGCCTCGGCGTAGTGGGCAAAGATTGCTCGCTTGCGTTCGATCAGCTCGTCGATCCGCTCGACCTGTGCGCAACCGACGGCCGCTTGCAGGTTGCTCATCTTGTATTTGAAACCGAGGAAATCCGGCCAGAACTGTTTGTTGCTTCCGGCCACCCGGCCATGGTTGGACAGGGTCAGTACGCGGTCATACAGGGCCTTGTCCGACGTCACGAAGATGCCGCCTTCGCCAGTGGTCATGGTCTTGGTGCCGTGAAAGGAAAACGCACCGAACGCCCCCAGGGAACCTGCCGCGTAACCACGCCACTGCGAGCCGATCGCCTCGGCCGCGTCTTCGATGACCGGCAGGCCAAACTCGCGACCGATGGCCAGCAACGCGTCCATGTCGCAGAGATTGCCGTAGAGGTGCACCGCCAGGATCGCCTTGGTCCGTGGGGTAATTGCCCGGCGAACCTGCTGCGGGTCGAGGCACCAGCTGTCGGCCAGCACGTCGACGAACACCGGCGTCGCGCCCAGATAGGTGATGGGCGCAGCCGAGGCGATCCAGTTGGTATCGGCGAGGATCACCTCATCGCCGGCACCGATGCCCAGCGCCGCCATGCCCATGTGCAGCGCACCGGTGCAACTGGACGTTGCAATCGCGTAAGTCGCACCCAGGTGCTCGGCAAAGGACTTTTCGAAGCGCGTCAGGTACTCGTAGCAGCGCTCTCCCCAGCCATGGCGGACGGCATCGAGTACGTAGTCAGCTTCCAGCTCACCGACACTGGGTTTGGTGTAATGAATTCGGCTCATCGAATGATCAACTCGGGAATGGCAATGACAAAACGACCGTCCCATGCACGGATGCCGGCAAAGGCCTGGGTGATCTCATCCAGCAGGTTCCACGGCAGCACCAGCACGTAGTCCGGTTTTTCGATGTCGATCTGTGCCGGCGACACGATCGGAATGCGGCTACCGGGCAGATACTTGCCTTGCTTGTGCGGGTTGGCATCGGCCACCCAGGCCAGCAGGTCCGGCTTGACCCCGGCGTAGTTGAGCAGGGTGTTGCCCTTGGCGGCGGCGCCGTAGCCGACCACGCGCTTGCCATCGGCCCTGGCCTGCAACAGGAAACGCAGCAGGTCATGCTTGATGCGCTCGGCGGCGGGCGCCAGGGTCGCGTAGTACCCAGGGGTTTTCACCCCGGCGGCGAGTTCGGCCTGCAGTTGTTTCCGGACCGCCGGTTGCACTTCCCGACGCTCGCCATCCACCCGCTGGACGAACACCCGCAGCGAACCGCCATGGGTCGAGAGCTGACTGACGTCGAACACTTGCAGGCCATTGCGCTCGCACAAGGTCTGCACAACGGTCAGCGACAGGTAGGAATAATGCTCGTGGTACAGCGTGTCGAACTGCTGGCCGGCCATCAACGTCAGCAGTTGCGGAAATTCGAAGGTCGCCACACCCGTCGGCTTGAGCAGGGTCGCGAAACCGCCGAGAAAATCATTGATGTCCGGGACGTGGGCCAGCACGTTGTTGGCGGCCATCAGGTCGGCGCCCCAGCCTTCGCTTTTCAGCTGCGCGGCGGTGTCGCGACCGAAAAACAGTTCACGAATCTCCAGGCCTTTTTCCCGCGCCGCTTGCGCGGTGCTGCGGGTCGGCTCGACGCCCAGGCAAGGGATGCCGCGCCTGGCCACGTACTGCAACAGGTAACCGTCGTTGGCCGCGACTTCCACCACACGGCTATCGGTGCTCAGGCCGAAGCGTTCGACCATCTCGGCCACATAACGCTCGGCATGGGCCAGCCAGGTGCTGGAGAACGAACTGAAATAGGCGTACTCGGCATCGAACAGGCTGTCGGCGCTGGTGTAATCCTCGGTTTGCACCAGCCAGCATTGCTGGCACACGGCAACCTTCAACGGCACCCATTGTTCGGCCTGCTCCAGCTGGTCGACACGCACGTAGGCGTTGGACGGTGGCGAGGTGCCCAGGTCAATCAGCGGCAGGGTCAGCGCAGTCGCGCAACCACGGCAGTTCATAGTCGCACTCCGGCAAAGTGTTCATCGAGCGCCGGATGACTCGCATCGCGCACCGACAGATTATTGACAGGCAACGGCCAGGCAATCGCCAGCCGTGGATCGAGCACCGACAACCCGCCTTCGTGTTCCGGCGTGTAGTCGTTGCTGTGCAGGTAAAGCAGCTCGGCGTCGGCGCTCAGGGTCTGGAAGCCGTGGGCGAACCCGGCCGCAATCAACAGGCTGCGGCCATCACCGGCACGCAAGTGTTCGGCGTGCCAGTGCAGAAAGGTCTCGGAGTCGGGACGCAGATCCACCGCGACATCCCAGACTTCACCACGCAGGCAGGTGATCAACTTGGCTTCCGGCGCACGGGCATTCTGGTAATGCAGGCCACGCACGCTGCCGCGTTCGCGGGTGCAGGAGTGATTGATCTGGCGGATATGAAACGACTGGCCAAACGCACCGAGGCTGCCTTCGCAAAACAACCGGGCAAAGTGCCCGCGCTCGTCTTCGAAGCGTTTGTGCTGCACGCTGAACAAACCGCTCAGCGGCAACGCCTTCAGCAGAAATTCACTCACAGCGCGCCTCGGTACAGGTTCAATTGCGCCAGGCTGATGGCGCGCATGTCATCGCCGTTCTGCCACGCCAAATGCCAATCCAGGGTCTGGGTCAGGCACTGCTGCAACGACCAGCGCGGTTGCCAGCCGAGCAATTGACGGGCGCGGCTGCTGTCCAGGCGCAGCAGGCCGGCCTCATGCAAATCGCTCGGTTCGATGCGTAGCCCGCGTGCCTGCGGCCAGCGGCTGGCGAGCAGTTCGACCACTTCACCGACGCTGCACATGTCCGCCTCGCCAGGGCCGAAATTCCACGCCCCGGCAAATTGCGGGCCTTGCTCATACAGGCCGGCAGCCAATTGCAGATAGCCGGCCAGCGGTTCCAGCGCGTGCTGCCATGGGCGCACCGCCTGCGGATAGCGCAAGGTCACGGGTTCATCCGCCGACCACGCCCGCAGCACGTCGGGAATCAACCGCTCCGGGGCGAAATCGCCACCACCGAGCACGTTGCCGGCGCGCGCCGTGGCCAGCGCCAGACCGTGCTCGGCGTGCTTTGGCGGCGCAAAGAACGAGGCGGCATAGGATTGCGCCAACAATTCGCAGCACGCCTTGCTGCTGCTGTAGGGATCATGACCGCCCAACGCTTCATTTTCGCGGTACGGCCACAACCATTCCTGATTGGCGTAGACCTTGTCGGTGGTCACCAGCACGCAGGCGCGCACACCGCCCACCTGACGGATCGCTTCGAGCAGGTTGAGCGTGCCCATGACGTTACTGGAATAGGTGCCCAACGGGTCGCGATAACCTTCGCGCACCAGCGGCTGGGCCGCCAGGTGCAGGACGATTTGCGGTTGGGTCTCGGTGATCAGCTCCAGCAAGGCCCCGAGGTCACGCAAGTCGCCGCGCTGATCGTTGATGCCTTCATGCACCCGCGCCAGTTCGAACAGGCTCGGCTCGGTGGACGGATCGAGGGAAAACCCGCTGACCTCGGCACCCAGACTTTGCAGCCACAACGTCAGCCAACTGCCCTTGAACCCGGTGTGGCCGGTGACCAGCACCCGCTTGCCGCGCCAGAATTGCGGGCTCAGGCCCATTGCTTCCATGGGGCCTCCCCGCTCTGCCACAACGCTTCCAGGTGATTCTTGTCACGCAGGGTGTCCATCGGTTGCCAGAAACCGTCGTGCTGGAACGCCATGAGCTCGCCACGCTCGGCCAGACCATCCAGCGGCCCGGACTCCCACGAGGTCTCGTCGCCGTCGATCAGCGGCAGCACCTTGGGCGACAGGACGAAGAATCCGCCATTGATCCAGCCACCGTCGCCGCGAGGTTTTTCGGTGAAGCCCAGGACACGGTCGCCATCGCGATTGAGCGCGCCATATCGGCCGGGTGGTTGCACTGCGGTGACGGTCGCCAGTTTTCCGTGCTGGAGATGGAAGTCCACCAACGCGCCAATGTTGAGGTCAGACACGCCGTCGCCATAGGTAAAACAGAAGGCCTGTTCGTCTTCGAGGTAGCGTCGGGCGCGGCGCAAACGGCCGCCGGTCATGGTCTCTTCGCCGGTGTCGATCAGCGTGACGCGCCATGGCTCGCTGTAGTTCTGGTGAACATCCATGCGGTTGTTGCACATGTCGAACGTGACGTCGGAGGTGTGCAGAAAGTAGTTGGCGAAGAAGTCCTTGATCGCATAGCCCTTGTAGCCAAGGCAGATCACGAAATCGTGGATCCCGTGAGCGGAGTACTGTTTCATGATGTGCCAGAGAATTGGCTTGCCGCCGACCTCGATCATCGGCTTTGGCTTGAGGTGCGACTCCTCGCTGATCCGCGTACCCAGTCCACCCGCCAAAATAACTGCCTTCATCCCCTTCCTCTCTTGTTCGTCACAGGGCTCAGCCAAGCTGTATCAAGCTTTTGCGGGCCATCAGGGTTAAACCTGCCGCCGTTCAGGGCGCATCCGGACTGACCGGAAGTGCTCGTTTTATGGCGATATAAGGGGGACTTGCAGGAAACGCGCCAGCTCTTTCAATCCGCTACCGGGCAATGCTTGGCGGGCATCTTCAACGCTGATTGCAAAGTCTGGCGGAAAAAAAAAGGCAGGCGACTCAACGTCGCCTGCCTGGTCGGGATGGATGCGCGAACGGTCAGTCCGCCAGCCAGCCATTTTCCCAGTAGCGCAAATTGTCGCCGCGCAGCACGTAGTCACGCAGCACGATCTCGCGCAACTCATCGCCCATGCGATAGCTGGCGTCCGGATCGGCCAGGTGCATGCGGATCGCTTGCAGCCATTCATCCGTGGAGTTGGTCTTGATCCGGGTGCACGGCAGGTAGCCGCGATAGGCTTCGGTGTCGGTGCAGATCACCGGGTAACCGCAAGCGCCATACTCCAGCAGGCGCAGGTTGCTCTTGCAGTCGTTGAAGATGTGGAACTCCAACGGCGCCAATGCCAGATCCAGGTTCAGGCTGGCCAGTTTGGCCGGGTACACATCCAGCCCGATCACCCCGTGAAACTCATGCATGTACGGACGCAAATCGTCCGGGCACATGCCGAAGAATACCCAGTCGACTTCATTGGCCAGTTCGCGAACCACATCGGCGATGACCGCCAGGTCCCCGTGGTGGCTGGTGCCGCCCCCCCAGCCGACCCGAGGCTTTTTCGACGTGCGGCGCTGACTGCGCAGATCGGTCCACAAGTGCGACGCCAACATGTTGGGCACCACGCGAATGTCGTGATGCATGTCTGACAACGCGTTACCCAGCGGCTCGGTGGAGACCACCACGCGATCGCACATGCCGATGGCGCGCCGGACCAGCGCCTCCATTTCGTCCTTGCCCGGCATATTGCGGATATGCGCATTGCGGTGCGGAACGTTGATCACGAAGTCATCCAGCTCATAGATACGTCGCGCGCTGGAGTATTTTTGCAGGCTCGGGATTTCGTTGATCGGACCTTCGGAATAGCGCCCCTGCAAGATGATCACGTCAGGCGAATGGCGCTCGACCTCGATGATGGTCGGCAGGTTGTAATGAATCCGCCCGTGCGCCCTGCCGGCGGCCTCCAGCTCGATCAGCGGTTGCGTGACCCGGTAATGGCCGATGGCGGACGCGTTGACCGGCAACGCGAGAATCTTCGGCAGCTGAGCCTTGGAAAACGGGCTCCAACCGGATCGCAAGCCGGGCTCGAGACTGAAGCTTGCACCGCCCAATCCCTGCAACGCCAGGTTGGTGTTGTAGGCCGGATCACGGGCCACGATCGGCAGCCAGCGCTTATAGAAAACTTCCTGCTCCTGCTCGCCCCGGGCCTGGTCACCTTCTTGCGCAGCCACCGCCGGTTGCGCGCCCAAGGCCAGTTGAGCGTGAGGCGTCCACACCACCAGATAACCTTCCTGGCCAACCCGCAGGCACAGGTCCACTTCGTTGAGGGACTGCGCCAGGCCCTGCTCATCCAGGCCACCGACGACGTCAAAGACCGCTTTGCGCACCATCAGGCAATCGCCGCCGACGGCACTGAAATTGTGAGCGACCTGCAAGCGGTACATGTACCCCGCTGCGTGCAGCATCTCACCATGGAACGGCATGCCGGCCGGCCCTTGCAACCCGAGAATCAGGCCGGCATGCAGCACGCGACCATCAGGGTTGAACAGCTTGGCCCCCACCACGCCGACTTCCGGACGCTGCGCATGATTGAGCAGTTCACCCAGCCATTGCGCCTGAGTGATCACCGTGTAGGGGTTGAGCATCAGCACGTACTCGCCAGCGGCCTGCTGCACGGCGAAGTTGCGCACCGCCGCCGCATTACCCTGCAACTCGCAGCGCAGCACCCGGATCCGCTCACTGCCCAATTGCGCCATGCCGGCGAACCAGTCAAGCGCCTCGGCGCTCTCGCTGCCGTTGTCCACCAACAGCAACTCGTATTCGCCGTAGGCCGTTTTCTCCAGCAGACTCTCGACACAGCGTTGCAACGCCAGGGTCTGGTCCTTGCTGACGATCACGATCGACACCAGCGGCCGATCAGCATGCTGATAGTCGACCCGATTGAGCAGCGCGGAACTGCCCTGGCGAATGTCGTGGGCGACACCCAGGCGCTGCAAGTGCGCCTCGAGCAACCGTGGATTGGTGTCCACCACTTGCGGTAGCGACAGCCATTTGGCCAGGTCGAACGCCGACTCCAGCAACACCTCCGAAATGTGCCCGACCACGTGCGTGCCAGCACTCTCGACCATGCGCCACAACACATCATGGGGTGCCAGTTCGCCGTACACCGAATCGAAACCGCCCAGTGCCAGGAACTGCTCGCGCTCGAATGCCAGCGCTCGCCCCACGTAGGGATAGCTGCGCATCAGGTCCAGGTTGAAGTCTGGCTTGAATGCAGGCTCGGCCGACTCACCCTGATGCAGCCCACCTTCGTCGCTGTACAGGCAGGTCAGCGAGCGCGACAGCGCAATGCGTTCAGCCATGACCAGCAAGGCCGGCGCCACCAGACGATCACCGGCGCGCAACAGATAGAACCAGCCAGTGCCTTCCAGTTGCGGTAGCAGGGCGTTGATCTGCTGCTGCCAGTCGTCCTGCAACGGCAAGCGGAACACTCGCTCGTCCAGCACGGCTTCTGTGCACGATGCCGACAGCACCAGCGTCAGTTCAGGGGCGTAATCCTGATCCGCCAGCGATTGCAGAGTGAGCTCCAGTGCCGAACGGCTACCTTGCTCATCGATGATGACCGGAACGATTTTGGGTCTGCTTGGCCACGCCTCCAACGTATCCGCCAGCAGCTCGCGCTGACCGTCGGTGAGACTGCGGCACGCCAGCCACTGGGCATACAGTTGCGCGAAACTGACACTGGCGATGCCGACATGCCAGTCCTGGGTGGTCTGCTTGGTGCCCAGGGTCCGGCTTAGCGGCAACTCTTCCCATACCCGCGGTGACTCGTCCACTTTGGTCAGTGGCACATAGCGCACCCAACCCTGGGCCGGCGCTGATTCGCCGCTACGGGCCTTGAGCATCTGCGACAGCCATTGCCGTTCGGTTTCCGCTGCGTCCTTCATCGACTGCTGGCTGCTCAATCGTTCGGGGTACAGGCGTTCGACGCCGAGCACGTGATTGGACACCGCCAGGTTGCCGCGCCGCATCAGGCAGACGTACAAGGCAAAATCGAGGGTCGCGACGAAGCAATGGCCAGGCTGCGTCAGTGCCGGGAACAGTTCGAGCACGTCAGCCCGACGGAACATGGCGTTGCTGAAACCACCGAGGATATTGACCGGGAAGTTTTCGAAGATCGCCAGCAGGTCCTCGCCCTTGAACACCCCGCCCACCGGGGAAAGCGGGGTGTTTTCCAGGCGCGAAGGCAGCGGCATGTCGTCGGCATCCCAGAGCAGGCGCTGGGCGACCACCAGGTTGACGTCGGCACAATCGATGAGCACCTGGGCCTGACGCTCGATGCAGGCGGAAAACAACTGGTCGTCATCACAAAGAAACTTGATGTACTCGCCCTGCGCCTGCTCCAGGCAAGCTTGCAGGTTACCCACCAACCCCAGGGTTCGCGGATTACGCACATAGCGCACGCTCGCACCCTGTTCAACCACCGACGCAACGATGTCTTCGATCTCATGGCCGCGACTGTCATCGCAAACGATGATCTCCAGATTGCCGTAGCTCTGGCTCACGGCCGTGTGCAAGGCACGACCGAAAAAGCGCGGATTGAAGGCGGGAATGACCAGGCTGACAATCGGAAGTGAATTCACGGCGGGCTCACAGGCGGCGCGAGCCCGCCCTGAAAAGCGAGCCCATTGTTACCGCAAAAAAGACGATAAATACTGAAGGGGCAAGGCCATCGGGCGCCTGCGCGCCCGACCACCGTCAGATCTTGTTGAACAGACCCAGCTGGGAAATCTTGCTGAACGCCAGCTGCGCCGCCTGCAACATGGTCTGCTGCAAGGTCAGGCGAGTCATGGCTTCAGCCGGGTCCGAATCGCGAATCGACTTCTGGCTGGCGCTGTTCGCCAAGGTCAGGCTCTCGTTGGTCGCGGCCTGGTTATCCAGTGCCTGACCGCGGGCACCGATCGTGGTGATGGCCGAGCCGATCTGGTTGGCCGCACTGTCGATGTTGCCCATTCCCGACTCCATGGCCCCCAGTAACTTCTGCTTGGCCACCGGGTCGCCGTCGATCGGCGTGTTCAGCGCGGTGATCATCTGGCCCAGGGTGTCGAGCACGTTCTGGGTCTGATGGTTGTTGGACTGAATCACGAACTGGTCGCCGGACGCCGGGGTGCCGCCACCCAGGGCAAACGTTACGCCCGCCGCAGTGGCGTTGCCGCCCGCCACGGTGCCCGACGACACCGGCTTGCTGTCGGCAGTGATCGGCGCGGCATACAGGTCGAAATTGGTGGCGCTGGTGAACTTGAGGATCGCCCCGCCCGACGGGAAGGCGTTGGTGTAATCCGTCGGGTTGGTCACGCTGGAACCGGTGATGACCGCGGTCGACGGGTTACCGGCGCTGCGCGACGTGTTGAAGGTGTCCGATGTGGAAGACAGATTGAAGCTGTGACCAGCGATCACCGCATCCGGGTTGGTATCAGTGGATTTGAGGTTGATGTTCAACTTCAGGTCGACACCACGGAAACTGACCGTCTGGTTGGCACCGTTGGAGTTGCTGATGACACCGTTCTGGCTGGCTTCGGTGGTCACGTCATTGCCCAGCGCGTCGGTGATCTTCAATTGGGTGCTGCTGAGGAAGCTGACGGTGTAGGGCTGGCCGCCCGTGAACTTCGCGTTGTAGGTGGAGCTGGTGCCGACCGTACCGTTGGACAGCACCACGCGACCGTCATCCACCGCCGGAGCGGTCATGGTGGTCTGGGTGCGACTGGTATTGATGGTCTGCTGGAACGCATCCCAGCCAGTGGTGTTGGTCCCGACCGTCATGCCATCGCCAATGCCAAGGTCGATGGTGGTCTGGTCACCGTTGTAGCTGTAGGTGCCGTCCGAGTTCTGCGAGTAAGGCGCGGTGTCGGTTTTCGAACCGGAGAACAGGTAGTTGCCGTTCGAGTCCCTGGTGTTCATCAGGCCCAGCACTTGTTGCTGGATCTGGCCCAACTCCGACGCATAGGCCTTGCGGTCCGCGTCGGTGGCAATGCCGTTGCTGGCGGCGAGGGCCAGTTCCTTGGCGCGCTGCAAAGCGGTACCGATGGAGTCAAGCGTCGTTTCCTGCAGGCTCAACGCACTCTTGGTGGTGTTGATGTTGGTGCCGTACTGACCAAGCATCGCGCTCTGCTGACCCAGTTGCAGCAAACGACCGGCACCGATCGGATCATCGGCGGCAGTGTTGACGCGGATCTGGCTGCTGATTTCGTTGCTGGTCGCGATGGCCTTGTTGAAGTTGCGCTGGTAGTTGGCAGCGGTGATTTCGTAATACTGGGCGGTGGAAATGCGCATGAATTACGACTCCTTAAAGGCTGTTGATCAGCGTGGTGAAAATTTCCTGCGCAGCCTTGATGATCTGCGAAGACGCGGTGTAGTACTGCTGGTACTTGACCAGGTTGCCGGTTTCTTCATCCAGGTCGACCCCGGAGTTCGAATCCCGCGCCCCTTTGGCGTTGTCCAGGATCGCCGTGGTGGCCTCGCTGTCGGACTTGCCCTGGGCAGCCTTGGCGCCGACGTTGGTCACCAGCTTGTTGTAGGCATCGGTCAGGCTGATGCCCTTGCTCGCCGTGCCGGTGTCTACGGTCTGTCTGGTTTGCAGCCCCACCAGCGCCTGGGCGTTGCGGTTGTCCGAAGACGCCGCGCCGGTCAGGTTGATGGTGAAGCTTTCGCCGCTGGCGGGCGTGGCGCCGACAGTGGTCTGCACGGTGAACGTCTTCTGCACGGCCGGGGTGACGCTGGTGTCCATGACCGGAGCACCGCTGGCATCGACCATGCCCACTTTCAGGTTCAGGGTGTTGCTCTGGCCGGGAACGATGGTGCCGGTGCCGATCGAATTGCCCTTGGCATCGACCATGTTGTAGCTCTGGCTACCGCCGCTGGCCGCGCCGAACACCAGCTTGACCGGCGTCGAGTGCTTGAGCGCGGTCTGCATTTCTGCCTGGGCCGCCGGGTTGTAGATATCGATGGTGCTGGTCAGCGTCGGCTGGGTGTAGGTGCCGGTGTTGTTGGCATTGGTCACGCCGGTCAGCGGTGCTGCCGCGGCGATTTTTTTCGGGTCGCTGAGCACGGTCTGGATACCGGCCGCCGCGCCACGGGTCGGCGTCACCTTGAACGAGTCGCCGGCGCTCAGTGCACCGCCGTTGAGGTTCAGGCTGAAGCCGTCGATCACCGGAGCCGGGGTGGTCGTGGTGCTGAACGCGCCCATGTCGGTGCCGTCCGAGCGTTTGACGGTGTAGTCGGTCGCGCTGGTGAACGTCACCTGATAGTCGCTGGCGGTCAGCTTGCCGGTGTCCTTGATGGTGACATCGAGGTTGCCGGAGCCGGCACTGTTGCCAGCCGCCGCAATGCTGCGCTGACTGACCAGGGCGGCACTGTTGATGTTGTTGAAGATCGCTGCGCCGAAATCACCGTTCTTGTCGATGCCCTGCGCCTGCTGGCTGTTGATCTGGTCGGCCACCACCAGGGCTACGCGCCCCAGTTCATTGAGCGATGGGTCGAGCACTTCCTTGCGGTAAGTCAGCAGGCCACCGATTTCACCGCCGCTGACCACCGAGGTCACGTCGATGGTGCTGGAGCCACGGTTGAGCTGCAGCGCCATGCGCGATGGATCATCCTTGCCCGGTACGGTTTGCAGCGTATTGGTGGTGTTGCCGACCACCAGGGGCTGGCCGCTGCCTATGTAGACGTCGTAGCTGTTGCCACGCTCGACCACCTGGGTACCGACCAGTTCGGACAGTTGGCGCACGGCTTCGTTGCGCGAGTCCAGCAGGTCGTTTGGTTGGTTGGTGCCGGTGGAGAGCTCGGAAATTTTTTGGTTGAGCGTGGCAATCGTGGTGGACAGTTTGTTCACCTGATCCGCCATGTCGCCCAGGCTGCCGTTCAGGTTGGTGTTCTGATCGTTCAACTGCTTGGCGATCGAATTGAAGCGAGCGGACAGGGCCTGGGCACCGGTCAGCACCGACTGGCGGGACGTGTCGTCGGTGGCCGAGGTCGAAACGCCTTGCATCGAAGTGAAGAACTTTTGCAGCACACCGGTCAGCCCGGTGTTGGTATCGGAAAGCGTGGCGTCCAGCGGCGTGGCCTGTGCGTTGTACGACGCGGCTTCGCTGTCGAGCGAGGTAGCGGTACGCAGCTGCGAATCGAGATACGAGTTATACACGCGACGCACATCGGCCAGCGTCGTGCCGGTACCGATGAACACGTTGCCGTACTGAATCGAGCCTTTGGTGCTCTGCACAGACTGCTGGCGCGAGTACCCGGCGGTGTCGACGTTGGCAATGTTGTTGCCGGTCGTCACCAACGAGTTATGGCCAGCACTGAGCCCCGACATCCCGATATTGAGCAAACTCATGATTCAGACCTTATACCTTGTGCCTATAAAGGCGTGGTGGAAACGCCCGCCGCAGCGTAGTTCTGGTAACTCGTCATCTGCTTGGCTATCTGCGAAATCTTGCTTGCGTAGTCCGGGTCGGTTGCGTAACCGGCCTTCTGCAACTCGCGTACAAACTGTTCTGGGTTATCGGCCGACTTCACGACATCTTGATAGCGATTATTGGTCTGCAGCAAAGTCACAAGGTCATGGAAACTGTCCTTGTAGGAATCGTAGGAACGGAACTCGGCCGTCTCCTTGACCATCTGCCCATTGCGGAATTCGCTGGTGATCGCCCGCGCCGAGTTGCCCTGCCAACTATTGCCGGCCTTGATGCCGAACAGGTTGTGGCTGCTGCTGCCGTCCTGAGCACGCATGACCGACTTGCCCCAGCCTGTTTCCAGGGCCGCCTGGGCCACCAGGTAACGTGGATCGACACCAATCCGGGCCGCCGCTTCCCTGGCCATCGGCAACATGGTGTTGATGAACTGGTCGGCGGAACTGAAGGCTTTCTTCGCCGGCGCCAGAGGAATCTGTGCCATGGCGCGACCGTAAATCTGCATGCCGCCACTGGAGGCTTGTTGCGCGTTGGTCAGCCAGTCGCCGTTGTACAACGGACCGGTACCGGTGCTGGTCGTACGCTGCGGCAATTGAGTTGCGTTGACTGTTGCAGCGGCGGTCGTCGCCGAAGGTACCAGCCCCGCCAGCAAACGGTCGGCCAGTTTCGGCGGCAACGCCAGGCGCCGCTGATTGATCAGCGCCATGTCATTGCGATGAGCACTCTCGCCTGCCTCCTGCGGCGCATGAACCGAGCGCGAGGCCCACAACGGACGCTGGCCGTTGACCCGCGACAACGGCCCGTTGAGCGCAACCGTGCCCGCTGCCACCGGTGTTTGCACGGCCGCCTTGGCGGCCTCTTGCTTGGCCAGCGATGCAGCGGCGGCCTCGCCCGGAGCCATCGGTTTGTTCTTCGACATCTGGCGCATCAGCACGTCGGCCAGACCAATACCGCCGCCTTCGCGGGACATGGAAACCGCCAGTTGCTGGTCGTACATTTCCTGGTACTGCTTGACCGCCGGGGTGTTCATCGGATTGTCCTGCCCCAGCGCATCGGTTGCCGAGCGCATGGACTTGAGCATCTCACCGATGAACAGCGACTCGAACTCCTGCGCCACCTTGCGCATGTTGCCGTCGCTGTTCTTGTCGCCGACCTTGAGCTGATTCAGACGATTGAGGTCCGAATAGGAGCCCGAATCGCTACTGCTGACCAGACCGCTCTTGCGCATATCCACGATGGCCGTCCTCAGATCACGATCAGATCGGCTTGCAGGGCACCAGCCTGCTTCAGCGCTTCGAGGATCGCCATCAAGTCACCCGGTGCCGCGCCGACCTGGTTCACCGCCCGCACGATTTCGTCGAGGGTGGTGCCAGGGCCGAACTTGAACATCGGCTTGGCTTCCTGCTGGGCATTGACCTTCGAACGCGGCACCACCGCCGTCGTGCCATTGGACAGAGGGCCGGGCTGACTGACGATCGGGTCTTCGGTAATGGTCACGGTCAGGCTGCCGTGGGTCACGGCAGCCGGGGAAACCTTGACGTTCTGGCCGATCACGATGGTGCCGGTACGGGAGTTGATGATGACTTTCGCCACCGCCTGGCCCGGATCGACCTCAAGGTTTTCCAGGATCGACAGGTAGTCGACGCGCTGGCTCGGATCGAGCGGCGCGGTGACGCGAATCGAACCGCCGTCGATGGCCTGGGCCACGCCAGGGCCAAGCAAGTCGTTGATCTTGTCGACGATGCGTTTGGCGGTGGTGAAGTCAGAACGGTTGAGGTTCAGCGTCAGGCTGTTGCCCTGATTGAAACCGCTCGGTACTGCACGCTCCACCGACGCACCGCCGGGGATGCGACCGGCCGACGGAACGTTGACGGTGATCTTCGAGCCGTCTCGCCCTTCTGCATCGAAACCACCGACCACCAGGTTGCCCTGGGCCACCGCATACACGTTGCCATCGATACCCTTGAGTGGCGTCAGCAGCAAGGTGCCGCCGCGCAAACTCTTGGAGTTGCCGATGGACGAAACGGTGATGTCGACCTGCTGACCCGGCTTGGCGAACGCCGGCAAATCAGCACTGATCGACACCGCCGCGACGTTCTTCAACTGCACGTTGCCCGAACCCGGCGGCACCTTGATGCCGAACTGCGAGAGCATGTTGTTGAAGGTCTGCAGGGTGAACGGGGTCTGCGTCGTCTGGTCGCCGGTGCCGTTAAGCCCGACCACCAGGCCGTAACCGATCAATTGGTTGGAACGCACGCCGGAAATGCTGGCGATGTCCTTCAGGCGCTCGGCCTGCGCGTTGAACGCGGCGGACAGCATCAAGGCGGTCACCATCAGGTGTTTGAAGTTCAACATGCTCAACTGGAAAGCCACCTAGAAAGGGAACAGCGGGCTGAGGAAGAAACGGTCGAACCAGCCTGGCTGACTCGCATCGGCAAACGAACCGGTGCCCGAGTAGGTGATGCGCGCATCGGCGACACGGGTCGACGGCACGGTGTTGTCAGTGGCGATGTCATCGGCGCGAACCAGGCCGGCAATCCGCACCAGTTCGTCACCGGTGTTGAGGGTCATCCACTTCTCGCCGCGTACCGCGATGATGCCGTTGGGCAACACATCGGCGACGGTGACCGTGATCGAACCGGTCAGGGTGTTGCCCTGAGCCGCCTTGCTGTCACCCTTGGTCGCGCGGTCGCCTTCATAGCTGGCACTCAGGCTCAGGTCGCCATCACCGAACGGGTTGTTGGTGGTGGCGCTGCTGCCGAACAGCGAAGTCAGGCCGATGTTGGCCTTGCTGTTCTTGCCAATTTGCGAGTTGGCGTTTTTGCTGGCCTGGGTCCTTTCGTTCAGGGTGATGGTGATGATGTCACCGACCCGGAACGCCTTGCGGTCGCCGTAGAGGTTCTGTTCGAAACCGGCCTGATAGATCGAACCGTTGTTCGCCGCCGCCGGCAACGGCGTACGCGGCAACACCGGAGCGTAGTAAGGGTCATTGGGCTTGGGCGTCGCAGGCACGCAACCTGCGAGCGCGGTGATCCCACTCAGTGCCAGAACAGATACATAGCGATTCATGACCCTACCTCACGGTGTAGCAGGCAGCCTCATGGCCGCACATAGACTTGATTACAGATTCTGCGTTACGAACGAGAGCATCTGGTCGGCGGTGGAGATCACCTTGGAGTTCATCTCGTAGGCGCGCTGGGTGGTGATCATGTTGACCATCTCCTCAACGGTGCTGACGTTGGACGTTTCCAGGGTGTTCTGCAGCGTGGTGCCGAAACCGGCCAGGCCCGGGGTGCCGACTTGCGGTGCGCCGCTGGCGGCGGTTTCCAGGAACAGGTTGTTGCCCACTGCCTGCAGGCCGGCCGGGTTGATGAAGTCGGCGGTTTGCAGGTTGCCGATCACTTGGGCAGCCGGGTTGCCGGCAATGGTGATGGACACGGTGCCGTCGCGGCCGACCGTGAAGGTCTGCGCTTCGTTCGGAATGACAATCGCCGGCTCCAGGGCAAAGCCGCTGGCGTTGACGATCTGGCCGTTGGAGTCCAAGTGGAAGGTACCGTCACGGGTGTAGGACGTGGTGCCATCCGGTTGCAGGATCTGGAAGAAACCGCGACCGTCGATGGCCATGTCCAGTGGCTGCTCGGTGGTTTGCAGGCTGCCGGCGGTGAAGTTTTTCTGGGTGCCGACGATGCGCACACCGGTACCCAGTTGCAGACCCGACGGCAGTTCGCTGTCCTGGGTCGACTGGGCGCCAGGCTGGCGCTTGATCTGGTAGAGCAGGTCCTGGAACTCGGCGCGGTCACGTTTGAAACCCGTGGTCGACACGTTGGCCAGGTTGTTGGAAATGGTCGTCAGGTTGGTGTCCTGGGCGGACAGACCTGTCTTGGCAACCCATAGAGCCGGAAGCATTCGATTCTCCTCGTGTGCCTGTTTTACGGCGCGACGTTCTGGTAATTAGCTGATCTGCAAGACCCGAGCCATGGCCTGGTCATCGTCTTTGGCGGTGTTCATCATCTTGATGTGCAGCTCGAACTGCTTGGACAAGGCCAGTACCGAGGTCATCTCTTCCACGGCATTGACGTTGCTCGACTCGAGGAACCCGGACACCAGCTTGACGCCGGCATCGGCCTGCGCAGGCGCGCCGTCCTTGGTGTGGATCGAACCATCCAGGCCCTTGGTCATGTTCTTGAGGTCCGGATTGACCAGCTTGATGCGGTCGACTTCAGCCATCACCCGGGGACCTTCGCCCATCGCGCGGATGCTGATGGTGCCGTCCTCGCCGACTTCGATCTGCTGCTCCGGCGGCACGGCAATCGGCCCGCCATTGCCCATGACCGGCATGCCGTTGCCGGCGCGCAGCACGCCCAGGGCGTCAACGTTCAGGCTGCCGGTGCGCACGTAGCTTTCACCGCCATCGGGCGTCTGCACGGCAATCCAGCCGTTGCCTTGCACGGCGACGTCGAGGTCGCGACCGGTTTCCACCAGTGAGCCAGGGGAAAAATCGGTGGCCGGGCGTTCGGACATGGCAAACGCACGCGCCGGAAAGCTGTCACCGAACACCGGCATCGAACGGGCCTGCTCCAGGTCTTTCTGGAAGCCGTTAGTGGAGATGTTCGCCAGGTTGTTGGCATGCGCCTTTTGCGCCAGTGCATTCTGGCTGGCGCCGGTCATTGCCACATAAAGGTACTTGTCCACACTCTTTCCTCTGCCTGCCGGACGTTTGCCGCCCACTGCTGTACTGCTGAGCCATAAGCAATTTGCAGACCAACTTGTTTTTGACGGCGCGAGGCCCGGCAAACAGGGGACTTTGGGGATTCAGAGGGGATTTGTGATTTGTATCAGAGACGAAAAACCGGCGGTGCCATGCCGGTGGGTGGCAAGTCTTGACCTTGGGCCATGACCACAACCGCCATCGCGAGCAGGCTCGCTCCCACAGGAATCTTCAGTGAGGCACAGATCCAGTGTGGGAGCGAGCCTGCTCGCGATGAGGACATCAGCCACACAGCCGGTGTCAGCTATGACTCAGTCTTGCCCACCTCATATTCACGCAACTTGTTGGCAATGGTGGTATGCGAAACCCCCAGCCGCTTGCCCAGTTGCCGACTGCTCGGATGCTCGGAATACAGCCGCTCCAGCACCGCCTTCTCGAAACGCCCGACGATCTCGTCCAGCCCCCCCTCCAGCGAAAAATCGCCAAGGGGCTGACGCACGCCGTAATCCGGCAGGCGAATATGCTCGGCCTTGACTGTGCCGCCGTCGCACAGGGAAACCGCCTGGAACAGCACGTTCTCCAGTTGCCGTACGTTACCCGGCCAATGGTAATGACTAAGCCGCTCCATGGCCGCCGGAGCCAGCTTCGGTAACGGGCAACCAATCTGCCGGCTGGCCTGATCGAGGAAGTGCTCCACCAGCGGCGTCAAACCGTCGAGGCATTCGCGCAACGGCGGGATGTGCAGCGACAACACATTCAAGCGG
Source organism: Pseudomonas fluorescens (assembly GCF_040448305.1). Classification (NCBI taxonomy): domain Bacteria; kingdom Pseudomonadati; phylum Pseudomonadota; class Gammaproteobacteria; order Pseudomonadales; family Pseudomonadaceae; genus Pseudomonas; species Pseudomonas fluorescens. Next base: position 1,623,991 of record NZ_CP148752.1, on the reverse strand, counting down.
TGATAGAGGTCCTGGCGGAACTCGCCGCGAGCGCACAATTCGGACAGGTCGACCTGGGTCGCACAGATCACTCGCACGTCGAGGTAGACCTCTTCATCACTGCCTACACGACGGAAGCAACCGTCCTGCAAAAAGCGCAGCAACTTCACCTGCAAGCGCGGGCTCATTTCCCCAACGCCATCGAGAAACAGCGTACCGCCCGCCGTCAGCTCCAGCAGCCCGAGCTTGCCTTCGGCCCGCGCCCCTTCAAAGGCACCCGGGCCGTAACCGAACAATTCCGTCTCGGCCATGGACTCCGGCAGACCGGCGCAGTTGAGCGCCATCAACGGCGACTGCCCACGCGGGCTGGCCAGATGGCAGGCCCGCGCCAGCAACTCTTTGCCGGTGCCGGTTTCCCCTTCTATCAATAGCGGCGCATCCAGCGGCGCCATGCGTCGTGCTTCGCGCACCACAGCGGCCATGACTTTCGAGCTTTGGAAGATGCTGTCGAAGCCACGCAATTCCTGCTTGCGCACGTTGTAGATGCGCTCGCCCACCCGGTCAGCACGGTGCAACGTCAGCACCGCACCGGCCATGGCTTCGCTGTCGTCATGCTCCGATTGCAGTGGCGCGATATCGGCCAGGAACACGTCACCCTTGACCTTGACCCGCAGCCCGTTGATCCGCGATTTGTTGGCGCGCACCAGTTCCGGCAAATCGAAATCTTCGGCGTAGCGCGACAGGGGAATCCCCGGCACCTCGTCGACCCGCACCCCGAGCAACTGCGCCGCTGCCCGGTTGGCCGCGACGATGGAACCGCCCATGTCGATCGACAGCACCGGAAACTCCAGCGCACCGAGCAGAGCATTGAGCTCCATATGCCGACGCTCGCTGGGCATCAGCCCGACACGCTTGACGCCAAACACCCCGGCAATCGCTTCGAATTTCGGGCGCAGGGCCTGGAACTGAATGTTGATCAGGTTCGGGCAATGCAGGTAGATGGCATTGCCATGCTCACCGCCCACCTCACCGCGGGCCACGTTGATCCCGTACTCCACCAAAAGGTTGAGAATGTCGCGCAGGATGCCGATGCGGTTCTGGCAGTGGACTTTGATACGCATAAAAAAGACTCGAAAAAACGGTGAGTAAGGTGCGAAACCTGTGGGAGCGAGCCTGCTCGCGAAAGCGCCCGCACATCCAGCATTGATGTATCAGGCAAACCGCTTTCGCGAGCAGGCTCGCTCCCACAGGGATAATTTCTGCTGAGGCGCTAAGATAGTCGTCAAGATTATGTGACAGGCAAAGCGTTTTTCAAACCGGGAAATCTCAATAGCTGCGCGATCGCGACCAATTCGTAACGAAAACTTTACGAAATTTACGATTTTTTCCTACGCGTGTCGCTGCCCACCTGCTGCAACAATGCAATCCTTGGGGTATTTCTAGGTCCATAGCAGTACATAACAAGAACGAAATCCCTTAGCAGGAGAGCAGCATGAAGCAGACGCAATACGTGGCTCGCGAGCCCGATGCGCAAGGTTTTATCGACTACCCCGCCGAAGAACACGCGGTGTGGAACACGCTGATCACTCGTCAACTGAAAGTGATCGAAGGGCGTGCGTGCCAGGAGTACCTGGACGGTATCGAAAAACTCGGTCTGCCCCACGACCGCATTCCTCAACTCGGCGAAATCAACAAGGTCCTGGGTGAAACCACCGGCTGGCAGGTTGCCCGGGTTCCCGCACTGATTCCCTTCCAGACCTTTTTCGAATTGCTCGCCAGCAAGCAGTTTCCGGTGGCGACCTTCATTCGTACTCGCGAAGAACTGGACTACCTGCAAGAGCCGGACATTTTCCACGAGATCTTCGGTCACTGCCCGCTGCTGACCAACCCGTGGTTCGCCGAGTTCACCCACACCTACGGCAAACTCGGCCTCAAGGCGTCCAAGGAAGAACGCGTGTACCTGGCGCGCCTGTACTGGATGACCATCGAATTCGGCCTGGTCGACACCCCGCAAGGCCAGCGCATCTACGGCGGCGGCATTCTGTCTTCTCCGAAAGAGACCGTGTATTGCCTGTCGGACGAGCCTGAGCATCAGGCGTTCGATCCGCTGGAATGCATGCGCACGCCCTATCGCATCGACATCTTGCAGCCACTGTACTTCGCGCTGCCAAATCTCAAGCGTCTGTTCGACCTCGCTCACGAAGACATCATGGGCATGGTCAAGCACGCGATGCAGATGGGTCTGCACACACCAAAATTTCCGCCAAAACCAAAAGCCGCGTGATCCGCCGCTTTTAGAATCAAGTGAGCCTGTCAGAAACCATAGCTTTGGATTAGCGTGGTAGCACTGAGGGCCGATTTCCCAACATTCGATTTCAGGAACACATCATGACCGCATTAACTCAAGCCCATTGCGAAGCCTGCCGCGCCGATGCTCCACAAGTCAGCGACGAAGAACTGCCGATCCTGATCAAGCAGATCCCGGACTGGAACATCGAAGTACGTGACAGCATCATGCAGCTGGAAAAGGTCTTCCTGTTCAAGAACTTCAAGCACGCCCTGGCGTTCACCAACGCCGTCGGTGAAATCTCCGAGGCCGAAGGCCACCATCCGGGCCTGCTGACCGAGTGGGGCAAAGTGACCGTGACCTGGTGGAGCCACTCGATCAAGGGCCTGCACCGCAACGACTTCATCATGGCCGCGCGCACTGACGAAGTAGCCAAGGACGCTGAGGGGCGCAAGTAATGCATTTCGACGCCATCGGTCGAGTGCCTGGCGACCCGATCCTGGGCCTGATGGAGGCCTACGCGCAGGACCCGAACCCGCGAAAGTTCGATTTGGGCGTGGGTGTCTACAAAGACGCCCAGGGCCTGACGCCGATTCTTGAGTCGGTGAAACTTGCCGAGCAGCGCCTGGTGGATCGCCAGTCGACCAAGACCTACATCGGTGGTCACGGCGAACCGGCGTTCGGCAAGGCCATCAATGAACTGGTGCTGGGTGCCGACTCGAAGCTGATCAGCGCACAACGCGCCGGCGCCACCCAGACTCCGGGCGGCACCGGGGCTTTGCGTCTGAGCGCGGACTTCATCGCCCAATGCCTGCCGGGGCGTGGTGTGTGGCTGAGCAATCCGACCTGGCCGATCCACGAAACGATTTTTGCGGCAGCCAAGGTCAAGGTCAGCCACTACCCGTACGTGGGCAGCGACAACCGGCTCGACGTCGACGGCATGCTGGCGGCGCTCAATGAAGCGCCCAAGGGTGACGTGGTGTTGCTACACGCCTGCTGCCACAACCCGACCGGTTTCGACCTGTCCCAGGATGACTGGCAGAGGGTGCTGGAGGTAGTACGCAAGCGCGAACTGCTGCCACTGATCGACTTCGCGTATCAAGGATTCGGCGATGGCCTGGAACAGGATGCCTGGTCGACCCGGTTGTTCGCCGCCGAGTTGCCGGAACTGCTGATCACCAGTTCCTGCTCGAAGAACTTCGGCCTGTACCGCGACCGCACCGGCGCGCTGATTGTCTGCGCGAAAACCGCCGACAAGCTCACCGACATCCGCAGCCAGCTGGCCAACATCGCCCGCAACCTGTGGTCGACGCCGCCGGATCACGGTGCGGCCGTGGTCGCGACCATCCTCGGCGACCCGGAACTGAAGAACCTCTGGGCCGACGAAGTGGAAGCCATGCGCCTGCGTATCGCCCAACTGCGCAGCGGTCTGGTGGAAGCGCTGGAGCCTCACGGTTTGCGCGAGCGCTTTGCGCACATTGGCGTGCAACGCGGGATGTTCTCCTACACCGGTCTGTCGCCGGATCAAGTGAAGAACCTGCGGGATCATCACAGCGTTTATATGGTCAGTTCGGGCCGGGCCAACGTGGCGGGGATTGATGCCACGCGTCTGGATCTGCTGGCCGAGGCGATTGCCAGCGTCTGCAAGTAACCCTGCCCCCTCTCTGTAGGAGCGAGCTTGCTCGCGATGGTATTTCAGTCGACATCAACATTGTCTGACCCACCATCGCGAGCAAGCTCGCTCCTACACAGTCATGTCTAGACAATCCCATCCGTCGAAACAAATGGATATAAAAGTCCGTTTGTCATTTTCAGTGCTGTATCCTGCCCAGGCTTTTTAAAAGCGCGGATCTACCAGATCTATCAACAGACTTAGCGAGGAGCGCGACTATGCACGAGATTCCTAATCTCCCCTTCCCAAGCCTGCACGAACCTGAGCAGACGACCACGCAGCAAGCCGGCGCCCAACAGCCCGAGCCGAAAGAAGCCACTGACAGCCGCCAGGCTGACAGAGAAGACTGAAACACCCGCCGTACAGACCGTGTGGAAAGCGCTAACATGCGCTTTCCACACTGCCTGAAAGAGCCTTTACCCATGACCGATGAATTCAGCGAAGCGCAGGCCAGCGTCCTGATCGGCACCGCCGAGAAAATGATCGGGATCTGGAATCGCCTCTCCCCCGAGAAACAAGCAGCCTTGCTCGCTCGCTTCGGCACCCAGGAAAATGCGCTGGCCGCCCTGGTCACCACGCAGCTGGTCGCTCCCGCCAAACCTGAATGACGCCGCCCGGCAAATAGTTTTACCTTTTCACAACCTGTGACCGTCCACACCGTTATCATAAGCAGCCTATCTATCCTGCTTTACCGTGGACCTTTACCCATGCCTGAAAACCAGCGCCCCCTGGCGGTCACGCTGCAAGTTGTTTCCATCGTCCTTTTCACCTTCATCGGCTACCTGAACATCGGCATCCCCCTGGCCGTATTGCCCGGTTACGTCCACAGCGACCTGGGCTTCGGCGCGGTGATCGCGGGCCTGGTGATCAGTGTGCAATACCTGGCCACCCTGCTCAGCCGCCCCTATGCCGGGAAGATCATCGACAACAAGGGCAGCAAGCTGGCTGTGATGTATGGCCTGGCCGGTTGCGGCTTGAGCGGTGTGTTCATGCTGGTCTCCGCCTGGACCCAGAGCCTGCCGATGCTCAGCCTGATCAGCCTGTTGATCGGCCGGCTGGTGCTCGGCAGCGCGGAAAGCCTGGTGGGCTCGGGCTCGATTGGCTGGGGCATCGGCCGGGTCGGCGCGGCGAACACGGCCAAAGTCATCTCGTGGAACGGTATCGCCAGTTATGGCGCACTGGCTGTCGGCGCGCCCTTGGGCGTGTTGCTCGTCCATCGACTGGGCTTGTGGAGCATGGGGGTGAGCATTGTGTTGCTGGCCGTGATCGGTCTGCTGTTGGCCTGGCCGAAAACCGCCGCACCGATCGTTGCCGGTGAGCGTCTGCCGTTCATGCATGTGCTGGGGCGAGTTTTCCCGCACGGCTGCGGACTGGCCCTGGGCTCCATCGGCTTCGGCACCATCGCCACCTTCATCACCCTGTATTACGCCACGCAACACTGGGACAACGCGGTGCTGTGCCTGAGCCTGTTCGGCGCCAGCTTCATCGGCGCGCGCTTGCTGTTCGGCAACCTGATCAACCGCCTCGGCGGCTTTCGCGTGGCCATTGCCTGCCTGTCGGTGGAAACCCTGGGATTGCTCTTGCTGTGGCTGGCACCGGATGCCCACTGGGCACTGGCGGGTGCGGCGCTGAGCGGCTTCGGCTTTTCGCTGGTGTTTCCGGCACTGGGCGTGGAGGCGGTCAACCTGGTCCCGGCCTCCAGCCGTGGCGCAGCTGTCGGCGCCTATTCGCTGTTCATCGACTTGTCGCTGGGGATCACCGGCCCGCTGGCCGGGGCGATTGCAGCCGGGTTCGGTTTCGCTTCGATCTTCCTGTTCGCTGCCTTCGCCGCCTTGAGCGGATTGGTACTGAGCCTTTACTTGTATCGGCAGGCACCGAAGCAACGCGAAGCGCGGGACACTCCTTAGAAGTCGACCTTGCCGCGCCCGGCCTTGATGTTGCCGCGCTTGCTCTTGGATTCGAGGCGACGGGTCTTCGAGCCGAGGGTCGGCTTGGTCGGACGGCGCTTCTTCTCGACCTTGGTGGCACTGAGGATCAACTCGGTCAGCCGCAACAGCGCATCGGCGCGGTTCTGCTCCTGCGTCCGGTACTGCTGGGCCTTGATGATCAGCACACCGTCGCTGGTGATGCGGCTGTCGCGCAGCGCCAGCAGCCGCTCCTTGTAGAACTCGGGCAAGGACGACGCCGGAATGTCGAAGCGCAGGTGCACGGCACTGGAGACCTTGTTGACGTTCTGCCCACCGGCGCCCTGAGCGCGAATGGCCGTCAACTCGATCTCGGCATCCGGCAGCTGCACGTTGTTGGAAATCACCAGCATGGAAAAGCGTCCGTATTCAGAGCGTGCAGGATACCGCGATCAGATCTTCAGCACGCCACAAATCCCTTGTGGGAGCGAGCCTGCTCGCGATGAGGGCGTGTCAGTCAACATCTAACTAACCTGACACACCGCTATCGCGAGCAGGCTCGCTCCCACAGGGAAATGTGTATGCCCTGAAACAACAAACCCGGCACTTGGCCGGGTTTGTTGTTTCTGCGCGGAGTTACTCCACTGCGACCTGCAAGGCACGCTGAGCACTGCGCTTGTTCTTGATGACGTAGCAGACCCACATGAACACCAGCCACACCGGAATCGCATACACCGATGTCTGAATCCCCGGAATCAACAGCATCACACCAAGGACGAACACCACGAACGCCAGGCAGATGTAGTTGCCGTACGGGTACCACAGGGCCTTGAACAGCGGCGTCTGCTTGGTCTTGTTCATGTGCTGGCGGAACTTGAAGTGCGAGTAGCTGATCATCGCCCAGTTGATCACCAGGGTGGCCACCACCAGCGACATCAGCAGTTCCAGCGCGTTTTGCGGGATCAGGTAGTTCAGCAGTACCGCGATCAGGGTCACGGCGGCCGAGGCCAGGATCGAACGCACCGGCACGCCGCGCTTGTCGATCTTCGCCAGGCCCTTCGGCGCGTCGCCCTGCTCGGCCATGCCCAGCAGCATGCGGCTGTTGCAGTAGGTGCCGCTGTTGTACACCGACAACGCCGCGGTCAGGACCACGAAGTTGAGGATGTGCGCAGCGGTGTTGCTGCCCAGCATCGAGAACACTTGCACGAACGGGCTGCCGCTGTAGGAATCACCGGAGGCGTTCAGAGTGGTCAGCAAGCTGTCCCATGGGGTCAACGACAGCAGGATGACCAGGGCACCGATGTAGAAAATCAGGATCCGGTAGATCACCTGGTTGATGGCTTTCGGGATCACGGTTTTCGGCTTGTCAGCCTCGGCTGCGGTGAAACCGAGCATTTCCAGGCCACCGAAGGAAAACATGATGAAAGCCATGGCCATCACCAGACCGCTGACACCGTTCGGGAAGAAGCCACCGTGGGACCACAGGTTGCTGACCGCCGCTTGCGGGCCGCCATTGCCGCTGACCAGCAGGTAGCTGCCCAGGGCAATCATGCCGACGATCGCCACGACCTTGATGATCGCGAACCAGAACTCGGCCTCGCCAAAGACTTTGACGTTGGCCAGGTTGATCGCATTGATCAGCACGAAGAAGGCAGCTGCGGAGACCCAGGTCGGGATGTCCGGCGCCCAGTAGTGGATGTATTTGCCGACCGCAGTCAGCTCGGACATGCCCACCAGAATGTACAGGATCCAGCAGTTCCAGCCCGACAGGAAGCCGGCAAAGCCGCCCCAGTACTTGTGCGCAAAATGGCTGAAGGAGCCGGCCACCGGATCTTCGACGATCATTTCGCCCAGTTGGCGCATGATCATGAAGGCGATGAAGCCGCAGATGGCGTAGCCGAGGATCATCGACGGGCCGGCGGATTTGAGTACCCCGGCCGAGCCGAGGAACAAGCCGGTACCGATCGCGCCACCGAGGGCGATCAGTTGAATGTGGCGATTTTTCAGGCCGCGTTTCAGCTCGCCTGATTGCGGGTTTTGTCCACTCATGAAAAGGGTCTCACGCAAGGTTTGATGATGTTCAGTAGACGTTGCTGCTCAAGAAAGGCGTTAAGCGGCACCGATCAAACCCCAGCGCAGGCACCAGGAGTTCAGCGTATTTACAACGGTCATGCGCCACCTGTTTGTTTTTATCTGTGACGAAATCGAACCCGACACGCTCGTGACGCGACGGAGTGAACAAGGCGGATAGCCTTGAGGTTTGCGCAGATGCGCAGGAGGTCACAGGTAAAACGCGGCGCATTGTACACCCGTAACCCCCTGCTGCCAGACCCGCTGGACAAGCGTGTCTATGGCCGGGATTGCCTGTGTCCGCCCCGAGAGGCTCGGGCGGCTGCAAAAATTGGGTCAGATCCTTGCGGATCATCGACGGGAAAGGCAGGAAAACCGCCTCTCGCAGAGAGATGGAGATGGAATACGGCGTTCATTGCGCCTCCTTTTTGTTATGCACCTGCACGACAGGCATGGCGCGCATAACACCCTGCATGGAGCGGTGAAACAAGCGGGTTAGAGCTCTGGGAGAAGGACGTAAGGCAATGACGCGTAAGAATTTTCTTACAATATTCGAGGATGGGCGATTTCACGGGGTTAATCTGCTGATTTCGTCATGAATTCTTTACAGTGCGTAATTTTGACTTTCCACTTCGGACATCCCGGTGCGGCAACTGGCGCTATCGCGAGCAGGCTCGCTCCCACAGGAGAGCGGCTTGTTTTGCAGAGATGCGATCCCTTGTGGGAGCGAGCCTGCTCGCGAAAGCGGCCTCGAAAACAACACAGACATAAAACCAGTCCAAAAAAAAACGCCAACCCGAAGGTTGGCGTTTTTATGAAGCGTTCAGCCGGTTACTCCGGCTTACGACGCCCAAAGCCCGGACGCTGGCCGGAACCGGCCGGTGCGCCACGGCGCTTGCCCGATGGCGCATCACCGTCGACCAGTTTGATTCCCGGACGCTTCGGTGCAGGCTTGGCCGGACGCTTGGTGTCGGCCGGGCGATCGGCTACCGGCGTACCACGACCTTCGCCACGCTCGGTACGGCCATTGGCCGGACGTGGCGTGCGTGGACCGCGTTCGCCGTCCTGACGGGCGGCTGGCTTGCGCCCGGGACGCTCGCCTTCGATCTGCGGCTCGCGGCTGGCACGAGGTGCGGCAGGTGCGGCGACTGCGCCAGTGGCCGGACGCAGGGTCCGCACGCGCTCGGTCTTGGCCATCGGACGCGACGACTTGCGCTGCATCCGGTCAAGCTTGTCCTTGCTCTTGGCGTTCATCTGCGGCATCGCGACCGGCGTCAGGCCGACCTCGGCACTCAGGATGTCGACTTCGTACTGGCTCATTTCGCGCCAGCGGCCCATCGGCAGGTCGGAGTTGAGGAACACCGGGCCGAAACGCACGCGCTTCAGACGGCTGACCACCAGGCCCTGGGATTCCCACAGGCGACGAACTTCGCGGTTACGACCTTCCATCACCACGCAGTGATACCAGTGGTTGAAACCTTCACCGCCTGGTGCCTGCTTGATGTCGGTGAACTTGGCCGGGCCATCTTCAAGGACCACGCCAGCCTTCAGACGCTCGATCATCTCGTCATCGACTTCGCCGCGCACACGTACCGCGTATTCACGGTCCATTTCGTAGGAAGGGTGCATCAGGCGGTTGGCCAGCTCACCGTCGGTGGTGAACATCAGCAGACCGGTGGTGTTGATGTCCAGGCGACCGATGTTGATCCAGCGACCCTCTTTAGGGCGCGGCATCTTGTCGAACACGGTCGGGCGGCCTTCCGGGTCGACACGGGTGCAGATCTCGCCGTCGGGCTTGTTGTACATGATCACGCGGCGCACCGACTCGGCGGCCTCTTCGCGCTTGATCACCTTGCCATCGATGGTGATGGCGTCGTGCATGTCGACGCGCTGGCCAAGGGTGGCGTCTTTGCCGTTGACCTTGATGCGGCCATGGCTGATCCAGGCTTCCACGTCACGGCGCGAGCCGACGCCGATACGGGCGAGGACTTTCTGCAGTTTTTCGCCTGCTGGGCCGATTGGCTGGTCGTCTTGCTGGTCTTTGATACTCATCTGGGCACCTCCCGGTGTGGTCTGAAAACTGGGTACTTGGGCGAAGGGATCGCCGAAGGGTCGCGAATCATACGCGCATGAGGGCGTTTGCGCATCAGAGACTAGCTGATCAAGGCAAGGTTATTTGTTTTTCCGCTGGCCGGTGACACACAGCTTGCTTATGGACACAAACCTTGTGGGAGCGAGCCTGCTCGCGATGACGGTGGCACATCCAACATCGAAGTGACTGACCTGCCGCCATCGCGAGCAGGCTCGCTCCCACAGTGAATCTCCATTGTTCATGAGAATCGTATCAGTCTTCGAACTGGCGGCGTTCTGCTTCGATGGCCTCGGCCAGGGCCTGGGCTTCGGCTTCTTCGTCCGACAGCTCCGGCTCGGGTTTCGGCTGTTCGAGGGCGGCAACCGCGGCCAGGAGTTTTTCCCGGGCTTCGGCAACGCCGAGGATGTCGTCGTCCTGCTCCGGTTCAATGTCCGGCTCAGGCTCGCCTTCCGGTTCAGGCTCGGGCTGTGCCGCTTCGACTTCTGGCTCGATAACCGGTTGCTCCGGATCGAACTCAGGCGGCGCGCCATCACGCAACAAATCGTCGAAGTCGGTCTTGATCCCCTCTTCCATACTGTCCAGTTCCAGCAACAGCGTGTGGAAACTGGTCTCTTCCTTCGGCTCCTCCGGCTCAGCGCTGGCATCGGCCAGCTCTTGCAGGGCTGCGGGCACCGGCGCGTCGTCGAAGTCGAGCACCGGATCCGGTTCCAGCTCGCGCAGCTCCGCCAACGGTGGCAGGTCGTCGAGGTTCTTCAGGTTGAAGTGATCGAGGAACGCCTTGGTGGTGGCGAACATCGCCGGTTTGCCGGGCACGTCGCGGTAGCCGACGATGCGGATCCACTCGCGCTCCATCAAGGTCTTGACGATGTTGCTGTTGACCGCCACGCCCCGCACGTCTTCGATTTCGCCACGGGTGATCGGCTGGCGATAGGCGATCAGCGCCATGGTTTCCAGCATGGCACGGGAGTAACGCTGCGGGCGCTCTTCCCACAGGCGCCCGACCCAAGGCGCAAACTTCTCGCGAATTTGCAGGCGATACCCCGAGGCCACTTCCTTGAGTTCAAACGCGCGGCCATCGCAGGACTTGGCGAGAATCGTCAGGGCCTTCTTGAAGACCGGCGGTTCCGGGCGCTCGCCCTCCTCGAAGAGTTCGAACAGGCTTTCCAAAGATTGCGGCTTTCCCGAGGCCAACAGAAAGGCTTCAAGCAAGGGTGCCAGATCGCGGGGTTCAGTCAGGTTCATGTTTCGACTCGTTATTCGGCTCGGGCTCGCACGTGGATCGCGGCAAATGGCTCATTCTGCACCAGCTCGACCAGCGATTCCTTGACCAATTCAAGGATCGCCATGAAGGTCACCACCACCCCCAGGCGCCCTTCTTCTGCGGTGAACAGCTCGACAAACGGCACGAAACCGCCGCCCTTGAGGCGCTCCAGCACATCACTCATGCGTTCACGGGTCGATAGCGCCTCGCGGCTGACCTGATGGCTCTCAAACATGTCGCCACGGCGCAAGACCTCGGCCATCGACAGCAGCAACTCGGAAAGACGCACGTCTGGTAGCAGCTTGCGCGCCCGGGCCTCCGGAGCGTCAAGCTTGGGCACCACCACATCACGACCGACGCGACTCAGGCCGTCGATGCCTTCGGCGGCAGCCTTGAAACGCTCGTACTCCTGCAAGCGGCGGATCAGTTCGGCGCGCGGGTCTTCCTCTTCGTCTTCGACGGTTTCGGCCCGTGGCAGCAGCATCCGCGACTTGATCTCGGCCAGCATCGCGGCCATCACCAGGTACTCGGCGGCCAGTTCCAGGCGCACCGACTGCATCAACTCGACGTAGCCCATGTACTGGCGAGTGATTTCCGCCACCGGGATGTCGAGGATGTTGATGTTCTGTTTGCGGATCAGGTACAGCAGCAGGTCGAGCGGGCCTTCGAACGCCTCGAGAAAGACCTCGAGGGCATCCGGCGGGATGTAAAGGTCCAGCGGCATTTCCATGACCGCCTGGCCATAGACCATGGCGAAGGGCAGCTCCTGCTGGGCTCCGGCCTGACTGTCGACGGGCTCTACTGCGGACATCTAGGCCTCGACCATGAACGGCGCAGGGTCGCCGCAACCAACGCGAATGACTTCCGGCTCGCCGTCGGCGAGGCTGATCACGGTGGACGCCTTGATCCCGCCGAAACCGCCGTCGATGATCAGATCGACCTGGTGTTCGAGCAACTGGCGCATTTCGTGCGGGTCGCTCAACGGATCTTCATCGCCTGGCATGATCAGGGTCACGCTCATCAAGGGTTCACCCAGTTCAGCCAGTAGCGCCAGGGCAATCGGGTGGCTCGGCACACGCAGGCCGATGGTGCGTTTCTTCGGGTGCAACAACAGCCGCGGTACTTCGCGGGTGGCGTTGAGAATGAAGGTATACGGTCCCGGCAGATGGGCCTTGAGGATACGGAACGTGCCGGTGTCGATCTTGGCGAACAGGCCCAGTTGTGACAGGTCGCTGCAGATCAGCGCGAAGTTGTGCTTCTCATCCAGTTGCCGCAGGCGCCGAACGCGCTCCACGGCCACCTTGTCGCCGATCTGGCAACCTATGGCGTAGGAAGAGTCCGTGGGATAAATCACCACCCCGCCCTTGCGGATGATTTCGACTGCCTGTTTGATCAGGCGCGCTTGCGGGTTTTCCGGATGAATCTGGAAAAATTGACTCACATTCTCTACCTGTTCAGACGGCGGCAATAACTGGGTCATGTTTGAATCGACACCATAGCGGCGGCAGATCCTCCGGGAGTGACCGGTATTCACCGATCTCCGACCAGCCTCCAGGGCCATGAAAATCACTGCCGGCGCTGACCAGCAGACCGAACTCGCGGGCCAGAATGGCCAGGCTGCCCACTTGCTCGGCAGGCTGGTAACCATTGACCACTTCGATGGCGTGGCCCCCTGCTTGAATATAGTCGGCAATCAGACGACGTCGCTTGCTGCGCGTGAATTCATAGTGCCATGGGTGTGCCAGGCTGACCCAGGCCTTGGCTGCGCGCAGGGTTTCGACGGTTTCTTCCAGGGTCGGCCAGTGTTGCTTGACGTCGCCCAGCTTGCCGGCGCCCAGCCATTTGCGGAACGCCTCCGCGCGGTCCTTGACGAAACCTTCACGCACCATCCAGTCGGCGAAATGCGGGCGGGCCGGCGCGTTACCGCTGTCGCCCAACTCCTGCTGGATCTGCCGGGCACCCTCCAGCGCCCCCGGCATGCCTTTGAGCGCCAGTTTGCGGCTGATTTCCTCGGAGCGTAGCCAGCGGCCATCATGCAATCTGGCGATGGCCTCGACCAACGGCGCGGCGTTCACGTCAAAACCGTAGCCCAGGACATGAATGGTCGCGCCGCCCCAGGTGCAGGACAATTCGACGCCGTTGACCAGTTGCATCCCCAGCGCGGTAGCCGCGTGCCGGGCCTCGTCGAGGCCCTCGAGGGTGTCGTGATCGGTCAAGGCCAGGACTCGCACGCCTTTCTCGAACGCCCGCGCCACCAGAACCGCAGGCGCCAGGGCGCCATCGGAGGCCGTGCTATGGCAGTGCAAATCAACATTCACAGGGCTTTGTAACCTCAAATCAGCTGGCGCTATCGCGCGCCCATATGTTTGTTATTATGCCGCCACATCCTGCTTCTGGCTGCCACTGTGAAACAATTCATCGATTTCATCCCGCTCCTGCTGTTTTTCATCGTCTTCAAAATCGATCCACGGGTCGTCGACATCGCCGGTCATGAGGTCACTGTAGGCGGTATCTACAGCGCCACCGCGATGCTGATCGTCAGTTCCCTGGCGGTCTACGGCACACTGTTCATCAAGCAGCGCAAGCTGGAGAAGAGCCAGTGGCTGACCCTGATCGCCTGCCTGGTCTTCGGCAGCCTGACCCTGGCGTTCCACAGCGAGACGTTCCTGAAGTGGAAAGCCCCGGTGGTCAACTGGCTGTTCGCCCTGGCGTTCATCGGTAGCCACTTCGTCGGTGACAGCCTGCTGATCAAGCGCATCATGGGCCACGCGCTGACCCTGCCGGAGCCGGTCTGGACGCGCCTGAACATCGCCTGGATCGCCTTCTTCCTGTTTTGCGGTGCCGCCAACCTGTTTGTTGCGTTCACCTTCCAGAGCTACTGGGTCGACTTCAAGGTCTTCGGCAGCCTGGGCATGACTTTGCTGTTCCTGGTCGGCCAGGGCATCTACCTGTCCCGCCATCTGCACGACGCCGATACCACATCGCCTAAAACCGAGGACTGACATGCTTTACGCAATCATTGCCACAGACGTCGCCAACTCCCTGGAAGCCCGCCTGGCCGCACGGCCTGCACACCTCGAGCGCCTGCAAGTGCTCAAGGGCGAAGGTCGCATCGTATTGGCCGGCCCACACCCGGCGATCGACAGCAATGATCCGGGCGCTGCGGGTTTCACCGGCAGCCTGATCGTCGCCGAATTCGACTCCCTGAGCGCTGCCCAGGCCTGGGCCGACGCCGATCCGTACATCGCCGCAGGCGTCTACGCCAACGTGCTGGTCAAGCCGTTCAAGCAAGTCCTTCCGTAACTTTCTTCTTTCAACTGCCCCCACGCGGTGAACCATATCGGTTCATCGCGTTCTCAATCGCTCATTATTCTCGTTTGCCGGCCGACAACTTCCCCAATACTCGTATTGGAACCAGGAGTCGCCATGCGCAAGGGTCCGTTGTGTCTGATGTTGGTCACGTTGTCGATCGGGGCGCCCGCCCACGGTGAAGAATACGCCGAGGGTGGCAATTCGACGCCTCTGTCCTTGAGCGCCGGCAGCCAGATCACCGAGCTGCAGCAACGCTTGAAAGAAAGCGAACGGCAACGGGAAGATCTGAACAAGCAATTGCAAACTGCCGAGAGCGAACGCGAAAGCCCGCTGCTGGCCCGGTTGCGCCAGGAGAACCAGCGGTTGAAGCTGCAACTCAAGGAAGCCCAGGCCAGCAGTCCGCTGCCGCGCCTGCTGACCGACCAGCAACAATGGTTCGTCATTGGCGCCGGGGTAGCGCTATTGGCTCTGCTCTGCGGTATCTTCGCCAGTGGAGCAAGTCGAAAACGTCGACAATGGCTAAATTGAGTGAGTCATGAGCGAGCTGTTACTTATTGATGATGACCAGGAACTGTGTGAGCTCCTGAGCAGTTGGCTGAGCCAGGAAGGGTTTCAGGTACGTGCCTGTCACGACGGCCAGAGCGCACGCCGCGCGCTGGCCGAAACCGCCCCGGCGGCCGTAGTGCTGGATGTGATGTTGCCCGATGGCAGCGGCCTGGAACTGCTCAAGCAGTTGCGCAGCGACCACCCGGATTTGCCGGTGCTGATGCTCTCGGCCCGGGGCGAGCCCCTGGACCGTATCCTCGGCCTGGAGCTCGGCGCCGACGATTACCTGGCCAAACCCTGCGATCCACGGGAACTGACCGCCCGCCTGCGCGCAGTCCTGCGCCGTAGCCACCCGGCAGCGGTGTCCAGCCAGATGCAACTGGGCGACCTGTGTTTCAGCCCGGTGCGCGGTGTGGTCAGCATCGACGAACAGGAATTCACCCTCACCGTCTCCGAAAGCCGCCTGCTGGAAGCCTTGCTCAAGCAACCCGGCGAACCCCTGGACAAACAGGAACTGGCGCAGATCGCCCTCGGCCGCAAGCTGACCCTGTACGACCGCAGCCTGGACATGCACGTCAGCAACCTGCGCAAGAAGATCGGCCCACACCCCGATGGCCGACCGCGCATCGTTGCCCTGCGCAGCCGCGGCTATTACTACAGCCTCTGAACCCCGTAGGAGCTGCCGCTTTGTCAGGTCAGCCGAAAATCATGTTTACCAAAGCTTTACCCTCCGCTGACCGCCGCTGACCTTGATCTGCGTAATCTGTACTCATCCGGAACGTACCGGGAACGAGACAAGGAGATACACCATGCGCAAGACTCTTATCGCTCTGATGTTCGCTGCTGCCCTGCCGACCGTTGCCATGGCCATGCCTGAAGGCGCTGGCCCCATGGATGGGTCGATGGACGGTTCGCGCCACGGCGGTCAGATGCACGGCATGCACGGCAAAGGCCCGTACAGTGAACTGGACCTGAGCCGCGAACAGCGCGAGCAGATCCGCAAGATCATGGGCGAGCAGATGCACGAGCGTAAGCAACTGGTCGATAAGTACCTGGAGAAACTCCCGCCAGCCGACCAGAAAGCCATGAAGGACGAGATGGCCGCCAACCACAAGAAGGCTGAAGCGGACGTGCGCGCCTTGCTGAAACCGGATCAACAAAAGAAATTCGACGAGATCCAGAAAAAACAGGCTGAACGCCGCGCCGAGTGGACCGAGTTCAAGGCCTGGAAAGCGCAACAACCGCAAAAGGCGCAATAATGCGCTAACCCCGGGCCCAACGGTTTTCACCGCTGGGCCTGACACCACACAACTCACTGTGGGAGCGAGCCTGCTCGCGATAGCGTCAGCACGTTCAACATCAACGTGACTGAAAGACCGCCATCGCGAGCAGGCTCGCTCCCACATGGATTTGTGATCGTTCGAGGATTTTCCGTGCGTTCATTGTTCTGGCGTATCCTGGCCAGCTTCTGGCTGGCCATCGCTCTGGTTGCAGGGCTTTCCATCCTGCTCGGGCACATGCTCAACCAGGACGCCTGGATTCTCAGCCGCCACCCGGGCCTCAACACGCTGGCCGAAGAGTGGACGCAAACCTACGAAAGCCAGGGTGAAGACGCCGCCCAGGACATTCTCCAGCAACGCAAACGCCAGTATCACATCGACGTTCAGGTGCTTAACGAAAGCGGCGATCCGGTGGTGCGCGGCACCTTTCCCAAACGTGCGGCGGCCTTTGAAGCGCGCCAGAACAACGATGACCGGCGCCTACCATGGCGGCGTCTGACCGATGAGTTCACCAGCGAAAAAACCGGTGACACCTACCTGTTCATCTACCGCATCCCGCATCCGGAACTGAACGCCTGGCACCGCGAGAGCCTGCTCTGGCCGCTGAGTGCCCTGGGAATCGCCCTGGTGGTGCTGACCCTGTTCAGCCTGCTGGTGACCTTTTCCATCACTCGCCCGCTCAGCCGTCTGCGTGGCGCGGTGCATGACCTTGGCCAAACCACCTATCAACAGAACAGCCTGGTCAAACTGGCCAACCGTCGCGATGAGTTCGGCGTCCTGGCCAACGACTTCAACCGCATGGGCGCGCGCCTGCAAAGCCTGATTGGCAGTCAGCGGCAACTGCTGCGGGATGTGTCCCACGAATTGCGTTCGCCCCTCGCCCGTCTGCGTATCGCGCTGGCGCTGGCCGAACGGGCCACTCCGCAAGAACGGGAACAACTGTGGCCGCGCCTGACCCGCGAGTGCGACCGACTGGAAGCGCTGATCAGCGAAATCCTGGTATTGGCGCGGGTCGACTCCGATAACGCCAGTGCCGAAGAGGTGGACCTGAACGCCTTGCTCAATAGCTTGCAAAAGGATGCGCAACTCGGTTCACCCGAGCAACTGGTCCACCTCGAAGCCGAATCGCAACTGAATCTGAAGGGCTGGCCGACCATGATCGAACGGGCCGTCGACAATCTGCTGCGCAACGCCCAGCGTTTCAATCCGGTGGGTGGCCTACCGATCGAAATGCAGGCGTTGCGCCAGGGTGAGCGGATCGTCGTGACCGTGCGCGATCACGGGCCGGGGGTCAGTGCCGAATATTTGAACCAGCTCGGTGAGCCGTTCTATCGGGCGCCGGGGCAGACCGCGGCCGGACACGGCCTGGGCTTGGCCATCGCCCGGCGCGCGGCGGAGCGACATGGCGGCAGCCTGGTGCTGGCCAATCACCCGGAAGGCGGGTTTATTGCCAGCCTGGAATTGCCGTTGGTACCGGGGGCTGTGGTTCAGCCCTGATCCAATGTGGGAGCGGGCTTGCTCCCGGCGGCGTTCCGACGAAAGCGGTCTGTCAGCCAACATGGATGTTGAATAGTTAGCCGCTTTCGCGAGCAAGCCCGCTCCCACACTGGATGGGGGGTGTCAGGCTTTACCGGGCCAGGTGCTGACGAATTCGGCCAGGTCGACTTTCTCGGCCACACGCGGTTCTTTCTGCGGCGTACCCAGATACAGGAAAGCAATCACCTCTTCTCCCTCCGCCAGGCCCAAGCCCCTGGCCACATGCGGCGAGTAAGCCAGGTCACCGGTACGCCACACCGCGCCAATGCCCTGCGCATAGGCCGCGAGCAAAATCCCGTGGGCCGCGCAGCCTGCCGCCAGCAACTGCTCGGACTTCGGATATTTGACGTGATCCTGCACGCGAGCGATCACCACTACCACCAACGGTGCCCGCAGCGGACCATTGCGCGCCTTGTCGATGGCCGCTTCGCCGACTTCGCTGTCTTGCAATTTCGCCGCTTCGGCCAGCAACTCGCCCATTTGCTCACGCGCCGCGCCTTCCACTGTCAGGAAACGCCAAGGCTGCAAGTGACCGTGATCCGGGGCGCGCATGGCGGCGCCAAACAGCACCTCGCGCTGCTCGGCAGTGGGTGCAGGGTCAATCAGTCGTGGAACGGAAACACGGTTGAGCAAAGCGTCGAGAGCCTGCATCGGCCACCTCCTGAAAAATTTGTGCGGCTATTCTAGCTGTAACTGTCGCAGCAGTGCCGGTTTACATGCCCTGCCCCGCAGGTAGAATGGCGCCCTTTCCACTATCAGCCGAGCGGACCTCATGGCGTTGCCGACCTTACGGATCATTGGTTTCATCATCGGCATCTTCCTGATCACGCTGGCGATCTCCATGGTCGTGCCCATGGCCACGCTGGTCATTTTCGAGCGCACCAGCGATCTGCCATCGTTCCTCTGGGCCAGCATGATCACCTTTGTCGCCGGTTTGGCGCTGGTGATTCCGGGGCGCCCCGAACACATTCACCTGCGCCCCCGGGACATGTACCTGCTGACCGTCAGCAGTTGGCTGGTGGTGTGCATCTTCGCCGCGCTGCCGTTCCTGCTGACCCAGCACATCAGCTACACCGATTCATTCTTCGAAAGCATGTCCGGCATCACCGCCACTGGCGCGACCGTGCTCACCGGCCTGGACTCCATGTCCCCCGGCATCCTGATGTGGCGCTCGTTGCTGCACTGGATCGGCGGCATCGGCTTTATCGGCATGGCGGTGGCGATCCTGCCGCTGTTGCGCATCGGTGGCATGCGGCTGTTCCAGACCGAATCGTCGGACCGCTCGGAAAAAGTCATGCCCCGCTCACACATGGTGGCGCGGCTGATCGTGGCGGCCTACGTCGGCATTACCATTGTCGGCAGCCTGGCGTTCTGGTGGGCCGGAATGAGCCCGTTCGATGCAGTCAACCACGCGATGTCGGCGATTTCCACCGGCGGTTTCTCCACCTCCGACCAGTCTTTGGCCAAGTGGCCGGAGCCTGCGGTGCATTGGGTCGCGATCGTCATCATGATTCTCGGTGCCCTGCCGTTCACCCTGTATGTCGCCACGTTGCGTGGTAACCGTCGGGCGCTGATCAAGGATGAACAGGTTCAAGGCCTGCTGGGCATGCTGCTGGTGACCTGGCTGGTGCTCGGCACCTGGTATTGGTGGACTACCCAGCTGCATTGGCTGGAGGCGTTGCGGCATGTGGCGCTGAACGTGACGTCGGTAGTGACCACCACCGGTTTTGCACTGGGGGACTACAGCCTCTGGGGCAATTTCTCGCTGATGCTGTTCTTCTACCTGGGGTTTATCGGCGGTTGCTCCGGCTCGACCGCGGGCGGTATCAAGATTTTCCGCTTCCAGGTGGCCTATATCCTGCTCAAGGCCAACCTTAACCAGCTGATTCACCCGCGCGCGGTGATCAAGCAGAAGTACAACGGTCACCGCCTCGACGAAGAAATCGTGCGGTCGATCCTGACCTTTTCGTTCTTCTTTGCAATCACCATCTGTGTCATCGCACTGCTGCTGTCGCTGCTCGGCGTGGACTGGATGACCGCCCTCACTGGCGCAGCCAGTACCGTGTCCGGTGTCGGCCCGGGGCTCGGCGAAACCATCGGCCCGGCGGGCAACTTCGCCACCCTGCCGGATGCCGCCAAGTGGATTCTCTCGTTCGGCATGTTGCTGGGCCGGCTGGAGATCATTACGGTGTTTGTGCTTTGTATTCCGGCATTTTGGCGTCATTGACCGCTTCAGCTGATTGCATCAGCCGCATCCGGTACTCGCCGGGTGTGGCATCGAACCAGCGGCGGAAAGCACGGAAAAAGTTGCTCGGATCGGCAAACCCCAGCAAGTAGGCAATTTCCAGCAAGGTCATGCTCGGTTGCGCCAGATACTGCTCGGCCAGCTCACGCCGGGTATCGTCCAGCAGCGCCTGAAAACTCGTGCCCTCTTCCTGCAAGCGCCGCTGCAAGGTGCGCTGGGACAGATGCAGCGTCTGCGCCACGGTGTCGCGCTTGGGCTCGCCTTGGGGCAGCAGACGGCACAACACCTGCCGCGCCTTGTGGGTCACGCGGCTTTCGGAAAAGCGCGCCAGGTATTCACCGGCAAAGCGGTCATGCAGCAACGCCATTGCCTCGTTGGCCGTCGGCAGCGGCGCTTCCATATCGGCGCGTTCGAAAATCAGTGCATCGTAAGGCGCGTTGAACACCAGCGGAGCATGGAAGGCTTGTCTATAGGGTTCCAGGTTGGCCGGCTCGGCACCTTGCAACAACACTTGGCGTGGTTGCAACGTACGCCCGGTCAACCAGCCGCACAGCGCCAAGGCACAGGCCATTGAAGCTTCGGCGCTTTGTCGGGTCGGCGGCAGATGGTCGCCATGCACCATCAGAATCAACGCGTAGCCTTCCTCCAGCAGCTGGAAACTCAGGTCGGCACTTTCGGCGATGATCCGCTGATAGCGCACCAGTCGCTGAAAGCCTTCGGCCAGGGTCTGGCTGGACATCAAGGCGTAACCGGTCACATGAAACTGCGCCGGTCGCACCACCTTGCCCATGTTCAGGCCGATGGCCGGGTTGCCGGACAGATCGACCGCGCGCTGCCACAGCCGTGTCATGGAATCTTGCGGGAAGCGTGCATCCGGATCATCCAGTGCCGCGTAGTCGAGCCCCAGCTGTTTGAACAGAGCCCGGCAATCCAGGCCGTCCATCTCCAACGCTTTGACAATCCCCATCGCCCAGCTTGCAGAAGTCGTTCGTTCGCTCATGGCGTTTTCTTACTTGGTGGCCGCATGCTACGGCTATTGACCGAAGGATACTAAAGTGGCGCCTATTGTCAGTGGCTGATGCCATTGATCACTCTAGACTCAATTAAGCTACCCGCAGAACAACTTGCAGCAAGAACAATAACCACAGAGATCGCTGTCGTGGAAAACGTCAAACGCTTCAACAGCTTCGCTGAGTTCTATCCTTACTACCTCAGTGAGCACAGCAACAGCACCTGTCGCCGTTTACACTTTATCGGCACGACCCTGGTTATCTTGATTCTGTCGCTGACCATTGGTCGCGGAGCATGGATGCTGTTGTGGACCCTGCCACTGGCAGGTTACAGCTTTGCCTGGGTCGGGCATTTCTTCTTCGAGAAGAACCGCCCGGCAACCTTCCAACACCCCTTCTATAGCCTGCTCGGCGATTTTGTCATGTACCGGGACATGGTCATGGGGCGCGTTCCGTTCTAGCTGACATCCGTCACAAGAGAGTTGCCTATGAATGCCAATGCCCGCTTCACCCACATGAAGGACGGAACGCAGGAAGACTGGGCGATCATCGCCGCGGACTTCAGTGCCTATGCAAGACAATTGCCTGCACGGATTGTGGCGCACCTGAAGTTGCTGGAGGGGGATTTTGGCGGCTTCCCGGTGGATCGCCTGACCCACTCCCTGCAAACCGCCACCCGCGCCTGGCGCGATGGCCGCGACGAAGAGTACGTGGTCTGCGCCCTGCTCCACGATATCGGCGACACCCTGGGTTCCTACAACCACCCGGACATCGCGGCGGCGATCCTCAAGCCGTTCGTCAGCGCCGATAACTTGTGGATGGTGGAAAAGCACGGGATTTTCCAGGGCTACTACTTCTTCCATCACCTGGGCATGGACCGGCATCTGCGTGAGCAATTCCAGGACCATCCGCAGTACCAGGCGACCGTCGAATTCTGCGCCAAATACGATGCGGCGGCGTTTGATCCGGCGTACGACACGCTGCCATTGAGCTTTTTCGAGCCGATGATGGAGCGCTTGTTTGCGCACCCCAGGAACTCGATCTACAAGACGGCGATGGAAGAACAGGCTCCGGCGTGAGTCATTTCGGGACCGCTGCGCGGTCCATCGCGAGCAGGCTCGCTCCCACAGGTTTTGCGGCGTCCACAGATTCTGTGTTCACTACAAATTTACTGTGGGAGCGAGCCTGCTCGCGATGAGGCCCGCACGGGCACAGTGATTTTCACGCCAGCTCTGCCACCCTGGCCGCCTTCAACTGCGCCTCACGCGCCTGGGCATCCGCCAGGCGATACAACTCGATCGAGCCATCCCAGTGCTCGATCAGCGCGGTGCACGATTCCACCCAGTCGCCGCAATTGAGGTAGTCCACCTCGCCGACCTTGCGAATCTCGGCATGGTGAATGTGCCCGCACACCACACCGTGCAGCTCGCGCTTGACACATTCATGGGCGATGGCTTCTTCGAAGTCGCTGATGAAGCTGACCGCGCTTTTCACCTTGTGCTTGAGGTAGGCCGACAGCGACCAGTAGCCGTAGCCATATCGCGCGCGCCAATGATTGAGCCAGCGGTTGAGGGTCAGGGTGAATTCGTAGGCCGAGTCACCGAGAAACGCCAGCCAGCGATGGTAACGGGTGATCACATCGAACTGGTCGCCATGGATCACCAGCAGGTGCCGGCCGTCGGCGGTGACGTGCACGGCTTCGTCGACCAACTGGATGTTGCCCAGGATCAGCTTGGAATAGCGGCGCAGGAATTCATCGTGGTTGCCGGTGACGTAGATCACCTCGGTGCCACGCTTGCTCATGGTCAGCAGGCGACGGATGACGTTGGTGTGCGCTTGTGGCCAGTACATGCCGCCGCGCAGTTTCCAACCGTCGATGATGTCGCCGACCAGGTAGATCTTGTCTGCGTGGTAGCTCTTGAGAAACTGCGACAGGTGTTCAGCCTGGCAATCCCGGGTGCCCAAATGCACGTCGGAAATCCATAAAGTCCGTACGCGTTGTTTACGGGTGGGTTTGGCGAGCTCGGCGCTGGTCATGGGCAACCCTCTGGCAAGTTTTGCCAAGTCTGCCCCGGCCCGGTTAATGGTCCATGACAGCGTCAAGTCAGTCCTGTGACAGCGCTTGTTGGCCCGCTCGGTGTAGACTGACGCCCTGAACCGGGAGACCTGCGATGAGACCGATCCTCACGCTTCGCCAATACAGCCACGACCTGATCGTCCACAGCCACGAACACGCGCAACTGGTGTTCGGGCTTTCGGGCGCGCTGGATTTCGAGGTCGACGGCCGTGGCAGCCAGGTGGTTCAGCAGAGTTTCGTGGTGGTGCCCTCCGGGGCGCATCACGCGTGTGGCAGCGCCAATGGCAGCCGCTGCCTGGTGCTGGATGTACCCGGCGAACAATGGGTTGCCCAGTCGTTGGGCGATCACGCCGAGTCCAGCCGACGCTTGCTCGACAACGCCGGGCGTCGGCCCCTGGACGCCGGGCAAAGCCAATTGGTCAGTTGGCTGGCGAACAGTCCGGTCGATGATCCGCTGATCGCTCAACAAGGCGCGGTGCTGTTACTGGCCAGTCTCAACAACGCCAGGCCCGACGCGGTCGGCGGTCGGCGCCTGCCCTATGCCGCGCTGAACGCGCACATCGATCAGTACGCGGCGTACCCGCTGCAGGTGGCTGACCTGGCCCGGGTGGTCGGCCTTTCCAGTGCCCGATTGCATGCGCGGTTCGTGTCCGAATGCGGGCAGACGCCGATGGACTATATCCGCAGCCGACGTCTGCACATCGCTGTGGGCTTGCTGCGCAACTCGGCGCTGCCCATCGGCGAGATTGCCAGCCGCGTCGGCTACAGCTCCCAGAGTGCCTTTGCGGCGGCGGTGCTGCGCGAGTTCGGGGCATCGCCCGGGAAACTGCGGCGCGAGGCTGGCGACAAATAACGCGAGTTTGCCGACAGACTTGATGGGCGATTACGCGCTTCAATGAGGCCTCTGTTCGTTTGTCGTTAAGGATTGCAATGACTCCCCGTACCGCCCTTGGCGCCTTGCATATCGGCGCATTGATGTTCGGCCTGACCGGTGTGTTCGGCAAACTGGCTGCCGCTTCACCGGCGATCATCGTTTTCGGCCGTGCCGCTTTCGCTGTGCTCGCGCTGGCGTTTTTTGCACGGTTCGCCAGCCAGACGCGCTGGCAGAAACTCGAGGCGGTGGACTGGCGCCGGCTGCTGCTCAGCGGCTTGTTGCTGGCCGGGCACTGGGTGAGCTTCTTCATTGCGGTGAAAGTCGCAGGCGTAGCAATTGCGACGCTCGGTTTCGCCAGTTTCCCGGCCTTTACCGTAATCCTCGAAGGGCTGATTTTCCGCGAGCGCATTCGCGCCAATGAAATCGTGCTGGTGCTGCTGGTGAGTGTCGGCCTGGTGCTGGTCACGCCTGATTTCGACCTGGCCAGCGGCGCCACCACCGGCCTGCTGTGGGCCGTGGGTTCCGGGTTGTTGTTCGCCCTGCTGTCACTGACCAACCGTGCCAGCTCCGGGCGAGTCCCGCCGGTACAGGCTGCGCTGTGCCAGAACGTGGTGGTTGCCCTGTGCCTGCTGCCGGTGGCGGCGCCTCAGTTGAGCGAAGTGCGCGCCATCGACTGGCTGTGGATCGGCCTGCTTGGAGTGTTCTGTACCGGTGTCGCCCACAGCCTGTTCGTCGCCAGCCTCGCGGTGATCAAGGCACGCACCGCCGCCGTGGTGTTCGCCCTGGAGCCGGTCTACGGCATCACCGTCGCCTGGCTGCTGTTCAACGAAAATCCGACCCTGCGTATGTTGCTGGGGGGCGCGCTGATCATTGTGGCGATTGTGGTGTCCAGCCGGTTCTCAAGTGGCACAAGCAAAAAGACTGTTGCAGCCGAGGCCGCGTCTCACTGAGTGCGGTCGTTGTGCCCCAGGTCGCGGTCCGGGTCAATCTGGTCGCGAACTCGCTGCTTGAGCACTTTGGCCTCGGGGAAACCACCGTCGGCCTTGCGCTCCCAGATCTGCACGGCGTCACAGTAGATATGAAAGACCCCGCCGGTGCCCGGCACCAGGGAGACTTTGCCCAGGTCATCACCAAAGGTGCTGAGCAGTTCCTGGGCCAGCCAGGCCGCACGCAACAGCCATTGGCATTGCGTGCAATAGGTGATGATGATTTCCGGTTTGCTGACGGTCATGATGGGGCGTGACTCCAGAGTTTGACGACGTCGCTATGATAGCCCGACCGGAGGCTGTCGAGACGGCGGAGCGAATTGCGCCTCCAACTCGAACCCAGGCTCGATCATGGCCAAAGCAGCCGGCTGTGGGTTCTCGATTGGCCTGATCACGTCCCAACTCGACGCCATGGACAGCTCCTCCAAGTTGAGCCGGTACTCATCGTCAGTGGCGGATTCGCCAGATATCGCCAGACCCGGAACTACCGCCACGGCAGCCGCGACCGGAATGGAATGGCGGCTATCGACCCGCTCAAGCTCATCGTTGGCCGGCACCCCGTCGCGATGCACAGTGGATGGTTGCATGACGGGGGGCCACATCACAGGCTCGGTAAAGAGCTCAGCCAGCGGTTCATGCTGCGACGGCAGCGCCTCTGACGCTGTGGCCTGGTGCTGCTGTCGCTGGCGGCGAACAAACCAGCCCAGCGCCAGCAATGCTATCAGCGCCGACACACTGGCAATCGGCAGCCAGCCAATCCCGGGGTTTTCAGCAATGGCGGGGGTTGGCGCCACGGCGTCGGATGCAATGGGTTGCGCCTTTACCTTCTTGAGCTCCGCCAGTTGGGTTTGCAATTCGGCCAACTGTTTTTTCTGGTCGGTGATCAGCTCATCCTGGCCTTGAAGCTTCTCGTTGAGCTCATCGACAGTGGTTTGCAACTGGTGGTTTTGCAGGGTACTGGCGGCCAGTTGTTCGACAGCGGGATCAACCACGGCGACGTCCGGTTCTGGCATCGTCTTTGTCACAGGTGATGGCGCCACGACCGGTTGAACACGGGGGAATGCGGACGCCGGGGAACGGGAAAACGCTTCATCGGCGGCGGGAACAACCCCCGACGAACCCGGCGGATCGATCAGTACCGTGTACTCACGCAGCAATCGCCCATTAGGCTGATTGAGCTGCACGAGGAAATTCAGGAAGGGTTCACTGACCGGTTTGCCGGAGGTCACCTGGATCACATTGCGATTACCGCGCAGCACCGGGGTGAACTTCAGGTCGCTGAGGAAAAATGCCCGGTCGACCCCGGCACGACTGAACTCGTCCGCCGTTGCCAGGCTCACCGACAGCTGGTTTTCCTCGAGGCCGGCGGCATCCACCAGTGCGATATCGGCACGCAGCGGTTGATTCAGCGCCGAATGCAGGGTGATTTCACCCAGGCCCAGCGCCGGCGCCCATGCCGAGTAAGTGACTGCGACCCCGGCCAGCAACCACTGAGAACCACCGCGTAAAACCAATCGCCAACACTTGAGCATGAGCATCCTTGAGATCTACAGAAACCATCCGCACGGGTTCGTACATCCGTTACGAACACGATATTGCCGAGTAGTTCTTATAGTCTGCCCAATGCGGTCTCTCAAAAGCCTGGCGTTCGGTTATGCCTCAAGACTTTTCAAGGTTGCCCAGGATGTGCCCGTGAACCCGCATGCACACCTTCAAATCCGCCTCATCGACGCCTTCGAACAGTTCGTGACGCAGTTGCGTGGCAATGGTTTCAATTTGTTCGATCAGGGGACGCGCCGGGGCGCAGAGCACGATTTTCTTCGCCCGACGGTCTTCCAGCACTGCCTGGCGTTGCACCAGGCCCTGGCTTTCCAGGCTGTCGAGCAAACGGGCCAGGGTCGGGCCTTCGACGCCGACGCTTTGTGCCAGCTCACGCTGGGTCGGTGCTTCATCGAAACGCGCCAGGTGCAGCAGCACCAGCCAGCGCGCCTGGGACAAGCCCATGCCCGCCAGTCGGCGGTCCAGTTCGGCACGCCAGCCACGGGACATCTGGGCCAATTGCATGCCAAAGCGGTGTTGATCGGTTAACGGCATAAAACACTCATGATCAGACTGAAATAAATAAAAACTAATTATTAGTCAGCTAAGCATGAGCCTCGACTTGAGGCAAGGCTTGATCTGTACTGAATCGTTACATCAGCACTACAGATGTCTCAAATCTCGAACTCCGACTGCAACGCCGCCCGAACGCAGTACAGCACCCCTTCCGGAACCCTGCCTGCAAACAGCGCGGCGATCTCGGAAACCGGAGGCAACTCACCTTCGCCGTCGAGGAAGGCGTCCTGGATTTCACCCATCAGGTCTTCAGGCAGATCCAGCGCCTGTTCCAACGACAACTGCTGCTTGCCGATCGCTTCGGCCAGCATGGTGTAGACGTTCTTTTCCGAGCACTGCAATTGACCGGCGATCTGTACCGGCGTCATCCCGGCCCGCGCCAGCGTGATCAGTTCGTGACGCACGTCGGCCACCGGTTTCGGCGCCTCGACCTGACCGCCGAGCACTTCGAGGAAGGCCTCGCCGTAACGTTCCAGCTTGCGCGCGCCGACACCGCTGACCGTGGCCATTTCCGCCAGCGAGGTCGGCTGACTGCGCAGCATTTCCAGCAAGGTCGAGTCAGGGAAGATGACGTACGGCGGCACGCCATGTTCTTCGGCGAGCTTGCGACGCAGGGCGCGCAAGGCTTCCCACTGTTCGCGCTCCTCGCCACGGACCAGTTGGCTCGCCTGGCTCTTGCTGCTTTTCGCCACGGTTTGCGCCTTGAGATCGCGGCGCAGCTCCAGGGTCACTTCGCCCTTGAGCAACGGCCGGCAACTGTCGCTCAGGCGCAGACCGCCATAGCCCTCATGGTCAACATCGGCCAAACCGCGAGCCACCAATTGGCGGAACAGGGAGCGCCACTCACCTTCGGCCCTCGCCTTGCCGACACCAAACACCGACAGATGCTGATGGCCGAAGTTGCGGACCTTTTCGTTGTCCTTGCCCAGCAACACATCCACCAGGTGCCCGACGCCGTAGCGCTGACCGGTGCGGTAGATCGCCGACAGCGCCTGACGCGCAGGCTCGGTGGCATCCCAGGTCTGCACGCCGTCGACGCAGTTGTCGCAATGACCGCAGGGTTCGGGCATGTCTTCGTCGAAGTAGGCCAGCAGCGTTTGCCGACGGCAGCGGGTTTCTTCACAGAGCGAGAGCATGGCGTCGAGCTTGTGCTGCTCCAGGCGCTTGTGGCGCTCGTCGCCTTCGGAGTTCTGCAGCATCTGCTTGAGCATCACCACGTCTTGCAGGCCGTAGGCCATCCAGGCATCCGCCGGCAGGCCGTCACGGCCGCCACGACCGGTTTCCTGGTAATAGGCCTCAAGAGATTTCGGCAAATCGAGGTGCGCGACAAAACGCACGTTGGGCTTGTCGATGCCCATGCCGAACGCCACCGTCGCAACCATGATCAGGCCTTCCTCATTGAGGAAGCGTTTCTGATGGTAGGCCCGCAGATCGTTGGGCAGACCAGCGTGGTACGGCAGCGCCGGGAAGCCTTGTTCGCTGAGGAACGCAGCGACTTCCTCGACTTTCTTGCGCGACAGGCAATACACGATGCCCGCATCGCTACGGCGCTCGGCGAGGAACGCCAGCAACTGCTTGCGCGGCTGCTCCTTGGGCACGATGCGATAAAAGATGTTCGGCCGGTCGAAGCTCGACAGGAAGCGCTCGGCGTCTTGCAGGTGCAGACGGGTGACGATTTCTTCCCGGGTGCGCTTGTCGGCCGTGGCGGTCAGGGCGATGCGCGGCACGTCGGGGAACATTTCCGCCAATTGGCCCAGTTGCAGGTATTCCGGGCGGAAATCGTGGCCCCATTGCGACACGCAGTGTGCTTCGTCGATGGCGAACAGGGCGATGTCCAGCCCCTGCAGGAAGGACAACATGCGCGGCTGGACCAGACGTTCCGGCGCCAGATAGAGCATTTTCACCTCGCCGCGGCGGATACGGGCGGCGAGGTCGCGCTGCTGCTCGGCGCTGAGGGTGGAGTTCAATGCGGCGGCGGCCACGCCCAGCTCTTCGAGGGTGGCGACCTGATCGTCCATCAGTGCGATCAGCGGCGAGACCACCACGGCCAGGCCTTCGCGCAACAGCGCCGGGACCTGGAAGCACAGGGACTTGCCGCCACCGGTAGGCATCAGGACCAGGGCATCGCCGCCACTGGCCACGCGCTCAATGATTGCACCCTGGCGGCCACGGAAACTGTCGTAGCCGAAGATGTCCTTGAGGACGCGTTGAGCCTGTTCGAGCATAGAAACTCCAAAAATCACCGAAACATCCCTGCAATGCTGGTTCAGAACCCGCGATGCTGCACCGACAAATCGTAAGCGCGCATTGCATGACGCTCCACATTTCAGCCGTAACGCCAGCAGGGCATTACAAAACGCGCGAGTATACCCGAGCGCTGTCCGGCAAAGGGCACCGCTGATAAGACACCGGCAAACCTGATGTGCAAAAAAACTGTGGGAGCGAGCTTGCTCGCGATGAGGCCATCACAGTCAACATTGATTTCGCCTGAACCACCGCCATCGCGAGCAAGCTCGCTCCCACAGGGATACCGCTTGACCGAACTGTTTGGTGTGCAACTGCCACAAACGGGCAAATATGCCGTGCGGCTGGCCCAAGTGCTCAAGAAGGCCTAGAATTCCCGCATCGAACATTCCCCAAGGTAGTCCTTTAATGTCCTTCGCTGAGCAACTAACCCGCCTGCAAGTCTTCCTCGACGCCGATGAACTGCATGACGAGGCGCTGGACTACGTGGCCGCCCACGGCTACCTCACCGCGCTGTCGATCTGTTCCGAAGTCGTTCCTGATCGTGAGTGGATCGATGCACTGTTCGCCGAAGAGCCGCACTACAGCGGCGAAGCCCAGCGCGAAGAGATCGAAGCCACGCTGATCGGCCTCAAGGCCCACATCGCCCGCCAACTGGCCTCCGACGAAGAATTCGAGCTGCCGTGCGACCTCGACCTGGGCGACGACCCGGATGATTCCGAACTGCGCGGCTGGTGCATCGGTTTCATGGAAGGCGTGTTCCTGCGCGAAGAAGCCTGGTTCGAAACCGCCGAAGACGAAGTCAGCGAAATGCTGCTGCCGATCATGGTCGGTTCGGGCCTGTTCGACGAGCAACCGGAGTTCTCCGACATTGCCGCCGACGCCAACCTGATGGACGACATGATCGTGCAGATCCCGGAAGCCCTGACCGCGCTGTACCTGCTGTGCAACGCACCAGACGAAAAACCGGCGATTCTCAAGCCTCGCCACCACTAAGGTTCTGCCTATGGACAACCCCATAGGCAACCGCCCCCTGATGTTGCGCTACGTGCTGCTGGCCATCGGCTGGCTGAGTGTGGCGCTGGGGGTGATCGGGATTTTCCTGCCGGTATTGCCCACCACCCCTTTCCTGTTACTGGCGGCAGCCTGCTTCGCCCGTAGTTCCCCGCGCTTTTATCAATGGCTGGTTGAGCATCCACGGCTTGGCCCCTGGATCCGCGACTACCTCGACGGCAACGGCATCCCGCTCAAGAGCAAGGTCTACGCCATCAGCCTGATGTGGGCGAGCATCCTGCTCTCCTGCTACCTGGTGCCGCTGCCCTGGGCACGGGGGTTCATGCTGACCAGTGCGGTGCTGGTGACGATCTACATCCTTAAGCAGAAAACCCTGCGCAAATCCTGAAGTCTCCCTTGGCCATTTGTGGCTAACCCCGTCCGACGACCTGCCCTGCCGCGCCCAAAACACCACCTAAACTTCACAAACCTACACTCGAGCAGCCAGACATGGCCCGCAGTCTGCGTAGTCCAGGATGGCCAACGCTCCGACTTCGGCTCGGCGGCTGGTTGCTGCTGGCGGGTTTGCTACTGACCGAATTCAACGAGGTCCGGGCCGACTGGGATTTTGCGCAGATTCTGCAAACCGTTGAACAACGCTACGGCCCGCTCGGAGCGGCGCGAGATCGGATCGAGGCGTGGAGTCAAATGCTGCAAAGTGCACGCGGCGCGACCGAACGCGAGCAGCTCAACGCGGTGAACCGTTTCTTCGATCAGCAGCTGAACTTCCAGGACGACACGCGTATCTGGCAACAGACCGATTACTGGGCCACGCCCGTCGAAGCCCTGATCAAGGGCGCCGCCGATTGCGAGGACTACGCGCTGGCGAAGTATTTCAGCCTGCGCCGACTCGGCATTTCCAGCGAAAAACTGCGCATCACCTACGTCAAGGCCCTGAGCCGGAACCAGGCGCACATGGTGCTGACGTTCTACAGCACCCCCACAGCCGACCCGCTGGTGCTGGACAACTTGATCGGCGATATCCGCCCCGCTTCCCAGCGTAAAGACTTGCTGCCGGTTTACGCCTTCAACGCCGAAGGCCTGTACCTGCCGGGCAAGAACGGTGGCCAGCGCAGCAGCGACTCGAAAAAGCTGTCGCGCTGGCAGGACGTGTTGAAAAAGATGCAGGCCGAAGGGTTCGACATAGGCGACGGCTAACCGCCCTGGCAAGGAGCGATGTATGACACTGCGTAAACAGTTGTTCCTGGCCATCTGCCTGTTCCTGCTGGTGGCGTTCAGCGGCAGTTTTTTTGCCAGCCTGGAAAGCTCCCGCGAGCAAACGCTCAGCCAGCTGCGCGCCCACGCCCAGGACGCGGCCACCGCGCTGGGGCTGTCGCTGACGGCGCAGGTCGATGACCCGGCAATGATGGAGCTGATGGTCAGTTCGATTTTCGACAGCGGCTATTTCAGCAGCATCCGCGTCATCAGGCTCAAGGATCAGCAAACGCTGGTGGAGCGCAGCGCACCGACAAAAATCGACGGTGTGCCTGACTGGTTCGTCAACCTGGTCGACCTGCGCCCGGAAGGCGGCGATGCCTTGATCATGCGCGGCTGGGAACAGCTGGCACGGGTCGAAGTGCTGAGCAATCCGCAATTTGCCCTGGCCAAGCTCTGGGACAGCACCCTCGGCAGCCTGATCTGGTTGCTGTTGTGCGGGCTGTTCAGCGCCGTGATTGGAGGATGGATGCTGCGCCGACAATTTCGCCCACTCGACAGCATGGTCCGACAAGCCGAGGCCATCAGCAAACGCGAGTTTCTCAGCCTGCCGAAACTGCCGCCCACACCGGAATTGAAACGGGTGGTGCTGGCGATGAACCAGATGGTCGAGAAGCTCAAGGCACTGTTCGTCGAGGAGGCTGCGCGCAGCGAAAAACTGCGGGCCGAATCCTATCTGGACAGCCTCACCGGCCTGGCCAACCGGCGCCTGCTCGATGAGCAACTGGCCGACCATTTACGTGTGTGCGAACAGAGCCGCGACGGCCATTTGCTGATGTTGCGGATCAACGACCTGAACGGCCTCAATCAGCGCCTGGGTGGCCAACGGACTGACGCGCTGATCAGTGCTGTAGGTGAATTCCTCAAGCGCCTGACTCAATTGCCGGAGCGTCGCACCTGGCTGGCGGCGCGCAATCGTGGCGGCGAATTCAGCCTGCTGACACCGGGTCTGGACGCTGAAAGTGCCGCGCGCCTGGCCGCCGATGTCAGCGTCAGCCTGGAGAACCTGCGCCTGACCGGCGCCAGCGATTGCATGCCGGTCGCCCATCTGGGCGTTGTCGCCTACCACCCCGGTGAGCCGATCAGCACCGTACTCCTGCGCCTTGATCAGGCAGTGACGGAATCCCGGCAACATCCCGAACGACCCTGGGTTTATTTGAGCCATCGTGACACGGCGCCGAATCACTCTCAGCACGACTGGCGCACCTGGATCGACGACGCCTTGACCGAAGGCAAAATGCAGCTGTACTTCCAGCCCGTCGTGCAATGCGCCGACACCCACCAGGTGCTGCATCACAAAGTACTCGCACGCCTGCTCGACCCACAGGGCGAGGCGATTGCCGCCAGGCATTTCCTGCCATGGATCGAGCGTCTCGGCTGGTCGGCACGCTTCGACCTGGCGATGCTCGAAGCCACGCTGGACCACCTGGTGGTCAACCGCAGGCCCTTGGCACTGAGCCTGTCCGGGAGCACCCTGCGCGACCCGCTGCAATGGCGAACAATCCTCGACCTGCTTGATTCCCTTCCCGAACTGGCGCCGCTGCTGACCCTGGAAATCGACGAGCGCCAGTTGCCCTCCCCCGAAGTGCTGCAGAACCTTTGCAGCACATTGCTCAAGACCGGTTATCGAATCGGCCTGCAACACTTTGGCGGGCGCTTCAGCCAGATTGGCAACCTGACCCAGTTGGGCTTGGCGTACCTGAAAATCGATGGGGCCTACATTCGCGACATCGACGAGCAGCCTGACAAGCGGATGTTCATCGACGCGATCTTTCGCGCGACCCACAGCATTGATCTGCCGCTGATTGCCGAGATGGTCGAGACGCCAGGGGAACTGGAGATCATCCGGGAGTTGGGCGTATTCGGGGCGATGGGGCGGTTGATCGGGGCGCCAGAGCCGATGTAATGGCCGGCCCGCTACGTCCTGACCATTGATCCGAAAACCTCACCAACCTGTTATTTCTGACAGTAGTCAACCCGTCGTTCCGGGCTTTAAATCACTCCGTTACCCCTGTCAACGAACGGAGTCACCATCATGACCGCTAAACCACCGAGTTCCTCAACGCTCTCCCCAGATACCCCAATCGAAACCATGGAAACGGTGACTTTCACCGAGATCCGTGACTCCAAAGGCGACCTGGTTGGCAAGAACACCACTACCTTCGATAAAAACCTGACGGCCAAGGGCATGGCTGGGCCCAACACGGAACTCTTGTTACGCGATGTTCTGAGCAGACTGATTGAAGTCACAAGCGACGCTGATGGCAACTGGATCAAACAGCTTCCTCCCCTGTCGACCTTCAAGCGTTACAGCCTTTCTGCTATCGAAATATTTCCGCCTCAACAGTCCTCCACACTGTACATTTTCGTTCTAGCAACTGAGACACCGATCATCGAAAACGTCACTGGCAAGGATGGCCCGATTGAAAGTGGCGCGACCTACGACGGTGACTGGTTGGAGTTCTCCGGCCACGCACCTCCCAATATGGAAGTTGAAGCATTCAACGGCGACACTCCCACGGGCAAGAAAGACACTGTTGATGATGTCGGCCAGTTCAATCTCACCTTCGATGGCCTCACCGCTGGCGCCTACAGCATCAAGATCAGGGCAGCCAATGGCAAAGAGTCCAACGTGTTCGAATTCCGCGTCGTATTGGATGTAAAACTGATCCTTGATAGGGTCATCGATTCTCAGGGAGTGATCGCTGAAAACAGCACCACCTACGATGACACGGTTACGGTCCGTGGCTATGCCAGGCCCCACGAAAAGGTGCAACTGCGCAATAACGAGACCCCTATCGACGGAGTAACGCCGACCGCCCGGGAGCGCGACGGACTCTGGGAAACCGAACTTGGGGTGTTCCCCGGTCCGTGCAGCCTTGACGCTCAGGCGTGTTATGGCGAGGGCGAGATTTCCAAGCCGCCCTATCCCTTTATCGTGGCGTTGGATGTCAAGCTGAGCCTGGATGATGTCGCCGATTCAGCGGGGTCGATCGATGAGGGCGGCAAGACCTACGACAATAAGGTAACGGTCAGCGGCTATGCCAGGCCCGGCAGACAGGTGCAATTGCTCAATCATGACATGCCCATTGGCGGAGCAGTCGCACCCGCCGATGAGGAAGACGGACTCTGGACATTCGAACTTCCTGTGACCCCCCGTTCGTACAGCCTTACCGTTCAGGCGCGTTATGGCGATGACGAGATTTCCGAACCGCCCCGCACCTTTACCGTGGAGTTGGACGTCGAGCTGAGCCTGGATGATGTCCTTGAGTCCGAAGACGGCCCTCCTGTCCCTGACGACGGCACCACCGACAAGAACCAGTTGATCATCAAGGGGCATGCCAGACCCGGTGAGAGCATTCAGCTACTCAATGATGGCGCCCCCATAAAAGATGCCTTTGCACCTGCCGATCCCAACAATGGCGAATGGAAATTTCTGCTCGATGTGATAAACGGTTTCTACCGCCTCGCCGCCAAGGCGAACTATGGCGAGGGGGACATCACCGACCCGCCGCGCACCTTTACCGTGTCATCCATCATCAAGCCGCACAATACCCGCGTGTACGATTCGGACGGCCCGGTCGAGGACAACGGAAGTACCCCATACAACCATGTCATTGTCAGGGGTGATGCTGCGCCGTTAGCCGGGATCAAGCTGAAGATCAACGGTGTCACCGATCCGACGCCGGAACCGACTGACGATAAGGGCAAATGGGTCAGATTCGTTCCAAATCTGAAATACGATACCCGTCATACAATCATCGCGGAGGCAAACTATGGTAACAATGCCGAGTCTAATCCATGGACGTTTACTACCGGGAAACAGGACGTCAAACCGGACATCGAAAGCGTTAAGGATTCCAAGGGCAACCTTGTCCTGTCTGGCTCCACCACCAGAGATATTCATCTGACCGTCAGCGGCAAGGCAGCACCAGGACAGAAGGTCCGGTTGCTCGACGGTATTGATCCGCTGGGAGAGCCTGAGGCCGATGATGAGGGCACGTGGGTACAAGCCATAACCGCTTTTACCAAGTTCGTCAGCCTTACCGCAAAGGCCCTGTATGGGCAGGGCGAAACATCCTTCCCACCCTACACGTTTACCGTTACACCGTTCGGCGAAGTAACGAACATCGTCGACTCCAAAAACAACCCCATTCTGGAAGGTGGATACACCACTGACACAAGCCTCACGTTTATCGGCAAGGCCAGTCCAGACCATGCAGTTGAAGTATGGAATGGCGATCAACAAATGTCGGGAGCAACCGCCGATGAAAAAGGCGAATGGAGTCGCCAGTACGGCTTATCCCTTGGACTTCATGGCATCACCATCAAGGTCAAGGATGTCGAGTCCAGCCCGCCCCGCACGTTTTACGTGGTAGAGAACTCCGAGCTGAAAATTGATAGGGCCACAACCCGATCGGGAACCCCCATTCCAAATAACGGAAGTGCGTCTGAGCGAGATTTGATTTATTTCTACGGATCCGGCGCCTACCGGGACTCGGAACTCAAACTGTACGTTGACGACATCTTCTCAAGCAGAAGACACGCTGACGAAAAAGGAGAATACCGGATAGACACCGGTGAACTATTAAAGGGAAGCCACAGATTCCAGGTGAGAGGGGTGAACGGGCAGGTTTCGCAGGATTGGTACATTACAATCACTTAGTAATTAGTAAGTCAGGGTTGTTTACCTGATTACTCCACAGGCTTTTCATCAGTAGTACCAGGCAATGAAAAAAACCGCTTAACGCGGTTTTTTTCATTCCTCCATACCAAGCCATTAAAACCCGTAACTCACCCCCAGCGTCGCCGACCATGGCTGTTCGTAATTTTCCCCTTTGCCGTAGTCGAGGTCCGCACTCACCCGTACATTGGATGCCAAGGCAACGGACACTCCGCCACCCACCTCAAACCCACTGCCCGACAAATCGCTGTTGAGCTCGTTGCCGTTGACATGCACGTTGTCATTGTTGGCAAACTCATGAACCATTGCGACCCGCCCGTATGGTTGCACGACGGTGCCGCCGCCCATCTTGAAGTCACGACCGGCAGCGACACCCAGCTTGGCACGCAACGAACGCGTCCGGTCGCCGTCGGCGTCCATGCCATTGTCGAGGTCATAGCTCGCGCCCTCGATGACAGCCGCCGACAATTGGGCGGAAGGCTTGACCAGCCAGTCATCCGCCAGCCGAATGTTGCGGCCGACTTCCACCAGTGCGCTGGCAGCCGAGTTGCTGTAGTCGCCTTTGGCGCGGGATCCGTCGCTCAAACGGATTTTTGAATCGTTGCGGAAATGGTTGAGTTTCAAGGCACCATTAAAATAGATACCGCTATCCATATCCTGCCAGCCAATGTACGGACCGGCGTAATAGCTATCGACCGTTGCCTTGCTTCCGCCTTTGAGATCAATGTCCGACTGGCTGTAACCGGCCAGCACCCCGACACGCCAGGGACCATCACCCAGACGAGTATCGGCCCCCAGGGAAATGCCCTGTTGCCGCTGTTGGTAGGCCACGCCCGCCCCCTCGCCGACGTTGTACTTGTTACCGTAGGGACGTACCCAGACGCCGTACAAATTGCCATTCGATTGCAAGTCACCCATGCGGCTTTCGAGTGATTTCAGCTCGCCATAGGAAATGGTCGACGCGGTGCGGAACAACGCCAGAGCCGTCTGGGCGCCGGGGCTGACCGTTTTGGTGGCGGGGTCGAGGAACCACTCTGTACCGCCGCTGCCATCGGTGGCGCTGGCCAGATCGTAGGACCAGGTGCCCAGATCCACCCGACCGCCGATCAGCGAAAACTGCGTATTGCCGCTGGCCGTGCGCACCAGTGCCAGTTGTTGCGTGGCCACTGCATCCGTGCCCGAAGCCTCGACTTCCAGCCCGAATTGACCATTGGCTGCGCCGGTCACATTGAGAAAATCAGCGGTTCCGGTAGCAAAATCGCCCTTCATGGCAAACGTGCCATTGCCCTCAAGGGCTCCGATGTTCAGTTGACGGAATGCACCCGCGGCATCACCGAAATCCACCCGGCCGCCGTCCATGGTCAGGCTGCCAACTGTGTCATTACCGGTCATGGTCCAGTTCGACTGACTGAGCGTGACGCCAGTGACGTTATCCAGGCGACCGGTGAACTGCGAGCCGTTTTGCAGGGTGACATTGGCGGTCGAGCCATTTTCGACCACTACGTCGCCGGTCATCTGACCTCGATCGAACGTCAGGTTGGCGCTGCTGTTGTCAGTGACTTGCACGTTGCCTTGCAAGGCGCTGCCGGCCACTCTCATGGCGGCCGTGGATGCGCCCAGCACTTCCAGCAGATTGCCGTTACTGCCTGCCAAGGTGGAGCCGTTCAACACCTCGATCGTGGCGTCGACACCACCGTCCACCTCCAACGCCGGCCCGCTGCGGCCCACTACGCTTGAGCCGTCCAGCAGCAACGATGCAGTGCCTACGGGTGAGTCCGTTTCAAACCGGACACCGGCGGCATCACCGCTGATTTGCGTATTGGCGGATGCGCGAACGACGCCCCCCGCTACGAACAGGCCGAAGCTGCCTGGGTCCGTCCCCGTGGCCTTGCTGTTGATCAGGTCTAGGGTACTGAAACCCGACACAGCGGCACCGGATATGGCGCCACTGAACTGACTGTTTGCCGCAGTCACCACCGATCCCTGCGTCGATCCGGGTTCCCGGTTGACCAACAGTGCGAAGCCGTCAGCGGTCACCGTCGCCTGATTGATGCTCCCCCGGCTACCGTTGATGGTGATTCCGTCGCCACCGGCATTGCCGTTGATGGTGCCGCCGTTGATATTGAGCGTCGAGCCACGTTGAATCTCGATGCTTTGCGTCGTGGCACCGTTCACATTGAGGACACTGTTATTACGCACCAAATAGTCGATAGGTACAGGCGCGCTTGTCGGATCGATATCCAGCGTGCTGCCGTTATCGACGATGACCGCTGCAAAAGCGGATGAGCTCAAAAAAAAGCTGGCATCAACGCCAGCGTTCCAATGGATCGTAAGGTGAAAGTCGGGTTTGCTGCTGTGCGGATCGCCATGGGTTCATATCCTTCTATCATTGCGCCCTCACTGAACAATGACACCTGGAGGACTACGAAGGCGGCAGACGATACCGATTCTTCCTACGGAAAAATGTAGGATTAATCTCTAAGCACATCAGACAAATCCGCCACTCTCAATCCAGTCCACCGCACAATAAAAACGCTTGAAAAAAAATGGAGGCGCCTGAGCGCCTCCAGATTATTTGGTCAAGGGAGGGGGGAGTTCGCAATACGAGCCATCACCATGGTTCATGGTGACGCGGAACCTTAAAGGATACGAGCGTGTGTAGTATCCGTCCTGAGCTGCCCAACAACTCAGTTCGCACCAACCGTTGAAAATTGTCTCGAAGACAGTATGTTCAAAGAACACACTAAAGCCTGCTGCTGCCTCGTCTGCATTGGGTTCTTTAGATACGCTGTCCCACGCCCCCTCTATCGTATTACCTGGCTTGTTGTTTCCAGCGTCGACTACGTTTTCATATCCCTGGATTACAAATGAAATGTCCTGATTTGCGAATTCTGCATTCGCGGGAAACGTGACCTCGACTGCAACCTTGTTCGTTTTTGGATCACGCACCAAAGAGTCGCAGTACACCGTTGCACCGTCACCGTTCCCAGGATCGCCAGTCACTTTGAAATTGGGTTGAGGCATAAGGATCTCATCGACATAAACATCGACGTGCTGGTCTACTGCAACAGCTTCCGTCTCATTGACACCCGGATGATAAACAGTGTACCCAACACGCATTTGTTTGTTGTTCCCCCCATCAGCAACGAAATTCGGAGGAATATCACCTTCCAAAATTTTATCATCTGTCTCAGTGCCATCCAGCTTCAAGACTGTTGGAACAGGCACACCCTGGTAAAAAATTTGAATCTCATCGTCTTTTTTATGCCCCTTATAAATTAACATGCGTACCTTTGCCCCCAAGACCTTATCGTGCGCATTAAGATAATTCGGCCTAGGGTTTACACCTTTCACATTGACAATATTCAACTTCGGATCTGGAGAACCCGGCAAACCAGGATTATCGGGGTCATCCGGTTGCTCACCAGGTTTATCCAAATGCACTTTCAATATTTTCGAGATTGGCGTTGCAGGGATCAGCTTGTTGCCACGTTGAATCTGGTACTTGTATACAAGATCTTTAAGATCCAGATCCCCGTCATCCAGAAGTTCTCTGTAAGTGATTGGATCAACGAATGGCGGAGCGCTTTCGATATCGATAACCTTTACAGTTTGATTAGCGATCTGTCTCCGTAACTTGTCACCAGCTCTCCAGTTCCGAAACT
Organism: Pseudomonas fluorescens; assembly: GCF_040448305.1. Taxonomy (NCBI): domain Bacteria; kingdom Pseudomonadati; phylum Pseudomonadota; class Gammaproteobacteria; order Pseudomonadales; family Pseudomonadaceae; genus Pseudomonas; species Pseudomonas fluorescens. Next base: position 1,583,884 of record NZ_CP148752.1, on the reverse strand, counting down.
CATGTTTGCCATGTACAGGTACTTGCGTATCCCGGAACAAAATTACCCGATCAGTCACATCACCATTTTCCAGCACGATATCCAGTGTCATATCCTTGGGCATGGGAATCATTGAAATGGGAACTGTAACGGGTGGCGATGCCAAGCTTCGATTGCCTTTACGATCCGTTACGAATGCGAACAAATCGATTGTTCCTTCGTCTATCGTAATCAATGCCCTTGTAAGTTTTTTGGTTTCCAGTGCTTGTCTGGGCGAAACGAGTTTCACGGTTTCAATAAGCGTCGAATCAGCAGTAGGTTGCCCGTTCTGATCTATCTCTCCCATCCAGAATTCAAACAAGTCATCTGTCCTGGCGCCGGTATATGTATCCTTGTAACTCAATAATGCATGGGGCGAGACGTCCTCAAAATACTCATGGGTAAACCCGTCGTTTTTAATTTCATCCGGATAGGTGACCGCCTCACTCAGTGTGGGCGCTTCTTTATCGACATGAATGGTTATCGGATTAGAATCCTTGCCGTTCAAGCCAAACTTCACCCTGTATTTAACCTCGTGAGGTCCCGGTACGTCTGTCTTGTCTGCTGGAATCACCAGCCTTTTATCATCTGCCCAGTTGGCCGCCAAAGGAGTGCGGCCCTCGACTATGTTCCCTGTCAGGGCGCCATCCCACCTTGCTTGTACTTGCACCAGAGTGTTGTTCGGAATGTCGCCAGCGGCCAGGTTCGCAAAGGTCAGACTCACCGGGAGGCCTTGGTCATCGGTATGGACCTGATTACCCGGGTCATCATCTGTCGGCCCCAGCAACAAAGGTGATTCCACTCCGGGTGGATCGTAATCTGCCGGCCCAGGGACGCGAGGCTTTTTCCTGCTGCGCAGTGAACTGGTTTTCAGCGTGTTGGTTTTTTCAACAATGGTCATTTCGCAGTTCCTTCCAGTAATCGGACGTTCTGCCCACGTGTCGACTCACGCCCCATCCACGAAGACTTGGCGCCTGTATGACAAACCCGGTATGCGCGTGCCAAAGCAGGGCATCGAGATGCTCTGGCACACATGAGTGTTTAAGGAATGCTCACCTGTTTACTCATGGGGCGAGACTTGATTTAAAGGCAGCGAAGAAGGACTGGCTACTGTCAGAAATTACAGTTCTCTCTACCATTGGTCGGACTTTCACTTCTGTCGCAGACAAAAAACCCGCCATCCCTTCACAGGGATGGCGGGTTTTTTAGTGGGTTTTCAGGTCACACGGTATCCACCGTCAACGAATGATCGTTGAGCATGCCGTTGATGATGGTCGCCGTGTCGTGCCCGCCCGCGATCACTCCACCCGCCCCGGGTGTTACACCGTAGTGGCTGGCCAGGTCGACGCCGGCCAGGTCGATGGTCTGGTTCGGCGCGGCGCCGGCCATGGCGCTGACGTCGATGCTGGTCACCGTCGACGGCCCGCTGCCGGTGACGGTGAAGTGCAGGTAGTCATCCAGTGAAGCCGTGGTGCCGCTCTCCCCTTGCAGCAGTTGCGACAGGTCGAGCTTGTCGGTGCCGGGCGTGAAGTCGGTGATCACGTCATGGCCACTGTTGCCCTTGAGCCACTGGAAGGTATCGGCCCCGGTTCCGCCGGTCAGGGTGTTGTTGCCCAGGCCGCCGATCAGCCAGTCATCGCCGCCCCCGCCGTTGAGAATGTCGTTGCCCAGGCCGCCGTTGATCACGTTGTTGGTGTTGTTTCCGATCAGGGTGTCGTTGAAGTTCGAGCCGGTTAGGTTTTCGATGCCGGTCAGGGTGTCCGAGCCCGCGCCCAGGGTGTTCTGCGCAGCGAGCAGACTGAGGTCGACCGTCACTCCGGCGCTGGCGTGGGCGTAACTGGCCGTGTCGATGCCCGTGCCGCCATCGAGGATGTCATTGCCCTGGCCGCTGAAGAGCAAATCATTGCCGGCGCCGCCGTGCATCTCGTTGTTGCCGGAGCCGGCAGTGAGCACATCGTTGCCGTCACCGGCATTGATGATGTTGTTGCCCGTGCCCGCCACCAGCACGTCATCCCCGCTGGTGCCGGTGAGGGTGTGGCCGTCCTGATAGCTGATGGTCAGGTTGGCCGAGTCGCTGCCGCCATGGTTGTCGTTGGCGGTGTAGGTGCCGTGGTAGTCGGTGGTGACGTCCTGTGCCCCGGCGTAGTTCACGGTCATGGTCAGCTGATAGTCTTCCGCCGCATTCGAATTGCCGTTACCGGGGTTGGTGATGTTGGTCAGGTGGATCTGGTAGGTGCCATCCGCGCTTGCGGTGATGGTACCGCCATCGGCGATGCTGACGAACGCCCCACCGTTGAGCGAATACTCCATCGTGACGTGCCCGGCATCCAGGTTGTGATCGAGGTTGAGCGTCTCACCTTGTTTCAGCTTGACCGTGATGAGGTCTTCATTGTTGCCATTGGAGTTGTTCGCTGAACCGAGATAGCCACTGACCACCAGCAGCGCCGTCATGGTTGCCGTGTTGGCCGCAAAGGCATTGCGCACGTCGGCCAGACTCTGGTTGGCGGGATTGTTGTTGGTGCCGGTGAAGCTGATCGCGCCGGTGCCGGTGAAGTCCGCGCCCTTGGCTATCCAGCCGGTGTTGAAGGAAGTCGGGGTCGCCGAGAGTTGATCGCCGTTGGGGTCGGTGTCGTTGGCCAGCAACAGTTCGCCTGGCACCACAACGGTGCCCGAGAGCACGTTGGTGATGACGTTATCATCGGCCGCCACTGGCGGTGCGTTCGGTATGACTTTGACCGTCAGGGTGGCGCTGGCCAGGTCGCCGTCGTTATCGCTGGCGGTGAAGCCGATGGTTTCGGTGATCAACACCGACGTGGTTTTCTGCGAAATGTAGGCGTATTCACCGGTGTCGAGATTGATCTGCAAGGTACCGCTGTTGTTGGTGGCAATGTTCAACGTGTTGTCCACGGTGTTGAACGTGCCGTGGTTGAGCCCACCGCTGAAGCTCAGCGAGCCCTGATTGCTGTTGCCGCTCGGATCGTAGGTGTACGTGGTGCCGTCCACCGTGATGGTTTTGATGAAGCCGCCATCGGCGCCGAATGTGCAGCCCTCGCCCAGCAGCGAACCGGTGACCGGTGCGCCGATCACCGTGCCGGACAGTACCGAGTTGAGCTGGCTGAGGTCGGTCACCACCACCGCATTGGTGTCGGTGTGGCTGCTGCCGTCATAGGCCAGTGGATTGAGGTTGGCGTTGCTCACGCCACTGCCCAGGCCGATCGCGTAGTTCTTGATGTTGTTGGCATCGAGGAAGGCTTTCAACGCGGTCTCGTCGGCGGTGCCGATTTCCTGGCCGGTGGTGGGCTTGCCGTCGGAGAAGAAGTAGCCGACGTTTTGCGCACCGGTCAGTTTGCCCGAGGTGTTGAACGCGGTCTGCATGGTCGCCACGCCCGCGTCGTAGTTGGTGCCACCGTCCGCGGTGAGGCCGGCCAGCAGTGTCTTGGCGGTCGCGACATCGACCCACACCGAGGTCATGTCGGTGGCGCTGCTGCTGAAGGTGACGAGCTGCACTTTCACATCGCCGAGGTCGTCGTATTTATCCAGCAAAGCACTGATGGCCTGCTTGGCCAGATCCAGCCGCGACAGCCCCGACACGCCGGAAGGGTCGTCCATGCTGCCGGAGACGTCGAGCACGATCAGCAGGTTGGAATCGATCTCCACCGCCGCCACCGAGCGATCCGTTGCCACCGCCTTGGGCACGTCATCGACAATGTTGACCACGATAGTGCTGGTGCTGCTGTTGCCTAATGCATCGGTGGCTTTGTAGGTGAAGCTTTCACTCAGGCTGTTCGGCCCGTCGTTGGCATTCGGCGAGGTTTTCGGTGCCGAGGTGAGGGTGTAGGTGTAGCTGCCGTCGGAGTTGAGCAGGATCTGCCCGTAGGTGCCGGTGGCGCTGCCGACCAGGGTGTAGGTGAGCGCGCCGCTGCCACCCGAGACCGAACCGACCAGGGTCCCGGACGCAGTTTCGCCAGTGTTGCCCGGGTCGCTGCCGGTGACCGTAGCGGCGGCCAGGTCCTGCCCTTCCTGGCTCAGGTCGAGGGCTTTTTCGTAGACCGTCACGTCGCTGTCGGGGTTGGCCTTGATGATGCTGTTGGCGACGTCGATGGTGATGGTGGTGGTGCTTTCATCGCCATCGGAATCACGCACGGTATAGGTGAACGTATCGGTGGCCCCCGCATCGCCGAGCGAATTCTGGTTGCTGTGATACACCGCGTTGCCGTTGGCATCGAGGGTCAGGTAGCCATAGGTGCCGTTGATCGGGTTGCCCAGCCCGCCGATGGCCGACGTCGAGGTATTGCTGCCGGCGCGTACGCCGACCACCGTCGCCGGACCATCGGCGCCGCTGATGTCGTTGCCCAGCACACTGATGTTGACGGTGCCGCCCTCCACTACCGACGACGAGTCAGGTCTGGCGCTCGGCAGGTCATCGACGATGTTGACGTTGATCTGCCCGGTCTCGCTGTCGCCGTCCGTATCGGTGGCCACGACGTTGAAGTTCTCGGTGAGGCTGTTGGTGCCGTTGGCCGTTGTGTGGGCTTCGTTATCGTTCAAGGTGTAGCTGTAGCTCACGACACCGGTCGCCGAGCTGAACCCGGTGATGGTCAGGGTGCTGCCCAGTGGCGTGACGGCGGTTTGCGGGAAGCCGGCGACCACGCCACCGCTGACGACAGTGATGCCGCCCACGGTCAGGGTCTGCAGGCCGTCGAGGGCGCTCACGGTGAACGTCCCGGTCCGGGTCAGGGCCGACGTGTCGGGGCTGCTGCCGTCGCTGAGATTTTTCTCGTAGACCTTCAGCTCACCGCCATACACGTCGAGGCCGTCGAGGGTTACGCGATCGTCGTTGTTGTAGACGTTCAGCATCAGGTTCGCGGTGCTGGTGTCACCGTCCGAGTCGGTGATGGTGTAGGTGAAGGATTCGCTGCCGTCGCCGCCGCCGTGCAGGACTTTGAAGTCGGCATCGCTGGGGTTCAGGGTGTAGGTGTAAGTGCCGTTGGCATTGAGCACCAGGGTGCCATAGGTACCGGTGAAGGTGCCGGGGGTGATCGGTCCGGCGTTTTCCCCGACCGTTACCCGATCCGCGCCTTGCACGTCGTTGCTCAGCACGTTGCCGCTCAACGTCAGCTGGGTTTCCGAAGCGGTATTGGCGTTGCTGTCGTACACGCCTTTTGGCAGGTCGTCGACGATGTTGACGTCGAGCGAACCGGTGGCGGTAGTGCCGTTGTCGTCGACCACGGTCACGGCGAACTGCTCAGGCAGGGTGTTGGTGCCGTTGGCCGTTGGGTGGGCTTCGTTATCGTTGAGGGTGTAGCTGTAGCTCACGACACCGGTCGCCGAGCTGAACCCGGTGATGGTCAGGGTACTGCCCAACGGGGTGGTGAGCGATTGCGGGAAACTGGCGGCCACGCCAGCGGTGACCACGGCGATGCCGCCGACGGTCAGGGTCGTTACGCCGTCGAGAGCGGTGACGGTGAAGGTGCCGCTTTGGGTCAGCTCCGTGGAGTCCGGTGCGCTGCCGTCGCTGAGATTTTTCTCATAGACCTTCAGCTCACCGCCATACACGTCAAGGCCGTCGAGGGTTACGCGATCGTCGTTGTTGTAGACGTTCAGCACCAGGTTGGCAGTGCTGCTGTCGCCGTCCGAGTCGGTGAGGGTGTAGGTGAAGGATTCGCTGCCGTCGCCACCGCCGTGCAGGGCTTTGAAATCAGCATCGCTGGTGTTTAGCGTGTAGGTGTAAGTGCCGTTGGCATTCAGCACCAGGGTGCCGTAAGTGCCGGTGAAGGTCCCGGGAGTGATCGGTCCGGTGTTTTCACCGACCGTCACCCGGTCGGCGCCTTGCACGTCGTTGCTCAGCACGTTGCCATTGAGGGTCAGCAGGGTTTCCGAGGCCGTTGAAGCATTGCTGTCGTACACGCCTTTTGGCAGGTCGTCGACGATGTTGACATCGAGTGAACCGGTCGCGGTGGTGCCGTTGTCATCGACCACGGTCACGGCGAACTGTTCGGGCAAGATGTTGGCGTCATTCGCGGTCGGGTGCGCTTCGTTATCGTTGAGGGTGTAGCTGTAGCTCACAACACCGGTCGCGGCATTGAACCCGGTGATGGTCAGGGTGCTGCCCAACGGTGTGGTGATCGATTGCGGGAAGCTGGCGGCCACGCCAGCGGTGACCACGGCGATGCCGCCGACGGTCAGGGTCGTGACACCGTCGAGGGCGGTGACGGTGAAGGTGCCGTTCCGGGTCAGCGCCGTGGAGTCCGGTGCGCTGCCGTCGTTGAGGTTTTTCTCGTAGACCGTCAGCTCACCGCCATACACGTCGAGGCCTTCGAGGGTTACGCGATCGTCGTTGTTGTAGACGTTCAGCACCAGGTTCGCGGTGCTGCTGTCACCGTCCGAGTCGGTGAGGGTGTAGGTGAAGGTTTCGCTGCCGTCGCCACCTCCGTGCAGGGCTATGAAATCAGCATCGCTGGTGTTCAGGGTGTAGGTGTAAGTGCCGTTGGCATTCAGCACCAGGGTGCCATAGGTACCGGTGAAGGTCCCGGGAGTGATCGGGCCGGTGTTTTCACCGACCAGCACCCGGTCGGCGCCTTGCACGTCATTGCTCAGCACATTGCCGTTGAGGGTCAGCAGGGATTCCGAGGCCGTTGAAGCATTGCTGTCGTACACGCCTTTTGGCAGGTCGTCGACGATATTGACGTTGATCTGCCTGGTCGCACTGTCGCCATCCGTATCGGTGGCCACGACGTTGAAGTTCTCGGTCAGGCTGTTGGCGCCGTTGGCCGCCGGATGGGCTTCGTTATCGTTCAGGGTGTAGCTGTAGCTGATCACCCCGGTAGCGGCGTTGAATCCGGTGATGGTCAGGGTGCTGCCCAGTGGCGTGACGGCCGTTTGCGGGAAGCCGGCGACCACACCACCGCTCACGACAGTGATGCCGCCTACCGTCAGGGTTTGCAGGCCATCGAGGGCAGTGACGGTGAAGGTGCCGCTTTGGGTCAGGGCCGGCGTGTTGGGGCTGCTGCCGTCACTGAGGTTTTTCTCGTAGACCGTCAGCTCACCGCCATACACGTCGAGGCCACTGAGGGTTACCTGGTTGTCGTTGTTGTAGACGTTGAGCACCAGGTTGGCGGTGCTGCTGTCGCCGTCCGAGTCGGTGAGGGTGTAGGTGAAGGTTTCGCTGCCGTCGCCACCGCCGTGCAGGGCTTTGAAATCGGCATCGCTGGGGTTCAGGGTGTAGGTGTAGGTGCCGTTGGCATTCAGCACCAGTGTGCCGTAAGTCCCGGTGAAAGTGCCTGGGGTAATCGGGCCGGTGTTTTCACCGACCGTCACGCGGTCGGCGCCTTGCACGTCGTTGCTCAGCACATTGCCGTTGAGGGTCAGCAGGGTTTCCGAGGCGGTACTGGTGTTGCTGTCGTCCACGCCATTGGGCAGGTCGTCGACGATGTTCACGTCCAGCGAACCAGTCGCGGTGGTGCCGTTGTCATCGACCACGGTCACGGCGAACTGCTCAGGCAGGGTGTTGGTGCCGTTGGCCGTTGGGTGGGCTTCGTTATCGTTGAGGGTGTAGCTGTAGCTCACGACACCGGTCGCCGAGCTGAACCCGGTGATGGTCAGGGTGCTGCCCAACGGTGTGGTGATCGATTGCGGGAAGCCGGCGGCCACGCCACCGGTGACCACGGCGATGCCGCCGACGGTCAGGGTCGTAACACCGTCGAGGGCGGTGATGGTGAAGGTGCCGTTCCGGGTCAGCGCCGTGGCATCCGGTGCGCTGCCGTCGCTGAGGTTTTTCTCGAAAACGGTGAGCTCGCCACCCTGAGCGTTCAAACCGCCAATCGTGATCGAGTCATCGTTGTTGTGGATCTGCAGCTCCAGGTTCGCGGTGCTGCTGTCGCCGTCCGAATCGGTGATGGTGTAGGTAAAGGATTCGCTGCCATTGCCACCGCCGTGCAGGGCTATGAAATCGGCATCGCTGGTGTTCAGCGTGTAGGTGTAGGTGCCGTTGGCATTGAGCACCAGGGTGCCGTAAGTGCCGGTGAAGGTCCCGGGGGTGATCGGTCCGGCATTTTCCCCGACCGTTACCTGGTCGGCGCCTTGCACGTCATTGCTCAGCACGTTGCCGTTGAGGGTCAGCAGGGTTTCCGAGGCGGTACTGGTGTTGCTGTCGTCCACGCCATTGGGCAGGTCGTCGACGATATTCACGTCGAGGCTGCCCGTGGCGGTGGTGCCGTTGTCGTCGACCACGGTCACGGCGAACTGCTCAGGTAAAGTGTTGGCGTCGTTGGCCGTCGGGTGGGCTTCGTTATCGTTGAGGGTGTAGCTGTAGCTGATCACCCCGGTCGCCGCGTTGAACCCGGTGATGGTCAGGGTGCTGCCCAACGGGGTGGTAATCGATTGCGGGAAGCCGGCGGCCACGCCGCCGGTGACCACGGCGATACCGCCGACGGTCAGGGTCGTGACACCGTCCAGCGCGGTGACGGTGAAGGTGCCGTTCTGGGTCAACGCCGTGGCATCCGGTGCGCTGCCGTCGCTGAGGTTTTTCTCGAAAACGGTGAGCTCGCCACCCTGAGCGTTCAAACCGCCAATCGTGATCGAGTCATCGTTGTTGTGGATCTGCAGCTCCAGGTTCGCGGTGCTGCTGTCGCCGTCCGAATCGGTGATGGTGTAGGTAAAGGATTCGCTGCCATTGCCACCGCCGTGCAGGGCTATGAAATCGGCATCGCTGGTGTTCAGCGTGTAGGTGTAGGTGCCGTTGGCATTGAGCACCAGGGTGCCGTAAGTGCCGGTGAAAGTGCCGGGGGTGATCGGGCCGGCGTTTTCTCCGACCGGCAAGCGGTCGGCGCCTTGCACATCGTTGCTCAGCACATTGCCGTTGAGGGTCAACAGGGTTTCCGAAGCGGTATTGGCGTTGCTGTCGTCCACGCCATTGGGCAGCTCGTCGACGATGTTCACGTCCAGTGAACCGGTGGCAGTGGTGCCGTTGTCGTCGACCACGGTCACAGCGAACTGCTCAGGCAAAGTGTTGGCGTCGTTGGCCGTCGGATGGGCTTCGTTATCGTTGAGGGTGTAGCTGTAGCTGATCACCCCGGTCGCCGCGTTGAACCCGGTGATGGTCAGGGTGCTGCCCAACGGGGTGGTGATCGATTGCGGGAAGCCGGCGGCCACGCCACCGGTGACCACGGCGATACCGCCGACGGTCAGGGTCGTAACACCGTCGAGGGCGGTGACGGTGAAGGTGCCGTTCTGGGTCAACGCCGTGGCATCCGGTGCGCTGCCGTCGCTGAGGTTTTTCTCGAAGACGGTCAACTCGCCACCCTGAGCGTTCAAACCGTCAATCGTGTCCGGGTCATCGTTGTTGTGAATCTGCAGCACCAGGTTCGCGGTGCTGCTGTCGCCATCGGCGTCTGTCAGCGTATAGGTGAAGGTTTCAGTGCCGTCGCCACCACCGTGCAACGCCTTGAAGTCGGCATCGCTGGTGTTCAGCGTGTAGGTGTAAGTGCCGTTGGCGTTGAGCACCAGGGTGCCGTAAGTGCCGGTGAAGGTGCCCGGGGTGATCGGGCCGGTGTTTTCGCCGAGCGTCACGCGGTCGGCGCCTTGCACGTCGTTGCTCAGTACGTTGCCGTTGAGGGTCAGCAGGGTTTCCGAGGCGGTGCCATTGTTGTCATCGACTGCTTTGGGCACGTCGTCGATGATGCTGATATCCAGCGTACCGGTAGCGCTGTCGCCATTGCTGTCGATGGCCACCACGGTGACGTGTTCGGCAAGACTGTTGGCCCCCTCGCCGCTTGCGTGGGATTCGGCACGGATGAGGGTGTAGCTGTAACTGACCACGCCCGTGGCCGGGTTGTAACTGGTGACGGTCAGCGTGCTGCCCAGCGGGGAGGTGATCAACTGCGGGAAACCTGCCGCCACGCCGCCACTGATCAAGTTGATCTCGCCGATGCTGAGGCTGGTCAGCCCGTCGGGCGCATTGATGGTGAAGGTGCCGCTTCGCGTCAGCGAGCCTTCGCTCCTCGCCGAACCGTCGGCCAGGTTGGCTTCGTTGACGGTCCGCTCGCCGTTCTGCTGCGACAGGCCGTCGAAGGTGACCGGATTGTTCGGCACTTGCGGAACCACCGGCGGCACCACAGGGGCATCGGCCGCGACAACGTTGTCCGGATTAACGTTCAGGCGTTCTTCGGGAAGTTCGGGAATACCATTGAACCCTGCAGTGGGGAAGCCGATGATCGGATCGACTCGCCCGCCCACTTCTTCGAGCATGACGAAACTATGGCCACTGCCCTGGACGCCGCCCGGTACACCGGTAGTCGTGTCAGGCCCGGCAGCGGTGGCTTCAGCGGTTTGGGTCGGGTCATCGCCCGCCGCAATGGCTTTTTGCAGCTGTTCGACATCGGTCAGTTGCGCTTCGCTCGGCGTCAGCGCTTCAGGCGAGTTCACATGGGGTATCTGATTGGCGAGCAACTGCGGCGTCATCTGCATGCTGCTGCCGCGCCCGAGGGTCAGTTCCTGGCCATTTTGCAGATGCACCGCCACCGCGCCTTCAGCGCCAGTGCTCAGTTGGTCGCCGGCGAACAGCCGGTCCCCTTCGACCAAAGCACGCCGGCTGCCGTCGCTCGCAACCGCGAACACCTGACCGATGACCTTACTGACGATACCGATGAGCGTAGCCATGTGCACTTCCTCCGCTGCCAACCGCTGTCGGCAGCTTGTTTGTGCGAAGAACGTGCTCATGGCTCAAGCGGGTTGTCTGGCGGATCGTGTTGCGGATGCCGGTTTACTTGAGTAAGCCGTGGCCCCGGCAACGATCTCGCCCAGCCAGTCGCTCACGGCGCTGTTTACGATTTCGGGAAAAACCCTCTGCAATCAATGGCATTGGATCCCTGTACGCAACAACCTTGCCTGTGAGCGGTGCGTAACGATCTTGAATCACTCAAGTGACAAAAAACCGTCACCTTCAGATCGTTCGCGTCCCTCCCCTCCAGCACTTCTCCGCTCTTTGTCGATAAGTGGATTAGAACTTTCCTCAAACCCCGATGAGCGCCCTAGAGCTCATAAAACAAGGGCTTTCGAATTGAACAATGTGCTGGATTTTGCAGAGCGCATAAGTTTTTTTTTGCATACCCGTTATGAAAAAAATTTCTTAGCTACGCTCCAGAATGTTCTTAGCTCTTCTGTTAAAGATGTGAAACAACTTTACCTACAAATATCGTCAAATAATTGGCGACTGATAAGCACCACCAGGAATCAGGGAGATGTACCATGCGCCTATTAACCCCCCTCTGCAGCGCGGTTCTTTTGGCCATGGCCTGCTCGTCCCAGGCTCAGGCCATGACGCTGACCGAGGCAATCCAGAGCACCATCGCGACCCACCCGGAACTGGCATCACGGGTAGACAGCCGCCTGTCGGCGGATGAGGACGTGAAGGTCGCCAAAGGGGGCTTTTATCCATCCGTTGATTTGAACGCGGCCTACGGGCGCGGGTACAGCGATAACACCAATACCCGGGCGTTCGGCAATCACAACACCGAAACCCTCAACTACACCCAGTCGGAACTGCGCCTGCGGCAAATGCTCTTCGACGGGTTCAACACCGCCAATGAAGTCGGGCGCACCCAGGGCGTGGTCAACTCGCGAGCCTATTACGCTCAGGGTACGGCTCAGGATCTGGCCCTGCGCACCACCGAGGTTTACCTCGAAGTCCTCAAGCGCCGCGAACTGGTGACACTGGCCAAGAACAACCTGCAAGCGCACTTGCGGGTCAACGATCAGATCGGCCTGCGCACCCAGCGCGGTGTGGGCAGCAACGCCGATGCCGACCAGTCCTCGGCTCGCCGGGCACTGGCAGAAAACAACCTCGACACCGCCGAAGTCGATCTGGCCGATGCCGAGTCGAGCTTCTACGCCGTTGTGGGGCGCATGCCCGATGAACTCGAAACCCCGCCATCGATTCGCGGTGAAGTCCCCACTTCCCTGCCCGAAGCCCAGCAGAGCATGGTGGAAAACAACCCTTTTCTGAAATCCGCCCAGGCCGACGTGCAATCGGCCGAAAGCCAGTACGAAGTCGCCAAATCGCCGTTCTACCCGCGCCTCGACGCCGAGGCGGCAGTGGGCGCGAACAACAACGTGCAGGGTGACGAAGGCCACGACAACGAATGGCGGGTCGGCGTGATAATGAACTACAACCTGTTCCGCGGCGGCAGCGACAAGGCGCGCCTGGCCTCCGACTCGCACAAGATCAACCAGGCCATGGACATCCGTAACAATGCCCTGCGCCAGCTCAACGAGAACATTCACCTGGCCTGGAACGCCATGGTCAATGCCAAGAAACAAACCCCGACCGCCCGTGAATATGCCGAAACCAGCAAGCGCGTACGCATTGCCTACCAGGACCAGTTCGGCCTCGGTCAACGGACCCTGCTTGACCTGCTCGACAGTGAAAACGAACTCTACAACGCCAACCGTCGCTACACCGAAGTGCGCTACACCGAAGAGTTCTCGATGTACCGTGTCCTGGCGGACATGGGCCAGTTGTTGAGCAAACAACGAGTCGTACTGCCCGCCGACGCGATCGCCCAGACCGAAGTGAAAAACGAAGCTCGTCTGCCTGAAATGAAGTAGGGCCCGGGAGGGTTCAATGACCAGCATGGAACCCGGCAACACCGGTGTCGATCCGCGCCTGAGCTTCGATGACCCGCTTCTGGACGGTCTGTTGATCCTCTGCAAACTCCACGGCGCGGTGGTCAGCCGCGCCAGCCTGAGTGCCGGGCTGCCCATGGCACACCAACGCCTGAGCCTGGACCTGCTGCCCCGTGCAGCGGCCCGGGCCGGTTTGCAGGCGCGTTTGCTGCGCCGTGACCTCAAAGACATCTCCGCGCTCAACCTGCCCGTCCTGCTGTTGCTCAACAACGGCCGCACGGCGGTCCTGCGCCGTTATGGTGAGGACGGCAAGGTGCTGATCCTGCCCAGTGAAGCCGACGGCGGCGAACAATGGCTCAGCCCTGAGGAGCTGGCCGAACACTACAGTGGCCAGGCGTTGTTTGCCCGGCCACGCCACGAACTCGAAGACTTGCGCTCACCGCTGGTGCCTCGGGTCCAGGCCTGGTTTCGCGATACGCTGAAGCTGTCGAAATGGCTCTACAGCGATGCGATCCTGGCGAGTTTCCTGATCAACCTGCTGGGGCTGATGGTGCCGCTGTTCGTGATGCAGACCTACGACCGCGTGGTGCCGAACCAAGCCACCTCAACCTTGTGGGTGCTGGCGATCGGTCTGCTGATCGGCACCGTTTTCGAACTGGTGCTGCGGGTCGTGCGTGCGCACTTGCTGGATACCGCCGGCAAGAAAACCGATGTGATCCTGTCGGCCACCCTGTTCGAGCGCATCACCGGCATGGCGATGAAAGCACGACCGGCGACCATCGGTGGCTTTGCCCAAAGCATTCATGACTTCCAGGGCCTGCGGGAGTTTCTCACCGCCGTGACCCTCACCAGCCTGATCGACTTGCCCTTCTGCCTGCTGATGCTGCTGGTGATCGGCCTGCTCGGTGGCTGGCTGGTGGTGATCCCGGTACTGGCGTTTCCCATCACCATCATCTTCGCCATGGTGATCCAGGTGCGCCTGCGCGACACCGTGCAAAAGAGCCTCAGCCTCGGTGCCGAACGCCAGGCACTGTTGATCGAAACCCTCAGCGGCCTGGAGACCCTCAAGGCCTGCAGCGCCGAAAGCGAACGCCAGCACAAATGGGAAAGCACCCACGGCGCCCTCACCCGCCTCGACAGCCACGCTCGCAACCTCTCGGCCCTGGCCACCAACGGCACGCTGTTCATCCAGCAACTGTCCGGCATGGCAACCATCGTCGCCGGGGTCTACAGCATCATCGCCGGCAACCTCAGCGTCGGCGCGCTGGTGGCCAGCTACATGCTCTGCAGTCGGGTGCTGGCGCCACTGGGACAGATCGCCGGCCTGATCACCCGCTACCAGCAAGCGCAACTGACCATGAAAAGCACCGACGCGTTGATGGGCCTGCCCCAGGAGCGCGATGCCAGACAACGGCCGCTGGAGCGCACCCAACTGCAGGGCGCGCTGGATGTTGTCAACGTGACCTTCCACTACAACGGCCAGAGTTCTCCCGCCCTGGCCAATGCCAGCTTCAGTGTGAAACCCGGTGAGCGGATCGGCATCATCGGCCGCAGCGGCTCAGGCAAAAGCACCCTGGCGCGGCTGGTGATGGGGTTCTATGAACCGGATGAAGGCCAGCTGCTGCTCGATGGCCTGGACCTGCGGCAACTGGACGTCGCCGACCTGCGCCATCAAATCGGCTACGTCGCCCACGACCTGCCGCTGCTGGCCGGCAGCCTGCGCGACAACCTGACCCTCGGCGCGCGCTATATCAGTGACGCACGCATGCTCGAAGTGGCAGAAATGACCGGGGTCACCGAACTGGCCCGGCAACACCCGCAAGGCTTCGACCGGCCCGTGGGCGAACGTGGGCAACTGTTGTCCGGCGGCCAGCGCCAGGCCGTATTGATGGCCCGGGCGATGTTGCTCGACCCGCCGATCATGCTGCTCGACGAGCCCACCAGCGCCATGGACAACAGCAGCGAAGACGTCCTGCGGCAAAAACTTCACGGCTGGGTCCAGGGCAAAACCATCCTGTTGGTGACCCACCGCACCTCGATGCTGAGTCTGGTGGACCGGTTGGTGGTGCTGGACAACGGGCGGATCGTCGCCGACGGTCCGAAAGAGGCGGTCATCGATGCACTGCGCAAGGGCCGTGTCGGCTCTGCGGCCGTCTAGGAGTCGTCCATGTCTGCCGATCAAGGATCCCGTGGCTACTTCGACAGTTTCAACAAAAGTGCCGAAACCGAGTTCATGCCGGAAACAGCCGGCGCCTCCTTGCAGGACTCACCGCGCTGGTCGCGAATCACCGTGTGGCTGGCCGCCGCGCTGGTGGTCAGCGCACTGCTCTGGGCCAAGTTCGCCGTGTTGCAGGAAGTGACCACGGGCGAAGGCAAGGCGATTCCGTCGAGCAAGGTCCAGGTGATCCAGAACCTGGAGGGCGGCATCGTCACTGAAATTTTCGTCCGTGAAGGA
This sequence comes from Pseudomonas fluorescens, assembly GCF_040448305.1. NCBI lineage: Bacteria > Pseudomonadati > Pseudomonadota > Gammaproteobacteria > Pseudomonadales > Pseudomonadaceae > Pseudomonas > Pseudomonas fluorescens. The sequence goes on along the minus strand of NZ_CP148752.1, from coordinate 1,568,790 downwards.
CAAATGGTGAACAAGGGCGACACCTTGCTGCGCCTGGATGACACCCGCTACCTGTCGAACAAGGGTGAAAGCGAAGCCGATCGCTATGCCTTGACCGCGCAGGTCGAACGGCTTTCGGCCGAAGCCGAAGGCCGGCCGTTCAAGCTGTCGGAAGAAGTGATCGCCAAGGCCCCGCAAGTGGCCGAAGACGAGCGCTCGCTGTACGAGCAACGGCAACGGCGCCTGGCCAGCGAGCAGCGCACCCTGACCGAGCAACTTCGGCAAAAAACCCAGGAGTTGGCAGAGTTCCGTTCGAAACAGGGGCAGTTCAGCTCCAGCCTGGCGTTGCTGCAACAGGAAATGAACATGTCCACGCCGCTGGTGGGCACGGGTGCGGTATCACCGGTGGAAATCCTGCGGCTCAAACGCAGCGCAGTGGAGATTCGCGGCTCATTGAACGCCACCACCCTGGCGATTCCACGGGCGGAATCGGCGATCAACGAGATCAAAAGCAAGATTGATGAATCGGAACAGACCTTCCGCTCGGAAGCCGCCAAAGAGCTGAACGAGAAACGCACCGACCTGTCGAAAATCACGGCCTCTAGCATCGCCATCGACGACCGCGTGACCCGCACCACCGTGGTATCGCCGGTGCACGGCATCATCAAGGTGTTGAAGGTCAACACCATCGGCGGCGTGGTCCAGCCCGGCAGTGACATGGTGGAAATCGTGCCGCTGGAAGACAACCTGCTGATCGAAGCCAAGGTCCGCCCGCAGGACGTTGCATTCCTGCATCCGGGCCAGAAAGCCATGGTCAAGTTCAGTGCCTACGACTACACCATCTACGGCGGCCTGAGCGCCAAACTGGAACTGATCGGCGCCGACACCATCACCGACGACAAAGGCAACAGCTTCTATCTGATACAGGTGCGTACCGACAAAAACCATTTGGGCGGGGATGTGAAGCCGCTGCTGATCATCCCGGGGATGGTGGCGACGGTGGACATTATTACCGGGGAGAAAACGGTACTGGATTACTTGCTTAAACCGGTGTTGAAAGCGCGGACCGAGGCGATGCGGGAAAGGTAGTCATTCTTCGAGGATTGCAGTGACTGAACCGGCCTCTTCGCGGGCAAGCCCGCTCCCACAGTGTCCGTTGTGTACACAAAATCTGCGAACGCCACTGAACCTGTGGGAGCGGGCTTGCCCGCGAAGAGGCCGGCACATACAACGATCACCTGTCGGCATGGTTACGCTGGTAAACCTCCTCCCCCATCGCCGCAATCTGCCCCTCGATCAACGCCTCGAACGGCTTCAGCAACGGCGCAAACGTCGCCGGCGCTTCGAGGGTTTCCAGCGCCTGCACAATCGCCTCCACCGTCGACAACGCTCCCGGCCCCGGCGCCTTGCGCAGCCGATAACGGGACACACCACCCTCGGCCAGTGTCACCCTCGGCAGCGCCGCCAGCAGCGGATTGAGGTGCAACATCTTGCGCGCCTTGCGCCAGGTGCCGTCGGGGACCACCAGCAACAAGGGTTCGTCTGTCGCGGCACAAGCCTGCATCGGCTGGGCATTTTCGCCGGGAAACAGCAACCGCGCCCGATACCCCGGCTGATTCAACAGCGCCGGCAAATCCTCGAATACCTCGCCGACGATCAAATCGGCATTCTTCAACCCAAGCGCCGCCAGACGCGCGGTGTTCAACGCATGATTCACTTCGCTCGGATGCTGCAACAACAGTACCCGGGTGCGGCTGTCGAGGCTCGGGATCAACGGGCACAGGCAGTGGCTTTGCGGGCGCAGGCAGCGCGGACATTGAATTCTGGACATCGTCTTTACGCCTGATTCAGTTGTGCTTTGAGCAGATCACGGAAAGTCTGGATCAGCGGCTCGCGGCTACGGCCCCGGCGCACGATCATCGAGAACGGCGCCTGATAACCGAAGGTCGCCGGCAGCAACACCCGCAAGTCACCCTTGTCGGCCCAGGCCTGGGCGTAGTGCTCCGGCAAATAACCGATGTAGGCGCCGGACAGCACCAGGATCAACTGGGCTTCCATACTTTCTACCGTCGCGGCACTGTGCTTGAAACCGTGGCGCGCCAGTTCAGCCTGGCTCCAGTAGCCACGACCAACCATGCGCTGCTGGGTGATGACTTGCTCGGGAATGCGCCGCTCGTTGAACAGCGGATGCCGCGTGCTGCAATACAACCAGTGTTGTTCACGGTACAGCGGCATGTATACCAGGCCGCTCATGCGCGTGGAAAACGCGCCGATGGCCAGGTCGAGACGGTTGTCCTGCACCCCGAGTTGCAATTCGTAAGGGCTCATCACCGAAAGGTGCAAGTGCACGGCCGGGTGTTCCTGGCTGTAGGCGCCGATGGCCTCCGCGAACGGCAGGGCCTTGTCGCTGACGGTGGAATCGATCACCCCCAGGTTCAACGTACCGCGCAACTCGCCCTTGAGGGCGGCGGCGTACTGCTCGAAGCCTTCGAGTTCGCCCAACAGACGCAGGGTTTCCTGATGGAACAGCTCGCCCTTGCTGGTCAGGCTGAACCCGCCACGGCCGCGATGGCACAACACCAGGCCGAGGGCTGCTTCGAGCTGGCTCATGTAGGTGCTGATGGCCGACGTCGAGAGATTGAGCTCCTGCTGGGCGTTGGCGAACCCCTGATGGCGCACCACGCTGACGAAGATGCGCAATAGTTTCAGGTCGGGTAAAGCGTTGGCCATGGGGACTCCGATCGAAAGGAAGCGCAAAGTACTGCTGTGGAAACACAATCCCTGTGGGAGCGGGCTTGCTCGCGAAAGCGGTGTGTCTATTGACATCAATGCCGATTGACCCGACGCCTTCGCGAGCAAGCCCGCTCCCACAATGATTGCAGTGCTCACCCTTTGACTGAAAGGCATCAGTGGTTCTGCGCATGGAGCGAAGTCTATCGCTGTCCCAGTCATTAGTTTAGAAAAATCTGAACTAAGTATTTGCCCGTAGCGATTCTTCCCGGCCACTACATTTCGCAGAATCGGCGCCACAAGGTTCGCCCGTACTCCCGTGAACGGCGCAATCCAATAAATAAAACAACGACGATGAGGCCCTACCCGTGGACAAGATTCTTCACCAACCACTGGGCGGCAACGAAATGCCGCGCTTCGGCGGCATCGCCACCATGATGCGACTCCCCCATTTGAATACCGCTGCCGGCCTGGACGCTGCCTTCGTAGGCGTGCCGCTGGACATCGGTACTTCCCTGCGTCCCGGCACCCGTTTCGGACCTCGCGAAATCCGCGCGGAATCGGTGATGATCCGCCCGTACAACATGGCGACCGGCGCTGCGCCGTTCGACTCGCTGTCGGTTGCCGACATCGGCGACATCGCGATCAACACCTTCAACCTGCTGGATGCCGTGCGGATCATCGAAGAGTCCTACGACAACATCCTCGAACACGATGTGATCCCCCTGACCCTGGGCGGCGACCACACCATCACCCTGCCGATCCTGCGTGCCATCCATAAAAAGCACGGCAAGGTCGGTCTGGTGCACATCGACGCCCACGCCGATGTGAACGATCACATGTTCGGCGAGAAGATCGCCCACGGCACCACCTTCCGCCGCGCCGTTGAAGAAGGCCTGCTGGACCCGGACCGTGTCGTGCAGATCGGCCTGCGTGCCCAGGGCTACACCGCTGACGACTTCAACTGGAGCCGCAACCAGGGCTTCCGTGTGGTTCAGGCCGAAGAGTGCTGGCACAAGTCACTAGAGCCTTTGATGGCTGAAGTCCGCGAGAAGGTCGGCGGCGGCCCGGTATACCTGAGCTTCGACATCGACGGTATCGACCCGGCCTGGGCACCTGGCACCGGCACCCCGGAAATCGGCGGTCTGACGACCATTCAGGCGATCGAGATCGTTCGTGGCTGCCAAGGCCTCGACCTGGTCGGTTGCGATCTGGTAGAAGTCTCGCCCGCTTACGACACCACCGGCAACACCTCGCTGCTGGCCGCCAACCTGCTGTACGAAATGCTCTGCGTACTGCCTGGCGTAGTCCACCGCTGAGGATCGGTCATGAACGAACATGATCAGGTCTTGAAAGCCGCCGCCGATCTGGTGTCGGCGTTCGCCCGTAACGATCGCGAAGCCTACTTCAGCGCGTTCAGCGCCGACGCTAGTTTCGTCTTCTACACCCTCGAACAGCCCCTGCTGTCGCGCGACGCCTATCAGGCGATGTGGGACGGCTGGCGCTGCGAGGATGGCTTCGAGGTGCTCTCGTGCACCTCAAGCAACGCTTTCGTCAGCCTGCAGGGTGACGTGGCGATTTTCATCCATGACGTAGCCACCGAGTTGCGCATGCAAGGGGAGCAACACTTCAGCCAGGAGCGCGAGACGATTGTTTTCAAGAAACAAGCGTCTGGCCAAGAACAACAAGGCCTATGGCTGGCCTGCCACGAACATTTGTCCGCGATGCCGGAAGGGCTGCCATCCCCTTAGCCAACACAGGTGACGCTCACACACGATGAGCGCGCCTTTATGATCGGAGCTGATCATGAATAACAAAAACAATGAAAAAAGCCTTAGCAGCATCGAAACAAACGGGGTCGAACAGATCCCGGACAATGAGCGTGACGCCAAGCCCAGCGATCTGTTTCGCCTGATCTTCGGCGGCGCCAACACCTTTGCCACCGCCGTGCTCGGCAGTTTCCCGGTGCTGTTCGGCCTGTCCTTTCAGGCTGGCGTCTGGGCGATTGTGCTGGGCGTGGTACTCGGCTCGCTGATCCTGGCGCCGATGGGCCTGTTCGGACCTATCAACGGCACCAACAACGCCGTTTCTTCCGGTGCGCACTTCGGCGTGCACGGGCGAATCGTCGGTTCGTTCCTGTCGCTGTTGACCGCTATCGCGTTCTTCTCGCTCTCCGTCTGGAGTTCGGGCGATGCGTTGGTGGGCGGTGCCAAACGCCTGATCGATCTGCCGGAAACCGATCTGACCCTGGGCCTGGCCTACGGTCTGTTCGCGCTGCTGGTATTGACCGTGTGCATCTATGGCTTCCGCTTCATGCTGTGGGTCAACCGCATTGCGGTGTGGGCGGCCAGTCTGCTGTTCCTGCTGGGGGTTTTCGCTTTCGCCCCTGCATTCGACAGCCAGTACGCCGGCACCGTCGCCATGGGCCAGGCCGGTTTCTGGGCTGCGTTCATCGGGGCAGCATTGGTCGCCATGAGCAACCCGATCTCCTTCGGTGCGTTCCTCGGTGACTGGTCGCGCTACATCCCGCGTGATACGCCCAAAGGCCGGATCATGGCGTCGGTGATCGCCGCGCAACTCGCCACGCTGATTCCGTTCCTGTTCGGCCTCGTCACCGCCACCATCGTTGCGGTCAAGGCACCGGACTACATCGCAGCCAACAACTATGTCGGCGGCCTGCTGGCGGTATCGCCGAGCTGGTTCTTCCTGCCGGTGTGCCTGATCGCGGTCATCGGCGGCATGTCCACCGGCACCACCTCGCTCTACGGCACCGGCCTGGACATGTCCAGCGTGTTCCCTCGGGTGCTGTCGCGGGTCAAGGCCACGCTGCTGATCGGTGTGATGTCGATTGCCTTCATCTTCATCGGGCGCTTCGCGGCCAACCTGGTGCAGAGCGTGTCGACCTTCGCGGTGCTGATCATCACCTGCACCACCCCGTGGATGGTGATCATGATCATCGGCCTGCTGGTGCGTCGCGGCTTCTACTGCCCGGATGACCTGCAAGTATTCACCCGCGGCGAGAAAGGTGGCCGCTACTGGTTCACCCACGGCTGGAACTGGCGTGGCCTGGGTGCCTGGATCCCGAGCGCGGCCGTCGGCCTGTGCTTCGTGAACCTGCCGGGTCAGTTTGTCGGGCCGCTGGGCGAAATGGCCGGTGGTATCGACATCAGCCTGCCGGTGACCCTGGGCCTGGCCTCGCTGGTGTACCTGGCACTGCTGGGCCTGTTCCCGGAATCGAGTGCAGTGTTCGGTCCGAACGACCCTCGCAGCAAGAGCACGGATTCGCTCGCTAAACCGGCGATGCGTCAAGCCGCCTGATTCAACGCGTTCCCCCTGTGGGAGCGGGCTTGCTCGCGAAGAAGGCGGCACATTCAACATTAATGTGACTGACCGATCGCTTTCGCGAGCAAGCCCGCTCCCACAAGGGATTGATTTTCAGCCTCACATAAAAAAGACAATCGGAGACACGTCATAATGGCTTTGGATTTATTCGTCGTACTCATCTACGCCGCCGCGATGCTGATACTCGGCTACTACGGCATGCGCAAGGCCAAGACCCACGAGGACTACCTGGTCGCCGGTCGTAACCTCGGCCCGAGCCTGTACATGGGCACTATGGCCGCCACCGTCCTCGGCGGTGCGTCCACCGTGGGCACCGTGCGTCTGGGCTACGTGCACGGCATCTCCGGTTTCTGGCTCTGCGCCGCACTGGGTTGCGGGATCATCGCGCTGAACCTGTTCCTCGCCAAACCTTTGCTGAAACTGAAAGTGTTCACCGTCACCCAGGTGCTGGAAAAACGCTATAACCCAATGGCCCGCACCGCCAGCGCGACTATCATGCTGGCCTACGCCCTGATGATCGGCGTGGTTTCAATCCTGGCCATTGGCACCGTACTGCAAGTACTGTTCGACCTGCCATTCTGGGTCTCTGTACTGGTGGGTGGCGGTATCGTCGTAATCTACTCGACCATCGGCGGCATGTGGTCGTTGACCCTGACCGATATTGTGCAGTTCGGTATCCAGACCGTCGGCCTGATGTTCCTGCTTCTGCCGATCTGCCTGTTCCGTGTTGGTGGCTGGGATCAACTGGTTGCCCAACTGCCGGCTGCAAGCTTCAGCTTCACCAGCATTGGCTGGGACACCATCATCACCTACTTCATGATCTACTTCTTCGGCATCCTGATCGGTCAGGACATCTGGCAACGGGTGTTCACCGCCAAGAGCGAAAAAGTGGCGAAGTACGCCGGTACTTCGGCAGGCATCTACTGCATCATCTACGGCCTGGTTTGCGCACTGATCGGTATGGCTGCACACGTGCTGATCCCGGACCTGGACAACGTCAACAACGCCTTCGCCGCTATCGTCAAAGTCTCGCTGCCGGACGGCATCCGTGGCCTGGTGATCGCTGCGGCCCTGGCGGCCATGATGTCCACCGCCAGCGCCGGCTTGCTGGCTGCGTCCACCACCTTGACCGAAGACCTGCTGCCAAAGCTGCGCGGTGGTAAAGAGTCGAACATTGCTACCAACCGCTTGTTCACCCTGCTGACCGGCATTGTCGTGCTGGGCATCGCATTGGTGGTGAATGACGTCATCAGCGCGCTGACCCTGGCCTACAACCTGCTGGTAGGAGGCATGCTGATCCCGCTGATGGGTGCGATCTTCTGGAAACGCGCCACCACGGCCGGTGCAATCGCCGCCATGGCATTGGGCTTTATTACCGCCCTGATATTCATGTTCAAGGACGGAATGGATGCCAACTCGCCGATCTACTTCAGCCTCGGTGTAAGCCTGGTGAGCTTCGTGCTGGTCAGCCTGCTGTCCCGTCGCCCGGTGACTGTGGCCAGCGCGGCCTAAGCTGAACATAACGACTTGATGCTTTCTTCGACGAGTGTGGCGTCGGTTGCCACACTCGTTTTTTTTCGTCTGGAGAAAACATTTCATGAAGATTGTTTCTCGCAACCAGTGGTTCGAGGTGAAACCACTCAGTGACGGCATCCGCCTGATTCACGAGCCGTACATCCGCCCCTTCTACCGCTGCAACCTCTGGCACATCCAGGGCCGCGACAAAGACCTGCTGCTGGACAGCGGCTCGGGCCTGGTCAGCCTGCGCGAACAGCTGCCGTGGATCACCGAACGGCCGCTGGTGGCCGTGGCCAGCCACTGCCATTTCGATCACATCGCCGGCCATCACGAATTTGCTGAACGGCTGGTGCACCCGGCCGAGGCGGACATTCTCGCCGCACCCGATGGCAACAATGACCTGAGCAAAGCCTTCGTCGGCGACGACATGTTCGAGGCGCACCCCGATTGCCCGCTGTGCTACGCCGAATACCGGGTCAAGGCCGCACCGGCCACGGGGTTTGTCGAAGACGGAGATGTGCTGGACCTGGGCAATCGGGTGTTGCAGGTCGTGCACACACCGGGACACTCACCGGGCGGCATCTGCCTGTACGAAGCCGCCACCGAGACCTTGTTCAGCGGCGACATCATCTACGACGGCCCGCTGATCGAAAACGCCTACCACTCCAACCTCGATGACTACGCCCGCAGCCTGCAACGCTTGCGTGAGCTGTCGATCCGCACGGTGCATGGCGGGCATTTCGGCAGTTTTTCCGGGGAGCACTTGCGCAACATGATTGACGAGTGGCAGCGCTCACACGGCTAAAGCCTGCTGTACTCAACGGCAGGATCTGCACCGGCAGAGAGAACTACCCCCCACCTCCTCGAAGAACGATCATGAAAGAAGCCGCCCTTCGTGCTGTCGTACATCGCTACATCAGCCGCCTGCTGGAAGGTCGGGATGACTTCGACGACAACGCCAGCCTGGCGCAGTTGGGATTGGATAAAAAAGATATCGAAGAGCTGATCTTCCATCTGGAAGATGAACTGGATGTCACGGCGTTTACCGCGGAGGAAGACCGGATGCTCAAGACCGCCAGGACGGCGAATGATTTGAGCCGGTTCTTGCTGGAGATCGGGCGGTACTAAGGCTGTTGATCAAACGTACACGAAGCGGCAAGGGAGCTTGCTCCCTCGCCACGGGAAACCTTTCACCTGTCAGATGATATCTGCCATTACCGGCGTCGCTGCTGGCGCCGACGCTGTTCGTCGTCAGTACGAACAGGCACAGGTTGCAGAGGCGGTTCGATCAAACCGAGAGCCACGCCCAGGTCATGCAGCCAGTTTTGGATTTTCTCTTTCATGGTGCCCCCTTCAGGGTAGTGCCGAGCGGCCAAAGTTCTGTAGCCCCTTCGTACAGATAATAGTCCGAAGTCCTACGCAATGCTCGCGCAAAGTCACAATGATCTGTTACTGAATCCATCACAATCAGCCTGTGTTCAGGCAATTTCCCGTGCCCGCACCCGTGCCGGTGGAAAAACCACCTGTTGCTGCTCGATCCAGGCATTCAGGTTGGCCCCGACCATGCCCTTGCGCCACATCAGCCAGGTGGTAGCACTGGCGAACGGCTCGGCCAACGGATGCACGGCCACACTCTCACGACCCGGCAGACTGGCGAGCATCGACTCCGACATCAGCGCCACACCTGAACCGGCAATCACACATGCCAGCATCCCCGGATAGGACTCGATCTCCATCGCCCGGCCCATGGCCGCGTGGTTATGGGCGAACCAGGCTTCCAGTCGCATGCGGTAGGAGCAGCCCTGGCGAAAGGTGAACACCGAGCGACCTTGCACATCCAGCGCGCTGCGCACGGGTGGATGGTCGGCCTCGCTAATCAGCACCAGGCGCTCGTCGCACAAGGGCACCCCGTCGAGCCCGGCCAGTTCCAGGGGGCCATCCACCAGCGCCGCATCGAGCCGACCGGTGAGCAGGCCTTCGAGCAATTCACCGCTGGGGCCGGATTGCACTTGCAGGTTCACCGTCGGATACAAACGGTGGTAGTGCGCCAACAGCCCCGGAAGGTGAATCGCCGCCGTGCTGTACATGGTGCCGAGCACAAAGTCGCCCGCCGGTTGCCCGCCCTGCACTGCCGCGCTGGCTTCATCGTGCAAAGCAAACAGTTTGGCGGTGTAGTCCAGCAGGACTTTTCCCGCAGGCGACAACTGCAAGCGCTGACGTTCGCGCAGGAACAGTTCGACGCCCAGTTGCTCTTCCAGCTGTTTGAGCCGGGTCGACAGGTTCGAGGGCACTCGATGCAGACGTTCGGCGGCACGGGTTATGGACCCCTCCTCCGCCACCGCCTGGAAGATGCGCAATTGGCTGAACTCCACGATATTCTCCGAAAAAGAACAAGTTACTCACTATTATTCATTTTTAAAGAAAGTCAATCAGTCCTAGCCTGACGGTCATTGATCCTCCAGACGGAATCCAGACCATGTCTCCCCTGATCCGCTTATCTGCCAGTTTCGTTGCCCTGATGATGGCCATGGGCATCGGCCGTTTTGCCCTGACACCGCAACTGCCGCACCTGCTCAGCGAAGGCCAGATCGACCTGACCGCCGCCGGGCTGATTGCCGCCGCCAACTACCTCGGGTATTTCATCGGCGCGGTGGACGCGATGTTTTCCCGGCGTCCCGCGCAAGTGCGCCGGCGCTTGCTCGGTGGATTGTGGCTCTGCGTGCTGCTGACCCTGGCGTCGTTCTGGGCCAATGGTTTCTGGTCGCACCTGCTGCTGCGATTCGGCACCGGCGTGGCCAGCGCCTGGGTGCTGGTGATGATTACCGCCCTGAGCCAGCCACTCGCGGCAGCAGCCGGTCGTCCTCGGCTCGGTGCCCTGGTCTTCGCCGGACCGGGTTTGGGGATTTTTCTGACAGGTCTGTTGGCCCTGGGCTCGAATATGCTGGGCCAGACTTCCGCCACCTTGTGGCTGGTGTACGCCGCCGCAGGGCTGGCGATGCTGCTGGGGACCCTGCCGTTCCTGCCACAACCGGGTGTCACCGCGACGGCTGCACCCAGCGCCAGCGCCTCGGGCAATCAAGGCATCGGTCGACTGGGCTGGATCTATGCCTTGTACGGATTGGGCTACATCATTCCGGCGACCTTTTTGTCGCAAATGGCCAACGCGCAATTCCATGGCCAATGGCAGGCCGACCTGTTCTGGCCGTGCTTTGGCCTGGCGGCGGCAACCGGCGTGGTGCTGGTGAGTCTGCGGCGGCAAAAACCCGGTGCCACGGGTCACTGGTTGATGGCGACGTTATGGCTGCAAGCCGCTGGTGTGTTCGCCTGCCTGCTGGGCAACGGTCCAGGTCTGGCATTGGGCGTGATCCTGTGCGGCACGCCGTTCCTGGCCTGCATGCAACTGGTGATGCAACGCTCCCGGGAACTGGCGCCCCACACTACCCAGCGCAATGCCGGCCTGCTGACAGCCTGCTTTGCCGTGGGCCAGCTCAGCGGGCCATTGCTGGCGGCGCTGAGCAGTCATTTCAGTGGCGGTTTGCAGCCGGCACTGGTGGTCGCCGGCTGCGGCTTGTTGATCGCTGGCGGCCTGTTGCTCGCGCCGGTCAGTGCTGCCCGAGGGCTTTGCGCAAACGACGGCGCAACCACTGCTCGGCGCTGACAAAGGTGATGCCCGCCAATACCAGCACGGCACCGATGACGAAGTTCAGGCTCAGTTCCTCGCCGAGCAGCACCACACCGAAGGTGACGCCAAACAATGGCGTCATGAACGAAAACACCGCGAGGTTGGCCGCCAGGTAACGGCGCAGCAGCCAGAACCAGATCAGGTAACTGAAGAACGACACGACCACGCCCTGAAACAGCACACTGGCCACCGCCACGCTGGTCAGGCTGACATGGCTGATCTGGCCGCTGAGCAGCGCAATCAACAACAGGCCGAAGAAGCCGACAATCAACTGATAGAACAGCGTCAGGGTCACCGGCGCTTCCGACAGGCGCGAGGCGCGCACCACCACCGTGGTCGCGCCCCAAGCGGCACCCGCCAGCACACCCAGGGCATCGCCCATCAACATGCGGTAATCAAGGTTGTCCCAGGACACCCCGCCGGCAAATGCAATGGCAATCCCGATAAAGGCCAGGACAATCCCCAGCCATTGCAACGGCCGCAATCGCTCACTGGGCAGCAACCAGTGCACCCCCAATGCGGTGAAGATCGGCGCCGTATAGAGGAACACCGACATGTGCGCCGCCGTGGTCAGTTGCAGGCCTTCGGAAATGAAGAAGAATTCCAGGCCGAACAGGGCACCGGCCAGCAGACCGCCGCGCCAGGTCGCACCCACCTGGTTCCAGCCGCCCTTCCAGCAGATCAGCAGCCCGACCAGCAACGCCGACATACCGGAACGTCCGGCCGCCTGCATCACCGGCGCAATATCGGCCGCCGCCCACTTGATCATCACCTGCTGCACGCCCCAGACCAGGCACAACCCGACCATCACTTGCAGGGCAAACCCGTCGGCGCTGCGCCGGGTGGCGCTCACCGGAACACCTCGAAGACACAATCCATGACAAAGACTCGGCAGAAAAAAAGCAAAACCCCGGCCTTCTCGTTGAAAAGAAATCACCGGGGTGAAAAATCATGTTGTCGATTATTAACCAGAAAGCCAGAAAATGCCGCCCGCCAGAGACCTCTACTTCTCTGCTTGCGCCATCCTGGCTCCCTGTATTGTCAGCGCATCAACTGAGTTCGATGCGATCGGCATGAATGACAATCTGGCCATTCTTGTACAACGCACCGATGGCCTTCTTGAAGTTGCCCTTGCTGACACCGAACAGGCTGCTGATCAACGCCGGATCGCTCTTGTCGCTCACCGCCAGGCTGCCGTTGTTTTCGCGCAACTTGGCGAGGATCTTCGAGTTCAGGCTGGTGGCCGCTTCCTGGCCGACCGGTTGCAGGCTCAGGCTGATCTTGCCGTCGGCGCGAACTTCCTTGATAAAGCCCTTTTCTTCTTTACCGGCGCGCATGAACTTGAAGATTTCGTTCTTGTGGATCAGGCCCCAATGCTTGTTGTTGATGATGGCCTTGAAGCCCATGTCCGTGGCTTCGGCCACCAGCAGATCCACTTCCTGGCCTGCGGTGTAGTTGGCCGGGGTCTTGTCCAGGTAGCGGTCCAGGCGCGCGGTCGCGGTGATGCGACGGGTGTGCTTGTCCAGGTAGACGTGCACCACCACATACTCGCCCGCCGTCATCTGGCGCTTCTCTTCGGAGAACGGCAGCAACAGGTCTTTCGGCAACCCCCAGTCCAGGAATACGCCGATGCTGTTGACTTCAACAACTTTCAAACTGGCGAATTCACCGACTTGAACTTTCGGTTTTTCAGTAGTTGCGATGAGTTTGTCATCGCTGTCCAGATAAATAAAAACGTTGAGCCAGTCTTCATCTTCGGTAGGAATATCTTTTGGAATATAACGATTAGGCAGAAGGATTTCGCCATCCGCGCCACCGTCCAGATATAAACCGAAGTTAGTGTGTTTAACCACTTGCAAACTGTTGTAACGCCCGACTAAAGCCATTTCCAATACCCTCATTGCGTGGGCGGCATTCTACCCGGTTTTAAGCGCCGCGTTCGGCAGCCGGCCCGATGGCGCGAGAAAATCCTCTGAAACCCTTAATTTTCCCGGGTTTTCATCCCGCGCCCGGCCGCTCGTCAGGCCGCTCCGGGCATTTACGCCATGCCCAGGCAAGCATGACGCGGTATTTTTCCAGGCAATGTTCTTAGTTAAAACAGCGGCTTAGGTGCATATTTCGAATATTCGCCGGTGACTAATTACCCCGCCATCACGAATATGCCGAGGGGATATTTGCCAAGCAATTATCAGGTAATTCCTGTACGATGCCTGGCCAAGTTAATTTTCTACAGGTTAATGGCCGCCATGCGCGTAAAAGCATCCACCAGCAAAGCAAAGCCAGCTCCAGCCGTCGAAACCAGCGAATCGATCAACAGCCAGATCGCTGCGTTCCTCAAGTCCGGCGGTGAAATCCAGCAAATTGCCAAAGGCGTCAGCGGCCAGACGTTCGGCCCGTCCAAGCAGATCACTCTGGGCAAAAAGTAATCCCCTCGCGTCACCTGGTCCCAAAGCGCTTTGAGCTTCGAAGCGCTTGGACTGGAACCCTCGATACTCCCCTGCGCCACGCCATCAAATCCTCTGAAAATCGACGAACGGCCTTCATTGCCGATCATTCGCCGGTATCCTTGCACACGTCTGGATCAAGCGTTTCAGCGGGCCCGCCAGCCTGTCCTCGCTGTTCATGGAGTGACGCATGTTCAAACCTTTCCATCTATCGGCATTGCTCGCCAGCCTGCTGGCCTGCTCCGTAGCCCACGCACAAATCTTTCAGCGTGAGCTGGGTGCCTTCGACCTCAAGCTCGGCACCACCCCCACCCGCAGCATGGCCCAGGGCCTGGTCAAACCCTCGGCCGTCGGCTCGTTCCACGGTGGCCTGGACCTGAGCCACGACAGCGGTTTCTACGTGGGCCAATGGTCGCCCAGCATGGGCATCAGCCCGGGGAAAGACCTCGAGATCGACTCCTACATGGGTTTTAAACAACCCTTCGACCAGACCCTCGGCTACGAAGTGGGCCTGATCCGCTATAGCTACCCCGAAGTCACCACCCCTGACAGCCAGGAACTGTTCGGCGGCCTGACCTTGCTCGGCAGCCGTTTCGGCATCGCCTTCAGCAATGACCCGGACAAACAGAACAACACCCTGTTCGCTGACTTGAGCGGCAATCAACCGTTCGGTGTCGGTGTCAGCCTGAAATACACCACTCACCAATTCAATACGCCAGTGGCGGTGGATGGCGGGTATGTAGGCAGTTTTACCGATTGGTCGCTGAAATTGTCCCGCCCGTTCATGGGCATCGACCTCGACCTGATCTACAGTGACTCCAGCCTGAGCGGCAGCGGTTGCTCGGCCTATGCCGGGCACAACAACCAATGCGACGGGCTGGTGACGCTCAAGGCCGAACACGCGTTCTATTGATCGGCTTGAACTGCCGGGCTCCTCCCGGGTTCACATGAGAATCAGACCCCGAAGACTGGCTTTCGCAAGGATTCGCCCATGTCCCGCTGGTTCAAACATATCGTCGTTGTGCTGAGCGTTTCCCTCGCACTCGGCGCGTGCAGCCGCGTGGGCCTGGCCTACCGCAATCTCGATGTGATCATCCCGTGGACACTCAGCGACTACCTGGACATGAACGGCGAGCAAAAAAGCTGGCTGAACGAACGCCTGAAGGAACACCTGAGCTGGCACTGCACCACCCAACTGCCCGGCTACCTCGACTGGCTGGACCGCCTGCAAACCATGATCGCCACCAACCAGGTCACCGACGCCGCCTTGCAGGCCCGCGCCCACGAAGCCGAACAAGCGATCGCCGAGACCGCGCGGGAAATCACCCCGTCGGCCATCGAGTTGCTGCAAAGGCTGGATGACAAGCAAGTCGCCGAAATGAACGACGCTTTTGCCAAGGACCAGCGCAAACGCCAGGAGCAATACCTCAAACCTTCCCTCGACCAGCAGATCAAAGAACGCGGTGCGCGCATGGAGAAGCGTCTGAACGACTGGCTCGGGCCACTGAGCACCACCCAGCGACAGCGGGTAGCCACATGGTCTAGCGCCTTGGGCGAGCAGAACACCCAGTGGCTTGCCAACCGGGTCCATTGGCAAAAGCAGTTCAGCGCGGCTGTTGCGCAACGCCAGAGTCCGCAGTTCCCACAACGCATCGAGACACTTCTGGTCAATCGCGAGAGCTTGTGGACGCCCGCCTATCGTCAGGCCTTTGCCAACACCGAGGCCCAGGCACGTGCGCTGTTCGTGGATCTGATGGCTGACAGCACGCCGAACCAACGAGCACGATTACTGAAGAAAATTGAAGGTGTGAGGAAGGACTTCAGCGACTTGAAGTGCCTGAAAGCGGCGAAACAAGGCTGAGGACAACGCAAGACCAATGTGGGAGCGAGCCTGCTCGCGATTGCGGTGTGTCAGTCAATATCAATACTGAATGTGACATCGCAATCGCGAGCAAGCTCGCTCCCACAGAGTGTTTCCACAGGATTGCATGAGAACCTCAGGCAATCTGCGCCTTCGACGCCACCTCATCAAACGTCATCTCATCCAGCGCATCCTCCTGCTCGTCCAGCACCTGCCGCGGGTGATCATTGCCGGGAATACTGCTGTCGATCAGGCTCAACAAACGCGAACCCCGCGCCGTCAAAATATAATTGGCGCCCGTGCCACCCTCGTCCTCCGGTCGCGGCTCGATATAGCCACGCACCAGCAGTAGCTTTTCGTACTCTCCAGCCACCGTTTTCAAGTGATCAAGATTTTCAATCGGCTCGCCTTCCGCGGCCTTCTGCGCGGCATGCTGTTCGGCGTACGGCCGCGGCGTGAAGCTGTGGCCCGCACTGTTTTGCACTTCATGCAGCAAGCGCTCAATCAAGTCCCAGTTGTAAGTCGTCATCCTGATTCAACCTCCGGTACCCGTTCGATTGATGCCCGTGCAATTGAACGGGCCTTACAGGTTGTGACCGGTACACCCGGCCGCCGTTCAGCCGGGCGTTTGCAGACGACCGACCGGCGGCATGTCGAAATCAATGCAAGCCAAACGACTAGGCTGTGTAAGTCACCTCCCCGCCCCACGCAGGAGAAAACAACATGAATATTCAGAATCATCCCGTCGTATCGCGGGAAGAATGGCTCGCCGCCCGCAAACAGCACCTGGCCCACGAAAAAGCCTTCACCAGGGAAAGGGACAGGCTCAGTGCCGAACGCCGCGCCTTGCCCTGGGTGAAAATCGACAAGGACTACCACTTCCAGGGGCCCAACGGCGAACTGAAACTGGCGGATCTGTTCGGGGGGCGCAGCCAGTTGGTCATCTACCACTTCATGTTCGCCGAGGGCTGGGACGAGGGCTGCCCCGGTTGCTCGTACCTGAGCGATCACATCGACGGCGCCAACCAACACCTTGCCCACCATGACGTGGCCGTGGTGGCGGTTTCCCACGCACCGATCGCCGAATTCCAGGCGTTCAAGCGGCGCATGGGCTGGAAATTCGACTGGGTGTCGTCAGAAGGATGCGATTTCAACTACGACTTTGGCGTCACCGCCCGAGCTGAAGACGTCGCCGCCGGAAAGGCTACGTACAACTACGAAAAAACCGACGGTTCCGAGGAAGAACTCCCCGGTCTCAGCGTGTTTTATCGCAATGACGCCGGCGAAATTTTCCATACCTACTCCACCTATGCCCGGGGCCTGGACATGCTGGTCGGCGCCTACAACTACCTCGACCTGACGCCCAAGGGGCGCAACGAAGAAGAAATCATGGAGTGGGTGCGACATCATGACAAATATGAGAAACAGGAGAAGTCGAGCTGCTGTCATGGTGGTTAGCCCCAGACAGCGAGGCGCGGCCTTCGCGGGCAAGCCACGCTCCCACAGTTTCTGTGTTGTTCACAAAACCTGTGGGCTTGCCCGCGACGGAGCCCTGACAATTACAGACTGAACTTTCCTCTGGGGCCAGCGCTCAACCGGTTAACCCGCCTTGACCGAAGCTGAGGCCCGCCCCCATGAAACCACTGCTGAAGAAGCTCACTCTCGCCGCTGCCCTCACCTGCGCCCTGCCCGCCTGGGCCTGCACCCTCGATGAAGCCACCGCCAAGCGCGAACAACTGGCCCGGGAAGTGGCCAGGCTCACCGAGCAAAACCCGACCAAGGCCAAGGAGATGAATGATGAGTTGCAGAAAATGGATCTGGGCACTGCCTCCAAAGACCTTCCGGACAAGTGTCAGTTGATTGACCAGCGTTTGAAGGAATTGGAGTCCGCCGAGAAGAAAGCCGAAGGCTGATAAACGCCAGGCAAAAAAAACCCGGACACTGTCCGGGTTTTTCACAGGCCGTCTACAACGACTTACTCAGCCGCTGGCGCTTCCGGCTTGCGGCGCTTGAGCGGGGCCATGCCGTCCTTGCTGACCAGGGAGTCGCTCTTCGGCCGGTTGGCGCTCTTGCGCTTGGTCGGGGTCTTGGCGGCGGTTTTCTTCTTGTCGCCCTTGGCGTCGGTCTTTTTCTTCTTCACGCCGACGGCCTTGCCCGAGGCCTTGACCTTTTTCGGTCCGCCGTAGGTGCCTTTGACTTCCTTGATGGTACGGCGCTCGAAGCTCTGCTTGAGGTAGCGCTCGATGCTCGACATCAGGTTCCAGTCGCCGTGGCAGATCAGCGAGATGGCCAGGCCGTCGTTACCGGCGCGGCCGGTACGACCGATGCGGTGCACGTATTCGTCGCCGCTGCGCGGCATGTCGAAGTTGATCACCAGGTCCAGGCCGTCCACGTCCAGACCGCGAGCGGCGACGTCGGTGGCCACGAGGATTTTCACGCCGCCCTGCTTCAGGCGGTCGATCGCCAGTTTGCGATCCTTCTGGTCTTTCTCGCCGTGCAGCACGAACGCCTTGTATTCCTGCGCCACCAGGCGGCCGTAGATACGGTCGGCCATGGCCCGGGTGTTGGTGAAGACGATGGCCTTCTGGTAGGTCTCGTTGGCCAGCAGCCAGTTGACGATCTGTTCTTTGTGCTGGTTGTGGTCAGCGGTGATGATTTGCTGACGGGTGGTTTCGTTCAGCTGGCTGACCGCGTTGAGCTGCAAGTGCTCAGGGTTGTTCAGGACTTTGGCGATCATCTCGCGCAGGCCCGAACCACCGGTGGTGGCGGAGAACAGCATGGTCTGCTGACGGTTGGTGCACTCGTCCACCAGACGCTGAACGTCATCGGCGAAGCCCATGTCGAGCATGCGGTCGGCTTCGTCGAGCACCAGTACTTCAACTTCTTTCAAGTCGAGGTTGCCGGCGTTCAACTGCTCAATCATCCGGCCCGGCGTACCGATCAGGATGTCCGGCACCTTGCGCAGCATCGCGGCCTGGACCTTGAAGTCTTCACCGCCGGTGATCAGGCCGGACTTGATGAAGGTGAACTGCGAGAAGCGTTCAACTTCTTTCAAGGTCTGCTGGGCCAGTTCGCGGGTCGGCAGCAGGATCAGGGTCTTGATGCTGACACGGATTTTCGCCGGGCCGATCAGACGGTTGAGGATGGGCAAAACGAATGCAGCGGTTTTGCCGCTACCGGTTTGCGCCGTCACCCGCAGGTCACGCCCCTGGAGCGCCAGCGGGATGGCCGCGGCTTGCACAGGCGTTGGCTCGACAAATTTCAGCTCGGCCACGGCTTTGAGCAGGCGTTCGTGCAGGGCGAATTGGGAAAACACGGGTGCTACCTCGAAGAAATGCAAAAAAACAGCTGCATAGGGTAACGGTTTCGAGCGCTCAGGCCGAGTTTCTTTATACAAATGGCGGTAAACAGTTGGTTTGTTGTTGCCTGATTTTTCCCGAAACGTAATACAAAGCGTCTTAAATGCTCTAATCCCCTCTCGCGCCTTACAGAAGAATCGTTTTCGACCATGGATATCAAACAGCTCTGGACCAATGTCCTGGACCTTTGGGGTGCCCTCGACCAGCACCCGCTCGTGCACTCCAGCCTGTCGCTGTTGCTGCTGTTGGCAATTGCGCTGTTCCTCGGACGGGTGGCGCGTTACCTCATTCTGCACGCGGCAAAAATGCTCGGCCGCCAGCCGGCCTTGCACTGGGTCAATGATTTTCTGCAGAACAAGGTGTTCCATCGCCTGGCGCAGATCACGCCTTCGCTGGTGCTCCAGTTCTGTCTCAATCTGGTGCCGGACCTGAGCAAAACCAGCCTGAATTTCCTCGGCAACGTCGCCCTGTCCTTCACCTTCCTGTTTCTGCTGCTGGCGGTCAGTGCCCTGCTCAACGCGCTGCTGGACATCTACGCCCGCACCGAGCACGCCCGCACCCGCTCGATCAAGGGCTATGTGCAACTGGCGAAAATGGTGTTGTACATATTTGGCGCGATCATCATCGTCGCCACGCTGATCGACCGCTCGCCGCTGTTGCTGCTGTCGGGCCTGGGTGCCATGTCGGCGGTGATTCTGTTGGTCTACAAGGACACGCTGCTGTCGTTCGTCGCCAGCGTGCAGTTGACCAGCAACGACATGCTGCGGGTCGGCGACTGGATCGAGATGCCACAGGTTGGAGCCGACGGCGATGTGGTGGACATCACCTTGCACACGGTCAAGGTGCAGAATTTTGACAAGACCATCGTCTCGATCCCGACCTGGCGCCTGATGTCCGAGTCGTTCAAGAACTGGCGCGGCATGCAGGCTTCCGGTGGCCGCCGGATCAAACGCAGCCTGTTCATCGACGCCAGCGGCGTACGCTTCCTGCGTGACGACGAAGAGCAGAAGCTGTCCCAAGTGCACTTGCTCACCGACTACATGACCCGCAAACAGGCTGAACTCAAGGCCTGGAACGAAGCCCAGGGCAACGTCGCGGCCATGTCGGCCAACCGTCGGCGGATGACCAACATCGGCACTTTCCGCGCCTATGCGCTGGCCTACCTGAAGTGTCACCCGGGGATCCAGCCGAACATGACCTGCATGGTGCGCCAGATGCAGACCACGGCCCAGGGTATTCCGCTGGAAATCTACTGCTTCACCGGCACCACGGCGTGGGCCGATTACGAGCGGATCCAGGGGGATATTTTCGACTACCTGCTGGCGGTGCTGCCGGAGTTTGGGTTGAGTCTTTATCAGCAGCCGAGCGGATCGGATTTACGCGCCGGCCTGCTGCCGGCGGTACTGGGCGCGAGCCATATTCCCGAAGCCGAAAAACGCAGGGTGTAACACCAAAAAACAAATGTGGGAGCGGGCTTGCTCGCGAATGCGGTGGGTCATTCAACATTGATGTCGACTGACACTCCGTTTTCGCGAGCAAGCCCGCTCCCACATGAACCGCATCGTTACTGATGTATTTATGGATTACTTCACCTGCCGCTGCGGTGCCTTGTGCACCATGGTGTAGGCGTAATCCACGCCCATGCCGTACGCGCCGCCGTGTTCCAGCACCAGTTCCATCACCGCCTCGTAAGTATCCTTTTGCGCCCAGTCACGCTGGTATTCGAGCAACACTTGTTGCCAGGTCACCGGCACCGCGCCGGCCTGAATCATCCGTTGCACCGACATGTCGTGGGCTTCCTTGCTGGTGCCGCCGGAGGCGTCGGTGACGATGTACACCTCGTAGCCTTCGGCCAGGGCTTCCAGTGCCGGGAAAGTCAGGCAGACCTCGGTCCACAGCGCAGCAATGATCAGCTTCTTGCGACCGGTGGCTTTCACCGCGTCGACCAATGCCTTGTCTTCCCAGGAGTTCATCGAAGTGCGCTCGATCGGCTGTTGATCCGGGTGCACCGCCAGCAATTCGGGCCAGATGTAACCGCTGAAGCTTTCGGTTTCGACCGAGGTGTAGATAGTCGGTACGTTGAAGATCTTCGCCGCCTTGGCCAGGCCCACGGTGTTGTTCTTCAGGGTCTGGCGGTCGATGGACTGCACGCCGAAAGCCATTTGCGGCTGGTGGTCGATCAGGATCAGGGCGGAGTTGGTTGGGTTGAGCAGTTCACGAATAGACATGGCACGTTCCTTTTGATGTCGATACTTCGAATGGGTAAGGGGTTAGTCGACCTTGCCTTCAGCGGCGTTGTTGTCGGCTTGGATGTCACTTTAGGGGCTGGTTATAAAAGGGACAATTACCTAAAATCGAGAATCATTGATTCAAAAATAGGGACAATATGGATCGCATCGAATGCATGCGCGCCTTCGTCGTCACGGTCGGCGAGAACGGCTTCGCTGCAGCCGCCCGGGCCATGGACGTGCCGCGCTCGAAAGTCAGCAAACAGATTCAGGCACTGGAAGAAGCCATCGGCGTGCAATTGCTGCAACGCACCACCCGCAGCCTGCACCTGACCGAGGCCGGGGCCGAGTATTTCGATGCAGCACGGGAGGTGCTGGCGGCACTGGACGAGGCCGAGCAACGCGCCCGTGACGGCATCGGCGAGTTACGCGGTGTATTGCGGGTCAATGCGCCGATGTCGTTCGGTCTTCGGCGGCTGGGGCCATTGATTCCGCTGTTTCATGAACAGCACCCGAACATCGAGCTGCAACTGGTGCTCAGCGACCAGCAGGTCGACCCGGTACGGGGTGGATTTGATGTAACCATCCGCATCGCCAGCATGCCCAACTCGACGATGATCGCCCGGCAACTGGCACCCGCGCCGCGCATCATGGTGGCGTCCCCGGCTTATCTCGAACGCG
Source organism: Pseudomonas fluorescens (assembly GCF_040448305.1). Lineage (NCBI taxonomy): Bacteria > Pseudomonadati > Pseudomonadota > Gammaproteobacteria > Pseudomonadales > Pseudomonadaceae > Pseudomonas > Pseudomonas fluorescens. The sequence goes on along the minus strand of NZ_CP148752.1, from coordinate 1,546,966 downwards.
CGGGCGTTCCGCAGACTCCGCAGGATCTGCGCGCCCATCAATGCCTGAACTACGGGTATCTGCAGAGCGGAGTCAGCCTGCAACTGTGCAATGGCAAGGAAACCCAGCGGGTGAATGTCACCGGCCCACTGCACGCCAACAACGGCGACTTGCTGGCCCAGGCCGCCGAAGCCGGCATGGGCATCGCCCTGCTGCCCGACTTCATAGTCGAGGATGCGCTGGCGGCCGGGCGACTGGTGCCGGTGCTGTGTGACTGGCAGGCCCCGGCGATCACCATCAACGCGGTGTATTCGTCAGCGCGACGGGTGCCGCAGAAGACCCGCGCGTTTATCGAGTTTCTGGTGGGGCAACTGGCGCCGAAGTGATTTTCGAGATCACACAATTCCTTGTAGGAGCGAGCCTGCTCGCGATAGCGGTGGATCAGGCAACATCATAGTCGACTGACACTCCGTCATCGCGAGCAGGCTCGCGCCCACAAGGTTTGCGTCTATTGCGGCGCTGCAAATTACTTGAGTTGCCGCTGCGGTACCTTGTGCACTGGGAATGGCGTTGATCCGATCACAAGTGATCAAGAACCCACTTTTGAACTGCCGCTGTATCATTTATATCGCCATTAAAAACAAATTGCGGATCATAACTTTTATTATTTCCTCGCGTTCGGTCTCTCCAAACCTTTAACGGTAGCCAGAACTGGGCACCACTCGGCAATGTTTGAGAGCCCACGTCAATATAAAGTGTATCGCCGCTCGTTGATAATCCCAAATGGACAACCCCCGGAATTGCAAGAACGACGTCCGCAAAGTCTAGACAGGCACTCACGCAAAATGAGTCAGTAACCAGTGCAAGCTTACCTTTAAAACCTTGCGTATTTAATCCTCTCGAACCCTCTTGATCGATCGAGGAAGTGTTCGGCTGTCGTAACCAGCCCTGTTTCTCGTGAAGCGCGAGCTCCATCGAATTAGTCAAACCAAAAACAAATTTATAAGCCTCACTATCTTTTCCATAGTCGCTTCCCATGGCGGTTAGAGCTTTATTGAGCGTTGAGAGTGCAAAAGGAGAAACTCGCCACATCGCATACGCACGAGATGGCCCGTCCAAGCTTTTTGCCCATGGCGAACCTAACAGTGCAGAAAGTATTCTAGCACCAACTAAACTGTTACCGCCGCGATTGCCTCGTGTATCAAGCACAACCAGCTTGGCATCATTGATACTCTTGATGGCCTCGAGCATTTTATCGAGGGAAGCATTATCGGCTGCTGACGGCATGAAATTTGATACATGTATCCAATATCGCCCGCCTCCCAAATTCCGGAGCGTTTGAGGTGGTTGAGGTTGGCGCATGAAAGCCTCCAATTGCCCGGAGTCTTCTTGCCATAACAATGTAAAGTTTTGTCTTACTCCATTTGGAAGCGCAACCAAACAGCTTTTTGATAAGTCTCTCGCCAGTACGGGATAGTTGGCATCATCGACAGTTAACTGCTGAGCCAAATGTAACCAAGTGGATTGTAAATTAAGTCTACGATCAACATATGGAGATATTTCACTCTCTAGTTTTTCTCGGACCGATTTGTTACCACACGATATGACCTCGGAATCTATCGGTGGTAGCGGTATAGGCCAATTTTTAGCGACCTGCTTTACAACGAAACTCTGACCTCGCATATCCAAAATGAAACCTGCCCAGGAAGATTTTCCTTTATTAGGTTGATTCAGCCCTACGTGTCCATCCTTGAAGCCCGCGATGTAAAAATTAAGCACGGCTTGAGAGTCTTTCCTTGAATCGACACGTTTGGACAGCTGATTTGCTTCCAAATAGCCCCGTTCAACCCAGTCTGCAAAAGACTCATTATCACTATCTATAGCGCCTGGATGAGAAGTAATTATCAGTTGCCGAATGACAGAAAGATCATTGACAGTTAGATCTCTCCAATGTTTTGCATGCGTTTCATCAGCCAACACGAAAGACGGTAAAACAACAAGCAAAAAAAGCATTAAGCATAAACGCCTCAAGAGAAACACATCAGCATTACAAGTCATTTAAAACACCAAAAAAACCAGACAAATGATGGCCACATAGATGTCATCTGAATATTGCGCACCAATACGCCAACGCTCGCTGCTAGCCAATACCAGTCAAGCCGCCCCACAGGCAGAGCCTCTGCCTGCTGGCCCATCCGCCGCAGCTGTGATCTTTTGATCTTTAAAATCAAAAGATCGCAGGCTGCGCCAGCTCCTACGCAGGTCTCGTGACGGGCCTGATGCCCAACCGACTAATCCACACCGCCAGCAAAATCACCGAACCGCCGAGCAACAACCGCCCCAGTTCTTCATGCTGGTTCCAGATCAGCAGGTTGATCAGCAACCCCACCGGCACATGCAGGTTGTTCATCACTGCCAGCGTCCCGCCGTTGACCAGGCACGCACCCTTGTTCCACCAGTAAAGCCCCAAAGCGGTCGAGACCAGGCCGAGGAACAGCAGAACGCCCCATTGCAGCGGCGCTTCGGGCAGGAAGTTCTGTTTGCCGAACAGCAGAAACGCCGGCAACACCACCGCCAGTGCGCCGAGGTAGAAGTAGCCGAAGCGCCGGTAATGCGGCAGATCACTCGGGTGGCGTGCGACCAGGTGTTTGTAGAGCACCTGGCCAGCGGCATAGGTGAAGTTGGCCAGTTGCAGCAACAGGAAGCCCATCAAGAAGTCCGGGTTGATCCGGTCAAAGCGAATCACCGCCGCACCCGCCACCGCCACCAGCGCCGCGACCAGGGCCCAGGGATTGAAGCGACGATTGAGCGCATCTTCGATCAGGGTCACGTGCAGCGGCGTGAGGATAGTGAACAGCAACACTTCCGGCACCGTCAGTACGCGAAAGCTCAGGTACAGGCAGACGTAGGTCACGCCAAACTGCAACGCGCCGATCAGCAGCATGCCGCGCATGAATGCCGGCTCAACCGAGCGCCAGCGGGTCAGCGGGATGAACACCAGCCCTGCCAGCAGTACGCGTACCAACACGGCGAAGTAACTGTCGACATGACCGGCCAGGTATTCGCCGATCAAACTGAAGGAAAACGCCTGGATCAGCGTGACAAAAAGTAGATAGCCCATGCTCGCCTCATTTCGAATGGCGGCGACGATAGCGGTTTTTGCTGCTGATCGCGAACGCTAAACCAACACAAAACCTGTGGGAGCGAGCCTGCTCGCGAACGCTAAACCAACACAAAACCTGTGGGAGCGAGCCTGCTCGCGAAGACGGTGCGCCAGACACATAGATGCTGGATGTGCCGACGCTTTCGCGAGCAGGCTCGTTCCCACAGGGTTGCGTGGGTGTCTATAAAATCACAGGCAAAAAAAAGCCCGATCTCGCTAAAGCGTTCAATCGGGCCAGGGCACTCAGGAGCAACCAGTGCGAAGGGAGGTTCGATGCGCGTACAGGCTTGAAGGGTTGCGCCAGGTCACTAGACCATCCAGCGATTATCTGGCGATTAACCGGTCAGGCCACTTGCGAGAGCTTGGCGTTTGCCTGGTTCAGGCCTTTCTCCTGGAAGTCACCGCCCAGGTTCATGCCTTCGGCGTGGATGAACGTCACGTCGTGGATGCCGATGAAGCCCATGACCTGGCGCAGGTACGGTTCCTGGTGATCGGCGGTGCTGCCGGCATAGATGCCGCCGCGAGCCGTCAACACATAGGCACGCTTGCCGCTGAGCAGGCCTTGCGGGCCGGTCTCGGTGTACTTGAAGGTCACGCCGGCACGCAGCACATGGTCGAGCCAGGCTTTCAGGGTGCTGGGGATCGCAAAGTTGTACATGGGCGCGGCCATGACCAGTACATCGGCGGCGAGCAATTCGTCGGTCAACTGGTTGGAGCGTTCCAGGGACGCCTGTTCGATGTCGCTGCGCTGCTCGGCGGGTTTCATCCAGCCACCCAGCAGGTTGATGTCCAGGTGCGGCACCGGCTTGGAGGCCAGGTCCCGGACGGTGATCTGGTCATTCGGGTGAGCGGCTTTCCACTGGCTGATGAAGGTCTGGGTCAGCTGACGGGAAACCGAGTCTTGCTGACGGGCACTGCTTTCGATGATCAGAACGCGGGACATGGGATGTAGCCTCCATCTGAGAATGCGGTAGGTCGATGGAGTGAAGGTTAAACAGAGTCATATCGATGAAAAAGCGCAAATAACTGCTATAACCCATCAATAAATTCGTTTATAAGCAAACCATGCCCCTGTGGGAGCGGGCTTGCTCGCTCCCACAGGGGATTGCTGTCATTTCGGGGTGCAGGTCAGCTCGATGCGCAATTTGATGATGTTGCGGCTGAATTTGGCCGTGGCGTTTTTGTGTTTGCCGGCTGGTACATCGAGCTTGCGAGTGCGGGGGGCTTCCGGGCCATTGATGAAAACGGCCTTGCAGCTCGCATCGACGTCGCCGTAGTTGGCCACCTGAATGGAGCCGATGTCGCTATCCGTGTCGTAGGTCTGGTAATCGATCTTCATGCCGTTGAGGTCTTTTTTCACATCGATCGGGTAAGCCATCGCCGTCAGCGGCAGAAGCGCCAGCAGCACACAACAGAATTTTTTCATTCAGCAGCCTCCAATAAGGGCTGCCAGCTTAGGACAAGAGGAGCTCAACATGAAAGCGCCCCGCGTGACCCTTGATCAATGGCGAACGCTGCAGGCCGTGGTCGATCACGGTGGTTTCGCCCAGGCCGCCGAGGCGCTGCACCGCTCGCAATCGTCAGTCAGCTACACCGTGGCCCGCATGCAGGATCAGCTCGGCGTGCCGTTGCTGCGCATCGACGGACGCAAAGCCGTGCTGACCGAAGCCGGCGGGGTGTTGTTGCGCCGTTCCCGGCAACTGGTGAAACAGGCCAGTCAACTCGAAGACCTGGCCCATCACATGGAGCAGGGCTGGGAAGCCGAAGTGCGCCTGGTGGTCGATGCCGCTTACCCAAGCGCCCGCCTCGTCCGCGCCTTGACCGCGTTCATGCCGCAAAGCCGCGGCTGCCGGGTGCGCCTGCGTGAGGAAGTGCTGTCGGGCGTGGAGGAAGTCCTGCTCGAAGGCGTGGCCGACCTGGCCATCACGGGTTTCAGTATTCCCGGTTACCTGGGTGCGGAATTGAGCGACGTCGAGTTCGTCGCGGTCGCCCACCCGGAGCATCCCCTGCACCGCCTCAACCGCGAGCTGAGCTTCCAGGACCTGGAAAGCCAGATGCAAGTGGTGATCCGCGACTCGGGCCGCCAGCAACCACGGGATGTCGGCTGGCTCGGTGCCGAACAGCGCTGGACCGTCGGCAGCCTGGCCACCGCCGCGACCTTCGTCAGCAGCGGCCTTGGTTTTGCCTGGCTGCCCAGGCACTTGATAGAACGGGAACTCAAGGAAGGCACGCTCAAGCTGCTACCGTTGGATCAGGGCGGCAGCCGTAACCCGAGCTTCTACCTGTATTCGAACAAGGACAAACCGCTGGGGCCGGCCACGCAGATTCTCATCGAACTGCTGCGTACGTTTGACACCGCACCACTGGACGCACCGTTCGCCGCCCCCGAACAAGCCTGACACGGAGTGTATGCATGGCCTATTTCGAACACGAAGGTTGCAACCTGCACTATGAGGAATATGGCCACGGCATACCGCTGCTGCTGGTCCACGGTCTCGGTTCCAGCACGCTGGACTGGGAAAAACAGATCCCGACACTTGCCACCCGCTACCGGGTGATCGTCCCGGATGTGCGCGGTCACGGCCGTTCGGACAAACCCCGGGAGCGCTACAGCATTGCCGGATTCAGCGCTGACCTGATTGCACTGATCGAGCACCTCAATCTCGGTCCGGCACACTATGTCGGCCTGTCCATGGGCGGCATGATCGGCTTCCAGCTGGGCGTGGATCAGCCGCAACTGCTCAAGAGCCTGTGCATCGTCAACAGCGCGCCCGAGGTCAAACTGCGCAGCCGCGATGACTACTGGCAGTGGTTCAAGCGCTGGAGCCTGATGCGCGCCCTTAGCCTGGGCACCATCGGCAAGGCGCTGGGCGACAAGTTGTTCCCGAAGCCCGAGCAGGCCGACTTGCGACAAAAAATGGCCGAACGCTGGGCAAAAAACGACAAACATGCTTATCTCGCCAGCTTCAATGCCATTGTCGGCTGGGGGGTTCAAGAACGACTTTCGAAGGTCACCTGTCCAACCCTCATCGTCAGCGCCGACCGGGACTACACACCGGTGGCGCTGAAGGAAAACTACGTAAAACTGCTGCCCGACGCGCGGCTGGTGGTGATCGCCGATTCGCGCCACGCCACGCCACTGGACCAGCCGGAACACTTCAACCAAACACTGCTGGAGTTTCTGGCCGCAGTCGACACCACCACTCAGGATCATTGACCCATGCTGAAAAAAATCGCCCTCGCCGCAGGCTCCGTCCTGTTTGCCGCCAACCTGATGGCCGCGACGCCGGAAAAGGCACCGCATGTGCTGCTGGACACCACCAACGGCCAGATCGAAATCGAACTGGACCCGGTCAAGGCTCCGATCAGTACCAAGAACTTCCTTGCTTACGTCGACAGTGGCTTCTACAACAACACGATTTTCCACCGGGTGATCCCGGGTTTCATGGTCCAGGGCGGTGGTTTCAGTTCCTCGATGCAGCAGAAGCCAACCAAGGACCCGATCAAGAACGAAGCAAGCAACGGCCTGCATAACGTACGCGGCACGCTGTCGATGGCACGCACCTCCGATCCTGACTCGGCCACCAGCCAGTTCTTCATCAACGTCAAGGACAACGACTTCCTTGATCCGGGCCGCGATGCCGGTTACGCCGTGTTCGCCAAAGTGGTCAAGGGCATGGATGTGGTCGATATCATCGTCAATGCACCGACCACCAGCAAAAACGGTATGCGCGACGTGCCGGCCGATCCGGTGTTCATCAAGTCGGCCAAGCGCATCGACTGAGACTAAGCTGGACAAGGATGTCCGAGCCGTTGCCGGTGCTTGCCGGCAACGCTCAAAACGTTAAAAGGAGAGCCCGCTCGCGGGCGAACAACCAATGCTTTATCGCCGCTTTGAAAAACTGATCGATGTTTTCCGTGAAGCACCGACGGCGTCTCCGCCGGACCGGGTTTTCCCTTTCTACACTTATTACCTCAAGCAGGTCTGGCCGAGTTTCGCCGCCCTGCTGATCGTCGGCCTTATTGGTGCTTTGATCGAGGTGGCGTTGTTCAGCTACCTGAGCCGCATCATCGACCTGGCCCAGGGCACGCCGAACGTCAGTCTGTTCCAGGATCACGCCCTCGAACTGACCTGGATGGTGGTGGTTGCACTGGTGCTGCGCCCCATATTCGTGGGCCTGCATGATCTGCTGGTGCACCAGACCCTGAGTCCCAGCATGACCAGCATGATCCGCTGGCAGAACCACAGCTACGTGCTCAAGCAGAGCCTGAATTTCTTCCAGAACGACTTCGCCGGGCGCATCGCCCAACGCATCATGCAAACCGGCAACTCACTACGCGACTCCGCCGTGCAGGCCGTGGATGCGTTGTGGCATGTGCTGATCTACGCCATCAGTTCGCTGGTGCTGTTCGCCGAAGCCGATTGGCGCCTGATAATCCCGCTGCTGACGTGGATCTTCGCCTTCATCGGCGCCCTCTGTTACTTCGTGCCTCGGGTCAAGGATCGCTCGGTGGTGGCGTCCGATGCGCGCTCCAAACTCATGGGGCGGATTGTCGACGGCTACACCAACATCACCACCCTGAAATTGTTCGCGCACACCAACTTCGAACAGCAATACGCCCGCGAAGCCATCAAGGAACAGACCGAAAAGGCGCAACTGGCCGGCCGCGTGGTCACCAGCATGGACGTGGTCATCACCAGCATGAACGGCTTGCTGATCGTCTGCACCACCGGCCTGGCCCTGTGGTTGTGGACGCAGTCGTTGATCAGCGTGGGAGCGATTGCCCTGGCCACCGGCCTGGTGATCCGCATCGTCAACATGTCCGGCTGGATCATGTGGGTGGTCACCGGCATTTTCGAAAACATCGGCATGGTCCAGGACGGTCTGCAGACCATTTCGCAACCGGTCAGCGTCACCGACCGCGACCAGGCCAAACCCCTGGCAGTGGCCCGTGGCGAAGTGCGCTTCGAACAGGTGGATTTCCACTACGGCAAGCAGAGCGGGATCATCGGCGGCCTCAACCTGACCATCAAGGCTGGCGAGAAAATCGGCCTGATCGGCCCGTCCGGTGCCGGCAAGTCGACCCTGGTGAACCTGCTGCTGCGCCTGTACGACGTCGAAGGCGGACGCATCCTGATCGACGGCCAGAACATCGCCGACGTCAGCCAGGAAAGCCTGCGCGAACGCATCGGCATGATCACCCAGGACACCTCGCTGCTGCACCGTTCGATCCGCGACAACCTGCTGTATGGCAAACCCGACGCCACCGACGCGCAACTCTGGGAAGCGGTGCACAAGGCTCGGGCAGACGGATTCATTCCTTCGCTGTCGGACGCTGAAGGCCGCACCGGTTTCGATGCCCACGTCGGTGAGCGCGGGGTGAAACTCTCCGGCGGCCAGCGCCAGCGCATCGCCATTGCCCGGGTACTGCTCAAGGACGCGCCGATACTGATCATGGACGAGGCCACTTCAGCACTGGATTCGGAAGTCGAAGCGGCGATCCAGGAAAGTCTCGAAACCCTGATGCAGGGCAAAACCGTGATCGCCATTGCCCACCGGCTCTCGACCATCGCCCGGATGGACCGGCTGGTGGTGCTGGAAGACGGCAAGATCGCCGAAACCGGAACCCATGCCGAGCTGCTCGCCCATGGCGGTTTGTATGCGCGGTTGTGGCAACACCAGACCGGTGGGTTTGTCGGGATCGATTGATCCCCTGAACAACACACTTCCCCTGTAGGAGCGAGCCTGCTCGCGATAGCGGTGAGTCAGACAACATCATTGTTGAATGATATTCCGTCATCGCGAGCAGGCTCGCTCCCACAAGGACATCCAGTGATCCCGATAGTCCATAAAAGCCGCCAGGTCCCGCCAACAACGGGGCCTGGCGGCTTTTTATGCCTGCTGGAATTCTTAAAAAACCGTGCTGTACTCACTTCAACGTTCTGGAGGTGGTTCTGCAGTCCATCGGCTGGATGCTAAAGGCAGCATAATCTCGAAAGGGCTCACTCTCATGTCTCTGTTAAAACGTTCGGCTACAGAGTTGGTAGGTACGTTCTGGCTGGTGTTGGGTGGTTGCGGCAGTGCGGTGTTGGCCGCGGCTTTTCCGGAGGTGGGGATCGGCCTGCTCGGGGTGTCCTTCGCGTTTGGCCTGACAGTGCTGACCATGGCTTTCGCCATCGGCCATATTTCCGGCTGTCATCTCAACCCCGCGGTATCCCTCGGCCTGGTTGTGGGTGGGCGGTTTCCGGCCAATGAACTGCCGACCTACATCGTTGCCCAGGTCATTGGCGGCGTGATTGCGGCCGCCCTGCTGTATTTCATTGCCAGCGGCAAACCCGGTTTCGAACTGGCAGGGGGCCTGGCGTCCAACGGCTACGGCGAACACTCGCCTGGCGGCTATTCGATGGCGGCGGGGTTTGTCTGTGAATTGGTGATGACCGCGATGTTCATCCTGATCATCCTTGGCGCCACCGACAAACGAGCACCGGCAGGCCTGGCACCGATTGCCATCGGCCTGGGGCTGACGCTGATCCACCTGATCTCGATCCCGGTCACCAACACCTCGGTCAACCCGGCGCGCAGCACCGGCCCGGCGCTGATCGTCGGCGGCTGGGCGATTCAACAACTGTGGATGTTCTGGGTCGCACCGCTACTCGGTGCAGTGGTCGGCGGCGTGCTGTATCGCTGGCTGGGTAAAGAAGAAAGCTGAAACGCTGAAGCTCAGCCTTGTCGATAAGGCAAGGCTGACTTTGCATCCTCTGCATAAGCCAGCACTCCCAGTCGCTCCTGCTCAAGGAAGTCTTTCACCGCAGCTTTCAATCCCGGATGCCGCAAGTAGTGCCAGGAATGCGTAATGACTGGCTCGAATCCACGAATCAGTTTGTGCTCACCCTGTGCCCCGGCATCAAAACGCTGGAAACCGTTGGCAATGGCATAGTCCATCCCCTGGTAGAAACAGGTCTCGAAATGCAGGCGATCGAACTCCGCCAGGCATCCCCAGTAACGGCCATAAAAGCTGTCGCCCCCCACCAGACTGAACGCCATCGCCACCGGCCGTGAACCTTGCCTGGCCAGCACCACGCGAATCGACTCCGGCATGCGCTCGGCCAGCAGGCTGAAAAACTCCCGCGTCAGATACGGCGCTTGCCGGCGCACTGCGTAGGTATTGGCGTAGCAGGCATAGACGAAATCCCATTGCGCCTCGCTCAGTTCCCGCCCCTCCAGCCATTCGAAATCGAAGCCCTGCCCCGCTACCTGCTCGCGCTCCTTGCGCATCTGTTTGCGCTTGCGCGAACTGAGCACGTCGAGGAAGTCCTGGAAATCCCGGTAGCCGCGATTCTGCCAGTGGTATTGACAGCCAACGCGCTGCAGCCAGCCGGGCTGCTCACTCAATGCCGCGTCAGTGAACGGATCGGTGAAGTTGATGTGGGCGCTGGAGAGCCCTTCAAGCTCAAGGTAGCCCGGCAGGCTTTTCAATAACTCGAAACCGTCTTCGACCGTGGCCGCCAGCAGCCGTGGTCCGGTGACCGGACTGAACGGCACCGCGCTCAACAGCTTGGGGTAGTAGTCGATGCCGGCACGCTCACAGGCATCGGCCCAGGCATGATCGAACACATACTCGCCGTAGGAATGCCACTTGCGATAACCGGGCAGCGCGGCGATCAAGCACTCACCTTCAACATGCAACAAATGCTCGGGCTGCCAGCCGGTATGGGGTCCGACGCTGCCGCTGTCTTCCAGTGCGCTCAAAAAGGCGTGACGCAGAAAAGGCTGAGTCTCGGGCACTAGTGCGTCCCACGTCTGCGGGGCGATTTCTGACAGTTTTTGCAGGCGTTGCAACGGCATCACCATCCTCACTCTTCATGGCGTGAAAGCCCCGCGAGTATCGCCTATCGCTCTGCAATGCACACGGGCAAAACGACGACAGTGCTCTAACTCAATAGTTCACGGCGACTTTGTATCGTCATCGACATGACATCACATTGCCACTGCTCTGTAATAAACCATCGCGATACTGGCGCCTGTTTTTAGAGCGCCGGGTTATACCCGGTCACTGTTTTCCGCCCCTTATGGTCGGTTGTGTCCCGGATGGCTCTGTCATCCCCTCTCATCTTCGGAGATTGATATGCGTCTTGCTTCCACGAAAACTGCGGCGGCCTTGTGCGGTGGCCTGTTGCTGGCCATGAGTGTTCCGGCCAGTGCCGCAGTCGACGCCAAACTGCTCGACATGCTCAAGGCTAACGGCTCGATCACCAACGCGCAGTACAGCGAACTGCAAGCCGAGCTGGCCAGGGATCAGAAAGACCAGCAGATCGCCCGTCAGGCTCAGCAAGAGACCAACGAGCAAATCGCGGCCACCGCGAAGAAAACCGACACACTGAGCGCTTTCGACCAGAAGCTTGCATGGGCGGCAAAGACCCAGTTCAAGGGCGACGTGCGCTTCCGTCAGGAAAACGTCCACAACGATGGCGTATCCAACAACAAAGACCAGGACCGTCAGCGCATTCGTGCCCGCCTGGGTGCCTACACCCAAATCAACCCGCAAGTCGACACCGGTATCCGTATCGCCACCGGCAACAACGACGACGCTCGCTCGACCAACCAGAGCCTGGACAACTACTTCGACAAGAAGCAGATCTGGCTGGACCAGGGTTACATCGACTACCACCCGGACGCGATCAAGAACCTGCACCTGGTTGGCGGCAAGATGCCGCAACAATGGGTGAGCATGGGCGACATCATCTGGGATAGCGACATCAGCCCGGAAGGTCTGGCCGTTACCTACAAGTACCCGCTGAGCGGCAGCACCGAGCTGTTCGGTAGCGCCGGTCACTACACCCTCAAGGACAACGTCGACGGCGAAGGCGTGCAGTTCAAGCACGACCTGCGTCTGTACGCTGGCCAGTTGGGTGCGCGCTTCGCCATCACCGACAGCATGAAAATGACCTTGGGCGGCAGTCTCTACGCCTACGACAACGACGACAGCAGCGCTTGCCCTACCTCGGGTACCGTTACTACGCCATGCGCACTGGCCGTCAACGGCAACAGCCCGGGCGAGCAGTTCAAACTGTACGAAGGCTTTGGTCAGCTGGACTTCAGCAACCTGCCGGTTCCGCTGTCGATCTACGGTCAGTACGTCAACAACACCGATGCCAGCAACGACCAGGACACTGGCTGGTTGGCCGGTGTGAAGTCCAAGCTCTACGGCTTCAACGTGGACTACAACTACCGCGACGTGCAGCGTAACGCTGTGGTTGGCGCCTTCACCGACTCCGACTTCGCCAACGGCTTCACCGGTTCGCGCGGCAGCAAGTTGAAAGTGAGCTACGACCTGGACAAGAACTTTGCCCTGGGCGCGACCTACTACATGGCGACCTCGGACCAGACCAACGCCAACATCAACAAGAAGGATTCGGACATCAACACCCTGCAACTGGATGCCGAAGCGAAGTTCTGATTCACCCCGCTACACGACTCGGGCAAGGAAGCCCGGGCTCCTTTTACAGCCTGGCGTTGGTGTGTCGGTCCCCATCATCCTCCGATGCATCAACGCCGGGCTGTTTGTTTTTGCCAACCCTCTCTTGTAGGAGCGAGCTTGCTCGCGATAAACCTGAATACGCCGCAGGGAGTCAGGTTTATCGCGTTATCGTTGACGACCATCGTCGGAACGCCGCCCGGAGCAAGCTCGCTCCTACAGTTTGCGCAGCAACACGCTACCAATCGAATAACCGGCACCGAACGAACTGAGCACGGCCAGCGAACCGGCGGCCAGATCGTCCTGGTTCTTGTGGAACGCAATCACGGAACCGGCCGAACTGGTGTTGGCGTAGGTGTCGAGAATCACCGGCGCTTCCTGTTCGGTGGCGTCGCGACCGAGCAGTTTCTTGACGATCAAGTGGTTCATGCTGAGGTTGGCCTGGTGCAGCCAGAAACGCTTCACGTCGCTGACGTTGAGCTGGTTCTCTTGCAGATGCTCACTGATCAGTTCGGCAACCAACGGGCAGACTTCCTTGAACACCTTGCGGCCTTCCTGCACGAACAGTTTGTCCCTGGCGCCGATGCCCTCTTCCGCCGCGCGGTTGAGGAAGCCGAAGTTGTTGCGGATGTTGTTGGAGAACTTGGTCAGCAGCTTGGTGCTGACGATGTCGAACTGGTACTTGGACGTTGCCAGGTCGGCACGCTCGATGATCACCGCAGTGGCAGCGTCACCGAAGATGAAGTGGCTGTCGCGGTCACGGAAGTTCAGGTGGCCGGTGCAGACTTCCGGGTTGACCATCAGGACCGCCCGGGCCTGGCCCAGTTGCACACTGTTGGCGGCGGTCTGGATGCCGAAGGTAGCGGACGAGCACGCCACGTTCATGTCGAAACCGAACCCCTGGATGCCCAGCGCTTCCTGAACTTCGATGGCAATGGCCGGGTAGGCACGTTGCAGGTTGGAGCAGGCGACGATCACGCCGTCGATGTCCGCGGCGGTCTTGCCAGCGCGCTGCAGAGCTTGTTCGGCGGCGCCGATCGCCATCTGGCAGAGTACCGACCATTCGTCGTTGGTACGCTCCGGCAGGCGTGGTGCCATGCGTTGCGGGTCGAGGATGCCGTCCTTGTCCATGACAAAGCGGCTCTTGATGCCTGAGGCTTTTTCAATGAACGCTGCGCTGGACTCGGTCAATGCCTCGACTTCACCGCGTGCGATGGCCTCGGCGTTATCGGCGTTGAATTGCGCCACATACGTATTGAAAGACTGCACCAGCTCTTCGTTGGAGATGCTGTTGGCCGGGGTGTAAAGGCCGGTGCCGCTGATGACGACATTATGCATGGTCGTGTCTCTAATCTGTTCAGGCAGAAAGCATTGGTACCGTCGTACCAATACACAAAGGGTCTATTCCCATCCGGGGGACGCAAACCTGGCATCGCTTTATTCCGACCTGCCCGAGACCGTGAAGGCTCAAAACCGCGGGGCCGGCGTTTATAGGCGCGAAGTTTGCCATAAACCTAGGGTTTTGGCCCCTTTTTGCTGGATGACTCCCACTTGCAGGCCATACAAAAACCTGTGGGAGCGAGCTTGCTCGCGATGGCGGCCTGACATGCAACATAGATGTTGAATGTAATGGCCCTATCGCGAGCAAGCTCGCTCCCACAGGTATTGCGCCAACCTCGGGTTCAGGGTTCGACCTGGCTCCACTGCTTGTTCAATCGCTTGTCGGAGATCGGCACCTTGGTCCCCAACTGTTGCGCAAACAGCGAAACCCGGTATTCCTCCAGCCACCAGCGATACAACTCCAGCTGCGGATCGCGCTTGCCTTCCTGGGCGTGTTTGTTGGCGCGGGTCTGGTATTGCGTCCACAACCCGCTCAACTCGCCACTCCAGACCCGGTCGCGCTGCACCTGGGCAGCGATTTTTTCGAAGCGCTGTTCAATCGCCTTGAGGTAACGCGGCAATTCCTTGAGCCACTGCATCGGCGTTTCCCGGACAAACCCCGGGTAGACCAGGTGACTGAGCTGCTGCTTGATGTCGTTCAGGGCCACGGCTTGCGCCAGGTCGATCTTGCCCTTGAAGCGTTTTTGCAGGCCATGCCAAAGCTTGAGGACTTCCAGGGCCAGCTTCGCCACACGCTCGGCGTGCTCGGTCCAGGCGCCACGCTTGCGCTCGGCCAGGGACGCCAGACCAGCGCCGTCACGGGGCAACGGGTCTTCGCCCTCGAGAATGCAGATGTCGAGGCTGGCCAGCAGAATATCTTCCACCAGCGCATCGACGCGCCCCATGTCGCGGTACAGCAGGCCCAATTCAGTCAGACCCGGCAACTTGCCACGGAGGAACTTGGCAGGTTCGGCCAGTTGCTGCATCAACAGGCGTTGCAACGCGCGGCGATGCTGGAACTCGGCCTCGGCCGGGGTCGAGAACCTCCCTTCCTTGACTGTGCCGCCCTCTTCCACCAATGCCGGATAGACCGTCATCGACAGCCCGGCGATCTTCTGCTGAGTTTTCTCGGCCACGGCGGCGAACACTTTCGGCTCCACCGGCTGCTGGCTCTTCGCGGTTTGCGGCACCGCCAACGCAGCTTGGCTGGCCTCGGCGAAACGTGCAGTCAGTTCGGCCAGATCGCGACCTTCACCGAGGAACTTGCCCTGGGCGTCGACGATTTCCAGATTCATCCGCAGATGGCTTTCGACTTGCTGCGCCGCTTCTGCCCAGGCTTCATCGCTGACCCGAGCACCGGTCATGCGCAGCAGCTCGCGACCCAAGGCCTGGGGCAGCGAGCCCTCGGCAAAGGTCATGCGCTGCAAGGCCGCCTTGACGAAGTCCGGCACTGGCACGAAATTCTTGCGCAAGGCCTTGGGCAGGTTGCGCACCAGGGCAATGCACTTGGCTTCAATGACGCCCGGTACCAGCCACTCCAGGCGTTCCGGTGGCAACATCGGCAGCAGCGGCGCCGGCACGCGCAGGGTCACGCCGTCGCGCGGGTGATTCGGTTCGAAGTGGTAGCTGAGGGCCAATTCCAGATCGCCGATATGCAGCGTATCCGGGTAATGCTGGGCGGTGACTTCACTGGCTTCACGGGCCAGCACGTCTTCTTCGCGCATGATCAGCAGCTGCGGGTCTTTCTGGCTGTTGATCCGGTACCAGCTGTCGAAAGTCGCGGTCTGGTGGATCTCCGCCGGCAGTCGCGCGTCGTAGAAGGCGTACAGGGTTTCTTCATCGGCGAGGATGTCGCGACGGCGGGCCTTGGCTTCCAGTTCGTCGAGCTGTTCCAGCAATTGCTTGTTGGCCGTCAGGCACTTGGCCTTGGACTGAATCTCGCCGCGCACCAACGCTTCGCGGATGAACAATTCGCGGGACACCACGGGGTCGACCGGGCCGTAATGCACCGGCCGGCGCCCGACCACAATCAACCCGAACAGGGTGATCTGCTCGAACGCCACGACCTGGCCGCGCTTCTTCTCCCAGTGGGGTTCGAAGTGGTTTTTCTTGATCAGGTGCCCGGCCAGCGGCTCGATCCAGTCGGCATCGATCTTCGCCACCATACGCGCATATAGCTTGGTGGTTTCCACCAGTTCGGCGGTCATCAGCCACTGCGGGCGCTTCTTGCCGATGCCCGACGATGGGTGAATCCAGAAGCGCCGCTGACGGGCGCCAAGATAATCGCCGTCTTCGGTTTTCTGCCCGATCTGGCTGAGCAACCCCACCAGCACCGCTTTGTGCAGTTTCGGATAATCCGCCGGCTCTTTATTGAGGCTCAGCTGCATGTCGCGGCAGATCAGGCTCAATTGGCGATGGGAGTCGCGCCACTCGCGCAAGCGCAGGTAATTGAGGAAATTCTTGCGGCACCAGTTACGCAGCGGACTGGCGGTCAGCGCCTGGCGCTGTTCTTCGAAACCGCGCCACAGATTGACCAGCCCGGCGAAGTCCGAGTCGGCGTCTTTCCACTGGGCGTGGGCCTGATCCGCCGCTTGCTGACGCTCCGGCGGACGCTCGCGCGGGTCCTGGATCGACATGGCGCTGGCGACGATCAGCACTTCCTGCAAGCTGCCGAGCTTGGCCGCTTCGAGCAACATGCGGCCCATGCGCGGGTCCACCGGCAGCCGCGCCAATTGGCGACCGAGCGGAGTCAGCTCACTGTTGCGGTCCACCGCCGAGAGTTCCTGCAGCAGGTTGTACCCGTCGCTGATGGCCTTGCCATCCGGCGGCTCGATGAACGGGAACGCGCTGACCTCGCCGAGGCGCAGGTGCAGCATCTGCAAGATGACCGCCGCGAGGTTAGTGCGCAGGATTTCCGGATCGGTAAATTCCGGGCGACCGAGGAAGTCCTCTTCGCTGTACAGGCGTACACAGATGCCCGGCTCGACCCGTCCGCAGCGGCCCTTACGCTGGTTGGCGCTGGCCTGGGAAATGGCTTCGATGGGCAGGCGCTGGACCTTGGCCCGGTAGCTGTAGCGGCTGATGCGCGCGGTACCGCTGTCGATCACATAACGAATGCCCGGCACGGTCAGCGAGGTTTCCGCGACGTTGGTCGCCAGTACCACACGACGGCCCGGGTGCGACTGGAAAATCCGCTGTTGCTCGGCCGGCGACAGCCGCGCGTACAACGGCAGGATCTCGGTGTGCTTGAGCTGGGCCTTGCGCAGCATGTCGGCGGCGTCGCGAATCTCGCGTTCACCGGGCAGGAACACCAGCACGTCACCGGGACTGCGGCGTTCACTGCGCTCATAGGCGGCAATTTCGTCGAGGGTGGCGAGGATCGCCTGATCCACCGTCAGGTCGTCCTCGACGCGGTTGCCCTCTTCGTCCTGCTCAAGCGTCAGCGGGCGATACCAGGTGTCCACCGGGTAGGTGCGGCCGGAGACTTCGACAATCGGCGCGTCATCGAAGTGCTTGGAAAAACGCTCCAGGTCGATGGTCGCCGAGGTGATGATGACCTTCAGGTCGGGACGGCGCGGCAGCAGGGTTTTCAGGTAGCCGAGCAGGAAGTCGATGTTGAGGCTGCGTTCGTGGGCTTCGTCGACGATGATCGTGTCGTAGCGTTCCAGATAGCGGTCGTTCTGGGTTTCCGCCAGCAGGATACCGTCGGTCATCAGCTTGATCAGGGTGCTGGAATCGCTCTGATCCTCGAACCGCACCTGATAACCGACCAACGAACCCAGCGGCGTGCCCAATTCTTCAGCAACCCGGCTGGCGACGCTACGCGCAGCGATCCGGCGCGGCTGGGTGTGGCCGATCAGGCCATGCTGGCCGCGACCGATTTCCAGGCAGATCTTCGGCAACTGGGTGGTTTTGCCCGAGCCGGTCTCACCGGCGATGATCAGCACCTGGTGCTTTTCCAGCGCTTTCTTTATTTCGTCGCGCTTGGCGGCGATCGGCAGGCTGTCGTCGTAACGAATCACCGGCAGGCTGGCCTTGCGCGCCAGCACCTGCTCACAGGACGCCTGCATCCGCGTCACCCACTGGCCCAGCCTGGCCTCATCGGGTTTCTTGCGCAGCTCAAGCAACTGCCGCCGCAGCCGGTGGCGGTCGGCGAGCATGGCGTGATCGAGGTTTTTCAGCAGTTTGTCGATGGAGGGCGATTCGTCGGTCATCGGGTACGCAATTCAGTCGTCTAGTGGCGCAGGGTGCGGATTGTCGCAGATTTTACGACCGCTGCGCGGCCGATCGCGAGCAGGCTCGCTCCCACACTGGATCTATAGCGACCACAAAATCGGGGCACACTGCAGTCAAATGTGGGAGCGAGCCTGCTCGCGATCAATTGCGCAGCAATTGCAGAGGACTACTCGGTGTCCAGCCCTTTACGCCGATACGGAAACACATCAATCACCTTCCCCGCCCGAATCGCTTCCTGCAGGCTCTTCCAGTAATCGGCGTTGTACAACTCGCCATGCAGCTGATCGAACAACTTGCGTTGCCCGAAATCGGCAAACAGGAACGGCGGAAATTCCTCGGGGAACACGTCCAACGGCCCGATCGAGTACCACGGTTCGGACGCCATTTCATCTTCGGGTGTACGCGGTAGCGGGATATGGCGAAAGTTGGCCTCGGTGAGGAAGCAGATCTCGTCGTAGTCGTAGAACACCACCCGGCCGTGACGGGTAACGCCGAAGTTCTTCAGCAACATATCGCCGGGAAAGATGTTGGCCGCCGCCAGTTGCTTGATCGCCAGTCCGTAGTCTTCCAGGGCTTCGCGTACCTGCGCCTCGTTGGCGTTTTCCAGGTACAGGTTCAGCGGGGTCATGCGGCGCTCGGTCCAGCAGTGGCGGATCAGCACCGTGTCGTCTTCCACCGATACCGTGGACGGTGCGACTTCCAGCAGTTCCTCCAGGCACGCCGGATCGAACTTGCTCAGGGGAAAACGGAAATCGGCAAACTCCTGGGTATCGGCCATGCGCCCGACGCGGTCGACGCTTTTCACCAGGCGGTACTTTTCGATCACCGTGGCGCGGTCGACGTTTTTCGACGGCGAGAAACGGTCCTTGATGATTTTGAACACGGTGTTGAAACCCGGCAGGGTGAACACGCTCATGACCATACCGCGCACACCGGGGGCCATGATGAACTGGTCGTCGGTGTTGGCCAGGTGATTGATCAGCGCCCGGTAGAACTCCGACTTGCCGTGCTTGTAGAAGCCAATCGAGGTGTACAGCTCGGCAATATGCTTGCCCGGCAGGATGCGTCGCAGGAAGCCAATGAACTCTGCCGGCACCGGCACATCCACCATGAAATACGAGCGGGTGAACGAGAAGATGATCGACACGTCCGCCTCATCGGTGATCAGCGCATCGATCTGGATGCCGCGACCCTCGAGGTGCAGCAATGGAATCGCCAGCGGCCATTGCTCGTCAGCGGTGTAGATGCGCCCCACCAGGTACGCGCCTTTATTGCGGTACAGCACCGAGGAAAACAGTTCGACGCTCAACTCCGGGTCTTTGCACACCCAATCCGGCAGGTTCTCGCGCAACTGCGCTTCGAGGCGCTTCAGGTCACCGGCCAGGTCGGCGTAATCCTCACTGAAGCGGTAATCGGCGAAGATGCTGGCGAGCATGGCCGACAATTGACCTTGCGGCTTGTACGTGCGGGTTTGCGCGGCCCGGGCACGGCGCAGGCTCGGCCGGGTGGTGTGGATGAACATGCAGCCATCGCTGATCAGGTCATGGCTGAACAGCCCGCAGAAGATCGAGTTGTACCAGGTCTCGGATAGTTCATCGTCGAAGCGCAGGTCGATCAGGCTGATGTAGGCGCTTTTGACCAGCGGCCAGCAGCTGACGTCCAGGGTGCCTGGGTCAAACGCGGTGCGCAGTCGCTCCACCGTTTCACCGACCTTGTCTTCGTACAGATTGATCCGCGCCGCCGACGCCGACTGCGTCTCTTGCCACCGGGCCTGTTCGAAGCGGGCCCGGGCGCCGTCGGTGATCTGGCGAAAATGCTCGCGGTAATCGTCAAAGCCATCGAGGATCAAGCGGGCGATGTCGGCGGCTGGCCACTGCTGCGGCATGGTGAGACCTCTGCGGGAATTCGGGAGGCTTGAGCTTAGCCAGTGAACCGGGTGCAGGAGAAGCGTAATTTTCCGGGTGAATTAAATGCCCGGTTTTCGGTTGCCATCGATCACACACTCAGCAACACTTTCGCCCCTCCCCCAAGGAAGGACCTCGCTGTGAACCCCGTCGATATTTTCCGTTTACTGTCCCTGGCGGCCATTTGGGGTGCGAGTTTTCTGTTCATGCGCATCATCGCCCCGGTGATCGGCAGCATTCCTACCGCTTTTTTCCGTGTATCGATAGCCGCTGCCGGACTGCTGGTGATTCTCGGCCTGATGCGTATCAGTTGGGATTTCAAGGGCAAACTCAAGACCGTGATGCTGCTCGGGGTGATCAACTCCGGGATTCCGGCGACGCTCTATTCGGTGGCCGCGCAGGTGCTGCCGGCCGGTTACTCGTCGATTTTCAATGCCACGACCCCCTTGATGGGCGTACTGATTGGCGGCCTGTTTTTCCATGAAAGGCTCACTGGCGCCAAACTCGGCGGCGTGTTCCTGGGGCTGTTCGGCGTGGGCGTGCTGACCCGAGCCGGTCCGGTGGCGTTCGATCTACAACTGCTGATGGGTGCCGTCGCCTGCCTGCTTGCGACCACCTGCTACGGATTTGCGGGGTTTCTGGCCCGCCGCTGGCTCGATCAGGCCGGTGGTCTCGACAGCCGTTTGTCGGCAGTGGGCAGCATGCTCGGCGCGACGTTGTTCCTGCTGCCGCTGTTCGGCTACAGCGTGATCAGCCAACCACCCGCGACCTGGGGCGGCTGGAGTGTCTGGCTCTCGTTGCTGGGGTTGGGCCTGGGATGCACGGCGTTTGCGTACATTATTTACTTCCGGCTCCTGAGCTCGATTGGTCCGGTGAAATCGATGACTACGACCTTTTTGATCCCGCTGTTCGGCGTGTTGTGGGGGGCGCTGTTTCTCGATGAGCCACTGTCGATGGCGCATATCTATGGCGGGTTGTTGATTGCGCTGGCGTTGTGGTTGGTGTTGAAGCCGGCTGCTGTGAAACCGCAATTGGTGGCGGACCGGTAGAGTTGTTGTGTTTCAGATGACGCCAAAAATCACGAAGGCCCGGAGCATCGCTCCAGGCCTCATCGGGTTTCCTCGCAATTACGCTGTTTTACGGAACACAAACACCAGACCGACGATGATCAACAGCATGCCGAACAGGCTCAACATCGCCAGGCGATTGCCGAAGATCAGATAGTCCATCACCGCCGTGACCGCCGGCACCAGGTAAAACAGGCTGGTGACATTCACCAGATTGCCCCGGGCAATCAAGCGGTACAGCAACAGTGTCGCCAGCACCGACACCACTAGCCCCATCCATAGCACCGGCAAGATGAAACCGCTGCTGTGTTCGAAGTGAAACGGCTGGAAGGGTACGAAAATCCCGCACAACAGCAGTCCGGCCAGATACTGCACCGGCAATGTGCCAAGGGGATTGTCGGTGATGCGTTTCTGCATGATCGAACCGAACGTCATGCTCGCCAGCGCCAGCAACCCGTACAGCATCCCGGCCAACGACATCCCGGCCAGTCCGATGCCCTGATAGACCACCATGACCAACCCGGTCAGCCCCAGGGCCAGACCGAACATTCGGCTCCAGGAACGCTGGCGCTCCATCAGCACCACGGTGAGGATCGGCTGCACGCCCATGATGGTCGCCATCACCCCGGGGGTGACTTTAAGGTCGAGGGCCAGCAGATAGAAAATCTGATAAGCCCCCAACAACACCACACCGGTAGTCATCGCATACAGCATCGGTTTGCCGCCCTTGGGCAATTTCAGCTTGAGCAACGGCACCAGCAACACCAGACCGCATAGCGCAATGACGAAACGAAACATCAGGAAGGCGAAGGGTGACGCGTGGGCCAACCCCCACTTGGAGAAAATCGCCCCGCTGCTCCACAGCAGAACGAACAGGCTCGTGGACGCCGCCGCGAGCGCGGATTTTTTCGAAAGGACAAGCATGGATACCACCTGTAGTCAGGCAAAAAGCCAACTCAGCAAAAAGCTGAAATCCAGTAGTTTTTCAGGCAGGCATGGGGAACAGCAGAAGGCAGCTGATCAGCCCGAAATGCCAACGCCTGGCGGTGATACGACTGCGCACACCGGCGTGCTGCTGACAGGTGGGGGGTAATGACTGATCTGCCCGGGCTGCTGATTCCCACACGGCACGACGCCAGCGTTGACCGCTGAATCGACTATCGCGTTGATGAGGGATGCAGGCATTGGGCTGATCTTTGATCGAGGGATGAAAAAGTGAGTCCTGAAACTCACCGTGCGCCGACTATAACCAGCGTGCGACATGGATTGCAACGACTTGGTCAAAAGGCCAGTAACGACAAGGGAGAGGGTGCTACCTAGGCTTGAGAGCAACTGCAACGCCCAACGATGGGGAATGGAATGCAAGAGATCACATGCCAAGGGAAAGGACTCATCTTCGGTATCAGTTGTACAAGTCTCAGGCCAGAAAGATTGCTGGTGCCAGCACTGCACAGTTGCAGTATGAGCTGGAACGGATCGGCCCTACTGCGTTCGATTTATCGAAGGTGCGCTTTGAACCGATTGACACACGGGCATTGAATGCTTTTGTGCTTTGGGAGGATCCGCACTTTTCCTGGAATGAAGTCGTTGGGTGGAAAGCACGAGAGCCATTGGCTCTGGATATTGCCATCTGGTTCGACGACGAACTGTGCGGCATGTGCTTTGCGAATCCAAACAACAGTCGTCTGCGGATGCGCATTGTACGGTTAGAGGGACGTCCAAAGGAGGCGCATCCTTTGAGAAACCGTATTGCGACACTGGCGCTGATTGCCATTGAACAATACGCGCAGCTCATCGGTTGCCGGTTCCTCGAAGTTCAAGAGCCGCAGGTTGGCGCGGTTTCAATTTATCAACAGCTTGGATTTGACTTCGATATAGAAGGCCGTCTTGTCAAAACCCTGGAGAACCTTGTATCGTGAAAATTGTTCAATTAATGACCAGCAGCGGAGGGAAAATGCGCAAAGTAATCAAAAAATCCCCCACAAGGAAAAGCTCGCGTCATACGGAAAAAAAGACCGCCGCTGTAGAGCTGACTGCCAGTCAGCAGCGTCTTCTAAAAATACTTGTAACAGGCATCGACGGCGAAGAACCTAGCCTTCTCGCCGGACGCCCTTAAAACTCGCAAGCAAAAAAAAACCGCTCACAACGAGCGGTTCTTTTATTCTGAAACCGGCTTCAGCCAAACAACCAATACCCCAACAACGTCAGCACCACCACCGCCAGTACTGGACGCAGTACACGGTAGGCCTTGGGGTTGCGCCGCTTCCATTGCTTGATCACACCACTGAATTGATCGCTGGAGCTCTTGCTCCAGGCGTAGACCTGGTTGATCCCGCCCACACGCTCGTCGTCCAGGTTCTGAGGGGCGGTGGCGCGACCCAGACAGGCGCTGATACTGCGATTGATGCAGGTCATGAAGCGATTGCTCAGCGGACGCTCGATATCGCAGAACAGGATGACGCGGGTCTTTTGCGTTTCATTCTTGACCCAGTGCACGTAGGTCTCGTCGAACATCACGTCTTCACCATCGCGCCAGGCATAAACCTGCCCGTCGACAAAGATGCGGCAATCATCGGAATTGGGGGTGGACAGGCCCAAGTGATAACGCAGGGAGCCGCCAAACGGATCACGATGCGGATTGAGGTGGCTGCCGCCCGGCAGCAGCGCGAACATGGCGCCTTTGACACTGGGAATGCTACTGACCAGTTCCACGGTTCTCGGGCACAAGGCTTCGGCGGAAGGCAGCGGTTTGTCATACCACTTGAGATAGAAACGCTTCCAGCCCTTCTTGAAGAACGAGCCAAAACCGGCGTCGTTGTTCTTTGCCGCCGCGCGGATATACCCCTCGTCGAATAAGTGCATCGCTTCGTCGCGAATCACCTCCCAGTTGTCCTTGAGCACATCCAGTTCCGGGAACTTGCTGCGATCCAGATACGGTTTCGAAGGTACACTGGAAAACAGGTACATCAAGGAGTTATAGGGTGCGAACAGTGCCGAATGGTTAACGAACTGGCGCAAAACCGGCAGACGCGCATTGCCGCGTAAATGCACATAGAGGGTGCTGCCGAGAAACAGCAGCAACAACGAGGCCTTCGCGGCAAACGATAAGGTCATCAACAACTCCTTTGAAGATAAACGATATGCCACCACGTCCATTGCCCGACATGGCTGCCAGCATGATAAACACTACCGACCCGGTGAAAACCTGCACTTTTCAACATTCAATGTTAATGAATGTGCAACAAAGCATTTACTAACATAAGGTGCCTGAACGCGGGCTGATGCCAATCCATCATCAACCAGACCAGTTCAATGGATCGCAACCAGCGACAACGCCTCAACCATCACCGCCAGCCACAACCCGCCAATGTTCAGCGCTTACTGCTGATTCTCCTGCTCGGTAAACAGATCACTGAACAGCATGCTCGACAGGTAACGCTCACCGGAATCCGGCAGGATCACGACGATGGTCTTGCCCTGCATTTCCGGGGTCTCGGCCAGCCGAACGGCCACTGCCATGGCAGCGCCGCAGGAAATCCCGCACAAAATCCCTTCTTCCTGCATCAAGCGCAAGGCCATGGCCTTGGACTCTTCGTCGCTGACCAGTTCCACCCGATCGACGATCGACAAATCGAGGTTCTTCGGCACAAAACCGGCACCAATGCCCTGGATCTTGTGCGGGCTCGGCTTGATTTCTTCACCGGCCAGGGCCTGGGTGATCACCGGCGACACCGCCGGTTCCACCGCCACTGAGAGTATCGGTTTGCCCTGAGTATTCTTGATATAGCGTGAAACCCCGGTGATGGTTCCACCGGTTCCGACGCCTGCCACCAGCACGTCGACCGCGCCGTCGGTATCGTTCCAGATTTCCGGGCCGGTGGTTTTTTCGTGGATGGCCGGGTTGGCCGGGTTGTCGAATTGCGCCGGCATGAAGTACTTCGACGGGTCGCCGGCAACGATTTCACCGGCTTTCTCGATGGCGCCCTTCATGCCTTTGGCCGGCTCGGTCAATACCAGTTCGGCACCCAGTGCCTTGAGCACCTTGCGGCGTTCGATACTCATGGACGCCGGCATGGTCAGCATCAGTTTGTAGCCACGGGCGGCGGCCACGAAGGCCAGGCCGATGCCGGTATTGCCGGAGGTGGGTTCGACGATGGTCATCCCCGGCTTGAGTTTGCCACTACCCTCGGCATCCCAGATCATGTTCGCACCGATCCGGCACTTGACCGAGTAACCCGGGTTGCGCCCTTCGATCTTGGCCAGGATGGTCACACCGCGCGGCGCAATGCGATTGATCTGCACCAGCGGCGTGTTGCCGATGGAGTGGGCGTTGTCAGCGAAAATGCGGCTCATGGCTGGGTCCTTAACGACAGCATTGAAATAGGGCATCAAGGTAAGCCCTCTTGCCCGCAGGCGTCCAGTCAGGTCGAACGTCCGCTTATCAGTGCAGTCAATGGCTTTAGATCGTCAGAGATTTGCCACCATGAAACGTCGATACAGTTGGCCCCTGCGGACCCTCATCGGCCTCGTTCTGTTGCTGATAGCGCTCCACATCGCCTTGCCCTATCTGGTGCGCGACTACCTCAATGAGCGACTGGCGAACATGGGTGACTACCGCGGCCAAATCACCGACGTGGACCTGGCCCTGTGGCGTGGAGCCTACAAAATCAACGGACTGAAAATCGTCAAGATCGATGGCAAGGTTCCGGTGCCTTTCGTCAACGCGCCGTTGATCGACCTCTCGGTCAGTTGGCATTCGCTGTGGTACGACCGGGCGGTAGTAGCCGAGGTACAGTTCATCAATCCCGAGGTCAACTTCGTCGATGGCGGGGCCAACAAGCAAAATTCCCAGACCGGCGAGGGTACCGACTGGCGAGCACAATTAGGCAAGCTGCTGCCCATTACCCTGAACGAAGTGCGGATCAACGACGGCAAGATCAGTTTTCGCAACTTCAACTCAAAACCACCTGTGAACATGAATGCCACAAACGTGGATGCCAACCTCTACAACCTGACCAACGTGGTCGACACCAAAGGCAAGCGTGATGCGCGCTTCGAAGGCAAAGCCCTGCTGCTGGGGCACGCGCCACTGGAAACCACGGCCACTTTCGATCCCTTGAGCGACTTCGAAGACTTCGAGTTTCGCTTGCGCACCACGGATATCGAGCTCAAGCGCTTGAACGACTTCGCCGCGGCCTACGGCAAGTTCGACTTCAATGCCGGCCATGGCGACGTGGTGATCGAAGCCTCAGCCAACAAGGGACGACTGACCGGCTATATCAAGCCACTGCTGCGCGATGTTGATGTGTTCAATTGGCAGCAGGATGTGCAAAGCGAGGACAAAGGGCTGTTCCGCTCGATTTGGGAAGCCCTCGTCGGCGGCACCGAGACCGTCTTGAAAAACCAGGGCAAAAACCAGTTTGCGACACGGGTCGAACTCAAGGGCAACGTGCATCAGCAAGATGTCAGCGCATTCCAGGCTTTTTTACAGATTTTACGCAATGGTTTCATCCAGGCGTTCAATGCGCGGTATGAACGACCCAAGCCGGATGCAGGCTAACTTTTGCGCGTGACGATGTACCGGCCTGTTTCCTCGGCCGCCCGCGGCGCGTTCGCTTGCAACTGCAAGAAATCCCACCCAAGACAGGCCAGTGCCAGGGACCGCGGCACCGCTTCCTTGCCACGGCTGTAACGACTGATGCTGCGGGTACTGACCCCCAGCGCCTCGGCGGCCTGTGTGAGTGACAGCCCGGTGCGAGCGCGCCAGTCGATGAAGATCCGGGTATTTTCGTCGCAGGCATTTTGTGCGATCGCATCCAGGTACAACGTGTCTGCACCAATCTGGATGTCCTGCTCAGGCCACTCGACGCACCAGCCATCATCAGCCAGAGCCGCGCCATCGAACGCGCGTCCCTGCAGTGGTTGCAAGCCTGGTAAGGCCAGCAAATCCCGGCTCAGGTCGAGAGTCAGTTGCTGGCCGTCAATAAAGGTCAACGCCAGGCGATACTCCGGCAGTGCCTGTACGGTCAGCAGTCGTGGTCGTTTCATGGGTAACATCGTTTCCAGTCCTCGAGCAGTTGCGCCTGATGGGCCCTGACCCAATCCAGTGCTTCCCTGATGATCAGGGGTGGAGCCCTGCCTACCATCACTTCGACA
The DNA here is from genome assembly GCF_040448305.1 of Pseudomonas fluorescens. Classification (NCBI taxonomy): domain Bacteria; kingdom Pseudomonadati; phylum Pseudomonadota; class Gammaproteobacteria; order Pseudomonadales; family Pseudomonadaceae; genus Pseudomonas; species Pseudomonas fluorescens. Next base: position 1,519,604 of record NZ_CP148752.1, on the reverse strand, counting down.
GTTTCCAGGCTCAACATGACGTCCAGTCCGCCACCAGTTAGATGAACGTGAGGCGGTGGATGATCCTTTTCGCGCAACTGAATGCGGTATGTGTCACGAAATCGGTATTTAGTAGACATGCCCGGCAAGCTATCGCCAAAATGGCGATAGCTCAATACTGGCCAGCAGCCGAGACTGAGTCAAGATGTGACGCCCCATTCAGAGACTGAATAAGCCGTCTGCGTTCACAGTCGACCGGGCAGCGCGTTATAGTCGGGACTGACTCTTTTATTGCGCCCCCCCGCCCTGCCTCGTTCAGGTCGGCGTTACCGTTCGAGGATTAGCAGATGAAGTTCGAAGGCACCCAGGCCTACGTCGCCACCGATGACCTGAAGCTGGCGGTCAATGCCGCCATCACCCTGGAGCGGCCATTGCTGGTCAAGGGCGAACCGGGCACCGGCAAGACCATGCTCGCCGAGCAACTGGCCGAATCCTTTGGCGCCAAGCTGATTACCTGGCACATCAAATCCACCACCAAGGCTCACCAGGGCCTGTACGAGTACGACGCGGTCAGCCGCCTGCGCGATTCGCAGCTGGGTACGGAGAAGGTCCACGACGTTCGCAACTACCTGAAAAAAGGCAAGCTCTGGGAAGCTTTCGAGTCCGAGGAGCGGGTGATCCTGCTGATCGACGAAATCGACAAGGCCGACATCGAGTTCCCGAACGACCTGCTGCAAGAACTCGACAAGATGGAGTTCTACGTTTACGAGATCGACGAGACCATCAAGGCCAAGAAACGCCCGATCATCATCATTACTTCCAACAACGAGAAAGAGCTGCCGGACGCCTTCCTGCGCCGCTGCTTCTTCCACTACATCGCCTTCCCGGATCGCGTCACGATGCAGCGGATCGTCGACGTGCATTACCCGGACATCAAGAAAGATCTGGTCAGCGAAGCGCTGGACGTGTTCTTCGACGTGCGCAAGGTGCCGGGCCTGAAGAAAAAGCCATCGACCTCCGAACTGGTGGACTGGCTGAAGCTGCTGATGGCCGACAACATCGGCGAAGCGGTGCTGCGCGAGCGCGATCCGACCAAGGCCATCCCGCCGCTGGCCGGCGCTTTGGTGAAGAACGAACAGGACGTGCAACTGCTGGAGCGTCTGGCGTTCATGAGCCGTCGCGGCAGCCGATAAGGGTCAACGCCATGTTGCTCAACCTGTTCAATGAAATGCGCGCAGCCAAGGTGCCGGTCTCGGTGCGAGAGCTGCTGGACCTGATCAACGCGCTGAAACAGCGCGTGACCTTCGCCGACATGGACGAGTTTTACTACCTGTCCCGGGCGATTCTGGTGAAGGACGAAAAGCATTTCGACAAGTTCGACCGAGCCTTCGGTGCCTACTTCAACGGTCTGGAAAAGCTCGACGATCACCTGCAGGCGCTGATCCCCGAAGACTGGCTGCGCAAGGAATTCGAGCGTTCGCTGACCGACGAAGAGCGGGCGGCGATCCAGTCGCTCGGCGGCCTCGACAAGCTGATCGAAGAGTTCAAGAAACGCCTCGAAGAACAAAAGGAACGCCACGCCGGTGGCAACAAGTGGATCGGCACCGGTGGCACCAGCCCGTTCGGCTCCGGCGGTTTCAACCCGGAAGGCATTCGAGTCGGCGATGCCGGCAAACGCCAGGGCAAGGCGGCCAAGGTCTGGGACCAGCGCGAATACAAGAACCTCGACGATTCCGTCGAACTGGGCACGCGCAACATCAAGGTCGCCCTGCGGCGCTTGCGCAAGTTTGCCCGTCAGGGTGCGGCAGAAGAACTGGACATCGATGGCACCATCGACCACACCGCCAAGGATGCCGGCCTGCTGAACATCCAGATGCGGCCGGAGCGGCGCAACACCGTCAAGCTGTTGCTGCTGTTCGACATCGGTGGCTCGATGGACGCCCATGTGAAGATTTGCGAGGAGCTGTTCTCGGCCTGCAAGACCGAGTTCAAGCATCTGGAGTACTTCTACTTCCACAACTTCATTTATGAATCGGTGTGGAAGAACAACATGCGCCGCACCTCCGAGCGCACCTCGACCATGGACCTGCTGCACAAGTACGGCGCCGACTACAAAGTGATCTTCATCGGTGACGCCGCCATGGCGCCCTACGAAATCACCCAGGCGGGCGGTAGCGTCGAGCACTGGAACGAAGAAGCCGGTTACGTGTGGATGCAGCGGTTCAAGGAGAAGTACAAGAAGCTCATCTGGATCAACCCGTATCCGAAGGACACCTGGGGCTATACCTCGTCGACCAACATCGTGCGGGATTTGATCGAGGACCAGATGTATCCGCTGACTCTTCGGGGGTTGGAGGAAGGGATGCGGTTTCTTTCCAAATAACTTTTATTGTCTGGTCTGACGCCATCGCGAGCAGGCTCGCTCCCACATTGGATCTTTGTCGTGCATAAGATCCCTGTGGGAGCGAGCCTGCTCGCGATGCTTTTAGCTGTTGTTGAAGCGGCGCAAATACTCGATTTGTTCGCGATGGGCAACATCCTGCACCACCGGTCGCAACCGCACCTGCGCCCCCGGCAGGCATTGCGCCAATCGTGCCAGTGCCAACGGCGTCAACGCCCCCAATCGCGGATAACCACCGATGGTCTGCCGATCATTGAGCAGCACAATCGGCTGCCCGTCGGGCGGTACCTGAACAGCCCCCAGCGGGATACCTTCGGAAATCATCGGTTTGCTCTGGTACTGCAGTGCCGTGCCCAACAGGCGAATCCCCATCCGGTCGGCTCGGCTGTCTAGGCTCCACACGCTGTTGAACGCATCGAACAGGCTCTGCCCGCTGAACTCGCCGATCTGCGCACCGAGCACCAGATCCAGCACTGGGTCGCCGGTGAAATCTGGTACGCATTGGCTCGGCAACTCGCGCAGCAATACCAGCGAGCTCCCCGAGTAGCTCAAGGACGCGCCTTTACCCAGCGCATGACCCATTCCGTCCAGGCCGCCGAGCTCCTCACGGACCACCGTCGCGCTGCTGCCCAGCACTTTCGGTGCATCAAACCCACCCGGCGCCGCCAGATAAGCCCTGGCCCCGAGCAACGGCCGGGTGAATTGCAAACGCTGACCTTTGTGCAGCCTGAAACTGCGCCACGGGGCCAACGCCTCGCCATCCACCTGCGCACCCAAATCCGCTCCGGCCAGCGCCAACACGCAATCATCCTCGGCCACGACAGTGAATCCGCCGAGGGTGATTTCGATCACCGGCGCATCCAGTCCGTTGCCCAGCAGCCAGTTGGCCCAGGACATCGAACGCCAATCAGCCGCGCCACCCTGGGTCACGCCCAGATGCCGCACGCCGAATCGGCCGGCATCCTGCAACAGGCACAGCGCCGTACTCGCTTCAATTGTCAGACGGCTCATGCCTGGGCCTCCAGTGGCGTATCGTCACCGCCCAGGTTAATGAATTCGGCATGGCCAACCGCTTCGAACCGTACGGTGTCACCGGGTTGCATCAGGCTGTAGCCGTCACGGTGGCGATCGAACAATTTGGCCGGCGTGCGGCCGATTAAATTCCAGCCCCCCGGCGACACCACCGGGTAAGCCGCCGTCTGCCGTTCGGCGATGCCGACACTGCCGGCGGCGACTTTCTTGCGTGGTGTGTCCAGTCGCGGCGCGGCGAGCACCTCTTCCACCAGCCCCATGAAGGCGAAGCCCGGCGCAAAGCCAAGTGCAAACACCTGATATTCATGTTCGCAGTGACGACGGATCACCTCCTCCACCGCCAACCCGCTGCGTTGCGACAACAGGCTCAGTTCCGGACCGACGCTCAAGTCGTACCACACCGGCAACACATGGCAGGTACCACGCGTACGCGCATTGGGCGACAGGTCGATCAGTGCCTGGGCAATCAATTCCCGGGCCTGGGCGGGACTCAGCGCGCTCAAGTCGTAATGCACCATCAAGGTGGTGTAGGACGGCACCAGATCGATCAGATGCCCGGCGAACACCGCGCGCAGACTTTCACTGGCCGCCAGCATCCACGGCATGTTGGTTTCGGCAATTTCATCGAACAGGCGCACCATCAGGCAATCCAGCGCCACCACTTCCACCCGCAGCTTCATGACGCACACTGCCGGTTCAAGGCTTCACGGATGCGTTGCACGGCAGCGACCGAACTGGCGTTGTCGCCGTGCACGCACAGGGTGTTGGCCTGCAAATGCAGGGCGCTGCCGTCGCTGGCGGTGAGCGGATCACCACGGGCGATGGTCAGCGCCTGTTCGATGATTTTTTCCGGGGCGTGATGCACCGCTCCCGGCAGTTGTCGCGACACCAGCCTGCCAGCGCTGTCGTAAGCGCGGTCGGCGAAGGCCTCGAACCACAGGGTCACGCCATATTCATCGCCCAACTGCTGCGCGACGCTGTTGTCGCGGGTTGCCATCAACATCAGCGGCAGGTTGCGGTCATAGGACGCCACGGCTTGCAAAACGGCGCGCAATTGCGCTGGGTTGGCCATCATGTCGTTGTACATCGCGCCATGGGGTTTGACGTAACTGACCCGTCCGCCCTGGGCCCGGCAGATGCCGTCGAGGGCGCCGATCTGGTAATGCAGAATGTCTTGAAGTTCCTGGGTGGCATAGGCCATGGAACGACGGCCGAACCCCACCAGGTCCTGATAGGCCGGATGCGCGCCAACTTGCACACCGTGGCTGAGGGCCAGGCTGACAGTCTTGCGCATGATGCTCGGGTCGCCGGCGTGAAAACCGCAGGCGATGTTGGCGCAATCGATGAAGGGCATGATTTCCGCGTCCAGACCCATGGTCCAGCTGCCGAAACTCTCGCCGATGTCGCAGTTCAATAGCAGGCGGCTCACACTGAACACTCCTGTAGGCTTTATTCTTTTCAGCTGCGGGACATATCTATAAGACAGCCCCGCAGGTTATCAGTTACTGGGCGTCGAGTTGCTTGCCACGGGTTTCCGGCAAACTCAGGGCCGCGAGGATCACCACGCCGTAGGAAACCGCCGCAAAGGCACCGATGCCTACACTCAGCGGCACGGTCTGGCTGAGCAGGCCGATCAGCAGCGGGAACAACGCCGCCAGCGCCCGGCCGATGTTGTAGCAAAAACCCTGGCCCGAACCGCGAATGCGTGTAGGGAACAATTCGGTCAGGAATGCGCCCATACCACTGAAGATCCCCGAGGCGAAGAAGCCCAGCGGAAAGCCCAGCCACAGCATCACGCCGTTGCTGACCGGCAGTTGCGTGTACAGCAACACAATGGTGAACGAGCCCACGGCGAACAGGATGAAGTTCTTTTTACGTCCGAGGATGTCGGTCAAATAGGCGCTGATGACATAACCGACGTAGGACCCGATGATCACCATCGCCAGATAACCGCCAGTGCCGAGTACGCTCAAACCGCGCTCGTTTTTCAGAAACGTCGGTAGCCAGGACGTGATCGCGTAGTAACCGCCCAGCGCGCCGGTGGTCAGCAACGAAGCGCGAATCGTGGTGAAGAGCATGCCGGGGGCGAAGATCTCATAGAACTTCGACGGGTTGCTCGGCTCCTGTTTAGCCTTGGCTTCACGATAGATTTCCGGGTCCTTGACCAGACGGCGGACGAATATCACGAAAACTGCCGGCACGATGCCGAGGATGAACAGCGCGCGCCAGGCGTCTTCCGGTGGCAACACCGAGAACAGCAGCGCATACAGAATCGCTGTCAGCCCCCAACCCAGCGCCCAGCCGGATTGCACCATGCCAACGGCCTTGCCACGGTCCTGGGCACGAATCACTTCGCCAATCAGCACCGCACCGGCCGTCCACTCGCCGCCGAAACCGAAGCCCATCAGGGTCCGGGCAATCAGCAGTTGCTCGTAGCTCTGGGCAAAGCCGCAGAGGAAGGTGAAGAAGGCAAACCACAGCACCGTCAGTTGCAAGGTGCGCACACGACCAATGCGGTCGGAGAGAATCCCCGCCACCCAGCCACCGATGGCCGAAGCGATCAGCGTGCTGGTGTGAATCAGCCCGGCCTGGCCGGTGGTGATGCCCCACATGGCAATCAGGGTCGGCACCACGAAGCTGAGCATCTGGGTGTCCATGCCGTCCAGGCCATAGCCGATCTTGCAGCTCCAGAAGGTGCGGCGTTCCTGCTGATTGATGTTGCGATACCAGTCGAAAGGTCCCGGGCGGGCCGAGGCTTTCGGAATGGCGGTGGTGTCGGGCGCACTCATGGCAAATCTCCGCGCTGATTTTATTGGTATTGTTCTGAGCCCCGACGACGCCTATCGTGGGAACCGGATGCGCCGATTTTTGGACGCGCGCCCCTGCTGCGTCCAACTAATAAAAACCCGCCTTAGACATAAGAAATCTTTATCCCATGAACCTGAAGTTTCTCGAGACCTTCGTCTGGGTTGCCCGACTCAAGAGTTTTCGCCTGACCGCCGACAAGCTCTTCACCACCCAGGCTTCGATTTCCAGCCGCATCGCAGTGCTTGAAGGCGAGCTCGGGGTGAAGCTGTTTCTGCGGGATTCGCGCGGCGTGAGCCTGACACCCGAAGGCCTCAAAGTGCTCGATTACGCCGAGCAGATGATGGACACCATGCAGGCACTCAAGCAGTCGATCGAGACCCGTTCGAGCAAGGCCGGACGGGTGCGCATCGGCGTGATGGACACGGTGATCCACACCTGGCTCAGCCCGCTGGTGGCGCAGATGACCGATCACTACCCGCTGGTGGAAATCGAGCTGGTGGCCGATACCTCGCTGAACCTCTGCGATCAGCTGCAAAAAGGCTTTCTTGACGTGATCCTGCAAACCGACCTGCTGCGCCAGGAAAGCGTGCGCAGCCTGGAACTGGCCAGCCACCCCATGGGCTGGATCGTCGCCAGCAACTCGATCTACAACCGCCATTACACGAACGTCGCCGAACTGGCGCGTGAGCGAATCATCACTTATTCGAAAAACTCCCATCCGCATCAGGAAGTGCTGGCACTGATGCAGGCCAACGGTGTCATGACACCGCGACTCAATTGCGTGAATTCGGTGTCGGCCATAACCCGTTTGTTGCGCGACGGTTTCGGCATCGGCGCATTGCCACCGGTGCTGGTGGCCGAGGAACTGGAGCGGGGGGAATTGACCTTGCTGGCCATCGACCAACGCCCGCCCAACCTGCAAGTGGTGGTGTCATGGCGGGTCGGCGCAGAGATGGTCGAAGAGATCGTGACGCTGTGTCAGCACGTGGTGGAGCACTATGCGCAGAAGGTAGGCGAGCATTACATGGTTTTGAGCAAACCCCTGGCCGGCCTCTGAAAAGGCGCGCCCCTCCACGCAAGAAGCAATTACTATCATTTGCATTAATATTTTGAAAATGTATTCTCTGCGCGCATTCAGCTAAACCACCGTCCAGAAGGAATCGGACTTGATGCGCGCTTACACGTCTAGACAGCGGCAACTGCTCTCACACCGGAGCGAAGCCCTCGTCACTCAGGCTTTGCAATCCCACCGCATCACCCTCGACCATTTGAGCAATGCCCTGGAGCGCGCCGCGCTGCGCTGCTCCCCCTCGCCTATGCACTGATCGCCAACACCGTGTCTCCAAGCCAGCAGGGTTTTGCCCTGGGCCTGGGTAACAGTTTCTGGCTCACGACTAAAAAAAGACTAATTCATGACCCGAACCAAACTTTCCCTGTTGATTCCGTTGCTCGGATCCGTCAGCGCCCAGGCCTGGGCCGAAGACACCGAGCAGCAACCCGGCACATTGAACATGCAAGCCACCGTCGTTTCCGCGACGCGCAGCGAAGCGACCATTGCCTCGATTCCAGGCTCGGTCCAGGTGATCGACGAACAACAGATCCGCCAACAGAGTGGCGCCGGGCGTCGGGTCTCCGACATTCTGGGGCAACTGGTTCCCGGCCTGGCGCCGTCCAGCGGCGGGATGAGCAACTTCGGCCAGACCCTGCGCGGGCGCAACATGCTGGTGTTGATCGACGGCGTGTCGCAGAACGCCACGCGTGACAACTTCCGCCAGCTCAACAGCATCGCACCGGCCAGTATCGAACGCATCGAGGTGGTTTCCGGCGCCAGCAGCATTTATGGCGCCGGTGCTTCGGGCGGCATCATCAACATCATCACCAAGCGCAATCAGGGTCAGGACCTTGCCTACAGCAGCAAACTGGGCTTGACCACCGGCAATAACCTCAACAGCAAGGGTTTCGCCTACGAGGCATTTCAGAGTGCGACCGGGCGCAAGGATGCCCTGGACTGGTACGTGTCCGCCGACCTGACCCAGCGCAACGACCAGTACGACGGCAATGGCAATCGCATCCCTCAGGACACGTCCCAGGGCAGCAACATGGACACCGACACCTATGACCTGCAAGGTCGTTTCGGTTACGAACTGGATGCCGATAAAAAACTCAGCCTGTCGCTGCAGGACTACAAGGACCAGCAGGACACTGACTACACAAAAAACCCGAAAAACCTGCAAGAGGCCGAGGCGGTCAAAGGACTGAAACTCGACGACCAGCCCTACACCCATAACCAGGCGGCCAACCTCAACTACACCGACAACGACTTCTACGGTCAGGGCCTGCAACTGGAAAGCTACTGGCGCCGGGCCGACGCGCTGTTCTTCCCGGACCTGTCGCGGGGCAAGGCCGGGATCGCCGACAACAACAGCGTGCAGGATGTGTATGGCCTGCGTGCGGCCATCGACACGCCGTTGCCGGCCATCGGCAGCGCCACGGGCAACCTGATCTGGGGCGCCGACTATGATCACGAACGCTCCCGCCAGCGCGGTGACCAATACACCCTCAAAGGGCTGACCTACACCAAGACTGGCACCACTTACGAGATGGGCCCGGATATCGAAACCACCACCAAGGCGCTGTTCGGGCAGATGTCCTGGGACATCGGTGACTGGACCTTGCGTGGCGGTGTGCGCCGCGAATGGATCGAAAGCGAGGTTTCCGACAGCATCGCCTACGGTCAGATCGTCCAGACCGGCGTACGTGCCATCCTGCCCGGCGACACCCTCAAATACGATGCCACGCTCTATAACCTGGGCGCGGTCTATCACCTGAGCGAACATCAGGACGTCTTCGCCAATTACAGCCAGGGGTTTTCGCTGCCGGACATCCAGCGCTTCTTGCGTGACGTGAACAGCACCTTCGACATCCAGAGCCTCAACGCTCAGGCCATCAAGGTCGACAGCTACGAGCTGGGCTGGCGCGGTGACTGGGACCGGTGGCAGGCCGACGTCACCGTCTATGAAAACACCTCGGACGTGACTCAGTTCTACGATGCCAATGACCGTGTCTTGCGTCTGATCAACCAAAAGGAGCGGGTTCGCGGCATCGAAAACAGCCTGACCTACCTCGCGACCGATCACTGGTCGGTGGGTGGCACCTATGCCTGGGCCAAAGGCGAGACCCAGCAGAACGGGAAATGGATCGATCTGCCGGCGACACGCATTTCACCGGCCAAAACCACGCTGTTCGTCGGCTACGCCGAAGACGACTACACCCTGCGCCTGCAAGGCATGCACCTGTCCAGTTACGACGCTGCCGCCAAGGACAACAACGGGCGCGACATCGAAGGCTATACGCTGGTGGACCTGCTCGGCTCCGTGTACTTGCCGGTCGGTCGCCTGGAAGGCGGGGTGTACAACCTGACCGACCGCACGTACGTCAACCTGTTCGCCCAGGCCAACGCCAGAGCGCCATTCCCCAACGCCGAAGGCCGTACCTTGAGCATGACCTATTCGATCGATTGGTAATCAAGCAAGGAGCCGGCTTGCCGGCTCCTTGACGTTCGCCGGTGTTACAAGCCGCGTAAATCCCGCTCTTCGATCGGCCGGCTCTGGCGCAGACGCTTGCCGCCCAGCACCACCCAGTCGATCAGACGGAACAGGCACTCGATCCCGAACGACAGCAGCAACGCGCCGCTCATGCCCCAGACCATCGACTCGGGCGTCAACAGGATCTGGTAGCTGTAGCCATTCCAGGTTTCCTTGCGGATATCCGGATCGGCGGCCAACACCACTTGCAGGAAGCGGATGTACCACGGACCCTGCATCGCCTGGAATTGCTTGTCCAACGCCACCTGACGGGTCAGCAGGTTGCCCAGGCTGTCGGCATCGCTGCGAAAGATCGGGTCTTCGCTGGCGCGGTAGTGGGCCACCAGGGCCTGCATGTCACCCTTGAAGAACTGATTGGCGGTGTTCTGAAAGCCACTCAACCCGGCTTGCGCCTCGATCAGATGCGCCTCTACCCGCTTGGCGTAATCGCTGATGAAGCCCGGCACCTGGACACCGATCAACAGGCCCGCCGCAAACAACACCAGCCGTAGATAACTGAGCAACATGGGGGTTGAATCCTTATGAGGTCTGGCCCTGGCTGACGCATTCGCCGCGTCGCCACAGGCTCCATTGACCCGGTTCGTAACGGGTCCAGGTTTCGTTTTCGGTCAGGGGTTCGGTGGCGATGACGGTGACCACATCGTTCGGCGTGGTTTCGGCCTGAAAATCGACGATCACGTCGACATCTTTCAAGCGCGCCGGGCCAAACGGTGCGCGCCGGGTGATTTGCGCCAGTTTGGTCGAGCAATAGCAGAACAGCCAGTCGCCGTCGCTGAGCAGGCAGTTGAATACGCCTTTGCTGCGGTATTCGGCGCAAGCGGCCACCAGATCCGGCAGCAATGCTTCGACCTCGACCGGCTCGGGGAACGCCGCACGCACACGGTTGAGCAAATCGCAGAACGCCGCTTCGCTGTCGGTATCGCCAACCGGGCGATAGAAACTGGCCACTGGCTGGAAGTCCGCCAATTGGCCGTTATGGGCGAAACACCAGTTGCGCCCCCACAGCTCACGGACGAACGGATGCGTGTTGGACAGGGAGACCTTGCCGACGTTGGCCTGGCGGATGTGCCCGATCACCACTTCGCTCTTGATCGGATAGCGCTGCACCAGGTTCGCGACTTCCGACTCGCAGCTCGCCGCCGGATCCTGGAACAACCGCAGCCCACGGCCTTCATAGAAGGCAATGCCCCAGCCATCGCGGTGCGGGCCGGTGCGTCCGCCGCGCTGCATCAGCCCGGTGAAGCTGAACACGATATCGGTCGGGACATTGGCGCTCATGCCCAATAACTCACACATGCTCGGACTCTCGCTCAATCGCAGGGGCAAGGTTACAGACGGGGTTCGACTCGCATCCGCTGAGGGCTGCTCGGCACAGGTGGACGACCGTAACGATCATCGCCGGCACCGCCGAACGGTTGATCATCCTCGGGCTCGTCAGCGCGGACGGCGGCTTGGGTGACAGCCTCACGCTCCTTGCGGGCGTTCGAGGCGCGCTCGATGGGGAAACGGATCGCCACCAGCACCAGATAGAGGCCGAACGCGATCATGCCGTACATCAACAGATCGGAAATCGCCCGCCAGGCGTTATTGCCGACCTTGAACAGCAGGTCGAGCGCGGTAATGGCGATGGCCGGTGCGACTTTATCCTTGACCGGGTCGATGATGGTCGGGCTGAACAGCAGCACGACCATCGCCAGCCGCAATGGCTCACGCAGCCAACGCCACATCCAGCGGGTCAAGCGCATCCACACCAACAGGCAGCCCAAAGCGGCGAAGGCGTAGAGGCCCCAAGCGATCAGATAGTCGTTCTCGGTCATGGTGTCCATGGCAAGGCAGGCAAGTCGGGTAGAGACAGGCCATTACTGGCCTGCCTCCCCCTAAGAACCGTACGTGCGCCTTTCAACGCATACGGCTCAAGTCTTTAGAAAGCCCCTTGCGGAGCCGGTTTGTTCACTGTCAATCCACGGCTGTGAAGCTGTTGGTGACAAATAGGATGCAATAGTACCCGGTTATCCAGGGTGTCTCTACCGCCATGAGTGCGGTGGATAATGTGATGGTCATGCCATCCCGTTTCCTTCGTAATCGGTTGTTTGCACATCAGACACAGTCCTTTCTGGCTTTGATAGAGACTGAGAATCTGTTTGCGATACTTCAGCTTTTTCAGCATCTGTGCCGTCCGCAGCTTCTCGCCCATTTCTTCCATGGAAGGGTCGAAGGGGTTGTACTCCCCACTAACCTTCCTGTGTCGTTCGATCGGTGTACTCGCAAGCGAATACAGAGCGACCTCCTTTTTTGTCCCGTTTTCCTCCAACATCGTGGTGGCAAACACCCAACTTCTGCTTCCTTGAGTTCGGAAATACTTCTTCCCGATCCATTGCAGTGACTTGTTCGGGTGCCGCCGCTTTGCCCAACGCCATAGAGCATAAAACAACAAATTATCCATGCGGCTGTAGGCCTGCTTGGCTACTACAGGCTGGTGATACAGCGCCCAGCCTTTCAAGATGGGATTGAGCAATCGAATCAAATACTCCTGCTTCGCCATCTTGTTGGCGTCGATGACCTCCTTCACCTTGTGATAGAACGCCTTGACGTTCTTCTTACTCGGTTTGATCAGAAGCTTCCCGTCGTACTTACGGAAATTCCAACCCAGAAAGTCGAAGCCTTGATCGGTATGGACGATATGTGTTTTCTCAGGGGATAACTGCAACCCGCGTACTGCCAGGAATTGCTCCACCCAAGGTCTGATTTCGCTTTCCAGTACCTCTTTCGAGTTTCCAGTAATCACAAAATCATCCGCATACCGCACCACGTTGATCTTCAGCTTTCTGGCCCTTGTCACGCCCAGATACTGCTTGAGCTGTGTTTCCAGACCATCGAGCGCCATATTTGCCAAGGTAGGCGAGATAATCCCGCCTTGTGGCGTACCAGCATCCGTTGCCTGTAGCTGGCCTTTATGAATCACGCCAGCCTTCAACCATTTCCGAAGAATCGCTTTGTCCGTAGGGACGTTGGCGAGCATCCAGTCATGATTAATGTGATCAAAGCAGCCTTGTATGTCCGCCTCCAGTATCCATTGGGCCGAAACCTTCTTGGACAGGCAAACAAACAACTGTCCCATCGCATCCGCCGTAGAGCGTTCGATCCTGAAGCCGTAGCTGTTCGGATCGCCCTTGGTTTCTGCAATGGGTGCCAGAGCTAGCAAATACAGCGCCTGCATAGCCCTGTCAGTCATGGTTGGGATACCCAAAGGGCGTTCCTTCCCATTCGACTTCGGAATGAACACACGCCGTAAAGGTCGTGGTTTATATCCGTGACGCTTCAACCCATTTGCCGCTTTCCATTTTGCGTCGGGTGTATCCCAGAGCACGCGGTCGACTCCCGCCGTGCGCTTACCCTGGTTTTCAGTGACTCGCCGTACGGCCAAGTATCTGGCCGATCGAGAGCGGGTCAGCATCCGTTGCAGGGCTTTCACCCTGCGCCATTTGCCTTCCCGACAAGCCTTCGCAATCCGCACCTGCATTGCCCGAACATTCCGCTGAACACGACACCAATCGATGTCATGCCATTGTTGCGGAGTGCCGGAAAGCGCAGACACGGCCATTTGGCTGTGCTCTATCATGCTGCCTTCCTCTCAAGTTTCCCCGAGCAGAAGACGTACGCATCCCCTGACGGGAATGGACGCTCCCGTCAGGGTTGGATTAGTAGGAGGCCCAATACTGCGGGTCTCTAAGATCATTGAGACAGGTTCAGTCAGAGTTCATGCGACGAAAGACCACGCAGAAGTCTGCCCGGTTTCCCGTGAGGTAATGTCCCAACCCCTATCCGAGCCATTACAGCCCGGCTTTCGCTTTCTCTGCGATCCCATACCCGCACAGCCAACAGATCCCCTTGCGGTTCACCTGCCCGAAGGCGGCCATACGGGCTTACCACGTTCCCTGCCTATCACACGATTGGTTTAGGGCCTGCCTTTTCACCGATGGTCCTATGACGACGTACCTCAAGCCTCTACAGAGGTATCCGACCACGTGCCTTTTGGCTCAAGCCTGACAGCAGTTTTGGCTTGTTCATAATTACGGCGTTTATCAGCAGTTCACTTACGTTACCCATACCAACCAGCCTAGCGTCTCAACCCGGCACTGCTCCGAGTATCTATGCTTTACCTCGCGGCAAAAGCACACCCTGACGGGGACTACATTGTGAGAAGAGCTTCACACCTCACCGTTACCAGTGACGCATGTCTTCCTAGGCTATCGTTGGTCGCACAACGAGTCCGCTGCCACCTTGCGAGCAAGGTAGATGGACAATGACAGACAGAGCTTTCGCTCATGTCTCCGGTTTGATGTGAGCAGGGACTGCCGAGGCAGCATGCCCAAAGAAATTGTTACCTCCTGTTTCAAAAGCAGGAGGGAACCCCAGCGGGGATTCTCTCCCGCATGGGTTTAGCCCTGAACAGGGCTGATGTGTAGTAGGCACTCCAGTACCGGAAAATCTGGTACTGCGGTCGAGCTACCGAGCGCTAATCGACCTTGAGTTTGCCACCGCCGCTGCGGCAAGTCCTTGAAGGCATTGGACTTCTGGGAGGGTTTTGTTTCTTGGGGTTGGGTACCCAAGCTCTTGGCTTCCTTTCGGAAGCCCTTCAAGATGACTCTACACCTCGAAGTCTTGGAGACACGCTACGCGTGTCGCACAGAGGCGCTTATGATAACGGCTTTTCGCCCGTCAGGCTGCATCAATGCCTGACTGTTGGGCGCTATCCAGGTTGCCAGCCCCTATTCCGTACACTGTTCGAGAGCCCTTCATGCCCCTATCCGCCAACATTCACGACGCTCCGATTGCCCACATGGCTGATGGCTCCGACCCGTATGCCTGGCTGCAAGAGCGCGACACCAAGGCAGTGCTCGACTACCTGAAGGCCGAAAACAGCTATCAGGAAGCGCAAACCGCCGACCAGGCCGAGCTGCGTGAAACCCTGTTCGAAGAGATCAAGGGCCGGATTCTCGAGACCGATCTGTCCCTGCCCTCGCCGTGGGGACCGTATCTGTATTACACCCGCACCACGGCGGGCGATGAGTACGCCCGGCACTACCGCTGTCCGCGTCCGGCCGATGACAGCCTGACCCTCGACGAAAGCCGTGAACAACTGCTGCTGGACCCTAACGAACTGGCCAAGGGCGGCTTCTTTTCCCTGGGTGCGTTCAGCATCAGCCCGGACCACCAGCGTCTGGCCTACAGCATCGACTCCAGTGGCGACGAGATTTACACGCTGTTCGTGAAGGAATTGTCCGACGGCCGCGTCAGCGAGCTGGAATTCCAGGACTGCGACGGCAGCATGACCTGGGCCAACGACAGCCTGACGCTGTTCTTTGGCGAACTGGATGATACCCATCGCCCGCACAAGCTGTATCGCTATCGACTGGACGGCACGGCGGCCGAAGAAGTGTTCCATGAGCCGGACGGTCGCTTCTTCATGCATTGCTACCGTTCAAGCTCCGAGCAGCAATTGCTGCTGTCCGTGGGCAGCAAGACTACCAGCGAAGCCTGGGTCCTCGACGCCAACCAGCCGCAGCAAGCCTTTACCTGCATCGCACCACGAGTCGAGGATCATGAGTACGACGTCGACCACGGTGTACTCGACGGTCAAAGGACCTGGTTCATTCGCAGCAACCGTGACGGCATCAATTTCGCCTTGTACACCGCTGTCGATACCGGCGCCGCGCCGACCGAAGCCGACTGGCAGAACCTGATCCCCCACAGCGACACGGTGATGATCGACGGCATCAGCCTGAACACCCGGGCCATGACCCTCAGCCTGCGGGTCGGCGGCTTGCCGGTCATTGAAGTTCACCCGCAAGGCCTGGCGCCTTATCGCGTGCAACTGCCAGACGCAGCCTATAGCCTGCACGTACAAAACAGCCTGGAGTTCGAAAGCGACCGGATTCGCCTGCGCTACGAAGCGTTGAACCGTCCGGCGCAAATCCGCCAGCTTGAACTGGCGACCAGTGAGCAGAAAGTGCTCAAGCAAACCCCGGTGCTCGGCCCGTTCGATGCCGACGCCTACGTCAGCCAGCGCCTGTGGGCCACTGCGCCGGACGGCACGCAAGTGCCCATCAGCCTGGTGATCAAACGCACAGACCTGGGCAAACCCGTGCCGCTGTACCTCTACGGCTATGGTGCCTATGGCGAAAGCCTCGACCCGTGGTTTTCCCATGCGCGCCTGAGCCTGCTGGATCGCGGCATGGCGTTTGCCATTGCCCACGTGCGTGGCGGCGGCGAACTGGGGGAAGCCTGGTATCGCGCCGGCAAGCAGGAGCACAAGCACAACACCTTCAGCGACTTTATCGCCTGCGCCGAACACCTGATCGCCCAAGGCTTCACCACTGCAGCGCAGTTGGCGATCAGTGGCGGTAGCGCCGGTGGCTTGCTGATCGGCGCGGTGCTCAATCAACGGCCCCAACTGTTTGGCGCCGCCATCGCCGAAGTACCGTTCGTCGACGTACTCAACACCATGCTCGACCCTGACCTGCCATTGACCGTGACGGAATACGACGAGTGGGGCAACCCTGAAGAACCGGACGTCCATGATCGGATCAAGGCCTACGCCCCGTACGAAAACGTCACCGCACAAGCTTATCCGGCGACCCTGGTGATCGCCGGTTACAACGACAGCCGCGTGCAGTATTGGGAAGCGGCCAAGTGGGTGGCGAAATTGCGCGCGACCAAGACCGACAGCAATCCCCTGCTGCTCAAGACTGAGCTGGGTGCCGGGCATGGCGGGATGAGCGGTCGATATCAGGGATTGCGTGACGTAGCACTCGAATATGCATTTTTGTTCAAGGTACTGGGTATTGCCTGAGGAACCTGGCGCGGTGTGCCGGTCTTAATTCCGGACACTGGTTGCCGATACAACCCGTATCCCTTGTGGGAGCGAGCCTGCTCGCGATAGCGGTGGCGCATTCAACATCAATATCGAATGTGCCGGCCTCATCGCGAGCAGGCTCGCTCCTACAAAGGTCAATCAATACCCGGAACAACAGACACTACAAAAAAGACCGTGACGACATGTCTGAACCAACCTTTCTGAACAACGAAATTCGCGACTGGCTGATGGATTGCGGCCTGTTCAATCAACTGCTGCCGGCGGACTTCGCCGCGGCTTCGGGCTACTTCAGTATCAGCACCATTGCCCAGGGCGAAGAGATCTTCCAGGAGGGCGATGCGGGCAGTTTCATGTGCATCATCCACACCGGTCAGGTGGCGGTGCAGAAAACCACCGCTGACGGGCAACGAGTCACCATTGCCACGTTGCGCAGCGGCCGCTCGTTCGGCGAAATGGCCGTGCTTGATGGCGAGCGGCGCTCGGCCAGTTGCGTGGCTGCGAGCAACTGCCAGTTGCTCAACCTGGGCAAGGACTCGCTGGAAAAGATGCTCAACGACGCACCGAAAATCGCCGCCAAGATCATCCGCGCCCTCGCCGTGTCCCTCTCCAAACGCCTGCGCATGGCCGACGGCCAACTGCTTTCGCAGCAGGTCTAGCCGCCCGGCGACTTGGCTTTCGGCGGATTGGGTTCCAGGCCCGGCACGGGCTGGTCCTTGGTCGGCGGGCTCGGCATTTCAATCGGCACCAACGGCGGACCGCTACTGCCGGGACCGACTTTAGGCAATGGTGCCGGGCTGATCTGCGGGTACGGCGTGGGCGTCGCAGTGCCGGGTGAACCGGGTATCGGCGCGGGGCTGACGGGAATCGATTGCAGCTGTTGAGCCTGCACTGCAGTTATCGAGAGCGCGGCCAGGGCAATGACCGTTAGAATGGTGCGCTTCATCAATGGCTCCGTTGACCTTGTCGTCATAAACAGGCTACTCCCAACTGCGTCTGTTTGCCCTCCCGAGTTCTGCCAATTTTCTTCAAGTGAGCCCCATGAAACGTTTCGTTCTGCTGGACACCACCCCCATCCCTGAAAACGGCGGCGCGCTGTGCCTGTTCGAATACGGCGAGGATTTTGTCATCAAGATCCAGGGCGGCGATGGCGGACAATTGATGAACACGCGCATGCACGGTTCCGAAGATGCCCTGGCCGAAATTCCGTGTCGCAAGGTTGCCGGCCGACCGAATTCTCGGGTACTCATCGGCGGCCTGGGCATGGGTTTCACCCTCGCCTCGGCGCTCAAGCATTTGGGCAAGACCGCCGAAGTGGTGGTCGCTGAATTAGTGCCAGGCGTTGTGGAATGGAATCGCGGGCCACTCGGCGAGAAAGCCGGAAACCCGCTTCAAGACCCACGGACCGTGATTCGCATGGAAGACGTGGCCAAAGTCCTGCAAGCCGAACCCCAGGGTTTCGATGCGATCATGCTCGACGTCGACAACGGTCCCGAGGGCCTGACCCAGAAAGCCAACAGCTGGCTCTACTCCGCCGGTGGCCTCAGTGCCTGCGCCAAGGCCTTGAGACCAAAAGGCGTGCTGGCCGTCTGGTCGGCCAGCGCTGACCGGCAATTTTCCGACAAACTGAAGAAAGCCGGCTTCAAGGCCGAGGAAGTGCAGGTCTTCGCCCACGGCAACAAGGGCACCCGCCACACCATCTGGATTGCCGAGAAGCTCAAGGGCTAGGCTAAACTTCACCCTATAACTGTCATTAGTCTTTCTACAAAGGTGAACCCATGAGTTCGTCCACCCCGACCAACACTTCGAAGCTGGACCGCATCCTTGCCGACAACCAGCGCGACAAGGAAATGGGCTACCGCGACAAGGCCCTGAAGATGTACCCGCACGTCTGTGGCCGCTGCGCCCGTGAGTTCTCCGGCAAGCGCCTGAGCGAACTGACCGTGCACCACCGCGACCACAACCACGACAACAACCCGCAGGACGGCTCGAACTGGGAGCTGTTGTGCCTGTACTGCCACGATAATGAACACTCGCGTTACACCGACCAGCAGTATTTCGACGAAGGCTCGCTGAGCACGCCGAAAATCGCCAAGGCCACGCACAACCCGTTTGCGGCGTTGGCGGGTCTCATGAAAAAAGAAGACTGAAGTTCTTCTGTACCTGAACCGGCCCCTTCGCGAGCAGGCTCGCTCCCACATTGTTCTGCGTCCGTCAGGACACCTCGGTCAACTGTGGGAGCGAGCCTGCTCGCGATAGCAATCGCTCAGACACCACCAATCTCAAACCGAACACCCCCGCCCCAATCCCCGTATAATCGCGCTTTTTTCCGAAAGGCACCCCGCTCGTGGCAGACAAACGGTACAGCTGCATTGGTTTGTATAACCCCAAATCACCGGAGAACGTCGGTTCGGTGATGCGCGCCGCTGGCTGTTATGGCGTGGCGTCGGTGTTCTACACCGGCAAGCGCTATGAGCGCGCCGCCGACTTCGTCACCGATACCAAGCGCGTGCATTACGACATCCCGCTGATCGGCATCGACGACCTGAAGAAAATCCTGCCCCTCAACTGTGTGCCCGTCGCCGTGGAACTCGTCGACGGCGCCCGCCCGTTGCCGGAATACACCCACCCGGATCGCGCGCTCTACATCTTTGGCCCGGAAGACGGATCGCTGGATAAAGAAATTCGCGACTGGTGCGAAGACGTGGTCTACATTCCGACCACCGGCTGCATGAACCTGGCCGCCACGGTCAACGTCGTGCTCTACGACCGCATGTCCAAGGGGCTCAATACCCGCTCCGGGCCAAAATTCCGCTAATCGCCGCACATCCGATTGAACGAGCTGCCCGCCACGGCTGTCAGCTTGACTATCGATCCCTGAAGCCTGGAGACAGACCATGAGCGAACTCAAACGCGTCGAGCGTATCGAATCCACCCCGTTCCAGAGCCCTTCCGAGCAGAACGTGCAGGGCTGGGAGCGCATTGGCTCCCTGGCTGGCGGCGTGGTGATGGTGGGCAAGGGCCTGCGGCGTGGTGGGATCTTTGGCCTGATCCAGGTGGCCATCGGCGGCGTGGCGCTGGCGCGCGGTATTACCGGCCACAGCTCGGCTAAAAGCCTGCTGGAGAAAGGCCGTCAGGACATGAATAACGTGCGGGCGAAAATCCAGCGGGCGGGTGAAGAACTGAGCCAGTTGAAGGCCAATGCCGAGGCGGCGACCAAAACCGCGACAGTGACCGGCAATGACTCCTTGAAGTCGCCGAAAGCCGGGGTTTGATCAGGCTTGTCCGGCGGGGCTGATGGCCCTATCGTCGGAACGCCGCCCGGAGCAAGCTCGCGATGACGGACTCACTGAATCAACTCGGTACTCAATACCTTTGAAGAACCACCGATCACGCTCTCGCTGAGCTGAACAAACGCCTGGGTATCGATATCCCCCAGCCGCATCGCCCCGCGCAACACGTCGTCCAGCGACCGCTTGTTATGGGTTTTCAGGCGAATCTCGCGGTCCAGTTCCTGCAGCAACGCCACCGCCCTGGCCACCTGTGCCGGGTTGATCTGCTCACCGCGCAGCGTGGTGACCTTCTGGCTGCTCCTGACCAGTTTGCCGTGCAGGTTCTCGTAGCGTTCATCGCTCATGCCGCCGGCCCGGCGCACCAGTTCGATGGCGTAATACTCGGCAAAGCCTTCGCGGATCCAGTCACTGCGCCGGGTGCCATTGATACGCCCGAACATCTGGGCCAACTCGCGGACCAGGGCACTGGTGCCGCTTTCGCTGACCAACGGCAGGTGACTGTTGAGGTAGATCGACTCGTGCGCCGACTGGCTGCCGCGCCACATGGGATCATTGGCCCCGACGATCAGCAGTTTGCCCGGGTGTCGCGGATACAGCGCCTGCACTTGCGGCCAGACGAAGGTCAGCAGCGTCAGCACATCCATACGGCGCATGCCCTGCCCCAGCGGCGAGGCGACAGTGACTTCGGTCTCGCCCAGACGAGTACGACGGCTGCCGAGCTGGCCAGCGAGCATCCAGCCCGTGGGCCGGTCGAACAGTCGGGAAGGGTTATCGATACGGAATTTATTCGGGCCGATTCGTGGCCACGCGGTTTCAACGCTTTTCCAGCCACCGGGCAGTTCGAATTCAAGGCGTGAAACCAGTTCGATGCCGTCCTGTTGATCGAGCCTGGCAACCGGCACCAGATCGTCGCCGCGCATCAACGCCCAGTTTGGCGTCATGCGCGTCTCGAAACTGCCATTCTTGCGGCTATGGCTGATGTTCACGCGGTAGGTCAGGCTGGCCTTGTCGGCGGCCGGACGCCAGACACCACGCGCCGTTTTACCGGGGGTCAGCTGCCATTGGCCGTCAGCCTTGAAGTCGCTGTAGCGGCTGCCGTCGCCGAGGTTGAAATCCAGGCTGCGTACCGCCGCCCCCTGGGCGAGCGTCAGGCGCACTTCGGCCTGATCGCTCTGCGGCAACAGGCGCACGTGGTAATCCAGATTGACCTTGTTCGCAGCCCATGCGGGCGAATTCACGACCAGTAATCCAAGGATCAACGCCTGCCGCCATCCCACAGCCATACACACTCCTTCGTGAAACCATGAACCTCAGGCAATCAGCCTGCGCGGAAAATCAGGTGATCTTCCCAGTCATCTTCCGGCACGCTGCCTTCGGCGAGCATGCGCCCGGACTGGGAGATCCGCTCGTGATGAACGGCATCGCGATCACCACACACCAGGTGATGCCACAACGGCAGGTCCTTGCCTTCGCTGACCAGGCGATAGCCGCAGGTCGGCGGCAGCCATTTGAATTCGTCGGCCTTGCCCGGCGTGAGCTGGATACAGTCCGGCACGGAGTCACGACGGTTGGGATAGTCCTTGCACTGGCAGGTTTTCAGGTCCAGCAACTTGCAGGCGATGCGCGTGTAATAGACGCTGTTGTCGTCTTCGTCTTCAAGCTTTTGCAGGCAGCACAATCCACAGCCGTCGCACAGCGACTCCCATTCCTCCTGATCGAGTTGATCGAGGGTCTTGCGTATCCAGAACGGTTCTACTTTGGCGGCCATGGTTCGAGTATCGACATCAGGTGGTGAAAAGGCCGCCAGTCTAGTGCCCATGGCCCCGTGGGCCAAGCATTGGCGACTGTCGGTAGAACGGGCTTGTCAGTTTTTGCGCTGCCCAGTAGGGTTTTGTGTTGCTCCCACTTTCAAACGTAGCCAGGAATCTCTTGATGAGCGCCAACCCACGCGTTGCCGATTACGCCATTCACCCTCAGTTCACCGATCGCTGGTCGCCCCGCGCATTCACTGGCGAAACGATTGCAGAGGAAACCCTGCTGAGCTTCTTCGAAGCCGCCCGCTGGGCACCCTCGGCCTACAACTCGCAACCCTGGCGCTTCCTCTACGCACGTCGCGACACGCCGAGCTGGGAGCGTTACCTGGGCCTGCTGAACGAATTCAACCGCAGCTGGGCGCAACATGCGTCGGCCCTGGTGATCGTAATTTCGAAAACCACCTTCACCGCGCCTGGCGCCACCGAAGAAACCCCGGCCCTATGGCACACCTTCGACACCGGTTCCGCCTGGGGCCACCTGGCCTTGCAAGCGAGCCTGAGCGGCTGGCACACCCACGGCATGGCAGGCTTCGACCAGGAGCTGACCCGCAAGGAGCTGAACATTCCTGAAGGCTACGCCCTGCACGCGGCCGTCGCGGTGGGCAAGCTGGGGGACAAGGCGAGCCTGGCGGATTACCTGCAAGCCCGAGAAGAACCGAGCCCGCGTCGCCCATTGAACGAGTTGGCGGCTGAAGGTGATTTCACCCTCTGAGCCCCACCGTAAAACCCTGTGGGAGCGAGCCTGCTCGCGATGAGGCCGTGTCAGTCAACGTTAATGCGAATGACACACCGCTATCGCGAGCAGGCTCGCTCCCACATTGAGCAGTGGTGATTTCAGTAACCGCGATCGAAATCCACTTCCCCGCGCAACGCCTCTCCCGCCTGATACGCCCGCAGGTTCTCGACAAACAGCTTCACCATCATCGAAGGCGAAGTCGGTGCCGAGCTGTGACCGGTCAGCAGTAAGCCCCAGGCCGTCCAGAACGGATGACGCTGGGGCAGGGGTTCCTGACGGCACACGTCGATTACTGCGCCAGCCAGATGGCCTTCCTTCAAGGCATCCACCAGATCCGCATCGACCACCGCCACACCGCGCCCGGCGTTGATGAACAACCCGGTCGGCTTGAATTGCTTGAACAGCGCAGCGTCGTAGATATCGTGGGTTTCCGGCGTGTTCGGCAGCAGGTTGACCACGTAATCGACTTCACCGACCAGCCGCGGCAGATCCGCCAGTGAACCGACTTCGATAAACGGTGCCTGCTCCCGCGCGCTGCTGGCAACGCCATACAACTCGACGCCGAACGGTACGAGGAACTGCGCGACACTTTGGCCGATATCACCGGTGCCGACGATCAACACCTTGCGCCCCGCCAGGCTCTGGCCATGGCGACTGTCCCACTTGCGCTCGACCTGGCTGACCAGTCGCGCCAGCACTTCACGTTCGTGACCGAGCATGTACGTGAGCACGTACTCGGCCATGACCTGGCCGAAGATTCCGACTGCACGGGTCAGCCGATAGTGCCGCGGCAAGCCATCGGCCAGCAGCGGCGTGATGCCGGCCCAGGTCGATTGCAGCCATTGCGGTTGATGGCCCTGGCGTAGCAGGGTCGCCAGCAAATCAGGCTGGCCGAGCCACACCGGGCAATCGGCGGCCTGGCTGGCCAGTTCGGCGGAATCACCGCTGGTCAGCACCTCCAGGTCCGGTGCCGCCTCGCGCAACAGTTGGACGTACACCGGGTGGTCGTGTTCAGCAATCAGGACGCGCATGCTTCAAACCTTTCAAAAACGGTGCAGACGGCCGCCGACGGAGCAGTGCTCCGTCGATGCTGCCATCGCTAAAATCAATCAGTGTTTCATAACCACTCTGAACAGAGCCTGTCTGGCGCTCACATCGGATCGTTGCGACGCAACAACTCTTCCGGCAAGTGCTCGATGTACTCGTCTTCAGCAGGTGGCATTTGCAGGTGATAACCCTGTTTTTCGAGATTTTCCAGCACGACCGTGATGTCCTCACGCGACAGTTTGCGCTCGGGGCTCAGCACCAGGTCGAACGCGTGGATGGCCTTGCCGAAGGCTGCCATCAGGGGTTCCGGCACGCGTTCCAGAGCATCGCTCTTGAGCACATACAGGTACATTTCGTTTCGCTTCGAGCTGCGGTAGATGGAACAAATACGTTTCAAGGCTGTTCTCCGGCGGTGGCCAGGCTGTCGAGCAGCGCCTGGCCCATCAATTCGCGGCGCCAGCCACGCAGCGAATCAGGCAATTGGTAGGGACCATTGGGGAAGCCGCTCTTGAGCAGCGCTTCCAGGGTTTTCTTGCGCAGCATCAGTTCCGGCGCGATATTCAGGCGCTCGGCTTCGGCCTGGCCTATGGCCTTCATTTGTTTGAGCAGCGCAGCGGCATCCACCGGCAACGGCTCCGGCACGGCTGGCGGCCATTGATCAGGCGACACACTGCCAGAGCGCTTGATCAGATCAAGCAGAAACTCGCCGTCCTGACGCACGGTACGCGGGTGCATGTCTTCGATTTTCGCCAGGGCACCGAGGTTATCCGGTTGCGTACGCGCCAGCGGCCACAACGAATGCTCGCGGATAATCCGGTTGCGCGGCAGGTCGCGGACCCGGGCTTCCTTTTCGCGCCAGGCGCAGAGCTCACGCAAAACGGCGAGTTGAGCGCGGGACAACTTCCAGGCCAGCTTGGCATCGCGATAGACCTCGTACGGGTCGATCTCGCGGCGCAGGTTGGCCACCAGTTCGGCGCCGTCTTCCAGGACCCAGGTGTATTTCTCGTCAGACAGCTTTGGACGCAGCTTTACGAAGACTTCAGCCAAATGCACGGCGTCTTCGGCGGCATAGCTGATCTGGGTTTCGGAAAGCGGACGTTGCAGCCAGTCGGAACGGGTTTCACCCTTGGGCAGGTCGATGCCGAGCACTTCCTGCACCAGCCGCGAATAGCCCATGGAAAAACCGAGGTTCAGGTAAGCGGCAGCCAACTGCGTATCGAACAGTGGCGTCGGCAGGCTGCCGGTCAGGCGTAGCAGGACTTCGAGGTCTTCGCTGCACGCGTGGACAACCTTGAGCACCGCCGGGTTTTCCAGCAACGCGGCCAATGGCTGCCAGTTGTCGATGGTCAGCGGGTCGATCAGATAGGCGCGAACGCCATCACCGATCTGCAGCAGGCCGGCGATCGGGTAGAAGGTGTCGACCCGCATGAATTCGGTGTCGAGGGCAACGAATGGCAACTGTTGCCACTCGGCGCACAACCGTCCGAGGCTATCGTTGTCGCGAATCCAGTGAATATCGATGGCCACACGGCTCTCCCTTGAAGAATGGCGCGCAGTATATATCGCCCCCGGCGATTTCCGCGCATCCACTGAACAAGAGCGTTAGCGAAAATTACTGCGTGACATAAAGAATAGTCCTACAAAGCCGAGCTAGCTGGTCTTACCCAGCATCTGGAACCGTCGCGAGAATCACCGTGCCCGGCCAACACCGGCCAAAAGCCAGGTCGGCGGTCGTTGCGTGAAACAGAGTCAGAGGCAATCAACCCTTGGCCAACACGCCGTCGGTCACTGGACCACGACATCCGGCAAACATGTCCAGATCCTGGTTGTAGACCTTGCTGTTGACCTCCAGCAGCCCAAGCATCGAATGGAACAGGTTGTCCTGGCTCAGGGGCTTTTCACGGCTCTGTTGCAGGCAGTGGGTGTCTACCGCAAACGACTTTTTATAGCTGTCGGAGAACCAGGCAAACATGGCGACATGCTTTTGCTGCTCCGGTGCCAGCATGTAAGGCGTGCCGTGGAGGAACAAGTTGTATTCACCCAGGGACTCGCCGTGGTCCGACAGATACAGCATCGCGGTATCCACTTTGTCCTGGTTGCTGCGCAGCAGATCGATCAAGGTCGACAGCACATGGTCGGTATAGACCAAGGTGTTGTCGTAGCCATTGACGATACTTTCGCGACTGCAATTGTTCAGGGCATTACTCTCGCAAACCGGGGTGAAGCGCTCGAACTCTTTCGGATAACGCTTGAAGTACTCCGGACCGTGGCTGCCCATCTGGTGCAATACCAATACCGTGTCCTTGTCCAGGGTATCGATGAAATGCTGTAGCCCTTGCAGCAGGATTTCGTCGCGGCATTCGCTGTTGGCGCACAGCGCCGGGTCCTTCAGATTGCTGACGTCGTCAACGGTGACGCGATCGCACGTACCTTTGCAGCCTGACTGGTTGTCACGCCAGATCACGTCGATACCCGCATGCTTGAGCACGTCCAGCAGGCCTTCTTCGTTCTTTGCCTTGCTGGCGTTGTAGTCCTTGCGTCCCATATTGGAGAACATGCAAGGCACCGATACGGCGGTCTCAGTACCGCAGGAATGCACATCGGTGAATGCGATCAGGCCATCTTCCTTACTCAGTGTCGGAGTGGTGTCGCGGCTATAGCCAAGGATGCCGAAGTTCTCCGCCCGGGCACTTTCACCCACGACAAGAACCGTCAGGGATTTGCGCCCGTGAGTTTGCCAGGCCGGATTGCGCCGGGCATCTTCACCGAGCTTCACAAAAGGCTGATGTGCAGACGCAACCTGCTCGCGCAAGAAGCCAGCCGAGGCACCAATGTAGTTGCTTGGCACCACCATCAGGCGTAACTCGTGGTGATTGCGAAACAGCGAAGACAGTCCTTGATAGTTAACCAGTGCAACACCACCAATGACTGCTGCCGAGGCAAAAACCACCAGAACTTTACTGAGTAGTTCACGGTGCCAACGACGATAATTAATCGGCGTCTTCCACAACAGCCAGGACGGCAAAACGCCGAGCAGAAAAATATACACAAACAACTTGAGCGACAGTAAGTCACGCACTTCCGTGGCATTGGTTTCAGCGAAGTTACGCAACATGCCGGTGTCGATCAGAACACCATACTGGCTCATGAAATACGCCACCCCCGCGCTGGTCATGAACAGCAGGGTCAGGATCGGTTTGAGCACCGGCCGGAATGCCAGCAGGGTCAGCACAATGTTGAAGGCCGCGAAGATCATCGCTCCGAAGGCCACGCGCATGACGATGCCTTTGCCATCGGATGCGGTGATTTCGAACAGGTGTTGCCAAAGTACGTAATTGAAGCCAACTAACAAAAACGTGCTGGCAATCAGTGTCACCCATTCAGGGCGCACAGCTTTAATCTTAAGCATGATATTTGGCGGATCCTGAAAATAAGTATCTTCGGCAAATGTGAAAATTTCATTTACCGAGACAGCTGTAATTTTAGGCAGCCAACAATCAATTTTTTGTGAAAAATAAGCCAACAATTAGTTGGCTTATTAAGTCCGCCTGACACTTTCAGACTATTTGAGAATGGTTCAGCCCCGATTCAGATTCGACTCAAGCCTGGTGCAAATACCAGCGCCAGTCCTGTTCACCGACCTCCCCCATGAATTGACGATATTCAGCGCGTTTCACCGCCAGGTAGACGCCGAGGAATTCGCCGCCGAAGGCTTCCCTGGCCCAACTCGAACCTTCCAGCGATCGCAAAGTGGTCAGCCAGTCGGTCGGCAACAGTTTCGCAGCCTGGGCGTAGCCATTGCCTTCCACCGGCGCACCGGGATCGAGTTGTTCGCGGATACCGCGATGAATACCGGCCAAAATCGCCGCAGCCGCCAGATAGGGGTTGGCATCTGCGCCACAGATTCTGTGTTCGATGTGCCGGGAATACGCCGGCCCGCCAGGTACGCGCAGGCTCACGGTGCGATTGTCCACGCCCCAGGTGGCCGCCAGGGGCGCGTAGCTGTTGGCCTGGAATCGCCGGTAGGAGTTGGCGTTGGGGCAGAACAGCAACAGCGAATCGAGCAAGGTACTGAGCATGCCGGCGACGGCCTGCTTGAGCAGTGGCGTTCCATCCGGGGCTTCGCTGGCGAAGAGGTTGTTGCCGTCCTTGTCCGCCAGGCTCACGTGCATGTGCATCCCGGTGCCGGCCAGGTCATCGAAAGGCTTGGCCATGAAGCAGGCTGTCATGCCGTGTTTGTGCGCCACACCCTTGACCAGACGCTTGTAGCGCACCGCTTCATCCATCGCCTGCAGCGCGTCGGTGCGGTGTTCGAGGGTGATTTCCACTTGCCCCGGCGCGTATTCGGAAATGGCCGTGCGCGCGGGAATCCCCTGGAGCTTGCAGGCGCTGTAGAGATCGGCCAGGAATGGTTCGATCTGCTCAAGCTCGCGCAACCCGTAGACCTGGGTGCCGCGCGGACGCCCGCCATCGACATCCCGTGCCGGTTGCGGTCGGCCATTGCTGTCGCGTTGTTGGTCCAGCAGGTAGAACTCCAATTCCGCCGCCATGACCGGGTAATAACCGTCAGCCTGCAAACCTTCGATGACTTTCGCCAGCAGATGACGGGGATCGGCAATAGTGGCGGGCATTCCCTCCGTCGGGTGCATGCTGACCTGTACGGCCGCCGTCGGAATCAGGCGCCACGGCATACGCGTGAGGCTGCCGCTGATCGGGTAGGCGCGGCAGTCGATATCACCGACATCCCAGACCAGCCCGGAGTTCTCCACGTCATCGCCGTTGATGGTCAGGCCGAGGATGGTGCTCGGCAATGGCCGCCCGCTTTCATACACCGCCAACAACTCATCACGATGCAGCAGCTTGCCCCGCGGCACACCGTTGTTGTCGAGGATGAACAGCTCGAACATTTCAATATCCGGGTTCTGCTCCAGAAAGGTCAGGGCTTCTTGCTGGGTGGCAAACGAGGTCGTGGCACAACTCATGGGAACTCTCTTTTTCCGTGTCAGACGGGTACGCAAAAGCACCCGCACTTTAATCCCGCCATCGAGCGGAATATGTAGGAACAATCAGCGGAAAAAGCAGGAATCCGGCGGGCGCGCATGGCGGCAATGCCACAGCGCCCAGAAAGCCAGTTCAGAAGGTAGTGCAGAGAGGTTTGGCGTGGTGGTGGGCGTGAATCGACGACCAAGGCTCGACGCTCGAATGTCGATGGATGCCTTGAAGTGGATTGCGACTGGCCAACCGCCCATACAGAGAACCGCAGAAAACAGATGACCCGCAGCGTCACACGATGGCTTAAGTCGTTAAATCAGGATTTGAAGAACCTTGGATGTCGTCTGGCTAAACATTAGGCTGTTTTGTGATGCCTTCTGTGGGAGAAGGTCTGTATTTGATTTCTAAATACCACCCCAGACTTTCTGATTTGCCCCCTTCGGGCCTCGCGCGCCTAATCGGAACCCTTCTGTTCAAGGTCCGATCATGGAAAACACCCGAGCCACTTCCCGCCCTGCCCTCTGGCTCATGTTCAGCATTGTCCTGGTTGCCCTGAACCTGCGCCCTTCCATGGCCGCTGTCGGGCCTCTGCTCTCGGCGATTCGCGACGACATTGCACTGAGCTTCAGCCAGGCTTCACTGCTGACAATGTTGCCGGTGACGGCCATGGGACTGGCGATGTTTTTCGGCCTGCGCGTCAGCCAGCGATTCGGCGATCAGCGCACGGTGGTGTTCTCGTTGCTGATCATCGGCGTGGCCACGGTTTCGCGGTTGTTCCTTGATTCAGCCGCGGAGTTGCTCCTCAGTGCAGTACTGGCAGGTATCGGGATCGCCCTGATCCAGGCCCTGATGCCAGCGCTGATCAAATCCCGCTTCAGCGACCACGTTGCCCTGTGCATGGGGCTCTACGTCACATCGATCATGGGCGGTGCCGCCATGGGGGCTTCCTTTGCGCCGCTGGTGATGGCGCGTACTGGAAGCTGGCGTATGGGCCTGGCGATCTGGACCGTTCTCGCCGTGCTGGCGTTGCTTTTCTGGCGCAGCCATAGCGCGGGGATGCCTACACTGGATTCGAGGGCATCCAGCAAAAATTCGTACTTCGCCAATTCCCGCGCATGGTTACTCGCGATTTTCTTTGGCTTGGGCACTGCGTCCTACACCTGTGTTCTGGCCTGGCTGGCGCCGTACTACGTGGAAAAAGGCTGGAGCGAGCAGAACGCCGGATTGCTGCTCGGGTTTCTGACCGCCATGGAAGTGCTGTCGGGCCTGCTGACGCCCGTCATCGCCAACCGCAGCCACGACCGCCGCGTCGTGCTGATGGTATTGCTGACACTGATCATCGCCGGTTTCTGCGGACTGATTCTGAGCCCGCAGCATTTGAGCCTGATGTGGCCATGCCTGCTGGGGCTGGGCATTGGCGGCCTGTTCCCGATGAGCCTGATCGTATCGCTGGACCACCTGGACAATCCGGTGCGCGCCGGTGGCCTGACCGCATTCGTGCAAGGCATCGGCTACTTGATCGCCGGCCTGTCGCCGCTGCTGGCGGGGATCATCCGCGACCAGCTCGGCAGCTTTGAATGGGCCTGGTGGTCGCTGACGGCAGTCATGGCACTGATGATGCTGATGGTTTTGCGCTTCAACCCAAGGCACTACAGCCGACACATCCATTGACCCGGAGCCTGCCATGAAAACCACCGGTTTCGCCGTCGCTCACGCCAGCATGCTGCTTTGGGCCTTGTTGATCGCCGCATCGTTTTCCGCGGCGGCGCAAGTCAGCCAGGCCATCGACCCGATCCTGCTGACCGGTTTACGCCTGCTGTTTTGCGCCTTGGTTTTTCTGCCGCGGTTGCTGCTCAAAGGCGATGCCGTCATGACCGCCCGCGCGCTGTTCGGTCACGCGGTGCTCGGCCTGCTGCTGGCGCTGTACTTCGGTTCGCTGTTCGAAGCATTGCGCTACACCTCGGCTGTCAACACCGGGACGATGTTCACGCTGGTGCCGCTGATGACCCTGGGTTTCGAAGCCGTGCTGACACCTGACAGCCGTCTGAAACAACGGATTGTGCCGATGCTGCTCGCCGCTGCCGGGGCGGTTTTGTTGATCATGAAAGGCACTGGCCCCGGCGAGTTGCCATCGCCCTATGCATTGACGGTGTATGGCATCGGCTGCCTGGCGATGGCGCTCTACGCCCCCCTCAGCCAGCGCCTGAAAGCCGATAGTCTCAAGGGACGCGGGCCGGTGCCCATGACGTTCTGGAACATGCTGTTCGGTGCGCTGTTTCTGCTGGTGTTCTGTGGATTGAGTGGCGGTTGGCGCTCGGCATCATTACTGACGCTCAACGATTTCTATTGGCTGATGTACCTGGCCGTGTTCGCCACCCTGGCGACGTTTTGGCTGCTGCACCGGGCCATCGGCGTGATCGCGCCGTCCTCGGTGATTTCCTACATCTACCTGAGTACGTTGTTCATCACCTTGTTTCACTGGCTATGGGGGCGCCAGATGCCGCTGCCGCTGGAAATGGCTGGCGCGGTGCTGGTGGGTCTCGGCATGTTCGCGCTGTTGATATCCAGCCGCCGCACGGTGTCGGCGATGGTCCAGGGCTGACAGGGTCCTGGGCGAAACGTCCTGCAAGGCATTTTCCCTGCTCGCCCATTCCGCTAGGATCATTCACCCACCCATGCGCACGGTCAGCGCAAGGGACGCAGCGAGATGGAATGGATGCTGAACAGTAATTCGCTTAGAAAACTCGACATGCAGGACCTCATGGTGTTCGTCGCCGTGTATGAGCAGAACAGCGTCACCGACGTATCCGAGACGCTTTGCGTCAGCCAGTCCACCGTAAGTTACTGCCTGAAAAAACTGCGCACCAGTTTCGAGGACGAACTGTTCATCAATACCCGTACCGGTGGCATGCAGCCCACCTGCAAGGCCCGCGCGATGTACCCCCACGTACTGAAAATCCTGGAAAGCATCAACCTGTGTCACGCCGGCTTACCCACGTTCGACCCGGGCCTGCAACCCGTGACCTTCAACATCTGCGCACCGGAATATTTCGAACAGCTGATCCTGCCGCGCTTGTTGAAAACCTTCGACCTCGCCGACCTTCCGGTGATGGTCAATGTGTTCAAACTCGAAGCCGATATCCCAGCCGAAGCATTGCGCGAAGGCAGCCTCGACCTGGTGATGTGCTTCGGTCCGGACTTTCATCGCAGTCACGTCGATTTCAAATCGCAGACGCTGCTGGAAGACGATCTGGTGTGTGTTTTCGACAAGCGCACCACGCCGGCGGAACCACGCTTGAGTCTGCAAACCTATGTCGAACGTCGACACGTGTTCCCGACACCCTGGACGTCCGCCACCAACATGGTCGACGGCTGGCTCGCGCAGCAGGCACAACAGCGCCAGATCGTTGCACGCGCCAACAGCTACAGTGCAGCGCTAAAGCTGATTACCGGCACCGACTATGCCCTGACCCTGCCCCGGCGCATCCAGCGATTGCTGGCCAGTGCAGACACCTTCAATCACTGTGAAGCGCCCGAAGGCTTGCCGGGTTTCACCCTCGACATGCAGTGGAACCAGGGTGTCGATCAGGACAGCGCCAACACCTGGCTGCGAGCGCAAGTGATCCGGGCCTGCGTCGACCAGGAGACGGCCTGATGCTCAGTTGTTGATGGCGGTCTTGCTGTAGGAGTCGCGATCGATGTCGAGAATTTCCACGCACAACTGGACCTCGATGCTGCTCGGCCATTCACACAGGTCCCGCACCACCGCCAGCAGGCTTTCAGACAGCTGTTTCTTGATCTCTGCGGAACGACCACTCAACAGCGCCAGTTTCACATGCACGAACGCCCGCTCAGCCAGTGCCGTACCGACCTTGAACGTCTCGACCTTGACCGCGCGGCTCTTGATGTCGAATTCGGCAGCAAACTGACCGGAACCCACCAATGTATTGTTCAACCGCATCAATGCCACATCGGCATTCAGATCAGTCAGGTTGGCGGTATATTCCATGTGCAGGTGAGGCATGAGTCAGTTCCTGTAAGTGGGTGGAAAGGTCGTACATATAACACAGCACCGCCCTGCTCATTCAGGCAGCGGCAAAACCGCACGCTCGCTCATGAACGCTTCCAGCCGCGAGCGCAGCCAGCGCTCGGCAGGGTCGGTATCGACATGACTGAGCCAGACCATGGACAGGTCCAGGGTAGGTGTCTGGATCGGAAAGGGTTCCTTGAACAGCACTCCCGATGCAGCCATCGCCTCGGCGGTGTAGTCCGGCAGGCTGGCAATCAGGTCCGTCCCGGCAAGCAGCGCCGGCAAAGAACTGTATTGCGGGACCGAGAGCACCACCTGGCGCGTGCGGCCGATATCTGCCAGCCACTCGTCGGCGTAGCCACTGACGTTGGCGGTATGGGACACCAGCACGTGCGGCCGCGCGCAATATTCATCGAGGGTCAGCGGTGTGTCGGAGGCATCGGCGCGCAAAATGCTGGGCTGGATGTGCCGCAGCAACTTGCGCTTGGCATTGGCCGGCAAGCCACGGGTCTGGCTGATTCCCACCGTGATATCGCCGGACGCCAGCAAGTCGGGAATCCGCCAGTAATCGACATGCTGCACCACGAACACCACGTTGGGCGCTTCCTGGCGCAGCGCTCGCAGCAATGGCGGCAACAGCCCGAACTCGACATCGTCGGACAACCCGATGCGGAACGACATCTTGCTACTGGCCGGGTCAAAATCATGGGTCAGGCTCAAGGCCACGGACAACGAATCCAGCGCCGGCGAGAGGTGCCTGATGATTTCCTCGGCTCGCGCTGTCGGCTCCATGCGATGGCCAACGCGTATGAACAGCGGATCATTGAACATCGCACGCAAGCGGTTGAGCGCCGAACTGATGGTCGGCTGACCGAGAAACAGCTTCTCCGCCACCCGAGTGACATTGCGCTCGAGCATCAGCGCTTCGAATACCACCATCAGGTTGATATCCGCCTTGCGAAGTTCATTGCGATTCATCCACTGCCCCCGATCCCCAAATCTGCTGACAGTTTAGGTAGCTGGTGCGATTGCCGTCTATCCAACTCAGGTTCAACAGCCTGATGCCGTTCACGTTTAAGCAAAATGCTGTTCCATGCCTAGTCCTACAGCCTCTTCCTTTTTACCTGAAACCCCTGGCAGGCAGCCCGTGAGTCCCTAAGCTCAGCGACGCACGAGGTGAAAAACCACCCTCGTCATCCAAAACATGCGAAATCACAAGGAGCGGCACCATGGCCAGAGACAAAGCCAAAGACGACAAACATTTCAACTGCACCCAGGTACACGAAGCCGACTACGTCGCCAGCCTCTACCCGCACGCCAGGGAAGAGGTCAAGACATTCCTCGCCTCCGCCTGCAAGGACAAATCCCTGCACAACTCCACCCACAAGGACGTCTACGAACTGATCAAGAGAAAACTGGGCCATACCCAGCCGTAAGACGGATTGAAACGAAGCTGCTCTGTACGAGCAGCTTCAGCGCCCTCTATCTAGATTTCCTTGATCGGGGTCTGCTCGCAGGTCCCTTTGATCAAACTGATTGCATGCACACAATCAGCCTTGTTGACGTAAGCCTCCCCGCTGGCAATCGTTTCATGATTGCCTGCCCTCAACCGCCAACGCCATTGGCCCTTGCCGGTCAGAACGGTGCCGCGGATTTGTCTGTAAATCTCAAAATACATTGCTCGCTCCTTGCGATTGCTGGTGGCTGCAGATCAGTGGTCTGCGAAACCAGAGTAAAGGAGGAGCTTCCAGGCTGATTGCTTTCAATGTCAGGGGATATTTCGCACTGGCGACCCTGAATAACCGTGTGCCAACTTTCCTGCGGACAAAAACAAAACCCCTACCTGCATACGCAGATAGGGGTTTCGGAATTTAATCTTGACGATGACCTACTCTCACATGGGGAAACCCCACACTACCATCGGCGATGCATCGTTTCACTGCTGAGTTCGGGATGGGATCAGGTGGTTCCAACGCTCTATGGTCGTCAAGAAATTCGGGTACTGAGTCGTGACCGGCTGGCCGCGCTTCAGCAAATTGGGTATGTGACAGCTTGGTGTTTTGTGAGTATCACGAACTTTCGGTTCTTTCGTCTTCACACACCGCAATCTGGCCTTTCGACGCAAATTGCTTGGGTGTTATATGGTCAAGCCTCACGGGCAATTAGTATTGGTTAGCTCAACGCCTCACAGCGCTTACACACCCAACCTATCAACGTCGTAGTCTTCGACGGCCCTTCAGGGGACTCAAGGTCCCAGTGAGATCTCATCTTGAGGCAAGTTTCCCGCTTAGATGCTTTCAGCGGTTATCTTTTCCGAACATAGCTACCCGGCAATGCCACTGGCGTGACAACCGGAACACCAGAGGTTCGTCCACTCCGGTCCTCTCGTACTAGGAGCAGCCCCTCTCAAATCTCAAACGTCCACGGCAGATAGGGACCGAACTGTCTCACGACGTTCTAAACCCAGCTCGCGTACCACTTTAAATGGCGAACAGCCATACCCTTGGGACCGGCTTCAGCCCCAGGATGTGATGAGCCGACATCGAGGTGCCAAACACCGCCGTCGATATGAACTCTTGGGCGGTATCAGCCTGTTATCCCCGGAGTACCTTTTATCCGTTGAGCGATGGCCCTTCCATACAGAACCACCGGATCACTAAGACCTACTTTCGTACCTGCTCGACGTGTCTGTCTCGCAGTCAAGCGCGCTTTTGCCTTTATACTCTACGACCGATTTCCGACCGGTCTGAGCGCACCTTCGTACTCCTCCGTTACTCTTTAGGAGGAGACCGCCCCAGTCAAACTACCCACCATACACTGTCCTCGATCCGGATAACGGACCTGAGTTAGAACCTCAAAGTTGCCAGGGTGGTATTTCAAGGTTGGCTCCACGCGAACTGGCGTCCACGCTTCAAAGCCTCCCACCTATCCTACACAAGCAAATTCAAAGTCCAGTGCAAAGCTATAGTAAAGGTTCACGGGGTCTTTCCGTCTAGCCGCGGATACACTGCATCTTCACAGCGATTTCAATTTCACTGAGTCTCGGGTGGAGACAGCGCCGCCATCGTTACGCCATTCGTGCAGGTCGGAACTTACCCGACAAGGAATTTCGCTACCTTAGGACCGTTATAGTTACGGCCGCCGTTTACCGGGGCTTCGATCAAGAGCTTCGCGTTAGCTAACCCCATCAATTAACCTTCCGGCACCGGGCAGGCGTCACACCCTATACGTCCACTTTCGTGTTTGCAGAGTGCTGTGTTTTTAATAAACAGTCGCAGCGGCCTGGTATCTTCGACCGGCGTGGGCTTACGGAGCAAGTCCTTCACCCTCACCGGCGCACCTTCTCCCGAAGTTACGGTGCCATTTTGCCTAGTTCCTTCACCCGAGTTCTCTCAAGCGCCTTGGTATTCTCTACCCAACCACCTGTGTCGGTTTGGGGTACGGTTCCTGGTTACCTGAAGCTTAGAAGCTTTTCTTGGAAGCATGGCATCAACCACTTCGTGTTCTAAAAGAACACTCGTCATCAGCTCTCGGCCTTAAGATCCCGGATTTACCTAAGATCTCAGCCTACCACCTTAAACTTGGACAACCAACGCCAAGCTGGCCTAGCCTTCTCCGTCCCTCCATCGCAATAACCAGAAGTACAGGAATATTAACCTGTTTTCCATCGACTACGCTTTTCAGCCTCGCCTTAGGGACCGACTAACCCTGCGTCGATTAACGTTGCGCAGGAAACCTTGGTCTTTCGGCGTGGGTGTTTTTCACACCCATTGTCGTTACTCATGTCAGCATTCGCACTTCTGATACCTCCAGCAAGCTTCTCAACTCACCTTCACAGGCTTACAGAACGCTCCTCTACCGCATCACCTAAGTGATACCCGTAGCTTCGGTGTATGGTTTGAGCCCCGTTACATCTTCCGCGCAGGCCGACTCGACTAGTGAGCTATTACGCTTTCTTTAAAGGGTGGCTGCTTCTAAGCCAACCTCCTAGCTGTCTAAGCCTTCCCACATCGTTTCCCACTTAACCATAACTTTGGGACCTTAGCTGACGGTCTGGGTTGTTTCCCTTTTCACGACGGACGTTAGCACCCGCCGTGTGTCTCCCATGCTCGGCACTTGTAGGTATTCGGAGTTTGCATCGGTTTGGTAAGTCGGGATGACCCCCTAGCCGAAACAGTGCTCTACCCCCTACAGTGATACATGAGGCGCTACCTAAATAGCTTTCGAGGAGAACCAGCTATCTCCGAGCTTGATTAGCCTTTCACTCCGATCCACAGGTCATCCGCTAACTTTTCAACGGTAGTCGGTTCGGTCCTCCAGTCAGTGTTACCTAACCTTCAACCTGCCCATGGATAGATCGCCCGGTTTCGGGTCTATTCCCAGCGACTAGACGCCCTATTAAGACTCGCTTTCGCTACGCCTCCCCTATTCGGTTAAGCTCGCCACTGAAAATAAGTCGCTGACCCATTATACAAAAGGTACGCAGTCACCCAACAAAGTGGGCTCCCACTGCTTGTACGCATACGGTTTCAGGATCTATTTCACTCCCCTCTCCGGGGTTCTTTTCGCCTTTCCCTCACGGTACTAGTTCACTATCGGTCAGTCAGTAGTATTTAGCCTTGGAGGATGGTCCCCCCATATTCAGACAAAGTTTCTCGTGCTCCGTCCTACTCGATTTCATGACCAAGAGATTTTCGCGTACAGGGCTATCACCCACTATGGCCGCACTTTCCAGAGCGTTCCGCTAATCTCAAAGCCACTTAAGGGCTAGTCCCCGTTCGCTCGCCACTACTAAGGGAATCTCGGTTGATTTCTTTTCCTCAGGGTACTTAGATGTTTCAGTTCCCCTGGTTCGCCTCTTGCACCTATGTATTCAGTACAAGATAACCATCTTATGATGGCTGGGTTCCCCCATTCAGACATCTCCGGATCAAAGTCTGTTTGCCGACTCCCCGAAGCTTTTCGCAGGCTACCACGTCTTTCATCGCCTCTGACTGCCAAGGCATCCACCGTATGCGCTTCTTCACTTGACCATATAACCCCAAGCAATCTGGTTATACTATGAAGACGACATTCGCCGAAAATTCGATTGAGCTCCTAAGAGCAACTCACAAATTTTACCTTAGCCTGATCCGTTACCAGTGAAAGTAACGTTCAGTCTATCTTTCTATCACATACCCAAATTTTTAAAGAACGAACTAGTCAAAGACTAGAAATCAATATTCATACTGGAATATTCATTTCTAAACTCTAACGAAACAGACCACCTTAAAGGCTGGCCTCTCGTCTTCTTCAATGAATCAAGCAATTCGTGTGGGAACTTATGGAGCAGCTGAGTCGTCGATTAAGGAGGTGATCCAGCCGCAGGTTCCCCTACGGCTACCTTGTTACGACTTCACCCCAGTCATGAATCACACCGTGGTAACCGTCCTCCCGAAGGTTAGACTAGCTACTTCTGGTGCAACCCACTCCCATGGTGTGACGGGCGGTGTGTACAAGGCCCGGGAACGTATTCACCGCGACATTCTGATTCGCGATTACTAGCGATTCCGACTTCACGCAGTCGAGTTGCAGACTGCGATCCGGACTACGATCGGTTTTGTGGGATTAGCTCCACCTCGCGGCTTGGCAACCCTCTGTACCGACCATTGTAGCACGTGTGTAGCCCAGGCCGTAAGGGCCATGATGACTTGACGTCATCCCCACCTTCCTCCGGTTTGTCACCGGCAGTCTC
The DNA here is from genome assembly GCF_040448305.1 of Pseudomonas fluorescens. NCBI lineage: Bacteria > Pseudomonadati > Pseudomonadota > Gammaproteobacteria > Pseudomonadales > Pseudomonadaceae > Pseudomonas > Pseudomonas fluorescens. The sequence continues at coordinate 1,481,259 of NZ_CP148752.1, read as the reverse complement.
CTTAGAGTGCCCACCATGACGTGCTGGTAACTAAGGACAAGGGTTGCGCTCGTTACGGGACTTAACCCAACATCTCACGACACGAGCTGACGACAGCCATGCAGCACCTGTCTCAATGTTCCCGAAGGCACCAATCCATCTCTGGAAAGTTCATTGGATGTCAAGGCCTGGTAAGGTTCTTCGCGTTGCTTCGAATTAAACCACATGCTCCACCGCTTGTGCGGGCCCCCGTCAATTCATTTGAGTTTTAACCTTGCGGCCGTACTCCCCAGGCGGTCAACTTAATGCGTTAGCTGCGCCACTAAGAGCTCAAGGCTCCCAACGGCTAGTTGACATCGTTTACGGCGTGGACTACCAGGGTATCTAATCCTGTTTGCTCCCCACGCTTTCGCACCTCAGTGTCAGTATCAGTCCAGGTGGTCGCCTTCGCCACTGGTGTTCCTTCCTATATCTACGCATTTCACCGCTACACAGGAAATTCCACCACCCTCTACCATACTCTAGCTTGTCAGTTTTGAATGCAGTTCCCAGGTTGAGCCCGGGGCTTTCACATCCAACTTAACAAACCACCTACGCGCGCTTTACGCCCAGTAATTCCGATTAACGCTTGCACCCTCTGTATTACCGCGGCTGCTGGCACAGAGTTAGCCGGTGCTTATTCTGTCGGTAACGTCAAAACACTAACGTATTAGGTTAATGCCCTTCCTCCCAACTTAAAGTGCTTTACAATCCGAAGACCTTCTTCACACACGCGGCATGGCTGGATCAGGCTTTCGCCCATTGTCCAATATTCCCCACTGCTGCCTCCCGTAGGAGTCTGGACCGTGTCTCAGTTCCAGTGTGACTGATCATCCTCTCAGACCAGTTACGGATCGTCGCCTTGGTGAGCCATTACCTCACCAACTAGCTAATCCGACCTAGGCTCATCTGATAGCGCAAGGCCCGAAGGTCCCCTGCTTTCTCCCGTAGGACGTATGCGGTATTAGCGTTCCTTTCGAAACGTTGTCCCCCACTACCAGGCAGATTCCTAGGCATTACTCACCCGTCCGCCGCTGAATCCAGGAGCAAGCTCCTGTCATCCGCTCGACTTGCATGTGTTAGGCCTGCCGCCAGCGTTCAATCTGAGCCATGATCAAACTCTTCAGTTCAAACATCTTTGGGTTTTGAGAAAACCCTAAACTTGGCTCAGCAATCGTTGGTTACATCTTTGATTTCTCGCGGAGTAACTTGTGATGCTGATAATCTGTTGACTAGCAGTCTGACTCCACAAGCACCCACACGAATTGCTTGATTCAGTTGTTAAAGAGCGGTTGGTTAAGATCTTTCGTCTCAACCGAGGTGCGCATCTTACAGCGCATCTTTTCAATTTGCAACCTTAAAAGTTTCTGATTTTTCAACAAAATCAACTACTTAAGCCAAGAACAACATCAAACTGCTCGTTAGCGGGAGGCGAATAGTACAGGATTAAAATGCGTGGTCAACCCCCCCACCTGAAAATTCTTCTTCCTTACCAAGGCGCCCGGGTTGCCACCACGAAAACCTCCAGCGTCTATATAAAGCATCGGGGCAGCAGAGAACCCAAACCACGTCGCCTGGACATATAGATACAACAATGATGAGAAAGCCCTGCGGTAAATGGATACCCGGGGTATCCCAAGAGCATGACGGGCATCGCGCCAAAAATGCCGGGACACGAAATACCCCAACCAATATGACAGAAACGAAAAAGCCCCTGAAATGTTTAACCATTTCAGGGGCTTAGTCTTATTCAATAATGGCGGAGAGATAGGGATTCGAACCCTAGGTACCGGTGAAGGTACAACGGATTTCGAATCCGTCCCATTCGGCCACTCTGGCATCTCTCCAACGGCGCGCATCATAACAACACTTTCGCAGGAAGCGAACCCCCTAAGCGAAATATTTCTGTGCTATCAGATGCTTGCGTCGGTTAAAGCGGTACGCCCAGACGATTGGCGACTTCTTCGTAGGCTTCGATGACGTCACCGAGGCCCTGACGGAAGCGGTCCTTGTCCATTTTCTTGCCGGTGGCCTTGTCCCACAGACGGCAGCCGTCCGGGCTGAATTCGTCGCCCAGCACGATGGAGCCATCGTGGAACACGCCGAATTCCAGCTTGAAGTCGACCAGCAGCAGGCCGGCGTCGTCGAACAGCTTGCTCAGGACTTCGTTGACCTTGAGCGACAGTTCTTTCATGCGAACCAGTTGCTCGGCGGTACCCCAGCCAAATGCCACGACGTGGGATTCGTTGATGAACGGGTCGCCCTTGGCGTCGTCCTTCAGGAACAGCTCGAAGGTGTAAGGGTTGAGCTTCATACCCTCTTCGACACCCAGACGCTTGACCAGGCTGCCAGCGGCGTAGTTACGCACGACACACTCGACCGGGATCATGTCGAGCTTCTTCACCAGGCATTCGTTGTCGCCCAGCAATTTGTCGAATTGGGTCGGCACGCCGGCCGCTTCGAGTTTCTGCATGATGAAGGCGTTGAACTTGTTGTTCACCATGCCTTTGCGGTCGAGCTGTTCGATACGCTTGCCATCGAACGCCGAGGTGTCGTTGCGAAACAGCAGGATCAAACGGTTAGCGTCGTCGGTCTTGTAAACCGATTTGGCTTTGCCGCGGTAGAGTTCTTCACGTTTTTCCATGATGGGCTCCGCTTGCTAAGTAGATGGGCTAGGCGATGTGACGCCAGTCGAGCCCTGAATCTTGATCGGCCAGTTGCAGCCAGTCCGGGTCGCACCCGAGGGTGTCGACAAAACATTGCCGGGCCAGCCGCGGCAGGTTGTTCTTGCTGCTCAGATGGGCCAGGACCAGGTGTTGCAGGTCTTTCCAGCCCAGCTCGGCCACCAGGAATGCCGCCTGGTGGTTATTCAAATGTCCCAATTCACCGCCTACCCGTTGTTTGAGAAAGTACGGGTAATGACCGCGAGCCAGCATGTCACGGCAATGATTGGACTCGATCATCAACGCATCGAGGTCCCGATAGCCGTCCAGCACCTTGTCACAATACGACCCCAGGTCAGTCAACAGGCCGAAGCGCCGTAAACCGTCACTGAACACATATTGCGTCGGTTCTTGTGCATCGTGGGCCACGGCAATGACACCGATGCTCAAGTCGCCGATTTGCAGTTGCTCGCCGCCGGCCAGAAAGCCTGCGGGTTCAATCGGTTTGCGCATCCCGCGCAAGGTCCCGCGACTGAGGTAGACAGGCAGATTGTAACGCCGAGACAGCAAACCCACGCCATGCACGTGGTCGGCATGTTCGTGGGTCACGAGTATCGCGCTCAACTGCGCAGGGTTCACACCCAGGCGCAGCAGGCGTTTTTCGGTTTCCCGCAGGGAAAAACCACAATCCACCAATACGTACGTATCAGCGCTGGCTATCAGCGTGCCGTTCCCTTGACTGCCGCTGCCGAGAACGGCAAAACGCATAGAATCAGCCCAGGTTGTCCTGAATCTTGCTCAACACTTTACGCGCCACATCTGCCGGCGCCACGGTGTTGATGTTTTTCTCGACGGTGACCTGGACGTTCTCGCCAACCTTGCTCAGGCGAACCTGGTAACGCTCGGCGCGGGCGTCAAGCTCTTCCTTGCTCGGCGCGCTGCCGAACAGGCTGCTGAAGAAGCCTGGCTTGTCGTCTTTGTTCTCGGCTTTTTCGGCCAGGTTGATGTAGTACAGGCCCAGGCTGCGGTTGATGTCTTCAACACGCCATTCGCCCTGTTCCAACGCACGACCGACGCTCGACCAGGCACGATCCAGGTCGGTACCGACGTTCAGCACAGGGTTGCCGCTGCCGTCTTCACTCAGGCTGACACGGCTAGGCGCGTCGAAATCACGCGAAGCCAGCATGGAGACCGAACCGCCCTTCTCCGAGATGCGGCTCATGCTCGCGAGCATGTCGTCGACCAGTGCCGCGTCCAGGCCAGTGTTGACCGAACGGTTGGTGAAGGCCACGTCGGCGGTGCTGCCGGCAGGACGCTCGGCGCTGACCACATAGACTTCACTGGTGTTGCGCTGCACGCCCGGCTCGATGCGCACCCGCACGCGGGTTTCGCTGTCCGTGCTGACGCCGGCCGCGCTCAAGCGCTTGGCCATGGCCGCAGACAGCTCATCGGAATGCTGCCAGGTCGTGGTGAATTCACCGGTTTGCGGACGCTGCTCATCCAGACGGAAACCGTTGTCCTGGAAGAACTGAACGGCCACAGGCCAGATTTCGGCCGGTGGATTTTGCGCCAGGATCGAGCGCGAATCACCGCTCTTCTGCAGGGAGTACGGACTGGCGTCGGCCCCAGCCGTCAATGGTTGCGGACGAGGAACGATGTATTCGCCCTTGACGGTGTCATCGGCCACGTTGCGCGGGATCGGCAACAGCGGATCCAGACGCTTGGCGGTACGGACATCCTGCGGTATTTGCATCGGTGCAGTCTGTTGCGCTTCCAGGTAATCGCTACCACGGTCACGGAAATAACCTTCCGGGCCCCAGATCCATCCACAGCCACTGGTGCTGGAGATAATCAAGGCAAGTGCGGAAAGTCCGGCCATTCGCTTCATGCGTTGTACTTCCTCAATTAAACCAGGACGCCGCACTGGCGCAGGGCCGTGCGCAGCGTTGCGTGACAAGGTGCGCTCAGCCAGGTCAACGGCAGGCGAATGCCTTCGTGCATCAGGCCCATTTCAACCAAAGCCCACTTCACCGGAATCGGGTTGGCTTCGATGAACAGGTCCTTGTGCAGTGGCATCAGTTTTTCGTTGATTGCCCGGGCGGTCTCGGCATCGCCCTTGAGGGCGGCCTCGCACAGATCGGCCATTTCACGTGGAGCGACGTTGGCGGTGACGGAGATGTTGCCCTTGCCGCCCATCAGGATCAGCTCGACGGCGGTCGGATCATCGCCGGAAAGGACGATGAAGTCCTTGCTTACGCCATCGAGGATGGCCTTGGCGCGCTTGAGGTCGCCGGTCGCTTCCTTGATACCGATGATGTTCGGCACGGTGGACAGGCGGATCACGGTTTCGGCCTGCATGTCGCAGGAGGTGCGGCCGGGAACGTTATAGAGAATCTGCGGGATGTCGACCGCTTCTGCGATGTGCTTGAAGTGCAGGTAAAGGCCTTCCTGGGTCGGCTTGTTGTAGTACGGCACGACCAGCAGGCAGGCATCTGCGCCGGCTTCCTTGGCATTTCGGGTCAATTCGACGGCTTCGCGGGTCGAATTGGCGCCGGTACCGGCGATCACCGGAATGCGGCCATTGACCTGCTTGACCACGGCACGGATGACTGCGATGTGCTCGTTGACGTCGAGGGTTGCCGATTCGCCGGTGGTGCCGACGGCGACAATGGCATGGGTGCCGTTTTCAAGGTGGAAGTCCACGAGTTTGCTGAGGCTGTCCCAGTCAAGACGCCCCTGTGCATCCATGGGTGTGACCAGTGCCACCATACTGCCCGCAATCATGAAACCGCTCCTGCCGGAAAAAGAGAGCCGTAATGGTACTGGCGCCAAGTTGCTTGCACAAGCGAAGTACTGTGCTGCCGCCATTCCCCTTGGCGCCGGTTTTCGCTACCCTTCAGACTTTGATCGGTACAGACAAGCTCGTCCGTCGGGTTTCAGCCTCCATTTTCGGCATCACAAGCCCTGATCCAGCGTTGCCGCCTCTCGCTCCCGCCCCGCCGGAGCACGTCGCAACCTGCCGCTTGGGGTTTTCTGAATTCGCATCCGCAGGCTGGCTCCCGACAAAACGCCCTCTGGACGTATCGACCGCTCATCGCTTTAGGAATGCTGCATGTCCACCCCCACAGTTCGCGAACAATTCCTTGTCATCAGTGCCCTCGGCGCCAACCCCATGGAGCTGACCAACGTCCTGTGCCGCGCCAGCCATGAAAACCGCTGCGCCGTTGTCACCTCTCGCCTGACCCGCCATGGCGAATGCAGTGCCCTGGTGCTGGAAATCTCCGGTAGCTGGGATGCCCTGGCGCGCCTGGAAGGCAGCCTGCCAGTATTGGCCAAGCGGCATGCGTTCACGGTCAACGTGGTGCGCAGCGCCGCCCTGGAAAACCGCCCCCAGGCCCTGCCGTACGTCGCTTATGTCAGCTCGGCCTACCGCTCGGACATCATCAACGAGCTGTGCCAGTTCTTCATGGACCACAATGTCGAGCTGGAAAACCTGACCTGCGACACCTATCAGGCTCCGCAGACCGGCGGCACCATGCTCAACGCCACGTTTACCGTGACCTTGCCGGCCGGCGTGCAAATCAGCTGGCTGCGCGATCAGTTCCTGGATTTTGCCGACGCGCTGAACCTCGATGCCCTGATCGAACCCTGGCGCCCACAGAACCCAATGTAAGGAAGCTTTCATGGCCGTTGCCATCGACCAACCGGTTGCCGATTTCGAAGCCCCCGCCACCAGCGGGCAAGCCGTCAGCCTCGCCGGCCTGAAAGGCAAGCAGGTGGTGATCTACTTCTACCCCAAGGACAGCACGCCGGGCTGCACCACCGAGGGGCAGGGTTTTCGTGATCAATACGCTGCGTTCAAGGCCGCCAATACCGAAGTGTTCGGCGTGTCTCGCGACAGCCTGAAATCCCACGAAAACTTCAAGTGCAAACAGGAATTCCCCTTTGAGCTGATCAGCGACAAGGACGAAGCCATCTGCCAACTGTTCGACGTGATCAAGCTGAAAAAGCTCTACGGCAAGGAATACATGGGCGTAGATCGCAGCACGTTCCTGATCGACGCCCAAGGCGTGCTGCGTCAGGAATGGCGCGGCGTGAAGGTGCCGGGGCATGTTGATGCCGTTTTGGCTGCAGCTCAGGCACTGAATAAAGCCTGATGTATGTGGCGTCTGCTCAGACGCCTTCCCGAGCAGGCTCGGTCCCACATTGGTTTTGTACTTGGCACAAATCACTGTGGGAGCGAGCCTGCTCGCGAAGAGGCCATCAGCCTCACTGAAAAATAAAGGCTGACCACTAAAGCAACGGCGCCACCTCCGGCTCCTTGCGCGGCCACGCATCCAGCACGGCCTTGAACAGCGTCGCCAGGGGAATCGCGAAGAACACCCCCCAGAAGCCCCACAACCCGCCAAACAGCAGCACCGCGCAGATAATCGCCACCGGGTGCAGGTTGACCGCCTCCGAGAACAGCAATGGCACCAGCACGTTGCCATCCAGCGTCTGAATGATCCCGTAGACCGCCATCAAGTAAATGAACTGATCGCTCCAGCCCCACTGGAACAGCGCAATCAGAAACACGGGCACGGTCACCACCACGGCGCCGACATAAGGCACCACCACCGAAATCCCCACCAGCAGTGCCAGCAGCGCCGCGTAGTTGAGCTCAAGAACGACAAAGGCGATGTAGGTCACGCCACCGCAAATGAAGATCTCGATGACTTTGCCGCGAATGTAGTTGGCGATCTGCCGGTTCATTTCATGGGCGACCCGGGTGATCAACGCCCGTTCACGGGGCAGGTAACCGCGCACCCACTGGCCGATCATGGCCCGATCCTTGAGGAAGAAAAACACCAGGATCGGCACCAGCACCAGATAGATCATGATGTTCACCAGCAATGGCAGGCTCGATAGCGAGAACGTGAGCGCCCACTGACCAAACTTGCCGATTTCGCCCCGCGCCACTTCAATGGCCCGCAGCACTTGCTCATCGGATACCAGGTGCGGATAGCGCTCAGGCAGCAGCAACAAGAGTGACTGCCACTTGGCAAGCATGCCGGGCAACTCGTTGAACAAAGTGATCAGTTGGTGCCACAGCAACGGCACGACAACCACGATGAATACCAACAACAACCCCATGAATAACGCAAAGACCAGCCCCACCGCGACCCAACCCGGCACGCGCAGGCGCTCGAGGGTCACCACCAGCCCCTGCATCAGGTATGCCAGCACCATGCCCGCGAGCACCGGCGCCAGCATACCGCCCAGGGTCAGTACGACGGTGAATGCCAGAAACAGCAGCACAGCCAGCACCACCGCTTCTTCATCGGAGAAATAGCGCTGAATCCAGTCGCGTAACACTTTGAACATCAATAATCCTTAGGAGTAAACGCAGCCGAATTCAGGCTTTTTTCAACCAGTAGCGGTAAACACCCGCGTCATCTTCTTCACGAAGCAGGGTATGACCGGCCAATCGGGCAAAGGTGCGAAAGTCGCGCTGCGAACCCGCATCGGTGGCGATGACCTTGAGTACCGCACCACTGGCCAGCCGGTTGAGCTCCATCTTGGCCTTGAGCAACGGTAACGGACAGTTCAGGCCGCTGGCGTCCAGTTCAACGTCATGCTCTACAGCGTCGGTCATTGCATCACTCCGGGTCAGGTGGTTGAGTTGCCTAGAATATCTGGTCGCAACGCCGGTGTCCGGCTACAGTAAGGTCTTTGTCGACTAAGGCTTTGTGCATGACCTTTTTGCGCCCTACCCTGCTGACGCTCGCTTGCCTGCTCGCCTCACCGGGCTTCGCCGACGACCTGCCGTCACTCGGCGACGCCAGTTCTGCCATTGTCTCACCGCAACAGGAATACCAGCTCGGCCGGGCCTGGCTGGCCATGTTGCGCAGTCAGGTTTCGCAGCTCAACGATCCGCAGCTCAAGGATTACGTGGAATCCAGCGTCTACCGACTGGTCGAGACCAGCCAGGTCACTGACCGGCGCCTGGAATTCATCCTGATCAACAGCCCGCAGCTCAACGCCTTTGCGGCGCCGGGCGGGATCGTCGGGGTGAACGGAGGGTTGTTCCTCAACGCCCAGACCGAAGGCGAATACGCTTCGGTAATGGCGCACGAATTGGCTCACTTGTCGCAGCGCCACTTTGCCCGGGGCGTCGAAGCGCAGCAACGCATGCAAGTACCCATGATGGCTGCATTGCTGGCCGGTATCGTGATTGCAGCCGCGGGCGCCGGTGACGCAGGAATCGCGGCCATTGCCGGCACACAGGCTGCGGCCATTCAGGAACAGCGTCGATTCTCCCGCCAGAACGAACAGGAAGCCGACCGCATCGGCATTCTCAATCTGGAAAAGGCCGGTTATGACCCCCGGTCGATGCCCACCATGTTCGAGCGCCTGGGGCGTCAGTACCGCTACGATGCCAAGCCACCGGAATTCCTGCTGACTCACCCGGTCACCGAATCGCGTATCGCCGACACCCGCAACCGCGCCGAACTAGCACCACAGGGTGGCATCGAAGACAGCATGCGCTATCAACTGATCCGCGCGCGCGTCCAGTTGATCTATGAAGAAACCCCGGGGCTCGGTGCCAAGCGCTTCCGCGCCCAGCTCGACGAAAACCCGAAAAACGACGTGGCGCGCTACGGCCTGGCAATTGCCCAGATCAAGGGCGGTCAACTGAACGAAGCACGGGAAAACCTCAAGCTGCTGCTGGCCAAGGCACCCAACGAAATCATCTACAACCTGGCTCAGGTCGACCTGGACATCACCAACAACCGCCTGCCGGATGCCCAGTCCCGGGTTGAGCGGTTGATGGCCCAGTACCCTGGCAACTACCCACTGAACCAGATGCGCGTCGACCTGCTGCTGAAGCAGAACCGTACTGCGGATGCGGAGAAAGCCCTCGAAGGCCTGCTCAAGTCGCGTCCGGATGATCCGGACGTGTGGTATCAGGTTGCCGAGACGCGCGGCCTGTCGGGCAATATCATCGGCCTGCATCAGGCTCGCGCCGAATACTTTGCGCTGGTCGGCGACTACAAACAGGCCATTCAACAACTGGACTTCGCCAAACGCAGGGCTGGCAGCAACTTCCCGCTGTCTTCGCGGATCGACGCGCGGCAACGCGAACTGATGGAACAGGAGCGCATGATCAAGGACATGATGGGCTGAAGCCCTGGAGACAAGAAGTCCGGACACAAAAAAACCGCCTCTTTCGAGGCGGTTTTTTATTCAACCAACAACAACCGGGTTATTCAGCCAGCTTGAAGGTGATGAAGCTCGCACGCCCCTGACGCAGTACCCGCATCGACACCGAGCGGTTCTTTGGCAGCGCCTTGGCGATGTCCGCGAACTCCTTGGTAGAACCGATGGCCTGGTTGTTCAGGTGGGTGATCACATCACCCGGCTGCAGGCCAATCATGGCGGCAGGGCCGTCCTGCACTTCCTTGATCAGCACACCACCCTTGAGGTCGTAGGTTTTCTTCTGCTCGTCAGTCAGCTCAACCACGGAAACACCCAGGCGATTGCTGCTGCGCTCGATGCTGGATTTTGGCAGCGCGTCCAGCTCCTTGCCTTCTTCCGGAATCGCGCCGACCGTCAATTCGACATTCTTGCGCTTGCCGTCACGAATCACTTCCAGATCGGCCTTGGTGCCAGCCTTCAACGCGCCAACGAGGTGCGGCAGGTCGGCCGACATAACGATTGGCTGACCGTTCATGCTCAGGATCACGTCGCCCACTTGCAGACCACCCTTGGCAGCCGGACCATCATCCTGGATTTGGGCAACCAGCGCACCGGCCGGTTTCTCCAGACCGAACGACTCGGCCAGGTCCTTGCTCACTTCCTGAATCACGACGCCCAGCCAGCCACGGCTGACCTTGCCACCGGATTTCAGCTGATTGGAAACATCCATGGCCACGTCGATCGGGATTGCAAACGACACGCCCATGAAGCCACCGGAGCGGGTATAGATCTGCGAGTTGATCCCAACCACCTCTCCGTTCAGGTTGAACAGCGGGCCGCCCGAGTTACCCGGGTTGATCGGCACGTCGGTCTGGATGAACGGCACATAGTTTTCGTTCGGCAGACTGCGACCGACGGCGCTGACGATGCCTTGGGTCACTGTGTGGTCAAAGCCGAATGGCGAACCGATCGCGACAACCCATTGGCCGGCCTTCAGGTCCTGGGATTTACCGAGCTTGAGCACGGGCAGATCCTTGCCTTCGATTTTCAGCAGCGCCACGTCGGAACGTGGATCGGTACCAATCAGCTTGGCTTTCATTTCGCTGCGATCAGCCAGACGGACGAGGATTTCGTCAGCATCGGCGATCACGTGGTTGTTGGTCAGGATATAGCCATCGGAAGAGATGATGAAACCTGAGCCCAGGGAGGTTGCCTCGCGCTGACGGTCACGAGGTGAGCGCGATTGTGGCGGCATGCCCCGTTCGAAGAATTCGCGCAGCATCGGCGGCAAGCCTTCGAGGTCGGGCATTTGCTGGCTGACTTTGCGATCCGGCAGCTTTTGCGTGGTACTGATGTTCACGACCGCAGGCGAGGCCTGTTCGACCAGTTGCGTAAAGTCAGGCAACTCGACCGCTTGGGCGGTGACCGCCTGACCGAGCACCAGCACGGTGGCAATAATGGAAAGGTAGGACTTCAAGCGAGGTATCGACATACGGCTCCCGTTACGACGAGCAGGGTTAAGCGATATGGAGCAAGGAACACCGGGAACAATACGCCGGTATTTTTGTTCCGGGAACAACAAACAAGGCCAGAGCCGAGGGGCTCTGACCTATAAGAAATTTACGGGATTTTTGCAAATTGAAATGCTCACGAAACATTTCGAATTCAGCTCACTGCTTGGTTGCAGCGGCGTCGGTGCGCATCGAAAGCGCTATCCGTTCAGCAGTACCGACCGGTATCTCGCCGACGACGGTGACCATCATGTCACCCTGTGCCGTGGCCAGGCGCCGGGAAACCGCAACGGTCGGCCCCAACTGAGTACGGGTGTCGGTGACTGTTGCGCCATTCAACGGCTCAAGGAATACCGAAAAGCGCGTCAGACCATCGTCATACATCAGGCTATTGACCTGGGTCTTGGTCTGCGGATCCTTGCGAGCAGTGCTGCTGGTCAGCTCGAAGCCAGGCGGCAACCAGTCGGAACGCCAGACCTGGGCAGACTTGACGGCAGAAGCCTTGTCACTTTCGAGATTGACTGGCTTGCAATCATTACTGGCCTGCAGGTCTTTTTCGGAAGGAACGTCAGCGGTATCCAGTTGCGTGAACTGGAAGCGCTCCAACAACCGCCCCTTGTCGTCCAACAGCAAGGACTTCAGAGGCAGGCCGGTCTCTTTGTCCAGATGCAGTTCAAAACCGTAGCGGTGCTGATCGCGGGGCTTCAGCGATACGATCACCGCCGGACGCCCGGCGACACGCGACTTGCCGATGACGGCGAGGTCATACCAATTCTTGAGCTTTTGAGGATCGAGTGCACGGGCAGCGGAGTTCGGGGAGTCCCCAAGCCCTGCTATCAGTGTGCCGCTGACGCATTGGGTTTGCCCATCAATGCGAACGACTTCCTGAGCGGAACCGTCAAGCTGGATCAATCGCTCGCGGACCTTTCCATCCTGGACGAGGTGCCAGATGTTATGGGTAGAAAAACTACCGTTACGCTCGTAGACGAAAGCACCCTGAAAGCTTTGCTGCTGCTCTGCCTGGCCCAGGCGGGTCAACCAGTCCTGAGCTTCATCGGCTTGGGCTGGAACGATGAACCAGCCGCTGAGCAGAAGCGAAAGTAGAGGTATGGCGCGCATGATCCTCCTTAACGGTTTTCCAGGCTTGCGGCACGAGCGTAAGGCAGAGCGCTCTCAGTGCCTTTCAGTGCAGCCTGTTGTGCGTGTTGGCGCAAGTAACCTGGCAGACGCTGATCATGCCAGCCTGGTTGACCTTGCAATACGCCGTTGGCCATTGGGCCGGTAGCATCCGAACTCTCATTGTAGCCTGCCAAAACGGCTGGGCCTTTTACTTGAGGAGCGGCCAGCGCGGGTTGACTGGATTGCTGGGCCAGTTCGACACCGGCGATCTCATCCTGGTTGTACAGACGCACACCGGCCAGCACCGCCAGGGTCACGGAAGCTGCGACCGCCAGACGACCCAGGCTGCGCCATGGACCACGGGAGGCTTTTGCCGGTACGGCTTCGTCAGCCAGGGCAGCAGAAACAGCCGCGGCGATGTCCAGGCGTGGAAGCAGCAGATCCTTGTGCATCACTGCCCGAGCGATCTGATAACGAGCCCAGGTTTCACGGGTTTCAACATCGTCACAGGCATTCAATACCCGACGCAATTCCAATTCGTCCGCTTCGTTATCCATCACTGCGGACAGCGATTCCTGCAGGGCTTCACGACTCATGGCGTTCCTCTCTTGGCTGTCGCCGCTGTCTTTAGTTTTCCTGCAACAACGGCTGCAGGGCTTTGTCGATGGCCTCCCGGGCGCGGAAGATCCGGGAGCGCACGGTGCCTACCGGACATTGCATGACACTCGCAATGTCCTCGTAACTCAGACCATCAAACTCACGTAAAGTTAAAGCCGTACGCAAATCTTCCGGCAGTTGCTGAATGGTTCGATGGACGGTGCCTTCGATCTCATCCCGCAGCAAAGCCCGCTCTGGCGACTCGAGATCCTTGAGGCCATGATCGCCATCGTAGAACTCTGCATCCTCGGAACTGACATCGCTATCCGGCGGCCGACGGCCGCGTGAAACCAGATAGTTTTTCGCCGTGTTGATGGCGATACGGTAAAGCCACGTATAAAACGCGCTGTCTCCGCGAAAATTTCCAAGTGCACGGTATGCCTTGATAAAGGCTTCTTGTGCCACATCCTGGGCTTCATGGGTGTCGTGCACGAAACGCACGATCAACCCGAGAATTTTGTGCTGGTATTTCAGCACTAGCAGATCGAAAGCACGCTTGTCGCCGCGCTGAACGCGCTCGACCAGTTGCTGATCCTCTTCCTGGGTTAGCATGAACACTCCTCGATGAGCTCGGAGGAGGATTGCAGAAGTAAACCACCAGACTTGCAAACATAGACTCGGGCTTTTCGCAAAAGTTCTCCCCCTCCAGGCAAGTTTCCTGCGGGCGCTGATTTGGCACGCACGAAAAGCGCAGCACGAGTTGACCCGGCTGCGCGGATAATCTTGTCATCGGATTCTTCAGCAGGGATCGAACTGCAATCCTCCACTGAAGCCGACACTGTCCCTTGTTTCAGGCAACCGTCTATTGATCTTGGCCCTTTGGCAAAAGTTCCAATTATTTATAGTTGCACCGAACCGACATTGTGCAACCGTGAAGGGAAAAAGACTGTTAAATCGGCGATACAGTCATTCTCGCGCCCAACGGGCAGAAAAACATCCGACGAAGCGACCGATGTTTTGCGTCACAGTAGTTTCACAATGCCATGCTAGCTCGGGTATTGTGCCGCTCCCCCCCTCTATATACTAGTGGCTGTGCGGCTGCCTTGACTCGCCTGTCCAGCTGCGCCACCCCCGACCCGGGTCGCTTTGAGCGGAATCCTGAAATGAGCCAACAGTTTCAACACGATGTTCTGGTAATTGGCAGCGGCGCTGCCGGCTTGAGCCTTGCGCTGACCTTGCCCGGTCATTTGCGCATTGCTGTTCTGAGCAAGGGCAACCTCGCCAATGGCTCGACTTTCTGGGCCCAGGGCGGCGTTGCGGCCGTGCTGGACGACACCGACACCGTTGAATCCCATGTCGATGACACACTCAATGCCGGCGGCGGCCTGTGTCATGAGGACGCCGTGCGCTTCACCGTCGAGCACAGCAGGGAAGCGATTCAATGGCTGATCGACCAGGGCGTGCCCTTTACCCGCGATGAACAGTCGAGTACCGAAGATGGCGGGTTCGAATTCCACCTGACCCGCGAGGGCGGTCACAGCCATCGGCGCATCATCCACGCCGCCGATGCCACCGGCGCGGCCATTTTCACCACCCTGCTCGACCAGGCCAGGAAAAGACCGAACATCGAACTGCTGGAACAGCGGGTTGCGGTTGACCTGATCACCGAGAAACGCCTGGGACTCGAAGGTGATCGCTGCCTCGGTGCCTACGTGCTCAATCGCGGCACCGGCGAAGTCGATACCTACGGCGCGCGCTTTGTGATCCTCGCCTCCGGTGGTGCGGCCAAGGTTTACCTGTACACCAGTAACCCTGACGGCGCCTGCGGCGATGGCATTGCCATGGCCTGGCGCTCGGGCTGCCGGGTGGCGAACCTGGAATTCAACCAGTTCCACCCTACTTGCCTGTATCACCCGCAAGCCAAGAGCTTCCTGGTCACCGAAGCCCTGCGAGGCGAAGGTGCCCACCTCAAGTTGCCCAACGGCGAGCGCTTCATGCAGCGCTTCGATCCTCGGGCCGAGTTGGCGCCACGGGATATCGTCGCCCGGGCCATCGACCATGAAATGAAGCGCCTGGGTATCGATTGCGTCTATCTGGACATCAGCCACAAGCCCGAAGCCTTCATCAAGACGCACTTCCCGACGGTGTACGAACGCTGCCTGGAGTTTTCCATCGACATCACCAAACAGCCGATTCCGGTGGTCCCGGCGGCGCACTACACCTGCGGCGGCGTGATGGTCGATCAACAGGGCCGCACCGATGTACCGGGGCTGTACGCCATTGGCGAAACCAGTTTCACCGGTCTGCACGGCGCCAACCGCATGGCCAGCAACTCGCTGCTGGAATGTTTCGTCTATGCCCGCTCGGCGGCAGCGGACATTCTCGAACAGCTGCCCCTGATTCCGATGCCAACTCCCCTTCCCGCCTGGGATGCGAGCCAGGTCACCGATTCCGATGAAGACGTGATCATTGCGCACAACTGGGATGAACTGCGGCGATTCATGTGGGACTACGTTGGCATCGTGCGCACCAACAAGCGTCTGCAACGGGCGCAACACCGCGTGCAACTGTTGCTGGATGAAATCGACGAGTTCTACAGCAACTACAAGGTCAGCCGGGATTTGATCGAGCTGCGCAACCTGGCCCAAGTGGCCGAGCTGATGATTCTCTCAGCCATGGAGCGCAAGGAAAGCCGTGGCCTGCATTACACCCTCGACTACCCGAACCTGTTGCCAGTCGCGCTGGACACTATTCTGGTGCCACCCACCTACGTCGGCTGAATTTGAGCCGGACCCGCAGGCGTCGGTGCACATCCGCCGCCTGCGCGTCCCGGGGTACGCAAATGGCCCGGACCCGGCGCTCACCACGTAGTCGGAAACGCAGTACCACCACCAACGGCAGCGCCAGGCTGTCCGGCCTCAATTGCACGGGCTGCCAACCCCTGGCCCGACTCCACAACTGCCAGCCATCGGCATCGCGCCGCAAGCCGCAAAAGGCCTGCGGGTGGGTCAGCAGGATTTGCCGGGGCAACAGCCAGACTCCGTGAGCCACGCACAGCACGACGCCGAGCGCGCTGGCCCAGACCGGAATTGACAGTAAAGACAACGAACCCAACGCGAACAGCTGGGCCAGAAGATACGCCGCCAGCAACTGCCGTGAGGCATGCCAGCGGCATTCGAACCCATTACTTGGGCTGGACACGATCCAGGATCATGCGAACCATGCGTTGCAGCTCAGGATCTTCCGATTCGCTGCGTTCCATGAACCAGCCGAACATGTCCTGATCTTCGCATTCGAGCAACCTGACGTAGCAGGCGCGATCAACCTCGTTGAGGTGCCGATAAACCTCTTTCACAAACGGCACCAGCAACACGTCAAGCTCAAGCATGCCGCGGCGGCTGTGCCAGTAGAGGCGGTTCAGTTCAACATCTTCGACCATGGAGCGCTCCTCAAATAGGCCGCAAGTATACAGCCCCGCGTCCCGTCGAACAGTCGGCTTTGGTCGGGCGCCGGTGATCCTTTGTGAACTACCCATTTCCAAGGCGCCCCCTTATGATGTCCGCCAGACTCTTTACCCTGCGATGACCCATGGCCGACTCTGCTTTTTTCTGCACCCTTTCTCATGAAGGTGTTCTCGCGGTCCGCGGCGCGGACGCCAGCAAATTCCTGCAAGGCCAACTGACCTGCAACCTCAACTACCTGAGCGATTCCCGGGCCAGCCTCGGTGCGCGCTGCACGCAAAAAGGCCGGATGCAATCGAGTTTCCGCATCCTGCTCGAAGGGGACGGCGTGGCCCTGGCCATGGCCACCGAATTGCTAGAACCGCAACTGGCGGACCTGAAAAAATACGCGGTGTTTTCCAAGTCGAAACTGAGCGACGAAAGTGCCGCCTGGGTCCGCTTCGGCGTTGACCATGGCGACGCCGCGCTGGTCAGCCTCGGCCTGGACCTGCCGGCAGAAACCGACAGCGTCGTGCGCAACGATGGGCTGATTGCCATCCGTGTCTCGCCTGAACGTGCCGAACTGTGGGTCACCGCCGGTCAAGCCGACGCGATCAAGGGCAAGCTTTCGGCAGTACTGAGCGAAGGCGATCTGAATCAATGGCTGCTGGGCCAGGTCCGCGCAGGGATCGGCCAGGTCATGCCCGGCACCCGCGAGTTGTTCATCCCGCAGATGCTCAACCTGCAAGCGGTCGGTGGCGTGAGCTTCAAGAAAGGTTGCTACACCGGACAGGAAATCGTCGCGCGGATGCAGTACCTGGGCAAACTCAAGCGCCGTTTGTATCGCCTGCAACTGGCTGCCAGCGAACTGCCTGAACCGGGTACCCCGCTGTTTTCCCCGACCCACGGCAGCTCCATCGGCGAAGTGGTGCTGGCTGCCCGCGCCGGGCAAAACATTGAACTCCTGGCGGTGTTGCAAGCCGAAGCAGCAGACAGTGGGGACATCCACCTGGGCGCGCTCGAAGGGCCGTCCTTGCAGCTGCTCGACCTGCCTTATGAACTGGACCGCGATCGCGAAATCCAGCAATAACGGCAGCACTTGGCGCAACACCCAGGGGGCGTTCTCAATTAGTTTTCACGCCGCGCCGGGCCTGCTGTTGTGCAGGGCAAGGCGCGAGAAGCGTGGTTTGGTCATTCCAAATAAGCTTCGAGCAACGCTGCCCTGCACAACAGCAGGCCCGGCCCTTCGGGTTGTGCCTTAAAGCGGGCCAGGCTGCGTTGCAGGCCTTGGAAAGGGAACAACCATTCCCAGCGGCCTACGCCTTGCCTGGCCCGCTTTAAGGCGACAACGTGACGGGAAAACTAATTGAGAACGCCCCCTAGAGAGACTAAATGAGCGAGCTGGCGGAAAAGGTCCAAAAGGATTTGGTTGAGGCCATCAATAACGATGACCTGGTTCTGCCAACGTTACCGGAAGTGGCCCTGCAGATTCGCAAGGCCGCGGAAAACCCGGAAGTCAGTGTCAGTACCCTGAGCAAAGTGATCGGCCGTGATGCCGCGTTGTCAGCACGCCTGATCAAAGTGGTCAACAGCCCACTGTTGCGTGCGACCCAGGAAGTGACCGATCTGCATACCGCGATCACCCGCCTGGGCATCAACTACAGCTGTAATCTGGCGATCGGCCTGGTCATGGAGCAGATTTTCCATGCCCGCTCCGACGTGGCGGAACAGAAGATGCGCGATGTCTGGCGAAAAAGCCTGGAAATCGCCGGCGTCAGCTACGCCCTGTGCCGCCGCTACACCCGACTCAAGCCTGATCAGGCGGCCCTTGGCGGGCTGGTGCACCAGATCGGCGTGTTGCCGATCCTGACCTACGCCGAAGATCACTATGAGCTGCTGTCCGACCCGGTCAGCCTCAACCATGTGATCGACCGGATTCATCCGCTGATCGGCGAAAAACTGCTCAGAGTCTGGGAATTTCCCGACATGCTGGTGCAAGTGCCGCAGCTGTACCTGAATTTCAAACGCCAGTCTGCGCAGGTCGACTATGTGGATCTGGTGCAGGTGGCCAGCCTGTATTGCCTGCAGGACACCGATCACCCGCTCGCCCGTGCCGATTCGTTGAATGTACCGGCCTACAAGGCACTCGGAGTCGACTTTGATGACAAAGTGATGTGCGCTGACCTGGAAGAAACACGCACGATGTTTTACTGACCTGGAACCGCGTTGCCTCAATCGCGAGCAGGCTCGCTCCCACAGTAGCGAACGACTCGATTCAATGTGGGAGCGAGCCTGCTCGCGAAGAGGCCAGAAAAATCGCCATCAATCCCCCGCAACAAAACTCACCCGCACCTTCAACCCTGCGTGCTCACCATCATGCAGGCTGATCTGCGCCAGATGCGCGCGGCAGATCTCACCGACAATCGCCAACCCCAATCCGGAACCGGCCACTTGCTGATTGCGTCGGTAAAAGCGCTCGAATACCCGATCCCGCTCTTCAAGCGGTATGCCGGGGCCATCATCTTCGACTTCCAGTACGGCGGGCGTCGAGACCCGCAGAATCACGTTGCCACCCGGCGGCGTGTGAGCCAGTGCGTTATCCACCAGATTGCTCAGCAGTTCGTTCAATAACGTCGGCTCGCCCCGCAACCAGACCGGTTCATCCGCCTCCAGCGCCAGCGCGATACCACGCTTGTGGGCCAACGGCGCCATGGCCATGCCCAGTTCCCGGGCCAACTGACTCAGGTCGAGTAACTGCGCGCCACCCTCGGCAATCGCCCGGGCGCCGTTTTCGACCCGTGCCAGGGAAAGCAGCTGATTGGCCAGATGGGTCAAGCGATCAGTGCCCTGGGCGGCGGTTTCCAGCGTGCTGCGCCAGGTATCGGGCTCGGCCGAGCGCATGCCAAGTTCCAGGCGCGCCTTGAGCGCCGCCAGCGGCGTGCGCAGTTCGTGGGCGGCATCGGCGATGAATTGCGCCTGCTTCTCGAACTGCCCGCGCAAGCGCTCGGTAAAGTGATTGAGTGCGCGCACCAGCGGCCACAATTCGCGCTGCACTTCCACCAGCGGCAAGGGCCGCAGATCGTCCGGCTGGCGCTCTTCCACCGCCGTGCGCAAGCGCTCCAGCGGGCGCAACGCGGCACTCACCGCGAACCACACCAGCATCAACGCACCGATTGCCAGCATGCCCAGGCGCAGCAAAGTATCCGCCGCCAGACTGCGGGCCATGCTGACGCGCGCTTCATCGGTTTCCGCCACGCGAATTTCCGCCATGCCGTTCATGTTCGGCTCGCTCACGGGTTTGAGCAGGCTCACCACGCGCACGTTCTGCCCGCGATACTGGGCGTTGTAGAAACGTGCCAGCGCCGGATAGTCATCGGTGCGCGGCGTCCCCGGCGGCGGCGCGGGCAGGTTTTCGTAACCGGAAATCAGCTTCTGATTGATGTCGTTGACCAGGTAGAAAATTCGCCCGGCACTGTCGTAGGCAAAAGTATCGAGGGCCACGTAGGGCACGTCGGCACTCAGGGTGCCGTCGCGCTGGGAGACGCCGGCGGCGATGGTTCGCGCCGAGGCCAGCAGGGTCCGGTCATAGGCCGTATCGGCAGCTTCGCGGCCGTTCCAGTAGGCGCTCAAACCACTGGCCAGCATCAACACCACCAGCAGCAGCGCCAGGTTCCACAGCAACCGCCAGCGCAGGCTGCTGGGCTTATGCATCACGGCTTTCCAGCAAATAACCGAGGCCGCGGAAGGTCACGATGGCGACCGGCTGGCCGTCGAGCTTCTTGCGCAGGCGGTGCACGTAGATTTCGATCGCATCGGGGCTGGCTTCTTCGTCGAGACCGAATACTTGAGAAGCCAGCTGCTCCTTGCTCATCACCCGACCGGGGCGCGCGATCAGGGCTTCGAGCACGGCCTGTTCGCGGGAGGTCAGGGTCAGCAATTCTTCGCCGAGGCTGAAACGCCGGGTTTCCAGGTCATAGGCCAGCACACCGCAACGCTGAATGCGCTCACCGCCCAGCACGCTGCGGCGCAACAAGGCTTTGACCCGGGCTTCGAGTTCGGTCAGCTCGAACGGCTTGGCCAGGTAGTCATCGGCGCCGAGGTTCAGGCCGTGGACCCGGTCCTTGACGTCGCTGCGGGCGGTCAGCATCAACACCGGCAGGTTCTTGCCCCGCGCCCGCAGGCGCGCCAGCACTTCGAAACCATCCATGCGCGGCAAGCCGACGTCGAGGATCGCCATGGCGTAGTCCTCGCTGCCCAGCGCTAGATCGGCGGCGACGCCATCGTGCAACACGTCCACGGTCAAACCGGTGCTCTTGAGTGCCTGGGCAACACTTTCGGCGAGTTGCAGATGGTCTTCGACGAGCAGGACACGCATGGATCTTTACCTCGTTCAGGGATGGCCGACGCCATTCTTTGGCGCGGAGTTTACAGCCGCAATCGCCACTGTGAAGCCCGAAAAACCGTGAAAGCCCGCTGAAAGGTTAGCGAAAGGTTGGGACGTTAGAGTCGGCCCACGGATGGTTTCGACTGCCAACCATCGAATCGTAGTTTGAAAGCGTGCTTTGACATGTAACTACCGAAAAACGCCTCGAAGCGTTTTCGCCAATAAAAACAATAAACGAGGTATTGCACCATGCTGTCCACACAGCTTCAGGCTTGCCCGCCCCGCCCTTTCTCTCGCTCCCCGATGTTTACGCTTGCCAGCGCCGAAGCCGGCTGCTCGTCGTTCAGTCCGTACGGACTCGAACGCGCCAGCACCGTGCGAAATCGTCGCACCTGAATCATCCCGAAAAACAACAACTCCAATGGAGACAAAAATGAGCCGTTCAATGCGCCGTTTCGCCCTCGCCGCCAGCTGTGTGCTGTTCGCCGGCCAACTCATGGCCGAGCCAAAACGCCCGGAATGCATCGCCCCGGCCTCGCCCGGCGGTGGTTTCGACCTGACCTGCAAACTGGCGCAAAGCGCGCTGGTCAACGAAAAACTGCTGACCAAACCGATGCGCGTAACCTACATGCCCGGCGGTGTCGGCGCGGTGGCGTACAACGCGGTGGTCGCCCAGCGTCCGGCTGATGCCGGCACCCTGGTGGCCTGGTCCAGTGGTTCGCTGCTGAACCTGGCCCAAGGCAAGTTCGGTCGTTTCGATGAAACCAACGTGCGCTGGCTCGCTGCCGTCGGCACCAGCTACGGCGCCATCGCGGTGAAGAGCGATTCGCCCTACAAAACCCTCGACGACCTCGTGCAGGCACTGAAGAAAGATCCGAGCAAAGTGGTGATCGGTTCCGGCGGCACTGTCGGCAGTCAGGACTGGATGCAAACCGCGCTGATCGCCAAGGCCGCCGGGATCAACCCCCGTGACCTGCGTTACGTTGCCCTCGAAGGTGGCGGCGAAATTGCCACCGCCCTGCTCGGCGGCCACATCCAGGTTGGCAGCACCGACATCTCCGACTCCATGCCGCACATCCAGAGCGGCGACATGCGCCTGCTGGCGGTGTTCTCCGACAAGCGCCTGGACGAGCCGGAAATGAAGGACATTCCGACAGCACGCGAGCAAGGCTACGACATTGTCTGGCCAGTGGTGCGCGGCTTCTACCTCGGGCCGAAAGTCAGCGATGAAGACTATGCCTGGTGGAAGGACTCCTTCGACAAGCTATTGGCATCACCCGAGTTCGCCAAGCTGCGCGATCAGCGTGAACTGTTCCCGTTTGCCATGACCGGCCCGGAACTGGACACCTACGTGAAGAAGCAGGTTGCGGACTACAAAGTGCTGGCCAAAGAGTTCGGCCTGATCCAGTGATCGCCTCTGTCTAGCGGCTGCGACTCCGTTTGGCGGAGTCGCAGCACAGGAGTTCCCCATGCTCTTACAACGCATTTTTGCTTCGGTGCTGTTGCTGGCCTGCCTCGGCCTCGCACTGATGGCATGGCCGTATCAAGCGGCTTTTTCCTACGAACCGGTGGGGCCTCGGGCCTTTCCATTGCTGATGCTCGGCCTGATGGGTTCGGCCCTGCTGTACATGGTGTTCCGTCCGGCGCCGATCAAGCACAGCGATGACGAGCCGCCACTGGACCGCGAAACCCTGACCAAAATCGGCATCTGCGTGGCGCTGTTGCTGGTGTTCGCCGGCACTTTCGAACCCCTGGGTTTCATCGTCGCCAGCATCCTGATCGGCGTGCCCATGGCCCGTCTGTATGGCGGTCGCTGGGTGCCAAGCATCGTGATCATCAGCCTGATGGCCGTCGGCCTCTACCTGCTGTTCGACAAGTTGATGGACGTGCCGCTGCCGCTTGGCGTGCTCGACGTTCTGGAGAACTGATATGGATACTCTTGGCTATTTGGGTCAGGGTTTCGGCGTCGCGCTGAGCCCGTACAACCTGGTGACCGCGCTGTGCGGCACCCTGATCGGCACCGTGGTCGGCCTGTTGCCGGGCCTGGGGCCGATCAACGGCGTGGCACTGTTGATCCCGATCGCATTCGCCCTCGGCCTGCCACCGGAGTCGGCGCTTATCCTGCTGGCGGCGGTGTACCTGGGTTGCGAATACGGCGGCCGGATCAGCTCGATCCTGCTGAACATCCCGGGCGAAGCGTCCACCGTGATGACCACCCTCGACGGTTACCCGATGGCCCGCAAAGGCCTGGCCGGTGTGGCGCTGTCGCTGTCGGCATGGAGTTCGTTCATCGGTGCCTTCATCGCCACCTGCGGCATGGTGCTGTTCGCCCCGCTGCTGGCGAAATGGGCGATTGCCTTCGGCCCGGCGGAATATTTCGTACTGATGGTATTTGCGATTGTCTGCCTCGGCGGCATGGCCGGTGACCGTCCGCTGAAGACGTTCATCGCGGCGCTGATCGGCCTGTTCCTGTCGACCGTCGGCATCGACGCCAACAGCGGTGTGTATCGCTTCACCGGGGACAACATCCACCTGACCGACGGCATCCAGTTCGTCGTGCTGGTGCTGGGCCTGTTCTCCATCAGCGAAATCCTCCTGCTGCTGGAAAAAACCCATCACGGCCAGGAAGCAGTGAAAGCCACCGGCCGCATGATGTTCAACTTCAAGGAAGCGGCGTCGGTGTTCGCGGTGAATATCCGTTGCGGCGTACTGGGTTTCATCATGGGCGTGTTGCCGGGTGCCGGTGCGACCCTGGCCAGTGCCGTGGCCTACATGACCGAAAAACGCATGGCGGGTGCCAAGGGTACTTTCGGCCAAGGCGACATGCGCGGCCTCGCGGCGCCAGAAACCGCCATCGGTGGCGCAGCTTGCGGTGCGCTGGTGCCGATGCTGACCCTCGGCGTTCCAGGTTCCGGCACCACAGCGGTGATGATCGGCGCACTGTCGCTGTACAACATCACTCCGGGCCCGCTGCTGTTCCAACAGCAACCGGACATCGTCTGGGGCCTGATCGCTTCTTTGTTCATCGCCAACGTGATGCTGGTGATCCTCAACATCCCGATGATCCGCATCTTTACCCGCATCCTCGCCGTGCCAAACTGGGCACTGGTACCGGTGATCGCGATCATTACCGGGATTGGCGTCTACGCGGTGCACGCGACAACGTTCGACCTGTTCCTGATGATCGGCATCGGCATCTTCGGTTATATCCTGCGCAAGCTGGACTTCCCGCTGTCGCCGGTATTGCTGGGCTTCATCCTCGGAGGTTTGATGGAGCAGAATCTGCGCCGCGCCCTGTCGATTTCCAACGGTGCGCTGGAAATCCTCTGGTCGAGCCCGATCACCTTCGGTTGCTGGGTGCTGACGGCGATCATGCTGCTGATGCCGCTCATCCGCATCTGGCGCAAACGTTCGGCCGCCCAAAGCGTTATCGCCGATGTCTGATCGGTCCCCCCTCAAGCTCTGGTGGGGAACCCCGCTGGTCGGCCTGCTTGGCGGTTACCTCGCCAGCCAGGTCGGCTGGCCTTTGCCGTGGATGGTCGGCTCGTTGCTGGCGATCATCCTCGTGCGCTGCCTGACACCCTGGCAATTGGCCGAAATCCCTGGCGGCCGCAAGTGCGGCCAGTGGATCGTCGGTATCGGTATCGGCCTGCACTTCACTCCAGTGGTGATGGAGCAGGTACTCAGTCATTTCGGTCTGATCTTCTTCGGTGCGTTGGTCACCAGCCTGTCGGCGGTCGTCGGCGTGTGGCTGATGCGCCGCACCGGTGAAGATCGCGCCACGGCGTTCTTTTCCAGCATGCCCGGCGGTTCCGGGGAGATGGTCAACCTCGGCGCCCGCAATGGTGCGGTGCTCAGCCGTGTGGCGGCGGGGCAGAGTTTGCGGGTGTTGGTGGTCGTACTCTGCGTACCGGCAGCCTTCAAGTATCTGTTGGGCGACGGTGCGCCGATTTCCCACGTTGGCAGCATCGATTGGCGCTGGCTGGCGGTGTTGTTTCCTGCGGGTGCGTTGGCGGCCTGGATCTGGGAGCGCCTGCGTCAACCCAACCCCTGGCTGTTCGGGCCGCTGCTGGTCAGCGCGGCAGTCAGCATCGGCTGGGATCTGCACATCGGTTTGCCCAATGGCGGTAGCCAGATTGGCCAATGGTTGATCGGTAGCGGTCTGGGCTGTCACTTCAACCGGCAGTTTTTCCGGCGTGCGCCATCGTTCATGGGGCGCACCTTGATTGGCACGGTGTTGACCATGCTGATTGCCACAGCGGCGGCATTGGGTTTGAGTGCGCTGACCCATCTGGATCTGCGTTCACTGACATTGGGCATGATGCCGGGCGGTATTGCCGAGATGAGCCTGACGGCGGAAACCCTGCAACTGTCGGTGCCGCTGGTGACGGCGATGCAGGTGATGCGGCTGTTGTTTGTGTTGTTTCTGGCGGAGCCGTTGTTCAAGTATTGGAACCGCGATCCAGAGTAAAGACCGAGTCGACTTCATCGCGAGCAGGCTCACTCCTACAGGGAACGCATTTCAATGTAGGAGTGAGCCTGCTCGCGATGCTTTTTTCAAACAGGTGGAAGACGCCACTCGATTGGCGTCTCGCCATTCTGCTCCAGAAACTTGTTGGTCCTGCTGAAGTGCCCGCAACCGAGGAAGCCGCGATAGGCCGACAGCGGTGACGGGTGCACCGAGGTCAGCACCAGATGCTTGGTGGCATCAATCAGTTTCTGCTTGCTCTGGGCATGGGCGCCCCACAGCATGAATACCAGGTGCGGTTGCTGTTGGCTGACCACTTCAATGACTCGATCGGTGAAAAACTGCCAGCCCTTGTCCTTGTGCGCATTGGCGTTGGCCCGCTCCACGGTCATGGTGGTGTTGAGCATCAGCACGCCCTGATCGGCCCAGCTCTGCAGGTAGCCATGGTTGGGGATGTCGATGTTCAGGTCGCGCTTGAGTTCTTTGTAAATGTTCACCAGCGACGGCGGTGCCGGTACGCCGGGTTGCACCGAGAAGCACAAGCCATGGGCCTGGCCCGGGCCGTGATAAGGGTCCTGACCGAGGATCACTACCTTGACCTTGTCCAGCGGCGTGGAATTGAGCGCGTTGAAGATCATCGGCCCCGGCGGATAGATCTCCTTGCCGGCCGCCCGCTCCTGTTGCAGGAAGTTTCGCAACTCTGCCATGTAGGGCTGGTCGAATTCGGCACGCAGTGCCTCCTTCCAGCCCGGTTCGAGTTTGATACGGTCGTCAGCAGTCATGGTTACATCCGGCAAAAACAATGGGGCGAACCCTAGGAAAGCGCATCACGCTTGTCAATTGATCTGATGCAGATCCGGCACTTTCCCACACAGCGATCATACTTAACCCTCAAATTCCCGATCGAGGTCACGATGAATCTGCACTTCGAAGAACTCACCGGCACCGACGGCGCACGCATCGGCATCGCCAGCCTGGATGCCGAAAAATCCCTGAACGCCCTGTCCCTGCCGATGATCAACGCCCTGCGCGACCGCCTGGAGGCCTGGGCCAAGGACCCGCAGATCGTCTGCGTCCTGTTGCGCGGCAACGGCGCCAAGGCCTTTTGCGCCGGCGGTGAAGTGCGCAGCCTGGTGGAAGCCTGTCGCGTCCATCCGGGCGAAGTACCGCCACTGGCTGCGCAGTTTTTTGCGGCGGAATATCGCCTGGACTTCAAACTTCACACCTACCCGAAACCGCTGATCTGCTGGGGCCACGGCTATGTGCTGGGCGGAGGCATGGGACTGTTGCAAGGGGCAGGCATCCGCATCGTTACGCCGAGCAGCCGCCTGGCCATGCCCGAGATCAGCATCGGCCTGTACCCGGACGTTGGCGCCAGTTGGTTTCTGTCGCGCCTGCCCGGCAAGCTAGGGTTGTTCCTGGCCCTGAGCGGTGCGCACATGAACGGCCGCGATGCCATCGACCTGGACCTGGCCGATCGTTTCCTGCTCGATGAGCAGCAGCCGGAATTGATCGAAGGCCTGTTGCAATTGAACTGGCAGGAACAGACACCCATGCAGCTCAACAGCCTGCTCAAGGCCTTGCAGCAGGAAGCCGTGGCACAGATGCCCGAAGCCCAGTGGCTGCCGCGACGCCAGCAGATCGACGAACTGCTGGATGTCAGCGACGTGCGTTGCGCCTGGAAGGCCATCAGCGCCTTGCGCGATCACACCGATCTGTTGCTGAGCCGCGCAGCCAGAACCCTGAGCGAAGGCGCACCGCTGACCGCTCATCTGGTCTGGGAGCAGATCATCCGTGCCCGGCACCTGTCGCTGGCCGAAGTCTTCCAGATGGAATACACCCTGAGCCTCAACTGCTGTCGGCATCCGGAATTCAGCGAAGGCGTGCGTGCCCGGTTGATCGACAAGGATCAGAAGCCACACTGGCACTGGCCGGACATCAACAACGTGCCGGACGCGGTGGTAGAGGCGCATTTTCACAAGGCGTGGGAAGGTCGGCATCCGCTGGCGGATTTGTCCGAATACTGAAGTCCGGGCAAAAAAATGTGGGAGCGAGCCTGCTCGCGATGAGGGCGTGTCAGTCGACGTTATTACTGTCTGACACACCGCCTTCGCGAGCAGGCTCGCTCCCACAGGTTTTGTATTCAGTTTAATGATTAGCGGTGGCCGCCCCGCCCGCTGCGATAGCCGCGACCGTTACCGCGATAGTCGTTGTTCCAGTTCCCGCGGTTACGGCCGTCCCAGCCATGGTTCTGGTGCATGCGGTAGTCGCCCCGCGACGGCTGATAGTGACGAGGGGCCGACTGGTAATGGCGCGATGGATGATAGATCCGCGGTTGCGAGTAATAGCGCGACGGTTGATAGATCCGTGGCTGTGAGTAATAGCGCGGTGTCGGCTGGTAATACCGCGCTGGTGGCACGTAGTACCGGGGTGGCGGCGTGTAGTAACCACCATTGGAGTAGTAGGAACTACCCCCGGCGTAATAGGTTGGCGATGCCGAGGTATAGACCTCGGAACTGTAGTAGCTGCCTCCTTCATCGTAATAAGGCACGCACCCACCAAGGGATAATCCCAACACAGCTAGCAGAAGAATTCGACAGAGCATGGCGGCCTCCTGGACCGCGGGTAAGCCACGCCAGCGACGCTGGCAGGCGACAGTCAAATGTTCGGTGACTGTCGAAAGATCAGACACCGAATTCGGAATCTGGTGCGTCCCCGAAACAAGTAGAAACATCTGGCCGATGAAAGGTTTTTCATCCATTCACGCCCTGATTAACGGTGGCCACCGCGATGTCCACCGCCATGATGTCCACCGCCGTGGCCACGGTAGTAACCATGCCCACCGTAGTAATAGGAGCGATAACCACCGTAATAACGTGGACCGTAGTAACCGTAGTAATAAGGCGAGTAGTAGCCGGGGTAGTAATAAGGTCCCCCGTAGACGTCGGCGGGACCGGCGTAGTAGTAGCAGCCAGACAATCCAAGACCAAGTACTGCACCTAACAACAATCGACGCAACATGGCGGCCTCCGTAAAGACCTGTAACAGCAGTCGGAACACACCGACTGACACCTGTTTTGACTGGCAATCCCCTGCCAAGTGCGACGTTGCACCCACCTTCTGATCAGCGGCGGGCAGGTTCCAATGCGGTGCACCAGCGCACCATCACAAGGCAGTGCGTCTTTCCAATCAACACCGTCGACCTCCCTGTCCCCCACGCTAGAGCGCTCGGGCCAACTTGGCACGCCTCTCGCTTTATTAAAACCGTGCAGGAGTCACTACAGGTTCGCGGCACCACAATTTGCAATGGCTGACTAGGGTTCCGGCTCGCAATCGCGAGTGACTGGTCCGAGAGTTGGCGACCTCCAGTTGAGGTTACACGGCGGGACAAAAGCCCGGGAGACAAGCCACCGTTAGCGGTGCCGCTGCCGTCCTGTCCGTCCTTGATCAACTGGAGAACCATCATGTCCCAGCTTCGTTTACCCGCCCTGCTCGCCGCTGCGTTCGCCGCCCTCGTGAGCTTCTCGTCCCAGGCTGCACAGAAAGACCACTTCAGCGTGTGCTGGACGATCTACGCCGGCTGGATGCCCTGGGAATATGCCGGCAGCCAGGGCATCGTCGACAAATGGGCGAAGAAGTACGGCATCAAGATCGACGTGGTGCAGCTCAATGACTACGTCGAATCCATCAACCAGTACACCGCCGGCCAGTTCGACGGTTGCACCATGACCAACATGGACGCACTGACCATTCCGGCTGCCGGCGGCGTCGACAGCACCGCGCTGATCGTCAGCGATTTCTCCAACGGCAACGACGGCATCGTGCTCAAGGGCGAAGGCAGGAAAGTCGCCGACCTCAAGGGCATGGACGTCAACCTGGTGGAACTCTCTGTTTCCCACTACCTGCTGGCCCGGGCCCTGGATTCGGTGGACCTCACCGAGAAAGACCTGAAAGTGGTCAACACCTCCGACGCCGATATCTCGGCCGCCTTCAACACCGATCAGGTCAACGCCGTCACCACCTGGAACCCGATGCTCTCGGACATCAAGGCCAAGCCTGCGGTGACCGAGGTGTTCAACTCCAGCCAGATCCCCGGCGAAATCATGGACATGATGGTGGTCAACTCCCAGACCCTCAAAGACAACCCGGCCCTCGGCAAGGCACTGACCGGCGCCTGGTTCGAAGTGGTCGAGTTGATGAACGCGAAAAACGCCGCCAGCAAAGCCGCCCTGGAGCACATGGCCAAGGCCTCGGGCACTGACCTGGCGGGTTTCCAGGCGCAACTGGACACCACAAAGCTGTTCGCCACGCCCAAGGAAGCACTGGCGTTCAGTACCAGCAAGCAACTGCCGGAAACCATGCGCAAGGTGGCCGAGTTCTCCTTTCAGCACGGCCTGCTGGGTGAAGGCGCCAAGGACACCAGCGCGGTCGGCATGGCCTTCGCCAACGGCGTGACCAGCGGCGACAAGGGCAACCTCAAGCTGCGCTTCGACCCGAGTTACGTGCAGATGGCCGCCGACGCCAAGCTGTAATCAGGAGAACTGGCCATGCGCCTGATCAACCGTCACCCGGACCGCCCGAGTCGCCTGTTGCTGGTGATCCTGCCGTTCGCCCTGGTGCTGTTCGCCTACTTCATGGGCTCGGCCGAGCGACTGGCGGAAAACCCCAACGACAAGCTGCTGCCCAGCGCCGTGCAGATGACCGACGCGGTGAAACGCCTGGCCTTCGTCGCCGACAGCCGCACTGGCGAATACCTGCTCTGGCAGGACACGGCGTCCAGCCTGCAACGTCTGGCCATTGGCCTGGGCATCAGTGCCTTGGCCGGGCTGTGCCTGGGCATCGCCACCGGTACCCTGCCGCTGTTCGGTGCGCCGTTGTCACCCTTGCTGACCGTACTGTCGATGGTGCCACCGCTGGCGATCCTGCCGATCCTGTTCATCGTCTTCGGTTTGGGTGAGTTGTCGAAAGTGATGCTGATCGTGATCGGCATTACTCCGGCGCTGGCCCGGGACCTGGAACAGCGCGCCCGGGAAATTCCCGTGGAACTGCTGATCAAGGCCCAGACCCTCGGCGCGTCTACCTGGACCCTGATGCTGCGGGTGGTGTTGCCGCAACTGCTGCCACGCCTGGTGATCTCGTTGCGCTTGATGCTCGGCTCGGCGTGGCTGTTCCTGATTGCCGCCGAAGCCATCGCCTCCACCGACGGCCTCGGCTACCGGATTTTCCTGGTGCGCCGCTACCTGGCGATGGACGTGATTTTGCCGTACGTGGTGTGGATCACCCTGCTCGCCTGGTTGATGGATTGGGGCCTCAAGTACCTCACCCGCCGTGCTTTTCCCTGGTATGAAGGAGCGGCCAAATGAGCTTCATCACCGTCAAAAACGTCTGGCAGCAATACGCCGATCAGGTGGTGCTCGAAGGCCTCAACCTGAGCGTCAACGAAGGTGAGTTCTGCACCCTCGTGGGGGCTTCCGGTTGCGGTAAATCGACCTTCCTGCGCCTGCTGCTCGGCCAGGAACGCGCCAGTCGCGGCGAGATCCTGCTCGACGGTCAGCCCTTGGCCGCAGAGCCGGACGCCAGCCGTGGCGTGGTGTTCCAGCGCTACTCGGTGTTCCCGCATCTGAGCGTGCTGGACAACGTCGCCCTCGGCCTCGAACTGCCCCGCTCGTATTTGCTCGGACGCTTGTTCGGCAGTGCGAAAAAAGAGGCTCGCGAACAGGCTTCGGCGCTGCTGCACAAAGTCGGCCTTGGCCACTCGCTGGACAAGTACCCGGCGCAGCTTTCCGGCGGTATGCAACAACGGCTGGCCATTGCCCAGGCGCTGATCATGAAGCCGCGGGTGTTGCTGCTCGACGAACCGTTCGGCGCCCTCGACCCGGGCATCCGCAAAGACATGCACGCCTTGCTCCTGGAGTTGTGGCGCGAGACCCGACTGACGGTGTTCATGGTCACCCATGACCTGTCCGAAGGCTTCAGCCTGGGCACACGCCTGCTGGTGTTCGACAAGGTCCGCCTCGACCCGCATGCGCCCGGCCGCTATGGCGCACGCATCACCTACGACATCCCTTTGAACAGCGACCGCCGCACCCACCGTGCCGCCGTCGACGCCCTGCCAGTGCAACTGGCGGGCTCACTTCGAACCGCTTGAGAGGGTTTTGCCCATGACTGATTCGACCCAACTGTTCCCGCCCTTTGCCGAGGAAATGCTCCCCGGCGGCGGCCACCGCTCCTTCGTGCTCAAACGCGGCCAATTGCTGCGCCTGACCGATCTGCGTGGCGGCGCCAACGTCAGCCTGACGTTGCTCAACGCCAATGAAAAAACCGAACGGCTGAACCTGCCCGACAGCCTCAAATGCCAACACACCGCCAAGCTCACCGCCGGCCACTGCCTGTACTCGGACATGGGCCGCGTGCTGGCCGCCATCACCGCCGACACCTGCGGCTGGAGCGACAGCCTCGGTGGCGTGCTCTGCGCTGAAGAAGTGGCGCAAAAGTACGGCGCGGGCCGCTATCAGGAACTGCGCAACGGCTTTTTCCGCAACGGTACCGACAACCTGTTGGTGGAGCTGGGCAAGTGGGGGCTGGGCCTGTCCGACCTGCTGATGACCCTCAACCTGTTCAGCCGCGTGAACGTCGATGACGCCGGGCGCTTCCATTTCGTCGGGGGCAATTCCAAGGCTGGCGACTACATCGAGTTGTACGCGCCGATGGACACCCTGGTGGTGCTCACCGCCCTGCAGCACCCGATGGACCCGTCGCCGGAATATGCACCGAAACCGCTGAAGCTCAGCTGGATGAACGCCGACGCCAGCATCGCCGAACACTGCCGCACCTCGCGCCCGGAGAACGAGCGCGGCTTCATCAACACCGACCGTTTGTTTGCCTGAGGATCGCTGCCATGTCACTCGCTATCGCTACCGTTCACAAGCAACCAGACACCGCGATCTACCGCGCCACCATCCCCGCCGGCGAGCCTTGGCTGATGGAGGTCAAGGCGGGCCAGACTTTGCGCATCCTCGACCTTGAAGGCAATCAGGCCGTCGACACCTTGTTCTACAGCGTTGCCAATCCCAGGGAGCGCTACGACGTGCAGCGCACCCTGCGTCGGCAGAACAGCGTGTACCTGAGCACCGGCAGCGTGCTGTATTCCAACCTCGGCAAGCCGATGCTGACCATCGTCGCCGACACTTGCGGGCGTCACGACACCCTCGGCGGCGCCTGTGCGCAAGAGAGCAACACCGTGCGCTACGCCCTGGAAAAACGCTACATGCACAGCTGCCGCGACAACTACCTGCGCGCCTGTTCTCACGATGGCCGCCTGGGCAAGGGCGACATCGGGCCGAACATCAACTTCTTCATGAACGTGCCGGTCACCGCTGACGGCGGCCTGACCTTCGAAGACGGCATCTCGGCACCGGGCAAGTACGTCGACCTGCGAGCCGAGATGGACGTGATCGTGCTGATCTCCAACTGCCCGCAACTGAACAACCCCTGCAATGCCTACAACCCCACCCCTGCGGAGCTGCTGGTATGGAACTGAAACTTTCGCGGTTGCGCCGCTGGTTGTTTGTCTTGTGCCAGGCCCGTTCCGGGCAGTGCTTCAAACCGTCCAAACACCACTAAACCCTGTGGGAGCGAGCCTGCTCGCGATGGCATCAGTACCTTCACCACTTGTGTTGGCTGACCCACCGCTATCGCGAGCAGGCTCGCTCCCACAGTGATCTGCGTTGATGTTGCCGTCGGGGACGACCCCGGTGCCTGTCGAAAAACTGCGGGACGGCCCGCATCCCAGTCGAGGCTGATGCGCTATCGCCTCCGGGGGTTATGCCATGTTCGAAAAAGTCCTGATTGCCAACCGTGGCGCCATTGCCTGCCGCATCCTGCGGACCCTGCGTGAACTGCAAGTGCAGGGCGTTGCCGTGTACTCCGAAGCCGATGCCGCCAGCCTGCACATCCTGCAAGCCGATGAAGCCCACAGCCTCGGTGAGGGTGCAGCGGCTGGAACTTACCTGGCGGTGGACAAGATCCTCGCCATCGCCAAGTCCACCGGCGCCACCGCGATCCATCCCGGCTACGGCTTTCTCTCGGAAAACGCCGCATTCGCCGAAGCCTGCGAGGCCGCCAACATCGCCTTCATCGGCCCGACGCCCGAACAACTGCGGGTGTTCGGCCTCAAACACACCGCACGCGCCCTGGCCAGACAACACGGCGTGCCGATGCTCGAAGGCACCGAACTGCTCGACAGCCTCGATGCCGCGCTGCTGGCTGGTGAACAAGTCGGCTACCCGGTGATGCTCAAGAGCACCGCTGGCGGTGGCGGCATCGGCATGCGCGTATGCCGAAGCGCGGCCGAGCTGAGCGAATCCTTCGAAGCGGTCAAGCGTCTGGGCCAGAACAATTTCAGCGACGCCGGGGTGTTCATCGAGAAGTACATCCAGCGCGCCCGCCATCTGGAAGTGCAGGTGTTCGGTGACGGTCACGGTGAAGTGATCGCCCTCGGCGTGCGTGATTGCTCGGTGCAACGGCGCAACCAGAAAGTCCTCGAAGAAACCCCGGCGCCGAACCTGCCCGACGGCATGGCCGAGGAGCTGTGCGCGGCAGCGATCAAATTGGCCAAGGCAGTGAATTACCGCAGCGCCGGCACTGTGGAGTTTGTATTCGACAGCGAGGCCCAGCGCTTTTACTTCCTGGAAGTGAATACCCGTTTGCAGGTGGAACACGGTGTCACCGAACAGGTGTGGGGTGTCGACTTGGTGCGCTGGATGGTGCAACTGGCGGCCGGTGATCTGCCGCCCCTGAGCGAACTGATGCAGGGTTTGAAACCGGTGGGCCATGCGATTCAGGCGCGGTTGTATGCCGAAGATCCGGGTCGCGACTTTCAACCGAGCCCGGGCTTGCTCACCGCCGTGGATTTCCCCGTGGCCAATGGCATTGAACTGCGTATCGACACCTGGGTCGAGGCGGGCTGCGAGATTCCGCCGTACTTCGACCCGATGATCGCCAAGGTCATCAGTTGGGCGCCGACTCGCGAGGAGGCCGCTGCGGATCTGCATCAGGCGCTGGGTGCCAGCCTGCTCTACGGCGTGGAAACCAACCGCGATTACCTGCGGCAGATTCTGCTCGATGCGCCTTTCGCCAGCGGCCAGCCGTGGACCCGTTGCCTGGAAGGACTGGTCTATCAGGCCAACACCTTTGAAGTGCTCAGCGCCGGTACACAAACCAGCATTCAGGACTATCCCGGGCGCCTCGGTTACTGGGCGGTCGGCGTGCCGCCATCGGGGCCGATGGACAGTCGGGCGCTGCGTCTAGGTAACCGTTTGCTGGGCAATGACGAAGGCGCGGCGGCGCTGGAAATCACCATGAGCGGGCCGTTGTTGCGCTTCAATTGCGAGGCGGTGGTGGCGGTGACTGGCGCGGTGATTCCGTTGGCTTTGAACGGCGAAAGCGTACCGATGAACACGGCACTGCTGATTCCAGCGGGCGCGACGTTGAGCCTTGGCACCATCGCAGGCGCAGGTGCGCGCAGCTATCTGTGCCTGCGTGGCGGCCTGCAAGTACCGGAGTATCTGGGCAGCAAAAGCACCTTCACCCTCGGCCAGTTTGGCGGCCACGGTGGCCGCGCGTTGCGAGCCGGTGATGTGTTGCACCTGCCAGCCCTGAATGACCGCCGTGCCGGTCAGCAACTGGCTGACGAGCAGGTCACCGAGTTGCCGGCAGTTCGGCAGATTCGGGTGATCTACGGCCCCCACGGCGCCCCGGAATACTTCACGCAAAACTACATCGGCACCTTCTTCGCCACGCAGTGGGAAGTGCATTTCAACTCCAGCCGCACGGGCGTTCGCTTGATCGGACCGAAGCCTGAGTGGGTGCGTGCCGACGGTGGTGAAGCCGGTTTGCATCCGTCGAACATCCATGACAATCCGTATGCGATCGGCGCGGTGGATTTTACCGGAGACATGCCGGTGATCCTCGGCCCGGATGGCCCGAGCCTCGGCGGGTTCGTGTGCCCGGTGACGGTGATCGAGGCGGATCTTTGGCAGTTGGGACAGCTCAAGGCTGGGGATAGGGTGCAGTTCTTGCCGGTCGATATCAAAACTGCCCGAGCCCTCGCCTTGAAATGGAATCCCTCCTGTAGGAGTGAGCCTGCTCGCGATGACGGCATCACCTCCGACATCTCTGTGACTGAAACACCGCAATCGCGAGCAGGCTCACTCCCACAGGGGATTGAGTCGCCTGTGGTGTTGGATATCGGACTGGACGACACGCGGTTGGTGGCGCGCCTGTCCGGCGACACCCACCTGCTGCTGGAAATCGGCGCTCCGGAACTCGATCTGGTCCTGCGCTTCCGCGCCCACGCCCTGATGCAGGCACTGGAAAGCAAAGACGTGCACGGCGTGATCGACCTGACGCCAGGCATCCGTTCCCTGCAAATCCACTACCAACCCGAGCAACTGCCGCTTTCCGATCTGCTCGGCATCGTCGCCGGCGAATGGGACGCCGTGTGCGCCGCCAAGGACCTGCAAGTGCCCTCGCGCATCGTCCATCTGCCGCTTTCCTGGGACGACCCGGCGTGCCAGTTGGCCATCGAGAAATACATGACCACGGTGCGCAAGGATGCGCCGTGGTGCCCGAGCAACCTGGAATTCATCCGTCGCATCAACGACCTGCCGAACCTCGATGAAGTGCAACGCACAGTGTTCGACGCCAGCTATCTGGTGATGGGCCTGGGCGACGTCTACCTCGGCGCACCGGTCGCCACCCCGCTCGACCCGCGCCATCGCCTGGTGACCACCAAGTACAACCCGGCGCGCACCTGGACCGCGGAAAACTCGGTGGGCATCGGTGGCGCCTACATGTGCGTCTACGGCATGGAAGGCCCCGGCGGTTATCAGTTTGTCGGGCGCACGCTGCAGATGTGGAACCGCTACCGCGAAGTCGCAGCCTTCGATGGCAAACCGTGGTTGCTGCGGTTTTTCGACCAGATCCGTTTCTACCCGGTCTGCGCCGATGAACTGCTGCGCATCCGCCGGGATTTTCCCCTCGGGCGCTTCGACCTGAACATCGAGCACAGTCAGTTGAACCTGGCGGATTACCAGGCGTTCCTGGCCCGGGAAGCCGAGACCATCGGCGCGTTTCGCGATCAGCAAAAAGGCGCATTCAATGCCGAGCGCGAACGCTGGATCGCCAGTGGCCAGGCGCATTTCGACAGTGAAGAACTGGCCCCGGAGGCCACCGAGGATGCACCGCTGGCAAACGGCCAACAGAGCGTCGACAGCCACATCGCCGGCAACCTTTGGCAGGTCCGGGTCGAAGCCGGCAACCGCGTCGAGGCCGGCGATTTGCTGGTGATCCTGGAGTCGATGAAGATGGAAATCCCCCTACTCGCGCCCATGGCCGGCGTGGTGCGCGAGATTCGCGTGCAACCGGGTTCGGCGGTGCGCGCCGGACAGCGCGTCGTGGTGCTGGAACTCGACTGAACCCATTTTGAAAAGGACTAACGCCATGAACATCGATCTGCAACTCGACACCCTGCGCGGCGCTTATCGCGACGGCCGCACCACGCCGCGGCAATTGCTGCTGCAACTGCGGGACAAAGCCGCGGCGCTGAACCCGGACTATCACCTGTTCATCCACTTGCTCAGTGTCGATGAACTGGAGCCATACCTCGCCGCCCTCGACGGTCGCGACCTCGATAGCCTGCCGCTGTTTGGCGTGCCGTTCGCGATCAAGGACAACATCGACCTGGCGGGCATTCCGACCACGGCGGCGTGCCCGGCATTCGCCTACGTGCCGGAGCGTTCGGCGACCATCGTCGAACAATTGCTGGCCCTTGGTGCGATCCCGCTGGGCAAGACCAATCTCGACCAGTTCGCCACGGGGCTCAACGGCAGCCGCTCACCGTATGGCGCGTGCCCCAACAGCGTGTTGCCGGAGTATCCGTCGGGCGGTTCCAGCGCCGGATCGTCGCTGGCGGTGGCGCTCGGGGTCGCGAGTTTTGCGCTGGGCACCGACACCGCCGGCTCCGGGCGTGTGCCGGCGGCGTTGAACAATCTGGTCGGCATGAAGGCCACCAAGGGCCTGATCTCGACGGCTGGCGTGGTTCCGGCCTGTCGTACGCTGGATTGCGTCACCACCTTCACCGCCACGGCGCGGGAAGCCAGTCAGTTGCTGGCGCTCACCGCGCGCCTCGACCCACGGGACGAATACAGCCGCAGCAACCCGCTGTGGAACGACGGCTCGGCGTTCGGTACACCGCGCCCCTTCCGCTTCGGCGTACCCCGTGCACAGGACCTGCAATTCTTCGGTTGCCCTGAAGGTCCGCTGTTGTTCGGTGATGCCATCGACCACCTCAAGGCCTTGGGCGGCGAAGCGGTGGAACTGGACCTGTCGCCGTTTCTGGAGGCCGCACGCTTGCTCTATGAGGGTCCGTGGGTGGCCGAACGCTACAGCGTGGCCGGGGAGTTGATGGCGCAAAATCCTGAGGCCGTGTTGCCGGTGATTCGCGCCGTGTTGGCCAAGGCACCCGCCGTCGACGGCGTACAAACCTTCCGCGCCCACTATCGGCTGCAAGCGCTCAAAGCCCTGTGCGACACAGCGCTGGAAGGCCTGGATTGCGTCGTCACGCCGACCATCGGCCGCCCGGTGACGCTGGCGGAGCTCGAGGCCGAACCGGTGCTGCGCAATTCGGAACTGGGCTACTACACCAATTTCATGAACCTGCTCGACTACGCTGCCGTCGCCGTGCCCAGCGCGTTCATGGACAACGGCATGCCGTGGGGCGTGACGCTGTTTGGCCGCGCCTTTACCGATCAGTACCTGTTGAGCGTGGCGGATGCCTTGCAGCGTCAGCAAGGCCTGGCCGCGCCTGCACCGGCGACGGTTGCCCGCCACGATCGGGCGCGCCTGGTGGTCTGTGGTGCGCACCTGGACGGGTTGGCGTTGAACTGGCAGCTCAAGCAGCGCGGTGCCCGGTTGCTGGAATCGACATTCAGCTCGCCGGATTATCAGCTCTATGCCCTGGCCGGCGGCCCGCCATTCCGTCCGGGCATGGTCCGCGTGAAGGATGGCGGCATGGCGATTGCGGTGGAAGTCTGGGAGTTGCCGAGCAGCGAGTTGGGTTCGTTCCTGACCGGGATTCCAGCGCCGCTGGGGTTGGGCAAGGTGCAACTGGCGGATGGTCGCTGGGAGAGCGGGTTTATCTGCGAGGCGTATGGATTGGAGGGCGCGGTGAACATCAGCCATTTGGGCGGGTGGCGGATGTATCTGAAAACACTGCGATAAACACACATCCCCTGTGGGAGCGAGCCTGCTCGCGATGGCGTCAGCACATTCACGATTGATGTGACTGACACACCGCCATAGTCGGATCGCCGCCCGGAGCAAGCTCGCTCCCACAGGCTCCTGCACGAAGCCTTGCAACAGACCGTGAGCATCGGTCTCACCACCCTGCAGCCCGATGACACCTTGCACAGCCTGCTGTCACGGGCGGATCATGCGATGTATCGGGCCAAGCAAAGTGGCCGTAATCGAACCTGCACGGAAAAACCTCACTCCAGCTATGACTATTCATCATGAGCCTGCCTGACCTCTGCCCCGCCTGCGGCGCCCCCAACGACTGCACCCTGGCCGATCCGCGAACCGCTGACCGCGCCTGCTGGTGCTACGGCGTCAGCATCGACCCGGCCGTGCTCCAGGCGCTGCCGGCAGAACTGCGCGACGTCTCGTGCCTGTGCCCGCGCTGCGCCGAGGTCGAGGCGCAGTTGCAAGCAGCGTCCGAATCGATCTAGTAAGATGCGCGCCCCTTTCCCTACCGATCCTTAAGTCATGCGTGTCGACCGTTTTCTCAGCAACCTGCCGTGCTTCAACCGTAAGCAGGTACGCCTGTTGCTGGTGGAAAAACGCGTCAGGGTTGACGGAAAAATCGTCAGTGACCCGCACAGCGAAGTCCGCGAATTCAGCCGCGTCGAAGTCGACAACGACGTGCTGCAAGTCGGCAAACCCCTGCGCCACTTCATGCTGCACAAGCCCGCCGGATGCGTCAGCGCCACTCGGGATCCGCAACACCCGACCGTGCTCGATTTGATCCATGAACCGGACAAGGACGAGCTGCACATCGCCGGACGCCTGGACTTCAACACCACCGGCCTGATGCTGATCACCAACGACGGCAGCTGGTCGCGGCGCCTGACCCAACCGCAGACCAAACTGCCCAAGGTCTATTACGTCGAAACCGAGCAGGACATCGGCCCCGAATACGCGATCACGTTCAGCCAAGGGCTGTACTTCGCCTTCGAAGACCTCACCACGCAACCGGCCGGGCTAGAGCTGCTCGGGCCAAAATGCGCACGCCTGAGCATCGTCGAAGGCCGCTATCACCAGGTCAAGCGCATGTTCGGCCACTTCAACAACAAGGTGATGCGCCTGCACCGCGAATGCATGGGGCCGCTGGTACTCGACGACGCGTTGAAACCGGGCGAATACCGCCCGCTGAGCGATGAAGAGACCGGATCGATCTAAGCGCACGACCGCTCAGCAGAAAGTTGTCGAACAATTTACCAACGGCACTTGCGCAATGATGTGACCCCTGCTTGAATCAGGACGTCGGCCGAAATGTGACCGACGAGTCACCCCATACTTCTAAGAAACTTTTTGCCGGTAGGAACCCTTGGGTTCCGGCCTCATCCGGCAGACTGCCCGCCAATAACAATACCCGTCGACCGGACTGCAATGGATCGACATGGGCCTCTCAAATTCCAGGCGTATGCCTACCTGTCACAAAGCTCGTGCAATCTCTATTGCGCGCATACCCGCTTGCCAGGAGTCTTATGACATGAGGCCAGAAATCGCTGTGCTGGATATACAGGGTCAGTATCGGGTTTACACGGAGTTCTATCGCGCAGACGCCGCAGAGAAGACCATTATCTTGGTCAACGGCTCGATGGCCACGACTGCGTCGTTTGCACAAACCGTGAAAAACCTCCATCCGCAGTTCAACGTCGTCTGCTACGACCAGCCCTACGCGGGCCGGTCAAAAGCCCACAACCTGCATGAAAAAATGCTCACCAAGGAAATCGAAGGGCAGATCCTCCTTGAGCTGATCGACCACTTCGCCGCCGAACACGTGCTGTCGTTTTCCTGGGGCGGTGCCGCGACCATGATGGCGTTGTCGCAACGGCCACGGCGCATCGAAAAAGCCGTGATCAGCTCGTTCTCCCCAGTGATCAACGCGCACATGCTCGACTACCTCGAGCGCGGCGTCGAACACCTGGGCAACCTGGACCGCGACCGGGTCGGGCACCTGGTGAACGACACCATCGGCAAACACCTGCCGTCGTTGTTCAAGCGCTTCAACTATCGCCACGTCAGCTCCCTGGCCGAACATGAGTACGGGCAGATGCACTTCCACATCAACGACGTGCTGCACAGCGATCGCCAGTGCTACCTCCACGCGGCGAAAAAAATCGACGTGCCGGTGCTGTTCCTCAACGGCGAATGGGACGAATACACCGCCGCCGACGACGCCCGATTGTTCGCCGGCCACGTGCAACACAGCACGTTCAGCACCCTTCAGGCCACCGGCCACTTTCTCGACATGGAGCACAAAGCCGCCTGCCGAGACAGCCGCAACGCACTGATGGGCTTCCTGAAACCAGCGCAACACGAAAGCCGACCGCGTTACCACAACGTCCAGGAACACCATGCATTGGCAAGCTGAAGTAGCGTCATCGCGAGCAAGCCCCGCCCTGCTGCGTTAAACGCATTCTGCAGGCGCGAGGCTTGCCCGCGATCGACCGTCATGCGGTCCGGGCTTTTTGTCACATCTGCGTTAAACCCGCTCCACGTAAAGAAAAACTTCAAATCCGCGGCCGTATCTGGTACAAAGTCACCGCTCTGAGCGGGTGTCGTATAATGGCATTACTCCAGCTTCCCAAGCTGATAACGAGGGTTCGATTCCCTTCACCCGCTCCAATCGAATTTTGATCTCACGTCAGGGTGGTTTTGACGGGGGATGTAGAGACAGAAAAAACCGGCCTTGATGGCCGGTTTTTTTGTGTCCGCAATTTGATGGCGTCGGATTTGTGGATAGCTTGGTCGGTCACTTTCCGGTGATCGGTGAGTACATTCTTTCGCGGCTGTAGCGACTACTCTGAAAACTATTAACGTTTTTCTCCAAAAATACGAATTCAGTATCAAATTTCATCCAGCATTAGTATTTTTCCACCAGCGAAATTATCGTTTCGCCACAATACGGACGTTCTGTTAACGCTTTTCCTGTCTCCATAAAGGATTTCGTCAATGCAAGTCGGTTTCCAGACCCTCGCGAACCGTTACAACATCGCATTGGCACAGCCTCTGCGCGTACAGTCGATGATTGGCACCGTACGTGTCAGCCGTGAAAGCGCCGGAAACGTGGAGAACAGGTATCCGCCACGCTACCGCCCTGCAGACGATTTCGCAGGGCATTTCGAGTTCGGTCTCAAATACGAAGAGATTCATCTCGAGTTCTTTGCTCGCCTGTTTGCGGCCATAGGCCCGCAACCTGTTGAAGACTGGTGTCGACGAGAGCCTTTTGGCCAGTATGCCCGTCGCACAGGATTCCTCTACGAATGGCTGACAGGAGAACGTCTGGAGGTGCCTGATGTGACCAATGGCGCCTATGTTGATGTACTTTCACCACAAAATTACCTGACTCGTCGCGAGTCGTTGCGAACGCGACGCTGGCGAATCAATAACAATCTGCCGGGAACACCCGACTTCTGCCCCTTGGTTCGTCGTACCGAGCCAGTGCGGGAGGCCTTGCAATTCGATCTGCGTGCGGCATTGGATGAGTTGGATCAAGCCTTTGGTTCCGACATCCTGATGCGAACGGCCAGTTGGCTGACGTTCAAGGAATCGCGCGCGAGCTTTCTCATCGAAAAGGAAGCCGACCAGGCCGATCGCATCCAGCGGTTTGCGCATGTCATTGCCCAGCACTGCGGCCATATAGATGCCCCATTGAGCAACGACACCCTTCGATCCCTGCAAGCCGGCATTCTGGGCCACGATGCCATCGGACTAGGCTTGCGACGCTCCCCTGTCTTCGTGGGACAAGCCACAATGCGCGAAGACATCGTGCATTACATTGCCCCGCACTTTGAAGAACTTACCCCGCTACTGGAAGGCCTCAACGAATTCGAGGTCGCAACGCGTGGTGCCGAGTCAGTGGCACGTGCCGCGGTGCTTGCATTCGGCTTCGTGTACATCCATCCCATGCGTGACGGCAACGGCCGGATTCATCGCTTCCTGATCAACGACACCTTGATCCGGGACAAGGCAGTGCCCGACGGAGTGATTCTGCCCGTGTCAGCCACGATCACCAGTTCTATCGATTTCAGGGCCGGCTACGATCGTACGCTTGAAGTATTCTCACGACCGTTCATGCGCCGTTACGCGGCAGCCTATCGGTTTGGCGAACTGGTGACCTACGAGGACGGGACGCTTAGCAATTTCAACTTCGATGAATACGTAGACGCAAGCTTTGCCTGGCGGTACCCAGACCTGACCGAGCACGTTCTCTACACCGCACGCGTTGTCGAACATACGATTCGTACGGAGATGGCAGATGAGGCCAGAGTACTGGTGATCTTTCAGCGAGCGCAGGAACAACTCAAAGAAGTGATCGAAATGCCGGATCAGGATGCCAATCGCATCATCCGCTCGATCAAGGAAAACGGTTGGAAGGTCTCCGGTAAGCTGAAAAAAGGGTACCCAATACTTGAAGATGAGCGCACGGCGCAACGTGTTGTGGATGCAGTGCATTCTGCGTTTGAGGATCGATTGATGGGGGCCGGTGAAGAGTGATCTCCGGTAGAACTGGATAGCGTACATCTGCAGCTCAGGAGAAAGCGGGTCCGGGTGACCGGTTTTTTTGTGCGCGGGATCTGGTGATGCGCCTGCCAACGCTAGCGTTAATGCCCTACTTTTAAGGGCCCAGCAGGGATCAACGCTAGAAAAAGCAACGTCCTACACGACACTGGGAAATGTCCGTAGACTTGCGCATTGCTGTGCCTTTGTCATGAGACCTATAGTCCGACCGCGCCCAAATGGCGTATCGGGTTTGGCGACTCGATGGCAAAGCATAGAAACCTCCGAGTTATCTCGGAGCGTTTCTGAACGCACTTGGCTACCTGTTTATGGTGGCTGTGCGTGGGAGACCTATGGGTCTGCCGGTTTGCCTTGTCCCGGTTCGCCAACCTGCGTACAGCTGCCACCCTTTGTTTGGCGACACTGAGTGGTAGTTCACCTCAATTCAAGGAATCACTCATGAAAGAGTTCATGGCTTTAACCAGCAACGCCGACGATCTACCCTCGCTGTTCGTCAACACTACCCAACCCCTGCACTCCCTGCTCAGCACCGCCAGCTACAGAATTCGCGCCGTGACGCAGCTTCTTGAAAACCTCG
Source organism: Pseudomonas fluorescens (assembly GCF_040448305.1). Lineage (NCBI taxonomy): Bacteria > Pseudomonadati > Pseudomonadota > Gammaproteobacteria > Pseudomonadales > Pseudomonadaceae > Pseudomonas > Pseudomonas fluorescens. The sequence goes on along the minus strand of NZ_CP148752.1, from coordinate 1,437,438 downwards.
CGATGCGCGGGGACCTGACCTCTGACTCAGTTGTACTCAGTGACTTTGCGTTGCTGTGCTGTGTGCCCTTGCGTGACGGTTGCGATGTACTGGATGTGATCGCTCGCCGAATGGACGCAGAACCGTCCTGACGTCAAATCGGCCAAACGCGGCCAGTTAAGAGATAGCGTGGTCGATAGTGGCGAGGGAGCTTGTCACCACCCAGACGCTCATATCTTTTGCGTATAGATCACCGCAAGCGAGTAAAGAAGCCGTAGAGCTGCGTTGAGCCCGGCAATTGATCCCTTATTCTCCCGGCTCACCCTTCGCCCCGAGATCAACATGCACAATTCAGAGTTGGGAATCATGATCATTTCATTGATCGGGTTGTTCGGCTTTGCCTCGTTTGCCTTTGAGTACTTGAGTGCCCGGCGCTCAAAAAAGAACAAGCCACAGTAATTTTTCCAAGCGGTAAAAAAGGGACAGTCGACGCTCATCAACTGTCCCTTTTTCGCGTCAGCGGGTCGCGACGATAAACAGTCGCGGAAACGGCAGCAGCACGGACCCATCGGCCAAGGCCGGATACGCCCGCTCAATAGCAGCCTGATACTGCTTCAGATACTGAGCCCGCTCCGCCTCATCCAGCGGATCGAGAAACGGCCGCAAGCCACTGCCCCTGAACCACTCCACCACGCCAGACGCGCCACCTGCCAGCGGATGGTGGTAAGTGGTGCGCCACACATCGACGCGGGTGCAACAGGCTTTGAGTATCGAATAGTAGCCACTGGCATCGGCCATTTCCGTCCGTTGCCCAGCGGCGCCCGCCAGTTTGCCGACCCATGGGCCATCAGCGGCGACTTCACGCATCAAACGGTGCGAGTGTTCATTCAGGTTGTCAGGCATCTGGACGGCCAGGCTGCCACCCGGCGCCAGTTTGCTAATGAGCGAGGGTAGCAACGTGGCGTGATCGGGCAGCCACTGCAACACCGCGTTGGCGAAAATCACATCGAACGGGCCGCTGTCATTCCAGGTGTCGATGTCAGCAACATCGAACTGCACCTGCGGCAAGCGCTTGCGAGCGGCATCGATCATGTCACTGGAACTGTCCAGCCCACGCACCCTGGCATCGGCAAAACGCTCCACCAGCAACTCGGTAGAGTTGCCGGGCCCACAACCGATATCGATGGCCGAACGCACGTCCCCGGCGGGGATGGCCGCCAGCAGGTCACGGGCGGGACGGGTGCGTTCATCTTCAAAAGCGACGTATTGTTTGGCGGACCAACTCATTGCGTTCTCCTGTCGGTGTGTTGTCCTCGGGCCGCTACGATACCGCGGCGAGCACCGCTAAATGTTTCAGAGAATCACCCTTTCGGTCACGTCGAATTTTCATTCACAACCCCAAGCCACATCTGGATCAGTGCGGAAAAGAAAAACGGCGCGTGAGTGAAGTCCCGCGCCGTTTGTGTTCAAACCTTCAGGTCAACGACTGGCCTGCAACGCCTTGGCCATTTGCAGATGATTTTGCAATTTGGGCAGGGTTTCTTCGGCGAACGCCTTGATTTCCGGCACGTCGGTGGTCTGCGCTTCCTGCTGCAACTGATCGATGGCTTCCTGGGTGGTCTTCACCTGACTGGCGGCATAGGCCTCATCGAAAGTCGCCCCATCCATGACTTGTGGCATCAAGGCTTTGGCCTTTTCGACAATTTCTTCGCGCGGGGCGACCGGTAAATCCAGTTTCCTGGCGATTTTCGCCAGGTGCTGGTTCGCAGTGGTGCGGTCATTGATGACAATAATGGTGTAGTCCTTGACCTCTTTGGACTCGGCTTTCTGGTGCGCCAGACGACTCGCTTCGATATCGGCGATCCCTTTTGCCGAGGCCTCGTCGATGAATTCGGCGGGCGACTGGGCAAAGGTGCTGCTGGCAAACAGGCCCAGTAACGTGGCAAAACTGGCATTACATAATCGGGTGGCCATCCGGTTCATGGTCGCGCCCTCCTTGAAAAGTTCAAACGGGAGCTTTCGCCCCCGCCTCTCAATCAAAACCACCTGCATCCTTTAGCGGGATTTCTGACCGCCCTTGCGACCCATGTCGGGTTTCGCCGGGTCTTTATCGACGGTCGTAGTGGTGGTTTTCCCACCCTTGCGACCGGCTTCAGAGGCCTTCGTTCGATCGTTAGTGAAGTTTCCCGAGTTCGAGTTTCTTGAATTAGGCATGATTCTCTTCCTCTTGGTGATGATCGCGGCGAGCTGTAGCCCCCATAGAATCTGAAGTTGCGCGTCCCAAAAGGTTTAGAAAATTACGTGGATACCACGACGAACGGTGCCCGGGTTTTCAGACCAGTCGCAGGTGATGCTCGCGTTTGGCGCAGTACATTGCCTCGTCGGCATGCCGGAACAATTGCTTCTCTTCGGTGCCGTGATCGGGGTATCGGGCGACGCCGATACTTGGCTGGATGTTCACGCTGTGCCCGTCCAGGCGCAGGGGCTGGACCAGGACCTGACGGATTTTCTCGACCACGATGTCGGTATCGCCCGCAGCGCGAATGCTGTGCAGCAACACCACGAACTCATCGCCGCCGATGCGTGCCACGGTGTCGGTTTCCCGCACACAGCCCTTGAGCCGGTTGGCCACCGCTTGCAGCAGCATGTCGCCGACCGCGTGGCCATGGGTGTCATTGACGTGCTTGAAGCGGTCGAGGTCGACGTACAACAGCGCCATGCGCCCGCGGTTCTCCCGGGCCACTTGCAGTGATGCCTTGAGCCGGTCGCGCAGCAGTTCACGGTTGGGTAACTGGGTCAGTTGGTCGTACTGGGCCATGTATTGCAGGCGGGCATGCAGTTGCTTGCGCTCGATAGCGGTTGCGACCTGGGCGCAGACGTATTGCAGCAGTTCCATGTCTTGCTCGGTGTAGTGCTCGCCGCCCGGAATGCTTTTGACGATCAACGCGCCGATGGTGCCGTTTTGCGAGTTCAGCGGCACACCCAGCCAACACGGAGCGTTCTGCTCGGTCAACAGCACTTCGAAGCCGGCAGGAGGTGTGCACTGGTCCGGGGTCAACAGGATCGGCTGTCCCGTGCGAATCACCTCGGTGCACAAGCGCCCGGTCATGGTTCCGGGCTGTTCGGGCCGTGGCTCGTGGTCATCGACGTGATAAGGGAAATTCAGCTGCGCGCAGTGCTCGTCGTACAGCGCCACGGAAAAATTCAGTGCTGGCAGCCATTCGCCGATGATCATGTGGATGCGTTTGAACAACGCCAGCAGATCCTCTGCCGCATGGGCCGCCTCGGAAATCGCATACAACGCTGCCTGCCGGGATTCGGCCTGCTTGCGTTCGGTGATGTCGCGGGCTACCGCGATGCGCAACTGATCGTCCTCGGACCAACGCGCCGACCAGAGGATGTGCACCACGCGGCCATCCTTGCGCAAGTAACGGTTTTCGAAGTTGAGCTTGGGTTCGCCGCCCATGATTTCCCGGGCGGCGTCGAGGGTGCGCTGGCGATCGGCCGGGTGCACCATGTCGATCATCGGCTGGCCGATCATCTCATCGGCGCTGTAGCCGAAAATGCGCTCGCACGCCGCACTGACAAAGACGAAGCGGCCCTGTTTATCCACCGCACAGACGGCGTCCAGCAACAGATCGATATAGCTCGCCAGCGGCGCGGAGTTTCGGTTTTCCATGGTTCAGCGTGGGTGTCCTGATAATGCAGCGCTTATCAATCATCCCTGCCCTGTCGGCCTTGCATCCTTGTGATCATATTCAAGCCTTGCTCGGCATCAGCCCCGGCAACGCATGGACCAGCGCGTTGATGGCGAAACCGATGAACATCACCCCGCACAACCGGGTGATTGCCAGTTCATGACGCTGGTACAAGCTGCGCACTCGCCGCGCACCGACAACGCCAATGAGAATAGCGTAGGCGAGCAACCCGCCGACGAAACTCAGGGCGATCAGCGTCGGCAGCATTGACCAGTTGAGCAGTTCCGCGCGGCTCGACAACAGCGCCGTGAACGTCGCCACCGCCACCGGATAAGCCTTGGGATTGGTCAAACCAAACAGAATGCCGTGCCAGAACGGCTGCCGCGCCGGGCCCTGCGGCGCATCAGCGCTGCTGCGCCGGGCGCGCACCGCACGCCAGCCGAGCCAGAACAGGTACAGGCCGCTGAGCACACCGAGCACGTCGAACGCGGTACTGCCGATCTCCCGCGCACCGACAATCGCGATCAGCGCCGTACTGCACCAGATCACATCACCGAGCAAATGCCCGCACAGAAACCCCGCCCCGGCCCGTCGCCCATGGGCCGCGCCAATGCCGAACACCGCCAGCACACCCGGCCCCGGGGTGATGCCGTAGATAAAACCCGAGGCAAGCACGGCCATTAGCAACGATGGGGTCATGGGAAGCCCTTTTGAACGGTTTGGTGAATGGTCGCCAGTCTATATCAGGTCATTGCCTGTCGACTGAAACATCTCGACAGACGAACGGGCTGGCCCCGCCTCACTGATGACGGTGTAGTATGTTGTATTACAAACCACTACATCGAGACCACCATGTCAGTTATGTCCCTGCGCATACCAGACGAAATCGCCGATACCCTCGCGAGTCTTTCCAAAGCAACGGGCCGCAGCAAATCATTTCTGGCCGTGGATGCGCTGCGTGAATACCTGGCCCGTGAAGCGTGGCAAATCGAGGAAATTCAGAAAGCCTTGAAAGAAGCCGATGAAGGTGACTTCGCGACACAAGAAGAAGTGAACGCAATGGCTGACAAGTGGACGGCGAATGCGCGTTGAGTGGTTGCGTACGGCGTTAAAGAATCTGGATGACGAAGCCGCGTACATCGCCATCGAAAATCCAGAAGCTGCAGCAGATTTTGTCCAGGCGATTCTCGCCAGTGTTGATCACCTTGCCCGATTTCCAGCGACGGGTCGTGAAGGACGCTTACCCGGTACCCGGGAATGGGTCATGCCTGATCGGCCCTATTTGATTCCCTACCGGGTTCGCCAAGGTCGGCTTCAGGTACTACGAATTTTTCATACGCGTCGCCTGCCACCGTCCAATTGGTAAAGGCCATTTTAGAAAAACCTCTAGCGTTCGATCCCCTCCCCAATCCTGCGATTCAACCAGTTCAACGCCTGATCCCCACCCCGCCGTTTATGCCACGACAACACAAAGGTGAACGACGGAATGTGAAACGGCGGTGGCACGACAACCAATGAGGACTCATCGATATCGCGTAAGCCGCGCGACGCAACGGTGAGGATCAGGTCGGTGCCGCTGATGAATTCCGGGGCCACGCGCCAGTGCGGCAGGCTGATGGCGACACGCCGGCGTTCGCGCATGGCAGTAAGCGCGCGCTCGATCTCCGGGGTGCCGCTGCCGCGCATCTCCAGCAGGACGTGAGGGCGATCCAGATAAGTGGGCAGGTCGAGCACACCATCGGCGGGCAGGGTTTTGCGGTCCACCAGGCAGGCATAGTGCTCTTCGAACAGCGGCGTGCTGCGCAATTCGTTGGGCATTTCCGGGAACACACCGGCGGCGACATCAATGTCACCGTTGAGCACCCCTTCGAGCATGCTTTCACGGCTGCCATGACTGATTTGCAGGTCAATGCCCGGCGCTTCGCGGCGCAACGTCCGGATCAGTCCCGGCAAGACAATGGCGGCGCCGTAGTCGGACATCGCCAGGCGGAAGGTGCGCCGGGTGGTCGCGGGATCGAAGGCGTTCGGCGCCAGCAGCGCTTGCACCTGGGCCAGGGCTTCGGCCAGCGGCGCCACCAGTTCCAGCGCTCGCGGAGTTGGTACAAGGCCGGCACCAGCGCGCACCAGCAGCGGATCGCCGAGCAGGTCACGCAATCGCGCCAGCGCATGACTGACCGCTGGCTGGCTCAAGTGCAGACGCTCGGCCGCCCGGGTCACGTGTTGCTCGCTGAGCAAGGCGTCGAGCATCACCAGCAAGTTGAGGTCGATACGTCGAAGATCATTCATCTGCTGCATGTTCTAGATAACAAAACGGAATTTAAATCTGCGCGACGAATACCCTACAGTCCAGCAAAACCTGTTGGAGATCGATCATGAGTACGTTGCATTGGGCCGGTCTGATGGGGCTGGCGATGATCGCCGGGGCAGTGGTGCCGTTTCAGAGTGCGATCAACGTCAACCTCGGGCGCGGGTTGGGTCATCCGTTGTGGGCGACGCTCGCCTCGTTGCTGGTGAGCGTTATCGTGCTATTGCCGATCATCGTTGCGATGCGTTTGCCGTTGCCGTCACTGGCATTCATCAGCAAGGCGCCGCTTTGGATGTGGGCCGGTGGCGCTTTTGGGGTGATCTTTATTTCCCTGGCATTGGTGCTGCTGCCCAAGCTGGGTGCCGCGGGGTTCATGGCATTGGCGCTGGCGGGGCAAGTGGTGGCGTCGTTATTGCTGGATCACTACGGCTGGTTTGGGTTGGTGGAGCGACAGGTCACCTTGCCCAAGGTGTTTGGGGTGGCGCTGTTGATGGCGGGGGTGGTGTTGATTCAGTTTTTTGATGCACCGGCCAAGGGGTTGGCGACGGCGGGTTGAGGGGAAAACCGACAGTCAGATGTCGGCTGTCGGTCAGTCATCGCGAGCAGGCTCGCTCCCACATTGGATCTGTGATCGACACAAATTCCCCTGTGGGAGCGAGCCTGCTCGCGAAAGCGATTTATCTGACACCGCAGCAATCAAGCCTTGTCCAAAGTCCGCAACTTCTGCGGCAACCCCCACAGCAACAGCGCCACCGCAATCAGCGCACACACACCAATGACATACAGCGCCGGTGTGGTGCTGCCGGTCAGGTCCTTGATCCGGCCGACCATCACCGGGCTGACGATGCCGCCGAACTGGCCCAGGGTGTTGATCACCGCGATCCCACCGGCAGCGCCCGCGCCAGCACCGGCCAGCAGTTTCGGCGGCAGGGTCCAGAAGCTCGGGATGGAGGCGATGATCCCGGCACCGAGCAGGCCCAACGCGACAATCAGGAAGGTCGTGTGGTTGGCGAAGATCCCCGCGCAAAAGAACCCTACCGCACCAACCGCCACCAGACCGGCGACAAACTTGCGTCGCTCGCCAGTAGCATCGGACAGGCGTCCGATCACCACCATGCTGATGGCACCGCAGATATAAGGGATGGCTGTCAGCAAGCCGATCATCACCGGACTCTCGGTCCCTGCGCTGCGGATCAGTTGCGGCGCCCAGAAATTCAAGCCGTAGGACGCCACCTGAATCAGGAAATAGATCAGGCCCAAGGTCAGGAAGCCCGGAATCCGCAGCGCGGCGAGCAGCGAGCCACCGCTCTTGTGCGGCTCATGCTGGGCGATGCGGCTGGCCAGCAGGGTCTTCTCCGAGGACGTCAGCCAATGGGCGTCTTCGATGCGGTCCTTGAGCAAAGTCAGCACCAGCAAACCGAGGCCGATGCACGGCACGCCACCGAGCAGGAACAGCCAGTGCCAGCCACGCATTTGCAGCACACCGTCGAGGTGTTGCAGCACCAGGCCCGAGAACGGCGCGCCCACCAGGCCGGCGAACGCCGACGCCAGGAACAGCATCGAGGTGATGCGCCCGCGATAGTGCTGCGGGAACCACAGGGTCAGGTAATACAGCACGCCCGGGGCAAAACCCGCCTCCATCGCACCGATCACGAAGCGCAGCACATAGAACTGCCATTCGCTGTTGACGAACACCATGGCCGCCGTGGCCAGGCCCCAGGACATCATGATCCGGGCGATCCAGCGCCGGGCGCCGACCTTGTACAGCATCATGTTACTCGGCACTTCGAAAATCACATAGCCGACCACGAACAACCCGGCACCGAGGCCGTAAGCGGTGTCGCTCAGGCTCAGGTCGGCCTGCAGTTGAAACTTGGCGAAGCTGATGTTGATGCGGTCGAAAAAGGCGAACAGGTAGCAGACCATGATCAGCGGCATCAGACGCCAGGCGACTTTGCTGACCAGGGCTTTTTCTTCGTCGTGGCTAACGGCCGGGCTCGCGCCGGCCTCCAGTGCATTAAGGCTCATTGCGTTTCTCCAGGCGGACTTCCCGTGGGTGTCCGATTGTTTTTGTTGTCTGGTTGAGTAGCTCAGCGGTAGTGCTTTTACTGTGGGAGCGAGCTTGCTCGCGATGACTGAGTCACATCCAACATTGATGTTGACTGACCCACCGCTATCGCGAGCAAGCTCGCTCCCACAGGGTTCCGTGTTTGGTCAGGAAGGTACGGGATGCAGATCGCAATTGCGTCCAGCCTTGGCCAGTTGCCCCGGTACTTCATGGCCGAGCAGCTCCGGCAGTCCTCGGGACAGTTTCAGTAGCAGCGGCAAATCGATGCCGGTATGAATGCCGACTTCATCGCACAGGTTCACCAGATCCTCGGTGCAGATGTTTCCCGAGGCCCCCGGTGCAAACGGGCAACCACCGAGCCCGCCGAGTGCGGCGTCGAAGCGGCGGGCACCGGCCTCGTAAGCGGCCAGTACGTTGCATAAACCAAGGCCACGGGTGTTGTGAAAATGCAGGGTCAGGTCCGCTGGCGACACCCGCTGCAACACCCGCCGCACCAGCCGGTCGACCTGACGCGGATTGGCCATGCCCGTGGTGTCGGCCAGGGTGATGCCCTGGATGCCGAGTTCCTGATAGGCCTCGACGATTTGCACCACGCGGTCCTCATCGATCTTGCCTTCGAACGGGCAGCCGAAGGTGGTGGCGATGCTGGCGTTGAGTTGCACGGGACTGTCGCCAACGAACTGCACAATCTCGCCGAACGCGGCCAATGAATCTTCACAGCGCATGCGCATGTTCGCCAGGTTGTGGGTCTGGCTGGCGGACATCACCAGGTTCAGCTCATCGGCACGGCATGCCAGCGCCCGTTGCGCGCCTTTGAGGTTGGGGATCAACGCGACGTAGATCACCCCCGGTTGCCGGGTGATGCCCTTGAACACCAGCTCGCCATCGCGCAGTGCCGGAATGGCCTTGGGCGACACGAACGAACCGGCTTCGATGCGGCTGAATCCGGCCTGCGACAATTGATCGATCAGAGCAATCTTGTCGTGGGTTTCAACCCAGGTCGGCTCGATTTGCAAACCGTCGCGCGGGGACACTTCCTGCACGATCAGGCTGTCGGAATAATCGCTGATCATTGCACCACTCCTTCGACTTTCAGGCGTTCGATGTCCATCGCGGTCAGGCCCAGTTGCGCGAGGATGCCGTCGGTGTGCTGCCCCAAACCGGGGCCGGACCAGTTCACGCCGCCGGGGGTTTCCGAGAGTTTCGGCACGATGCCCGGCATCTTCACCGTGGCACCACCGGGCAGCTCGGCACTGAGCAGCATGTCCCGCGCCTGATAGTGCGGATCGGCGACGATGTCGGCCACCGAGTAGATGCGCCCGGCCGGGACTTCGGCGGCTTCCAGGGCGATCAGTACCTCGTCGATGGGCAGGCTGCTGGTCCAGTGGGTGATGGCGGCGTCGAGCAGATTACTCTTGGCTGCACGCCCGTCGTTGTGGGCGAACTCAGGAGCCTCCGTCAGATCGGCGCGGCCGATGGTTTGCATCAGACGCTTGTAGATCGGATCGCTGTTGCCGGCAATCACCACGTAGGCGCCGTCGGCGGTCAGGTAAGTGTTGGACGGCGCGATGCCCGGCAAGGCGCCACCGCTGCGTTCACGCACATGACCAAGCATGTCGTATTCCGGCACCAGGCTTTCCATGACGTTGAACACGCTTTCGGCCAGGGACACATCAACGATTTGCCCGCCGCCCTGCCCGGTCTTGACTCTTAGCAGCGACATCAGCGCGCCGATCACCGCGTGCAGCGACGCCAGGGAATCGCCGAGGCTCACGCCGACCCGCGCCGGTGGCGAACCGGGGGTGCCGGTGGTGTAGCGAATCCCGCCCATGGCTTCGCCTATGGCACCGAAACCCGGGCGATCACGGTACGGACCGGTCTGGCCGTAACCGGAAATCCGCACCAGCGTCAGGTTGGGATTGAGCGCGTGCAACACGTCCCAACCCAGGCCGAGTTTCTCCAGGGCGCCGGGGCGCAGATTCTCGATCAGCACATCGGCGCTGGTCGCCAGTTGCTTGACCAGTTCGATGCCTTCCGGGGATTTGAGGTTCAGCGCCAGGGACTTCTTGTTGCGCGATTGCAGGTACCACCACAGCGAGGTGCCTTCGTGCAGCTTGCGCCATTTGCGCAGGGGATCGCCCTGGCCCATGGCTTCGATCTTGATCACCTCGGCGCCGAACTCGGCCAGCATGCGCGCCGCAAACGGCGCGGCGATCAGCGTGCCGATCTCGATCACTTTGATCGCACTCAAGGGGGCAGTCATCGCGGGGTACCTCTTGTTCTTGGAATATGTGCCAAGGCTAGAGGACAGGGGGCTCGGGAATCCAACCTTCAGTTGGCAACGGGCGTTCGCGAAATGCGAACGCTCTGGAAGCTTGTTGCGACCTCAGGTCAGTCATCGCGAGCAAGCTCGCTCCCACAGGGATCTTCAGCGCACCACAGAGCCATTGTGGGAGCGAGCTTGCTCGCGATGAGGCCGGCCCAATCAACACAACAAGATCAGGTACCCCCTCGCAAATGCTCAAACAACATCCGGCTCACCGGCGACAATAACGCCTCATCGCGCACCACCAGAATCAACGCCCGATCCGACCACTCGTCCGTCAACGGCACCGCGTGCAACCCCAGCGCCCGGCCAAACAGTTCATAGGCGCGCTGCGGAAGGATGCCAATCCCCATGTTGGCCTGGACCATGCGGCACATGGCATCGAACCCTGGCACATGAATGCGCACCCGCAACACCTTGCCGGCCTCACGGGCTGCGGCGTGGGTACGCATGTTGATCGAACTGGCCGCATGCAACCCAACGTAATCACTGCCCAGCGTATCGGCGAACGCCACGCTCGACCGGCTCGCCAATGGATGGTGCGGCGGCATCAACACCACCAGTTTGTCCTGGCGATACAGCACGCTGTGCAGGCCCTTGATGTCACTGTCGATGGAACAGATCCCGAGGTCGGCCACCCCGTCGAGCACGCCCTGAATCACCCCGGCGCTGGGGCGTTCTTCGAGGTCGGTCTTGACCTGTGGGTGACGCTCGGAAAAATCCCGCAGGTCCTCGGGCAAAAACTGAATGATCGCCGACAGGTTGGCGAGCATCCGCACATAGCCGCGCACACCGTGGCTGTGCTCGCCCAGTTCAAGCCCCATTTTCTCGACGTTGAACAACATCTGCCGGGCATGGTGCAGCAGGGTTTCACCGGCCGGCGTCAGGGACATGCCCTTGGCCTGGCGCACGAACAGGCTGATGCCCAGCGCCTCCTCCAGCTCCATCAAGCGCTTGCTCGCCGCCGAGACTGCAATCGCTTCGCGCGAGGCGGCACGGGTCAGTGTGCCTTCTTCATGCACGGCGACGAACAGTTGCAGGGTGATCAGGTCGAGACGGCGGATCAGGCTTTTTTGCAGCATCGGGTACTCGGCGAAGTCGGCTCAGGCGAAACCGCAGCATAGCGTTCTTCGCCCGCGTCGTGCCGTGGTCCGGGCACCGGTCGTGATAAAGTCGCCGCCCACAGACCTTTTGCCGTGAGACGAAGACCGCAATGACCGATTTCCAGGATGTCGATGCTCAACTTGAAGACTGGAACGCCTTGCGCAGCACCACTTCGTTCAGTGGTTTGCTGGTGGGCAACGGCGCCAGTCGCGCGGTGTGGGACGATTTCGGCTACGAGTCGCTGTTCGAAAACGCCCGCACCGTTGAAGAAAAACCCCTGAGCCCGTCCGAGCTGAGTGTGTTCGATGCGATGCAGACCCGCAGTTTCGAGCAGGTACTGAGCGCCTTGAAAACCACCAGCCGGGTCAACAAGGCCCTGGCGGTCAGCTCCGCCGCCCCGCGCAATCGCTACTACGCGATCAAGGAAGCGCTGATCAACACCGTGCATGCGGTGCATATCCCGTGGCGGCTGGTGGTGCCCTCGACACTGGTTACCATCAATCAGGAACTGGCCAGTTACCGCACGGTGTTCACCACCAATTACGACTTGCTCAACTACTGGGCGGTGCAACACCAGCCTGAGGCGATCACCGATCTGTTTCAGGGCGCCGAGCCCGGTTTCGACCTGAGCGACACGGCCACCGATAAAACCCGTTTGCTGTACCTGCACGGCGGTCTGCATCTGGTGCGCAACCAGGACGGTACGGCGCGCAAGCTGATGTCGACCGAGGGCACGTTGCTGGGCAGTTTCGCCATCAACAACACGATCAAGACCCTCGACGACGTGCCGCTGTTCGTCAACGAAGGGCCGAGTGCGGACAAGCTCAAGACCATTCGCAGTTCGGACTACCTGTCGTTCTGCTACGAGCAACTACTCGGTCACGGCCAGGCGCTGTGCATCTTCGGCCATGCGTTGGGGGAGCAGGACAGCCACATCATCCACGCCTTGCGCCTGGCGAAACCGCAGGTGCTGGCGATCTCGATTTACCCGCGCAGCAAGGCCTTCATCCAGCATCAGAAGCGGCATTACGCGAAGGTGTTTGAGGGGACGGGGGTTGAGTTGCGGTTTTTTGACTCCAAGAGCCATGCGTTGGGTGGCACGAAGTTATCTGTTCCAGTCGAAGTTTAGTACTGGCCGATCTGACGCTTTCGCGAGCAAGCCCGCTCCCACAGGTGACCGAGTTCCTTCAGATAAAATGCGGTCGAATGTGGGAGCGAGCTTGCTCCCACAGGGATTTGTGTTGGCTTTGAAAGCTGTACTCAAAGCACCGGCAACGTCTTGTCCTTGACCACCTTGGACGAGCCGTTGGCCTTCACGCTGGCAATGCCTTTCTCCATGGCGGCATCAGAGGAATAGGCCTCGCTGCTGCCGATGATCTCGTGGTTGCCTGCCTTGAGGTTGAAATACGGGTGGCCATCCTTGGTGGTTTTCTTCTCGTAACGCTCATCCAGCGGGCTGTTGGCCTGGACCGAGGCGATGCCTTTGTCGGCGGCGGCGTGGGTGGTGTACAGCTCGCTGGTCAGAATGGTCTCGGCGTTGGCCGCCTTGAGGACAAACCTGAACTGGCCATTGCTGCTTTTGCTCACTTCATACCATCCGGACATGCTCTTTCTCCTTGGCGATTGAGAGGTTGTGCGCTTCACAGTAAAGACCAGCCTGGTGTTTCTGTCGCCTGTACCGGCCCCATCGCGGGCAAGCCCGCTCCCACAGGTTCAGCGTAATCCCTGTGGGAGCGGGCTTGCTCCGGGCGGCGTTCCGACGAACGGGTAGACGCAGTTTTGACTACTTCACCACTGCCCGCACCACCGACAATTCCGGCGCCGACGTCCGCCGCTGGCTCAGGTACCGCGTACAACTCACCCGCAGAAACGACGCGAAATTGACCACCTCGCCGCGATAGTCCATCACCTCTTCATACAGCTTGGCGATCAACTGATTGGTGGTCATGCCATCGACCTCGGCGATTTCGCTGAGGATGTCCCAGAATTGATTCTCCAGCCGCAGGGTGGTGACCACCCCGCAGATGCGCAGCGAGCGGGAGCGCGATTCGTAGAGAATCGGGTCGGCTTTGACGTACAGCTCGCACATGGACCTATCCCTCGTTACAGCGTGATTTTGGTGCCCAGCAACTCCAGGAAACCGGCCAGCCAGTTCGGGTGCGCAGGCCAGGCCGGCGCCGTGGCCAGATTGCCCTGGACATGGCCGTCCGTCACCGGAATATCGATATACGTACCGCCCGCCAGTCGCACTTCCGGAGCACAGGCCGGATAGGCGCTGCATTCACGACCTTCGAGAACACCCGCGGCCGCCAGCAACTGCGCACCATGGCACACGGCAGCGATCGGCTTGCCGGCCTTGTCGAATGCGCGCACCAGTTCCAGGACTTTTTCGTTCAGGCGCAGGTACTCCGGCGCACGGCCGCCCGGAATCAGCACGGCGTCATAATCGGCTGCGTCGACCTTGGCGAAATCGAAGTTCAGGGCAAACAGGTGACCGGGTTTTTCACTGTAGGTCTGGTCGCCCTCGAAGTCATGGATCGCCGTGCGCACGGTCTGGCCGGCGGCTTTGTCCGGGCAAACGGCGTGTACCGTGTGGCCGACCATCTGCAGCGCCTGGAACGGCACCATCACTTCATAGTCTTCGACGTAATCACCAACCAGCATCAGAATTTTTTTCGCAGCCATGGGGAGGACTCCTCTGGAAGTGGGCTTGCAGGAGTATTCAAGGTAGTCCCATTGCGCAGGTGTGGGTAATAACCAGCTACTACCGTGTAATCGTTCTTCGCGAGCAGGCTCGCTCCCACAAGGACGACACAATCCCTGTGGGAGCGAGCCTGCTCGCGAAGAGGCCCGCAAACTGTACGGATAAGTCTGTGCCTAGCTGTAACAGCGGACAACCCACGGTTTATGGCTATATGAAGCCCTACCCCATTTCCCAATATTCCGGTTGCCATCATGTCCTCGCGCGAAAACACCGGCATGGCCCTGGGCCTGCTCGGCGTTGTGATTTTCAGCCTCACCCTGCCCTTCACGCGGATCGTCGTGCAGGAACTCCACCCGCTGCTCAACGGCCTGGGCCGGGCATTGTTTGCGGCGGTTCCGGCGGCGTTGCTGTTGCTGTGGCGCCGGGAAAAATGGCCAACCTGGAAACAGGTAAAAGGCCTGACGCTGGTGATGGCCGGGGTGATCCTCGGTTTCCCGGTATTGTCGGCCTGGGCCATGCAAACCTTGCCGGCGTCCCACGGTGCGCTGGTCAACGGTTTACAGCCGCTGTGCGTGGCGCTGTACGCCGCGTGGTTGTCCCATGAACGGCCTTCGAAAGCCTTCTGGGCCTGCGCCGCATTGGGCAGTGCGTTGGTGCTCGGTTATGCACTGATCAGCGGTGCCGGCAGTATCCAGGCCGGTGACTTGCTGATGCTCGGCGCCATTGCAGTGGGCGGATTGGGCTACGCCGAGGGAGGCCGACTGGCCAGGGAGATGGGCGGCTGGCAGGTGATCTGCTGGGCGCTGGTGCTGTCGACGCCGCTGCTGATCGGCCCGGTGGTGTATCTGGCGCTGCAGCATCAGGGCGAGATTTCCGCCAAGACCTGGTGGGCCTTCGGTTATGTCTCGCTATTTTCACAGTTCATCGGCTTCTTCGCCTGGTACGCCGGGCTGGCCATGGGCGGCATTGCCCGGGTCAGTCAGATCCAGTTGCTGCAGATCTTCTTCACCATCGCCTTCTCGGCGCTGTTCTTCGGTGAACATGTGGAGCCGATTACCTGGCTGTTTGCGGGCGGGGTGATCGTGACGGTGATGCTGGGACGCAAGACAGCGATCAAACCAAGTGTGGGAGCGAGCCTGCTCGCGAAGGGGTCGTCACATCCAACATAGGTGTTGAATGTCGGTCCGCAATCGCGAGCAAGCTCGCTCCCACAGAGGGTCAGCTCAAATAACCGTCAGCGCGCAGCAACGTTTCCAGGCAATGCTCGCTGATGCGATAGAAATCCTTCAGCTCCTGAATCTTCGCCAGCAACTGGGCCGGGTCCACCGGCTCGGCGCGTTTGACCGCCAGGATCATCTTGTTCTTGTTGGTGTGGTCCAGTGAGATGAACTCGAACACCTTGGTCTCATAGCCACAGGCTTCGAGGAATAACGCGCGCAAACTGTCGGTGACCATCTCCGCCTGCTGGCCCAGGTGCAAGCCGTATTGCAGCATCGGCTTGAGCAGTGCCGGGCTCTGGATTTGCAGGCGGATCTGTTTGTGGCAGCACGGCGAGCACATGATGATCGCCGCGCCGGAACGGATGCCGGTGTGGATCGCATAGTCGGTGGCGATGTCGCAGGCATGCAGGGCGATCATCACGTCCAGCTCGCTCGGCGCCACGCTGCGCACGTCACCGCACTTGAACACCAGGCCGGGGTGTTCAAGCCTGGCAGCCGCGGTGTTGCACAGGGTGACCATGTCTTCACGCAGTTCGACACCGGTCACTTCGCCTTCGGCCTTCAAGGTGTTGCGCAGGTAATCGTGGATGGCGAAGGTCAGGTAGCCCTTGCCCGAACCGAAGTCCGCCACACGCACCGGTTTGTCCAGCGCCAGGGGTGACGACGTCAGCGCATGGCTGAACACTTCGATGAACTTGTTGATCTGCTTCCACTTGCGCGACATCGCCGGGATCAGTTCATGCTGCTTGTTGGTCACACCCAGGTCGGCGAGAAACGGCCGGCTCAGGTCAAGAAAACGGTTTTTCTCACGGTTATGCTCGGCCGATGGCACTTCGCGCAATTGCTGAGGTTGGCTCTTGAACAGTGATGACTTGCCCTTTTTGCTGTATTCGAGCTGGGCTTCGTCAGTCAACGACAACAAATGCGCATTTTTGAACGACGCCGGCAGCAGCCCGGCAATACTCGCCACGCCGTCGGCCAGCGGCAGGTTCTTGGTGATATCGCGGGTCTTGTAGCGGTAGACAAAAGACAGGCAAGGCTGCGCCTTGACCGTCACCGGTTTGATGATGATTCGCTGCAGGTCCGTTTCATCGCCCACGTACTTGGCCAGCACCAGTTTGATGAACGCATTGTGCTCGAGGCTGGTTTGCAGCAGGTCGATGAACTGAGCGTGATGATCCGGCGCGAGGCTGGCGGGAGTGGCGGTGACGGACATGGAAAAACGGCCTCAGGCGATGCAAATCGGAGAATGCCGGTATTTTAAGGGGGACGAGGACTTTGGGCACGGGGTTATTTTGCGGCAGGTCCCAGTCATGCAGCCCAGGACCTCAATACAAGCGTTGAAACCTCAGGGTTCCACCAGGCGAAGCCTGCGGTTATTCGGTGAGTTAATGATGTGTTTGACGATCAGCCCCACTGGCACTGCCCAGGTCAGGCCATTGGCAGGGTCAGTCACCACGGCGACCGTTTCGGAACTGGCATCGATGTCCAGGCGCCGCCGGTCGTTGCACGACTTGAGTACGCCATAGGCACGGCTGACCAGCCTTTCCGCCAGGTGCATCGGCACATCCATATTCTGCAGATGCTTCACCGCTCGACAAAACAGGATCTGATCATCGATCCCCCCTTCACTTTCATGACGCCCCAGAAACGCCTGGGCTATCGCCAATAGCTCCTCATTCAGACCTGCATTTTCATCGGTAATCTTCATGCTCACGTCTCCTGCGGCACTTCTGTCGTGGCAGGACTGACTGCAACGGGCCGGGCGGCACGACGCAAATCGGGCCCGGCACAAGGCAAGCGCACGGCCGGATTGGGCATGCCACTGGGCGAAAGTTCATGGGTCATTTCAAATTCGGCACGAACGGACCAGCCGCAAGCTTCCGACGTGCATTGCAGATACGCCACCCGCAGGAAAATATGCCGGCCTTCGCTGGTGCGGATGCGCATCCTGCTCAAGCAGTGCGGGCACACCATTTTATAAGTACTCATGCTCGATTCCCGACGGTCATTGGGTGGCAATCAACCTGATCAAACGCAATACTGCTTGAGGCGTTCATCGTGGCGCTGCGGACTTGCGAACAGAGTCTGCCAGACATAAGGAAGTGCATCGGGCAGATGCGTAATGGGTTCGAGCCATGCTCGTAGGAAATCACCCTGATACCATTAAGAAGTTTCGACATCGTATTCTTCTGACTCATCTTTGATGATTGATTACTTATTATGAAAAAAAATACTCATTACGCACAAATTAGGCACTCAAAAAGCATATGTCAAAAGGAAGAGGCTCAAATTGCGTAGCAAAAAATCACAAGCCGTTTTGGCTCGACTAAAGCAAGTTACTGGCACAAAAACCGATGCTTCTTTATCTTCCGCGCTACAGATCAGCCCGCAGACACTTAGTAGCTGGAAAGGCCGCGATAGCACGCCATACTCATTATGCGTAGAAATCGCACAAGCGCGGGGAATCTCCCTTGACTGGTTGCTGCTGGGTGAAGGGCCGGTCCTGAGACAAACAGTTACTGATTCTTCGGAGGCTGATCAGGCAAGCACAACACGGGAAGACACCATTCTCGCGCTCTGGCGGTTGCTCGACGAAGCTGATCGCTGCGCCATACAAAACGCACTCGAGGAAAAGCAACGACTGCGTGATATGGAACTCAGACTTTCCGAAATGGCCTCTATTCTTGCAACACTTAAAACCTCAACTGAAACTTGATGACATATGTCATCAGAAGTTTCATTGCTTCAAGACGTGCCACGGGCAACAGGTATAAATGCGCTGATAACACGCCAGCCTGTACCCACACCAGGGCAAGCCTTTGACGAACCATCATTTTCGCCCTCTCAGGTGTCGAATGATTTCGCCGATACCGGCGCTATCGATCCATTGCATGAGCTTGATGCTGATAGGAATAACGACCAGTGCGCAAAGAAAGGCTGTCACGCCTCCTGTCAGAAAAGGCGCCAGCGGATGTGCGACAGGTGTAAAGAGGTAACCGACTCCTGCAGACAGCAACCAGGAACCAATGCGCTGCCAGGCCTTGAAGTCAGTGCGAGTGGTCGTGACCAGCCACGCTCCGAGCATTGCACCGAACAGTGCCTCGCCATCAACGACTGGCAGCGTTGCAATCCCCATTCCCAACATGAGCCCACTGATACCGTTGTAGGTCGAATCAGTCAGGCTCATGCGCACCTCGCGCAACGACCGAGTCCACGATGATCGCTCCCGACTCGATGGCCTTGAGCAAGGCGGAACTGCGCGAACTGACAGCGAACTTTCGGCGAATATTGGCGAAGTGAAAATTGACGGTAGATTCCGCGCAATTCTCGATCCTGGCGATTTCCCAGGAAGTCTTGCCCTTGAAACACCACATCAGGATTTGAGTTTCTTTCGCCGTCAGCTTCGCCGTTGGCGTACTTCCCTCTCCGTCAGGAACTACCCGTGCCAAAGAGTCATTCGATTGTTGGGTTGACATAAGAATCCCTCTTCGCGGGAACGCCCGTCGCTGGGCGTCCACTGATTAGAGAGAAATACTGATGGCAAGGCCGAACCCGGACAATTAACGGGAGTTGTAGCGACGCGCGCTACATAACGCGATGAAAAGTCTTAGCCGAGCACCACCAACCGGTTCGGCAATTCATTGCGCACATGGGTCACCGGCACATGCACCTTGAGCAGCTCGCCACAGGCTTCGACGCAGCTGACAAACCCTTGCAGCGTCTGCCCCTGCTTTACCTGCTGAGTGAACGTGGCGACGATCGCGTCCCAGTTCTTGTTGTCCAGGCGACTGGAAATCCCTTCATCCACCAGGATCTCCACGTAACGCTCAGCTTCGGAAACGAAAATCAGCACGCCGGTGCTGCCCTCGGTGTGGTGCAGGTTCTGCTCCAGAAACTGCCGGCGCGCCAGGTTCGAGGCACGCCAGTGGCGCACCGAGCGCGGGATCAGATGGGTGGTGACTTTCGGCAGACGGAACACCAGGCACAGCACGATGAAGATGGCCCATTGCACCAGCAGCAGGCTGTGCAGGGTCAGCCAACCTGTGAAGTAATGCACGATGCCCGGTACCAGCAGCGCCAGCAGACTGGCCCACAGCAACGGGATGTACGCATAGTCGTCGGCGCGGGCCGCGAGTACGGTCACCAGTTCTGCGTCGGTCTCGCGCTCGACCCGGGCAATGGCCTCGGCCACTTTGCGTTGTTCGTGTTCAGTCAGTAATGCCATGTCGTGAAGTGCCTGCTCGTTTTTATTATCACCAGCCGCCGGACGAACCGCCCCCGCCGAAACTGCCCCCGCCGCCGCTGAAGCCTCCCCCTCCACCGCCGCCGCCAAACCCACCACCGCCAAAGCCGCCCCCGGATCCACCGGAGCCGCCCCGGCCGGAGGGAAGGATACCGAGCATCTGGGACACAAAAACAGTCAGGATGAACAACATCACCAAAAACACGAACAAACCGGGATGTCGCGCGATGAAATCGTCCCCCGGATCACCTCTGGATTCATACGCCGTGGAGGGTTCGTCCAAGGGATTGCCGCCCAGCACCACCAGCATTGCTGCCACGCCGTCACTGATGCCTTTACTGAAATTGCCGGTCTTGAACGCCGGGGTGATGACCTGGTTGATGATCACCGAACTCTGGGCATCGGTCAGGCGATCCTCCAGGCCGTAACCGACTTCGATACGCAACCGGCGCTCGTCCCGGGCGATGATCAGCAAGGCGCCGTTGTTCTTGTCCTTCTGCCCGATGCCCCAGTGGCGGCCGAGTTGGTAACCGAAGTCGGCGATGTCGGTGCCTTGCAAATCCGGCAAAGTCACGACCACAAGCTGCTCGCCGGTGGCTTGCTCATGGGCCTGAAGTTGTTGGGTGAGCTGCTGGCGCACCGATGGCTCGATCATCTGCGCGTTGTCGACCACCCGCCCGGTCAGCGCCGGGAAGCTCAGCTCGGCCTGGGCCGTGATCGCCACCACCCACAACAACAGCAGCAGGCCTGTTTTCAGGACGCGCATTGGCAACCTCTTGCGTGGTGACGCCGATGACCGCTGTTCAGAATTTGACCTCTGGGGCCTTTTCCGACCCCGGTGTGGCTTCGAAGGTCTCGCGCACCGGCAGGTCGCTGTACATCACGGTGTGCCACAGGCGACCGGGGAACGTGCGGATCTCGGTGTTGTACTTCTGCACCGCGAGGATGAAATCGCGCCGGGCCACGCTGATGCGGTTCTCGGTGCCTTCCAGTTGCGACTGCAAGGCGAGAAAGTTCTGGTTGGCCTTCAGGTCCGGATACCGCTCGGAGACCACCATCAATCGGCTCAAGGCGCCGCTGAGCTGGTCCTGGGCCTGTTGGTACTGCTTGAGCTTTTCCGGGTTGTCGAGGGTCGAGGCATCCACCTGGATCGACGTGGCCTTGGCCCGGGCCTCGATGACGGCGGTCAGGGTTTCCTTCTCGTGGGCCGCATAGCCCTTGACGGTTTCCACCAGGTTGGGAATCAGGTCGGCGCGCCGCTGATACTGGTTCTGCACCTGGCCCCAGGCGGCCTTGGCCTGTTCATCGAGGGTGGGGATGTTGTTGATGCCGCAGGCGGTCAGCAACGTAGCCAGCACCAGCAGCGTGGCGACCTGCAGGCGCGAACGGTAGGTTGGACTTACATTCATCAGGCTGACGCTCCCTTGTACATTTCATGAAAAAACCGACCGTGAAACCTACTGAGCCGGCTCTTGGGGCATAATCGCCCGCGCCTCTGGATTGCAACGGGCCGATGGGCTAAAAAGAGGCCCTGCGCGAAAACGCATCCGCCATCTGGCTGTGGTTTTTCGGCTCTGGTCTTTTGAGCCGGCACCCGAACAACAATAGACGCTCCCTAAATTTTGGCTGGCCGGCGTGTGCATCGCCGTTTGGGCCCTTGAGAAAACTATTCATGAAGAAGCTGTGTTTGCTGGGCCTGTTCGTCAGCCTGGCCAGTCATAACGTATTGGCCGCCACGACGCCCGCACCCCTGGAGAACAAGGAAGCCTTCGTCAGCAACCTGATGAAGCAAATGACCCTCGATGAGAAAATCGGCCAGCTGCGCCTGATCAGCATCGGCCCGGAAATGCCGCGCGAAATGATCCGCAAGGAAATCGCGGCAGGCAACATCGGCGGTACGTTCAACTCGATCACCCGCCCGGAAAACCGCCCGATGCAGGACGCGGCCATGCGCAGCCGCCTGAAGATCCCGATGTTCTTCGCCTACGACGTGATCCACGGCCACCGCACCATTTTCCCGATCCCGCTGGCCCTGGCCTCGAGCTGGGACATGGACGCCATCGGCCTGTCCGGGCGCATTGCCGCCAAGGAAGCCGCGGCTGACAGCCTCGACATCACCTTCGCGCCGATGGTCGACATCTCCCGCGACCCGCGCTGGGGCCGCACCTCCGAAGGCTTCGGCGAAGACACCTACCTGGTGTCGCGCATTGCCGGCGTGATGGTCAAGGCGTTCCAGGGCACGGGGGCGAACGCAGCCGACAGCATCATGGCCAGCGTCAAGCACTTCGCCCTGTACGGCGCGGTCGAAGGTGGCCGCGACTACAACGTGGTCGACATGAGCCCGATCAAGATGTACCAGGACTACCTGCCACCGTACCGCGCCGCCATCGATGCCGGCGCTGGCGGGGTCATGGTCGCGCTGAACTCGATCAACGGCGTGCCGGCCACCGCCAACACCTGGCTGATGAACGACCTGCTGCGCAAGGAGTGGGGCTTCAAGGGCCTGGCGGTCAGCGACCACGGGGCGATTTTCGAGTTGATCAAGCACGGCGTCGCCGCCGACGGTCGCGAAGCGGCGAAGCTGGCGATCAAGGCCGGTATCCACATGAGCATGAACGACACCCTGTACGGCAAAGAGCTGCCAGGGCTGCTGAAGGCCGGCGAGATCCAGCAGAGCGACATCGACAACGCCGTGCGTGCGGTACTGGGCGCCAAGTACGACATGGGTCTGTTCAAGGACCCGTACCTGCGCATCGGCAAGGCCGAGGATGATCCGGTCGACACCTACGCCGACAGCCGCCTGCACCGTGCCGAGGCCCGTGATGTGGCGCGTCGCAGCATGGTGCTGCTGAAAAACCGCAACGAAACCCTGCCACTGAAGAAAACCGCGAAAATCGCCCTGGTCGGGCCGCTGGCCAAGGCACCCATCGACATGATGGGCAGCTGGGCGGCCGCCGGTAAGCCGGCACAATCTGTGACCCTGTTCGATGGCATGACCAACGCCCTGGGTGACAAATCGACTCTGATCTACGCCCGTGGCGCCAACATCACCAGCGACAAGAACATCCTCGGCTACCTGAACTTCCTCAACTTCGACGCCCCGGAAGTGGTGGATGACCCGCGTCCGGCGAATGTGCTGATCGACGAAGCGGTGAAAGCGGCCAAGGATGCTGATGTGGTCGTTGCCGCCGTCGGCGAATCCCGTGGCATGTCCCACGAATCGTCGAGCCGCACCGACTTGAACATCCCGGAAAACCAGCGCGAGCTGATCCGTGCCCTGAAAGCCACCGGCAAACCGCTGGTACTGGTGTTGATGAACGGCCGTCCACTGACGATCCTCGAAGAGAAGGAACAGGCTGACGCGATCCTGGAAACCTGGTTCACCGGCACCGAGGGCGGCAACGCCATCGCCGACGTGCTGTTCGGCGACTACAACCCGTCGGGCAAACTGCCGATCAGCATCCCGCGCTCGGTAGGCCAGATTCCGACCTACTACAACCACCTGACCATTGGCCGGCCGTTCACTCCGGGCAAGCCGGGCAACTACACCTCGCAGTACTTCGATGACACTACAGGTCCCCTGTACCCGTTCGGCTATGGCCTGAGCTACACCGAGTTCAGCCTGAGCGACATGGCCCTGTCGTCGACCACACTGAACAAGACCGGCAAGCTCGACGCCAGCGTCACGGTGAAAAACACCGGCAAGCGCGACGGCGAAACCGTGGTGCAGTTGTACATCCAGGACGTGGCAGGCTCGATGATCCGCCCGATCAAGGAACTGAAGAACTTCCAGAAAGTAATGGTCAAGGCTGGCGAGCAGAAAGCCGTGCACTTCACCATCACTGAGGACGACCTGAAGTTCTACAACACCCAGCTCAAGTACGCGGCGGAGCCGGGCAAGTTCAACGTGCAGATCGGCCTGGATTCAGAGGACGTGACGCAGCAGAGTTTTGAGTTGCTGTAATCCCGTTACACCGCAGTAACCCTGTGGGAGCGAGCCTGCTCGCGAAGACGGTGTGCCAGTCAACGATGACGTCGACTGGCAGACCGCATTCGCGAGCAGGCTCGCTCCCACAGTGGTTTCAGGGTGTTTGAAAGTTTGCGTTCAACCCCGTCGATCCAGCAGATTCACCACCAGCCGATCCACCCATCCCCACACTCGCTGTTTGACCCGCCGCCACAGTGGCCGACGCTTCCATTCTTCCAGACTGACTTGCTCACTCAACCCGAAGTCCCGTTCGAAACTCGCGGCTACCGCTCGGGTCAATCCGGGGTCCAGTGCTTCCAGGTTGGCTTCCAGGTTGAAGCGCAGGTTCCAGTGATCGAAGTTGCACGAGCCGATGCTCACCCAGTCATCGATCAGGACCATTTTCAGGTGCAGGAAACACGGCTGGTATTCGTAAATCGTCACCCCGGCCCTGAGCAGTCGCGGGTAGTAGCGATGGCCGGCATAGCGCACGGATGGGTGATCGGTACGGGGGCCGGTCAGCAGCAACCGCACATCGACGCCCCGGGCAGCCGCCCGGCGCAGGGAGCGACGGACTTTCCAGGTCGGCAAAAAGTACGGCGTGGCCAGCCAGATCCGTCGCTGACCGCTGTTCAGGGCTCGCACCAGCGACTGCAGAATGTCCCGGTGTTGACGGGCGTCGGCATACGCTACCCGCCCCATGCCCTCGCCTATCGACGGCACCCGTGGCAGGCGCGGCAAACCGAAATGCGAGGCCGATCGCCAGGCACGTCGATGGCGGTTGGCAATCCACTGACGATCGAACAGCAGTTGCCAGTCGAGCACCAGTGGGCCGGTGATTTCCACCATCACTTCGTGCCATTCGCTGACGTCTTCGCCCGGTGTCCAGAACTCATCAGTGACACCGGTGCCGCCGACCACGGCCAGGCTCTGGTCCACCAGTAACAGCTTGCGGTGATCGCGGTAGAAGTTGCCGACCCAGCGCCGCCAGCTCAGCCGGTTGTAGAAACGCAGTTCCACCCCGGCAGCCATCAGCCGCTGGCGCAAGGTCAGGGTAAAAGCGAGGCTGCCGTAATCATCGAACAGGCAGCGTACCCGCACACCGCGCTCGGCGGCCTGCACCAAGGCCTGAACCATGGCTTCGGCGCAAGCGCCCGCCTCCACCAGGTACAGCTCCAGTTCGACCTGTTCTTCAGCCCGGGCAATCGCCACCAGCATGCGCGGGAAAAACTGCGGACCATCGACCAGCAGTTCGAAGTGGTTGCCTTCACGCCATGGAAAAATCGCTCCGGCCATGTCAGCGTGCCGTGAAAATCAGCACCGCACTCACCGGTACTGAAAGACTGATCGCCGACAAACCGGCCAGTTTGCGCAACGAATCCAGGCCGGGAGCCAAATCGAAATCTTCGGCGTTGATCACCAGCGGTTCGAGGGTCACCACCTGAAAGCGTCGATCATCGAGACGGGTCGCCAGCAGTTCGGCGTGGTACTCGTGTTGCTTGCCGTGCAGGTCGACAGTCAGCGGCAGGCGCAACTCCAGCTGTGCGCCGGGAGCGAGGTCGTTGATCGGGCGCAGATCGATTTTCGTGGTGATCAAGGCGTCGGGAAACCGGTCGATCTGGAACAGTTCCTTGCGCATGCGCTCATCGCGCAACGGGATGCCGCTGTTGATCGACTCCAGTTCGACTTCGACCTGCGCCAGCCCCTCGGGGTCGACCTTGCCGTGCAACACCAGAAAGCGCTGCACTTCAGAGACATTGGCATTCTTGGTGCTGACGAACGACAGGCGTGAGGATTCGCCATCCAGGTACCAATCGGCGCGGGCCGACAACGCGGCGCCGGCCAGCAGCAGGAACGTGAGGGTTTGGAAGGTGGAGCGCTTGAACATAGAGACTCGTGGGGCAGATAAACCTGTGCTGAACCTTAACTGGCCTTCAGCGCATTGCAAGCCGTCTATTACTCCAAACCTGCCTTTGTGGCGAGGGAGCTTGCTCCCGTTCGGCTGCGAAGCAGACGCAAAGCCAGCCTCCCCGGTGTATCGGACTTACTTGGTTGCAGCTTTCAGCACTGCTTCGCAGCGCAACGGGGGCAAGCCCCCTCGCCACAAAAGCCTTGTCCTCACCCACGAATCTATTCGTGTTCAAGGCTGCAAGCGACAGCCCTGGTGCTCGCCGATCCACACCGCGCTGTTGCTGCGCCCCATGCCACTGACCGTGACGCGCTTGCCGGCCGGGTCATCGATAAAGCCGCTGGCGGGCAGCCACTGTTTCACATAACCCTGGCAGTACTCGGCGTCGTTGTTCATCACGTAGCGGCACGAACAGTATTCCTTGGCGGTGTAGGCGCTGATGATGTCGGGGAACGCCAACAGCGCCACCCGCTCGTGCCAGACCCAGCCGAGCAAGGCGATCAGCAGGATCAGCAACAGGGAACTGACTGGTCGACGGCGAATGAAACTGCTCATGGCTGCACCTTCCCGGCAAAGGCCTTGAGCGCAAACTGGAGCAACTCGTTGTGCCGGTAACTGCCGTCGCGGTCATCGCCATAGCGCACGATCACCAGTTGTTCACTGGGGATCACGTACATCGCCTGGCCCCAATGGCCCAACGCGGCGAAGGTATCGGCGGGGGCATCGGGCCAGGGTCGTGCGGCGCCCTCTACGGCTCGATTGAGCCACCACTGACCGCCGGGGACGGCATCGTCTTGATCGGCGTGATAGTGAGCGAACGGCTCGCGGTTGAACGCCACCCAGTCCTTGGGCAGCAGTTGCTTGTCTGCCCAGCGACCCTCGCGGGCCATCAACAGACCGACCCGGGCCAGATCCCGTGCGGTGAGGTAGGCATAGGACGAAGCAACGAAAGTGCCCGTGGCATCGGTTTCCCAAACGGCATGGCGAATGCCCAGCGGTTCGAAAAGTGCAGTCCACGGATAGTCGGGATAGCGGCTGGGACCGACGATGGTTTTTAATGCGGCGGACAACAGGTTGCTGTCACCGCTGGAGTAGCGAAATGCCTGGCCGGGCGCTGCGTACTCCGCATGGGCCGCGGTGAACGCGGCCATGTCGTGGTGACCGCGGGTGTAGAGCATGACCACCACCGAAGACTTCAGCGGTGCGTATTCATAGTCCTCTTGCCAATCCAGGCCCGAGGCCCAGTGCAGTAGGTCGGCCATGGTCATGTCGGGGTATTTTTGCAGGGGCGGATAAAACTTCGCCACAGGGTCGCCGAGTTTGAACAGCCCTTCGCCGTAGGCCACACCGAGGACCGTAGCCATCAGGCTCTTGCTGATCGACCAGGTCAGGTGCGGCGTCTCGGCCGTCGTCGGACCGGCGTAGCGTTCGTAGATCAACTGGCCGTCGCGGATCACCAACAAGGCATCGGTGCGGATGCCCTGACGAGTAGTGTCATCGCGGGATGGAAAGGCGTAGGCCTCCAAGGCTTGAAGCGCTGGGCCAGCGGGCGTCGGGGCGGTCGACCATTGCTCGGCGGGCCAGTTTTCGGCCCGGGCCGTGAGGCTGAGCAACAGCAGGAAAATCAGGGACAAGCCTTTGGGCATGGCGGGGGCTCGGAGATTGAACCTGCTGAGCCTAGTCGAGGTTGATGACAGTTCCTGGATTTGTGTTGCTGTTGAGGCCGTCTTCGCGAGCAGGCTCGCTCCCACAGGGGAATGCATTTCAAATGTGGGAGCGAGCCTGCTCGCGAAGGGGCCAGTCAATCCAGCGAAGATCCGGAAAGTGCCTTGGCCAACCTCTTCCCCCGAGCCCCCGCCGCCAACTCCATCACCGCCTGATCCCGCTGCCACATCGTCGCCCACTCTGGAGGCCCTCCAGCCAGCGCCTCATTCACCTCAGCCTTGAGCCCATCGAACTGTGCAAACAACCCGCCAAGCAACACATGCCCGGCCGGATGGGTCGGTGGCTGGCGGCTGGTTTCCGCGCACCCCGCCAATACCCCCAGCAACCGAAGTTGCAAGCCTTGCGGCCAATCGCATTCCTGACCGACGCCATACAACCACGCCGTCATGGCGCTCAGCACATAAATGTCTTCCAGCGTGCGGAACGGTTTGACATACGCATCCCAACCATCCCCCGCCAGCAATTCGCACAGCGCGTTATCCAGAAACAAACGGCCATGGCTGATGTCCGGCATCAACGGGATCGGCGCCAGTTTTTCCACCCGCACACCCGGCTCATCGCGATAGATCACCGCCAGGCTCAAGCGTGGATCGGCGCCGGGATCCTCGCTGCGCGCCGCCACCAGCAGCCAGTCGGCGGCATGACCGGCGGTGACGAAATCCTTGCGTCCGCTCAGGCGCAAACCGCTCAGTCGGGTTTGCATGTCGGCCGGGCGCAGGCTGCGCTGTTCGGTGGCACACAGCGCGCCCAGGCTCAGTGGCGCGCTCGGCCAGAGCATGCGCAAGGCCGCCTGATACCCCACCAGGAACGCCAGCCCCGGCGTCGCCATCAACCGCCCGCCAAGCACCGCCAATTCAAACGGCGCGACCGTGCCCAACTGCTGCAACAAAGTCGCGAAACCTTCGGCCAGATCCGGGTTGGCGGGCAAGCGATCACGGCGGTTCAACAGGGTTTGCCAGGGCATAAGAGGCTCCTCGAGGGCTGTCATATAAGCATCACCAAAGCTTAATGGCGATGACACCGGGGCTACATAGCCTGACTTTGCACAACACGGCTAGACAAAGAAAGTCGATTCGCTGTAGCCCAAAGACGGGTGAGCAGCCCGCACGGAGATTCGTCATGACTCAGATCGCCCGCATCAGCGACACCGGCAACGAACGCCGCCTGCAAGCCGAACGCCTGGTGGGTGCCGAGGCTTTGCAGGAAGCCCAGGCCTTGCGCTTCAACGTGTTCAGCGGCGAATTCAACGCCAGACTCAAGGGTGCTGAACTGGGTCTGGACATGGACGACTACGACGTTCACTGCGCCCACATCGGCGTGCGTGACTTGAATACCGGCCGTCTGGTGGCAACCACCCGTTTGCTCGATCACACGGCGGCCAGCAGCCTGGGCAAGTTCTACAGCGAAGAAGAATTCAGCCTCCACGGCCTGGTGCACCTGCAAGGCCCGATCCTGGAAATCGGTCGCACCTGCGTCGACCCGGCCTACCGCAATGGCGGCACCATCGCCGTGCTCTGGGGCGAACTGGCGGAAGTCCTGAACCAGGGCGGCTACAGCTACCTGATGGGGTGCGCGAGCATTCCGATGCAGGATGGCGGCGTGCAGGCCCACGCGATCATGCAGCGTCTGCGCGAACGCTACCTGTGCACCGAACATCTGCGCGCCGAGCCGAAAAACCCTCTGCCAAGCCTGGACATCCCGTCGAACGTGATTGCCGAAATGCCACCGCTGCTCAAGGCCTACATGCGCCTGGGCGCGAAGATCTGCGGCGAGCCATGCTGGGACGAAGACTTCCAGGTCGCCGATGTGTTCATCCTGCTCAAACGCGACGAACTCTGCCCGCGTTACGCCAAACACTTCAAGGCGGCTGTGTAATGAGCCGGTTGCGGGTGTACGCGCGAATCGCGCGAGTGCTGGTGGTGGTGACGCTGGGCCTGGGCATGGCCAGCGTGTTCGGGGTGTTCGAGCGCCTGGGCATGGCCCATTCGATGGCGCGCCGTCAGCGCTGGTCGCGGTTTTTCATGGCCCGCCTGAGCAACGCCCTGCCCTTTGATGTGACCGTGCACGGCGAGCTGCCGAAGACGCCGATGCTCTGGGTCAGCAACCACGTGTCCTGGACCGACATCCCGCTGCTGGGCATGCTCACGCCGCTGTCGTTCCTGTCCAAGGCCGAAGTGCGCACCTGGCCAGTAGCGGGTTGGTTGGCGGCCAAGGCCGGCAGCCTGTTTATCCGCCGTGGTTCGGGTGACAGCCAGTTGATCCGCAAGCAGATGACCCGTCACCTGGAACAGGCACACCCCCTGCTGATGTTCCCGGAAGGCACCACCACCGATGGCCGTTCGCTGCGTACTTTCCATGGCCGCCTGCTATCCGCCGCCATCGATTCCGAAGTGGCCATGCAGCCGGTGGCGATACGTTATGTGCGTGACGGCGAACCTTGCGCGCTGGCGCCGTTCATTGGCGACGATGACTTGCTGTCGCATCTGATGCGGTTGTTTGCCAATGACCGTGGCGGTGTGGAGATTCATCTGCTCAAGCCGATCGCTTGCGAAGGTCGGGAGCGCGCGGCATTGGCGTTCGAGGCGCAGCAGGCGGTGCAGAAGGTGTTGTTTGGTGCTGTCGTTGAACCTCAGCGGGCACCGATGCGCCCTGCCATTGCGGCATAAAAACACCCCCCTGTAGGAGCGAGCCTGCTCGCGATAGCGGATTAACATTCAACGATGATGCTGAATGACAGACCGCAATCGCGAGCAGGCTCGCTCCTACAGTGGTTTTATGCTGTTGGATAGTTCCGGGCAAAATCCTGTAGCTGCGGATAGAACAACC
Organism: Pseudomonas fluorescens; assembly: GCF_040448305.1. NCBI lineage: Bacteria > Pseudomonadati > Pseudomonadota > Gammaproteobacteria > Pseudomonadales > Pseudomonadaceae > Pseudomonas > Pseudomonas fluorescens. The sequence goes on along the minus strand of NZ_CP148752.1, from coordinate 1,407,361 downwards.
GAAAGTCCTCGCTCAACGGTTCATACAACCGCCGCAACTCCTGCATCGCCGCCGCCAGCTCTTCCGGCCGGGTCAGGCGTCGCGAGATCCCGCGCAATACCTGCTCCAGCACTTCGAACTCCTGATACGACCCCAACCAGTCATTGGCCACCATGTACGGCGCAATCTTCGCCAGCCGCTCCGGCAGTTGTCGTTCGCTGGACAGCACGCGGTACACGTCTGAAGTGAACAGCTCCAGCGGTCGATCGGCGTACAGCGTCCAGTCACGAGCCAGGCAATGGTCGAAAAACACGTCGAGCACGATCCCCGCGTAGCGACGCCGGGTCAGGGAAAAACGCGACAGCGCGACGTCCACCTGCGGATGGCGATCGGTGAACACGTCGATGCTGCGGTGCAACTGGATAGCCCCCTCGATTTCCGGTGCGAACTGCCCTTGCAGCCGTCCCTTGACGAAATCGCCATACAGACTGCCGAGCAATTGGCCGGGACGCTGGCCACCGAGGTGAAGATGTGCGAGATAGTTCATGGGCGCAGCTTAGCACTGCCCTCTTGTCTTGTTACACTCAACATATCGTTATAACTCGATATACCGAAATGTGAGCTGGTCAGAGCCAAATCATATTTGTATATCGCGAAATACCGATTTAAAGTTCGCCTCATCGCGATATAGCGTTTTAAACATCACGAGCCCACATCATGACCATTAATCTCGACGAAATAATAAAAGCCCTGGCACACCCAGTACGGCGAGAAATCCTGCACTGGCTCAAGGACCCGACCGTCGAATTTCCCGACCAGTCCCACAGTAACGAGCACGGCGTTTGCGCCGGGCAGATCGATCAACGTTGCGGCCTGTCGCAGTCCACGGTGTCCGCACACCTGGCGACCCTGCAACGCGCCGGCCTGATCAGCAGCCGCAAAGTCGGCCAGTGGCATTTTTTCAAACGCAACGAGGAAACCATTCAGGAGTTCCTCAAAACCTTCAGTAAAGAGCTCTGACCCTGTGGGGGCGTTCTCAATTGGTTTTCACACAGCACCGGGAAAACCAATTGAGAACGCCCCCCACGTCAGTCGGCCGACAAGGAATTAAACAATGCCCCTCTCGCTACTCATCCTGGCCTTGAGCGCCTTCGCCATCGGCACCACCGAGTTCGTCATCATGGGCCTGCTGCCCAACGTGGCGGCTGACCTCGGTGTATCGATTCCCGGTGCCGGCTGGCTGGTGACCGGTTACGCCCTGGGCGTGGCCATCGGCGCGCCGTTCATGGCGCTGGCCACCGCCAGACTGCCGCGCAAGGCAGCCCTGGTGGCGTTGATGGGCATCTTCATTGTCGGCAACGTGCTCTGCGCAGTGGCCGGCGACTACAACGTGCTGATGTTCGCCCGTGTGGTCACCGCCCTGTGCCATGGCGCCTTCTTCGGTATCGGTTCAGTGGTAGCCGCCGGCCTGGTGCCTGCGAACAAACGCGCTTCGGCCGTGGCCCTGATGTTCACCGGCCTGACCCTGGCCAACGTACTCGGCGTACCGCTGGGCACCGCCCTCGGTCAGGAAGCCGGCTGGCGTTCGACCTTCTGGGCCGTGACCGCGATCGGTGTGATCGCGCTGATTGGCTTGATCCGCTTCCTGCCGGCCAAGCGTGATGAAGAAAAACTCGACATGCGCGCCGAACTGGCCGCGCTCAAGGGCGGCGGCATCTGGCTGTCCCTGAGCATGACCGCGCTGTTCGCCGCCTCAGTGTTCACCCTGTTCACCTACGTCGCGCCACTGCTGGGCGAAGTCACCGGCGTCTCGCCCCGTGGCGTGACCTGGACCCTGATGCTCATCGGCCTGGGCCTGACGGTCGGCAACATCATCGGCGGCAAGCTGGCCGACAAAGGCATGGCCGCGACGCTGATCGGCGTGTTCATCACCATGGCCGTGGTGTCCACCGTGCTGACCTGGACCAGCGTCGCGCTGATTCCGACCGAAATCACCCTGTTCCTCTGGGCCACCGCGTGCTTCGCCGCCGTGCCGGCGCTGCAAGTGAACGTGGTGACCTTCGGCAAGGCCGCACCGAACCTGGTGTCGACCCTGAACATCGGCGCTTTCAACATCGGCAACGCCCTGGGTGCCTGGGTCGGCGGCAGCGTGATTGCCCACGGCTTCGGCCTGACCAGCGTGCCCCTCGCGGCAGCCGTACTGGCGGTACTCGCCCTGCTGGTGACCCTGATTACTTTCCGTCAGAGCGGCAATCCCGATCTGGCCCCAGCTACCAACTGATCAACCATTACCTCACGAGGGTTGCTTTAAATGACGACTATTTTCGATCCGATCAAACTGGGCGACCTCGAGTTGGCCAACCGCATCATCATGGCGCCACTGACCCGCTGCCGCGCCGACGAAGGTCGCGTGCCCAACGCGCTGATGGCCGAGTACTACGTGCAACGTGCCTCCGCCGGCCTGATCCTCAGCGAAGCCACCTCGGTGACGCCGATGGGCGTCGGCTACCCGGACACCCCGGGCATCTGGTCCAACGATCAGGTGCGTGGCTGGTCCAACGTGACCAAGGCTATCCATGGCGCGGGCGGCAAGATCTTCCTGCAACTGTGGCATGTGGGTCGCATTTCCCACGGTTTGTACCTGAACGATGAAGCCCCGGTCGCCCCGAGCGCCATCCAGCCCAAGGGTCACGTCAGCCTGGTGCGTCCGCTGGCCGACTTCCCGGTGCCGCGCGCCCTGGAAACCGCTGAAATCGCCGACATCATCGACGCTTACCGCGTCGGTGCCGAAAACGCCAAGGCCGCTGGCTTCGACGGTGTGGAAATCCATGCCGCCAACGGTTACCTGCTCGACCAGTTCCTGCAAAGCAGCACCAACCAGCGCACCGACAACTACGGCGGCTCCCAGGAAAACCGTGCCCGCCTGCTGCTGGAAGTGACTGACGCGGCGATCGAAATCTGGGGTGCCGGTCGTGTGGGCGTGCACCTGTCGCCACGCGCCGACTTGCATGACATGGGCGACGACAACCTGGCCGAGACCTTCACCTACGTCGCTCGCGAACTGGGCAAGCGTGGCATTGCCTTCATCTGCTCGCGGGAGAAAGAAGGTGCCGACAGCCTCGGCCCACAACTCAAGGAAGCCTTCGGCGGCCCTTACATTGCCAACGAGCGTTTCACCAAAGACAGCGCCAACGCGTTGCTCGCCAGCGGCAAGGCCGATGCAGTCGCCTTCGGCGTACCTTTCATTGCCAACCCTGACCTGCCAGCACGCTTGCAGGCTGACGCGCCGCTGAACGACGCGCGTCCGGAACTGTTCTACGCCAAGGGCCCGGTCGGTTACATCGACTACCCGACGCTGTAATCAGTAACGGCTGAAACGCAAAAGCCCCGACTCGAAAGAGCCGGGGCTTTTTAGTATCTGGACGCATTAACACTATCCACTGTAGGAGCGAGCCTGCTCGCGATGAGGGCGGTACATTCAACATTGATGTAACTGACCCACCGCCATCGCGAGCAGGCTCGCTCCTACAGGGGAAATATGTGGGCTTCTCAAAGACTCGACACAAATTCCCTACAAATTACTGAGCTTGCTACCTGTCAACCTGCCGAGTGTAAGTATATAAAAGCACCCCATTGTCGAAGGGCGCGTGAAGAACTGTTCATCTTCGGCTTCAACGGTTGACACACAAGACGCCGATTACGCATTTTGCTTTATTTGCGCAGGCTGGGGCTAAAGCGCAACAGATCCAGCCCGGTATCGACCCAACGCTCGGCTTCGGCGTGCAATTCAAAACTGTCAGGGGTCAGCAACCACTGGTACAGGATGCCATCAATATAAGCATGCAAGCTGATCGCTGCGCGGGCGGTGTCGAGGTTTTCCGGCAACTGGCCACGATTCACGGCATTACTCAGGGCCAGGCCGATCCGCACATTGCATTCGAGGCTGGCTGACACCCGTTGTTGGCGCAGGTCGCACATTTCATCGGTGAATTCGCACTTATGAAAAAGAATCTCGTTAATGCGTCGGGTTTTCGGGTCCAGCGCAATCTGATGAAACAAATGAATCAAAAGTTTGCGCATGCAGCCCAGGGGATCGAGTTCGTCTTCGCTCTCGCTGGCCTTGGCCATTTCTTCCAGCGGCTCATGCAGGGTGTCGAGCATGGCCTGCACCAGATCCGCCTTGTTGCTGAAATGCCAGTAAATGGCCCCGCGAGTGACGCCGGCCAGGGTCGCGATGTCCGCCAGGGTCGTGCGCGCCACGCCTCGCTCGTAAAAGGCCTTTTCGGCCGCCACGAGTATTTGCGCGCGGGTTTCCTGGGCTTCCTCTTTGGTACGACGGACCATGGCAGTACAACCTCAATCAGGGTGCTTCAGCGATGCCTGAACATCAGCTGAATAAAAGTGGGGCGAACGTTCTGGGGGTTCGTCCCCGGCCTACAATTTCAACCTTTCAACGGCTTGTGTAACGACGGTGATACGCAGCTTGGGTCTTTACAAACAACCATGTACGTAAGTATATTCCTTAGCAAGCTACTTATCCACTCGGCAAACAAATTTCAACCTTCCACCTTTCTGGTGCGCTCCTTGCGCGCCTGACCCGAGGATTTTCATGCAATTCAAGCCAGCTGTTACCGCTCTGGTCGCCGCCGTCGCCCTGGCATCGCTACTCAGCGGATGCAAAAAGGAAGAGGCAGCACCGGTCGCCCCACCCCCTCAGGTCGGCGTCGTGACTCTGCAACCGCAAGCTTTCACCCTGACATCCGATCTGCCCGGCCGTACCAGTGCGTTCCGCATTGCCGAAGTCCGCCCGCAGGTCAACGGCATCATTCTCAAGCGCCTGTTCAAGGAAGGCAGTGACGTCAAGGCTGGCCAGCAGCTCTATCAGATCGACCCGTCGATCTATGAAGCAACGCTCGCCAGCGCCGAAGCCAACCTGCGTTCGACCAAGTCGATTTCCGACCGCTACAAGCAACTGGTCGACGAACAAGCCGTAAGCCGTCAGGAATACGACACTGCCGTGGCCAACCGCCTGCAATCGGAAGCCGCGTTGCAAACTGCACAGATCAACGTGCGCTACACCAAGGTCTATGCCCCGCTGACCGGCCGCATCGGCCGCTCCTCGGTGACTGAAGGCGCGCTGGTCAGCAATGCCCAGGTCGACGCGATGGCGGTGATCCAGCAAATCGACCCGATCTACGTCGACGTGACGCAGTCCTCGGTCGAGCTGTTGCAACTGCGCCGTGAGCTGGAAAGCGGTCGCCTGCAAAAAGCCGGTGATAACGCAGCCTCGGTCAAGCTGACCCTCGAAGACGGCAGCGAGTACAAGCTGGACGGCAAGCTGGAGTTCTCCGAAATCTCGGTTGACCAGACCACCGGTTCCGTCACCCTGCGCGCCATTTTCCCGAACCCTGATCACACCCTGCTGCCAGGCATGTTCGTGCACGCCAAGTTGCTGGCCGGTGTGAACAGCGCGGCGATCCTGGCCCCGCAGCAAGGTGTGACCCGCGACCTCAAAGGGACGCCGACCGCACTGGTTGTCGGCCCGGACAACAAGGTCGAACTGCGTCAACTCAAGGCCAACCGCACCGTCGGTAACCAATGGCTGATCGAAGATGGTCTGAAGGCCGGCGATCGCCTGATCACCGAAGGTCTGCAATTCGTCAAACCTGGCGTCGAAGTCAAGGCCAGTGAAGCGACCAACGTAGCCGCAAAGAACCCGGCCCCCGCCCAGGCAGCTAATAAAGCCTCCGGCGGCAAAGGGGAGTAAACCATGTCGAAATTTTTTATCGACCGTCCGATTTTCGCCTGGGTAATTGCCCTGGTGATCATGTTGGTCGGGGCACTATCGATCCTCCGGTTGCCGATCAACCAGTACCCGAGCATTGCACCTCCAGCGATCGCCATCTCCGTGGCCTACCCGGGTGCTTCGGCACAAACGGTTCAGGACACCGTGGTTCAGGTGATCGAGCAACAGCTCAACGGTATCGACAACCTGCGTTATGTCTCGTCGGAAAGTAACTCCGACGGCACCATGACCATTACCGCGACCTTCGAGCAAGGCACCAACTCCGACACCGCGCAGGTTCAGGTCCAGAACAAGCTGAACCTGGCCACCCCGCTGCTGCCGCAAGAAGTGCAACAGCAAGGTATCCGCGTCACAAAGGCGGTGAAGAACTTCCTGTTGGTGATCGGCGTGGTGTCGCGTGACGGCAGCATGACCAAGGACGACCTGTCCAACTACATCGTGTCGAACATGCAGGACCCGATCTCGCGGACCGCCGGTGTCGGCGACTTCCAGGTGTTCGGTTCCCAGTACGCCATGCGTATCTGGCTCGACCCGGCCAAGTTGAACAACTACAACCTGACCCCGATCGACGTCAAAACCGCCATCGCTGCGCAAAACGTCCAGGTGTCGTCCGGCCAGCTCGGCGGCCTGCCTGCCCTGCCCGACACCCAGTTGAACGCGACGATCATCGGCAAGACCCGCCTGCAGACCGCGGAGCAATTCGACAAGATCCTGCTCAAGGTCAACAAGGACGGTTCCCAGGTTCGCCTCAAAGATGTCGCCGAAGTTGGTCTGGGTGGCGAGAACTACAGCATCAACGCCCAGTTCAACGGCGCCCCGGCTTCCGGTCTGGCGGTGAAACTGGCCACCGGTGCCAACGCTCTCGATACCGCCAAGGCCCTGCGCACGACCATCGACAGCCTCAAGCCGTTCTTCCCTGAAGGGATGGAAGTGGTGTTCCCGTATGACACCACTCCGGTAGTAACGGAATCGATCAAGGGCGTGGTTCACACCCTGGTCGAAGCGGTCGCGCTGGTGTTCCTGGTGATGTTCCTGTTCCTGCAGAACTTCCGCGCCACCATCATCACCACGATGACCGTGCCGGTGGTATTGCTCGGTACGTTCGGCATCCTCGCGGCCGCCGGCTTCAGCATCAACACCCTGACCATGTTCGGCATGGTGCTGGCCATCGGCTTGCTGGTGGACGACGCCATCGTCGTGGTGGAAAACGTCGAACGGGTGATGAGCGAAGAAGGCCTGTCACCCAAGGAAGCCACCAAGAAGTCCATGGGCCAGATCCAGGGCGCACTGGTCGGTATCGCCCTGGTGCTGTCGGCGGTTCTGCTGCCAATGGCGTTCTTCAGCGGTTCCACCGGTGTGATCTACAAGCAGTTCTCGATCACCATCGTCTCGGCCATGGCCCTGTCGGTACTGGTCGCGCTGATCTTCACCCCGGCGCTTTGCGCCACCATGCTCAAGCCGATCCCGAAAGGCGAGCACGGCGTACCCAAGCGCGGTTTCTTTGGCTGGTTCAACCGCAATTTCGACCGCGGCGTTCGCAGCTACGAACGCGGTGTCGGCAATATCCTGCAGCGCAAGATCCCGTATCTGCTAGCGTACCTGCTGATCGTGGTTGGCATGATCTGGCTGTTCACCCGCATTCCAACGGCGTTCCTGCCGGAAGAAGACCAGGGTGTACTGTTCGCCCAGGTGCAGACCCCGGCCGGCTCGACGTCCCAGCGCACCCAGGTGGTCGTCGACGAAATGCGCGAATTCCTGCTGCGTCCGGGCAAGGATGGCGGCGAAGGCGACGCGGTGAACTCGGTGTTTACCGTGACCGGCTTCAACTTCGCCGGTCGTGGCCAAAGTTCGGGTATGGCGTTCATCATGCTGCGTCCGTGGGACGAACGTAACGCCGACAACAACGTGTTCAAGGTGGCGGCCCGTGCCCAGCAGCACTTCTTCACCTTCCGCGATGCCATGGTGTTCGCCTTCGCACCACCGGCGGTACTGGAACTGGGTAACGCCACCGGTTTCGACGTGTTCCTGCAGGACCGTGCCGGTATCGGCCATGAAAAACTGATGGAAGCGCGCAACCAGTTCCTCGGCATGGCCGCACAAAGCAAGATTCTGGCTCAGGTGCGTCCGAACGGCCTGAACGACGAACCGCAATACCAGCTGGAAATCGATGACGAGAAGGCCAGTGCCCTGGGCATTACCATCGCCGACATCAACAACACCCTGTCGATTGCCCTGGGCAGTAGCTACGTCAACGACTTCATCGACCGTGGTCGGGTGAAGAAGGTTTACGTGCAAGGCCAGCCAGGCGCTCGAATGGGCCCTGAAGACCTGCAGAAGTGGTACGTGCGCAATAGCGTCGGCACCATGGTTCCGTTCTCCGCATTCGCCAAGGGCGAGTGGATTTACGGTTCGCCGAAACTGGCCCGTTACAACGGCGTGGAAGCGATGGAAATCCTCGGTGCCCCGGCGCCAGGCTATTCCACCGGTGAAGCCATGCTCGAAGTCGAAGCCATCGCCAAGAAACTGCCGGCCGGTGTCGGTATTTCCTGGACCGGCCTGTCGTACGAAGAACGTCTGTCCGGTTCGCAAGCGCCAGCGCTGTACGCCCTGTCGCTGCTGATGGTGTTCCTGTGTCTGGCGGCGTTGTATGAAAGCTGGTCGATTCCGATCGCGGTGATGTTGGTGGTACCGCTGGGGATCATCGGTGCACTGATGGCCACCAGCCTGCGTGGTTTGTCCAACGACGTGTACTTCCAGGTAGGCTTGTTGACGACTATCGGTCTGGCGGCGAAAAACGCCATTCTGATTGTCGAATTTGCCAAGGAACTGCATGAACAAGGGCGTAGCCTGCGCGATGCGGCGATCGAGGCGTCCCGCATGCGTCTGCGACCGATCATCATGACCTCGCTCGCCTTCGTCCTCGGTGTGGTACCACTGGCGATATCCACCGGTGCAGGTTCGGGTAGCCAACATGCAATCGGTACCGGCGTGATCGGCGGTATGATCACGGCCACTGTGCTGGCGATCTTCTGGGTCCCGCTGTTCTTCGTCACCGTGTCGTCCATTGGCCAGCGTAAAATCGCCGACCAGGATGATGCTACTGAAACTCCTAAAGAGGCTGGCTAATGAGCAAGTCGCTACTCTCCCTGGCAGTCGCCGCCTTTGTGCTCGGTGGCTGCTCGCTGATACCTGATTATCAGCAGCCCGAAGCGCCGGTAGCGGGCCAGTACCCGCAGGGCCTGGCGTACTCGCCGGCCCAGGCACCGGCGCAAGCGGCTGCCGAGCAGGGCTGGAAGCAGTTTTTCCATGACCCGGCGCTGCAACAGCTGATCCAGGTGGCCCTGGAAAACAACCGTGACCTGCGTGTCGCGGCCCTGAACATCGATGCGTTTGCGGCTCAGTACCGCATCTCCCGTGCCGATCTGTTCCCGGCCGTCTCGGCCAACGGCACCGGCAGCCGTCAGCGGCTTCCGGCTGACGCTTCACAGACCGGCGAAGCCGGCATCACCAGTTCCTACTCGGCAACTGTTGGCATCAGCGCCTACGAACTCGACCTGTTCGGTCGGGTTCGCAGCCTGAACGAAGAAGCGTTGCAGAAGTACTTCGCCACTGAAGAAGGCCGCCGCAGCACGCAGATCAGCCTGGTGGCCAGTGTGGCCAATGCCTACCTGACCTGGCAGGCCGACAAGGAACTGTACAAGCTGACCCAGGACACCCTGGCCGCCTTCGAGGAGAGCTACAAGCTCACCGCCCGCAGCAACGAAGTCGGGGTCGCCTCGGCCCTGGACCTGGCGCAGTCGCGCACCTCGGTGGAAAACGCCCGTGCGCAACTGGCCAAGTACACCCGCCAGGTCGCCCAGGACGAGAACAGCCTGGTGCTGCTGCTCGGCACCGGTATCCCGGCCAACCTGCAAGCGGCCAAACCGCTTGACGACGACCTGCTGAGCGACGTTCCGCCTGGCCTGCCGTCGGACCTGCTGCATCGTCGTCCGGACATCCTTCAGGCCGAGTACAACCTGAAGGCTGCCAACGCCAACATCGGCGCGGCGCGGGCGGCGTTCTTCCCGAGCATCAGCCTCACGGCCAATGCGGGCACCCTGAGTCCGGACCTGTCCGGTCTGTTCAAGGGTGGTTCGGGCACCTGGTTGTTCCAGCCGCAGATCAACCTGCCGATCTTCAACGCCGGCAGCCTGCGCGCCAGTCTGGATTACTCGAAAATCCAGAAAGACATCGGCGTGGCGAACTACGAGAAGTCCATTCAAACGGCCTTCCAGGAAGTCGCCGACGGCCTGGCCGCCCGCCAGACCTACGTCCAGCAGTTGCAGGCACAGAAAGATTTCGTCAGTGCCAACCAGGACTACTACCGCCTGGCCGAGCGTCGCTACCGCATCGGTGTCGACAGCAACCTGACCTTCCTCGACGCCCAGCGTCAGCTGTTCAGTGCGCAACAGGTGCTGATCACAGACCGTCTGGCGCAACTGATCAGCCAGGTCAACCTGTACAAGGCCCTGGGTGGTGGCTGGAACGAACAGACGGCGAAGAACGAGCCATTGAAAGAAGAAGCGCCGAAGATGAAGTATTTCTGATAGTGCAGTGAAAACACGAAGCCCACCGATTGGTGGGCTTTTTGTTGGCTTCCTGAAAAGTTGTCTCGTCAGTTATGGCCCCATCGCGAGCAAGCTCGCTCCCACAGGTAACCGAGTTCTTACAGATAGAATGCAGTCGAATGTGGGAGCGAGCCTGCTCGCGATAAGGCCAGTGCAGTCAACACAAAACCCCAATCAATGTTACGTTCGATAATCGCCCAAAACCCGCTTTTTACGATTGAACCATCCAGTACATTCCCCGCACCATCCGAACCACAAAACCAATAACAACAGGTTCGACACCATGCCCCTGCGCCCTGCCCTCTCCGGCTGACCTGCTTCGTTTTGTGCTGATTTCGAATATTCGTCTGCAACCCCGGGTTGCGGCATCACCCCGCTTCATCCCCAAGAATTAGAGAGACCCGAGCTCATGACGTCTTCCACCGCGCAGTATTTCGTTCCCAGCCTGATCGCCGCCGCCCTGGCCAGTGCCGCCCTGCCCGCCTACGCCGAAGAGTCGGGTTTTGTCGAAGGGGCCAAGGTCAACCTGAACCTGCGCAACTTCTACATCAACCGCAACTTCACCAACCCGACCAAAGCCCAGGGCAAGGCTGAAGAGTGGACGCAGAGTTTCATCCTCGACGCCAAGTCCGGCTTCACCCAGGGCACCGTCGGGTTCGGCATGGATGTGCTCGGTTTGTATTCGGTGAAGCTCGACGGCGGCAAAGGCACCGGCGGTACGCAACTGCTGCCGCTGGATCATGACGGTCGCCCGGCGGATAACTTCGGGCGCACCAACGTCGCGTTCAAGGCCAAGCTGTCGCAGACCGAAGTGAAAGTCGGCGAGTGGATGCCGGTGCTGCCAATCCTGCGTTCGGACGACGGTCGTTCGCTGCCGCAAACCTTCCGTGGCGGCCAGATCACCTCGAAGGAAATCAATGGCCTGACGCTCTACGGCGGCCAGTTCCGCCAGAACAGCCCACGGGACGACAGCAGCATGAACGACATGTCGATGACCGGCAAAGCCGCGTTCACCTCCGACCGTTTCAACTTCCAGGGCGGCGAGTACGTGTTCAACGACAAGCGCACCCAGGTCGGTCTGTGGAACGCCGAGCTCAAGGACATCTACAGCCAGCAATTCATCAACCTGACCCACAACCAGCCGATCGGCGACTGGACCCTGGGCGCCAACCTGGGTTTCTTCTACGGCAAGGATGACGGCAGCGCCCGGGCCGGCGAGTTGGACAACAAGACCATGTACGGCTTGTTTTCGGCCAAGCACGGCGGCAACACGTTCTACGTCGGCCTGCAAAAACTCACTGGTGACAATGCCTGGATGCGGGTCAACGGCACCAGCGGCGGCACCCTGGCCAACGACAGCTACAACTCCAGCTACGACAATGCCCGGGAGAAATCCTGGCAAGTGCGCCACGACTACAACTTCGCCGCCGTGGGCGTACCGGGCTTGACCCTGATGAACCGCTACATCAGCGGTGACAATGTGCACACCGGCACTATCACCGACGGCAAGGAATGGGGACGGGAATCGGAACTGGGCTACACCGTGCAGAGCGGTGCGCTGAAAGACCTGAACCTGAAATGGCGCAACTCGACCATGCGCCGGGATTACAGCAATAACGAGTTCGATGAGAACCGGTTGATCATCAGCTATCCGATCAGCCTGTTGTAACTCTCACCACCGCCATCGCGAGCAAGCTCGCTCCCACATTGGTCCGCGTTCGCCTTAGCGACTCGGTCAACTGTGGGAGCGAGCTTGCTCGCGATGAGGTCAGTACAGGCACCGCCAATCGCTGGAGTTACCCCCGCGACTCAACCCCCAACTCATCCCACACTGACTCGGCCAGGTGGAACGTCGCATTGGCCGCCGGAATCCCGCAGTAGATTGCGCTCTGCATGATCACTTCCTTGATCTCGCCACGGCTGACGCCGTTGTTGGCGGCGGCGCGCAAGTGCAGTTTGAGTTCGCCCTCGCGGTTCATGCCGATCAGCATGGCGATGGTGATCAGGCTGCGGGTATGACGCGGCAGGCCCGGGCGGGTCCAGATGTCGCCCCAGGCGTGGCGGGTGATCATCTCCTGAAACTCCGAGTTGAACTCGGTCAGGGCGTTCAGGCTGCGGTCGACGTGGGCGTCGCCAAGGACCGCGCGACGGACTTCCATGCCCTCGTCGTAACGTTGTTTCTCATCCACTGCAATACCCTCAATCAGCCGACAGAAACGCCAGCACGCGCTCGCTGAACGCATTGCCAGCCTGGACGTTGGACAAATGCGCTGCGTAGAACTCGGCGTATTCGGCCCCGCGCACATGCTCTTGAATGAAATGCCCACCGGACGGTGGCGTCACCGCATCTTCGCTACCGGCAATCACCAGCAACGGCACCTTGATCGCAGACAACTGTTCACGGAAATCGGCATCGCGCACCGCCGCGCAGTTGGCCGCATAACCTTCGGGCGAAGTAGCCGCGAGCATGTCGGTAATCTGCTTGGCTGCCGCCGGGTTGGCTTCGGAGAAGTCCGGGGTGAACCAGCGGGCAATCGACGCATCGCGCAGGGCAACCATGGCCGCCTGACCATCACGCAGCACCGTTTCGATGCGCGGGTTCCACACCGACGGATCGCCGATTTTCGCTGCGGTGTTGCACACGATCAGCTTGTTCAGGCGCTCACCGGCATTGATGCCCAGCCACTGGCCGATCAACCCGCCCATGGACAATCCGCAGAAATGCGCGCGTTCGATGTGCAACGCATCCAGCAGCGCCAGCACGTCGCGGCCCAGTTGCTCGATGCTGTACGGGCCAGGCGTCACCAGCGATTGGCCGTGACCACGGGTGTCGAAACGCAGCACGCGAAAATGCTCGGTGAACGCAGGGATCTGCGCGTCCCACATGTGCAGGTCCGTGCCCAGGGAGTTGGACAGCACCAGCACCGGCGCATCGACCGGTCCATCGAGTTGGTAATGCAGTTCGCCCTCGGCGAGTTGTACAAAAGCCACAGCAAGTCTCCTTCAGGCAGTCAATGCAGAATGTTCAGCCACCGCCCTCTCGACCCAGGTTTTGGCCTGACCGAGATAGTGGGCGGGGTCCAGCAGATGATCGAGTTCAGCCGCCGACAGTTCGGCGGTCACTTGCGGTTCGTCGCCGAGGACTGCACGCAGGTGACGTTGTTCGGCCACGGCGCGTTTGCAGCATTGTTCGAGCAGATGGTGCGCAGTATCGCGCCCAACCCGTTGCGCGAGGACGATGCTCACCGCTTCGGCGAGCACCAGGCCCTGGGTCAAATCGAGGTTGCGCGCCATGCGCTCGGCATCCACTTCCAGTCCTTGGGCAATCAACAGCGCTTGCTGCAGGCTGCCGGACACCAGGCAGCAAATTTCCGGCAGGGTTTCCCACTCGGCATGCCACAGGCCGAGGCTGCGTTCGTGTTCCTGGGGCATAGCGCTGAACAGCGTAGAGAGCAAACCGGGTACGCGAGTCGCCGCGCCGATCAACACCGCCGCGCCCACCGGATTGCGTTTGTGCGGCATGGTCGAGGAACCGCCCTTGCCCGGCGCCGAGGGTTCGAACACTTCGGCGGCCTCGGTTTGCATCAACAGGCTGATATCGCGCCCGAGTTTGCCGAGGCTGCCGGCGATCAGGCCGAGCACGGCGCCGAACTCCACCACGCGATCACGCTGGGTATGCCATGGCTGATCGGGCAAGGTCAGTTGCAGTTCTTCAGCCAGCGCCTGGGCAATCGGCATGGCCTGTTCGCCAAGGGCTGCAAGGGTTCCGGACGCACCGCCGAATTGCAGCACCAGCAGGCGCGGCTTGAGTTCGGCCAAGCGTTGGCGATTGCGGGTCACCGCCCCCAGCCAGCCGGCGATTTTCATGCCGAGGGTGACCGGCGTCGCATGCTGCAGCCAGGTGCGTCCGGCCAATGGCGTGGTCGCGTAGCGCCGGGCCTGGGACGCGAGGGTCTGCCCCAGTTGTGCCAGGTCGCTCTCGATCAGTTCCAGTGCGCGGCGCAGTTGCAGCACCAGGCCGCTGTCCATCACGTCCTGGCTGGTCGCGCCCAGATGCACATAGCGTTCGGCTTCGGTGGCAGCGATCTGTTTGCCCAGCGCCTTGACCAACGGAATCGCCGAGTTACCGGCCGTGGCAATCGCCTCGCCCAACGCCGCAAAGTCGTAAAGCCCGGCGCTGCAAGCCGCTTCAATCGGCGCGACAGCACTCGACGGAATCATCCCGACCCGCGCTTCGGCCCGGGCCAGTGCCGCTTCGAAATCGAGCATGGCCTGGACCCGGCCCTGATCGCAGAACACCTCACGCATATCGCGGGTAGTGAAATAGGCATCGAACAATTGATTGCCCGGTCGCTGGTTCATAAACAATTCCTGAAGGCGCGGGCCTTTGCAGCCCACGCGTGAAGATCAAAGGTCTTGCTGCAGATACTTCGCCTGTTTCGGCAGGCGCAGGCTGAACAGGAACGCCACCGCCATCATCACCGTGACGTACCAGTAGAAGGAGTTTTCCATGCCCACGGCCTTGAGACTCAAGGCCACATACTCCGCCGAGCCACCGAAGATCGCATTCGCCACCGCATACGCCAGGCCAACGCCCAAGGCACGTACTTGCGGCGGGAACATTTCGGCTTTTACCAAACCGCTGATCGAGGTGTAGAAACTGACGATCACCAGCGCCAGGGTAATCAACACAAAGGCCAGGAACGGACTTGTCACGCTTTTCAGGCTCAACAGGATCGGCACAGTGAACAGCGTGCCGAGGGCGCCGAACCAGAGCATCGAGTTACGCCGGCCGATCCTGTCGGAGAGCATGCCGAAAATCGGTTGCATGCACATATAGAGGAACAGCGCGCCGGTCATGATGTAGCTGGCGGTCTTGGCCGGCATGCCGGCGGTGTTCACCAGGTACTTCTGCATGTAAGTGGTGAAGGTGTAGAAAATCAGCGAGCCACCGGCGGTGTATCCGAGCACGGTGATGAACGCGGCTTTATGGTCGCGAAACAACGCGCGGATACTGCCGGCGTCCTTGTTTTCGCGCATTTCCTTGCTGGTGGTTTCTTTCAGCGAACGACGCAGATACAGCGAAACCAGCGCCGCCATGGCACCCACCACGAAGGGAATCCGCCAGCCGTAGGCACGCAGGTCATCTTCGGTGAGGAACTGTTGCAGGATCACCACCAGCGACACCGCGAGCAACTGGCCGCCGATCAGGGTCACGTACTGGAACGAGGCGAAGAAACCGCGCTGGCCCTTGAGCGCCACTTCACTCATATAGGTCGCGGTAGTGCCGTACTCGCCGCCCACCGACAAGCCTTGCAGCAAACGGGCGAACAGCAACAGGATCGGCGCCCAGACCCCGATGCTGTTGTAGGTCGGCAGGCAGGCGATCAGCAGCGAGCCGAAACACATCATCAGAATCGAGATCAACATCGAATTCTTGCGTCCGTGCTTGTCCGCCAAGCGCCCGAAAATCCAGCCACCAATCGGCCGCATCAGGAACCCGGCGGCGAACACGCCAGCAGTGTTGACCAGCTGCACGGTGGGGTTATCAGACGGAAAAAACGCCGGTGCGAAATAGATCGCACAGAAGGCGTAGACGTAGAAGTCGAACCATTCGACCAGGTTGCCGGACGAGGCACCGACAATGGCGAAGATCCGCTTGCTGCGTTCTTCGCTCGTATAAAGGGCTATAGGCGCTGCGGGTGTTGTCATTATTTTTTCACTCAATGGGGACAGAGAGAGTCTAGACACACTTTGCAACACTCCCGTTCCGCAGATACATCAGCAATACATTTCCCCTGTGGGAGCGAGCCTGCTCGCGAAGGCGTCGTATCAGTCGATATCAATGTTGTCTGATACACCGCTTTCGCGAGCAGGCTCGCTCCCACAGTTTTTTGCGGTCTTCAGTTAATAGTCGAAGAACACCGTCTCGGCATCGGTGCCCTGCAGAATCACGTTCCACTGGTACACGCCCGACGCATCCTGCTTGGCCAGCAGCGTACTGCGGCGCTCGGCCGGCACGCACTCCAGCAACGGATCATTCACGTTCGCCGCCTCGCCATCAAAGTAAATCCGCGTCAGCAAGTGCTTGACCAGGCCACGGGCAAACACCAGCACCACCAGGTGCGGTGCCTGGGTCGTGCCTTTGAGCCCCTCGACCGTGCCCGGCTTGATGGTGGTGAAACGGAAACGCCCTTCGGCATCCACCGGCACCCGGCCAAAACCTTCGAAGTTCGCGTCCAGGGGTTTGTCCTGGTCGTCTTCCGGGTGATCGTACTTGCCAGCGGCGTTGGCCTGCCAGACTTCCAGCATCGCGTCGTTGACGATGTCGCCATTGCCGTCGACCACTTGCCCGGTGATCGCCACGCGCTCGCCCAGGGTTTGTTCGACGGTCAGGTTTTCGCGGTTCAGCCAGGTCAGGCCGATGTGGTAGTACGGCCCGACGGTGTGGGACGTGGTCGCAGTCAGCGTCATCTTATTTCTCCATCGGCGTGGCGTCGCGGCCGCGCAAAACGATGTCCCAGCGATAACCGAGGGCATAGGAAGGGATGGTTTTTTCCAGATCGAACGTGGCGATCAAGCGCTCTTTGGCACTGGTATCGGGCACGCAGTTGTAGATCGGGTCGTACGCCAGCAACGGGTCGCCCGGGAAATACATCTGCGTCACGAGGCGCGTCAGGATGCTCGGCCCGAACAGCGAGAAATGGATATGCGCCGGGCGCCAGGCGTTGTGGTGGTTGCCCCACGGATAGGCGCCGGGCTTGATGGTCTGGAACTGATACCAGCCATCGGCGTCGGTCACGGTGCGGCCGGTGCCGGTGAAGTTCGGGTCCAGCGGTGCGTCGTGCAGGTCCCGGGCATGGGCGTAGCGACCGGCGGCGTTGGCCTGCCAGATCTCCACCAGAATCCCCGGCACCGGCAGACCGTTTTCATCCAGCACGCGGCCGTGGATGATGATGCGCTCACCCTGTGGCTGCCCCTCGTGCTGGGCGGTCAGGTCGCTGTCCTTTTCGTTGACGCGCTCGGCGCCGATGGTCGGACCGGTAATTTCCGACAACGAATGAGGCAGGAACACCAACGGTTTCGACGGCGAGCGCAGGTTGGTGGATTGATAGGCCGGGTGCAGGTATTCCGGCTGAGTGCCCGCCTGCGGGCGACGGTAACCAGGCTTGTCAGTCATGAAGCATTCCTCAGTTCTTATAAGTCTTCAGAGCGCGTCAGACGCGCTCGATCGCCAGGGCCAGACCCTGACCGACACCGACGCACATGGTCGCCAGACCTTTCTTGCCAGCGGTTTTTTCCAACTGATGCAACGCGGTCAACACCAGCCGCGCGCCGCTCATGCCCAACGGATGACCCAAGGCAATCGCGCCACCGTTCGGGTTGACCTGGGCCGCGTCGTCCGCGATTCCCAGTTCACGCAGCACCGCCAAACCTTGGCTGGCGAAGGCTTCGTTGAGTTCGATCACGTCGAAATCGCTGACCGCCACACCGAGGCGTTCGATCAGTTTACGCACCGCCGGCACCGGGCCAATGCCCATCACCCGCGGGGCGACACCGGCGCTGGCCATGCCCAGCACTTTGGCGCGGGCAGTCAGGCCGTGTTTCTTCACCGCTTCGGCCGAGGCCAGGATCAACGCGGCGGCGCCGTCGTTCACACCCGAAGCATTGCCGGCGGTTACGGTTTTGTCGGGGCCGTTGACCGGTTTGAGCTTGGTCAGGGCTTCCAGGGTGGTGTCGGCGCGAGGATGCTCGTCCTGGCTGACCACGGTTTCACCCTTCTTGTGGGCTATGCGCACTTCAACGATTTCTTCGGCGAAGAACCCGGCAGCTTGCGCGGCGGCCGTGCGTTGTTGACTGCGCAGGGCGAACGCGTCCTGATCGGCGCGGGACACCTTGTAATCGTCGGCCACGTTGTCCGCGGTCTGCGGCATCGCATCCACACCGTACTGGGCTTTCATCAACGGGTTGATGAAACGCCAGCCGATGGTGGTGTCTTCGAGCTTCATGTTGCGCGAAAACGCGGCATCGGCCTTGCCCATCACGAACGGTGCGCGGGACATCGACTCGACGCCACCGGCAATCGCCAGCTCCATCTCGCCGCTGGCGATAGCGCGGAACGCGGTGCCGATGGCATCCATGCCCGAAGCGCAGAGGCGGTTGAGGGTCACGCCGGGAATGGTTTCCGGCAGGCCGGCCAGCAACAGTGCCATACGCGCGACGTTGCGGTTGTCTTCACCGGCCTGGTTGGCGCAGCCGAGGAACACCTCGTCCACGGCGTTCCAGTCCACCGATGGGTTGCGCTCCATCAAGGCCTTGATTGGCACGGCAGCCAGGTCGTCGGCACGCACCGACGACAGGCCACCGCCGAAACGGCCGATGGGGGTACGAATCGCGTCGCAGATATAAACGTCACGCATCACGCTTCTCCGGGGGCTTGGCCGTGTGCCGCGGCGGTGCGGGCTTCGAGGTCGCGCAGCGCGGTCAGTTCGACTTCAGTCGGTTCAGCAGTTTGCTCGACATGGTCGGCAAAGCGAATCGCCCAACCGGTGGCAGTAACCACTTGCTCGCGGGTCACGCCCGGGTGCAGTGCGGTGACCACGAATTCGTGGGTGCCTTCCTCCGGTTCCATGATGCACAGGTCGGTGATGATCCCCACCGGACCGGCGCCTGGCAGGCCGAGACGCTTGCGCGAATCGCCGCCCTCGCCGTGGCCGACCGAGGTAATGAAATCGAGTTTATCGACAAAGGAGCGCGACGACTGCTTGAGGATGATCAACACGCTCTTGGCGGAACCGGCAATCTCCGGTGCGCCACCGGCACCCGGCAGACGGACTTTCGGCGCGTGGTAATCACCGACCACAGTGGTGTTGATATTGCCGAAACGGTCGACCTGCGCCGCGCCGAGGAAGCCGACGTCAATGCGCCCGCCCTGCAGCCAGTAACGGAAAATCTCGCCGGTCGGGACCACGGTGTCGGCGGTTTCCGCCAACTCACCGTCACCGATCGACAGCGGCAATACGCTTGGCTTGGCACCGATCGGGCCCGATTCGTAGATCAGGACGACATCAGGCGAGGAAGTCAGGCGCGCCAGGTTGGCCGCTTTCGACGGCAGGCCGATACCGACGAAGCACACCGAGCCATTCTTCAGACGGCGAGCGGCGGCGACGGTCATCATTTCATTGGTGGTGTAAGTCATTACTTCGCCTCCGAAGCGGCGGCCAGTTTGGCCTGGAACTCGCTGAAGTCAGCGCTGCCGTGGATGTATTCGTTGATCCACGCGGTGAAGGTTTCACGGTCGCGGGCAATCGGGTCCCAGGCCTGGTAGAAGCGGTTGTCGCGCTCGTTGTAACCATGGGCGTAGGACGGATGCGCGCCGCCAGGTACGTGGCAAACCGCGCTCAAGGCCCAGGTTGGCAATACACAGGAGTTCATCGGCGCATTGAGGTCGTCGACGATTTCCTCAACGGTGACGATGCAGCGTTTGGCGGCCAGTGCAGCTTCTTTCTGCACGCCGAGGATGCCCCAGAGCAGCACGTTGCCCTTGCGGTCGGCTTTCTGCGCGTGAATCACGGTAATGTCCGGACGCACCGAAGGCACGGCGGCCAACACTTCGCCGGTGAACGGGCAAGTGACGGATTTGATCAGCGGGTTGACCTTCGGCAAGTCGGAACCGGCGTAGGCACGCAGTACCGCGAATGGCAGGCCGGAAGCGCCAGCGACGTAGGCATTGGCCAGGTCGGCATGGCTGTGTTCTTCGATTTCCAGTGCATGCGGCCACTGTTTCTCCACAGCATCACGCAGGCGATGCAGGGAGCCGACACCCGGGTTACCACCCCAGGAGAAAATCAGCTTGCGGGCACAACCGGCACCGATCAACTGGTCGTAGATCAGGTCAGGGGTCATCCGCACCAAGGTCAGGTCTTTCTTGCCCTGGCGAATGATTTCGTGACCCGCCGCCGTCGGGATCAGGTGAGTAAAGCCTTCGAGCGCGACCGTATCGCCGTCGTTTACGAATTGCTTCACCGCGTCGTGCAGCGAAAGGATTTCAGCCATTGGGGCAGGCTCCCGTTTATTGTTAACCGACAGTGGAAGAAGGCGCCGATGCGCAGCGCCGGAATGACTGAAGATTAAGCCCGTGCAAAACGCCAAACAATCCGATAATCGACTAAGCGTTCGATTATCGAACATATTGTTGCTTGGCTACCGATCCCCAAAAGCTTCGCGAGCAGGCTCGCTCCCACAGAGGAATGCGATCACCGGTGGGAGCGAGCCTGCTCGCGAAGAGGCCCGCACATTCACTAAGGAATCTGGCTGGTGGCCTCAGGTCGCATCCGCATGACTGACCATGCCCTTGATCACCACCGCCGTGGTTGCCAGCGCCGCCGGAATCACCAGCGCCGTCAGCACTTGCTCGAAGTTCCAGCCCAGCCCAAGCAATGTCGCGCCCATCCACGCCCCGAGGATGGCGCCGAAACGGCCGATCCCGAGCATCCATGACACACCGGTAGCACGCCCTTGAGTGGGATAGAACCGCGCCGCCAGTGACGGCATTGCCGATTGCGCACCGTTGACACACATCCCGGCCACCAGCACCAGGGTCGCCAGGATTGTGATGTTGCCCAGGCTCTGCCCTACCGCGTAGGCAAACACCCCGGCCAGCAAGTAGAAAGTGCCGATGACCTTGTGCGGATTGAACCGGTCCATTGCCCAGCCCACGCCCACCGCACTCAGCACGCCACCAAACTGGAACAGCGCGCCGATGAAGGCGGCTTGCTCCATGCTCGCGCCACTGTCACGCATCAGGGTCGGCAGCCAACTGGTCAGCAGATAAACGATCACCAGGCCCATGAAGTAGGTCAGCCACAACAACAAAGTGCCGGTGCTGTAGGTGCCGGAGAAGATCACCGCAAACACATTGCGCGCCTTCACGGTCTTCTGTTCCGGCACGCTGAAACTGGATGCCTGGGCCACCACTGTCGGGTCAATCGGCGCCAGTGCCTTGCGCACTTTGTCCGTACCGCGGTTGCGCACCACCAGGTAACGCGCCGACTCCGGCAGCCAGAACAGCAAAACGACGGCGAGGATCAGCGGCAGAACTCCACCGATCAATAGCAGGCTGTGCCAGCCAAAGGCCGGAATGAGCTTGGCCGAGATAAATCCGCCGCCGGCCATGCCGAGGTTGAAACCGCAGAACATGCTGGTCACCAGCAGGGACTTCTTGCGCTCCGGGGTGTACTCCGACAGCAGCGTGGTGGCGTTCGGCATGCCGGCGCCGAGCCCCAGGCCGGTCAGGAAGCGCAACACCAGCAACTGATCGACATTGCTGCTGTAGGCCGAGGCCAGGCTGAAGGCGCCGAACAACAGCACCGCACCGACCAGTACGACTTTTCGCCCGAAGCGGTCAGCCAACGGGCCCGAGCCCAGTGCGCCGAAGACCATGCCGATCAGCGCCGCACTCATCACCGGACCAAGGCTGGCGCGGTCGATACCCCAGTCCTGGGACAGGGCCGGGGCGATGAAACCCATGGCTGCGGTGTCGAGGCCATCGAGGAAGACAATCAGGAAACACAGGATCACCACGCGCCACTGGTAGCGCGAAATGGGTTGGGCATTGATGAAGGACTGCACGTCGAGGCAGTTACCTACAGCAGACTGGGGCTGGTTCATTATTTTTATTCCACGGATCGCAGTCGAACGGTGTCAGCAGACGCTGACGAAGCCGCGACAGTAATGATCCGCAGGAAACAGCGTCAATTCGATAAACGCAACTCTGTGCGTTTATCGAACAGCTTAGGCAAACAGCTGGGCACTGAGGTCGCGGCTGGCGCTCAACAAACCGGGCAGGAAACGCTGTTCAAGTTCATTGCGGCTGACCCGCCCCGCATGGGTGCTGACGTTGAGGGCCGCAACTACCTGCCCGGAAGCGTCGTACACCGGGACGGCAATCGAACGCAGCCCTTGCTCGAGTTCCTGGTCGACGATGCACCAGCCTTGCAGTCGTACTTCTTGCAGGCATTCGAGCAATGCCTCGGGGGTGTGAATCGTGCGGCTGGTCTTGGCTTGCAATTCGGCGTGGTCGAGGTATTCGCCCAGCGACGTGTCATCCAGCGCGGCCAGCAGAATCCGCCCCATCGACGTGCAATAGGCCGGCAAGCGCCCGCCCACCGACAGGTCCACCGAAATCAGCCGCTGCGTGGTCGCAGAGCGGGCGATGTACAAAATGTCATCACCTTCCAGCGTGGCCATGTTGCAGGCCTCGTGCAGTTGCTCGCTCATGCGGTCCAGGTAAGGTTGGGCGGAAACCGCCAGTGGCGTCGATGACACGTAGGCATGGCCGAGGGTCAGCACTTTGGGTAGCAACGAATAGGTGCGGCCGTCGGTGGTGGCGTAGCCGAGTTTGATCAGGGTGTGCAGGCAACGGCGCACGGCGGCGCGGGGAATTTCCGTGCGGTGGCTGATCTGGGCGATGGTCAGGTGCCGCTTGCGCTCCTGGAACGCTTGCACCACGGCCAGGCCACGGGCCAGGGACGTCATGAAATCCGGGTCGCCGGTCAGTGCCTGGATCCGTTTGGCCGGTGAAGCAACGATGGGCGGAGCTACTGAAGCGAAGGAATTGCGCATTTGATCGTTCATACAAGGTCCTTTTACCCACTCGGATCAGCGACTATTACAAAGGGCCAGCGCCTGACGCTCAAGCCCGGCCTGCCAACTCCGTGCGATTATCGAACGCTCGACCGATAATCGCAATCCACCGGATAAATCGCCCGATCCGCCGGTGTCCGGATTTTCGCTGACTCGCGACCCTCATGTTTACCTCGACTCGACACAGGACTTAATGGGGCAATCCAATTACCGTAACTTGCCCGACTTAATGGTGTCAGAAAGGCACCGCAGCGATGTGGTATCCGTCGACGTTCTAGTTAATCGCAAAGTATCGAGCAACAAAACGGTCACACACCAGGATCCACTTTTAACTCTTTGGAGATAGTGTTCTTCAAATCGGCCGCTATAATACAATTCAGTAGCGCTTCGGTTTTTTACTTGCCGAACCCGCTGCCCGGCAATGCGATGTTCCATCGCCGTTGCCCGTTGCAAGCGCCAGATCCGCATTGCACAGCCTTGCCAGTGCGCTTGCTGAAACAGGAAACTGAAGCTACGTCAGCTGTTTATCTCTGGTGCCGTGGCCGCCTGTGACATGGAAGTATTGATCACGTCGTTGCCAAAAAACGATGCCTTGACGGGCATTGCCCATTCGACGAACGTGATCGATCGATTTGATGCAGCGCGTTTTCACCAGAATTTATCCCAACTCAAACAGGTAGCACTGTGACGAAAGACGAACTGCGCGCGGAACTAGAGCGCCAGGAACAACGTTACAAGGAAGTTTACGGCGGAGAAGTCACCACTTACGCCGCTCAACCCGAACCGGAACGCAAACCCTGGCGTAAACGCGCCACCGTTCAGGATCAGGTTTTCCAGCAAGAACTTCAAAAAATGGAAAAGGAACTCAAAGCCGAAGAGCCGTGACTGCTTTGGCCTGATCCTTACAAAGGCCTGCCTCTGCACCCGTTAAAAGCGGGATGTATTGATGTTGCCTTGCGTGCCCGCTATGAGCGGGCAGCGGCCATTACCGTCGTTGAATCAGGCAGATTTCCGGTATCTGACCTATTTCTCAGATTTTTCGCACAACCGTTCAAGCCCCTCTTACCGGGTCGTGAAGGTTTTGTGACAGCGTATTTTTTCAATAAAATCAATAACTTAAAAAACTCAGCAAAACCCTGGGTTTTCCGGTGCTGCGGCAAAGAAATTCGTTGAAGAATGTTACCGATGAGCAGCTAGTGCATTGATTAGCAGTCTTTTCTGGCATAATCGCGCCCCCTTATGACCGGGTCAGAAAACCTTCATGATCGATTTATTCAGCGGACTGGATGCTTGGGTGCTTGTGAGCCTCTTGCTCGCCCTGGCCTTTGTCCTCGCATTCGAGTTCATCAACGGCTTTCATGACACCGCTAACGCGGTGGCGACCGTTATCTACACCAAAGCCATGCCGCCTCATCTGGCGGTGTTCTTCTCCGGTGTGTTCAACTTCCTCGGCGTGCTGCTGGGCGGGGTCGGCGTGGCGTATGCCATCGTCCACCTGCTGCCGGTAGAACTGCTGATCAATGTGAACACCGGTCACGGACTGGCCATGGTGTTCTCGTTGCTAGCCGCCGCCATTACCTGGAACCTGGGCACCTGGTACTTCGGTATTCCCGCGTCCAGTTCCCACACGCTGATCGGTTCGATCCTCGGTGTGGGCCTGGCGAACGCCTTGATCAACGACATACCGTTGGCCGATGGCGTGAACTGGCAGAAGGCGATCGATATCGCCATGTCGCTTGTGTTCTCGCCGATGGCCGGTTTCCTGATCGCCGCGCTGATCCTGATCGGCCTTAAATGGTGGCGCCCGCTGTCGAAGATGCACAAGACGCCGGAACAGCGCCGCAAGATCGACGACAAGAAACACCCGCCGTTCTGGAATCGCCTGGTACTGGTGATCTCGGCCATGGCCGTGAGTTTCGTGCACGGTTCCAACGATGGCCAGAAAGGTATCGGCCTGATCATGCTGGTCCTGATCGGTATCGTGCCGGCGCAGTTCGTCCTCGACCTGAACAGCACGACCTACCAGATCGAGCGGACTCGCGACGCCACGTTGCACCTGAGCCAGTTCTACCAGCGTAATTCCGAAACACTGGGCGAGTTCCTGGCCCTGGGCAAGAGCCTGGATGGCGATCTGCCGGAGAAATTCCGTTGCAACCCGCAACAGACCGAACCGACCATCACCGCCCTGCTCGGCACCCTCAAGGGTGTAGCCGACTACCACTCGCTGCCGTCGGAAAGCCGCATCGAAGTACGTCGCTACCTGCTCTGCCTGGACGACACGGCGAAGAAAGTCAGCAAGCTGCCAACGCTCGCCCCCCGTGAAAAGGCTGACCTGGACAAGCTGCGCAAGGACCTGACCACCACCACCGAATACGCTCCGTTCTGGGTGATCCTGGCGGTTGCACTGGCCTTGGGCCTGGGCACCATGGTCGGCTGGAAGCGCGTGGTACTGACCATTGGCGAGAAGATCGGCAAGCAAGGCATGACCTACTCCCAAGGCATGTCGGCGCAGATCACCACCGCCAGCCTGATCGGCATGGCGAACATCTTCAGCCTGCCGGTTTCCACCACCCACGTGCTGTCCTCGGGCGTGGCGGGCACCATGGTCGCCAACAAAAGCGGCCTGCAGAGCGGCACCGTCAGAACCATCCTGCTGGCCTGGGTATTGACCCTGCCAGCCACCGTGACCCTGTCGGCCGGGTTGTTCTGGCTGGCATCTAAGGCACTTGGCAGCTGATAAGCAGCCAAACCAGAAAAGGCGCGCTCCGCAAGGAACGCGCCTTTTTTATTGCTGCCATCTACCAAACACTTAAGTCTCCTGTGGGAGCGAGCCCGCTCGCGAAAGCGGTATTTCAGTTGGCATTGATGTTGAATGTCACACAGCATTCGCGAGCAGGCTCGCTCCCACAGTGGCTCTATGCACTCCGGTAGATTTTCAAAGGCAAAAAAAAGGGCAACCGAAGTTGCCCAAAATGCCTTGCGTGCTCATTACATCCAGAAAGAACTACGGTTATTTCCGCTTGTGCGAATCCTTCCAGATAAAAAGTCCGAACCCTGCAAAAAATACAAACATGAGGCTGACAGTCAGCACTCCGGCGATCACCACGTTGTCGAAAAACATGACGCGTCTCCTGTACTTGCCCTGTTGCGATAGGGCTAAGTTAACCAAACGGGCAGGAGAGAATATTGACCGGGATCAATGTCGCCCGAGACTGGGCAAGAGGAAGGGAAAAATTTGACCCGCATCAATGAATGCGGGGGATTTCAGCGCTTTTTCGGTTTGTTTTTCGGCTTTTTCCCGGACTTGCCCAACGGCATGGCCTGCTCGAACGCCTGGCGAACTTCATTGAGTCGCTTGTCATTGAGGTCATGAACACGCTTGGCGCGTTCAGCATTGAGGTCAATCAGTTTGTCGTCTTGGCTCATGGCGGTCAGTGCATCGCTTGAAATGAGTTTAAGCCGTCGTAGCGTTCGGCAACCCTGCGCCAATAATGCGGCCTGACGGCCGCGCTGACCAGCCTGTGCTCAAATCTCGATATCGACCCACAGCCCCTGCCGCGGCTGATCTTCCATCAGCGGCGCCACCGGCACGGTGTTGTCGGCATTGAGTTCATCCCCGGGAATCGCCAGGTGAGCCTCGGGATCATTGTCGGCTTCACGGCGGCGTCGTTCCTGCTCCTGCCTGCGGCGCTGCTCCTCGCGCAGCACCAGCCCGTCCTCTTCAGGATTGCGCTTTTGCAGGTCGATGGTGCTTTCACTGGAGCTTTCCTGCACCGGCACCACCGGTGGAATGTCCGGACGCTGGCGGATCGGGTCGGTCTGTGAAGTGATCGGCACGGCACTCAGGGGGAGCATCGGTGGCAGCATGGTTTTCAGTCTCCTGTCAGCAGGCTGTCGGCTGCGGGGATGGCGTCTTGAGCCATCGGTCGCAAACTGTGACTCATTTGGCACTCATTAGTGCACCGGGCGGCGCGTCATGCACAGGTGGGCTAACGTATGACTGTGAGTTTTTCTGAGAGTCCTTTGGCCCTGAAGCCCTCATTCCGTTAAGATAGCCCGCTTTTTCAGGTGGGAGTCAGGCAGCATGGCGCAGCAGTATCAACCGGGGCAACGCTGGATCAGTGACAGCGAAGCCGAGCTGGGTTTAGGCACCGTTCTGGCACAGGACGGCCGCTTGTTGACCGTGCTCTATCCGGCCACTGGCGACACTCGCCAGTACGCGCTAAGGAATGCGCCCCTCACCCGTGTGCGGTTTTCGCCGGGTGACTCCATCACTCACTTCGAAGGCTGGAAGCTGACCGTCCGCGAAGTCGATGACGTTGATGGCCTGCTGGTTTACCACGGCCTCAACGGGCATAACGAAGTGGTCACCCTGCCGGAAACCCAACTGTCGAACTTCATTCAGTTCCGCCTGGCCAGCGACCGTCTGTTCGCCGGCCAGATCGACCCGCTGGCCTGGTTCTCCCTGCGTTATCACACACTGGAACACACCAGCCGTCAGTTGCAGTCCTCTCTGTGGGGCCTGGGCGGCGTGCGTGCGCAACCCATCGCGCACCAGTTGCACATTGCCCGCGAAGTCGCCGACCGCATCGCGCCACGGGTTCTGCTGGCCGACGAAGTGGGCCTGGGCAAAACCATCGAAGCCGGCCTGGTGATCCATCGCCAATTGCTTTCGGGCCGCGCCAACCGCGTGCTGATCCTGGTTCCGGAAAACCTGCAGCACCAGTGGCTGGTAGAGATGCGCCGCCGCTTCAACCTGCAGGTCGCACTGTTCGACGAAGAACGCTTCATCGAAAGCGATGCCAGCAACCCCTTCGAAGACACCCAACTCGCGCTGGTCGCGCTTGAGTGGCTGGTGGACGACGAGAAAGCCCAGGACGCGCTGTTCGCGGCAGGCTGGGACTTGCTGGTGGTCGACGAAGCTCACCACCTGGTATGGCACGAAGATCAGGTCAGCCCTGAGTATTCCCTGGTCGAGCAACTCGCCGAAACCATTCCCGGCGTGCTGCTGTTGACCGCCACCCCGGAACAACTGGGCCAGGACAGCCACTTCGCCCGTCTGCGTCTGCTCGACCCGAACCGCTTCCACGACCTGCAGGCCTTCCGTGCCGAGAGCGAAAACTATCGCCCGGTGGCTGAAGCCGTTCAGGAGTTGCTGGACAAGGGACGCCTGTCGCCGCAAGCCCACAAGACCATCCACGGATTCCTCGGCAACGAAGGCGAAGCCCTGCTGGCCGCCGTCAACGATGGCGACACCGAAGCCAGCGCGCGCCTCGTGCGTGAATTACTCGACCGCCACGGCACCGGCCGCGTGCTGTTCCGTAACACCCGCGCCGCCGTGCAGGGTTTCCCGGAGCGTAAGCTGCACCCGTACCCACTGCCATGCCCGGACGAATACCTCGAACTGCCGTTGGGCGATCACGCCGAACTGTACCCGGAAGTCAGCTTCCAGGCCCAACCGGACGCCAGCGAAGAAGAACGCTGGTGGAAGTTCGACCCACGCGTCGAGTGGCTGATCGATCAACTGAAGATGCTCAAGCGCACCAAAGTGCTGGTGATCTGCGCCCACGCCGAAACCGCCATGGACCTGGAAGACGCCCTGCGCGTGCGTTCCGGCATCCCGGCCACGGTGTTCCACGAGGGCATGAACATCCTCGAGCGTGACCGCGCCGCCGCCTACTTCGCCGACGAAGAATTTGGTGCGCAGGTGTTGATCTGCTCGGAAATCGGCAGTGAAGGTCGCAACTTCCAGTTCTCCCATCACCTGGTGCTGTTCGACCTGCCGTCCCACCCGGACCTGCTGGAACAACGTATCGGTCGTCTGGACCGGATTGGCCAGAAGCACATCATCGAACTGCATGTGCCGTACCTGGAAACCAGCCCGCAAGAGCGCCTGTTCCAGTGGTACCACGAAGCGCTGAACGCATTCCTCAACACCTGCCCGACCGGCAACGCCTTGCAGCACCAGTTCGGCCCGCGCCTGCTGCCGCTGCTCGAAGAGGCTGACGATGGCGAGTGGCAAGCGCTGATCGACGAAGCCCGCACCGAACGTGAGCGTCTGGAAGCCGAGCTGCACACCGGTCGCGACCGTCTGCTGGAGCTCAACTCCGGCGGCGCGGGCGAAGGCGATGCGCTGGTGGAAGATATCCTTGAGCAAGACGACCAGTTCGCCCTGCCGATCTACATGGAAACCCTGTTCGACGCCTTCGGCATCGACAGCGAAGACCATTCGGAAAACGCGCTGATCCTCAAGCCGAGCGAAAAAATGCTCGACGCCAGTTTCCCGCTGGGCGACGACGAAGGCGTGACCATCACTTACGACCGTAACCAGGCGCTGTCTCGCGAAGACATGCAGTTCATCACCTGGGAGCACCCGATGGTCCAGGGCGGCATGGATCTGGTGCTGTCCGGCTCCATGGGCAACACCGCCGTGGCGCTGATCAAGAACAAGGCGCTGAAGCCGGGCACCGTGTTGCTGGAACTGTTGTATGTCAGTGAAGTGGTTGCCCCACGCTCACTGCAACTGGGGCGCTACCTGCCACCGGCCGCCCTGCGCTGCCTGCTCGATACCAACGGCAACGACCTGTCGGCCCGCGTGTCGTTCGAAACCTTGAACGATCAGCTCGAAAGCGTGCCGCGTGCCAGCGCCAACAAGTTCATCCAGGCCCAGCGTGACCAACTGACGCCACGGATCAATGCCGGTGAAGCGAAGATCCTGCCGCGCCACACTGAGCGTGTCGCCGAGGCGCAGCGCCGCCTGGCCGCCGATACCGAGGAAGAACTGGCGCGCCTTACCGCGTTGCAAGCGGTCAACCCGACCGTGCGCGACAGTGAACTGGTAGCCCTGCGCAATCAACGCGAACAAGGCCTGGCCATGCTCGACAAGGCTGCGCTGCGACTGGAAGCGATTCGGGTGTTGGTGGCGGGTTAACAACCCTCCCCCACCGCTATAAAAAGAAGGCCCGCAGTGATGCGGGCCTTTTTTGTTTACTTCAATTTCAGTAGTGCTGCTGATGGCCTCATCGCGAGCAAGCTCGCTCCCACAGGTTTAGTGTTGACCACATAACCTGTGAACAACACTAACCACTGTGGGAGCGAGCTTGCTCGCGATGGCGGTTAGGCAGTCACTGCAGAACTATCAGGCTCAACAACCACCACCAACCCTTCCTTCATCCGCTTGGCATCGCGCACGAAACACCGCGAAGCCAGGAACAGAAACACTACGGTGAACAACAGCGCCACCGGAATCAGGTACATCGCGTCATGCAGGCCGACCGCTTTAAACGCCTCAGTCATCTGTTGCGCACCCGCCGCGAGCATCGCCGTGTGGGCAAAGTGATCTGACAAGGCCCCGACCACCACCGGCCCCAGGCCACCGCCCAACAGGTACAGCCCGGCAAAGAACAGCGCCATCGCCGTTGCCCGCAACCGCGGCTCGACCACATCCTGAATCGCCGTGTACACGCAGGTATAGAAGTTGTAGGCGAACAACCAACCCAGGCTAAACGCCGCAACAAACACACCGATCTCGATTCGCCCGGAATGCAGCGCCCACGCGGTGCAGACCGTCGAAATCACCAGGCTGAAGGCCGCAAACAACAGCCGCCCGTTGGCGACCCGTTGGTGAATCTTGTCTGCGATCCAGCCACCGAGGGTCAGGCCGACCAACCCGGTCACGCCAACAATAACCCCGGTGGCGACCGCCGCTTCTTGCAACGGCATCAGGAAATACCGTTGCAGCATCGGCACCAGAAACGAGTTGCAGGCATAGGTGGCGAAGTTGAAACACAGGCCGGCCATCACCAGCCACAGGAAGGTCGGCACGGCCAACACACGACGGATCGGCCGATCGATCTTTTCCTGCGAAACCTGAACGCTCTCCGCGGCGCCGCGCTTCGGTTCCTTGATGAAAAACATGAAGATCGCCAGGATCAGCCCGGGCACCGCGGCGATAAAGAACGGCGCTCGCCAGCTATCGAAGGCCTTGACCATCGCGCCGATGGTGAAGAACGCCAGCAACAGTCCCAATGGCAGCCCCAGCATGAAGATCCCCATGGCCCGCGCCCGGCGGTGAGCCGGAAACAAGTCGCCGATCAGCGAGTTGGCGGCTGGCGCGTAACTGGCCTCGCCGATGCCGACGCCCATGCGCACGATCAGGAAGCTCCAGAAACTGCCCACCATGCCGTTGACGGCGGTCAACCCGCTCCACACCGCCAATCCCCAACCCATCAGCTTGCTGCGCGAGCCGGTATCGGCCATGCGCCCCAGCGGCAAGCCGGCAATGGCGTAGACGATGGTGAATGCCGTCCCGATGATCCCCAACTGGAAATCACTGAGGTGCCACTCCATGCGAATGGGCTCGATGATGATGGCCGGGATGGTGCGGTCGAAAAAATTGAACAGGTTGGCCAGGAACAACAGGAACAGGATGCGCCAGGCATTGGCCGCTTGGGTCGAGTTCTGCATGGGTCCGTCTCTTTTATTGTTTTTGGGGCGTCACTGCCCCCGGACTTTGCAATCTAGACACGGCGGCCGCACCTGTCTTTCATTATTCGCCAGGCTGATACCTGCCCATGGCGCACAGCCTGCTCCCACAGGATCGCAGCTTTCGCAGGGCGGGTATTTCGCAGCCCGTCCGGTCGATGAAAAATACCTTTGAGCCCCCCTTCCCAAGCCGTTGGCGAAGCCTAGAATAGCGGCCTTGTTTCCCCCCTGTGTCTCCACTCCTCCTTAGATAATCGCCCATGTCCGAAGCCAGTCCGTGTCTGAATTGCGGTGCCTGCTGTTCTCATTTTCGCGTGTCATTTTTCTGGGGTGAATGCGCCTCGTCCGGAGGGACGGTACCCGATGAGCTTGTCGAACAGATCAGCCCCAGTCGGGTCGCGATGCTCGGCACCGGCTGCAAACCCGTGCGTTGCACCAGCCTGGTGGGAGACGTGGGCAGTACGGTGCAGTGCTCGATTTACGAAAAACGCTCCAGCACCTGCCGGGAATTCGAGGCTTCCTGGGTCGATGGCCTGGCCAATCCCGATTGCGACGCGGCCCGTGCCGCTTTCGGCTTGCCGGCCTTGCAACCCGCCTTCGAGACGCCTCAGAAGCAAATCGCCTGAGTAATAGCGCCAATCGATGACTTCGGCACCGGCGACTCATCCCTGCTGAGCCGGCCGGTGCCACTGGCCGAGTTGCATCCGGTGCTGAACGAAATCAACCAGCGCCAGCACGCCTACACCGTCACGACGCTGAGCCTGGCTCACGGTACATCTGCACTAATGTAGACGGGTCCTTTTCAAGGAAACCCTGACTCCCATGCAGGCGCATCAATTGCGCGGCCAGACCGCTGATCGGTGTCGCCGAGCCTTGTTCACGGGAAAACTTCACCGCTGTGTCCAGATCCTTGAGCAACGTGCGTACGTGCCACTTGACCGGCTCGAATCGGTTTTCCGCCATCTGCGGGGCGAGGATCTGCAACGGCTTCGAATCGGCAAAGCCGCCGGCCAGCGCTTCGGCGATCAGGCTGGCATCAACCCCGGAACGCTCCGCCAGCGCGACCACTTCGGCAATCACCAATGCATTGCAAGCGACGATCATCTGATTGCACGCCTTGGTCACCTGCCCTGCCCCGACGCCGCCCATGTGTGTCACACGCTGCCCCAGGTTCAACAGCACAGGCCGGACCCGCTCCAGATCCTGTACGTCACCGCCGACCATGATCGCCAGGCTTCCAGCTTCGGCACCGACCACGCCACCGGATACCGGCGTGTCGAGCCAACCCATGCCGGTTTTACCAGCAAGTTCTGCGGCCATTTCCCGCGTGGCATTGGGCTCCAGGCTGGAGAAATCCACCAGCAGCTGGCCTTTTTTTGCTCCCTCCACAATGCCTGCAGGACCAAACACCACCTCGCGTACCACCGACGTATCCGCCAGGCACAGCATCACCACGTCAGCGTGCTGACACAGTTCGGCCGGGCTGGCGACCTGGCGCGCGCCCGCCTCCACCAGCGGCTTGCACTTGTCCGGATTGCGATTCCATACCGCCAGCGGATAACCCGCGGCCAGCAGGCGCCGGCACATCGGCAGCCCCATCAGGCCGATCCCGGCAAACCCTAGCGAAGGTAGCGTTGACATCATTTTGCCTCTTCTTGATTAAAGATCACCGAATATTGGCCGATTCATCATGACTTAGGAAAGGATTCCCCCCCGAGCAATGCTCAGGCCAGAGACCAAGGCATGGTCCAGGTACGCGCTGAAAAAAGACGCGATTGTATTCCGTGACGGTTCGACGACAGCGAGTCGGCCAACCAATCAGCCCAGGTAGATGGCGAACCATGACTTCTAAAAACAACCCGGCCACTGCGGTAAACGATCTGACGTTGAGCCCCGCGGCCAACAGCCCGTCATCACCGAAGCCATTGATCCAATCCCGTCCGTTGGCGACCCAGCAATACCTGTACTTCACCGAAACCAACACCGACCGCATCCTCGACAACCTCGACGGCCTGCGCGACATGGTGTTCCCGCGCGCACCACACCTGGAAGGCGACAGCGAACAGCACAGCGATCAGGAATTCCCGTCGGTATGCCTGATCGGCCTGGGCCGCTGCGGCTCGAACATTGCGCTGGACGTGGCGGAGCTGGTGTACAACGCCCGCAAGTTCTACCTCAACGAATTCAACAACGAAGATCGCCTGTCGCCGGACAAGCGTTTTGCCGAAAAGGGCTACAGCCCGGCCCAGTGGATCCGCAACAACCTGCGCCTGGGCCAGAACAAAAACACCAAGCCGGTGTTTCTGGTCGAGCCGCTGGTGATGCTCGGCGACCTGGACAAGGACATCGCCGGACGCATCCGCTTCTCGCGCAAGGGCGAAAAAAGCGGCTTCCTGCGCGACTACAGCAAGATGAAAATCATGGACCTGTCGGAAGTCCACGCCGGTGGCGCCGGCAACGCGCCGATCCTCGGCCAGTACCTGGCCAAGATCATCCTGAACAAGGACACCCAGCGTTTCTCCAGCCCTGACTGGAAAATGATTCACTCGTACCTGATCGACAGCTGCGGCATCAAGGCCAACCAGTCGCGCCTGTACTTCTCGATCTTCAGTGCTGGCGGCGGTACCGGTTCGGGCATGGCCTCGGAGTTCGGCCTGGCCCAGCAGCACTCGTACATGAACAAGACGTTCGACACCAAACCGATGGACGAGCACGACAGCAAGAGCGGCCACTCCTTCGTCTTCGAACCGATCTTCACCAGTGGCATCTGCGTACTGCCGAACATTTCCGATCACCGCAGTGAAATGTCCGAGGCGTTGCACATCAACGCCGGCCGCCTGCTGTGCAAATACCTGTCGGAAGAGTGGGACTTCTCCTACAACTTCGCCAACGAAGACAGCAGCGAAGCCAGCGTCATGGGCCGCATCCGCCCATGGAACGCGATGATGCTGATCTCCAACGACATCATGCGTTACGCCGAAGAGAACGATGACGGTAATATCCAGAACATTGATGTCAATGCCATGGAAAAGCATGCCAACCAATACATCTCGCAGCAGATCTTCAACATTCTGACGGCCCAGGCGGTGACCACCGACTACGACCAGAACTATTTCCGTCGCGCCGGCATCGACATCGGCGAAACCATCCGCCTGGACGCCAACGACCTGTTCATGAGCCTGGCTGGCCCGGTGGCGATTGCCTACGCCGAGTCCGTGGTGCCGGAAACCCCAGCGCCGAGCAGCGACAAATTCAAGGTGTTCGAGAAAGAGCCGCAGCGCCTGAACATCGACGACCTGTTCTTCCGTTCGATCGACCTGCCGCACTTCAACAAGGTCACCCAGGCCATCGAAGGCATCAGCCTGTTGCCGATCGAATCCAAGCGCTATCGCGCGTCGCTGGAGCAGTACAAGAACTCGGGTTACGACGCGGCGGCCCTGCACGACCTGCACTTCTTCAAGAATTGCTCGTCGGTGGTGTCGATCGTTTCGTTGCCGAAGGACTACAAGCTGTCCTACATGGACCTGAACCGGTTGAAGACCCACCTCAACAGCCTGTTCCCCAACACCACGCTCAAGCGCTACGCGCTGGTGATCGGTGCCTCGGCCAACCTGTCGCTGACCACCCTGATCGCCAAGAGTCCGTGCCTGTCGGACGACTTCCTGACGCTGATCGTGGCGTTCATCAAGCGCTGCTTTGCGAAGTCGGCATACCGTTTCGACGAGACCCTGGACAACTCGATCCTGGACTTCATCGTCCAGGAGGAATTCGACGAAGGCCGCATCGACGACTTGCTCAACGAATTCGAGAACCCGGCGAAGATCCTCGATACCAACTGGTACGCGATCAAGCCGATGTACGAGAAGAAGTACCGTGAGCTGATCAACGACAAGGAAAAATTTGTCTCGATCAACGACATCCGCCTGTCGCGCGATTGTGTGAAGAAATCGATCAAGTACCTGCGCGAGATCTACCGTCACCGCATTGGCAAGACCAAGGTTATTTCGCTGAATAACCATACGGGCAAGACCGCCCACTAAGCGTCGCTCCCATTCGCGAGCAAGCCCGCTCCCACATTCGACTGCATTCCTTCTGGAAGAACACGGTTAAATGTGGGAGCGGGCTTGCTCCGGGCGGCGATCCGACGAAGGCGGCCCCACAATCACCGCAATTCAACATCCAGAAACAATTGAGCAGACGTTCAGTTGCTCTCTCAACTGTTCCCGTTACGTTTACGTCACCGTGAAGCTGTGGCCTTTCTCTACGGCAACCTGCCATCACGCTACTCGGCTACACACTTTTCCTGCGCAAAGGAACGCACCAATCAGGTGCAACCATTAAGCTTGCGTCCTTTCCTGGACCAGAATCCACGGCGAAACAACCACTGCCCACAACTGCGGATCACGCTCGAAAAGATCCAGCGCCCGTGTTTCAGACAGCTTGGCGAGCTTGTCAGCGGCCAGCCAGGCAGCCACTTTCTCCCCTTCATCCTGGGCCACGGCCTCGGCGGCGGCGATCAAATCCAGGCCGGGATCGACCCACAATAGGGCACCCTTGGCGAAGAACGGCTCCAGCTCTTTCCATGTAATAGATGCGGTTTCACCAAGCAGCTTGGCATAGAGGGTGCTAGGTTCTTGATTCATGGGACTGTCCGGAAAAGAAATCGACGCGAATGATAACGTCGGTGGCCTGGCAGAAAAACCCGGATGCAATTGAGTGACCGAAATGAAAAGCGCAGGAAAGCCAGGGAATGCACTGAATCCGGCTATAAGCCCCTCAACACCCCGCCGCAATTCTGTCTTTTACTTTCAATAAAGCGACACTTGCAGGTTTTGTCCCCCGGCGCCGCCTTCCCAGGCTGACAATCGGCGCTCTACACTGTACCGGTACAGTTGCCGAGGGGCTTTTCCGGGGAATGTCGCAGATATCTGACCCGGTTCTGCTGCTTTCGGCGCCAGGACTATAAAAACTACAACAGTAAGAGTGGAGCACTATGACTAAGGCTACTAAGCAGATTTCCAAACTGTTTGCCGCTATGGTTCTGGCCGGGGTTGCCAGCCATTCGTTCGCAGCTGACACCATCAAGATCGGCATCGCCGGCCCTAAAACCGGCCCTGTAGCCCAATACGGCGACATGCAGTTCAGTGGCGCCAAAATGGCCATCGAACAGATCAACGCCAAAGGCGGCGTAGACGGCAAGCAACTCGTAGCCGTTGAATACGATGACGCCTGTGATCCAAAACAAGCGGTAGCGGTCGCGAACAAGGTCGTCAACGACGGCGTCAAGTTCGTAGTCGGTCACCTGTGCTCCAGCTCCACTCAACCGGCTTCGGACATCTACGAAGACGAAGGCGTGATCATGATCACCCCGGCTGCCACCAGCCCGGACATCACCGCCCGTGGTTACAAAATGGTATTCCGCACCATCGGTCTGGACAGCGCCCAAGGCCCTGCCGCCGGTAACTACATCGCCGATTTCGTAAAGCCGAAAATCGTTGCCGTCCTGCACGACAAACAGCAATACGGTGAAGGCATCGCCAGCGCCGTGAAGAAAACCCTGGAAGGCAAAGGCGTCAAGGTTGCCGTGTTCGAAGGCATCAACGCCGGCGACAAGGACTTCTCGTCGATGATCGCCAAGCTCAAGCAAGCCAACGTCGACTTCGTCTACTACGGCGGCTACCACCCGGAGCTGGGTCTGATCCTGCGTCAATCCCAGGAAAAAGGCCTGAAAGCCAAGTTCATGGGTCCGGAAGGCGTGGGTAACGACTCCATTTCGCAGATCGCCAAGGACGCTTCCGAAGGCCTGCTGGTGACCCTGCCGAAATCCTTCGACCAGGATCCGGCCAACGTTGCCCTGGCTGATGCGTTCAAAGCCAAGAAAGAAGATCCAAGCGGTCCGTTCGTGTTCCCGGCCTACTCGGCTGTGACCGTGATCGCCGACGGCATCAAGGCTGCCAAGTCCGAAGACACTGCCAAAGTGGCTGAAGCCATCCACGCCGGCACCTTCAAGACGCCTACCGGCGACCTGAGCTTCGACGAGAAAGGCGACCTGAAAGACTTCAAATTCGTGGTTTACGAGTGGCACTTCGGCAAACCAAAAACTGAAGCCAAGCCTCAGTAAGGCGTTGCCTGACTGACTGCCAATAAAGCCCACGGCGTGCCGTGGGCTTTATTTTACGAACGTATTGGGCCGCGCTGGCGTGATCCGCCAGTCTCCCCACCTGAAAATCTCAAAACCGTCATCAGCGGTTCGCTGGCAAACCCCGAATTCGAAGTGGATGCAGATCCACGGGGCTCGGGCGGGAAAATGACTCCACCAGTGAAATGCGTATCAGGTTTTTAGGAGCGCTGTAATGCCTGACATCTATCACTTCTTCCAACAGCTGGTTAATGGTCTGACCATTGGCAGCACGTATGCCCTGATCGCCATCGGCTATACGATGGTTTACGGCATCATTGGAATGATCAACTTCGCCCACGGCGAGGTATACATGATTGGCTCCTACGTGGCGTTCATCGCCATCGCCGGGCTGGCCATGCTGGGACTCGACAGTGTTCCGCTGTTGATGACCGCCGCTTTCCTGGCGACCATCGTCGTCACCAGTGCCTACGGTTACAGCATCGAACGGATCGCCTACCGCCCCCTGCGCGGCAGCAACCGTCTGATCCCGCTGATTTCCGCCATCGGCATGTCGATCTTCCTGCAGAACACCGTTCTGCTGGCGCAAGACTCCAAGGACAAATCCATCTCCAACCTGATTCCGGGCAACTTTGCCTTTGGGCCAGGTGGTGCACATGAAGTGCTGATTTCCTACATGCAAATCGTGGTGTTCGTGGTGACCTTTGTCGCCATGCTCGGCCTGACGCTGTTCATCTCCCGTTCTCGCCTGGGTCGCGCCTGCCGCGCCTGTGCCGAAGACATCAAGATGGCCAACCTGCTGGGTATCAACACCAACAACATCATTGCCCTGACCTTCGTCGTCGGTGCCGCACTGGCGGCCATCGCGGCCGTGTTGCTGAGCATGCAATACGGCGTGATCAACCCGAACGCCGGTTTCCTGGTCGGCCTCAAGGCCTTCACCGCCGCGGTACTGGGTGGTATCGGCAGCATCCCCGGCGCCATGCTCGGCGGGATCGTGCTGGGGGTGGCGGAAGCCTTTGGTGCCGATATTTTCGGCGACCAGTACAAGGACGTCGTGGCGTTCGGTCTATTGGTTCTGGTGTTGTTGTTCCGGCCAACCGGCCTGTTGGGCCGTCCGGAGGTTGAGAAAGTATGACTAGGAATCTTAAACAGGCATTGTTCAGTGCCTTGCTGGTGTGGGCCGTCGCCTACCCGGTACTGGGTCTGAAGTTGACCATCGTCGGCATCAACCTCGAAGTTCATGGCACCAGCGACGCCACCCTGATCACCATCGCCGTGTGCTCGGTGCTGATGTTCCTGCGCGTACTGTTCGACCAGCAAATCAGCTCGGCCTGGCGTTCCTCGCCGAGCATGCCGCTGATTCCGGCCAAGGCCAGCAACTTCCTGACCCTGCCGACCACCCAGCGCTGGATCATCATCGCGCTGATCGCCGGCGCGCTGGTCTGGCCGTTCTTCGGTTCCCGCGGGGCGGTGGATATCGCGACGCTGGTGTTGATCTACGTGATGCTCGGCCTCGGCCTGAACATCGTGGTCGGCCTGGCCGGTCTGCTCGACCTCGGTTACGTCGGCTTCTATGCCGTCGGCGCCTACAGTTATGCCCTGCTGTCGCATTACTACGGCCTGAGCTTCTGGATCTGCCTGCCGATCGCCGGGATGATGGCGGCCACTTTCGGCTTCCTGCTCGGTTTCCCGGTACTGCGCCTGCGCGGTGACTACCTGGCGATCGTGACCCTGGGCTTCGGTGAAATCATCCGTCTGTTCCTGCGTAACCTGACCGACATCACCGGCGGCCCGAACGGCATCAGCAACATCGAGAAGCCGACGTTCTTCGGCCTGACCTTCGAACGTAAAGCCGCTGAAGGCCTGCAGACGTTCCACGAGTACTTCGGCCTGGAATACAACTCGATCAACAAGGTGATTTTCCTTTACCTGGTCGCATTGTTCC
This sequence comes from Pseudomonas fluorescens, assembly GCF_040448305.1. Taxonomy (NCBI): domain Bacteria; kingdom Pseudomonadati; phylum Pseudomonadota; class Gammaproteobacteria; order Pseudomonadales; family Pseudomonadaceae; genus Pseudomonas; species Pseudomonas fluorescens. The sequence continues at coordinate 1,367,753 of NZ_CP148752.1, read as the reverse complement.
TGGCGCTGTTCGCACTGTTCGTCATCAATCGCTTGCTGCGCATGCCCCTGGGTCGTGCCTGGGAAGCGCTGCGTGAAGATGAAATCGCCTGCCGTGCGTTGGGTCTGAACCCGACGATCATCAAGCTTTCAGCCTTCACCCTGGGCGCCTGCTTCGCCGGTTTCGCCGGCAGTTTCTTCGCTGCGCGTCAGGGCCTGGTGACACCGGAGTCCTTCACCTTCATCGAGTCGGCGACCATCCTCGCCATCGTTGTGTTGGGTGGCATGGGCTCGCAACTGGGTGTCGTGCTCGCCGCCACAGTGATGATCCTGTTGCCGGAAATGATGCGTGAGTTCAGTGAGTACCGCATGTTGATGTTCGGCGCCTTGATGGTGCTGATGATGATCTGGCGTCCTCAAGGTCTGCTGCCCATGCAACGCCCTCACATGGAGCTGCGCAAATGAGCCGCGAGATCCTGAAAGTAGAAAATTTGAGCATGCGCTTCGGCGGCTTGCTGGCGGTCAATGGCGTAGCCCTGAGCGTGAAGGAAAAACAGGTCGTGGCACTGATCGGCCCCAACGGCGCCGGCAAGACCACCGTGTTCAACTGCCTGACCGGCTTCTACAAGCCGAGCGGCGGCAGCATCCTGCTCGATGGCGAATCGATTGAGGGCCTGCCCGGCCACAAGATCGCCCTCAAGGGCGTGGTGCGTACCTTCCAGAACGTGCGGCTGTTCAAGGACATGACCGCGGTCGAGAACCTCTTGATCGCCCAGCACCGTCACCTGAACACCAACTTCCTGTCCGGCCTGTTCAAGACCCCGGCGTTCCGCAAAAGCGAACGCGAGGCCATGGACTTTGCCGAGTTCTGGCTGGAAAAGGTCAACCTCAAGGAGTTCGCCAACCGTCCGGCCGGCACCCTGGCCTACGGTCAGCAACGTCGCCTGGAAATCGCCCGCTGCATGATGACCCGCCCGCGGATCCTCATGCTCGACGAACCGGCCGCCGGCCTGAACCCGAAGGAAACCGAAGACCTCAAGGCGCTGATCAGCGTGCTGCGTGAAGAGCACAACGTGACGGTGCTGCTGATCGAACACGACATGAAACTGGTCATGAGCATTTCCGACCACATCGTCGTGATCAACCAGGGCACGCCCCTGGCCAACGGTACGCCGGAACAGATCCGCGACAATCCTGAAGTGATCAAAGCCTACCTGGGGGAAGCGTAAATGCTGCAGTTCGAAAACGTTTCCACCTTCTACGGCAAGATCCAGGCCCTGCACAGCGTCAACGTCGAAGTCCGCCAGGGCGAAATCGTGACCCTGATCGGTGCCAACGGTGCCGGCAAGTCCACGCTGCTGATGACGCTTTGCGGTTCGCCGCGCGCCCACAGCGGCAGCATCCGCTACATGGGTGAGGAACTGGTCGGCCAGGACTCCTCGCAGATCATGCGCAAGAGCATTGCCGTGGTACCGGAAGGTCGCCGGGTGTTTTCCCGCCTGACCGTGGAAGAAAACCTGTCCATGGGTGGCTTCTTCACCGCCAAGGGCGATTATCAGGAACAGATGGACAAGGTTCTCGGACTTTTCCCACGCCTGAAAGAACGCTTCAGCCAGCGTGGCGGCACCATGTCCGGCGGCGAACAGCAAATGCTCGCCATCGGCCGTGCGCTGATGAGCAAGCCCAAGCTGCTGCTGCTTGACGAGCCTTCCCTGGGCCTGGCACCGATCATCATCCAGCAGATATTCGACATCATCGAACAGCTGCGCAAGGACGGTGTGACCGTGTTCCTGGTCGAGCAGAACGCCAACCAGGCGCTGAAGATCGCTGACCGAGCCTACGTTCTGGAGAACGGCCGGGTGGTGATGCAAGGCACCGGTGAAGCACTGCTGACCGACCCGAAAGTGCGCGAAGCGTACCTCGGTGGTTGAGCCATTGCGGTAAACAAAAAAACGGCCTTTGCGGGCCGTTTTTTTATATCTGCCACAACCTCGCTAACAATGAAGATCCATTGTGGGAGCGAGCCTGCTCGCGAAAGCGGTGTGTCTGCCAACAAAGATGTTGAATGATAAACCGTCTTCGCGAGCAGGCTCGCTCCCACAGGGTCTATACGGTGTCAGATGCTTTTGTCACAGCCGATCCAACGCCTCCCCACTACGCTTGAACCACCCGATCAAATAATCCGCCAGTACCTGCGTACGCTTGGGCAAACCGCCCTGATACGGATGCACCAGGTACATCGGCATGCTGCGGGTCTGATAGTCGCGCAGCAGCCATCGCAAACGCCCGTCGGCCAGTTCTGTTGGCAAACAGTAGGACGGCAGGCGCGCAATACCGGCGCCGACCAGTGCGGCTTTCTTCAACAGGTTGTAGTGGTTGCTGGCGAACGGCCCCGACACCCGCACCCGCAACAACTCGTGCTGCTGGTGATACAGCCATTCTTCGCGACCGCTGTAATGGCTGTTGAGCAGGCAGCGATGCTCGGCCAGCGCCTGGGGTGTTTGCGGTTCACCATATTGCTCCAGATAGGCCGGGCTGGCACAGGTCAGCTCTTGCCACGCCAGCAGTGGGCGCGCCACCAGTCGCTGGTCAATGGCCACGTCGGAACGAATTGCCAGATCGAAGCCGTCGCGAGACAGTTCGCGGTAGCTGTTGTTGAGCTCCAGTTCGATCTGTACCTGGGGATACTTGGCGGAGAACTCCAGCAACAGGCCATCGAAGAAGGTTTCCCCGAGCGACACCGGTACCGTCATCCGCACCGGGCCGGCCATGTCGTCCTTCAGACGCGCCAGGGCCTGGCGCGCCCGCTCGACTTGCACCACCAGCGCCTGGGCCTGTGGCAACAACGCAGCACCGGCCGCGGTCAGGCTCAAGCGGCGGGTGGTACGTTGCAACAACACCACGGAAAACTGCGCTTCCAACTGGCTGATGCGCTTGGACAGCTGGCCTTTGCTGCAACCGAGCTGCTGCGCCGCCAGGGTGAAACTTCCCGCTTCGATCAGTACGGCGAACGCGGCCAGGTCATCCATCTCGCTCATGGATTGTTTCCATTTGAAAACCAAAGGTTGCCTATTAGTGCGCTTATCTGAAGAAAAAACCACCCTAAACTGATACCTCGTTCAACCCACAACGAGGATCAGCCTCCATGAAAATTCTTTTGATCGGCGCAAACGGCACCATCGGTTCGGCAGTCGACAAGGAACTGTCGCAACGCCACGAAATCATCCGCATCGGCCGCACCAGCGGCGACTTTCAGGTGGACATCAGTGACAGCGCCTCGATTCGCAAACTGTTCGGGCAGACCGGCAAATTCGATGCACTGGTGTGTGCCGCTGGCAACGTGACCTTCGCACCGCTCAACGAAATGACCGAAGAGAGCTTTGCCCTGGGCCTGAAAGACAAGCTCATGGGCCAGGTCAATTTGCTGCTGATCGGCCGCGAGTTCGCCAATGACCGCGCATCGTTCACCTTCACCACCGGCGTGCTCAGTCACGATCCGATCTACAGCGGTGCCTCGGCAGCACTGGTCAACGGTGCACTGGACAGCTTCGTCCGGGCCGCCGCCATCGAACTGCCGCGCGGCTTGCGCGTGAACTCGATCAGCCCGAACGTCCTCGTCGAAGCCATGGGCAAATACGCGCCGTACTTCCGTGGCTTCAAGCCGGTTCCCGCGGCAGATGTGGCTTTGGCCTACGCCAAAAGCGTGGAAGGCCTGCAAACAGGTCAGACCTTTCACATCTGAAGATAAAAAATCGCAACCTGCATCAGCGCCAATACAACGTGGAGACGATAACGAGTTGTGATGAACGGTCAGGCTGAGTAACGTGGCGACACTTGTCAGGAGACCCCAAGATGCGTGTTGCCCGTTCCTTAGTCCTCGTTGCCCTGCTTCCGCTGTTCGCCGCTTGCCAGTTGTTCGAGGGTGAGCGGCAGAATGCCTCCCATGTCGGCCAGACACGCATGCAAGGCCAGTTGACCGCGGCGGAGGGCAAACTGCTGTTCCAGCCGTGCAACCAGGCAAACCGCTACGTGGTCAACGACACGGGCGGTACCAGCGTTCTGCAGCAGGCCGCAAACCTGGCGGACAAGCAGGGCAAGCTGTTTGCCGACGTGCGCGGGCGGGTTGTGGCAGGCAGCGGTGGTGACGGCCGGCTCGATCTGGAGCAGTTGTACCGCGTCGAGCGCTCGAGCAACGCGTGCGAGGATCCGAATTTCAAGCTGCTGATCCTGCGCGCCGCCGGCCACACTCCGCAGTGGAGCGTGAAAGTCAGCGGCAAAGGCATGGTCCTCGACCGGGCTGGCCAGCCGCCGTTGGCCGTGCCTTACGTCGAGGAGCAACTGGGCGATGGCCGTTTCAACCTCAGCACCGAAGCCAACAACCAGCACATCGAACTGTGGGTTGCGCCGCAACGTTGCGTCGACAGCAGCACCGGCAGCATCCAGCACATGAGCGCCGAACTGCGCATCGACGGTCAGGTACAGCGCGGCTGCGGGTATTTCGGCGGATCGCGCGACGACTGATCGTTTAAGCCTCACGGGCCTGCGCCTTTGAGGCTTATAATCGCGGGCTTCAAACGCCCTGGCGCAGTTGTGCGCCCCGCGAACCGGATCCCGCCATGTTACGAATCACCGAACTCAAGTTGCCGATCGACCATCCCGAAGAAGACCTGCGCCCTGCCATCGTGCAGCGCTTAGGGCTTGCCAGCGATGACCTGCTCGATTTCACCTTGTTCAAGCGCAGCTACGATGCGCGCAAAAAGTCCTCCGAACTGTGCTTCATCTACACCATCGACCTTGAAGTTCGCGATGAGGCGGCGGTGCTGCACAAGTTCGCCGATGACCGTAACGTCAGCGTGGCGCCGGATGTCAGCTACAAAGCGGTAGGCCAGGCGCCGGTCGATTTGAGTGCGCGTCCGATCGTCGTCGGCTTCGGTCCGTGCGGGATTTTCGCCGGGCTGCTGCTGGCGCAAATGGGCTTCAAGCCGATCATCCTCGAACGCGGCACCGAAGTACGCCAGCGCACCAAGGACACCTGGGGCCTGTGGCGCAAAAGCGTGCTCAACCCGGAATCCAACGTGCAGTTCGGTGAAGGCGGCGCGGGGACATTCTCCGACGGCAAGCTCTACAGCCAGATCAAGGACCCGAAATTCCTCGGCCGTAAAGTCCTGCACGAATTCGTCAAGGCCGGTGCCCCGGAAGAAATCCTCTACGTCAGCAAGCCGCACATCGGTACGTTCCGCCTGACCGGCGTGGTGGAAAACATGCGTGAGCAGATTCGCGCCCTGGGTGGTGAAGTGCGCTTCCAGCAGCGTGTCACCGACGTATTGATCGAGGACGGCCAACTGGTCGGCGTCGAGCTCAACGGCGGCGAGCAGATCCACTCCAGACACGTGATCCTCGCCCTCGGCCACAGTGCCCGCGACACCTTCCGCATGCTCCACGGCCGTGGCGTGTTCATGGAGGCCAAGCCGTTCTCGGTGGGTTTCCGCATCGAACACCCACAGTCGCTGATCGACCGTGCGCGCCTGGGCAAGTACGCCGGCCACCCGAAACTGGGCGCCGCCGACTACAAACTGGTGCACCACGCCAAGAACGGCCGCTCGGTCTACAGCTTCTGCATGTGCCCGGGCGGCACCGTGGTGGCCGCGACTTCCGAGCCGAACCGCGTGGTTACCAATGGCATGAGCCAGTACTCGCGTAACGAGCGCAATGCCAACTCCGGCATCGTCGTCGGCATCACCCCGGAAGTCGATTATCCGGGCGGCCCGCTGGCCGGTATCGAGTTGCAGGAACGCCTGGAATCCCACGCATTCGTGCTGGGCGGCAGTAACTACGAAGCCCCGGCGCAACTGGTCGGCGATTTTATCGCGGGCAAACCGTCCACCGAACTGGGCAGCGTCGAGCCGTCCTACAAGCCGGGCGTTGCCCTGGGTGATCTGGCGCTGGCGCTGCCGGCGTTCGCCATCGAAGCGATTCGCGAAGCCCTGCCGGCGTTCGAGAAGCAGATTCGTGGTTACTCGCTGCACGACGCGGTGTTGACCGGGATCGAGACCCGCACCTCCTCGCCGCTGCGCATTACCCGTAACGAGTCGTTGCAGAGCATGAACGTGAAGGGCTTGTTCCCGGCCGGTGAAGGTGCCGGTTATGCGGGCGGGATTCTGTCGGCGGGTGTTGACGGGATTCGCATTGCCGAGGCTGTGGCTCGGGATATCCTCGGTATCGAGGCCTGATACACACCATCTGAAACAATACAAAACCCTGTGGGAGCGAGCCTGCTCGCGATAGCGGTAAATCAGTCAGCATATGTGTTGAATGTTATGCCGCCATCGTCGGAACGCCGCCCGGAGCAGGCTCGCTCCCACATTAGTACTCAGTGTCTGAAAAATCTCAGATATTGGCGCGCAGTACCGACGCCGGCAACGGCTCACCCCGCTCCACCGTCGCCGCCACCGCAGCCATCAAACCACTCAGCTCATACCCCTGAGCCTTGAGCCAGTCCTGATCGTAATAGGTCGTGGCATAGCGCTCGCCGCTGTCACACAGAATCGCCACCATCGACCCCGTCTCCCCCGCCGCCTTCATGTGCTGGGCGGCCATCAGTGCGCCGATCAGGTTGGTCCCGCTCGACCCGCCCACATGCCGTCCCAGACGCTCCGCCAGGTAGTGCATGGCCGCCAGTGACAAGGCATCCGGCACCTTGACCATCGCGTCGATCACTTTGGGCAGAAACGACGCTTCCACGCGCGGCCGGCCAATGCCTTCGATCCGCGAGCCGTGGTCCAGTCGCAGGCTGGCATCGCCGGTCTGGTAGTAATCGAAGAACACCGAACGCTCGGCATCGGCACACAGCACGCGGGTGCCATGCTGGCGATAACGCACGTATCGGCCCAGGGTGGCCGTGGTGCCGCCGGTACCGGGGCTGGAAATCAGCCAGCTCGGCTCGGGGTGCTGCTCGAAACGCATCTGCTGAAAGATCGACTCGGCAATGTTGTTGTTTGCCCGCCAGTCGGTGGCGCGCTCGGCGTAGGTGAACTGGTCAATGAAGTGCCCGTCGTGTTCGCGAGCCAGACGCTCGGACTCGGCGTAGATCTGGGTCGGATCGTCTACCAGGTGGCTTTGGCCACCATAGAAGGCAATTTGCGCGATCTTTTCCTTGGACGTGGTCGCTGGCATCACCGCAATGAATGGCAAGCCCAGCATGCGCGCGAAGTACGCTTCGGAAATCGCCGTCGAACCGCTGGAGGCTTCAATGACCGGCGCGCCGGGTTTGAGCCAGCCGTTACACAGCGCATAAAGGAACAGCGAACGGGCCAGACGGTGCTTGAGACTGCCCGTGGGGTGGCTGGATTCATCCTTGAAGTACAACTCGATGCCCGGAAAACCTGGCAGCGGCAAGGGGATCAAGTGGGTGTCGGCGCTGCGCTGGAAATCGGCTTCGATGATCCGGATCGCTTCGCGGGACCACTGTCGATTGTCGCTCATGATGGTTTTCTCGTTGAATCGGGCAGGAGTCGGCCTTTAACAAGGCTCATCCAACAAGCTTAGGAAAAAACCTGCATCCAGCACAGGTACAGCTGAGATCCAATACGCCCGGCAACTGCTAGGCTCAGGTCGGTGCTGGCGGATCACTCTGTAACGACATATAACAAAAAAGAATATAACTTTTGTTTTAACAACTAACAGTACTTGTTAGGGTGTAACACCTTTTGAATTCACAGATGGAGAGCGACCTTGCCTCTGCGTAGCACTTTCACGCGTTTCTTTCAGTTGGAAGCTGCCAGCGGTCTGTTACTGATCGCCGCTGCCGTTCTGGCTCTGATTATCAACAACTCGCCGCTGTCGTGGCTGTACAACGGCCTGCTGGACACCCCCGTGGTGGCGCAGATCGGCGCGCTGAAAATCGCCAAGCCGTTGCTGCTGTGGATCAACGACGGCCTGATGGCGCTGTTCTTCCTGCTGATCGGCCTGGAAGTGAAGCGCGAAGTCCTCGACGGCCAGTTGTCCAAACCGTCGCAAATCGTCCTGCCCGGTGCCGCAGCCATTGGTGGCATGGTGGTGCCCGCGCTGATCTACTGGTACCTCAATCGCGACACGCCACCGGCCCTAAACGGCTGGGCAATCCCGACCGCCACCGACATCGCCTTCGCCCTTGGCGTGCTGGCGCTGCTGGGCAAACGGGTTCCGGTATCGCTGAAACTGTTCCTGATGACCCTGGCGATCATCGACGACCTCGGCGCGATCATCATCATTGCGATCTTCTATTCCGGCGCGTTGTCGACCCTGTCCCTGGCGCTGGCCGCGACCTGTATTGCGGCGCTGATCGGGATGAACCGGCTTGGCGTGGTCAAGCTCGGGCCGTACATGATCATTGGCTTGATCCTCTGGGTCTGCGTGCTCAAGAGCGGTGTCCACGCAACGCTGGCCGGCGTGACCCTGGCATTCTGCATTCCGCTGCGCACGAAAAATGCCGAGCCTTCGCCATTGCTGACCCTGGAACACGCCCTGCATCCGTGGGTCGCCTACGGCATCCTGCCGCTGTTCGCCTTTGCCAATGCCGGCCTGTCCCTGAGCGGTGTCACCGTCGAAAGCTTCACTCACCACGTCCCCATGGGCATCGCCATCGGGCTGCTGCTGGGCAAGACTGTCGGAGTCTTCGGCCTGACCTGGCTGGCCGTGAAAACCGGTATCGCCGCCCTGCCCCAAGGCGCCAATTGGGGCCAGATACTGGGCGTGGCGATTCTCTGCGGCATTGGTTTCACGATGAGTCTGTTTGTCGGCTCGCTGGCCTTTGAGCCGGGCGTGAGTGATTTCGCCGGGATGGACCGCATGGGGATCTTGACCGGTTCGATTCTGGCCGCGCTGATCGGTTATGTGGTGACGGCGATGGCGAGCCGCAAGAGCATCGCGCTGGCCTCCTGATAAACCGCGATAACGCCTGGCGCCAATCAGGACTCGCCTGAGCTGAAAAACAAAAAACCCGATCAGTCACCTGATCGGGTTTTTTGTTTATCCGGTGTTTGCGCTTAGTGCGAAACGCGGCTGGTGCCACCCACACTGGAGATGCGCACACGCTCGCCAACACGGAACACTTCGTTCGGCTGAACTTCCTGAACGTAGGCGCGCATGCTGCCATCGTCTTCGCGTACGGTGATTTCCACGCCCTGGGTGCGGGTCAGGCCTTCTTCAGCGGCCGAACCGAGCAGACCGCCGGCCACGGCACCAATGACGGCAGCGACGACGCTGCCTTTGCCGCCACCAATGGTGCTGCCGCCAACGCCGCCGACCACTGCGCCTGCAGCGCCGCCGATCGGGGTTTTGGTGCCTTCGATTTTCACCGGACGCAATGCTTCGATGGTGCCCATGCGAACCGTCTGCACCCGACGCGCCTCGTCACGGGAATAGGAGTCACCGGTCAGGCTCGATTGGCAACCAGTGAGCAACATCGCCATCGTGGAAAAGGAAGCAACCAGCAGAACAGACTTACGCATAGCATCAACTCCAAAAAAACAGATATCCATTAAACTCCGCAGCTTGACGCCTGTCACGGCACAGCCCGGGTAAAATTGGTTTGATTCAGGCTCCGTTAAGGCGCCTCCACGAACTCACACAGTAGCGGCAAATTCGCAAAGCTGCCCCACTGGCCAAGGATTTCAATGGACTACTTTATCATCGTCGTCACGACTGTTGCCGGTTTGTACTTCCACTGGTGGCTGTACGTACGGATCAAACGCTGGATGGACCGCGACCTGGCGCTAGCGCTGGCGGGCAAGGACGAGCAGAAAAAAGCCTTCATGCTCGAACAATTGGCGAGTGCTCAGGCGCAGAAGATCAAGCGTCGAGACCTGCCGAAGTGGCTGGAGGCCGCTGCGGCAGGCTATCCCGGTCGGTAGACTGCTCAGGGTGCCAGACGTTCAAGAATCCAGTCGGCGCCCTGCTGGCGGTAATTGAGGCGGTCGTGCAGGCGGCTTGGGCGGCCCTGCCAGAATTCGATGCGGTCCGGCAGCAGGCGATAACCGCCCCAGTGTTCCGGGCAATGCGGCTGGGTGTCGGTGAAACGTTGCTCGGTATCCTTGAGCAGCGCTTCGAGCTCGCTACGATCGGCGATCACCTGGCTCTGCGGCGACGCCCAGGCTCCCAGGCGGCTGCCCAGCGGACGGACCTGATAATAGGCGTCGGATTCCTCAGGCGTGACCTTCACCACCCGCCCTTCAATACGCACTTGGCGCTCCAGCGCCGGCCAGAAAAACGTCATGGCCGCGAACGGATTCGCGGCCAGATGCTGGCCCTTGGCGCTTTCGTAGTTGGTGAAAAAGGTGAAGCCCAGTTCGTCCAGGCCCTTGAGCAACAGAATGCGACAGTGCGGCCGACCGTCCTGGTCAACGGTGGCCAGGGTCATGGCGTTGGCTTCCACCGGCACCTGTTCGGTTTTCACCGCGTCGGCGAACCACTGGTGGAACAGCGCAAACGGCTCGGCCGGGGCTTGTACCTCGGTCAGGCCATCACGGGTGTAGTCACGACGCATATCAGCCAGGCCCTGGGTCATGGCGCATTCCTTTTGGTTAACGAATCACTGCTTTGCAGTATCGGTGGCGGCGACTTTCTTGTCAGCCGTGGAGGCTTTGGCTGGCGTGGTTTTCTTCACCGGCGTTGCAGTTTTCGCAGGTGCTTTCTTGGCCGGAGATTTTTTCGCCGCGGCTTTTTTCGTCGCTGGAACAGCAGCCTTTTTAGTCGCCGGGGCCGGTGTCACAGGCTTGGCTACCGGTTTGGCGTCAGCGGCAGCGACCAAGGCCACAGGCGCCGGAGCCGGCATGTTGTACTTGCTCAGCAGCGCGACCATGGTGTTTTGCGGGGTCACCAGCAGTTCCACACGACGGTTCAGTGCACGCCCTTGCACGCTGTCGTTGGCTGCACGCGGCGCATCACCGCCCAGGCCGCGCAGCATCAAGCGATCACGCTGCAAACCGCTGAGACGGAAAATCGCCGCAACGGACTGGGCACGCTCCTGGCTCAGTTTGACGTTGGCAGGCGCAGCGCCGGACGTATCGCTGTGGCCGAGGATCAACACAGCAGTCTTTGGATCGGCTTCAAGGATTTTCGCAACGCGGGTAAACGGACCGAGCGTAACCGGCAGCAGCATGGCCGGACGATCAGGGTTGAACGAGCCTTCGACCGGCGCAGTCACCACCAGCACGTTTTCGCGGCGCTCGAGTTGCATGTTGCTGCCCTTGACCGCCTCGCGCAGTCGCGGTTCGTAATCGTCAAGCCAGGCCTGGGTGACTTTCGGGTCTGGCATCGGCACAACCTTGGCGGTGCTCTGCTCGCTACCGCCGAACGGCCACCACCACTTGCTGGCGCTATCGGCTTCGGCCTTGGCCACCGCAACGGGTTTGACTACCGGTTTAACCTCCGACTTGGCCACGGGCTTGCCGGCACTGTCGGCGGAACCGAACGGCCAGTACCAGTGGCTGCCGCTTTCAGTCTTGGCGACAGGTGCCGTCGCGTCTTTCTGTGGAGTCTGTGCGCAACCGGTAATAGCGAAGCACAGGGCCAAGGCGAGGGTTTTATTGGATGACATTGGATATCCACAAAAATGAAGTCAAAAAAATCAGGCCACATTGGCCGGTAGAAGCAGATGTTTTGAAACTGGAAAGGCTAACGGGTTCCAACCCTGGAACTCGATAGTCGTTTTTACAGACAAGTGGCCAGAACCCGCACCAGCTTTTGCGCGCGCGGGTCCATCAAGACGTACGGCCCCAGGGTATTTGTCACAAATCCGAAAGCTACATCGTGCTCCGGGTCGGCAAAACCGATGGAGCCGCCGGCACCCGGATGACCAAACGCCCGCGGGCCAAGGCCGAAGGTGGCATTGGCAACGTCCGGTTGATCGAGCATGCAGCCCAGGCCGAAACGGGTCCGGGTCAGTAAGGTCTTGTCCTCGCCGAGGCTGTGCTCGCGAGTCAATTCATCGAGCATTTCGCTTTCCAGCAAGCTGCCGTCGAGCAGGCCGGCGTAGAACCCGGCCAGGCTGCGGGCGTTGCCATGGCCATTGGCGGCCGGTTGTTGCATGCGTCGCCACTCGGGTTTGTTGGTGCTGGTCATGATCGACGGCGGGTTAGTGAACGCCCGGGTCGTCATGGCCGTTGGCTCGCGCATGGTCACTTGCAGCAGGCGCTGGGCGGCGGCATCGCCGACATTGCCCTTGCCCCGCGCAATGTGGGCCACGCGATGGAACTCTTCGTCGGCCAGGCCGACATGGAAGTCCAGGCCCAACGGTTTGGCGACCCGCGCGACGATGGATTCACCCGGCCCACGACCGTCGGCACGGCGCAGCAATTCGCCGACCAGCCAGCCATAGGTGATCGCCGCGTAACCGTGGCCTTCGCCCAGTGTCCACCACGGTGTTTCGGCGGCCAGGGCGTCGACCATGGTTTGCCAGTCGTAAAGGGCTTCGGGGGCCAGCAGCTCGCGCAATGCCGGAAGACCGGCCTGATGGCAAAGCAGTTGGCGCAGGGTGACGGACGCTTTGCCGGCAGCGGCAAATTCGGGCCAGTAGCGCGCAACCGGGGCATCCAGTTGCAGCTTGCCTTCGGCCACCAGTTGCAGCGCGGTGACGGCGGTAAAGGTCTTGGTGCAGGAGAACAGGTTGGCGATGGTATCGCTGTGCCAGGCCTCGGCCCCGTCCTTGTCGGCAGTGCCGGCCCACAGATCGACGACGGTTTCGCCGCCGACCTGGATGCACAACGCTGCGCCACGCTCCTGGGGATCGTCGAACAGCGCCGCGAACGCCTCTCGCACCGCTTCGAACTTAAGCTCGTAATGACCCTGAATCTGCACCCGCAACTCCCCGGATTAACGCTCTACAAAGTGGTCGGCATTGTTCCAGCCCTTGAGGGTTTTGGGAACAGGGTTGGGCTGGATGGTTGCCTTGCCACCAAGCTTTTGTGGCGAGGGGTTTCAGGGATTAATGGCCTTTGCCGGAATGCCCACCGGCGCCCTTCCCCGGCCCCTTGCCAGCCTCGGCCTTGCGGCCGCCCTCGGCGTCGTGGCTGGCTTTGTCGGCGGCGGCCGCAGCCTTCTCGGCCTCTTTGCCCAGTTGCTCGACTGTCGCCAGGTTGCTCTTGCGCACGCTGTCGACAAAACCCTGGAACGGCAGATCAGTGATGCCTACCAACCCGAAGTGACCGTTTTCACCGTCAAGCAAGCGCCCGGTGACCGGTTGATCGAGGTACTGGAACCAATGCACGCCGACAATCGACGGCTCGCTCAATGCCTGTTTGAGGAAGTTGGCGTACGCCGGACCGCGGTCCTCTTCCTTCGCCAATGGCGTGACGCCGCCCCAGAACGGGCCACGATCAGCCGAGCCGAAATTGAACTCGGTGATCAACACCGGTTTATCGAGACTGCGCAGTTTGGCGAAGTCGTAACCATCCTGGGGTTGCAGGGTGTACATGTTGAAGCTCAACACGTCGCAGTACTGGGCGCAGGACTCCACGGCTTCCGGCGTGCTGATCGCGAATCGGCCGCCGAGCAGCAACTGGTTCGGCGCGTGCCACTTGAGTGAGTCGGAGATGGTCTTGAAGTAAGTGTCGGCAAAGACCTTCTGGAAGTATTTGAAGTCGGCTTCGATTTCCGGATGCTCGGCGCTCGGCAACGGCGGTACGAACCCCGGATCTTCCATCAACTCCCAGGCTGGCAGATCAATGCCCCAGGCTTTCGACAGGCCGGCCTGATTGCGGTACTTGTCACGCAGCTGCTTGAGGAATGCGCGCTTGGCCGGCACGTCGGTGGTCATTTTCAAGGTGCCGTAGGCCAAGGCATAACGAGCTTTCGGGTCGTCGCCGGGACCGGTCCAGGCCAGTTCGTTGTCGGCGTAGTAACCGATCAGCCATGGATCGTCACGATGGTCGCGGGCAGCAATCGCCACTGCACGCTCGGTGGCCATGGCGAAACGCGGGTCGAACGGGTCGGGCATGCCGCCCCACCAGTCGGTGCCGGTGCTGATGCTGGCGTAGTCGCCGACGATCGACAGCGGCAAGGTGTAAGGCACGCGATCGGCATTGCCCAGTACGGGGGCGCTCCAGTTGCCAATGGTGTTGAAGCCCCAGGCCTGCAAGCGATCAAGGGAGTGACTGGCCCAGCGCTGCTCGTCGAACGCGGCTTTGCAGGGTTCTACAGGTGTTGGCGTTGCTGCTTTTGCCTCAGTTTTGGCCGCTTCGGCGACACCGGATTCGGCAGTCGCAGGCACGACCGGTTGCTCGGCAGCTTTTTCCGCCGTTGCTTCAACCGCATCGGCCTTGCTGTCGCTCCTCGAGTCACAAGGGTTGCCATGAAGGCGCTGCAAGTTGGCGCCGTAGAAATCGTACCAGCGACCTGCACTGTACCCACGCCCCTGATCGGCGCCGTTGCCGCCACGGTTGTCGCCTTCGCCGTAGTGGCTGGCGAGTGCGTCATCTGCTTTGGGCAGGGATTCGAACATCCATTCGCGACCGGCAACGTAGGTCTGGTTGACATCCGGAGCCACGGTATTGACCCCCAGGGAATAAAACGGGTGCCCCTCGGGCGTCACCAGATACCAGCGACCGTCACGTTTTTCGGTTCGGAAAAAACCACTGGCCTTGAACGACGGGCCTTTGGCTAACCCGCCGAACTTATCCAGAGAAGACTTCTGACGTTCGGCCAGCCAGGTTTTCAGTTGCTGCTGCTCCTTGCTGGCGGCGCTTTTCAATTGTTCGTCACTGCTTACTTTTTCCGGCCACTTGTCCCGGGTCGACTGGCCGTAAGCATCCACCAACCCGCCATACACGGCTTGGGTGACCGACTCGCCGTCCTGCACACCAAAACGCTCCAGCAGGATGCTTTGTGCGGCTTTGGGCTGGTCCATCGACAAGCTCACCGATACCACCTGGCTGCGATCCAGTTCACCAGCGCTGCTGGCCACAAACACACGCTGCCCCTCAACGGTCATCGGCATCGGCGGACCAGCCTTCATGCCCTGGCTCAGCGGTGATGTCGCTTGCAAAGGCACCAACAGGGTTTGCGCAGGCCCCGCCGGCAGATCGACGCGGCTGACCAGTGTCTTGCCGTCGTTGCTCTGGATGGTCACGTACAGGGTCAAGGCCCAGTTCATCGCGCTCTGGATCCGCAGGCTCATGACGCCCGACTGCGACCAGTCCCAGGAACCTGTTTGCGGGGTCAGGCGCAAAGTCGGCCGGGCAACCGGGTTGAACGTCACCCGGCGCAGCACTTCGCCCTCGGGGGTTTGCTCGGCGTTGGATTGCGGCAGGCTGGCGTCCTGAGTCGCCACCTGGACCACGTCGGCGGGGCGCACAAAGTTGAACAGCGTCTGCTGGCTGGCGGGGGCGGCCAACAGCGGTGTTGCGAACAGCAGGGCAAAAACAGCAGGCAACGAACGGCAAATCATGAGAACGAAATTCTCCCTAACGACCTTCAGTGGGCCAGTGGAAAAGCGATGGCAGAGAGATAGACAACGCGGTGGGCAAAACTGCCCACCGGTGCTTCAGGAAATTTCTCGACGGAACGGCGGTAACGCGTTGAGGATGGCTTTGCCATAGCGCTGGGTCACCAGGCGCCGGTCGAGCAAGGTGATGGTGCCGCGGTCTTCTTCGGTGCGCAGCAAGCGACCGCAGGCCTGGACCAGCTTCAGCGAGGCGTCCGGCACGGAGATTTCCATGAACGGATTGCCGCCCCGGGCTTCGATCCATTCGGCCAGCGCCGCTTCGACCGGATCATCGGGCACCGAGAATGGAATCTTGGCAATGACCACGTGCTCGCAATAGGCACCGGGCAAGTCGACCCCTTCGGCGAAGCTCGCCAGGCCGAACAACACGCTGGAATCCCCGCCATCGACTCGCGCCTTGTGCTTGTTGAGGGTTTCCTGTTTCGACAGGTTGCCCTGGATGAACACTTGCTTGCGCCAGTCGCGGTCGAGGCCGTCGAACACGTCCTGCATCTGTTTACGCGAGGAAAACAGCACCAGCGTGCCCCGCGAGCCTTCGACCAATTCAGGCAAGTCACGAATGATCGCGGCGGTATGCGCCGCTGCATCACGGGGATCGGCGTTCAGGTTCGGCACCCGCAACACACCGGCGTCAGCGTGATGGAAGGGGCTCGGCACCACCGCTGTCACAGCTTTTTTAGGCAGGCCGGCGCGCATGCGAAAGCGGTCGAAGGTGCCGAGGGCCGTCAAGGTCGCCGACGTCACCAGGCAGCCATACGCCACGTTCCACAGATTGCGGCGAAGCATTTCCGCCGCAAGGATCGGGCTTGCGTTGACCTCGATGTCGAACAGCGAACCGCTTTCGGCCAGGGTCAGCCAGCGGGCCATGGGCGGGTTGTCTTCCGGGTCTTCGACGGTGAAGGCGGTCCACAACTCCCAGTTGCCGGAGGAACGCGACAACAGGCTGCCGAACAGCGGATACCACTCTTCGGCCTGGTTGCTGGCGATGCCAATGTTGACCTCGCCGTCCATGCCTTCCTTGAGCAGTTCGGTCAGGCGGGTGAACAGATCGGTCAGCCGTGCGAAGCCTTTTTTCAGTTCGATG
Source organism: Pseudomonas fluorescens (assembly GCF_040448305.1). Taxonomy (NCBI): domain Bacteria; kingdom Pseudomonadati; phylum Pseudomonadota; class Gammaproteobacteria; order Pseudomonadales; family Pseudomonadaceae; genus Pseudomonas; species Pseudomonas fluorescens. Next base: position 1,351,213 of record NZ_CP148752.1, on the reverse strand, counting down.
CCCATTTCACGCATGTGCTCGGGAATCACCCCGCCGACGAATCGGTGACGCGGGCGCTCGCGGCCTTCGACGTCTTCGCCGGGTTTGAAATCGGCAATCTGCTCGCACGCGGTGAACATGAACTGCTGCTGGGTCTTGATCTCCCGCGCCAGCTCCGGCACCTGCTCGATCAACTTGCCCAGGTCCCCCGGCAGCGGGTGCTGGGCCAGCAGTTTGGTGAGGTTCTTGGCGGTGGTTTCCAGCCAGTCGGCGGTGGAGCGCAGGCGCGTGTAATGGGCGAAGTGGCCGATGGCCTTGTCCGGCAGGTGATGGCCTTCGTCGAACACGTAGATGGTATCGCGCGGATCGGGCAGAACCGCGCCGCCGCCCAAGGCCAGGTCGGCCAGCACCATGTCGTGGTTGGTGACGATCACGTCGACCTTGCCCATGCCTTCGCGGGCCTTGTAGAAGGCGCACTGGCCGAAGTTCGGGCAATGACGGTTGGTGCACTGGCTGTGGTCGGTGGTCAGGCGCGCCCAGTCGGCGTCTTCCAGGGCGGTTGACCAACTGTCGCGGTCGCCGTCCCACTTATTGCCGGCGAGTTTTTCGATCATGCTGGTGAACAGCTTCTGGCTGGCCTCGTCGACCTCGATCTTGAAGCCTTCCTCTTCGAACAGCTGCGCGGTGGCGGTTTGCGCGTGACCTTCCTGCAACAGCATGTCGAGCTTGGACAGGCACATGTAGCGCCCGCGCCCCTTGGCCAGGGCGAAGCTGAAATTCAGCCCGCTGTTGCGCATCAAGTCGGGCAAGTCCTTGTAGACGATCTGCTCTTGCAGGGCCACGGTCGCGGTGGCGATCACCAGGCGCTTGCCGGCAGCCTTGGCGGTCGGGATCGCGGCCAGGCTGTAAGCCACGGTCTTGCCAGTACCAGTGCCGGCTTCCACCGCAACTATCGCGGGGTCGCCACTGCGCCGGCCTTCGTCGTCGGTGTCGATATCACCCAGGACCTTGGCAACTTCGGCGATCATCAGGCGTTGGCCGTAGCGCGGCTTGAGGCTTTTGGCTTCGAGAAAACGCGAGTAGGCGCCCTGGATCGTGGTTTTGAGTTCAGTGCTGATCATGGATTGTCGGGCGCAAAAAACGCTGGATAAATTTTCAGTGGTTCGGTTCGGCCGCTATCATACCCCGCTAATTAATCCCGCGCAGAACGGAGTAACCCAATGACACCTTTTAGCCTCATTTATAGCCTGCATGTACTGGCGGCCCTGGTCTGGGTCGGCGGCATGTTTTTCGCCTGGATGGTCCTGCGCCCCGCCGCGATCAAGGCACTTGAAGGCCCAGCCCGGCTGAAGTTATGGATAGAAGTGTTTCAAGGTTTTTTCCGCTGGGTCTGGGTGGCGGTGGTGCTGTTGCCGGTCAGCGGTGTGGGCATGCTGCACATGCATTTCAATGGTTTTGAAGCCGCGCCGCGTTATGTGCAGGTGATGATGGGCCTGTATGTGGTGATGACCGCGCTGTTTATCCGCATTCAGGCGCTGATGCTGCCGGAACTGCGCACCGCGGTGGCCGAGCAGGATTGGCCAGCCGGGGCCGCGATACTGGGGCGGATCCGCCGGTTGGTGGGAATCAATCTGCTGGTGGGGTTGGCGGTGGTGGCGATTGCTGCGGCTCGGCCGATGTTTTGAAGCAAATGTAGCCGGAGGGGCTCTCGGTGATGCTTACATCCGCTGCACTGTCACCGAACCCGCCGCGCCTTCTGGACCAGGCTGACCATCGGCCCCGGGTTTACCGCTCTTGCCGCCATCGGTCTTGTAAACCAGGCAGCCCTTGGCTTTGCCACCCGCGCCCGGTTTGCCGCCTGGGCCAGCCAGGCCACCGGCACCGCCAGCCACCTGAACCTTGATCCGGTCTGCCGGGAAGTCGTGCGGCACTGCCAGTTTGACCAGCGCCCCCGGTGCTCCCGGTTGACCATTGCTGCCATCACTACCATCGGCACCGCGCCCCGCCTGACCCCAGGTGCAGCCCGGTTCCTGGCCGTTGGCCCCATCAAGACCAACGAACCCCGGCGCACCCGCACCACCGCGAGCATCAACGATCAATTGCGCTGCGTTCATTGTCTTGATCTGCAAATCAAGGTTGCGCCCGGATCGAGCAGCCTTCTGGTAAGTCCCGGGGGCGCCACGGGAGGTGATCTGGCTGCCTTCGGACAAATCAGCGCGACGGACCTTCAGAGCCAGCGCCTGTTCCCCCGGCACGATGGCGATGCGCGCTTCACGCCCCAGATGCAATTCACCCACGGTGACTTCGGTGACGTTCGAAGGAATCAGCAAGGTGCCGTAATCGGCCACTTCCAGGCGTTCCAGTTGCAGGGTGCTGGCGGTGTTGGGCAAGCGCATTAGCGAGTTGGGTTCGACACTCACCACCTGTGCGCTGGCCAATGGGCTGATGAGTGCGGCGAGCAGACAGAGTTTACGCATGGGAAGCCTTCGAAGCGGTGGGGGCTGGAATGGTTTGCAGGTGGAATACGCCAAAAATGACGATCCTCAGGCGGTCAAGCCAGGGATGTGCACGACCTCGAAGGCTGCGATAGCACAGCAACGCTTCCAGAAGATGAATGCCCCCCAACAGGCCGCCGGCCATGTTGACCAACGGGTGCAGCGGAAAGACGAACGGTGTGAGCAGATTGACCAGCACTACCGACCAGAACAGCAAGGTCAGTAACCGCCCCAGCCCCCATAAGACTTTCATACGCGCCCCCAATGAGAATTATTGTTTGCGCGCACAGTAACGGCTTCCACGCGGGATAAGCCAGAGGGCAACGGAAAAATCTTCATGGAGGCCGCCAAACGGCCGTCGCAGCGCTCACAACTGTCGCCCGACGGCTCTATCTCTTGGCTCAGCGGTTTATATGCAGGTCCACGCGACGGTTTTTCGCACGGCCTTCTTCTGTTTCGTTGTCGGCAATCGGTTGGCTTTCGCCCTTGCCTTCACTGGTGACTTTGTTCGGCGCCACACCCTGGCTCAACAGGTATTCCGCCACGCTGCTGGCACGCCGCTCCGACAAGGCCTGGTTATAGGCATCCGAACCGACGCTGTCGGTATGACCGACCACCTTGATGCTGACCACATCGGCATCCTCGAACTTGCTCATCAACGCATCCAGTTGACTCTTCGCCGTCGGGGTCAGCTCGGATTGATTGAAGACAAACAGTACATCGCTCAGAGTAATGACTTCGGATTGCGCAGGTTCGGCCTGGACGCTGTCCGGATACTGCGGCACCAGGCAACCGCGATGGTCGACCGGGGTATTGGCAGGGGTTTCAGGGCAACGGTCGCGTCGGTCGAAAACGCCGTCGCCGTCTTCGTCGCCATCCAGGGCATAGCAGATCAAGCCGCCGGACAAGATACCGAGCGCCGCCCCACCCGCGGCCCAACCGCCACTCTCGATTGCGCCCAGACCACCACCGACCAGGCCGCCGATGAGGCTGCAAATTGGCCAGGTGCGTTGATTGAGGGGGGCAGTGCCATCGCTGTGGGTCGCGCAACCGGTCAACAGGCTGCCAATTAGCAGAACCGGCAAGACGGTCCTTGTGAGAACGATCATATTGAAAGCTCCTGTGTACCGGCCAATACCGGTTACACAGGAGTAAAGACCCGCATCCGCGACTGCACAAGGCGCGGATGCGAGGGGGCTTAACGCTGGATTTTGATTTCGGTACGACGGTTCTGTGCACGACCGTCAGCGGTTTTGTTGTCAGCAACCGGCTGGCTTTCACCGGCACCGACAACCGACACGAAGTTGCTGCGAGGTACGCCTTGCTCGATGAGGTATTCAACCACCGAGTGGGCGCGTTTATCCGAGAGTTTCTGGTTGTAGGTGTCGCTGCCAACGCTGTCGGTATGGCCGGTTACGGTCAGTTGAGCAGTCGGGGCTTCGGCTTTCAGGCGAGTGGCAATCTTGTCGAGTACCTGTTTGTCGGACGAGGTAAGTGTGGCTTTATCAAACTGGAAGTGAACATCGCGGATGACGATGGTTTCCTCCTGGACCACAACCACCTCTTCGACCACAGGCGCTGGTGGTGGGCAACCGTTGGCATCGACCTGAACACCTTTAGGCGTGCCAGGGCACTTGTCGCGACTATCCAGTACACCATCGCCGTCTTCGTCGCCATCACCGTGCACCCAGCAATAAGCCGCTGCCGTACCGCCGACGAGTAGAGCACCATACCCTGCCCATGCCGAGCTTTCGGTCGCACCGAGGCCCGCCCCCACAACGCCACCAACCGCCGCACAGGTCGGCCAGTCGGTTTTCTGCAAACCTGCGCAACCAGTCAAGACACTGGTTAGCAGAACCAAGGGTAATGCTGTCCGAACTATGCTCATCTAGTTTTCTCCTGAGGGATCGGCTTAGAACCGATTCAGGTAGTAAAGACCCGAGTTTTAAACTCCGCCAGCAATAGGCCACGCTGTTTAGTCGCGTATTAACGGTAGCTTGGCGCTTTTGTCACCAGGGCGCTCTAGGCCCAAACGTTCGGGCAGGCTAGTCTTGGCAGATCTGATTGAGGATCTTCGATGATTGCAGGTATTTCTTCACGCACGCCACAACAGGCACTGGCCGCGTTACTCGACCGATATGCCCCCGCGCGCCTGTTGTTGATCGGCGCCAGCGAGTTCCCGGCACTGGAAGCTTTCAAACTCGCCCACCCGGAAAGCTGCGTCGCTTTCGCTGCCCCCGGACCGTTGCCCGCCGAGCTGGCGGCCCGCCGTTTCGACCTGGCCCTGGTGGTCGATTGCCTGGAGCATTTGCCCAAGCGCGACGGCCTGAACCTGCTGGGCGGCATCCGCAACCTCAACGCCAGCCGCATCGCGGTGCTGGCGGATCTGCCGGCCTGTGGCTGGCAGGAAACGGACTTTTTCTCCCTGGCCCTGCAAGCCAGTGAACGCTTTCAACGGGACGAACAGGTCCTGACCCTGTTCACCTACGATCTGCTTGAATACAAACAAGTCCCCGACTGGCTCAATTCGCGCTTCTGGGCCAATCCGGAAAACTTCGGGAAATACTGGTGGTGATGCAATGAGTACATCCATTTGCCCATGCGGCAGCGGCACCCTGCTCGACGCCTGCTGCGGTCACTACCATGCCGGACACCCGGCACCATGTGCGGAAGCCTTGATGCGCTCGCGCTACAGCGCCTATGTGCTGGGGTTGATCGACTATCTGGTGGCCACCACTCTGCCCGCCCAACAGGCCGGCCTCGACCGTCAATCGATTAGCGACTGGAGCACGCAAAGCACATGGCTGGGCCTTGAGGTGGAAAGCTCCGAAGTGCTGGGCGGCCAGCCTGAACACGCTTTCGTGACCTTCACTGCGCGCTGGCACGACAGCAATGGCGAACACAGTCATCGAGAGCGCTCATCGTTCGTACAGAACACCGGGCGCTGGTATTTCATCGACCCCACCGTGCAACTCAAACTCGGGCGCAATGACGCCTGCCCGTGTGCCAGTGGGCAGAAGTTCAAAAAGTGTTGTGCGGGATACTTCAGCAGTTAGGGCATGCATAGACTGCCCGCCATGCAGGAGCTGTCGAAGGCTGCGATCCTTTGGGTCTAGACTAGGGCTCAAGGGAGAAACACCACGATGATCCTCCGCCGCTGCGCACTCTGCCTGCTCACGCTGTTCCTGACACTGGGACTCGGTGGCTGTGCATCGTGGTTCGGCGACGACTTGCCGGACCCCGAGGTCCATCTGGTGAAGATCGAGGTGGTCAGCGCCAAACTGCTGGAACAGAAATTCCTCCTGCACTTTCGCATCGACAACCCCAACGACAGCGACCTGACGGTGCGCAGTCTGGAGTACCGCGTTCACCTGGGTGACATACTGCTGGCCGACGGCGAGTACGAACACTGGTTCACCATCGGCCCCAGGCACAGCGCTTACTTAAAGGTGCCAATCCGCACCAACCTGTGGTCCAAGGTCCGTGAAATGGCCAAACTGCTGAAAAAATCCGATCAGCCCATTCCCTATCGTCTGGAAGGTGAACTGGAAACCGGTATATTCATCGCCCACTACGTGCACCTGACGCGCAATGGCGTGATAATCGCCGCCGATTTAATTCCGGAGCAACACCGATGACCCAGCAACCCCATGTCCACGGCCCTGACTGCAACCACGATCATGATCATGACCATCACCACCATGATCACGACCACGGCCATGTCCACGGTCCGAACTGCGGCCACGCTCACCAGGAACCGGTGCGCAACGCCCTGAAAGACGTCGGCCGCAACGATCCGTGCCCATGCGGCAACGGCAAGAAATTCAAGAAGTGCCACGGCGCTTGATGCTTCGGGCGAAGGCTTGCTTCGCCTGTTGAATCGCCTTCGCGAGCAGGCTCGCTCCCACATTTAAACTGCGCCAGACAACTGTCCTGTGAATGCAGATCCCTTGTGGGAGCGAGCCTGCTCGCGATTGCATTATCACATTCAACATAGAGGTCGACAGACCTGACGCCATCGTCGGAACGCCGCCCGGAGCAAGCTCGCTCCCACAGGCACTTAGTCGGCTGACAGAATTTGTGCACTGCTGACCACCGTCGCATACTCACCATGCAAATTCCCCAGCGACATCGCATGCACCTCTTCGGCGCTATGGGCATGGCCGAAAAAATCAGCCTTGTCGAAGGTAAAGCACGCATCCTCGGCCACCCACGTATCAAACCCCAGGTTGCCCGCGGTACGCGCCGTGGATTCCACCGAGTTGTGCGTCGCGACACCCACGATGATCAACTGCCCGATTCCCGCCTCGCGCAACTGCGCCTCCAGCCCGGTTGAACAAAACGCATCCGGCACCTGCTTCTGGATCAAGCGTTCACCGGCCATTGGCTGAAACCGTTCCTGAAACTCCACCCCCGACTGCTGCGGCCAGAACACTGAGTCTTCCGAGCGGGACAGGTGCTGCACATGGATCACCGGCCGGGCGGTGCGCCGCCAATGGCTGAGCAACTCCAGCATGCGCTCTTCAGCCTGAGGGTTATTCCTGCGGCCGAGCCTGGGGTGAAGGATGCCTTTTTGTTGATCGATGATGATCAGTGCCGCGTTTGCCTTGAGCTCCATGCCGACTTTTCTCCAGGATTGTTGAGCGTGTCGCACTTCAACATCCCCCATTGCGACTGGCAAGACTGCGATCTTTCCGGTTTATCAGACAAATCCTGAAATAACCTTGTACCCCGCTTGCGCGGCCACCTCCCGCTCACTAACGTAGCGCCTTTATTTCGCGCCGCCTCTACCCCCGCAGGAGCTTTGCCATGGCCTCGCCAGCCCTTACTCATTTTCTACCCCGGTTCGGCGTTGCCGCAGCAGTGGCCGGTGTCTTGAGCCTGACCGGTTGTCAGAACTTCAACGCCCAGGACACCCTCCCGCCAACCTCCGGCGTACAACCGCTCAAGGGCCTGGCGCAGAGCGTTTCGGTGCGTCGCAATGCCATGGGCATGTCGCTGATCGAAAGCAACAGCTTCCACGACGCGCTGTTCACCCTCGGATACGTGCATGCCAGCGACCGCATCACGCAGATGGCCACCCAGCGCCTGCTGGCCCAGGGCCGTTTGGCCGAGATGCACGGCGCCGAACTGCTGGATGCCGACCGTTACATGCGGGCGGTCAACCTGAAGAAAAGTGCAGGCGAGTTGTACAAGGCTTCTTCGCCGCGCCTCAAGCGTTTCTTCGAAGTCTATGCGCGCGGGGTCAACGCCTACCTGTTCCGCTACCGCGACAAACTGCCGGCGGATCTGGCAGCCACCGGCTACAAGCCTGAGTACTGGCAGCCGGAAGATTCGGCGCTGATTTTCTGCCTGTTGAACTTCAGCCAGTCGACCAACCTGCCGGAAGAAATTTCCTCGCTGGTACTGGCCCAGACCGTTACCACCGACAAACTGGCGTGGCTGACGCCGTCGGCTCCCGACGAAAAACTGCCGGCCGCCGAAAGCGAAAAACTGCAAGGCCTCAAACTCAACGGGCAAGTACCGGGGCTGGCCGAACTCAGTAAGGCCACTGGCCAACTGTCGGACCTCAACCTGCTGGGCGCCACCTCGTCGAACAACTGGGCCATCGCCCCGCAACGCAGCCGCAGTGGCAAAAGCCTGCTGGCCAGTGACAGTCACGGCCCGCTGGGCGTGCCTTCGCTGTTCAGCTACGTGCAGATTCGCACGCCGAAATATCAGGCGTCCGGCGTGACCATCGCGGGCCTGCCGATGGTGCTTGGCGGCTTCAACGGCAAGGTGGCGTGGAGCATGACGTCCGTGATGGGCGACAACCAGGACCTGTTCCTGGAGAAGATCAAGCGCCAGGGCAGCGGGCTTACCTACGAAAACGCCGGGAAGTGGCAGCCGGCGATCGTGCGCAACGAAACCTATTTCGTCAAAGGCCAGCGGTCGATTCGCGAAGCGGTGTACGAAACCCGCCATGGCCCGCTGCTCAACAGCGCCCAGGGCACCACGCTGGCCAATGGTTTCGGCCTGGCCTTGCAGACGCCGAACTTCACCGACGACAAGACCCTGGACGCGTTCTTCGACCTGTCCCGCGCCCAGACCGTCGAGAAAGCTTCGGATGCCAGCCGCGAAATCCGCGCCATTGCGCTGAACCTGGTGTTCGCCGATGCCAGCCACATCGGCTGGCAAGTCACCGGTCGTTACCCGAACCGCCGAGAAGGCGAAGGCCTGCTGCCCTCGCCGGGCTGGGAAGGTAGATACGATTGGGACGGTTACGCCGACCCGATGCTGCACCCGTACGACCAGGACCCGGCCCAGGGCTGGCTCGGCACCGCCAACCAGCGGGTCATTCCCCATGGCTACGGCATGCAGTTGTCCAACTCCTGGGCAGCTCCGGAGCGTGGCGAGCGCCTGGCCGAACTGGCCGGCGCAGGCAAACACGACAGCCGCAGCCTGATCGCCATGCAATACGACCAGACCACCACTTTCGCTGCCAAGCTGAAGAAAATGTTCGAAGCGCCGGGCATGGCCCAGCCGCTCAAACAAGCCATGGACGCCTTGCCGGCGGCCGATCGCGCCAAGGCACACGAAGCCTACAGCCGCTTGATGGCGTTCGACGGCAAGCTCGGCCCGACCTCCACCGATGCGGCTATCTACGAACTGTTCCTGCAGGAAAGCACCCGGCAGATCTTCCTCGACGAACTGGGCACGCAAAGCAGCCCGGCGTGGAAAGCCTTTGTCGCCGACGGCAAGCTGTCCTACGCGGCCCAGGCCGATCATTTACTCGGGCGTGAGGACAGCCCGTTCTGGGATGACGTGCGCACCGCACAGAAAGAAGACAAACCGGCGATCCTCGCTCGCAGCCTCGCCGCCGCGATCAGTGCCGGCGACAGCCAGTTGGGCGGCGATCACAAAGCCTGGCAGTGGGGCAAACTGCATCGCTATGAATGGAAAAACAGCAGCGGCCAGACCGTACGCGGACCGCTGCCGGCCGGTGGCGATCACACCACGCTCAACACCGCCGCCTTCGCCTGGGGCCAGGACTTCAACACCACGCTGGCGCCAGCGATGCGCTTTTTCGTCGACTTCGGCCAGTCCGAACCGCTGATGGCGCAGAACGGCACCGGTCAATCCGGCAACCCGGCCAGCCCGAATTACCTCAACAGCATCGAACCGTGGCTCAAGGGCCAGTACATGAGCCTGCCGATGCAGCCGCAGAACTTCGACAACGCCTATGGCAAGGCGCGGTTGACGCTGACTCCAGGAAAGTAACCCAGCCCTTTACTCGCTCGCGATGGCGCAAGGACAAGTCGACGAGGTAGAGAGCCTGGTGACCCTGCTCAGTCAAACCGTTTTTTGTGGCGAGATGATTTGGTGCACCCATTTCCCTGCGCCCGTTTTCGTGCATAAATCTGTCTCCGGCCATTTCCAAGCACCTTTTAAAACGCTTGTTCGGCACTCTGGTTCGGAAATTGCTACTTTCAACAGGTCTTACGCTTTCCAGTAACAATAATTCTGCGCCACAAGCGCTCATATTGGTTTTTAGGGATTGAATAATGAAAAAAGCATTGCTGACCCTTTCTGCACTGGCGTTGTGCATGGCTGCTGGCTCCGCCATGGCGAAGGAGTACAAAGAACTGCGTTTCGGCGTTGACCCTTCCTACGCACCGTTCGAGTCGAAAGCGGCCGATGGCAGCCTGGTAGGCTTTGACATCGATCTGGGGAACGCGATCTGCGCCGAGCTGAAGGTCAAGTGCAAGTGGGTCGAAAGTGACTTCGATGGCATGATTCCGGGCCTGAAAGCCAATAAATTCGACGGTGTGATCTCGTCGATGACCGTTACCCCGGCCCGTGAAAAAGTCATCGACTTCTCCAGCGAGTTGTTCTCCGGTCCAACCGCCTACGTGTTCAAGAAAGGCTCCGGCCTGACCGAGGACGTCGCTTCGCTGAAGGGCAAAACCGTAGGCTACGAGCAAGGCACCATCCAGGAAGCCTACGCCAAAGCCGTTCTCGACAAGGCCGGCGTGAAAACCCAGGCCTATCAGAATCAGGATCAGGTGTATTCCGACCTGACTTCCGGCCGTCTCGACGCAGCGATCCAAGACATGCTGCAAGCCGAACTGGGCTTCTTGAAGTCACCAAAAGGTGAAGGCTACGAAGTCAGCAAGCCCGTCGACAGCGAACTGCTGCCTGCCAAAACAGCGGTCGGTATTAAGAAAGGTAACACCGAGCTGAAAGCACTTTTGGATAAAGGTATCAAAGCGTTACACGATGATGGCACCTACGCCACCATTCAGAAGAAACACTTTGGCGATCTGAATCTGTACAGCGGCAAATAATGCCCGGCGCCCATCTCTCGATGGGCGCTTTTTTCATCCGATCAGGTTGCTGATTTATGTTCGAAACCTTATTAGAAAATCTGGGGCTCTCTGCCTTCAGCCTCAAGGGCTTCGGTCCGCTGCTGATGCAAGGCACCTGGATGACGATCCAGTTGTCGGCGTTGTCGCTGTTGCTGGCCGTGTTGCTCGGGCTGCTCGGCGCCAGTGCCAAGTTGTCAAAAGTCAAACTGATGCGCGTGCCTGCCCAGCTCTACACCACACTCATTCGCGGCGTTCCGGACCTGGTCCTGATGCTGCTGATCTTCTACAGCCTGCAAACCTGGCTGACCTCGTTTACCGATTACATGGAATGGGAATACATCGAGATCAACCCGTTCAGCGCCGGGGTCATCACCCTTGGCTTCATCTACGGTGCGTATTTCACTGAAACCTTCCGTGGCGCGATTCTCTCGGTCCCAAGGGGTCAGGTCGAAGCGGCCACCGCCTATGGTCTCAAGCGCGGCCAGCGTTTCTGGATCGTGGTGTTCCCGCAGATGATGCGTTATGCCCTGCCGGGTATCGGTAACAACTGGATGGTGATGCTCAAGGCCACGGCCCTGGTGTCGATCATCGGCCTCGCCGACCTGGTCAAGGCTGCCCAGGACGCCGGTAAAAGTACCTATCAGCTGTTTTATTTCCTGGTGCTTGCCGCGCTGATCTACCTGGTGATCACCAGCGCGTCCAACGTCATCCTGCGCTGGCTCGAACGTCGTTACTCCGCCGGGACCCGGGAGGCCGTACGATGATCGAACTCCTGCAGGAATACTGGAAACCCTTCCTCTATAGCGACGGCAGCAACATCACCGGCCTGGCCATGACCATGTGGCTGCTCAGCGCGTCGATCTTCATCGGTTTCATCGTGTCGATCCCGCTGTCCATCGCCCGTGTATCGCCGCACTTCTACATCCGTTGGCCGGTGCAGTTCTATACCTACCTGTTCCGTGGTACGCCGCTCTATATCCAGCTGCTGATCTGTTACACCGGGATCTACAGCCTGGCCGCCATTCGGGCCCAGCCAGTACTGGACGCATTCTTTCGCGATGCGATGAACTGCACGATCCTGGCATTCGCCCTGAACACCTGCGCCTACACCACGGAGATCTTCGCCGGGGCCATTCGCAGCATGAACCACGGTGAAGTCGAAGCGGCCAAGGCTTACGGCCTGACCGGCTGGAAGCTGTATGCCTACGTGATCATGCCATCGGCATTGCGTCGCTCGTTGCCGTACTACAGCAACGAAGTGATTCTGATGCTGCACTCGACCACCGTGGCCTTCACCGCGACCATCCCGGACGTACTCAAAGTTGCTCGGGACGCCAACTCGGCGACCTTCCTGACCTTCCAGTCGTTCGGCATCGCCGCGCTGATCTACCTGACCGTCACTTTTGCGCTGGTCGGTCTGTTCCGCCTCGCCGAACGCCGATGGCTGGCCTTCCTCGGGCCGACCCACTAGCACTCAACCTGCTTCAGGAAACAACAGATGCGCCACCTGAAACATGACCTGCTGGCCCCGCTGCCGGGGACCGCACGACAGATCCACAGTTTTCACTTCGGCCCTCAACCGGCCAACGGCAAGATCTACATCCAGGCCTCCCTGCACGCCGACGAAATGCCCGGCATGCTGGTGGCCTGGCACCTCAAGCAGCGCCTGGCGGAGCTGGAAGCCGCCGGACGCCTGCGCAGCGAAATCGTGCTGGTGCCCATCGCCAACCCGGTGGGCCTGGAACAGGTGCTGATGGATGTGCCGCTGGGCCGCTACGAGCTGGAAAGCGGCCAGAACTTCAACCGCTGGTTCGTCGACCTCAGTGAGGAAGTCGGCAACGTGATAGAGGGCAAGCTCGGTGACGATCCGCAGCACAACCTGCAACTTATCCGCAGCAGCCTGCGCGATGCGCTGGCCCGGCAGAGCGCCGCCACCCAATTGCAATCCCAGCGCCTGACCCTGCAACGGTTGGCCTGCGACGCCGATATGGTGCTCGACCTGCATTGCGATTTCGAAGCGGTCGCTCACCTCTACACCACGCCGGATGCCTGGCCGCAGGTCGAGCCGCTGGCCCGTTATATCGGCGCCGAAGCCAGCCTGCTGGCAACCGATTCCGGCGGTCAGTCGTTCGACGAATGCTTCACCCTGCTCTGGTGGCAGTTGAAGGAGCGCTTCGGCGAGCACTTCGACATTCCGCCGGGCAGTTTTTCGGTGACCGTCGAATTGCGCGGTCAGGGCGACGTCAATCACCCGCTGGCGAGCCTCGATTGCCAGGCACTGATCGATTACCTGATCCATTTCGGCGCGATCGCCGGCGAACCCGCGCCCATGCCTGACCTGCCCTATCCGGCGACACCGCTGGCCGGTGTAGAACCGGTGGCCACGCCCGTCGGCGGCCTGCTGGTGTTCACCGCGCGGCCGGGCCAGTACCTGGAAGCCGGGCAACTGATCGCCGAGATCATTGATCCGATCAACGATCGCGTCACCCCCGTTCACTGCTCCGCCGCCGGGTTGATGTACGCCCGTTCGCTGCGCCGCATGGCCACTGCCGGCATGGTGATCGCCCACGTCGCGGGCACCGAAGCCTATCGCAGCGGCTATCTACTTTCGCCTTGAGGATGCACGCCCCATGTACAAATTGACCATCGAAGGCCTGCATAAAAGCTACGGCGACCATGAAGTTCTCAAAGGTGTTTCGCTCAAGGCCAAGACCGGCGACGTCATCAGCCTGATCGGCGCCAGCGGCTCGGGTAAAAGCACCTTTCTGCGCTGCATCAACTTCCTGGAACAACCCAACGACGGCGCCATGAGCCTCGACGGGCAGAACATCCGCATGATCAAGGATCGTCACGGCATGCACGTGGCCGACGCCGATGAACTGCAGCGGATTCGCACCCGCCTGGCCATGGTGTTCCAGCACTTCAACCTGTGGAGCCACATGACGGTGCTGGAAAACATCACCATGGCCCCGCGCCGGGTGCTGGGCTGCGACAGGAAAGAAGCCGAGGACCGCGCCCGGCGCTACCTCGACAAGGTGGGGCTGGCGTCCCGTGTGGCGGACCAATACCCGGCCTTCCTGTCCGGCGGTCAGCAACAGCGGGTAGCGATTGCCCGCGCACTGGCCATGGAGCCGGAAGTCATGTTGTTCGACGAACCGACCTCGGCGCTGGACCCGGAACTGGTGGGTGAAGTGCTCAAGGTGATCCAGGGCCTGGCCGAAGAAGGCCGGACCATGATCATGGTGACCCATGAAATGAGCTTCGCCCGCAAAGTGTCGAGCCAGGTGCTGTTTCTGCACCAGGGCCTGGTTGAGGAAGAAGGCGCGCCGGAAGAGGTGCTGGGCAATCCGAAAAGCGAGCGGTTGAAGCAGTTCCTGAGTGGCAACCTGAAATAGCCGCCGGGAGGAGAAGTGGAAGCCGGGTTGCCGGCTTCCAACATCAGTCAACCGCTATGCCGCCGCCTCGTTTTCCAGCCTGAAACTGCCATTTTCCACTTGCAGACCATTAGCGTCCGTCCCACTGAAGCGCCCGGCAAACTGCGCGTCACCTCCCACCGTCAACTCGAGCGTTCCTGGGTAAAGCTCTGCCTCCGAGTTGCCGATCACATGGATGACCATGGGAGATCCCTCGTTGAGCCCCAGGCTGAAGCTGCCACTCTGGATGCTCATCGGCAAGTACACGTAGAACGCAGTCCCCTGACCGTTATCCGCCTCAATGCAATGAATGTCTGACCGCTGATAGAAATCGAGTCCATCCGTTACGCGAAACTGCATGGAGCCGTCTGTCGTGATTACATCGGCACTCAAATGTCCCGATCGATTTGCGCTCATCTGAATGTTCCTTTTCATATTCGAAGTTAACTGCCTGACGCCCTCTGCTAACGGCCCAAGGGCACGCAGCTCCTGAATAGAACCACAGCCGTGCCCGTCAGTTGGTTTCCACGACAGACACAGTTACTTCCGAATATGTGCAGGCTGATTGATTGCACGCCTGCTTGCTGAAGACGACAACCGCAGTTCACCGGCCATGGGTAGCGGAAATCGAAAATCAGACAACAGGCGCAGGCGGCGGCTCATCCGGCAGCGTAGGCTCGCCCGGTTCATTAGGCTGTTCGTTCGGGGTATCAGGATCAGGCTGGCCGGGGATACCCCCTGCCATGCTGACGGGCGGATGTGCCAACAAGGACCAGGCCAGAATGCCAACCTGATTGGGTTCAAGCCTTGCCAGTTCGGCACTGATTCGCGGATCGATCTTCATTCGGCACTCCTGAGCGATGACCCGACCCGCCTTGCGCGGATCGGAACAGTACACCCCATAGAGTGTACGCCCGCTCAGGAATTCCCGGCATTTGCCGGACGGTTGACTCAGGTGCGCGGCAGGGTCACGCCACGCTGGCCCTGATACTTGCCACCACGGTCCTTGTAGGACACTTCACATTCTTCGTCAGACTCAAGGAACAGCATCTGCGCCACGCCTTCGTTCGCGTAGATTTTCGCCGGCAGATTGGTAGTGTTGGAGAACTCCAGGGTCACGTGACCTTCCCACTCAGGCTCGAGCGGCGTGACGTTGACGATGATGCCGCAGCGCGCGTAGGTGCTTTTACCCAGGCAAATGGTCAATACATTACGCGGAATGCGGAAATATTCGACGGTGCTGGCCAGGGCGAAGGAGTTCGGCGGAATGATGCACACGTCGCTGTGGATGTCGACGAAGCTGCCGGCATCGAAGTTCTTCGGGTCGACGATGGCCGAATTGATGTTGGTGAACACCTTGAAATGATTGGTGCAACGCACATCGTAGCCGTAGCTCGACACCCCGTAGGAGATCACACGGCTATCGTCGCTGCCGCGCATCTGGCGCTCGACGAAAGGCTCGATCATGCCGTGTTCCTGCGCCATGCGGCGAATCCACTTGTCCGATTTGATGCTCATGGCGGGTGTCCTGAATAGCGAGGTCGAAAAATTCTGTCCGGCATCTTACCGGTCGC
This sequence comes from Pseudomonas fluorescens, assembly GCF_040448305.1. Taxonomy (NCBI): domain Bacteria; kingdom Pseudomonadati; phylum Pseudomonadota; class Gammaproteobacteria; order Pseudomonadales; family Pseudomonadaceae; genus Pseudomonas; species Pseudomonas fluorescens. The sequence continues at coordinate 1,335,404 of NZ_CP148752.1, read as the reverse complement.
GCCGCCGGGTTCAAAGTCCGCGGTGCAATTCTCGCCGAACAGGCTGGAATTACCTGCGCTGGCGACGAACCGTCACACCGCCGATCCTTAAAACAGAGAAACCTTCGCAAGAAGCATTGGCACGTTCAGGAAAAAGGGTTAAGGTGGCGTCACTGTGCTGCTTGTGTCACTGAGAATCTCTACACGATATGTTGAATTTCGATCCAACCATCTACAAGAATTTTTCCTGCTCTTTGCACTCAGTCTCGGCCAGGGTTCTTCCTGAGTCGCAGTTATCTTTGTTCAAGGAGTTACACCATGTCTAATCGCCAAACCGGTACCGTTAAGTGGTTCAACGATGAAAAAGGCTTCGGCTTCATCACTCCACAATCCGGTGACGACCTGTTCGTTCACTTCAAAGCTATCCAATCCGACGGCTTCAAAAGCCTGAAAGAAGGCCAACAGGTTTCTTTCATCGCTACCCGCGGTCAGAAAGGCATGCAAGCTGAAGAAGTTCAAGTTATCTAACTTGTACTTGCTTTAGTAAAAAGCCTCGCCCTCAACAGCGGGGCTTTTTTGTGGGCGAGTGTTTTGTCCACGCAAAAAAAGATCGCCGCCTTCGACAGCTCCTGCAGTATCAACCCGGGAGCTGTCGAAGGCGGCGATCTTTTGATGCTCTTACCAGGTCACGCCAAACCCTGCGGTGTAGCGTGTCTTGTCCAGATCCGAATCGTCGGTGCCGCTGATGATGTCGCGCTCCGCCTTCAGGTTCAGGGAAGCCCAGTCAGTCACCTTGTAGCGCAACCCCATCTCGGCATCGAGTGCGTAGTCGGCCACACCCGACAGCGGCTTGCCGACCTCACCATTGGTGAAGAACTCGACACGCTTGCCAACCAGGTAGCGGTTGTAGTCCCACTTCATGGCCAGGGCGTAGAAATTGTCCTTGCTGCCATCGGAGAATTCATAGTCCGTGCGGTTGATCAGCGAGCCAAGGGAGAACGCCCCGAGTTCGTTATCCCAGAACTGATAGCCGGGACCGGTACCGACGGTGCGTTGCCGGGAAAGGTCTTCGACCTTGTCGCGCTTGTAGACCAGGCGCCCCTGCCAAAACCATTGGTCGGTCAGGAATCGGTCGATGGAGTACTCCGCCCGCCAGTTGTCCGTGGTCACCACTTCGTCCTGGAACTCACGGTTGTATTCACCTTCAGCGGTGTGCCGCCAGCGACCGTGTCGCGCACTGGTCTTGAAATCGATGCCGTAGTCATCGGTGTCGTTTTCCGCCCGCTGGTAATCCAGCGCGACATCGACGTTGCCTTTCCACACCAGATCCTCGACCACCGGTTTTGGCTTGAGAATCTGCTGGATGCTTGCCAGCTCGACCGTCTTCGGTACCTCGCCGTTGGCCAACGTGACCTTGCCGGCGTCCGCCGCTTTCAGCGACTTGGCTCTCTCGCCACTGTAGGCATCCTGCTTGACCAGCAACTCCTGATCACTGTCCAGGGTCTTGACCTGCTTCCAGTCGATCGTCACCGCACCGGCGTACTCGGTCTGGATCAGCAGCTTGCCGCCATCGAACAGCGTGATCTTGCCGCTCAGTTTGTCACCGTTCTTCAACCACACGGTATCGGCCAGCAAGGGAGAGGATGCGCCAAAGACGGCGAGACACAGCAGGGATCTGGACAACATAAACAAAATACAGGCTCAGGCTTGCGAGAAAAGTCGGCATTATCCGTAGGAACAAGGCGCTGACAAGGACTGACCCGACTATTTCTGTTGAGTTCATTTCTCAACTTCCTGCGCAGGAATTACTCTACAGATGGTAAAGCAAACCTCTTCAGGACTGACGGACGTGACCGATCCAACCGATGAATCCGAGAGCGCAGCGCAAATCCGACGCACGGCGCTGTATTTGACACTCGCCCAAGTACCGGAGGGCAAAGTCGTCAGCTACGGCCAACTGGCCGAGCTTGCAGGACTGGGTCGCGCCGCCCGCTGGGTAGGCCGCACCCTCAGTCAGTTGCCGAGCGACAGCAAATTGCCCTGGCATCGCGTTCTGGGTGCAAACGGGCGTATCAGCCTGCCGGTGGGCAGTCCTTCGGGTGATGAGCAGCGCGCACGATTACGCATGGAAGGCATCAGTATCCTGAATAATCGTGTTGATATTCAGCGCCATGGCTGGCGTCCGGTAGAGCACAGCGGTTAGAGTGCGCGCTTTGTTTCCGTATTTCTTGAGGCAGACTCCAGCCCATGCCCCGTAAAACCTGGCGCGCCGCGCTCGCCGCTTATGCCAGCCCTTCGACACTCGTGCTGTTGCTGCTTGGTTTCGCCGCCGGCCTGCCCTACATGCTGGTGTTTTCGACGCTTTCGGTCTGGCTGCGTGAAGCCGGCGTGGCGCGTGAAACCATTGGCTATGCAAGCCTGATTGGCCTGGCGTATGCCTTCAAATGGGTCTGGTCACCCTTGCTTGACCAATGGCGACTGCCATTGCTCGGCAAGCTCGGTCGACGACGATCCTGGCTCGTGCTGTCCCAGGCACTGGTCATCCTTGGCCTGATCGGGATGGGTTTCTGCGACCCGCAAAAGCATTTGTCCTGGCTGATCGCCATTGCCGTCGTCGTCGCTTTCGCATCAGCGACGCAGGACATCGCGGTAGACGCCTATCGCCTGGAAATCGCCGAAGACAACCGCCAGGCCGCACTCGCCGCCAGTTACATGTCCGGTTACCGGGTCGCTGCGCTGCTGGCTACTGCAGGCGCGCTGTACTTCGCCGAAGGCTTTGGCTCCACCGGCTTCAACTACAAGCATTCGGCCTGGGCCGGCACTTACATCCTGTTCGGAGTGCTGATGGTCCCGGCACTGCTGACCTCCATGTTCATGCGCGAACCACCGGTGCCATTGCGCACGCAACTGCAGGCCGGTCGTTACAGCTTCGTGCATCAATTGGCGTCGGTCTTCGTGCTGATCGTGTTGCTGGTTTCGGTACCGGCGATGTTCACCCAGTTCTACAACACCGACTTCGCCAGCGTGCTGTTCCAGGGCGTGAGCCTGCTTGACCTGCTGCTCGAAGACCGCGCCTTCCTGCGCGCGATCCTCTACACCACCCTCACCGCCCTGTGCCTTTCGGCCATGGGCCGCCGTGGCCTGGCGCCAGTGCTGACGCCGGTAAACGACTTCATCCTGCGATACCGCTGGCAAGCGCTGCTGCTGCTCGGCTTGATCGCCACCTATCGGATGTCCGATACGGTCATGGGTGTGATGGCCAACGTGTTCTACATCGACCAGGGCTTCACCAAGGACCAGATCGCCAGCGTCAGTAAAATCTTCGGCCTGATCATGACACTGGTCGGCGCCGGCATGGGCGGCCTGCTGATCGTGCGTTTCGGTATCCTGCCGATCCTGTTCATCGGCGGTATCGCATCCGCGGCGACCAACATCCTGTTCCTGATGCTCGCCGACATGGGCCCCAACCTGAACATGCTGGTGCTGACCATCTCCCTGGACAACTTCAGTTCAGGCCTGGCGACCTCGGCCTTCGTGGCCTACCTGTCGAGCCTGACCAACCTCAAGTTCTCCGCCACCCAATACGCCCTGCTCAGCTCGATCATGCTGTTGCTGCCACGCCTGATCGGCGGCTACTCCGGGGTCATGGTGGAAAAATTCGGTTACCACGACTTCTTCCTGATTACCGCCCTGCTGGGCGTCCCGACCCTGCTGTTGATCGCCTTGCACTGGTTCCAGGAGAACCGCCGCGCAGGCCCGACACCGACACCGGAACCGGTGCAGACCCCGGTCGCCGAAGAATCGTAGGCTCTTTACGCAGGAAGAATCGCAGAGGGCCGAGTAAATCGCGCCCTCCTGCCACACCACCGACCGCATGCCTGTACGCCAGCGGAACTCGCCCGTACAATGCTCCGTCATTTCTCGTCATCAGCAATCGATAACGGCCAACCATGCGCACCAGTCAATTTTTGCTCGCCACACAAAAAGAAACGCCTTCCGACGCGGTCGTGATCAGCCACCAGCTGATGCTGCGCGCCGGCATGATCCGCAAACTCGCCTCGGGCCTGTACACCTGGCTGCCGATGGGCTTGCGGGTAATGCGCAAGGTCGAAGCCGTCGTTCGTGAAGAAATGAACGCCGCCGGCTCTCTCGAAGTGTTGATGCCGAGCACGCAACCGGCTGAGCTGTGGCAGGAATCCGGGCGCTGGGAAGAGTACGGCCCTGAATTGCTGCGCTTCAAGGATCGCCACGGTCGCGACTTCTGCGCAGGCCCGACCCACGAAGAAGTCATCACCGATCTGATGCGCAACGAGTTGAGCAGCTACAAGCAGCTGCCGATCAACCTGTACCAGATCCAGACCAAATTCCGTGACGAAATCCGCCCACGCTTCGGCTTGATGCGCGGCCGCGAATTCATCATGAAGGACGCCTACTCGTTCCACGCTGACCAGGCTTCGCTGCAGGTCACCTACGACCGCATGCACCAGGCTTACTGCAACGTGTTCACTCGCCTGGGCCTGAAGTTCCGCCCTGTTGAAGCCGACAACGGCTCCATCGGCGGCGCCGGTTCCCATGAGTTCCACGTGCTGGCCGAGTCCGGTGAAGACGATATCGTTTTCAGCAACGGCTCCGACTACGCCGCCAACATCGAAAAAGCCGAAGCTGTGCCGCGCGAAACCTCGCGCGCCGCTGCGACCGAAGAGCTGCGCCTGGTCGACACGCCGAACGCCAAGACCATCGCGCAACTGGTTGAAGGCTTCAACCTGCCGATCGAGAAGACCATCAAGACCCTCGTGGTGCACGCAGAAGAGAAAGGCAAGCTGATTGCCCTGATCATCCGTGGCGACCATGAGCTGAACGAAATCAAGGCCGCCAACCAGCCAGGCGTTGCCAGCCCTCTGGTCATGGCTTCGGAAAGCGAGCTGCGCGACGCCATTGGTGCCGGTGCCGGTTCCCTCGGCCCGCTGAACCTGCCGCTGCCGATCATCATCGACCGCTCGGTCGAGCTGATGAGCGACTTCGGCATCGGTGCCAACATCGATGACAAACACTACTTCGGCGTGAACTGGGAACGCGACCTGCCTGTTCCGACCGTTGCCGACCTGCGCAACGTCGTAGCCGGCGACCCGAGCCCGGACGGCAAGGGCACCCTGGAAATCAAGCGCGGCATCGAAGTCGGGCACATCTTCCAGCTGGGCAACAAGTACAGCAAAGCGATGAAGTGCGAAGTGCTGGGCGAGAACGGCAAGCCGGTCACCCTGGAAATGGGTTGCTACGGCATCGGTGTGTCCCGCGTGGTGGCGGCTGCCATCGAGCAGAACAACGACGAAAACGGGATCATCTGGAGCGACACCCTCGCGCCGTTCCAGATTGCCCTGGTGCCACTGCGCTACGAAACCGAACAGGTTCGTGAAGCCACCGACAAGCTGTACGCGGAACTCACCGCTGCCGGCTTCGAAGTGCTGCTGGACGACCGCGACAAGAAAACCAGCCCGGGCATCAAGTTCGCGGACATGGAGCTGATCGGCATTCCACACCGGATCGTGGTCAGCGACCGCGGCCTGGCCGAAGGCAACCTGGAATACAAGAGCCGTACCGAGGCCGACGCACAAGCGCTGCCGGTCGCCGACGTGCTGTCGTTCCTTCAGGCCCGCATCCGCCGCTGATACCAGATATAGAGACGTCATGTTCAAGCGAAACACCTTAGGCCTCGGTGGTGCCGCCTTGTGCGGCGCACTGCTGGTCAGCGGCTGTGCCAACCACATGTCGCAACGCAGCGAGCAAGAGGAGCGGATCGAGCGCAAATTGCTCGATCACAGCCTGCAGATCGATGTCGGTGAGCCCAAGGTGCTTGAGCTGCCGCAACGGCGGGTGAAAATTCTCGAGCAGAAGACTTTCGAAGTCACCGAGTACGAAGTCACGCGTCATTACGATCGCTATACGCCGTACCAACCCTGGCGGGAGATTTACGAAATCCCACTGGGCGCGGTAGCCGTGGTGGCGGGTGTCGGTGCCAACGTGGTCAATGTGTTCGCCCTCGGCAATCTGCCGGACAGCGTGACCAAGGACTGGCTGAGCTACGGTTTCGCCGGGCTCAACCCGTTCATGAACGTGCAGTCCCACGGCCGCGCGCAGCAAAACCTGGCCGCAATTGGTGAGGTCCAGCGCGACAAACGCACGGAGTACTCAAGCCTGCCCTGGAGCGAGCGCCCGGTCGAGGTCAAGGCCGGCAAGGAAACCTTCGAACTGACCACCGACAAAAACGGCGTATTGCGCCTGAATCTGTTGGACAACCCGTTCGCCGAACATGACATCAATCATCTGAGCCGGTTGCTGATCCGTGTTGAGGATGCCAAGGGCAACGTGCACAACGATTCCACCCTGGCCATCAGCAGCAACTTACGCAGCAAGCTCTATGAAGCCCACGGGTTGATTTATGACGATCTCGAAGGCGACGAAGTCAATCAGTGGGTCCACCGGGTCAAACGCCTGTCGGAGCTGGGTCTTGAAGAAGAAGCCAGCGAACTGGAACAGAGCCTGATCGAACTGACGCGCAATGATCCCGAATTGCAAACGGAATTCCTGAAGTCGCTGGCCCAGAATGGCGAGCGACTGGTGGCGAATCCGGGGCTGAACTAAAAGCCAAAAGCTTCGCGAGCAGGCTCGCTCCCACACTGGATTTGTGAACACCTCAAATCCCCTGTGGGAGCGAGCTTGCTCGCGATGGCGCCCTCACATTCACCACCCAACTACCGCTCAAACAACTCCATCTGCTCGAACCCGCCCCGCAAGTCTTCCAGCCGCACGCCGACCCCCAACAACCGCACCGGTTTACCGCCGCGATTGAAAGCCTGGGTCAGCATCAACTGATAACTCCCCAGATCCCGCCCTGCCCCGGCCTGCTCCAATGTAGTCTGGGTGAAGTCGTGGAACTTCACTTTGACGAATGGCTTGCCCGGACGATAACTGCTGTCGATTCGCGCCATACGGCCAGCCAGGGTCTCCAACAACTCGGGCAATTTATCCAGGCAGCTCTTGAGGTCCGGCAGGTCAACGTCGTAGGTATTTTCAACACTGATCGACTGACGACGACTGTCGTTGTGCACCACACGGTCATCGATCCCACGGGCCAGGCTCCAGAGTCGCTCGCCAAAGCTGCCGAATTCACGCACCAGCGCCAACTTGTCCCACTCGCGCAACTGCAGGCAATCGGTGATACCCAGCCTGCCGAGCTTGTCAGCGGTGACTTTGCCGACCCCGTGCAATTTGCTCACGGGCAAACCGCTGACAAAGTCCTCGACCTGGTCCGGAGTAATGACGAACAGGCCATTGGGCTTTTTCCAGTCACTGGCGATCTTGGCCAGAAACTTGTTCGGCGCCACGCCCGCCGACACGGTGATATGCAACTGGTTGGAGACCCGGCGCCGGATGTCCTGGGCGATGCGCGTTGCGCTACCACCGAAATGCGCACTGTCCGACACATCGAGGTACGCCTCATCGAGCGAGAGCGGCTCGATGATCTCGGTGTAATCGCGAAAGATCGTGTGAATTTCCCTGGACGCTTCTCTATAGGCATCCATGCGTGGCTTGACGATGGTCAAGTCCGGGCACAGCTTCAAGGCATGCCCGGAGGACATCGCCGAACGCACCCCATACGCTCGCGCCTCATAATTGCAGGTGGCGATCACCCCGCGCCGGTCCGCCGACCCACCTACCGCCAGTGGCTTACCGGCCAGGCGTGGGTCGTCGCGCATCTCGATGGCTGCATAGAAGCAGTCACAATCGACGTGGATGATCTTGCGTTGGGTCATAGCAAAGCCGTGTTCATGGCAAAGAAAAGGCGTCATGGCGTGCCGGACAAACAGTATCTCACTGACACCTGTATATAGCACCAGTAGTCTGAATGTTCTTTTCCATTCGTAGGAAGAGTCGATTGTGAATTTATTTTTTCAATCGAAAAATTACTTCCAATAGACGCGCAGGCCTTGTCCTACCTGCCTCACAGACCGGTCGACCACCCCTTTTGAACGCTAACCAATTGAACAGGAAGAGGTTTTATCGGAATTGGAGGTTGACACCCGAGCGCATCTCTATAGAATGAGCCACACAGACGCGGGATGGAGCAGTCTGGTAGCTCGTCGGGCTCATAACCCGAAGGTCGTCGGTTCAAATCCGGCTCCCGCAACCAAACATCAAAAAAGGCTACTCGAAAGAGTGGCCTTTTTTGTGCGCGCTCGTTTTGTAGCACCGAACGCCAAACAAGACCTGGACACTCAACGAAACCGAAACCGGAAATCGTTCTGATTCCGAAACTTAGGCCATTCATGCGACCGCTTGCCGCGATTCAACATTTATTTGACCTGCTTCAGGATTAACGGTTGACACCCCGGCGTATCTCTATAGAATGCCGCCACACAGACGCGGGATGGAGCAGTCTGGTAGCTCGTCGGGCTCATAACCCGAAGGTCGTCGGTTCAAATCCGGCTCCCGCAACCAAACATCAAAAAAGGCTACTCGAAAGAGTGGCCTTTTTTGTATCTGTTGAAAAAGTCCTTTCGCAACAATGACCTGCCACTGTGTAGCAAGCCGTTAGGGGAGCCCCCATGCGCCAGGGTCAGACTATGCTCTATTGCACGCTGAAGCCTTCACGACTGATGACGCGCCGTCTCCATTGCCCGGTGATAGGCGTTGATATTTGTGATTATTTTTTTCTACAGGGATTGGTAACTTGGCTGGATACCTCCATCCTGTCGCGCACAATCCAAGAGGTGATTGATGCGCGCCAACTCGTCTGATTCACAAGACACTGTCACAGCAACACAACCGATCAATGCCGAGCGCCTGCGCCTGCTTGATCGATTGAGCAAATACCGTCAACCCATTGGCCTGGCGGTCACCCTGCTGTTGTTCGCGATCGCGCTGATTGCCTGTCACCACCTGTTGAGCGAACTCGACCTTTACGCGCTGCACGACTCGATCCTCGAAGTTCCGAAACCCGCCTTGATGGGCGCACTGGCCGCAACCGTGGTGGGCTTCATCATTCTGCTCGGCTACGAATGGTCCGCCAGCCGCTATGCCGGGGTGAGCCTGGCACCGCGCGAGTTGGCGCTGGGTGGTTTCACGGCCTTTGCCATCGGCAACGCCATTGGTCTTTCAATGTTGTCGGGCGGTTCGGTCCGCTATCGCCTCTATGCCCGTCATGGCCTGGGAGCGGCTGAAGTCGCCCGCATGACGTTGTTCGCCAGCCTCTCGCTGGGTTGCGCCCTGCCGCCGCTGGCCGCCCTGGCGACGCTCAGCGACCTGCCAGCCGCCTCCGTCGCCCTGGGGCTCTCCGAGACGTTGCTGGGCGTGGTGGCGAGCGCCGTGCTCGTGCTGTTTGCGATGCTGGCCATCGGCATCTACCGTCGTCGGCTGCCGGAACAGCCTTACCCGGACAACCTGCTGGTCAGGGTCGGTCGCCGCACCTTGCGTCTACCCGGGCGTCGCCTGACGTTCCTGCAATTGATCATCACCGCCCTCGACGTAGCAGCCGCCGCGACCGTGCTCTATCTGCTGCTGCCGGAAGCACCACCCTTCGGTGCGTTCCTGTTGGTTTACCTGTTGGCTCTGGCCGCCGGTGTGCTCAGCCATGTGCCGGGCGGCGTCGGGGTGTTCGAGGCGATTTTGCTGGCGGCGTTTTCCGACACCCTCGGCGCTGCGCCACTGGCGGCCGCCCTGCTGCTCTATCGCTTGATCTACGTGGTCCTGCCCTTGCTGGTGGCCTGCCTGCTATTGCTGATCAACGAAGGCCAGCGCCTGTTCCAGACACGCCAGACGTTGCGCGCGGCCTCAGGCCTGGCGGCCCCGATACTGGCACTGCTGGTATTCCTGTCCGGTGTTGTCCTGCTGTTCTCCGGCGCCACCCCGGAAATCGATACCCGCCTGGAACACATCGGTTTCCTGATCCCCCATCGACTGGTCGATGCTTCGCACTTTGGCGCCAGCCTGGTCGGCGTTCTTTGCCTGTTGCTGGCCCAGGGGTTGCGTCGCCGGCTGTCGGCCGCGTGGATGCTGACCACCATTCTGTTGCTGGTCGGTGCCCTGCTCTCACTGCTCAAAGGCTTCGACTGGGAAGAAGCCAGCCTGATGGTGCTGACGGCGAGTCTGCTCGGGGTATTCCGCCGCTCGTTCTATCGCCCCAGCCGCCTGACTGAAGTACCGTTCTCGCCGCTGTACCTGGTGGCCAGCCTGTGCGTGCTCGGTGCATCGATCTGGCTGCTGCTGTTCGCCTATCAGGACGTTCCGTACAGCCACCAACTCTGGTGGCAGTTCACCCTCGACGCCGATGCCCCTCGCGGCCTGCGTTCGCTGCTCGGTGCCGCTGTGCTGCTGGTGGTGGTATCGCTGACCTGGCTGCTGCGCACCGCGCGGCCGGTCATTCACCTGCCGACGCCCGACGAACTGGAGCGCGCCAGCAAGATCCTCATGGCATCGGCCCAACCGGATGGCGGCCTGGCCCTGACCGGTGACAAGGCGCTGCTGTTTCACCCCAATGACGAAGCCTTCCTGATGTACGCCCGTCGCGGTCGCAGCCTGGTGGCGTTGTATGACCCGATCGGCCCTGGCCAGCAACGGGCGGAAATGATCTGGCAGTTCCGCGACCTGTGCGACATCCACCACGCCCGTCCCGTGTTCTATCAAGTGCGCGCAGAGAACCTGCCGTACTACATGGACATCGGCCTGACTGCGATCAAGCTCGGTGAAGAAGCCCGGGTCGACCTCAAGCGTTTTGATCTCGAAGCCAAGGGCAAAGAGATGAAGGACCTGCGCTACACCTGGAACCGTGGCACCCGTGACGGCCTGTCCCTGGAAATCCATGAACCGGGCCACGCGCCGATGGATGAACTCAAGGTGATTTCCGATGCCTGGCTGACCGGCAAGAACGTCCGGGAGAAAGGCTTCTCGCTGGGCCGCTTCAGCGATGAGTACCTCAAGCATTTTCGCATCGCGGTGATTCGTTTCGAAGGACGCCCGGTGGCGTTCGCCAACCTGCTCGAGACCTTCGGCCATGACCTGGCCAGCCTCGACCTGATGCGCGCGCATCCGGACGCCCCGAAGCTGACCATGGAGTTCATGATGGTCGGCCTGATTCAACATTATAAAAACCATGGATACGCGCGTTTCAGCCTGGGCATGGTGCCGTTGTCGGGGTTGCAACCCCGCCGCGGCGCACCTTTGACCCAGCGCCTGGGCTCGATGGTATTCCGCCGTGGTGAGCAGCTGTACAACTTCCAGGGCTTGCGCCGCTTCAAAGACAAGTTCCAGCCTGATTGGGAACCCCGTTATATGGCCGTGCCCGCCGGACTTGATCCGCTGGTTGCGCTGGCCGACACTGCCGCCCTGATCGCGGGCGGCTTGACCGGATTGGTGAAACGCTGATGATTCAACGCTCCTTGCGGTATGTATTGGGTACGCTGGTGATAGTGGCCCTGATTTTCGGTGGCGGTTACTGGTACCTGAAACGCCCGGCACCGGAACCGACCCTCGAATTGCTGACTCCAGCCGATGGTGCGGCGATGGCCCGTGTCATCCCCGGCACCTCGCCGCGCGCCCAGGTGCTGGTGGCGGTCAACGAAGACCAGAAACTCAGCGACAAGCAATTGATGACCCTGAGCCGCAGTGCTTCGGCGCAGATTGTCCAGGTGATCCTGCCCAAGGACTGCCTGCTGCAAAGCCGCGCCCTGCAATCGGGCCTGCGGGAACTGAAAGGCCCGGCGACGCTGGTCAGCGGCATCGGCCCTGGCGCCGTGCTGGCCTGGCGCTGGTTGTCCGAGCAGAAGGATGACAAGGCCCAGGCCGTCTCGGTCGACCTGGCACTGGAGAAACCCGGCGGCTGCACTCACCTGCTGCCGAAAAGCGCCGCCCATGGCCACTGGCTAGTGGCGTGGAACGACAACCCGGACGACACCAGTGCCGGCTTCGTGCGTGATCAACCGAACGCCGAAACCAGCATCAGCGACTACGACATCAACCTGCCGCAAGTGCTGAACAACGAACTGCGCAAGATCCTCGTCGGCGGCGACAAAGCTGCTGGAGGCCTGCAGATCCCGGTGGTCGAAGTGCCAGCGGGTCAGGCCAGCGACACCGTGACCCTGTTCCTGTCCGGTGACGGCGGCTGGCGCGACCTCGACCGCGACGTGGCGGGCGAGATGGCCAAGATCGGCTACCCGGTGGTCGGCATCGACACCCTGCGCTACTACTGGCAGCACAAGAGCCCGGAGCAAAGCGCGCTGGACCTGGCCGAATTGATGCAACACTACCGGCAGCAATGGGGCACCAAGCGCTTCATCCTGACCGGTTACTCGTTCGGCGCCGACGTACTGCCGGCGATCTACAACCGTCTGGCCGAGTCGGAGCAGCAACGCGTCGACGCCATTATCCTCCTGGCCTTCGCCCGCACCGGCAGCTTCGAGATCGAAGTCGAAGGCTGGCTCGGCAACGCCGGCAAGGAAGCCGCCACCGGCCCGGAAATGGCCAAGCTGCCAGCCGCCAAAGTGGTGTGCATCTACGGCGAAGAAGAAACCGACGAGAGTGGCTGCACCGACAAGACGGCGGTGGGCGAAGCCATCAAGCTGCCTGGCGGCCACCACTTCGACGAGAACTACCCGGCGCTGGCCAAGCGTCTGGTGGATGTGATCGAGAAGCGGCAGGCGAAGGAAACGGCTGCTCAGGAATGATCCGGACCCACTGAACAAAAGCCCTCGCTACTTCACGGTAGCGGGGGCTTTTTCATTCTTGCGTGCACCACACATCCCCTGTGGGAGCGAGCCTGCTCGCGATAGCAGTCTTTCAGGCACCTTAAATGCTGAATGTCAGTCCGCCTTCGCGAGCAGGCTCGCTCCCACAAGGGATCGCCACCGGCCTCAGAATTTGCATTGAGCACAAAAAAGCCCCCGCTGCCGCAATGGCAACGGGGGCTTTTTGTGGGTCGCTTACATCTCCACCTGCGTCCCCAACTCAATCACCCGGTTCAGCGGCAGATTGAAGAAACGCAAATTGCCGTTGGCGTTCTGCAACATGAACGCAAACAGCGCCTCACGCCAACGGGACATGCCTTCGAGCTTGGAGGCGATGACCGTTTCGCGGCTGAGGAAGTACGTGGTGCGCATCGGGCTGAAGTCCAGTTCATCGAGATGACACAGCTTCAGCGCTTTCGGTACGTCCGGCTCGTCGGTAAAGCCGAAGTGCAGGATCACCCGGAAGAAACCTTCGCCATAGGCATCGACCTCGAACCGTCGTGTTGGCGGCACCCGCGGGATGTCTTCGTACACCACCGTCAGCAGAACCACTTGCTCGTGCAGTACCTGGTTATGCAGCAGGTTGTGCAACAGCGCGTGGGGTACGGCATCCGGCCGCGCCGTCAGGAACACGGCAGTGCCCTGAACTCGATGGGGTGGTTGTACGGCAATGCTGCTGATGAAGATCGGCAGCGGCAATCCACCCTCATCGATACGTTCGACCAGCAACTGCTTGCCGCGTTTCCAGGTGGTCATCAGCACAAACAGCGCGAAACCGGCGATGACCGGGAATGCACCGCCCTGAACGATTTTCGGCACGTTGGCGGCGAAGTACACACCGTCTACCAACAGGAAACCCAACAGGATCGGCACCACAAGGACCGGAGGCCACTTCCACAGCAGCAGGATCACCGCGGACACCAGAATGCTGGTCATCAGCATGGTCCCGGTCACCGCCACACCGTAGGCCGAGGCCAGGGCTCCGGAGGATTCGAAGCCCAGCACCAGCAGCACCACGCCGACCATCAGCGCCCAGTTCACCGCGCCGATGTAGATCTGGCCCTGTTCGGCGCTGGAGGTGTGCTGGATGTGCATGCGCGGAATGTACCCAAGCTGGATCGCCTGACGGGTCAGGGAGAACGCACCGGAAATCACCGCTTGCGAGGCAATCACCGTCGCCAGGGTCGACAGCCCCACCAGCGGGATCAACGCCCAACTTGGCGCCAACAGATAGAAGGGGTTGCGGGCAGCTTCCGGGTCGCCCAGCAGCAAAGCACCCTGGCCAAAATAATTCAGCACCAGCGCCGGCAGCACGAGGATGAACCAGGCACGAGCGATTGGCTTGCGGCCGAAGTGGCCCATGTCCGCGTACAGCGCCTCGGCACCGGTCAGCGCGAGCACCACGGCGCCGAGAATCGACACACCCATGCCCGGATGGACCACGAAGAAACGTACACCCCACACAGGGTTCATCGCTTGCAGGACTTCCGGATGCTGGCTGATGCCATAGACGCCCAACGCACCCAGCACGAGGAACCAGGTGACCATGATCGGCCCGAACAGAATGCCGATGCGCGCCGTGCCGTGACGCTGGATCAGAAACAGCGCGACCAGCACCACCACCGACAGCGGCACGACCCAATGGTCGATACCTTCGAAGGCCAGCCCCAGGCCTTCAATCGCCGACAGCACGGAAATCGCCGGGGTAATCATGCTGTCGCCATAGAATAACGCCGCGCCGATCAGTCCGCAGACCACCAGCAACGTACGCAATTTGGCGTGCCCCGCCGCCGCCCGCCGGGCCAGTGCGGTCAAGGCCATGATCCCGCCTTCCCCCTGGTTGTCGGCGCGCAGCACAAACATCATGTACTTGATCGACACGACCCAGATCAGCGACCAGAAAATGAGTGCCAGGATCCCCAGCACACCGTCATGGTTGACCGGCACGCCATAGCCGCCGGAAAACACTTCCTTGAGGGTGTACAACGGACTGGTGCCGATATCGCCATAAACAACCCCGACTGCCGCGACCAGCATGCCAATTGGCTTCACCGCCGAATGTTCGGCACCGGCAGCCTGACTACTTGCCTGACCCATCCACCACTCCTGATTCTCAGACCCGGGCTTCTTTGAAAGAAGCACTATGCTTTGTCGTGCAGCATGCGCTGTTTTACTTCACGTTACAGACGTTTTGTTGACAGTAAAAAATCAGTAAAGCGTAACGGCGCGAAGCATAGCGCAGCACTCGTCGTATTTCCCTGCATAAAGCTGGTCAAGTGAACGACTCATCGCTAGAATTGCGCACTTTTTGATCAGAGGCGCAGTTCAAGCGCCCGTCCGTCGGTTTTGCCCTGCCCGGCAAGCGGCGTCACAAAATACCGAGGTTAGACATGTCCACCACTCCTGCGCCGGCCAATCCAAAGGTTGGCTTCGTATCCCTGGGTTGTCCCAAAGCACTGGTCGACTCCGAGCGCATCCTTACCCAGCTGCGCATGGAAGGCTATGACGTCGTGTCCACCTATCAGGACGCCGATGTTGTAGTGGTCAATACCTGCGGCTTCATCGATTCGGCCAAGGCCGAGTCCCTGGAAGTGATCGGCGAAGCCATCAAGGAAAACGGCAAGGTCATCGTGACCGGCTGCATGGGCGTCGAAGAAGGCAACATTCGCAACGTACACCCGAGTGTGCTGGCCGTGACCGGTCCGCAGCAGTACGAGCAAGTGGTCAACGCCGTGCACGAAGTCGTGCCGCCACGCAAGGACCACAACCCGCTGATCGACCTGGTGCCGCCACAAGGCATCAAGCTGACCCCGCGCCACTACGCCTACCTGAAGATTTCCGAAGGCTGCAACCACAGCTGCAGCTTCTGCATCATCCCGTCGATGCGCGGCAAACTGGTCAGCCGTCCGGTGGGCGACGTGCTCGACGAGGCCCAGCGCCTGGTCAAGTCCGGCGTCAAAGAGCTGTTGGTGATCTCCCAGGACACCAGCGCCTATGGCGTCGACGTAAAATACCGCACCGGTTTCTGGAACGGCGCGCCGGTGAAAACCCGCATGACCGAACTCTGCGAAGCCCTGAGCACCCTCGGCGTCTGGGTTCGTCTGCACTACGTTTACCCGTACCCGCACGTTGACGAGCTGATCCCGCTGATGGCCGCTGGCAAGATCCTGCCGTACCTGGACATCCCGTTCCAGCACGCCAGCCCGAAAGTGCTGAAGTCGATGAAACGCCCGGCCTTCGAAGACAAGACCCTGGCACGGATCAAGAACTGGCGCGAAATCTGCCCGGACCTGATCATCCGTTCGACCTTCATCGTCGGCTTCCCCGGCGAGACCGAAGAAGACTTTCAGTACCTGCTGAACTGGCTGACCGAAGCCCAGCTCGACCGCGTCGGCTGCTTCCAGTACTCGCCGGTAGAAGGCGCGCCGGCCAATGACCTGGACCTGGAAGTCGTCCCGGACGACGTCAAGCAAGACCGTTGGGAGCGCTTCATGGCGCACCAGCAGGCCATCAGCTCGGCGCGCCTGCAAATGCGCATCGGCCGTGAGATCGAAGTGCTGGTCGATGAAGTCGACGAGCAAGGCGCGGTGGGCCGCTGCTTCTTCGATGCCCCGGAAATCGACGGCAACGTATTCATCGACAACGGCAGCAACCTCAAGCCGGGCGACAAGGTCTGGTGCAAAGTGACCGACGCCGACGAATACGATCTGTGGGCTGAACAGATCTAACGTAAAAAATACGAAAAGCCCCGCTCTCTTGACGAGATGCGGGGCTTTTTTACGGCTATTGTTTGAGGTTGAAAGGATTCCTATCAACCACTGCAAAAGGGGCAGACGGGCATGCGTCAGCATTCGGTCATCCACACGCCGAAACTCGGCGACTACGAAGAACTGACCCGGGTCTGGGAGGCCTCGGTACGTGCCACCCACGACTTTCTGCCAGACAGCTACATCGAACTGCTGAAAAACCTGGTGCTGACCCGCTACCTCGACTCGGTGATGCTGATCTGCACCAAGGATTCGAACCAACGCATCACCGGGTTCGCCGGTGTCGCGGCCGGCAAGATCGAAATGCTCTTCATCGACCCCGACCATCGCGGCCAGGGCTTGGGCAAGAAGTTGTTGCGCTATGCGCTGGAACACCTGAACGCCGACGAACTGGACGTCAACGAACAAAACCCGCAAGCCCTCGGCTTTTACTTCAAGCAGGGCTTCGAGGTCATCGGTCGCTCGGAAGTCGATGGCATGGGGCAGCCGTATCCGTTGTTGCACATGCGTATGCGCCAGAACCACAAACTTTCACATCACGGCTGACACAACACAGATCAAATGTGGGAGCGGGCTTGCTCCGGGCGGCGTTCCGACGAAGGCGGTGTGCCAGCCAACATACATGTTGAGGCTGATGGCCCTTTCGCGAGCAAGCCCGCTCCCACAAAAAGCCTCACGGCGTAAATGGAACCGGGATTAACCGGCGCCAGGCAGGTACAATGCCCACCCCCTTTTTGTTACGGCCCTGACATGACTGACCCGATTCGTCTCTCCAAACGCCTCATCGAACTCGTCGGCTGTTCCCGTCGGGAGGCTGAGCTGTTCATCGAGGGCGGCTGGGTCACCGTCGACGGTGTGGTCATCGACGAGCCGCAATTCAAGGTCGACACCCAGAAAGTCGAGCTTGATCCCGAAGCCAAGGCCACCGCTCCGGAACCGGTGACCCTGCTGCTCAATGTGCCCGCCGGCATGGACGCAGACACCGCCATGGCCACCCTCGGCGCCGAAACCCTGAGCGAAGAACACCGCTACGGCAAGCGACCGTTGCGCGGGCACTTCCTGCGCCTGACCGCCAGCACCGACCTGCAGGCCAACGCCAGCGGTCTGCTGGTGTTCACCCAGGACTGGAAAATCCTGCGCAAACTCACCGCCGACTCCAACAAGATCGAACAAGAGTATGTGGTCGAGGTTGAAGGCGAGATGGTGGCTCACGGCCTGAACCGCCTGAACCACGGCCTGACCTACAAGGGCAAGGAGTTGCCGGCGGTCAAGGCCAGCTGGCAGAACGAGAACCGCCTGCGCTTTGCCATGAAGAACCCGCAACCGGGCATCATCGCCCTGCTCTGCCAGGCGGTCGGCCTCAAGGTCATCGCCATCCGTCGCATCCGCATCGGCGGCGTGTCCATCGGCAAAGTGCCGCTGGGGCAATGGCGCTACCTGTCCGGCAAAGAGAAGTTCTAAGACTTTTCTCGCCGCCACACATTTCGGCGCCGCGCCTGGCCGCGACGCCCACAGCTGAATATCAGGACTGCACACATGATTCATAACGACGTACTGCGCAGCGTGCGCTACATGCTCGACATCAGCGACAAGAAAGTCATCGAGATCATCAAGCTCGGCGGCATGAACGTGACCCTGCCCGACCTGCTGACCTACCTCGACAAGAAAGAGGAAGACGAGGAAGGTTTCGTACGCTGCCCGGACGAAGTCATGGCGCACTTCCTCGACGGCCTGGTGATCTTCAAGCGCGGCAAGGACGAAAGCCGTCCGCCGCAGCCGATCGAAGTGCCGGTGACCAACAACATCATCCTGAAAAAACTGCGGGTGGCGTTCGAGCTCAAAGAAGACGACATGCACGCGATCCTCAAGGCTGCCGAGTTCCCGGTGTCCAAGCCTGAACTGAGCGCACTGTTCCGCAAATTCGGCCACACCAACTATCGCCCTTGCGGTGACCAGCTGCTGCGCAACTTCCTCAAGGGCCTGACCCTGCGCGTTCGCCCGCAATAAACGCCCGCTGGCCTTGAACTGCACGCATGCAGTTCAAGGCCGGGCCATATGGCCCCTCATTCCGCGCAAAAATAGTGGCTCCGCTTCTGGCGGCTGACGACTAGGGTGTAAAGACCTCAGTTCTCAGGATTCGCCATGCACCCCTACTTTTCCCTGCAAGGCCGCACCGCCCTGGTGACCGGCGGCACCCGTGGTATCGGCAAGATGATCGCCAAGGCCTACGTCGAGGCGGGCGCCACCGTGTACGTCTGCGCCCGCGACGTCGAAGCCTGCCAGCAAACCGCTGACGAACTCGGTGCACTTGGCCGCTGCCGCGCCATCGCGGCGAACCTCGCCACCGAAGAGGGCGTCCTGCAACTGGCCACCCGCCTGGGCGAGCAGATCACTCATCTGGACATTCTGGTGAACAATGCCGGCACCACTTGGGGCGCGCCACTTGAAAGCTACCCGATCAAGGGCTGGGAGAAGGTCATGCAGCTCAACGTGACCTCCGTGTTCAACTGCATCCAGCAATTCCTGCCCCTGCTGCGCAAGGCCGGTTCCGAAGCGAATCCGGCGCGGATCATCAACATTGGATCGGTGGCCGGGATTTCCTCCTTCGGCGAGCAGGCGTATGCCTACGGACCGAGCAAGGCTGCATTGCACCAACTGTCGAGGATTCTGGCGCGCGAACTGGTCAGCCAGCACATTAACGTCAATGTGATCGCCCCGGGGCGCTTTCCGAGCAAGATGACCCAGCACATTGGCAATGATGAACAGGCGCTGGCGCAGGATACGGCGTTGATCCCGATGAAGCGTTGGGGCCGCGAGGAAGAGATGGCGGCGCTGGCGATCAGTCTGGCAAGTACCGCGGGTGCCTACATGACCGGGAATATCATTCCGCTGGATGGCGGGTTCAGCCTCTAGATCAGCGGTGCGGCCATCGCGAGCAGGCTCGCTCCCACAGGGGATTTGTGGTGGACAGGAAACAGATGAGCACCCCCGAATCAATGTGGGAGCGAGCCTGCTCGCGATGACGGACTGATAGGCGCCACCGGGCCAGAGGCCGTGTGGGTTATCATGCCTGCCTTAATCCCGCCTCGACCCCAAACCATGACCTACAGCGTTTCCCCCATCGGCTTCGTGCGCTCCTGCTTCAAGGAAAAATTCGCCATTCCGCGCCAACCGCAACTGGCCCCGGCCGCCCGTGGCGTGCTGGAACTGGTGGCACCGTTCGATCAAGGGGACGCGGTGCAGGGCCTGGAGCAGGTCAGCCACGTGTGGCTGCTGTTCCTGTTCCACCAGGCACTGGAAGAAAAGCCTCGCTTGAAGGTCCGCCCTCCTCGCCTCGGCGGCAACAAGTCCATGGGCGTGTTCGCCACCCGCGCCACCCACCGCCCCAATGGCATCGGGCAGTCGGTGGTGAAACTGGACAAGGTCGAAGCCGGCCGGCTTTGGATCTCGGGCATCGATCTGCTGGATGGCACGCCGATTCTCGATATCAAACCCTACGTGCCCTACGCCGACATCATCGACACCGCCGCCAACAGCATCGCCAGCGCTGCGCCGCAGTTGATCCCCGTGCAGTGGACAGACACAGCGCTGCAACAGGCTCACGAGCATGCCCAGCGCCTTGCAGAGCCTTTGGTTGAGTTGATCGAGCAATGCCTGGCGCAAGATCCACGCCCGGCCTATCAAACGCCTGCACCCGAGCGGGAGTACGGCGCGCAGTTCTGGGATGTCGATGTGCGCTGGCACTATCCGACACCAGAGCTGATCCGCATCCTGGAAGTCATTCCCGCAATAAGCTGAACGACAGAAACAACTGCGGGAAAGCAGAGCCGTTGAGCGGCTGCTTACTTCTCGACGAACGCACGCTCGATCAGGTAATCACCTGGTTCGCGCATCCGCGGCGAAACCTTCAGGCCGAAGCTGTTCAGCACTTCGCTGGTCTCGTCGAGCATGCTCGGGCTGCCGCACAGCATGGCGCGGTCGTCCTGCGGGTTGATCGGTGGCAGACCGATGTCGCTGAACAGCTTGCCGCTGCGCATCAGGTCGGTCAGGCGACCTTCGTTCTCGAACGGCTCACGGGTCACGGTCGGGTAGTAGATCAGCTTGTCACGCAGCGAGTCGCCGAAGAATTCGTTCTGCGGCAGGTGCTCGGTGATGAACTCGCGGTAAGCGACTTCGTTGACGTAACGCACGCCGTGGCACAGGATCACTTTTTCGAAACGCTCGTAGGTTTCCGGGTCCTGGATGACGCTCATGAACGGCGCCAGGCCGGTACCGGTGCTGAGCAGGTACAAATGTTTGCCAGGCTTCAGGTCATCCAGTACCAGCGTGCCGGTAGGCTTCTTGCTGATGATGATCTCGTCGCCTTCCTTCAGATGCTGCAACTGCGAAGTCAGCGGACCATCAGGCACCTTGATGCTGAAGAACTCGAGATGCTCTTCCCAGTTCGGGCTGGCAATCGAGTAAGCGCGCATAAGCGGGCGGCCGTTGGGCTGTTGCAGGCCGATCATCACGAACTGACCGTTCTCGAAGCGCAGGCCCGGATCACGGGTGCACTTGAAGCTGAACAGAGTGTCGTTCCAGTGGTGAACACTGAGGACACGCTCGTGGTTCATGTTGCTCATGTACGTGGGACTCCTGGAGATTAGGTCTGCGCTAGCTCATTAGGACAAGCGCTGCGGCGCGCAATTGCATCGCATTCTAATAGCGACGACAATATCTGTTAACTGGATTATTAAGATAAGGGTTATCGGTTATATCGATATGCGATTTACTCTTCGTCAACTACAAGTCTTCGTCGCCGTCGCCCAGCAGGAAAGCGTATCCCGTGCTGCGGGCCTGCTCAACCTCTCGCAATCGGCGGCGAGCACCTCGATCACCGAACTGGAGCGCCAGTGCAGCTGCCAGTTGTTCGACCGTGCCGGCAAACGGTTGAGCCTGAACGCCCTCGGTAAACAACTGTTGCCGCAAGCGGTCGCCCTGCTGGACCAGGCCAAGGAAATCGAGGACCTGCTCAATGGAAAGTCCGGTTTCGGCTCGCTGGCCGTGGGCGCGACCCTGACCATCGGCAATTACCTGGCCACGTTGTTGATCGGCAGCTTCATGCAGCGCCACCCGGAAAGCCAGGTGAAGCTGCATGTGCAGAACACTGCCAATATCGTGCAACAAGTGGCCCACTATGAAATTGATCTGGGTCTAATCGAAGGCGACTGCAGCCACCCGGACATCGAAGTGCAAAGCTGGGTCGAGGACGAACTGGTGGTGTTTTGCGCCCCTCAGCATCCGTTGGCCAAGCGCGGCACGGCCACCATGGACGAGTTGAGCCACGAAGCCTGGATCTTGCGCGAACAGGGCTCAGGCACGCGGCTGACCTTCGATCAAGCCATGCGCCATCACCGCACCTCGTTAAACATCCGCCTCGAGCTTGAGCACACCGAAGCGATCAAACGCGCGGTGGAATCAGGTTTGGGGATCGGCTGCATTTCCAGGCTGGCTTTGCGCGACGCATTCCGCCGCGGCAGCCTGGTGCCTGTCGAAACGCCGGATCTGGATCTGGCGCGACAGTTCTATTTCATCTGGCATAAACAGAAATATCAGACCTCGGCGATGCGCGAGTTCCTCGATCTGTGCCGCGCCTTCACCGCCGGGGTCCAGCGCAGCGACGAGATCGTGCTGCCGACGATCGCCTAGAGCAGAATCACCGCCCACACCAGGGCAATCATGCTCAATGCCACGGCCTGGGCGGCACTGCCCATGTCCTTGGCATTCTTGGACAGCGGGTGCCGCTCAAGGGAAATGCGGTCGATGGCCGCTTCCACGGCCGAGTTGAGCAACTCGACGATCAACGCCAACAGGCATACCGCGATCAACAACGCCCGTTCGACCCGACTGACATTCAGGAAGAACGACAAAGGAATCAGGATGACGTTGAGCAACACCAATTGCCGAAAGGCGGCTTCACCGGTGAAGGCTGCACGCAGACCGTCCAGCGAATAACCGGAAGCATTGAGAATACGTTTCAGGCCGGTCTGGCCTTTGAAAGGTGACATAGAGTGGGCAACTGGCAAAAAAGAAGTGGGAAAGCTAGTTCAACCAAAGTCAAAAAAGCGTGAATTTGCCAGCCTTCAATGGCTGGAAATTGACTCAAGTTGTTGCAGGAGCAGCGCGGCCTGGGTCCGGGTCCGCACATTCAGTTTACGGAAAATCGCGGTCACGTGCGCCTTGATAGTTGCCTCGGAAACGCTGAGCTCGTAGGCGATCTGCTTGTTCAGCAAGCCTTCGCAGACCATGGTCAGCACCCGAAATTGCTGCGGCGTCAGACTGGCAAGGCCTTCGCTGGCCGCCTTGGCCTCATCCGAGACGCTGACCGCTTCGAACGCCTGCGGCGGCCAGAACACGTCGCCATCGAGAACCGCACTCACGGCCTTCTGAATCACACTCAAGTCGCTGGATTTGGGAATGAAGCCACTGGCGCCGAACTCACGAGACTTGACCATGATGGTCGGCTCTTCCTGGGCCGAGACCATGACCACCGGAATCTGCGGGTACTGCCCGCGCAGCAGGACCAGCCCGGAAAAACCGTAGGCCCCCGGCATGTTCAGGTCCAGCAGTACCAGATCCCAATCGGACTTTTCCGTCAGGCGCACTTCCAGTTCGGCGATGCTCGCCACTTCCACCAGGCGGACATCCGGGCCAAGGCCCAGGGTCAGCGCTTGATGCAAGGCACTACGAAAAAGTGGGTGGTCATCGGCAATCAGGATTTCGTATGTGGCCATTTTTCAAATGATCCTGTTTTTCATGGGACGCCCGATGCATTCGGACCTCGCCAAAGCAAGTCAAGACACAGCCACGGAGCTGCATTGACAAGGCACGCTCAACGCAAAAAACGGCGTTGAAAATTACGGCCGCACCCTAATCGGCGCCAAGCATGCCCAGCGAAACCGGGGTGGTCAAGCAGCATGGCCGGTACACTTTATTGCAGTATGCGCGACAATCAGTCCATCAATGGGACGACCGACCGGACATAGGGCATCAACTCGGCGTGCGCCGGGGTCGAAACGTTCATGTCCAACTGGTGTTTGGCGTCGAGGTAATGCTGGCTGAACACATCAAAGTAGGCATCCAGCGCCGATGCTGCGGCGACATCGCCTGCAAGGTCGAGGCACAGCGCCGCCACTTCCGCCGTACACAGATGCTCGCTGCGGGTCGAGCGGCGCAACCGGTAGCGGGAGAGTTTCTCTGGCAGCAGGCTGAGGATCGGCAGTCGGTCGAAATAGGGGCTCTTGCGAAAGATCTTTCGTGCTTCGGTCCAGGTCGCATCCAACAGAATGAACAACGGGCGCTTCGTGCCATCGACGTCCACGCTGTTTGTCACGCGCTCGGGCTCGACGTACTCACCCGGAAACACCAGGTAAGGCTGCCATTGCGGGTCGGACAACAGCGCCAGCAACATCGGATCGATCTCGGTACGGGACCAGATGAAGGCATGGTTGTCAGGCACCACGTCGGCGATCAGCCAACCGGTGTTGCTCGGTTTGAACACTTCCTTGTTGGTCATGATCAGGCACACGCCAGAGCGGGTAGCGACCTGCGGACGCCATGCGCACAGGCAATGGCTCTCGATCACCCGGCAGTCACGGCAGCGCGGCGCGCGCCAGCCGCGGGCCTGAATCGGCTTGATGCCCTCCTCCTCGCGCTGATCGCGCAAGCGGGCTACGGCGTTCAAGGCAAAGCGCGCTGGGGTATGACTCATGGCGGGCAATGCCCACAGAGAAGGGAAATCGACACGAAAAACACTCGACAGGGTAAAAAGTGCCAGCAGTTTACCAGAGCGCCCGGCGCAAGCCTGTACCGTCCAGCCTGCCTCCCCTATAATTCGCCGCCACTGAACGCACAGTCACGTGACGGGTCCAACCCCCCATCACTGAACCAGGAGAGTTTCATGCTGCGCCTTATCGTTCCTACCGCGGCCATTTTGCTGGCGTCGTCCTTCAACGCTCAGGCTGCGTCCTTGAAAGACACGGAACTGAGCAAAATGCTGCAAAACGTCGCCACCCAGAGCAGCGTCGGCACTCCACGAGCGATCAACGAAGACATACTCGATCAAGGCTACACCGTTGAAGGCAAACAGCTGATCAACCATCTGAGCGTGCAGAGCAGCCACGCCGACAAGATGCGTGCAGACCCGAAAGCCGTGTACTTCCAGTTGGGAGCTTCTGTCTGCAGGAACGAAGGGTTTCGCAAGCTGATGGCCAAGGGTGCGATCATGCGTTACGACTTCACCGAGGTGAAGACCAACCGCCCGGTCGGCTCCGCGAGCTTCCAGGAATCGGATTGCCTGCAACCGGCGAAGAAGAAAAAGTAATCACCGGGTATTGGCGCGTCGTTGTTCATCTTCGGCGCGCAACTCCGCCAGCAGCGCCTGCAAGTAATGCGAACGACGTTCGCCACCGCGCAAACGTCGGCAGCACTCCTCTTCGAGACTTAACTGATGGGTCTCGGCTGATGCCTTCAGCAATCGATACAGTTGCGTATCGATTTCCAGAACGACTCTGGTCATGGTTTCCCGCCTCCCTGCACTTCACTCATGTTTGAGCGATAAATCCTTGAACCGCTTGTACCGTGCGCCCTGCCGTTGACGCAAAGCTGTCGTGTGACACCTGTAACTTAGTAAATCAGAGTGCCGCACATGCGACGTACGTTCAGACGAGCGGTGAAAGCACCTTGCAAATCGTCAATAAGCGGTTGCCAGGAAAGACTTTGTGGCGCAATGATCAAGACAGCGCAATTCACTGTGAAGGTCTAGATTTCAGGGTATCCACGTTCACTTTTTCAGGCTGGGAAGGGGCTGGCCGTCGCTTGTCGTGTTGTGCGAACGTTTCTTTCATCCAAGGGAAAACAGAGCCTGTTTGGATGATCCGATACCTTTCGGGTCAAGTAGATCGCCCAGGCATGGGCCTGGGCAGACAGCGACACATGAAGTGTCGTGGCACCGACGTACGTTGTCGGGCCGAGGGTTCTGTGCAGAAGGAGAAGTTGAATGCCTTACCAACCGAATGACCTCCTGAGCCGTCATTTTGAAGAAAGCGGCCATGACCTCATCAGCAAGGTCGAAGAACAGCTCAAGCTGATTTCACCCAACAGCCCGAACACCCCGATCTACCGCGACATGATCCTGACCGTGCTGCGCATGGCCCAGGAAGACCACAACCGCTGGAATGCCAAAATCACCCTGCAAGCCCTGCGCGAACTGGAACAGGCTTTCCGCGTACTCGAACAATTCAAGGGGCGGCGCAAGGTCACTGTTTTCGGCTCGGCCCGTACCCCCATGGAACATCCGCTCTACAGCATGGCCCGGGAACTCGGCGCCGCTCTGACGCGCTCGGACATGATGGTCATTACCGGCGCCGGTGGCGGCATCATGGCCGCCGCCCATGAGGGCGCCGGCCTGACACACAGCCTGGGTTTCAACATCACCCTGCCCTTCGAACAGCATGCCAACCCTACTGTCGACGGCACGACCAACCTGCTGCCCTTCCACTTTTTCTTCACCCGCAAGCTGTTCTTCGTCAAGGAAGCCGACGCCCTGGTGCTGTGCCCGGGTGGCTTCGGTACGCTGGATGAAGCGCTGGAAGTGCTGACGTTGATCCAGACCGGCAAGAGTCCATTGGTGCCCGTGGTACTGCTCGACGCGCCGGGCGGCAAATTCTGGCAAGGCGCACTGGACTTCATTCACCAGCAGCTGGAGGAAAACCACTACATCCTGCCCACTGACATGAAGCTGGTAAAACTGGTCTACAGCGTCGAAGAAGCGGTGGAGCACATCAACCAGTTCTACAGCAACTTCCACTCCAGTCGCTGGCTCAAGCATCAGTTCCTGATGCGCATGAATCACACACTCAGCGACCACGCACTCGAACACATGCAGGAGGCTTTCGCCGACCTGTGCCTGAGTGATCATTTCCATCAGCACACTTACAACACCGAGGAACACAACGAAGCCGAATTCAGCCATCTGGCGCGGCTGGTCTTCAACTTCAACGCCCGCAATCATGGCCGCCTGCGCGAGCTTGTGGACTACATCAACCTGCCGGAAAACTGGGCACAATCAAAACCCCAGGTACAACAACGCACCCGGGAGCCGTCAAAGGTTTCGTGAGGCATAAAAAAACGGCCCGCTATCGAAATAGCGGGCCGTTTCAGTTCAATCGTCCATCCCTCGACCGCTGAACAGGCGGTTGATCATTTCCATGGAGTATCCCCGATACGCCAGGAACCTGCCTTGTTTGGCTCGGTCCCGGGCGTCTGCCGGCAATTGCCCGGAGAACTTGCGCCGCCAGGTATCGATCAATTGCTCCTGCCAGTCGATTCCGCTCTCACGCAGGGCGAGTTCAATATCGGTGCGCTGCAGGCCACGCTGGCCCAACTCTTCACGAATGCGTAAAGGGCCATAACCGGAACGGGCGCGGTAGGAAACGAAACTTTCGAGGTAACGGGTTTCGGACAACAACCCCTCTTCCGTCAACCGGTCGAGTGCTGTTTCGATCATTTCGGGGATGGCGCCGCGCTGACGCAGTTTACGCGTCAGCTCGACACGACCGTGCTCGCGCCGTGCGAGCAGGTCCATTGCGGATCGCCGCACCGCGACGAGTGTATCGAGTACGGCGGTCATTGCTTCGATCAGATATCAGCGTCAGCCAGATCGTCTTCGGTCTCTTTGACCGCAGAAGCTTTGGCGTCTGCTACCGACGAAGGGGACAGCAGCTTGTCACGCAGTTGCTTCTCCAGCTTTGTCGCGACGTCCGGGTTGTCTGCCAGGAACTTGGCCGAGTTGGCCTTGCCCTGACCGATCTTGGTGCCTTCATAGGCATACCAGGCACCGGACTTCTCAACGAAACCGTGCAGAACACCCAAGTCGATCATCTCACCGTTGAGGTAGATGCCCTTGCCGTAAAGAATCTGGAACTCGGCCTGGCGGAACGGCGAAGCTACCTTGTTCTTCACAACCTTGACGCGGGTTTCGCTACCGACGACTTCATCACCATCTTTCACCGCGCCGGTACGACGGATGTCCAGACGAACCGATGCGTAGAACTTCAGTGCGTTACCACCGGTGGTGGTTTCCGGGCTACCGAACATCACGCCGATTTTCATGCGGATCTGGTTGATGAAGATCACCAGGCAGTTGGCGTTTTTGATGTTACCGGTGATTTTACGCAGCGCCTGGGACATCAGACGGGCTTGCAGGCCCACGTGCATGTCACCCATTTCGCCTTCGATTTCAGCCTTTGGCACCAGGGCGGCCACGGAGTCGACGATGATCACGTCAACCGCGTTGGAGCGCACCAGCATGTCGGTGATTTCCAGGGCCTGCTCGCCGGTGTCCGGCTGGGAAACCAGCAGGTCGTCGACGTTGACGCCCAGCTTGCCGGCGTACTCAGGGTCAAGGGCGTGTTCGGCGTCGACGAATGCGCAAGTCGCGCCGGCTTTTTGAGCCTGGGCGATCACGGACAAGGTCAGCGTGGTTTTACCGGAAGATTCAGGACCGTAGATTTCAACAATACGGCCTTTTGGCAGACCGCCGATGCCGAGAGCAATGTCCAGACCCAGAGAGCCAGTGGAGATGGCCGGGATCGCCTGACGGTCCTGATCGCCCATACGCATTACGGCACCCTTGCCGAATTGACGTTCGATCTGACCCAGGGCCGCAGCCAAGGCTTTCTTCTTGTTGTCGTCCATTAAAGTCCTCACGTAATCAATAAGGCCTGACGGCCAACACCTGTATAAGTAGCCAGTATTATTCCACAGCGATTCCGGATCGCCTACCCCTGATTTGAGATTTCTGCCGCGGCATACCGCAGCAGCCCCTCTAGCGCGGCCTTCACCGTTTGTCGGCGGACGTCGTCGCGATTACCCGGGAAGTGCTGCCGCTCGCAGAACACCTGATCTCCGACGCCCCAGGCCAGCCACACCGTGCCAACCGGCTTGTTCGCCGTTCCACCATCCGGACCGGCGATGCCACTGACCGCCACGGAGAAATACGCGCTGTTTTTCTTCTGCGCCCCCCGGACCATGGCCTCGACCACCTCGCGGCTGACCGCGCCCACGGTGGTGAACAACTCCACCGGGACATCCAGTTGCAGGGTTTTCTGCCGGTTGGAGTAGGTGACATAACCGGCCTCGAACCAGGCCGAACTCCCGGGGATACGGGTGATTGCCTCGGCGATGCCTCCGCCGGTGCAGGACTCCGCCGTGGTGACGTGGGCATTGAGAACCTGCAGGCGTCTGCCGAGTTCGGCGGCGAGTTGGGTGATTTCGTTCACGGTCATCTCCTGATCGGGCGGGATGAGGTTAACCGTACACGAGCAGACCGCACTTGCAAGCTACAGGACCGATCAAAATGTAAGGAATCAGAGGCTCTGGAAAAGGCCTGTCGGGGAATCAATCTTCCACGTCACCGGACGGAGCATGACCGATACCCATGCGCTTGGCCGCCCAACGCTCATACAGCCCTAAAACGACGTCTGTCCCGGCCATCGCCGTTAAACAACCACCCGCACAAGCTGCCCAAATGGAAACATTGGCGGCGTGCAGCAGCATGATGACCGAGGCGCCGCAGATCATGCTGGAGCCAGACCGCAGGCTCAGGCGCCGGATAAGGGGCCAGCCACGAACGCCCTCTTTATCGGCACGCCACATTTCACCGGTAACGCCACCGAGTACTGGCAGGCTGATGACCAGCCAAAGAGGCATGTCAAGCAACGCATATTGCTCAGCGGTCATTTCATGCCTCCTTGAGTGAACGGTCATTCCGTATTCTTGAATAGATAGGCAAATAGATTATGCATCAATGCATATTCAGTCAATGCATTAACGCATCAAAAAGATGAACCAATGTTTTCAGCACACGAAAAAAACCCGCTCGGGAAGTGCGGGTTTTATCTGAACGCAGGGGTGTTAGCGGGCGTACATACCCCACCAGAAGACATGACCGAGGATAACAATCGGCTCCTCCTGGATTTCCTGAAAGGTGTAATCTTCGTCCGGATGCTCGTCGCGATTGAAGCTGCGCAAGCGAATCCCGGTCGGCAGGCGATACAGCTGTTTCACCCGCAATTGGCCGTTGTGATTGATTGCATAAAGGTCGCCGTCAACGATATCGCCAATGCCGCACTTGCCGGCATTGACCCCGACCGTGGCGCCATCGCGCAGTACCGGCAACATGCTGTTGCCCCGCACTGTCACGCATTTGGCCTGGTCGAACTGCACGCCGTTATGGCGCAGGCTTCGTTTGCCGAAGCGCAGGCTAGAGCGTTCGCTCTCCTCGATGACGAATCTTCCTGATCCCGCGGCCAATTCAACCTCGCGAAGAAAGGGGACCGACACCTCGTCGTCATCGACAGGGGTATCGTCGTCCCACAGACTTATATCCTTGAGTTCCGAATGCACAGGAGCGCGCCCGGCATTAGCGGCAGACGCGACGTCCGCGCGACCTCGCAACTGGTCGGTGCTCACGGAAAAATAGTCGGCAATTTTCGAAATGTGCCTATCCGAAGGATCGACGATTTTCCCGCTGAGAATGCGCGAGAGCGTGGATTGAGGCACGCCGGTGCGACGGTGAAGCTCCGTGGGGGAGATCCCGTGCTGATCGAGCAATGCTCTTAATACGGTAGATACGTTGCGTTTTTGCATAATGCGCATAGTGCTTGCTCTTCCCGAAGAAGACAATGCCGATTTGCATAACCCATGCATATCCAGATTTTAAATGGCAAAGGAGTCACCCGGCCGTGATGCCTGCGTCGGGTAGACCGCCCATGGTAACCTTGCGCCCATCGCGGAAAAGCCCGGCCGTTGCCCCGCTTTTGCCCCATCTCTTTCAACGAGCTTCCTGACAATCCGATGAATAAAGCCGTCTCCGACCTGTCCTCCCACACCCCGATGATGCAGCAGTACTGGCGCCTGAAAAACCAGCACCCGGACCAGCTGATGTTCTACCGCATGGGCGACTTCTACGAGATCTTCTATGAAGACGCGAAGAAGGCCGCCAAGTTGCTGGACATCACCCTGACGGCCCGAGGGCAATCGGCTGGCCAGGCGATTCCGATGTGCGGGATTCCATACCACGCCGCCGAGGGTTACCTGGCAAAGCTGGTGAAGCTTGGCGAATCGGTGGTGATCTGCGAGCAGGTCGGCGACCCGGCCACCAGCAAAGGGCCGGTGGAGCGGCAGGTGGTGCGCATCATCACGCCGGGGACGGTGAGTGACGAGGCGCTGCTCGACGAGCGTCGGGACAACCTGATCGCCGCCGTCCTGGGCGATGAGCGCCTGTTCGGCCTGGCGGTGCTGGACATCACCAGCGGCAACTTCAGCGTGCTGGAAATCAAGGGTTGGGAAAACCTGCTGGCGGAGTTGGAGCGGGTCAACCCGGTAGAACTGCTGATTCCGGATGACTGGCCCAAGGACTTGCCGGCGGAAAAACGCCGTGGTGTGCGTCGTCGTGCGCCGTGGGATTTCGAGCGCGATTCGGCGCTCAAAAGCCTGTGCCAGCAATTCTCGACCCAGGATCTCAAAGGCTTTGGCTGCGAAAACCTGACCCTGGCCATCGGCGCCGCCGGTTGCCTGCTGGCCTACGCTAAAGAAACCCAGCGCACCGCCCTGCCTCATTTGCGCAGCCTGCGTCATGAGCGCCTGGACGACACCGTGGTGCTCGATGGCGCCAGCCGTCGTAACCTGGAGCTCGACACCAACCTGGCCGGCGGCCGCGACAACACCCTGCAATCGGTGGTGGACCGCTGCCAAACTGCCATGGGCAGCCGCCTGCTGACTCGCTGGCTGAATCGCCCGTTGCGCGATTTGACGGTGCTGTTGGCGCGTCAGACCTCGATTACCTGCCTGCTCGACGGTTACCGCTTCGAAAGGCTGCAACCGCAGCTCAAGGAAATCGGTGACATCGAACGGATTCTTGCGCGGATCGGCCTGCGCAATGCCCGCCCCCGCGACCTCGCCCGTTTGCGTGACGCCCTCGGCGCACTGCCCGAACTGCAAGTGGCAATGACGGAGCTCGAAGCCCCGCACCTCCAGCAACTCGCCACCATCACCAGCACCTACCCGGAACTGGCGGCCCTTCTGGAAAAAGCCATCATCGACAATCCGCCCGCAGTCATTCGTGACGGCGGCGTGCTGAAAACCGGCTACGACAGCGAACTCGACGATCTGCAGTCGCTCAGCGAAAACGCCGGGCAATTCCTGATCGACCTCGAGGCACGGGAAAAGGCCCGCACCGGCCTGTCGCACCTGAAGGTCGGTTACAACCGCATCCACGGTTATTTCATCGAGCTGCCAAGCAAGCAGGCGGAATCGGCACCGGCCGACTACATTCGCCGCCAGACGCTCAAAGGCGCCGAGCGTTTCATTACGCCGGAACTCAAGGCGTTCGAAGACAAGGCACTGTCAGCCAAGAGCCGCGCTCTGGCCCGCGAGAAGATGCTGTACGAAGCGCTGCTCGAAGACCTGATCAGCCAGCTGCCACCGCTGCAGGACACCGCCGGTGCTCTGGCCGAGCTGGACGTCTTGAGCAACCTGGCCGAACGCGCGCTGAACCTCGACCTGAACTGCCCGCGCTTCGTCAGTGAACCGTGCATGCGCATCACCCAGGGTCGCCACCCGGTGGTCGAACAAGTGCTGACCACACCGTTCGTGGCCAACGACCTGAGCCTGGACGATAACACCCGCATGCTGGTGATCACCGGTCCGAACATGGGCGGTAAATCCACCTACATGCGTCAGACCGCCTTGATCGTGCTCCTGGCACACATCGGCAGCTTCGTACCGGCAGCCAGTTGCGAATTGTCGCTGGTCGACCGCATCTTCACCCGGATCGGCTCCAGTGATGACCTGGCCGGCGGGCGCTCGACCTTCATGGTGGAAATGAGCGAAACCGCGAACATCCTGCACAACGCCACCGAGCGCAGCCTGGTGCTGATGGACGAAGTCGGACGCGGCACCAGCACCTTCGACGGTCTGTCCCTGGCATGGGCGGCGGCCGAGCGCCTGGCGCATCTGCGTGCCTACACGCTGTTCGCCACCCACTACTTTGAACTGACCGTCCTGCCGGAAGCCCAGCCGCTGGTGGCCAACGTGCATCTCAATGCCACCGAGCACAACGAGCGCATCGTGTTCCTGCACCACGTGCTGCCCGGGCCGGCCAGCCAGAGTTATGGCCTGGCCGTTGCGCAGCTGGCAGGCGTACCGAGCGAGGTCATCACCCGTGCTCGCGAGCATTTGAGCCGCCTGGAAGACACCGCCCTGCCCCATGAAACACCGGCACCGGCCAAAGGCAAACCGGCCGCACCGCTGCAAAGCGACCTGTTTGCCAGCCTGCCGCACCCGGTGCTGGATGACCTGGCCAAGCTCGATCTGGACGACATGACGCCACGTCGTGCTCTCGAAATGCTCTATACACTAAAGACACGGATCTAACGCAGCGGCTTGCAAGCTGTTAGAATCTCGCGCGGTTTGGGATGCTGCTGGCTAATAGCCTGGCCAGCAGACTATCGCTCCCGAACCTGGCGACCCCTACGAGAAGGGGCGCAGCAAGCCGCGCCTGAGGAGAAAATTAGAAATGACCTTCGTCGTCACCGACAACTGCATCAAGTGCAAGTACACCGACTGCGTAGAAGTCTGTCCGGTGGACTGCTTTTACGAAGGCCCGAATTTCCTGGTGATTCACCCGGATGAGTGCATCGATTGCGCGCTGTGCGAACCTGAATGCCCTGCCGTGGCTATCTTCTCCGAGGATGAGGTTCCGGCCGGCATGGAAAACTTCATCGAGCTGAACGCTGAGTTGGCCGATATCTGGCCAAACATCACCGAGAAGAAAGATTCGATGCCCGACGCTGAAGAGTGGGATGGCAAGAAAGGCAAGATCGCAGACCTCGAACGCTGATTACCCCCGCGTTCGCGAAAAAGGCCCCACAAGGGCCTTTTTGCTTTTCTGCAGGCAAAAAAAAGGGGCGGTTTGACCCGCCCACATTTTTTCCCTATTCCCTGTGTTCCTTTTCATCGTCCTGATGAATCGCGTCCTGCGATATCCATTTCCCTCATCCATGAAGGACGTGTCTGTCCGTCGACACAACCTGAATACTAGACCTTTCCCCGACTGGATCAATCGCCCTTTGGCGCGAAACCCAACTGTCACACGTCATTAATAATAAAAAATATCTATATAAATCAAAAATATAGAGACAATCGGCGCTCAGCATGGACGACTGCCAGAGTGTAAAAATAACGAACACTTACGCAAGAGTAAGCCAAGGCTTACAGCAGGAAACCAAAATCCCGAGGGGATTCGGCCTCCTGGCCAGGCAATAAAAAACCCCGAGCCAGTCGGGGTTTTTCATGCCATCGCAGTGAGCGCCTTATTGGAACAGCGACTCGCTCGACAGACCATTTTTTTCCAGGATCTCGCGCAGTCGCTTCAAGCCTTCCACCTGAATCTGTCTGACTCGT
Organism: Pseudomonas fluorescens; assembly: GCF_040448305.1. NCBI lineage: Bacteria > Pseudomonadati > Pseudomonadota > Gammaproteobacteria > Pseudomonadales > Pseudomonadaceae > Pseudomonas > Pseudomonas fluorescens. The sequence goes on along the minus strand of NZ_CP148752.1, from coordinate 1,301,377 downwards.
TCCCGGGTCAGGCCGATTTCCAGGCCTACGTCTTCAAGGGTGCTGCTTTCATGACCGCGCAGGCCGAAGCGGCGTACAACCACTTCGCGTTGCTTGTCGGTCAGTTCCGAGAGCCATTGATCGATGCTCTGGGACAGGTCGTCGTCCTGCAACAGTTCACATGGATCGGTTGGACGGTCGTCAGTCAGGGTATCCAGTAGGGTTTTATCCGAATCCGGACCCAGCGAGACGTCGACCGAAGAAACCCGTTCGTTAAGGCCGAGCATACGCTTGACCTCTCCCACCGGTTTTTCCAGCAGGTTGGCGATTTCTTCGGGAGAGGGTTCATGGTCGAGTTTTTGCGTCAGCTCCCGCGCAGCCCGCAGGTACACATTCAGCTCTTTGACCACATGGATCGGTAGCCGGATGGTCCGGGTCTGATTCATGATTGCGCGTTCGATGGTCTGGCGAATCCACCAGGTCGCATAGGTCGAGAAGCGGAAACCGCGTTCCGGATCGAACTTCTCCACCGCCCGGATCAAGCCGAGGTTGCCCTCTTCGATCAGGTCCAGCAGCGACAGCCCACGATTGACGTAACGCCGGGCGATTTTCACCACCAGCCGCAGGTTACTTTCAATCATGCGTTTACGCCCGGCAGGATCGCCACTTTGCGACAGGCGCGCAAAATGAACTTCTTCTTCGGGTGACAGCAGGGGGGAGAAACCAATTTCATTGAGATACAGCTGCGTGGCATCAAGTGCCCGCGTGTAGTCAATGTACTTGTGTTGTTTCAACGATGCGGAGTGTTTGGATTTGGCACGAACGGAAGGTGGAGCCGCCCCTTCATCATTCGACATCGAATCCGTATCGATGCTGCTCTCCATCAGGAGAACCTCATCGTCGATGTCAAACTCCGGCACTTCTTTACTGAGAGCCATTGTTATAGTCCTTTGGTGAGTTCGACCTCAAGCTCAAGCGGCGCCTTCATCCCTGGCAACGCTGGAGCCTGTCCCCTCTACGCGACGGAACAGGCTGGTAAGCGATCAACGACGTGGCAGGAATTGCAGCGGATCTACAGGTTTACCCTGGCGGCGAATTTCAAAATGCAGTTTCACCCGGTCTGTACCCGTTGACCCCATTTCGGCAATTGTCTGTCCGACTTTGACCTGCTGCCCCTCCCGAACCAACAGCCTGCGGTTATGTCCGTAGGCACTGACGTAAGTTTCGCTGTGTTTGATGATCACTAATTCGCCGTAGCCCCTTAAGCCACTCCCGGCGTACACCACCGTCCCATCAGACGCAGCTAAAACAGGCTGTCCCAAATCTCCGGCGATATCAATTCCTTTATTCAAACTACCGTTTGAAGAGAATTTCCCGATCAGAATGCCATTAGATGGCCATCCCCAGCCCGTCGGGGCTGGCCCGGGAGGGGGCAACGGAGCGGGTGCTGGCTTATTGGCGACGGACGGTAAAACCGTCGTTGTGCTGGTGGTCGCACCGTTTACCGGACGACGGATGACCGTGGTTTTACTCGACGACGAAGGTGTTGAACTGGACGAGCTGACCACCGCCGTCGACGTTGAATCGGTACGACCATCAAAGCGAATCGTCTGACCTGGACGGATGGTGTAAGGCGCAGCAATGTTGTTACGCGCAGCCAGGGCCTTGTAGTCCCAGCCGTAACGGAAGGCGATGGAGAACAGGGTGTCCTTGGGCCGAACGACGTATTGTCCGGTGGTTACGGCTGGACGCTGGGCCGCGGCATTGTTGCGGTCCAGGACACGAACATCGCTGGATTTGTTGCTGGAACAACCGACCAGCAAGGTGCTCAAGACAAGGCCAGTCACCAGGCGCTGAAAGCTCGTTTTACTCATACGCTGCGCAATGACTGTGAGACTCACCCGCCGCTCCCTCTGTGGTGGCTGAAAATGTGAAATACCGGAGTCCGGCAATGAACTGTCGCAAGTATAACGAGCCGTGCACGCTTTACCTTTAATGTGGCGAATCGGTGTCGCGCACACGTTTGCTGCCTGACGATGAATCCCGTTCAACCGAACGATGCCGCTGTAAGACAAAGGCAATCGAAGAGAATTCAGCGTGTCGAAACAAATGCTCAGGCCAGTGGCCCATTGAGCAATGGCACGAAGCGCACCGCCCCCAGAACATGCCTGGAAAAACCTTGTTCCTCGCGGATGATCAGCATCAATTGCTGGACTTCGCCGGCCCCGACAGGGATCACCATCCGGCCTCCCGGTGCCAACTGATCAAGCAGAGCCTGGGGCACATCGGTGGCCACTGCGGTGACGATAATCCCGTTGTACGGCGCCAGTGCCGGCCAGCCTTCCCAGCCGTCGCCCCAGCGGAACACCACGTTGCGCAGGTTCAGCTCGACCAGACGTTCCTTTGCCCGATCCTGCAGAACCTTGATGCGCTCGACCGAGAACACACGCTCGACCAGTTGCGACAGTACCGCCGTCTGATAACCCGACCCGGTGCCGATCTCCAGCACCTTGTCGAGGGGACCGGCTTCCAGCAGCAGCTCGCTCATGCGCGCCACCATATAAGGCTGGGAGATGGTCTGGTTGTTACCAATCGGCAGTGCCGTGTCTTCATAGGCACGGTGCGCCAGCGCTTCGTCGACGAACAGGTGGCGCGGGGTCCGGCGAATGACCTCCAGCACCCTGGCGTTGGAGATACCTTCTTCGTACAGGCGCTGGATCAGCCGCTCCCGGGTTCGCTGGGAGGTCATGCCGATGCCGCGACGCAGCATATCGTCTTGTTCGCGACCCATCAGCGCAGCCCCTCCAGCCAGCCGTCCAGACTTCTGAAGGCATCATTGAAGGTGCGATCCAGTTGCAGCGGCGTGATCGAAACATAACCCTGCATCACTGCATGGAAATCGGTACCCGGGCCACCGTCTTCGGCATCCCCGGCCGCAGCGATCCAGTAACCGGACTTGCCCCGCGGATCCACCACTTTCATCGGTGCCGCGGCCCGGGCGCGATGGCCCAGGCGGGTCAGCTGGATACCGCGGATGCGGTCCAGCGGCAAATTGGGAATGTTCACGTTCAGTACCGTACGCGGTGGCAGATCCAGGTCAGCATGGGCTTCAACCAGTTTGCGCGCGAAATAGGCAGCTGTGGGAAGGTTATCTACCTGGCGTGAGACCAGCGAAAAGGCAAACGAGGGGTGTTTCAGGAAACGCCCCTCGAGGGCCGCCGCCACCGTGCCGGAATACAGGACATCGTCCCCCAGGTTCGCGCCCAGGTTGATCCCTGAAACCACCATGTCCGCTTCGCGCTCCAGCAGGCCGTTGAGGCCCAGGTGCACACAATCGGTGGGCGTGCCGTTGAGGCTGATAAAGCCGTTGGCCAGGGTTTGCGGGTGCAACGGACGGTCGAGCGTCAGCGAACTGCTGGCGCCGCTTTTGTCCTGGTCCGGGGCGATAACCACGCATTCGGTGTAATCCGCCAGCGCAGCATAAAGCGCGGCGAGACCGGGTGCGGTTACCCCATCGTCGTTAGAAATCAGAATACGCATGGGCTGTCCGTCTGCCCCACCGGCACCAGATCAACAAGCTCACGCACCAATACGGTGGCGAAGCATCCGGCCGGCAGGATGAATTCCAGTTGCAGAATGTCAGGCTCGGGATAATGCCACGTCAGCCCGCCAATGGGCAGCCGCAGGATGCGACGTTCGTGGCTCATACCGGCGTTGATCAACCAGTCACGCAAATCCGCTTCGCGTGCGGCGATGGCCTGCTCCAGTTCATGGACAACGCCCGTGGCCGGCGAGTCACCTTCGCCCCACTGCGGACCGGTCGGGTGCAGATCGAGAATCGCCAGGCGCGGGTCACTGCACTCGGCTTCGCCTGCCGGGAAAAAGCTGCGGCTGTCGGTGAACGCCAGCAGATCGCCCACCTGGGCACGCTGCCAGGTGCCATCGGCGACACGCGCGGCCAGCACCTGATTGAACAGAAAACTGCGCGCCGTGGAGAGCAGACGCGAGCGCACGTTGCGCTGCTCCGGCAAGGCCTTGCGCGCGGCCCAGGCGCGAGCATCGACGACGTTGCCGCCATCATGGCCGAAACGCTGGGCGCCGAAATAATTGGGGATGCCTTGTTTGGCAATCAGTTGCAGACGCTCTTCAAGCGCGGCCTTGTCGCCGACGAATTGCGTCAGGCGCAACGTAAAACCGTTGGCCGAGTGGGCACCGCGTTGCAATTTGCGTTTGTGGCGGGCGGTCTTGAGGATCTTCAGCGTATCGTTTTGCGCGGCCGACAGATCAGGGTCGGCCTTGCCCGGCAATTGCACGCTGAACCACTGGCGAGTCAACGCCTGACGGTCCTTGAGCCCGGCATAACTGACGGTGCGCAAAGGCACGCCGGCAGCCTTGGCAATCCGCCGCGCCGCTTCTTCTGTGTTCAAACCACGTTTTTCCACCCAGATCCACAGGTGTTCGCCTTCGCCACTGAGGGGAATGTCGAGGACTTCGTCGACCTGGAAATCTTCCGCAATGGCTTTCAGTACCGCTGTACCGAGGGGCTCACCATAGGCCCGCGGGCCGAGCAGTTGCAGTTCGTTCATGCGCGCAGCAACAAGGCAACGGAGTGCACGGCAATGCCTTCTTCGCGACCGACAAAGCCGAGCTTTTCGGTGGTGGTAGCTTTCACGTTCACTTGATCCAACTCTACTTGAAGATCCGCGGCAATCAGCGCGCGCATCGATTCGATATGCGGGGCCATTTTCGGCGCTTGGGCGACGATGGTGTTATCGACGTTGCCGACTTTCCAGCCTTTGGCATGGACCAGTGTGACGACGTGACGCAACAGCGCACGGCTGTCGGCGCCCTTGAACTGCGGGTCGGTATCCGGGAAATGCTTGCCGATGTCGCCCAGCGCCGCGGCGCCGAGCAAGGCATCGCTCAAGGCGTGCAAGAGGACGTCACCGTCAGAGTGAGCGAGCAGCCCGAAGCTGTGTGCAATGCGCACGCCGCCCAGAGTGATGAAATCGCCTTCAGCGAAACGGTGCACATCATAGCCGTGGCCAATACGCATAAAAAAACGCCCCGATTTTTGTCAGGGCGTGATTCTACCTGCATTAGGCACCTAGAGCATGCGCGTGATGCCGTAAGTGCTCATCGATGAAACTGGCGATGAAGAAATAGCTGTGGTCATAGCCCGGTTGCAGGCGCAACGTCAGCGGGTGACCCGCCAGTTTGGCCGCCTGCTGCAGGGCTTCCGGCTTGAGCTGGTTGGCGAGGAAATCGTCGCGATCACCCTGGTCGACCAACAGCGGCAACTTTTCATCGGCCTCGGCAATCAACGCGCAGGCATCCCATTCGCGCCATTTCGAACGGTCCTCTCCCAGATAGCGGGAAAACGCTTTCTGCCCCCACGGGCAATCCATCGGATTGTTGATCGGCGAGAACGCCGACACCGACAGATAGCGCCCCGGATTGCGCAATGCGCAGACCAGCGCACCATGGCCGCCCATGGAATGGCCACTGATACCGCGCTTGTCCGACGCCGGGAAATGGGCTTCGACCAATGTCGGCAATTCCTGCACGACATAGTCATGCATCCGATAGTGGCGCGACCAAGGCTCCTGGGTGGCATTCAGGTAAAACCCGGCGCCGAGGCCGAAGTCCCAGGCGCCATCCGGATCGCCCGGCACATCAGGACCGCGAGGGCTGGTGTCCGGTGCGACGATGATCAACCCCAACTCGGCGGCCATGCGCATGGCACCAGCCTTTTGCATGAAGTTCTCGTCGGTGCAGGTCAGGCCGGACAACCAGTACAACACCGGCAGCTTGCCACCCTGCTCCGCCTGCGGCGGCAGGTAGACGGCGAACACCATGTCGCAGCCGAGCACTTCCGAGCGATGGCGATAGCGTTTGTGCCAGCCGCCGAAGCTTTTCTGGCAGGAGATATTTTCCAGGCTCATGGCGGACCTCAGAAATGGATGACGGAGCGGATGCTTTTTCCTTCATGCATCAGGTCAAACGCCTTGTTGATATCTTCCAGGCCCATGGTGTGGGTGATGAAGGTATCCAGCGGAATCTCACCGGTCTCGGCCATCTCCACATAGCTCGGCAACTCGGTACGGCCACGCACGCCGCCGAACGCCGAACCCCGCCAGACGCGGCCGGTGACCAACTGGAACGGACGGGTCGAGATTTCCTGACCGGCACCGGCAACGCCGATGATGACCGACTCGCCCCAGCCCTTGTGGCAGCACTCCAGCGCCGCGCGCATCAGTTGCACGTTGCCGATGCACTCGAAGGAAAAATCCACGCCGCCATCGGTCATGTCGACGATAACTTCCTGGATCGGACGATCGAAGTCTTTCGGGTTCACGCAGTCGGTTGCGCCCAACTGTTTGGCGATTTCGAATTTCGCCGGGTTGATGTCGATGGCGATGATGCGGGCAGCCTTGGCTTTGACAGCGCCAATGACAGCCGACAGACCGATGCCGCCGAGGCCGAAAATGGCCACGGTGTCACCCGGCTTCACCTTGGCGGTGTTGAGTACCGCGCCGATGCCGGTGGTGACACCGCAACCCAGCAGGCAGACCTTTTCCAGTGGCGCTTCCTTGGCGATTTTCGCCACGGAAATCTCCGGAAGCACGGTGTACTCGGAGAAGGTGGAAGTACCCATGTAGTGGAAAATCGTTTCGCCCTTGTAGGAAAAACGCGAAGTACCGTCGGGCATCAAGCCTTTGCCCTGGGTCGCGCGAATCGCCTGGCAGAGGTTGGTTTTACCCGACAGGCAGAATTTGCACTGACGGCATTCCGGGGTGTACAGCGGGATCACATGATCGCCCACCGCAACGGAGGTCACGCCCTCGCCAATGGCCTCGACAATCGCGCCACCTTCATGACCGAGAATCGACGGGAAGATGCCTTCCGGATCTGCGCCGGACAACGTGTAGGCATCGGTATGGCAAACACCGGAGGCCACCACGCGCAGCAATACTTCACCGGCCTTGGGCATGGCGACATCGACTTCAACGATTTCGAGGGGCTTCTTGGCCTCGAAGGCAACGGCGGCGCGCGACTTGATCATGGTGATTCTCCGGTGAATTTAAACGAGACAGGGAGTGTAATACATGGCTCAACGATGAATAATCGATGCAAATGCAAAATATTATTGCTGCACAGGGATAATCATTGATGTCCGAAAATCGCTGGGAAGGGATCGACGAGTTTGTCGCGGTTGCCGAATGCAGCCAGTTCACCGCTGCTGCGCAACGCCTGGGGGTTTCTTCTTCCCATATCAGTCGACAAATTGTACGCCTGGAAGAGCGTTTGCAGACTCGTTTGCTCTACCGCAGTACCCGTCGGGTCACGCTGACCGAGGCCGGGCAAACCTTCCTGCAACATTGCCAGCGTTTGCAGGATGGTCGCGAAGAAGCGCTGCGCGCGGTCGGCGACCTGACCAGCGAACCCAAGGGCATGCTGCGTATGACCTGCGCCGTGGCTTACGGCGAACGGTTCATCGTGCCGCTGGTGACCCGCTTCATGGGGCTGTATCCGCAACTGCGCATCGACATCGAACTGAGCAATCGCCAGCTTGACCTCGTGCACGAAGGCCTGGATCTGGCGATTCGCCTCGGGCGCTTGCAGGATTCACGGCTAGTCGCCACCCGCCTCGCGCCGCGGCGTATGTTTCTCTGTGCATCGCCTTCCTACCTTGAACGCTACGGTCGCCCGCACAGCCTGTCGGAGCTGAGCCGCCACAACTGCCTAATCGGCAGTTCGGACCTCTGGCAACTGGAACAGAACGGGAGGGAGTTTTCGCAGAGGGTGCAGGGAAACTGGCGCTGCAACAGTGGGCAAGCGGTGCTGGATGCTGCGCTACAAGGTGTAGGGCTGTGTCAGTTGCCGGACTATTACGTGCTGGAGCATTTGAATAGCGGTGCGTTGATTTCGTTGCTGGAGGCGCATCAACCGCCGAATACCGCCGTTTGGGCGTTGTATCCGCAGCAAAGGCATTTGTCGCCGAAGGTGCGCAAGCTGGTGGATTTTTTAAAAGAGGGATTAGCTGAAAGGCCGGAATACCGAAGCTAGCTGGCGTGTCAACAAGTTGCCGGTTGTCTGTACTACCCCAATCGCGAGCAGGCTCGCTCCCACAGGGTTTGCCGGCGCTCACAAGATTTGTGTTCGCCACCGCCCAATGTGGGAGCGAGCCTGCTCGCGATTGGGGGCAGCACAAAACCAATGTCAATCAGTGACGATTGGCCCAACGCTGTCTCAACCATTCAAGGTCTTCAGGACGCGTAACCTTGAGGTTGTCGGACCGCCCTTCGATCAGGCGCGGTGCCGAACCGGCCCACTCCATCGCCGAGGCTTCGTCGGTAATAACGGCATCGGCCACCAGACTGTCAGCCAAAGCCCGATGCAGCGCCCCAAGGCGAAACATCTGCGGCGTGTAGGCCTGCCAGATCACGCTGCGATCCACGGTTTCGACCACGCGACCGTGTTTGTCGACCCGCTTGAGCGTATCCCGCGCCGGAACCGCCAGCAATCCGCCGACAGGATCGTCAGCCAGCTCAGCCAGCAGCTTGTCCAGATCGTCACGACTGAGGTTCGGCCGTGCGGCATCGTGAACCAGTACCCAATCCTCATCGTCGGCGCCCTGCGCATGCAAGTGCAGCAACGCATTGAGCACCGACCCGGAACGTTCGGCGCCGCCCTCGACCCGGGCAATACGCGGATCACTGGCACACGCCAGGTTCGGCCAATAAGGATCATCTACAGCAAGACTGACCACCAACCCTTTCAGGCATGGATGATCAAGGAAACAGCCAAGGCTGTGTTCGAGAATAGTGCGCCCGCCCAGTTGCAGGTACTGCTTGGGACGGTCCGCGGCCATACGGGCACCGACGCCCGCGGCAGGAATCACGGCCCAGAAGGCCGGTAACGAATTAATCATTGGGCCAACTGGTAAAGGGTTTCACCGTCCTTGACCATGCCCAACTCATGGCGAGCCCGTTCTTCAACGGTCTCCATGCCCTTTTTCAATTCACTGACTTCGGCGTCCATCACCCGATTGCGTTCCAGCAATGCCTGGTTCTCAGCCTGCTGATCCGCAATCTGCTGAGTCAACTCGGCCACTTGCGCCAGGCTGCCATTACCCACCCACAGGCGGTACTGCAGGCCAGCCAGCAGCAGGAGCAAGACGAGGAACAACCAATTGGGACTGCGCATCGAATATCAGGTATCCAGTGAAAAAAGACAGCCATGCCAAAACGTGAAGCTTCTGATAGCACGAAGCCTGGAAGAACCAGGCTTGTGCATATAAGGCATCAGATTAGTGGCAAAAACGTCGCTATAGCGATTTTTTCGACACAATCCGGTGTCTTTTTACCAGTTACCGCTTAACCGCGGAACTCGCTGCGACCGTTGTACTTGGCTTTGCCGTTCAACTGCTCTTCGATACGCAGCAGTTGGTTGTACTTGGAAACGCGGTCGGAACGGCACAGGGAGCCGGTCTTGATCTGGCCAGCCGAGGTGCCCACGGCCAGGTCGGCAATGGTCGAGTCTTCGGTTTCGCCGGAGCGGTGCGAGATCACGGCAGTGTAACCAGCAGCCTTGGCCATCTGGATGGCTTCCAGGGTTTCGGTCAGGGTACCGATCTGGTTGAACTTGATCAGGATCGAGTTGGCGATCTTCTTGTCGATGCCTTCTTTCAGGATCTTGGTGTTGGTCACGAACAGGTCGTCGCCTACCAGTTGGGTCTTCTCGCCGATCTTGTCGGTGAGGATCTTCCAGCCAGCCCAGTCGGACTCGTCCAGGCCATCTTCGATGGAGATGATCGGGTAACGCTCGGTCAGACCTTTCAGGTAATCAGCGAAACCTTCAGCGGTGAACACCTGGCCTTCGCCGGACAGGTTGTACTTGCCGTCTTCGTAGAATTCGCTGGCCGCGCAGTCCAGGGCCAGGGTCACGTCGGTGCCCAGCTTGTAACCGGCGTTGGCCACGGCTTCGGAGATCACTTTCAAAGCGTCTTCGTTGGACGCCAGGTTCGGTGCGAAACCACCTTCGTCACCCACGGCAGTGCTCAGGCCACGGGCCTTCAGTACAGCCTTGAGGTGGTGGAAAATCTCGGTGCCCATGCGCAGACCTTCCGAGAAAGACTTGGCGCCAACCGGCTGGACCATGAATTCCTGGATGTCGACGTTGTTATCGGCGTGCTCGCCGCCGTTGATGATGTTCATCATCGGAACCGGCATCGAGTAGACACCCGGGGTGCCGTTCAGGTTGGCGATATGAGCGTACAGCGGCAGGTCCTGGTCCTGTGCTGCTGCCTTGGCCGCGGCCAGGGAAACGGCGAGGATCGCGTTGGCGCCCAGGGAACCTTTGTTTTCAGTACCGTCGAGCTTGATCATTGCCAGATCGAGCGCTTTCTGGTCGCTTGGGTCCATGCCTTTCAACAGGTCGCGGATCGGACCGTTGATGTTGGCTACGGCCTTCAGGACGCCCTTGCCCAGGTAACGGCTCTTGTCGCCATCACGCAGCTCGAGCGCTTCACGCGAGCCAGTGGAAGCACCGGACGGCGCGCAGGCACTGCCGATGATGCCGTTGTCGAGAAGCACGTCCGCTTCCACGGTGGGATTGCCACGGGAGTCGAGAACTTCACGACCTTTGATGTCGACGATTTTAGCCATTGTTGTAAACACTCCAAAGTTGACGAAAACGACGCAGCTGTAGGAAATCTTTGATCGTCGGCAAGTGGGTGCAGCGGGCAGTCTTGCAGACGACAAGGCTCAGGCCCGAGGGCCCGAGCGTTAAATCGTGCGGTACTTTACCGGAGAATTGAGGATTACGCGGTTTCTACCGTCGGAAAACTCTTCACCAGTTCGTCCAAAGCCTTGAGCTGGGCCAGGAATGGCTCCAGTTTGTCCAGGCGCAAGGCGCAAGGACCGTCGCATTTGGCGTTGTCCGGATCCGGGTGAGCTTCGAGGAACAAGCCAGCCAGGGACTGGCTCATGCCGGCTTTTGCCAGATCGAGGACCTGGGCGCGACGACCGCCGGCGGAATCGGAGCGACCACCAGGCATTTGCAGCGCGTGGGTCACGTCGAAGAACACCGGGTATTCGAACTGCTTCATGATGCCGAAGCCGAGCATGTCGACGACCAGGTTGTTGTAGCCGAAGCTCGAACCACGTTCGCAGAGGATCAACTGATCGTTACCCGCTTCCACGCACTTGTTCAGGATGTGCTTCATTTCCTGAGGGGCGAGGAACTGGGCTTTCTTGATGTTGATCACAGCGCCCGTTTTGGCCATCGCGACCACGAGGTCGGTCTGGCGCGACAGGAAGGCTGGCAACTGGATGATGTCGCAGACTTCAGCGACGACCGCGGCCTGATCAGGCTCGTGGACGTCGGTGATGATCGGCACGCCGAAGGCTTGCTTGATGTCCTGGAAGATGCGCATGCCTTCTTCCAGGCCAGGACCACGATAGGAGGTCACAGAAGAGCGGTTGGCCTTGTCGAAACTGGCCTTGAACACGTAAGGGATACCGAGCTTTTCGGTGACCTTCACATACTCTTCGCAAACCTGCATGGCCATGTCACGACTTTCCAGCACGTTCATGCCGCCGAACAGCACCATGGGTTTGTCGTTGGCAATCTCGATGTCGCCGACGCGGATGATCTTCTGTGCCATCGGGGTTACGCCTTCTTCTGGTGTTGAACCAACGCTGCCTTGACGAAACCGCTGAACAGCGGGTGACCGTCGCGTGGCGTCGAGGTGAACTCAGGGTGGAACTGGCAAGCGACGAACCATGGGTGATCCGGAGCTTCAACCACTTCAACCAGTGCGCCATCACCGGAACGACCGGAGATTTTCAAACCGGCTTCCATGATTTGCGGCAGCAGGTTGTTGTTCACTTCGTAGCGATGACGATGACGCTCGACAATCACGTCCTTGCCGTAGCAACCGTGTACCAGGGAACCCGGCTCCAGCAGGCAATCCTGCGCACCCAGGCGCATGGTGCCGCCCAGATCGGAGGTTTCGGTACGGGTTTCGACAGCGCCGGTGGCATCTTCCCACTCGGTGATCAGGCCCACGACCGGGTGACCGCTTGCACGATCGAACTCGGTGGAGTTGGCGTCTTTCCAGCCCATCACGTTACGTGCGAACTCGATAACGGCCACTTGCATGCCCAGGCAGATACCCAGGTATGGAACCTTGTTTTCGCGAGCGTATTGAACGGCAGTGATCTTGCCTTCAACGCCACGCAGACCGAAGCCGCCAGGTACCAGGATGGCATCGACGCCTTCCAGCAGCGCGGTGCCCTGGTTCTCGATGTCTTCGGAATCGATGTAGCGCAGGTTGACCTTGGTACGGTTGCTGATGCCGGCGTGACTCATCGCTTCGATCAGCGACTTGTAGGCGTCCAGCAGTTCCATGTACTTGCCGACCATGGCGATGGTGACTTCGTGCTCAGGATTGAGCTTGGCGTCGACCACGGCTTCCCACTCGGACAGATCGGCACCGCCGCATTGCAGGCCGAAACGCTCGACGACGAAATCGTCCAGGCCCTGGGAGTGCAAGATGCCCGGGATCTTGTAGATGGTGTCGGCGTCTTCCAGCGCGATCACCGCACGTTCTTCAACGTTGGTGAACTGCGCGATCTTGCGACGCGACGACACATCGATCGGGTGGTCGGAGCGGCAGACCAGCACGTCTGGTTGCAGGCCGATGGAACGCAGTTCCTTCACCGAGTGCTGGGTTGGCTTGGTCTTGGTTTCGCCGGCAGTGGCGATGTACGGCACCAGTGTCAGGTGCATCAGCATCGCGCGTTTGGCGCCGACTTCGAAACGCAGCTGGCGGATGGCCTCGAGGAACGGTTGCGACTCGATGTCACCCACGGTGCCACCGATCTCGACCATTGCCACGTCAGCGTCACCGGCACCCTTGATGATGCGGCGCTTGATTTCGTCGGTGATGTGCGGGATCACCTGGATGGTTGCACCCAGGTAGTCACCACGGCGCTCCTTGCGCAGGACGTGTTCGTAGACACGGCCAGTGGTGAAGTTGTTGTTCTGGGTCATGGTCGTGCGGATGAACCGCTCGTAGTGGCCCAGGTCCAGGTCGGTCTCGGCGCCGTCGTGAGTGACGAACACTTCACCGTGCTGGAACGGGCTCATGGTGCCCGGGTCGACGTTGATGTACGGGTCCAGCTTCAGCATGGTGACCTTAAGTCCCCGCGCCTCCAGGATGGCCGCCAATGATGCCGATGCAATGCCTTTCCCCAATGAAGAAACAACACCGCCCGTGACGAATATGTAGCGCGTCATGAAAAACCCTAGAAGTCTGCGTTAAAGCGGTCCGAGCCGCCGGGGAAAGCGAAGGAAGGCCGAAGCCCCCGATCACCTGCATTAATCACAGTGCACCTTTCGAAAAAACCGCCGCGTTGGGACAGACCGGAAAATGAAACACCGGTTCGTTGCTCGCTACACATTTTTTGGAATCGCCCAGCAAAGACTGCTTGGTAATCGGCAACTCCTGCAATTCAGGCGAATCCACAGAAGTTGTATCAAGAAGGGAGCGTAGTCTACCGGAAAGCCCCTTTCAGCTCAAACCTTGATCTTCGTTCAGTGGCTGCCAATGCAAATGCCAGTCGCCGAGCGCACCACCATCGAGCCCTTTGAGGTTCGCTACCGCCAGCAATTGCCCGTCTTTGTAGAGCAGCGGCAATCTGCCGCGTACGAAGGACGGTACAGCGCTTTCATTGAGCAAACGTTTCAGGTCCCGATGGCCGCGGCCTGGCAATGCCATGACCTCTCCCCCTTCACGATAGCGGATATGCAGCGGGCCATCGAGGATTTGGCCGGTGACACTCAGTACACCGTTATCCGGCAATATCAGCGGCGATGCTGGACTTTGCCACGCTCCAGCAGAAGGCACAGTGCGCAGCCAGCAACCGGACAGCCACCAGATGCGTCCGCCTGCACGGTGCAGTTCGCCATCGGCCAGCCGCCACACCGGGCAGGCATCGCCGGTAGCGTCGCGCAAATCCTCCCAACCCGACCAATGGTCAGTGTCCGGCAGGCGGGTGAGCGGTTCGAGCCAATGACTCAAGGCATTGCGCTGCCGGGCATCAGACAATTGCGCAAGCGGCGCCAGTTCAAGGGATCGCAAGCCCAGCCAGGCAAACTCACTGGCAGAGCTGGCCTCACGCAAATCCATGTCCGCCAGTTCTTCGAGCAGCCCCTGCGCTTCAGTCAAATGCGCCGCGCTGCGGGCCATGGTTGCCACCGCTTGCGGCCAGCGCTGGATCAGCACGGGCATGACTTGATGCCGCAGGTAATTGCGCGAGTACTGCCGATCCTGGTTCGAGGGATCTTCGATCCAGCCCAAGCCATGTGCACTGGCATAAGCCTCCAGTTCAGCCCGCGTGACATCAAGCAATGGCCGCAGCAGATGCCCCTTGCCCAACGGGCGCTGACGCGGCATCCCGGACAATCCGCGCACGCCCGCTCCGCGCAACAAGCGAAACAACAGGGTTTCCGCCTGATCGTCGCGGTGCTGGGCAGTCAGCAGCACTTCGTTGGCCTGAACGGTTTCAGTGAAGGCGTGATACCGCGCATCCCGAGCTGCACGTTCAAGGCTCGCGCCCGGTTGCACCTGCACGCGAACCACTTGCAGCGGAACGCCCAGCGCAGCGCACACGGCACGACAATGTTCCGGCCACGCATCGGCCACGGCTTGAAGGCCATGATGGACATGGATGGCGTTGAGCGCCGGCAGGGATTCGGTTTTTGCGAGGTGTGCAAGAAGGTGCAGCAGGACGGTAGAGTCCAGGCCGCCGGAGAAGGCGATGTGCCAGGTCGCAGCATTGCGCCACGAGACCAGGTTCTGCAGGAGTCTGGCTGACAGATCAACATTGGACCGACTCATATCCGCCACCTTGCGCAAATCAAATGTGGGAGCGAGCTTGCTCGCGATTGCGATCTAACATTCAACATATCTGTTGGCAGTTACACCGCTATCGCGAGCAAGCTCGCTCCCACAGGGGTATTGCGTGGTCGATTACAGACCGTAGCTCATCAGTCGATCGTAGCGGCGCTTGAGCAGCGCATCGTTATCGAACTTCTTCAGCATCGCCAGTTGCGAGCGCAGCTCGGCGCGGATCGATGCGGCTGCGGTGGCCGGGTCGCGGTGCGCGCCGCCCAGTGGCTCGCCAATCACCTTGTCCACGATGCCCAGACCTTTGAGGCGCTCGGCGGTGATGCCCATCGCTTCTGCGGCATCCGGTGCCTTCTCGGCGGTTTTCCACAGAATCGAAGCACAACCTTCCGGCGAGATCACCGCGTAGGTCGAGTATTGCAGCATGTTCAACTGATCGCAGACACCGATCGCCAATGCACCACCGGAACCACCCTCACCGATCACGGTGGCGATGATTGGGGTTTTCAGGCGGGCCATGACACGCAGGTTCCAGGCAATCGCTTCGCTCTGGTTACGCTCTTCAGCGTCGATGCCAGGGTAAGCGCCCGGGGTGTCGATGAAGGTCAGGATCGGCATTTTGAAACGTTCGGCCATTTCCATCAGGCGGCAAGCCTTGCGGTAGCCTTCCGGACGCGGCATGCCGAAGTTGCGGCGAACCTTCTCGCGCACTTCACGGCCTTTCTGGTGACCGATGATCATCACCGGCTTGTCGTCCAGACGGGCAATACCGCCAACGATGGCAGCGTCGTCGGAGAAGTGACGGTCACCGTGCAGTTCGTCGAACTCGGTGAAGATGTGTTCGATGTAGTCCAGGGTATACGGACGTTTCGGGTGACGCGCCAGACGTGCGATCTGCCAGCTGGTCAGCTTGCCGAAAATGTCTTCGGTCAGCGTTTTGCTCTTGTCCTGCAGGCGGGAGATCTCATCGCCGATATTCAGCGAATTGTCATTACCGACCAAGCGCAACTCTTCGATCTTGGCTTGCAGGTCGGCGATCGGCTGTTCGAAATCTAGAAAATTCGGGTTCATAGGCGTCCGTCTTGGGTCGAGTCCCAAGGGTTCTTGGGCCGGCCGGTTGTCTATTCGCGCCCTACCTTAAGGGACAGGCGCGTTGAGGTCGAGATTAAAAATTCAGGTCAAGGTCAGGGCAATCTGATAGCACTGACCGTCAACGGTATTGGAGGAAGACGTTGTCTCGCCCGAACTGGTCACGCAGGGCTTGAATCAACGCATCCGCCGGATCGATTCGCCAGCCTTCGCCGAACTGCAACAAGGCCTTCGCATCGGGGCTGGTGTAGTCCATGGTGATCGGGCACGCGCCGCGGTGACGCTTCAACAGTTCACCCAGCCAGCGTAGCTGATCGCCCTTGAGGTCCTTGGCATGCAACTTCAGGCGCAGGCTCTCGGCCAGGTTGGTGCGCGCATCCTCCATGCTCATCACCCGCTTGACCCGCAACTTCAGGCCACCGGAGAAGTCGTCGTTGCTGACCTCGCCTTCGACCACCACCATCGCGTCGGTCTGCAACAACGACTGCGCGGAATGGAACGCCTCGGAAAACAGTGAGGCCTCGATCCGTCCGGAGCGGTCGTCGAGGGTGATAAACCCCATCTTGTCGCCCTTTTTGTTCTTCATCACCCGCAAGGCGATGATCATCCCGGCAACGGTCTGGGTATCGCGCGCCGGCTTCAGGTCGATGATGCGCTGACGGGCGAAGCGACGGATTTCACCTTCGTATTCGTCGATCGGGTGACCGGTCAGGTACAGGCCGAGGGTATCTTTTTCCCCTTTCAGGCGCTCCTTGAGGGTCAGCTCCTTGGCCTTGCGGTGATTGGCGTAGACGTCGGCGTCCTCTTCGACAAACAGACCGCCAAACAGGTCGGAGTGACCGCTGTCCTGGGTGCGCGCGGTCTGTTCGGCCGCCTTGATCGCTTCTTCCATGGCCGTCAGCAGCACCGCGCGATTGCGGTCGATGTTGGCCTGGTAGGCTTTCTGCTCATCGTGGAAATACGGCCCGAGGCGATCCAGGGCACCGCTGCGGATCAAACCGTCGAGGGTGCGCTTGTTGATACGCTTGAGGTCGACCCGGGCGCAGAAATCGAACAGGTCCTTGAACGGACCGGTCAGACGCGCTTCGGTGATCGCCTCGACCGGGCCTTCGCCCACGCCCTTGATGGCACCGAGGCCGTAAATGATCCGGCCTTCGTCGTTCACCGTGAACTTGAATTCGGAGGTGTTTACGTCCGGCGCGTCGAGACGCAGCTTCATGGTCCGCACTTCTTCGATCAAGGTCACGACCTTGTCGGTGTTGTGCATATCCGCCGAGAGTACCGCGGCCATGAACGGCGCCGGGTAGTGCGCCTTCAGCCACGCGGTCTGGTACGACACCAGGCCATAGGCGGCGGAGTGGGATTTGTTGAAGCCGTAACCGGCGAATTTTTCTACCAGGTCGAAGATGTTACCGGCGAGGTCCGCATCGATGTTGTTGGTGGCGCAACCTTCAATGAAGCCACCACGCTGCTTGGCCATTTCCTCGGGTTTTTTCTTACCCATGGCTCGACGCAGCATGTCCGCACCACCGAGGGTGTAACCGGCCATGACCTGGGCAATCTGCATCACCTGTTCCTGATACAGGATGATGCCGTAAGTCGGTGCCAGTACCGGCTTGAGGCCTTCGTACTGGTAGTCCGAGTGCGGATACGCCAGCTCGGCGCGGCCGTGCTTACGGTTGATGAAGTCGTCCACCATGCCCGATTGCAGCGGGCCCGGACGGAACAGTGCCACCAGTGCGATCAAGTCTTCCAGGCAGTCGGGCTTGAGCTTTTTGATCAGCTCCTTCATGCCCCGGGATTCGAGCTGGAACACGGCCGTGGTTTCGGCTTTTTGCAGCAAGGTGTAGGTCGGCTTGTCATCCAGCGGGATGAACGCGATATCCAGCGGTGGTTCGTTGACCTTGGCGCGGTCACGGTTGATGGTTTTCAGCGCCCAGTCGATGATCGTCAGGGTCCGCAGACCCAGGAAGTCAAACTTCACAAGGCCAGCCGCCTCGACGTCATCCTTGTCGAACTGGGTTACCAGGCCATCACCGGCTTCGTCGCAATAGATCGGCGAGAAGTCGGTCAGCTTGGTCGGCGCGATCACCACACCACCGGCGTGCTTGCCGACGTTACGCACAACGCCTTCGAGCTTGCGGGCCATCTCCCAGATTTCCGCGGCCTCTTCATCGACCTTGATGAAGTCGCGCAGGATCTCTTCCTGCTCGTAGGCCTTTTCCAGGGTCATGCCGACTTCGAACGGAATCATCTTCGACAGACGATCCGCCAGGCCATAGGACTTGCCTTGCACCCGCGCCACGTCGCGGACCACGGCCTTTGCCGCCATGGAACCGAAGGTGATGATCTGGCTTACCGCGTTGCGGCCGTACTTCTCGGCTACGTAGTCGATTACCCGGTCACGACCGTCCATGCAGAAGTCGACGTCGAAGTCGGGCATGGATACCCGTTCCGGGTTGAGGAATCGTTCGAACAGCAGGTCATATTCCAGCGGATCGAGGTCGGTGATCTTCTGTACGTAGGCCACCAGCGATCCGGCACCCGATCCACGGCCAGGGCCCACGGGTACACCGTTGCTCTTGGCCCACTGGATAAAGTCCATCACGATCAGGAAGTAACCGGGGAACCCCATCTGGATGATGATATCCAGCTCGAAATTCAACCGGTCGACATAGACCTGACGCTTGGCCTCGTAGTCTTCGGTGGTGTCTTTGGGCAGCAGTACACTAAGCCGCTCCTCCAGACCGTCGAAGGACACCTTGCGGAAGTACTCGTCGATGGTCATGCCATCGGGGATCGGGAAGTTGGGCAGGAAGTGCGTGCCCAGCTTCACTTCGATGTTGCAGCGCTTGGCAATCTCGACGGTGTTTTCCAGCGCCTCGGGAATGTCGCTGAACAGCTCGGCCATTTCCTCGGCGCTTTTGAGGTACTGCTGGTCGCTGTAATTCTTCGAACGCCGCGGATCGTCGAGGGCGCGGCCCTCGCCGATGCAAACGCGGGTTTCGTGGGCGGCGAAGTCTTCCTGCTTGATGAAGCGCACATCGTTGGTCGCCACCAGCGGCGCACCGAGCTTCTCGGCCAGGGCCACGGCGCCGTGCAGTTGTTCTTCATCGTTGGGGCGGTTGGTGCGCTGGATTTCCAGATAGAAACGATCCGGAAACACTTCCATCCATTCGCGGGCCAGGGTTTCGGCCTCGGCGGAGTTTCCGCTGAGCATGGCCTGGCCGATCTCGCCTTCCTTGGCCGCCGACAGCATGATCAAGCCCGAGTTGGCTTCAGCAACCCATTCGCGTTCGATGATGACCGCACCATTGCGCTGACCGTCGATGAAGCCGCGTGAAATCAGTTCGGTAAGGTTTCGATAGCCTTCGGCGTTCATCACCAGCAGGCTGATCCGGCTCAGCGGGTTGTCCGGATCCTTGTTCGACAGCCACAGGTCGGCACCGCAGATCGGCTTGATCCCGGCACCCATGGCGTTTTTATAGAATTTGACCAGGGAACACATGTTGTTCTGGTCGGTGACCGCTACGGCAGGCATGTTCATGCCGACCAGGGTCTTGACCAGCGGTTTGATCCGCACCAGACCGTCGACCAGGGAGTATTCAGTGTGCAGGCGTAGGTGAACGAATGAAGCCGGCATAGTGATCCTGCGTTAAGTCATGAAAACAACAAGGCCCGGATTGTACCGGGCCTTGGTAAAAAAAATCAGCCTTGCGACTAGCTCTCTATAACGATTTCCAACGCTTCATACGCCATCCGGACTGGAGCAAACGAACGTCGGTGAATAGGCGTAGGCCCCAAACGTGCGAGGGCTTCCAGATGAACGGGTGTCGGGTAGCCTTTATGCCCGCCGATGCCGTAACCCGGATAGATCAATTCGAAAGCGGCCATTTCACGATCACGGCTGACCTTGGCCAGAATCGATGCGGCGGCGATGGCTGGAACCTTGCTATCACCCTTGACCACGGCCTCGGAGCGCATCGGCAGCTTCGGGCAGCGGTTGCCGTCGATCATCGCCAGCTTCGGCTGGACATGCAGCCCGGCGACCGCGCGCTGCATGGCCAGCATGGTGGCGTGCAGGATATTCAGCTCGTCGATTTCTTCGACTTCGGCGCGCGCGATGCACCAGCTCAGGGCTTTTTCGCAGATTTCGTCGTAGAGCTTTTCGCGGCGGGCTTCGGTGAGTTTCTTCGAGTCGTTCAGGCCAAGGATCGGGCGGTTCGGATCAAGGATCACTGCCGCCGTCACTACCGCACCACAGAGCGGGCCGCGACCGACTTCATCGACGCCGGCAACCAACTCTTCGATTTCAGCGACCAAGGTAAAATCCAGCCCCATCTGCATATTCGTTTTACTCATTTTACTTGGCCGATCAGGTTCAGCACTGCGTCAGCAGCCTGGTTGGAGGCATCCAGACGCAGGGTCCGGTGAATCTCGTCAAAACCGCGGGTCTGCTCTTCCCCACCCTCGATCAGCGGTGACAAGGTCTGGGCCAGCGCTTCGACCGTGGCATCGTCCTGCAACAACTCGGGCACCAACAGACGCTGGGCCAACAGGTTCGGCAACGAGATGTAGGGGCTTTTCACCATGCGCTTGAGAATCCAGAACGTCAGCGGCGCCAGGCGATAGGCGACCACCATCGGTCGCTTGTACAGCAGCGCTTCAAGCGTTGCAGTGCCGGAGGCAATCAACACCGCATCGCTCGCGGCCAGGGCCAGATGGGATTTGCCATCGAGCAAGGTCAGTGGCAAATCGCGACCGGCCAGCAATGCTTCGATCTGGGTCCGGCGTTGAGGACTGGCGCAAGGCATGACAAATCGCACACCCGGACGCATTGCCCGCAGGCGCTGCGCTGTATCGAGAAACAAAGCACCGAGCCGGCCAACTTCACCGCCACGGCTGCCAGGCATCAACGCCACCAGCGGCCCGTCGGGCAAACCGAGTTCGGCCCGCGCAGCAGCACGATCGGCTTCGAGTGGAATGGCATCGGCCAGGGTATGGCCGACGAACCGCACCGGCACGCCTTTCTCTTCGTAGAATCTGGCTTCGAACGGGAACAGCGTGAGCATCAGGTCGCAGCCTTCGCGAATCTTCAGCACGCGTTTCTGCCGCCAGGCCCAGACCGACGGGCTGACGTAATGCACGGTCTTGATCCCGGCCTGGCGCAGCTTAAGTTCGATATTGAGGTTGAAGTCCGGTGCGTCGATACCGATGAACACATCGGGTTTCGCCTCGATCAGGTCGGCGACCAGTTTTTTGCGCCGAGCCAGCAACTCGCGCAACCGGCCCAGCACTTCCACCAGGCCCATGACGGACAGACGCTCCATCGGGAAATACGAGGTCAGGCCTTCAGCCTGCATCAACGGACCACCGACACCGATGAACTCGACAGCAGGGTGACGAGCCTTGAGCGCGCGCATGAGACCCGCACCCAGAATGTCACCGGAAGCCTCACCCGCTACCAGCGCAATACGCAGATTGGCCATGATTAGCGGGTGATGCCGCGGGTCGAAGACTGGATGGAGTCGCGGAACACCGCTACTTCCGGGAACTGCGCAGAAGGCTCGGCCAGTTCGACGAGCGCCTGTTCCACGGTCAGGCCCTGGCGGTACACCACCTTGTAGGCACGACGTAGCGCGTGGATCGCATCTTCGCTGAAACCCCGACGGCGCATGCCCTCGAAGTTCATGCTACGGGCTTCGGCAGGGTTACCGAACACCGTGACATACGCAGGAACATCCTTGCCGATCGCCGTACCCATGCCTGAAAAGCTGTGGGCACCAATGTGGCAATACTGGTGAACCAGGGTAAAACCGGAGAGGATTGCCCAGTCTTCCACATGCACATGGCCCGCCAGAGCGGTGTTGTTCACCAGGATGCAGTGGTTGCCGATAACGCTGTCGTGGCCGATGTGGGCATACGCCATGATCAGGTTGTGATCGCCCAGGGTCGTTTCCGAACGATCCTGGATGGTGCCACGGTGAATCGTCACGCCTTCACGGATGACGTTGTGATCACCAATCACCAGGCGGGTTTCCTCGCCCTTGTACTTCAGGTCAGGCGTGTCTTCACCCACCGAGGAAAACTGGTAGATGCGATTGTGCTTACCGATTCGGGTCGGGCCCTTGAGAATCACGTGCGGCCCGATGACTGTCCCCTCGCCGATTTCCACACCTGCGCCGACGATCGACCATGGGCCGACCTCGACGCCGTCAGCCAGAACGGCTGTCGGATCGATGATTGCGCGAGGGTCAATCAAACTCATAGTTTGCGTTCCGCACAGATGATTTCAGCCGAGCAGACCGGCTTGCCATCGACCGAAGCCTGGCATTCGAATTTCCAGATCTGACGCTTGCAGCTGATGAACTTGGCTTCAAGGATCAGCTGATCACCCGGCAATACCGGCTGGCGGAAGCGCAGCTTGTCGGAACCGACGAAGTAATAGAGGGTGCCGTCGGCCGGTTTCACGTCGAGCATTTTGAAACCAAGGATCCCGGCAGCCTGAGCCATTGCCTCAATGATCAATACGCCCGGCATGATTGGATGCGCAGGGAAGTGACCATTGAAGAACGGTTCGTTGATGCTGACATTCTTGTAGGCACGAATGCGCTTGCCTTCAACATCCAGCTCCACTACCCGGTCCACCAGCAGGAACGGGTAACGGTGAGGCAGGTATTCGCGAATCTCGTTGATGTCCATCATTTCGGGGGGAAGCCTATGTAAAGATTGGGAGCGCGCGACTGACGCGCACTCCTCTAGCAAATCAAGGAGGCAGTCTAGCGGCTGTGCACACTTGATATGGAAATGGTATCAGCCATCTGATGAAGCATTACCGTCAGGGGTCACTTCCCCTGCCTGCTTTTCCAGCTGTCGCAGACGTCGCGCGATGTCATCGAGCTGACGAATACGTGCCGCGCTTTTGCGCCACTCGGCTGCCGGCTGCATGGCCGTACCGGAAGAATAGGCGCCTGGCTCGGTAATCGAGTGGGTCACCATGGTCATCCCGGTAATGAAAACGTTGTCACAAATGTCGATGTGTCCCACCAGCCCTACACCACCGGCGAGCATGCAATGCTTGCCGATTTTGGTACTGCCGGAGATCCCGACACACGCCGCCATGGCGGTGTGATCGCCCACCTGAACGTTGTGGGCAATCTGAATCTGGTTATCGAGCTTCACGCCGTTACCGATGACCGTATCGGCCAACGCACCGCGATCTATAGCCGTGTTCACGCCGATTTCAACATCATCGCCGATCAGCACACCACCGATCTGGGCGATTTTCTGCCAGATACCTTTTTCATTGGCAAAGCCGAAGCCTTCACCGCCGAGCACTGCACCCGACTGAATGACAACCCGTTTGCCGACGCGGACGTCGTGATACAAGGTCACCCGCGGTGCGAGCCAGCCACCCTCACCCACCACGCTGCGAGCGCCAATGAAGCAATGCGCGCCGACAGTCGTACCGGCTGCAACCTGCGCACCGCTTTCGATCACCACAAAAGCGCCGATACTCGCCGCTGGATCGACAACCGCATCCGCCGCGATCACCGCCGTCGGATGAATCCCGGCTGCCGCCTTGGGCTTGGGATCGAACAGGTGAGAAACACGCGCGTAGGCTGCGTACGGATCCGGCACCACCAGCACATCCCCGCAATGACCCTCGGCGTCAGCGGCCTTGAGCAACAGGGCTGCAGCCTGACTGCCTGCCAGGTACTTGCGGTATTGGGGGTTTGCGAGAAAGCTCAACTGAGCTGGGCCAGCCTCCTGCAAGGTGGCTAGCCCAGTAATTGCTTTCTCGGGGTCGCCACGTAGCGTGGCGCCGAGGAACTCGGCCAGCTGGCCGAGCTTAATGGTCACGGTCATGGGTTACTTCAGCTGATTCATGCGCTCGATAACCTGGCGAGTGATGTCGTACTGAGGCTTGACATCAATCACTGCGCCACGCTCGAAGACCAGGTCAAAAGCACCTTTCTTGATGACTTCTTCCACAGCGCTGTCCAGTTTCGGCTTGAGCTGCTTCAGCATTTCACGGTCGGCAACGGCTTTGGCTTCGTTCAGCTCCTTGGACTGGAACTGGAAGTCACGGGCCTTTTGCTTGAATTCAAGCTCCAGACGCTCGCGCTCGCCCTGCTGCATTTTGTCGCCACCGGCCATCAGGCGATCCTGAATGCCCTTGGCGCTGGTTTCCAGTGACTTGAGCTTGGTCAGCTGAGGACCGAACTTCTTCTCGGCATCCACGGCGTATTTCTTGGCCGCGTCGGACTCCAGCAGAGCCATCTGATAGTTCAGAACAGCAATTTTCATGTCGGCGAACGCCGGACCTGCTACCAGTACGGTTGCCAGGAGAACCAATTGAGTCAACTTACGCACGATGCACTCCTACAAAATCCATTGTCGTTATCTTGGGTCAGACGCTTAGAACGTCTGGCCGAGAGAGAATTGGAACACTTGAGTTTCAGCGTCATCCGGTTTCTTGACTGGCATGGCCAGGGCGAAACTCAGAGGCCCCAGTGCGGTGACCCAGGTCACACCCACACCGACGGAACTGGCCAGGTTGCTCAGACTGACATCGTTACACTGCGTATTGGACTTCGACGCAGGGTTGGTATTGGTCGTCTGCTCGCACTTGGAGTCGAATACGTTACCCACATCCCAGAATACCGAGGTACGCAGGGATCGTTGATCCTTGATGAACGGCAGCGGGAACAGAATCTCTGCACCACCCTGGATCAGGACGTTACCACCGAACGGCAGTGGATCCTGGTCCGGGTCAGCAAGAGTACCCGGGTTGCCCGTTTCGAGTGCGCCGCGGCTCGGAGTACTACGCGGCCCCAGTGTACTGTCCTTGAAGCCACGAACCGAGTTGAAACCACCAGCATAGTAGTTTTCATAGAATGGCAAGCCTTCGGTCGAACCGTAGCCATCGCCATAACCCAATTCGGTGTGCAGGCGCATGGTGTAGTTTTCGCTCAGCGGCTGGAACAACTGACCACGGTAATCGAGTTTGAAGAACGACAAGTCACTACCCGGCACGGTGACTTCCGCCGTCAAGCTTTGAGAGTGACCACGAGTCGCCAAAACGCCTTTGTTCAGGGTGGACTCGGACCAACCGGCCGAAGCCTTGAAGTTCAGGTACTTGTCGCCTTCCTGGTTAACGAAGTCGAAGATCTCGTCGACTGTGTAAACGCCAGTCTTGATCGTGTCCTGTTGCGCATTCAGGCCGAAGGTCAGACGCGAAGTCTCGCTGATTGGATAACCGACACTCACACCGGCACCCAGGCTGTCCACGGCGTAGCTGGCGACGTCGGTATCGAGCTCATCGTAGTCAGTCGTGCGGTAGAACGCGTTGTAACCCAGGCTCACGCCGTCGGCGGTCCAGTAGGGGTCTACAAAGCCGAAGTTATAACGGGTCTGGTATTCACTTTTGGTCAAGCCGACGCTGACCTTGTTACCGGTACCCAGGAAGTTGTTCTGGGTGATCGAACCACCGAGGATCAGGCCGGCGCTCTGGGCGAAACCGACGCTGGCGGTAATCGAACCGGAGGCTTGTTCTTCAACGCTGTAGTTGACGTCCACCTGGTCATCGACACCTGGCACGGCCGGGGTCTCGACGTTGACTTCCTTGAAGAAGCCCAGACGTTCCAGACGGGTCTTGGATTGGTCGATCAGGTAGGTCGAAGCCCAGCCGCCTTCCATCTGACGCATTTCACGACGCAACACTTCGTCTTCGGACTTGGTGTTGCCACGGAAATTGATGCGGTTCACGTATGCACGCTTGCCCGGATCGACCGCGAACAGGATGTCTACGGTGTGATCTTCATCGTGCGGTTGAGGCACGCCGTTGACGTTGGCGAAGGTATAACCTTCGTTACCCAGGCGACGGGTGATCAGCTCGGAAGTCGTGGTCATCAGCTTGCGCGAGAACACCTGGCCTTTTTGCACCAGCAGCAGGGACTTGACCTGGTCTTCAGGGACTTTCAGGTCACCACTGAGCTTGACGTCACGAACGGTGTACTTCTCGCCTTCGTTGACGTTGACGGTGATGTAGACGTGCTTCTTGTCTGGCGTAATGGAGACCTGGGTCGAAGCGATATCCATGTTGATATAGCCACGGTCCAGGTAGTAGGAACGCAGGCGTTCCAGGTCACCGGACAGTTTTTCACGGGCGTACTTGTCGTCGTTCTTGAAGAACGACAACCAGTTGGTGGTCTTGAGTTCGAACAGGTCGATCAGGTCTTCATCGGGAAAGACCGTGTTGCCCACTACGTTGATGTGCTGGATAGCCGCAACGGTACCTTCGTTGATATTGACCTTCAGGCCGACGCGGTTACGCGGCTGTGGCACCACTTCGGTGTCGACGGTAGCCGAGTAGCGACCCTGGGCGACGTACTGGCGCTGCAGTTCATTACGCACGCCTTCAAGGGTGGCACGCTGGAAGATCTCGCCTTCGGCCAGACCGGATTGCTTGAGGCCTTTCATCAGGTCTTCGGTAGAGATCGCCTTGTTACCTTCGATCTCGATACTGGCGACCGACGGGCGCTCGACTACAGTGATGACCAGGACGTTGCCATCACGGCCCAGCTGGATATCTTGAAAGAAACCGGTTTTGAACAACGCACGAGTGGATTCCACCAGACGGCGATCATCCGCCTGTTCACCGACGTTCAACGGCAAAGCACCAAAGACGCTACCCGCGGAGACCCGCTGGAGGCCATTGACGCGAATATCAGAGATAGTGAAGGACTCGGCGTGAACTTCGGCGATCATCAATACGGTGAGAACCGCAGTTAGCAGCAGACGTTTCATGAAGTCCTTTCTTATTCCAACTGGCAATAAACAAACTGCCGCAAAATGCGGCAGATTCGCAATTCAGCGAAGCGTTACAGTCGACCCAGATCATTGACCAAAGCAAGCAACATCACCCCGATCACCAAACTGATACCGATCTGTATCCCCCAACCTTGCACCCGATCTGACAAGGGACGACCACGCGCCCACTCGATCAGATAAAACAACAAATGCCCCCCATCCAGTACCGGAATGGGCAACAAATTCAGAACGCCCAGGCTAATACTCAGATAAGCAAGGAAATTCAGGAAATCAGCAACACCCGACTGGGCCGAAGCGCCCGCCACTTTAGCAATGGTTATCGGTCCACTCAAGTTTTTTACCGAGAGCTCACCGAACAACATTTTCTTCAGTGAATCAAGGGTCAGTACGCTCATGGTCCAGGTGCGTCGAGCCCCCTCGCCAATCGCTGCCAACGGCCCGTAACTGACTTCGCGGATCATCTCCGGCGGCCAATCGACAGCCTTCACCCCCGCCCCCAGGTATCCGCTGGGTGACTTGCGCTCGCCGCGAGCGGCCAGCGTCACCGGGACGTCGATTTGAGCACCGTCGCGCTCAACCCGCAGCATGATTTTGGTATCAGGATGCATACGGACGGTATCGACGACCTGCTGCCAGTCATCCAGCGTACGACCATCGAGCGCCAGCAACCGGTCACCGGTCTTCAGGCCGGCAGCCTGAGCCGGCCCCTTTGGATCGAGTTCGGCCAGGACAGGCGGCAATGCCGGACGCCACGGACGAATCCCCAATGAATGGATAGGGTCAGGCTCGTCAGCCCCTTTGAGCCATTTGTCCAGCGCAAGTTCACGAGGAGAATCGGCCGTGGAGCCTTGCTCGCGAACCAATATCTGCAACGAACCGCTTTCGCCCAGGCGACGAATCAGTTGCAGATTCACCGCTGCCCAGCCGGAAGTCGCCTCGCCATCAATGGCCACGATTTCCTGGCCGGAGCTCAATCCCGCCCTGGCCGCGATACTGCCAGACTCGACAGCCCCGATGACCGGACGCACCTGCTCGCTGCCAAGCATTGCCAATGCCCAGAAAAACACAAATGCCAGCAGGAAGTTGGCTATCGGCCCTGCCGCTACGATGGCAACGCGCTGACGAACGGATTTGCGATTGAAGGCCTGGTCGAGCTGATCGAGTGGTACTTCACCCTCGCGCTCATCGAGCATTTTGACGTAGCCGCCCAACGGGATCGCCGCGACGACGAATTCGGTACCTTGCTTGTCGTGCCAGCGCAGCAAAGGCGTACCGAAGCCTACGGAGAAGCGCAGCACTTTGACCCCACAGCGACGCGCGACCCAAAAATGGCCGAACTCGTGGAAGGTAACCAGCACACCCAGAGCGACCAGGGTACCGACAATCATATAGAGCGCGCTCATCTACTTTCTCCGCATTCCTATCCGCTGCTGCCTGTGTCAACTATCCGCAGCATTTACCGCCCGTGACGGCTCAACCATTGTCCGGCCAGCAATCGCGCCTTCGCGTCTGCCGTGAACACTGCATCGAGGTCATCCACTGCCACTACGGGCTCCAGATTCAGTACTTCCTCGATGATACTCGCGATTTCCGGGTAACGAACCCGTTCGTCGAGAAATGCC
Source organism: Pseudomonas fluorescens (assembly GCF_040448305.1). NCBI lineage: Bacteria > Pseudomonadati > Pseudomonadota > Gammaproteobacteria > Pseudomonadales > Pseudomonadaceae > Pseudomonas > Pseudomonas fluorescens. The sequence goes on along the minus strand of NZ_CP148752.1, from coordinate 1,272,931 downwards.
GCCACCGCCACTTCGTTCGCCGCGTTGAGCATGGCCGGCGCACTGTTACCCGCCTCGGCCGCCTGACGGGCCAGACGCAGGCATGGGAAACGCTCTTCATCGGGCGCCTGGAAATCCAGGCGCGCAATGGCGAACAGATCCAGCGGTGCAACACCCGAATCAATCCGCTCAGGCCAGGCCAGGGCATTGGCGATGGGCGTGCGCATGTCCGGATTACCCAGCTGCGCCAGAACAGAACCATCGACGTAGTCGACCAGCGAATGAATCACGCTTTGCGGGTGAATCACCACCTCGACCTGGGATGGCTTGGCGTCGAACAGCCAGCAGGCTTCGATCAACTCAAGCCCCTTGTTCATCATGCTGGCCGAGTCAACGGAGATTTTTCGCCCCATGGACCAGTTCGGGTGAGCACACGCCTGATCGGGAGAAACATGCGCCAGTTCAGCCATTGGCGTCTGGCGGAACGGTCCACCGGAGGCCGTCAGCAAAATCCGACGTACGCCGACCGCCTCAAGGCCACGGGCATAATCGAGCGGCATGCACTGGAAAATCGCGTTGTGCTCGCTATCGATCGGCAGCAACACCGAACCGCTCTTGCGCACCGCCTGCATGAACAACGCACCGGACATGACCAGCGCTTCTTTATTGGCCAGGAGAATCTTCTTGCCAGCCTCGACCGCCGCCAATGTCGGGCGCAATCCCGCCGCACCGACGATGGCCGCCATGACCGTCTCGACTTCCGGATCGGAAGCGACCTGACACAAACCCTCCTCACCCACCAGAACACGGGTCGAAAGTCCCGCCGCGCGCAAATCATCCTGCAAGGTACGGGCAGCCGCGACCTCAGGCACCACGGCAAATCGCGGGACATGCCGCACGCACAACGCCAGCAATTCACTCAAGCGAGTGAAGCCACTCAAGGCAAAGACCTGATAACGGTCAGGATGACGAGCGATGACATCGAGCGTACTCAGGCCAATCGAGCCGGTCGCACCCAGAACGGTAATCTGTTGCGGGCGGCTCATGGCGCCGCCATCCACAGCAACACGGCAAACACCGGAATCGCTGCCGTCAGGCTGTCGATACGATCCAGCACGCCGCCGTGACCCGGAAGCAGATTACTGCTGTCCTTGATCCCGGATTGACGCTTGAACATGCTTTCAGTGAGATCGCCCACCACCGAGACAAACACGATAAGCGCAGCGCCGATCAGCCCTTTGAGCAGCTCGGCCACCGTCCAGTCGCGTACCAGAGCAACGATTGTGGTAATCACCAGGCTCAGCGCCAGACCACCGTAAACGCCTTCCCAGCTTTTGCCCGGACTGACCTGTGGTGCGAGCTTGCGCTTGCCGAAGGCCCGACCGGAAAAGTACGCACCGATATCGGCACCCCAGACCAACACCATCACCGCCATGATCAGCCAGTTACCCAGCGGGTATTGCTTGATCTGCACCAGGCCTTGCCAGGCCGGCAGGAGAATCAACAGGCCGATCACCAACTTGGTCGCCGCATTGGACCAATGCTCGCTCGAACGCGGATAGGTCAACACCAGATACGTCGCCACCGCCCACCACAGCACCGAAGCGCCCAACACCCAAGGCGCGAGGCCGGGCAGGATGTACATGACGAACAGCACCAAAGCGACCACAGCGGCATAACCGACGCGGAACGCCTGATCGGCGAAACCCGCCAGGCGCGCCCATTCCCAGGCACCCAGGGTTACGACCAGCCCGATGAACAGTGCAAAGCCGGAACCTTCAAGCAGGAAAAACCCGCACAGGGCAATCGGCAGCAGGATCAGTGCGGTGATGATTCGTTGTTTAAGCATTAAACCCGGGCTCCAGCCTCGACCTGCTCGCTCGTTTTACCGAAGCGGCGCTGGCGGGAAGCAAAATCGGCCAGCGCATTGCGCATGGCATCGTGTTTGAAGTCCGGCCAGAACAGGTCGGAGAAATACAACTCGGCATAGGCAAGTTGCCAGAGCAGGAAGTTGCTGATGCGGTGCTCACCACCGGTACGGATACACAAGTCCGGCAACGGCAGGTCGCCTGTGACCAGGCAGGTCTGCAGCAGACCAGGCGTGATGTCCTCCGGACGCAAGTGTCCGGCCTGAACTTCTCGCGCCAGTCGTTGCGCAGCTTGCGCGATATCCCACTGACCGCCGTAATTGGCAGCGATCTGCAGCACAAAACGATTGGCGCCAACCGTCATGGCCTCTGCTTCACGCATGGCGGCCTGCAGCTCGGGATGAAAACGCGAGCGGTCACCAATGATGCGCAGGCTGATGTTGTTGTCGTTGAGGCGCTTGGCCTCACGACGTAGCGCCCTGAAGAACAGATCCATCAAAGCGCTGACCTCATCGGCCGGACGTTGCCAGTTCTCGCTGGAAAAGGCGAACAAGGTCAGCACTTCGACCTTGGCCTCGGCACAAACCTCGATGACCGCACGCACCGCATCCACGCCCGCTTTATGCCCGGCGACACCCGGCATAAAGCGTTTTTTCGCCCAGCGATTGTTACCATCCATGATGATCGCGACATGGCGCGGCACCGCGGACGGTGCAGTCTGCTTTGTCTTATCCATGAAAACGCGACCCTTATACGGCCATCAGGTCTTTTTCTTTCTGCGCCAGATCCGCGTCGATTTTAGCCACGAACTTCTTGGTCAGATCGTCAATCTCGCCAGTCGCACGACGCTCTTCGTCTTCGCTGATCTCTTTTTCCTTCACCAGATCCTTGAGCTGGCTGTTGGCATCACGACGGATGTTGCGCACGGCAACACGGGCATCTTCAGCGACGTCACGAGCCTGCTTGGTGAAACCCTTGCGGGTTTCTTCGGTCAGGGCAGGCATGGAGATCAACAGCAGCTCGCCGAGGTTGGTCGGGTTCAGGTTCAGACCCGCGCTACCGATCGCCTTGTCGACGGCACCCAGCATGTTGCGTTCGAAAGCAACGACTTGCAGGGTACGGGCGTCCTTGACGGTGATGTTGGCCACTTGCTTGATCGGGGTGTCGGAACCGTAGTACGGCACCATCACGCCTTCCAGGATGCTCGGGTGCGCCTGGCCGGTACGAATGCGGCCGAAGTTGTGCGCCAGCGACTCCACGGACTTCTGCATGCGCTCTTGAGCGTCTTTCTTGATTTCGTTGATCATTGTTGGCCTTCCTCGATCAGGGTTCCTTCAGCGCCGCCATGCACGATGTTCAGCAGGGCGCCGGGCTTGTTCATGTTAAATACGCGTAGCGGCATCTTGTGGTCGCGGCACAGGCAAATGGCCGTCAGATCCATCACACCCAGCTTGCGATCCAGCACTTCATCGTAGGTCAGATGATCGAACTTCTCGGCATGCGGGTCTTTGAACGGGTCAGCGGTGTAGACGCCATCGACCTTGGTCGCCTTGAGCACGACATCGGCATCGATTTCGATTGCACGCAGGCAGGCAGCCGAATCCGTCGTAAAGAACGGGTTGCCGGTACCGGCCGCGAAAATCACCACGTCCTTGGAGTTCAAGTGACGCATGGCCTTGCGACGATCGTAGTGATCGGTCACACCAACCATGGAAATAGCGGACATCACGATGGCCGAGATGTTGGCACGTTCCAGCGCGTCGCGCATTGCCAGGGCGTTCATCACAGTGGCCAGCATGCCCATGTGGTCACCGGTAACCCGATCCATGCCCGCCGCGCTGAGCGCCGCGCCGCGGAACAGGTTGCCACCACCGATGACCAGACCGACCTGAACACCGATGCCGACCAGTTGGCCAACTTCCAATGCCATGCGATCCAGAACTTTCGGGTCGATCCCGAACTCTTCCGAGCCCATCAGGGCCTCGCCGCTAAGCTTGAGTAGAATGCGTTTATAGCGAGCCTGATAACCACTGCCCTGCTGAGCCATTGCGAATCTCTCCTGCGGCGTATTTTAAAAATTCTTTGCGAGCTGTTTACAGCTGGCGCTCACTCTAGCTTGGCGCTGCTTCAGCGCCATCGGAACATGGCTTTGTAAGCCAGTTCCAAAAGGAAACCAAATAAAAATTGGTGCCCCATCTGAAAAGAGGCTGCGCGCGTGAGCGGGCAGCCTCTTCTGGGCGACAGTTAAAAAACCGTCTTATTGCTTGGCGGCAGCCAGCTGGGCAGCAACTTCTTCTGCGAAGTTGTCCACTGGCTTCTCGATGCCTTCGCCTACTTTGAAGTAAGTGAAGGAAACGATTTCAGCGCCGGCTTTCTTGGCCAGTTCGCCGACCTTGATTTCAGGGTTCTTGACGAAAGCCTGCTCAACCAGGCTGGCTTCGGCCAGGAACTTGCTGATACGGCCTTTGACCATGTTTTCAACGATGTTTTCCGGCTTGCCGGCGATCTTGTCAGCGTTCAGCGTCAGGAACACGCCTTTCTCGCGCTCGATCGCTTCAGCGGAAACTTCCGATGGCAGCAGGAATTCAGGATTGGTAGCCGCTACGTGCATAGCGATGTCCTTGGCCAGCTCGACACTGCCGCCTTTCAGGACAACTGCAACACCGATCTTGTTGCCGTGCAGGTAGCCACCGACAACGTCACCCTCAACGCGTGCCAGACGACGGATGTTGACGTTTTCGCCAACCTTGCCGACCAGTACCAGGCGAGCAGTTTCTTGAGCTTCGATCAGCGGAGCAACATCAGTCAACTTGTCGGCGAACGCTTTTTCAACGCTTGCTGCAACAAATTCCTTGAAGTCGTCCTGCAGGGCCAGGAAGTCGGTCTGCGAGTTCACTTCCAGCAGAACGGCGGACTTACCGTCTTCCTTCAGAGCGATAGCGCCTTCAGCGGCAACGTTGCCGGCCTTCTTGGCAGCCTTGATGGCGCCCGAAGCGCGCATGTCATCAATGGCTTTCTCGATGTCGCCGCCAGCCTTGGTCAAGGCCTTTTTGCAGTCCATCATGCCTTCGCCAGTACGCTCGCGCAGTTCTTTGACCAACGCTGCAGTAATCTCTGCCATTTCAAAATCCTCTTGGATAGGTTTTCAACCATTCCACCCGATCGAACGGGCGATCAATTCTTCCCCAACCACCCTTGTTAGCTGCCGCACGTTACAGATAGAGCGGTGGGCGCCGACAAATGGTTTTCGAGGTGGCAAAAAGGGGGCCAAGCCCCCTTTTTGCTTACTGAGTCAACGCCAGGGCGTCAATTACTCAGCTGCAGCCTGAGTTTCTTCAGCTGCGAACTCTACGGTGCCGCCGGCAACGTTGTTGCGACCGCGGATTACAGCGTCAGCCATCGAACCCATGTACAGCTGGATAGCGCGGATTGCGTCATCGTTGCCTGGGATGATGTAGTCAACGCCTTCCGGGCTGCTGTTGGTATCGACTACGCCGATAACCGGGATGCCCAGCTTGTTGGCTTCGGTGATCGCGATGCGCTCGTGATCAACGTCGATAACGAACAGAGCGTCTGGCAGACCGCCCATGTCCTTGATACCACCCAGGGAACGATCCAGCTTTTCCAGGTCACGAGTGCGCATCAGCGCTTCTTTCTTGGTCAGCTTGGCGAAAGTACCGTCTTCGGCTTGAACTTCAAGGTCACGCAGACGCTTGATGGAAGCACGGATGGTTTTGAAGTTGGTCAGCATGCCGCCCAACCAGCGGTGATCGACGTACGGCGAACCGCAACGTGCTGCTTCTTCAGCAACGATCTTGCCAGCGGAACGCTTGGTGCCGACGAACAGAATCTTGTTTTTGCCCTGGGCCAGACGTTCTACGAAAGTCAGAGCTTCGTTGAACATTGGCAGGGTTTTTTCAAGGTTGATGATGTGGATCTTGTTACGCGCGCCGAAAATGTACTTACCCATTTTCGGGTTCCAGTAACGGGTCTGGTGACCGAAGTGCACACCGGCCTTCAGCATATCGCGCATGTTGACTTGGGACATGATAGTTCCTTAATAAGTCGGGTTTGGCCTCCACGTATCCCAATGACCAACCAGCAGCATCAGCTGAAGGCACCCAGGTCATCGTGTCGACACGTGTGTGGATTTAGGCTTTACGGGACATCCCCGGAAAGCGGCGCATTTTATATCACAAGGCAGGGCAAAACGGAACCCGGATTCTGAAATCCTGGCGAGTGCTTTGCTCCATCCCTTGGAATCCGCCAAGAATGCACCATTCTATAGAGAGAAGCGATGCACACAGGCGCAGATTTGCGCTGATCGTCTGGTAGAATCGCATTTTTCAGGGCCGCGAAGTTCGATCGCGCAATGCCCTTTCCGTTTAGTAAGCGCCGTCGGGCGCAGAGAGAGCCTGTATGACCGTCACCCTCAAAACCCCCGAGGATATCGCCAAAATGCGTATCGCCGGCAAACTGGCCGCCGATGTGCTGGAAATGATTGCCGAATATGTCAAGCCGGGCGTTACCACCGATCAACTGAACCAGACCTGCCACGACTACATCGTCAATGAGCAGAAAGCCATCCCTGCCCCGCTCAACTACAAGGGCTATCCGAAGTCGATCTGCACGTCGATCAACCACGTGGTCTGTCACGGCATCCCGAACGACAAGCCGCTCAAAGATGGCGATACCCTGAACATCGACGTCACCGTCATCAAGGACGGCTACCACGGCGACACCAGCCGCATGTTCCACGTCGGCAACGTGCCGGTCTGGGCCGAGCGCCTGTCCCAGGTGACCCAGGAATGCATGTACAAGGCGATTGAAATCGTCAAACCCGGCTGCCGCCTGGGCGACATCGGCGAAATCATTCAGAAGCACGCGGAAAAGAACGGATTTTCGGTGGTTCGCGAATTCTGCGGTCATGGTATCGGCAAGGTGTTCCACGAAGAGCCGCAGATCCTGCACTACGGCCGTGCTGGCACCGGCATGGAACTCAAGGCCGGCATGACCTTCACCATCGAGCCGATGATCAACCAGGGCCGTGCCGACACCAAGGTACTGGGCGACGGCTGGACCGCGATCACCAAGGACCGCAAGCTCTCGGCACAGTGGGAACACACCCTGCTGGTGACTGAAACCGGTTACGAGATCTTCACCCTGCGCGGCGATGACACCATCCCTCGCGTTTCGGCCTGATCCCGACACCGAACCTCGCCTATAGAAAGGAAAGCCAATCGATGCCGCAGGTGGATCCCGAACTCTTCGACCGAGGCCAGTTCCAGGCTGAACTGGCCCTGAAGGCAAGCCCGATCGCGGCCTTCAAGAAGGCGATCCGCCAGGCCCGCGAGGTGCTCGACACGCGCTTTCGCAACGGCCGGGACATTCGCCGGCTGATCGAGGATCGTGCCTGGTTCGTCGATAACATCCTGCAAAAGGCCTGGGAGCAGTTCAGCTGGAGCGAGGACGCCGACATCGCGCTGGTCGCGGTCGGCGGCTACGGCCGTGGCGAATTGCACCCTTATTCCGATATCGACTTGCTGATCCTGCTGGACAGTGCCGACCACGAGGTTTTCCGCGATTCCATCGAGCGTTTTCTGACGCTGCTGTGGGACATCGGCCTGGAGGTCGGTCAGAGCGTTCGCTCGGTCGACGAATGCGCCGTCGAGGCCCGCGCCGACCTGACGGTCGTCACCAACCTGATGGAAAGCCGCACCATCGCCGGCCCCGAGCATCTGCGCCAGCGCATGCTGGACGTCACCAGCACCGGGCACATGTGGCCGAGCAAGGACTTCTTCCTGGCCAAGCGCGCCGAACAAAAGGCCCGCCACCACAAGTACAACGACACCGAATACAACCTGGAACCCAACGTCAAAGGTTCACCCGGCGGCCTGCGGGATATCCAGACGATTCTGTGGGTGGCCCGTCGCGAGTACGGCACCCTGAACCTGCGGGCACTGGCTGGCGAAGGATTCCTGGTCGAGAGTGAAAACGCCCTGCTCGCCTCCTCCCAGGAGTTCCTGTGGAAGGTTCGCTATGCCCTGCACATGCTGGCTGGCCGCTCCGAAGACCGCCTGCTGTTCGATCACCAGCGCACCATTGCCGGGCTGCTGGGCTTCAAAGGCGACGACGCCAAGCAAGCCATCGAAAACTTCATGCAGCAATATTACCGGGTGGTCATGAGCATCGCCCAGCTCAGCGACCTGATCATCCAGCACTTCGAGGAAGTCATCCTCGCACCGGAAGACGAAGCGCCATCGCAGCCAATCAACTCGCGCTTCCAGTTGCATGACGGCTACATTGAGGCACGCAACGACAATGTCTTCCGCCGCACCCCGTTCGCCATGCTCGAAATCTTCGTGCTGATGGCACAGCAGCCGGAAATCAAAGGCGTTCGTGCCGACACCATCCGTTTGCTGCGGGAACACCGTCACCTGATCGACGACGACTTCCGCAACGACATTCGCAATACCAGCCTGTTTATCGAATTGTTCAAATGCAAGATCGGCATCCACCGCAACCTGCGGCGAATGAACCGTTACGGCATTCTTGGGCGTTATCTGCCCGAATTCGGTTTCATCGTCGGGCAGATGCAGCACGACCTGTTCCACATCTATACGGTCGATGCCCACACCCTGAACCTGATCAAACACCTGCGTAAGTTGCAGTACACCCAGGTGTCGGAAAAATTCCCGCTGGCCAGCAAGCTCATGGGCAAGCTGCCCAAACCCGAGCTGATTTACATGGCCGGCCTGTACCACGACATCGGCAAAGGCCGGCATGGCGATCACTCGGACATCGGCGCGGTCGATGCCGAGGCGTTTTGCCAGCGCCATCAGCTGCCAGTGTGGGACAGCCGCCTGATCGTGTGGCTGGTGCAAAACCACCTGGTGATGTCGACCACCGCCCAGCGCAAGGACTTGTCCGACCCGCAGGTGATCCATGATTTCGCCCAGATCGTCGGTGACGAAACCCGCCTCGACTACCTGTATGTGCTGACCGTCTCCGACATCAACGCGACCAACCCGACCCTGTGGAACTCCTGGCGCGCCAGCCTGCTGCGCCAGCTCTACACCGAGACCAAGCGCGCCCTGCGTCGCGGCCTGGAAAACCCGGTGGATCGCGAAGAGCAGATCCGCCAGACCCAGAGCGCCGCCCTGGATATCCTGGTGCGCGGCGGCACCGACCCGGACGATGTCGAGCAACTGTGGGCGCAGTTGGGTGATGACTATTTCCTGCGCCACACCGCCGGCGACGTCGCCTGGCACAGTGACGCGATCCTCCAGCAACCGGTCGACGGCGGGCCACTGGTGCTGATCAAGGAAACCACCCAGCGTGAGTTCGAAGGTGGTACGCAGATCTTCATCTATGCCCCGGACCAGCACGACTTCTTTGCCGTGACCGTGGCCGCGATGGACCAGCTCAACCTGAACATTCACGACGCCCGGGTCATCACCTCCAGCAGCCAGTTCACCCTCGACACCTATATCGTGCTCGACACTGACGGCGACTCGATTGGCGATAATCCGGCGCGGGTCAAACAGATCCGCGACGGCCTGACCGAAGCCCTGCGCAACCCGGACGACTACCCGACCATCATCCAGCGCCGAGTGCCACGTCAACTCAAGCATTTCGCCTTTGCGCCACAGGTGACGATCCACAACGATGCCCAGCGCCCGGTGACGGTGCTGGAACTCACGGCGCCCGATCGCCCGGGCCTGCTGGCGCGGATTGGCACGATATTCCTGGAGTTCGATCTGTCGCTGCAGAACGCCAAGATCGCCACCCTCGGCGAGCGCGTGGAAGACGTGTTCTTCATCACCGACGCCAATAATCAGCCGTTGTCCGACCCGCTGCTGTGCAGCCGCCTGCAGGATGCGATCGTCGAACAACTGAGCGTCAACCAGGAACCCGATATCAAACTGTCGCGCATCAGCATCTGAACTAAACAATTTTCCCCTGTGGGAGCGGGCTTGCTCGCGAAAGCGGTGTGTCAGTAAACACACACTTCACTGATACACCGCTTTCGCGAGCAAGTCGGATCGCCGCACCGCCGCTCCCACATTGAACGAGGCCACCATGAACAACGCTCTGTCCCAGCTCCAGCCCTACCCGTTCGAGAAACTCCGCGCCCTGCTCGGCAGCGTGACGCCAAACCCGGACAAGCGCCCGATCGCGCTGTCCATCGGCGAGCCGAAACACCGTTCGCCAAGCTTTGTCGCCGAGGCCCTGGCCAGCAATCTGGAAAAAATGGCGGTGTACCCGACCACACTCGGTATCCCGGAGCTGCGTGAAGCCATCGCGGCATGGTGCGAGCGTCGCTTCGACGTCCCCAAGGGCTGGATCGACCCGGCGCGCAACGTGCTGCCGGTCAACGGTACCCGCGAGGCGCTGTTCGCCTTCACCCAGACCGTGGTCAACCGTGGCGATGACGCGCTGGTGGTCAGCCCGAACCCGTTCTACCAGATCTACGAAGGCGCCGCGTTCCTCGCCGGGGCCAAGCCGCATTACCTGCCATGCCTGGACGAAAACGGCTTCAACCCGGATTTCGACGCCGTGTCGCCGGACATCTGGAAACGCTGCCAGATCCTGTTCCTGTGCTCGCCAGGCAACCCGACCGGCGCATTGATTCCAGTGGAAACCCTGAAAAAGCTGATCGCCCTGGCCGACGAATATGACTTCGTGATTGCGGCCGATGAGTGCTACAGCGAGCTGTACTTCGACGAACAAACCCCGCCGCCGGGCCTGCTCAGCGCTTGCGTGGAACTGGGTCGCAAGGACTTCAAGCGCTGCGTGGTGTTCCACAGCCTGTCCAAGCGTTCGAACTTGCCAGGCCTGCGTTCAGGTTTTGTTGCCGGTGACGCCGACATCCTCAAGGGCTTCCTGCTCTACCGTACCTACCACGGCTGCGCGATGCCGGTTCAAACCCAGCTGGCCAGCGTTGCTGCGTGGAATGACGAAGTGCACGTTCGCGCCAACCGGGCGCTGTATCGAGAGAAATTTGATGCGGTGCTGGAAATCCTCAGCCCGGTCATGGACGTACAGCGGCCGGATGGCAGCTTCTACCTGTGGCCGAACGTGGCCGGTGACGACGCAGCGTTCTGCCGCGACCTGTTCGAACAAGAGCACGTGACGGTGGTGCCGGGCTCTTACCTGTCCCGCGATGTTGACGGTTTGAATCCAGGCGCGGGTCGAGTACGCATGGCACTGGTTGCGCCATTATCCGAGTGCGTTGAAGCGGCAGAACGTATTCGCGACTTCATCACTCGCCGCAACTGACACTAATAAGGCCTGTACTGTGCAACGCAGTACAGGCCGCCCACCGGCAACAACATCTAACAAGCAGCAACTTTACAGCGTGGCTTTCATTTAAATATTCTCCAACTCCAAACCAATTTATTGATCAAATTAAAACTTCGAGAAGGCGAGTGATAACACCACACTCAAAATCTTGAAAAGTCATATCAAAAAATCTTTACACCCCAATAATGAGCAAATAAAAAACCAACAAACCGGTTTTTCATCAAACCACAACCGATAAAAGACATGGACCTCCCCCTATGAAAAATGGAATTTGCAGCATCGTTAAAAGCATTGATCCCGTTGCCTCTTATGAGGCCGCAATCAATGAGCGCAGCGACAATGTAAAACGCAGCAACTCCAGACGCACGAAAAGAAGCGTTGCTTTCCATACGCGTTTTTGGGAGCCCGGGCGCACCCTGAAAATTTCGACATATGACACGGACCAAAAAACCGTCGACATCGTAAAAAACATTGCCAGCCAATGGCTAGAGCACGCCAACTTAAAATTTGAATTCATACCAGGTGCGACAGGTGATATTCGCTTGAAGATCGAGGAAAGTGAAGACCGGATTTCTTATTCCTTGCTCGGCACAGACTCTTTGAAATACCTCCCTGAAGAACCAACCATGCGCATAAGTTTATCCCTGGAAGACGACGAATTCGAAGGAACTGTCCTGCATGAATTTGGTCACGCACTGGGACTTCATCATGAACACCAGCATCCAGACGCAACCATTCCATGGGATTTGGATAAAATCTACGACTGGTATGAAAAAGAATACAACTTTGACCGCAAGAGTGTTGATACCGATGTCCTGCCGCTTCCTTACTATTCAAATGTCACCTACAGTGATTACGACCCCCTATCAATTATGCATTACGAGATAGATGGCGAAGTCACCATAGACAACTGGAAGCAAGCTAGAAATCGTACATTGAGCGAAAAAGACAAGGAGACAATTCGCAAGATTTACCCTCATAAAACTATATTCACGATATTTTCAGAACTACTTAACCATCTGAAAGCGCCATTGACCGGCAATTCTCGCTAGAACGTAAGGTTTTCAAACTACCGCTTTCAGATCCAGTTCGTCTCAGCAACTCCTCGGTATACACCGCTATACAACAATGAAAAAAATCCAGTAGTGTTTAATTACTTAACCACCCCAAGCTTCGCCTCACTCAGATCCAGTTCCCCCAACACCTCACGCAACACGTCATCACCAATCTGGTGATGACGACTGAGGCTATACAACTCCAGGCGTTGCGCCCGCAGCGCCTTCAAGCGCAAGCGCCGTTCCAGCAAGTCCATCTGAAACGCCAAGGCCTGGGCTTCAGCGGAATCGTTGAACACCTCCAATTGATGCCGATACTCGGACATGATCCGCGCCTTGAGCTCGGCGGCCAGCGCGGATTGGGCGGCGTCCTGTGGGTTGACCTCTTCTGTCTCAAGCGCATGAATGGCCGCCTCGGCGGTTTTGCGCCAGGCGTCGCGCACTTCGTTGCGCCGCTTGTCGTCCGGGCTGGCTTCGATGCCACGCAACAAAAGTGGCAGCGCGATGCAGGCCGCAATCAACGACAGCAGAATCACCCCGGCGGCGATGAATATCAGCAGGTCGCGCTCGGGAAACGCACCGCCCCCCCATGAGCATCGGCACCGACATCACACCCGCCAGCGTCACGGCCCCGCGCACGCCGCCGACGGTCAACAACCAGCAGGATCGCGCCGTCGGTACCTGGGTCACTTCACCCTTGCCGCGCAAGCGCCGCAGCAGTACCGACAACCCGCAACGGGTTTACCTATGAAGGTAAGAAAAACTAACGCGACGTTGAACGCGAACTCCAGCAATGACCAGACGCTACGGTTGAGCAAGCGTGTGTTGGTCTGGCGCGGCAGCAGGTCGAGCCAGCTCTGCATCATTCCCGCCGCAACTGCCGAGAGGATGCCCGACACTTCCATGCGCTCGGCCAGCACGTAGGCCGCAAACGGCAGCAGCAACATGAACACCACATGCGTCGCCGGATCATCCCAGCCCCGCGCGATCATCCACGCCCGCAGACGGCCGACCAGCCAGCTCAAGGCCACCCCGACCGCCAGACCACCGACCGCGACCAGCACAAAGGTCAGGCTGGCATTGGCCAGCGAAAACACGCCGGTCACCGCCGCCAGGGCAAACTTGAACGTCACCAGGCCCGAGGCGTCGTTCATCAGCGCCTCGCCCTGCAAGATGTGCATCAACGGCAACGGCAGCGGTACCACCCGTCCGATCAGGCGCGAAACGCCGACCAGCATCAACAGGATCAGGACGGTGTAGGCGGTTTGCATAAAGCGTGATTCCCGAACAATCGACAGCATCGAAGTGCCATATTAGCCGCTTAGACTACCGGTGGCCCTTGCACCTATGTCGCACCCGGACCGCGCCAATCCCTGTGGGAGCGAGCTCGCTCCCACAGGTTTTGCGTTTTAACCCAATGCCCATGGCATAATCCGTCACCTTTATATTTACGGCACCTGCAAGGGGGGCAATTCCTTGACCGTTTCAAGCAAAACGTTGCACCTTTTCGGCATCAAAGCCTGCGACACCATGAAAAAGGCGCGCACCTGGCTCGATGAACACGCTGCCAGCTATGACTTTCATGATTACAAAGCGGTCGGAATCGACCGTGAACACCTGACCCAATGGTGCAACGAGCACGGCTGGGAAGTGGTGTTGAACCGTGCAGGCACGACCTTTCGCAAGCTCGACGACGAACGCAAAGCCGATCTCGACCAGACGAAAGCCATCGAACTGATGCTCGCACAACCCTCGATGATCAAGCGCCCGGTGCTCGATCTCGGTGACCGAACCCTGATTGGCTTCAAGCCAAATATCTACGCGGCCGCGCTCAAGTAAGCAGCCCGTTCAATTTTGTTAGAGGTATACACATGTCCACTACCCTGTTCAGCCTGGCCTTCGGCGTCGGCACTCAAAACCGTCAAGGCGCATGGCTGGAAGTGTTCTACGCCGCCCCGGTACTCAAGCCATCGGCTGAAATCCTCGCCGCTATCGCACCGATCCTGGGCTATACCGAAGGCAATCAGGCCATCGCGTTCAGCACCGCCCAGGCCTCGCAACTGGCTGAAGCGCTGAAAAGCGTCGACGCTGCCCAGGCAGCCCTGCTGACCCGCCTGGCCGAGAGCCACAAGCCGCTGGTTGCCACCTTGCTGGCTGAAGACGCCCAGTTGTCGTCCACCCCTGAGGCCTACCTCAAGCTGCACCTGCTGAGCCATCGCCTGGTCAAGCCCCACGGCCTGAACCTGGCCGGGATCTTCCCGCTGCTGCCAAACGTGGCCTGGACCAGCCAGGGCGCGGTCGACCTGAGCGAACTGGCCGAACTGCAACTCGAAGCCCGTCTGCGCGGCGAGCTGCTGGAAGTGTTCTCGGTGGACAAGTTCCCGAAAATGACCGACTACGTGGTTCCGGCTGGCGTGCGTATCGCTGACGCTGCGCGTCTGCGACTGGGTGCTTACGTGGGCGAAGGCACCACCGTGATGCACGAAGGTTTCATCAACTTCAACGCCGGCACCGAAGGCCCGGGCATGATCGAAGGCCGCGTATCCGCTGGCGTCTTCGTCGGCAAGGGTTCGGACCTGGGCGGCGGCTGCTCGACCATGGGCACCCTGTCGGGTGGCGGCAACATTGTGATCAAGGTCGGCGAAGGCTGCCTGATCGGCGCCAACGCCGGTATCGGTATCCCGTTGGGCGACCGCAACACCGTCGAGTCGGGCCTGTACGTGACCGCTGGCACCAAAGTTGCGCTGCTGGACGAAAACAATCAGCTGGTCAAAGTGGTCAAGGCCCGTGAACTGGCCGGCCAGCCGGACCTGCTGTTCCGTCGCAATTCGGAGACCGGTGCCGTGGAATGCAAAACCCACAAATCGGCCATCGAACTGAACGAAGCGCTGCACGCTCACAACTAAGCGTTACACGATCACCTGTGTAGGAGCGAGCAAGCTCGCTCCTACATGGGTACGGCGTACCCTCACCAGGGCCCGATAGCATGATGATTCTCTCTCCCTGGCGTGCCGATTTTCCGGCCATCGCCGCCCTGCAACGGCAAGACCAGACCTATCTGGACAACGCCGCCACCACGCAAAAACCTCAAGCCCTGCTCGATGCCCTGGCGCACTACTACGCCAACGGCGCGGCCAACGTGCATCGGGCGCAGCATTTGCCCGGCGCCCACGCCACCCAGGCGTTCGAGGACAGCCGCCGCAAAGTCGCGCAATGGCTCAATGCTGGCGATTGCGGGCAGATCATCTTTACCCACGGCGCGACGTCCGCGCTGAATCTCCTGGCCTACGGCCTGGAACATCTTTTCAATCCGGGCGACGAAATTGTCATCAGCGCCCTGGAGCATCACGCCAACCTGCTGCCGTGGCAGCAACTGGCGCACCGTCGCGACCTGAAACTGGTGATCCTGCCGCTGGATGCCGACGGCGTGATCGACCTTGAAGCCGCCACCGGCTTGATCGGCCCACGCACGCGTCTGTTGGCCGTCAGTCAACTGTCCAACGTGATTGGCGCGTGGCAGCCGCTGCCTGAATTACTGGCACTGGCCAAGGCGCACAATGCCCTGACCGTGATCGACGGCGCCCAGGGCGTGGTCCATGGCCGCCACGACGTGCAAGCGCTGGGCTGCGACTTTTATGTATTCTCCAGCCACAAGCTCTACGGCCCCGATGGTCTGGGCGTATTGTTTGGCCGCAATGAAGCGCTGCAGAAGCTGCGGCCGTGGCAGTTCGGCGGCGAAATGGTGCTCGATGCCAATTACCACGACGCACGCTTTCGCCCGGCACCGCTGGGTTTCGAGGCAGGGACGCCGCCGATTGCCAGTGTGATCGGCCTGGGAGCGACCCTGGATTACCTCGCCGGGCTCGATCATGACGCCGTGTCCCTCCATGAAGCGGCGCTGCATGCCTGTCTGCTCAAGGGCCTGGAAGCGCGCAACGGCATTCGCCTGCTGGGCAAGCCACAAGTGGCACTGGTCAGTTTCACCGTCGAGGGTGTGCATAACTCCGATCTTGCGCATTTGCTGACCGAACAAGGGATCGCGGTGCGTGCCGGCCATCACTGCGCCATGCCGCTGCTCAAGCGCTTCGAACTGGCCGGGGCGATTCGGGTGTCGTTGGCGCTGTACAACGATTCCGAAGACCTGGAGCGGTTCTTTGAAGCCCTGGATCAGGCGCTGGAGCTATTGCGATGAACCTGCCTGCCGATGCCGTGACGGCACTCGAGACCTTTCAGAAAGCAGCCGGCTGGGAGCAACGCGCCCGCCTGCTGATGCAATGGGGCGAGCGCCTGCCGACCTTGAGTGATGCGCAGATGTGCGATGCCAACCGGGTGCACGGCTGTGAAAGCCAGGTGTGGCTGATGGGTGAGTTGCGCGATGGCCATTGGCGATTCAGCGCCAATAGCGACGCGCGGTTGATTCGCGGGTTGGTGGCGTTGCTGCTGGCGCGGGTCAACGGGTTGTCCGCGGCTGAGCTGCAACAGGTGGATTTGCCGGACTGGTTCAATCAGCTTGGACTGGGGCGGCAGTTGTCCGAGTCTCGTAGCAATGGTTTGAATGCAGTGCTACAGCGGATGCGGGAGTTGGCTCAATAAAGGGGCTGCTTCGCAGCCCATCGCGAGCAGGCTCGCTCCTACAGGATCACCGAAATCCCTGTGGGAGCGAGCCTGCTCGCGATGGGGCCATCAGCCTTACAGATCAGGCCTGCGACTTGACCCGATCCGCCGGCCGCCGCACACCCGCCACGATCTTGTCCACAGCCTTGGTCGCCGCGACCATGCCGAACGTCGCCGTCACCATCATCACTGCGCCAAACCCGCCGGCACAGTCGAGCTTCACCCCATCACCGACAAAACTCTTCTGCAGGCAAATGCTGCCATCCGGTTTCGGGTAGCGCAGTTGCTCGGTGGAAAACACGCACGGCACGCTGTAATGGCGAGTCACGGTGCGTGAGAAGCCGTAGTCGCGGCGCAGTGTGGAGCGCACTTTCGACGCCAACGGATCGTTGAACGTGCGATTGAGGTCGCAGACCTGGATCAACGTCGGGTCAATCTGCCCGCCCGCGCCGCCGGTGGTGATGATCTGGATCTTGCGCCGCTTGCACCAGGCGATCAGCGCGGCCTTGGCGTTGACGCTGTCGATGCAGTCGATCACGCAGTCGATGTTCGGTGTGATGTACTCGGCCATGGTGTCGCGGGTGACGAAGTCAGGCACCGCGTGCACCGTGCAGTCCGGATTGATCCCGCGCAGACGCTCGGCCATCACCTCGACCTTGGGCTTGCCCACCGTGCTGTCCAGCGCATGCAGTTGACGGTTGACGTTGCTGACGCAGACGTCATCCAGGTCGAACAGCGAAATCTCGCCCACGCCACAACGGGCCATGGCTTCCGCCGCCCAGGAACCGACACCACCGACGCCGACGATCGCCACATGGGCAGCCCGCAGTCGCTCCAGCCCTTCGATGCCATACAAGCGGGCGATGCCGGCAAACCGCGGATCTTCTGTACTCATGACCATTACCTAAAAAACCGGCGCGTATTATACGGCCAGACGGTAACAAGTCCTACACAGAGCGGCGACATAGCCTACAAATCGATGGCGATAAGCCCTACACCAGAAATGACAGAACTTTAGCGAATACAGATTGCCCAACGTCCGGCATTTCCCTGTCCGCTGTACGGTCAGAGAACCGCCGGTGTAGGATGCGCGCCCTTTACGGCCGCCGACCGTCCCCTCGTTCCACAGCCTTTGGAACCCGAAATAGCTATGTCATCGCGTAAATTTGGACTCAACCTGGTCGTGGTGCTCGCCATCGCTGCCTTGTTTACCGGCTTCTGGGCGCTGATCAACCGCCCGGTCACCGCCCCCAACTGGCCTGAACAGATCTCCGGCTTCTCGTACTCGCCATTCCAGCAGGGCCAGTTCCCGCAGAAAGACCAGTACCCGACCGACGATCAAATGCGTCGCGACCTGGAGATCATGAGCAAGCTGACGGACAACATCCGCATCTACTCGGTCGATGGCACCCTGCAAAACATCCCGAAACTGGCGGAAGAGTTCGGCTTGCGGGTGACCCTGGGGATCTGGATCAGTCCGGACCAGGAACGCAACGAACGGGAAATTACCCGCGCCATTGAAATCGCCAATGCCTCGCGTAGCGTGGTTCGTGTGGTGGTCGGCAACGAGGCCATTTACCGCAAGGAAATCACCGCCCAGGAACTCAGCGTCATGCTCGATCGCGTGCGTGCTGCCGTGAAAGTGCCGGTGACCACGTCCGAACAGTGGCACGTCTGGGAAGAACACCCGGAACTGGCCAGGCACGTCGACCTGATCGCCGCGCACATCCTGCCTTACTGGGAGTTCGTCCCGATGGACAAGGCCGGGCAGTTCGTCCTCGACCGCGCCCGCGACCTGAAAAAGATGTTCCCGAAAAAACCACTGCTGCTGTCCGAGGTGGGCTGGCCGAGCAACGGCCGCATGCGCGGTGGCGCCGATGCCTCCCCGGCGGACCAGGCGATCTACCTGCGAACCCTGGTCAACAAGCTCAACCGCCAGGGTTTCAACTACTTCGTGATCGAAGCGTTCGACCAGCCGTGGAAAGCCAGCGACGAAGGTTCCGTCGGCGCCTATTGGGGCGTGTTCAACGCCGCGCGCCAGCAGAAGTTCAACTTCGAAGGCCCGGTGGTAGCGATTCCGCAATGGCGCGTGTTGGCCATTGGTTCGGTGGTATTGGCGCTGTTGTCGCTGACCCTGCTGATGATCGACGGCTCGGCCCTGCGCCAGCGTGGCCGTACCTTCCTGACCTTCATTGCGTTCCTGTGCGGTTCGGTGCTGGTGTGGATCGGTTACGACTACAGCCAGCAATACAGCACCTGGTTCAGCCTGACGGTGGGCTTCTTGCTCGCCCTCGGTGCACTCGGGGTGTTTATCGTGCTGCTGACCGAAGCCCATGAACTGGCCGAAGCGGTGTGGGTGCACAAGCGCCGGCGCGAGTTCCTGCCGGTGGAAGGCGATTCCAGCTACCGGCCGAAAGTGTCGATTCACGTGCCCTGCTACAACGAGCCGCCGGAGATGGTCAAACAGACCCTCAACGCCCTGGCCAACCTCGACTATCCGGACTTCGAAGTCCTGATCATCGACAACAACACCAAGGACCCGGCGGTCTGGGAACCGGTGCGCGATTATTGCGAAACCCTCGGCCCGCGCTTCAAGTTCTTCCACGTGGCACCGCTGGCCGGCTTCAAGGGCGGCGCGCTGAACTACCTGATCCCGCACACCGCCAAGGATGCCGAAGTGATCGCGGTGATCGACTCCGATTACTGCGTGCACCCGAACTGGCTCAAGCACATGGTGCCGCACTTCGCCGACCCGAAAATCGCCGTGGTGCAGTCGCCGCAGGATTACCGCGACCAGAACGAAAGCACCTTCAAGAAGCTCTGCTACGCGGAATACAAGGGTTTCTTCCACATCGGCATGGTGACCCGCAACGACCGCGACGCGATCATCCAGCACGGCACCATGACCATGACCCGTCGCTCGGTGCTCGAAGAACTGGGCTGGGCCGACTGGTGCATCTGTGAGGACGCCGAACTGGGTCTGCGGGTATTCGAAAAAGGCCTGTCGGCGGCGTATTACCACACCAGCTACGGCAAAGGCCTGATGCCCGATACCTTTATCGACTTCAAGAAACAGCGTTTCCGCTGGGCCTACGGCGCGATTCAGATCATCAAGCGCCACACCGCCAGCCTGCTGCGCGGCAAGGACACCGAGCTGACCCGTGGCCAGCGTTACCACTTCCTCGCTGGCTGGTTGCCGTGGGTGGCGGACGGCATGAACATCTTCTTCACCGTTGGCGCGCTGTTGTGGTCGGCGGCGATGATCATCGTGCCGCAACGGGTCGATCCGCCGCTGCTGATTTTCGCAATCCCGCCATTGGCGCTGTTCGTGTTCAAGGTCGCCAAGATCATCTTCCTCTACCGTCGTGCGGTCGGAGTGAACCTGAAGGACGCCTTCTGCGCGGCGCTGGCCGGTCTGGCGTTGTCCCACACCATTGCCAAAGCGGTGCTGTACGGCTTCTTCACCAGCAGCATTCCGTTCTTCCGCACGCCGAAGAATGCCGATAACCATGGCTTCTGGGTGGCGATTTCGGAAGCCCGGGAAGAGATGTTCATCATGTTGCTGTTGTGGGGCGCTGCCTTGGGGATCTTCCTGGTGAACGGCATGCCGAGCAACGACATGCGCTTCTGGGTGACCATGCTGCTGGTGCAGTCGCTGCCGTACCTGGCGGCGTTGATCATGGCGTTCCTGTCGTCGCTGCCGAAACCGACCGCCGAGCCTGAAACGGCACCTGTCGTCTAAATCTCTGCGGATGCACTAAACGGCGGCCAATGGTCGCCGTTTTGCTTTAAGATAAGCGCCATTTTGCGGGGCTTGGCTTAAGGGTCAGACCCAATACCTGTGGGAGCGAGCCTGCTCGCGATGAGGCCGTCACATTCAACCATTATGTTGACAGTGACATTGCTATCGCGAGCAGGCTCGCTCCCACATTTACAGCTTCCGGAGTTTTCCATGACGGCCCACGCCGACCTTTCGCCGACCCTCCAACTCGCCATCGACCTGATCCGCCGTCCGTCCGTGACGCCGATCGACGCCGATTGCCAGAAGCAGATGATGCAGCGCCTGGGCGATGCCGGTTTCACCCTGGAACCGATGCGCATCGAAGATGTGGATAACTTCTGGGCCACCCATGGCCAGGACGACGGTCCGGTGCTGTGCTTCGCCGGCCACACCGACGTGGTCCCGACCGGCCCGGTGACGGCCTGGCAGATCGAACCGTTCAACGCACTGATCGACGAACACGGCATGCTCTGCGGCCGTGGCGCCGCCGACATGAAAGGCAGCCTCGCTGCCATGACCGTCGCCTCCGAGCGTTTTGTCGCCGACTACCCGAATCACAAGGGAAAAGTCGCGTTCCTGATCACCAGCGACGAAGAAGGCCCGGCGCACCACGGCACCAAGGCCGTGGTCGAACGCCTCGCCGCGCGCAAGGAACGTCTGGACTGGTGCATCGTCGGCGAACCGTCGAGCACCACCCTGGTGGGTGACGTGGTCAAGAACGGCCGTCGCGGCTCCCTTGGCGCCAAGCTGACCGTACACGGTGTGCAAGGCCACGTGGCCTACCCGCACCTGGCCAAGAACCCGATCCACCTCGCTGCCCCGGCCCTGGCCGAACTGGCTGCCGAGCACTGGGATCACGGTAACGATTTCTTCCCGCCGACCAGTTTCCAGATCTCCAACGTCAATTCCGGCACCGGCGCGACCAACGTGATCCCGGGTGACCTGGTGGCGGTGTTCAACTTCCGCTTCTCCACCGAGTCCACCGTCGAAGGCCTGCAAAAGCGCGTCACCAACATTCTCGACAAGCATGGCCTGGACTGGCACATCGACTGGGCACTGTCCGGCCTGCCGTTCCTCACCGAACCGGGCGCGCTGCTCGACGCGGTGTCGGCGAGCATCAAGGACATCACCGGTCGCGAAACAAAAGCGTCCACCAGCGGTGGTACCTCCGATGGCCGCTTCATCGCGACCATGGGTACCCAAGTGGTTGAGCTGGGCCCGGTCAACGCGACCATCCACCAGGTCAACGAACGCGTGCTGGCCGCCGATCTCGACGTGCTGACCGAGATCTACTACCAGACCCTGATCAAGTTGCTCGCCTGATGCTTGCGTGCCCGATCTGCAGTGAGCCGCTGAATGCGGTGGACAACGGCGTGGCCTGCCCCGCCGGGCATCGTTTCGACCGCGCGCGCCAGGGTTACTTGAACCTGCTGCCGGTGCAGCACAAGAACAGCCGCGACCCTGGGGATAACCAGGCGATGGTCGAAGCCCGCCGCGACTTTTTGAATGCCGGGCACTACGCCCCGGTGGCCAAGCGTCTGGCGGAGCTGGCCGCTGGTTACGCACCACAGCACTGGCTGGACATCGGTTGTGGCGAGGGTTACTACACCGCGCAAATCGCCGAAGCCCTGCCGGATGCCGAAGGTTATGCCCTGGACATCTCCCGCGAAGCGGTCAAACGCGCCTGCAAACGCAACCCGCAGCTCACCTGGTTGATCGCCAGCATGGCGCGAGTTCCACTGGCGCCAGGCAGCTGTCAGTTCCTCGCCAGTGTCTTCAGCCCCCTGGATTGGGAAGAAGCCAAGCGCCTGCTCAGCCCCGGCGGCGGCCTGATGAAGGTCGGGCCGACCAGCGGCCATCTGATGGAACTGCGTGAGCGGCTGTACGACGAAGTGCGCGAGTACATTGACGACAAGCATCTGGACCTGGTGCCGGAAGGCATGGTGCTGGCGCACAGCGAGACGCTGACGTTCAAGCTGACGCTGGACAAGCCGCAGGACCGCGCCAACCTGCTGGCGATGACGCCCCATGGCTGGCGTGCCAGTGCCGAGCGCCGGACAGCGGTTATCGAACAGGCCGAGTCGTTCGAGACCACCGTATCAATGCGCTACGATTATTTCGTTCTTCAATAACTTTTGGTTCCGGGCGAGTGCCCGGGGCCGGCTAAATCCGCGAATGGATTTTTCAGACCCGCAGTGAGGACATCCATGCGCCAACCCGATATCGAGATTTACCTGAAAGACGCCGACGTCGACCACAAGGCCATTTCCGCCTGGCTCGGTGCGGCATTGGGCCCGTGCACCGATTGGGTCCAGAAGGGCCAGACCTACAAGTGCAAGGCCGGCAACGTGCCAGTGACCTGGCTGCCAAAAGCCGTCGGCAAGTGGAACAGCCTGTACCTGGAAAGCGACCAGACCCCGTGGGACGACGACATCGCCTGCGCCCGCGCCGCGTTTGCCGCGCTGAACGTGGAAGTGCGTTGCGCACCGGGCACCTGGGTCGAGGAAGAAGGTGAAGAGACCGCCGATCGCTGGATTCGTATCAGCGTCGATGGTGAAGAAGAGATCACCTGGAAAACAGCTTAACAACTGATTTGGGTATGCCTCAAATGGCCTGCCCAAAGAAGGTCCACTGTGGGAGCGAGCCTGCTCGCGAATGCGGTATGTCAGTCGATATCAATGTTGACTGATACACCGCATTCGCGAGCAGGCTCGCTCCCACAGTGGTTTTGTGTGATTACAGACCTACAACATCCTCAGCCTGCAACCCCTTCTGCCCTTCCACCACCGCGTATTCAACCTGCTGGCCCTCGGCCAGTGAACGGTGGCCTTCACCGCGAATCGCGCGGTAGTGCACGAATACGTCCACCCCGTCCTCGCGCTGAATGAAGCCGTAGCCCTTGGCGTCGTTGAACCACTTCACGTTGCCGGTTTCGCGTGTTGCCATTTGTTCATACTCCCTTTTTATTATTGGTCGGGCTTTTCGCAGGAAAGCCTCGGGAACGTCTATCTGCGTGCGACGTCCCTTCAAGGGTACGGACAGCAGACGGCCGAGTATATGACAGGCAGCGAAACTCTCAACTCAAGTTTACTTACCCGCTTTTTTGCCGATTTTCGACGAATCCGGCACACTATCGGCCTCCCGAGCAAACGCTCGGTTTTATTCACTCACGCAGAAGCCGTATGACCCGCTCCCCGTTCCGCCGTCTTGTGTTTGGCACCCTGCGCCGACTGTTGTACCTCTGGGTTCGCTCCGAGACGATCAACCAGTCGTCGTTCACCCTCAACCTCGACCGCAGTCGTCCGGTGTTCTACGTCCTGCAAAACCCTTCGCTGACCGACCTCGCCGTGGTCGACACCGAGTGCAGCAAGGCCGGCCTGCCACGCCCGGTGCTGCCGGTGTCGGTGGGCAACCTGCTGGAACCTGCCGCGTTCTTCTACCTGACTCCCGATCCTGACTGGCTCGGCCGCCAGGACAAGCGTGGCGCGCCACCGACACTGACCCGCCTGGTCAGCGCCCTGAGCCAGAACGCCGCCGAAGACGCGCAGATCATTCCGGTCAGCGTGTTCTGGGGCCAGTCGCCGGACAGCGAAAACAGCCCGTGGAAACTCCTGTTCGCCGACAGCTGGGCGGTTACCGGGCGCCTGCGTCGCTTGCTGAGCGTCATCGTACTGGGACGCAAGACCCGCGTGCAGTTCTCCGCGCCGATCCACCTGCGCGAACTGATCGAGCACGACAAGGGCCACGAGCGCACCGTGCGCATGGCCCAGCGCATCCTGCGGGTGCATTTCCGCAACCTGAAGGCCGCGGTGATCGGCCCGGACATTTCCCACCGCCGCAACCTGGTCAAAGGCCTGCTGAACCAGCCGCAGGTCAAACAAGCGATCCTCGACGAAGCCGAGCGCGAGAACATCTCGCCGGAGAAAGCCAAAGCCCAGGCGCTGCGCTACGGTAACGAAATCGCCTCGGACTACACCTACACTGCGATCCGTTTTATGGAAGTGGTGCTGAGCTGGTTCTGGAACAAGATCTACGACGGCATCAAGGTCAACCACATCGAGGGCGTGCAGAAGGTCGCCCAGGGTCACGAAGTAATCTACGTGCCGTGCCACCGCAGCCACATCGACTATCTGCTGCTGTCCTATCTACTGTTCCGCAACGGCCTGACCCCTCCGCACATTGCCGCGGGCATCAACCTGAACATGCCCGTGATCGGCGGCCTGCTGCGTCGCGGCGGCGCGTTTTTCATGCGCCGCACGTTCAAGGGCAACCTGCTGTACACCTCGGTGTTCAACGAATACCTGCACACCCTGTTCACCAAGGGTTTCCCGGTGGAATATTTCGTCGAGGGTGGCCGCTCGCGCACCGGGCGCATGCTGCAACCGAAGACCGGGATGCTGGCGATCACCCTGCGCAGCTTCCTGCGCTCATCACGCATGCCCATCGTGTTCGTGCCGGTGTACATCGGCTACGAGCGCGTATTGGAAGGTCGAACCTATCTTGGCGAGTTGCGCGGTGCGGCCAAGAAGAAAGAGTCGATCTTCGATATTTTCAAAGTCATCGGCGCGCTCAAACAGCGCTTCGGCCAGGTGGCGGTGAACTTCGGCGAGCCGATCAAACTGGCGGAATTCCTCGACGGCGAACAGCCGGACTGGCGCCAACAGGAACTCGGCCCGCAGTTCAGACCCGCCTGGCTCAACGAAACCACCAATCGTCTTGGCGAGAAAGTCGCCCGGCATCTGAACGAAGCGGCGGCGATCAACCCGGTCAACCTGGTGGCACTGGCGCTGCTGTCGACCACCCGACTAGCGCTGGATGACCGGGCTATGGCGCGGGTGCTGGACCTGTACCTGGCGCTGCTGCGCAAGGTGCCGTACTCGCCGCACACCACCCTGCCGGAAGGCGATGGCCGGGCGCTGATCGAGCACGTGAAGGACATGGACCTTCTATCCGAGCAGAGCGATGCGTTGGGCAAGATCCTGTATCTGGGCGAGCAGAATGCGGTCCTGATGACCTACTACCGCAACAACGTGCTGCACATCTTCGCACTGCCGGCGTTGCTGGCGAGCTTCTTCCAGAGCGCCTCGCGCATGAGCCGCGAACAGATCCTGCGCTACACCCGCGCGCTGTACCCGTACCTGCAAGCGGAGCTGTTCATTCGCTGGTCGCTGGACGAACTGGATGCGGTGATCGATCAATGGCTGGAGGCGTTCGTCGAGCAAGGCCTGCTGCGTTTCGAAAACGACGTGTACCTGCGTCCGGCGCCAAGCTCGCGGCATTTCGTGCTGCTGACCTTGCTGTCGAAAAGCATCGCCCAGACTTTGCAGCGCTTCTACATGACCGTGTCCCTGCTGCTCAACAGTGGCCAGAACAGCATCAGCGCCGAAGAGCTGGAGGACTTGTGCACGGTCATGGCCCAGCGCCTGTCGATCCTGCATGGCCTGAACGCCCCGGAATTCTTCGACAAGAGCCTGTTCCGCCACTTCATCCAGACCATGCTCGACCTCGACGTGCTCAAACGTGATGAAGCGGGCAAGCTGAGCTATCACGAACTGCTCGGTGAACTGGCCGAAGGCGCGGCCAAGCGCGTATTGCCAGCGGAGATTCGTTTGTCGATTCGGCAGGTGGCGTTGCATCGTAGTGAAGATGCCGCCGACCAAGCCACCCCACCTGTACAAAGCGTCTAGATTGATCAGGGCGCCAATCGGTTCTGGCGCCCTCGATACGGAGATTCACCGATGAAAAAACTGCCCCTGATCGCAGCCGCCGTCCTACTGACAGCCTGCCAGCACCCGACACCGGCGCCCAAGGCCTCCCTTGATGGCGAAGTCTTCTACCTGCAACGCATCGCCCTGCCACCGACGGCGATCCTGAGCGTCAGCCTGCAGGACATTTCACTCGCCGATGCTCCGGCGAAAGTCATCGACGAACAGCGCGGCCAGGTCAAAGGCCAGGTGCCCCTGGCCTTCCATCTCAGCTACGACCCGCTGAAGGTAGAGCCCAACCACCGTTACTCGGTCAGCGCGCGCATTGAAGTCGACGGCAAACTGATGTTCATCACCACCGAGAATCATCCCGTGCGCCTGGACGGCACCGATCCACAACCGCTGAAGGTCCGCGTCGACCCAGCCCGCTACTAAGTGTCTTTTTCGAAAAAGGAAGTTGCCATGTTCCGCCCTACCCTCCGCTTTGCCGGCCTGTGCGCTGGCTTGATGATCTGTGCCAACGCCCTGGCGCTGTCCCTCACTGACCTGTCGCAGAAAGACGCCACCGGCGGGCTCAAGGACGCACTGACCCAAGGCGCGCAACTGGCCGTCAAACAACTCGGCACCCCGGGTGGTTTCAGCAACGACCCGGACGTGAAAATCGAACTGCCGGGCAAGCTGGGCAAGGTCGCGAGCAAGATGAAACAGTTCGGCATGGGTGACCAGGTCGATGAACTGGAAGCCAGCATGAACAAAGCGGCCGAAACCGCCGTGACCCAGGCCCAGCCAATCCTCGTCGATGCCGTGAAGAAAATGACCGTGGAAGATGCCAAGGGCATCCTCAGCGGCGGCAACGACTCGGCCACTCAGTACCTGAACAAGACCAGCCGCGAACAGATCCGTGCCAGGTTCCTGCCCATCGTCAAGCAAGCCACTGACAAGGTTGGCCTGGCCCAGCAGTACAACTCGTTCGCCGGACAAGCGGCGACCATGGGCGTAGTGGATGCGAAGAATGCCAACGTCGAAAACTACGTCACCGAGCAGGCGTTGAATGGCTTGTTCGAGATGATCGGCAAACAGGAAGAAACCATCCGCCAGAACCCGGCGGCTGCGGCGACCAGTTTGGCGAAGAAGGTGTTTGGCACGCTCTGAGCCGCGATACAAAACCTGTGGGAGCAGGCTTGCTCCCACAAAGGTTCAGACCACTGATACGGGCCTTAGAAAGAACACCCACTCGCGCCCCATCTTGCGTTTCTCGAACAGCTTCAACGCGACCAGCCCATTTAGCGTGGCTGATGCTGTGTTGTAGGAACAACCCAGATTCTCCTTCACATTGACCGCCGTGAACTCCTTGGCCATTCCGCTTCTGGCCACTTGAAACAACGCCCGCTGTTTTTCGGTGAGCTGGTCGAGAAAACCACTTTCACGCAACCAGCAATCAAATTGCTGCGCATCGTCCAGACTTTTCCGATACGTCCCGGTAAAACTGCCCACAGCCCGCAACACCACCGAACACTGGAAATCGATGAAGTACGTCAGATCCAGGTCATCCGCCTCGGTATTCAAATACGACCGCCCGTACTTCAACGGCGCATTGCGCAACAAAACACTGATGGCGATGTAGCGAAATGCCGAGAAGTCATTTTTGAACATGAACCAGTAAAACAACGCGCGCGCTACCCGACCGTTACCGTCGCGAAAGGGATGCTCGTAACCCAAGACAAAATGCAGCGCGATGGCTTTGATCAATGGATGAAGGTAGTCCGCTTGATGAGGGTTGTTGTGGGGTTGGTTGATCCACTTGGCCAGCACCTGCAAACGTGACACGAGCCCAGTTGCAGGCGGTGGCGAATGCACGGTATTGCCCTCGCCATCCTGGACGACGACGTCATCGTTGACCCTGAACGCTCCTGGCGAGTACTGCGAATCGTCGATTCCCTCGACGCCAACTCGATGCATGGCTGCAATCAGTTCAACGCTCAGTGGCTCGTAACGCTGCTCCCAGGCGAAGTTCATCATCTTGAAGTTACCGATGACCATTCGCTCATCCGGCGTGCGCGGCGAACGATGGCGCTTAAGCATGTCCTTGGCCACCCGCGTCGTGGTGGCCGCACCTTCGAGCTGGCTGCTACTGATGGCCTCGTCTTCGATCAGATCATTGAGCAAATAGCTGAAATGAGCACGCTCGCCGATCTGGCCGGTCATGTATTCCAGCACTGCGGTTGTCGCCTGACGATCCACTACGGAAATGGCTTTTTGCGCCTGCGGCGTCAGCATGAATTTCAGCCAGCACGCCGGTTCACCCAATGGCAAAAGGTTCGAATACTGTGCAGTCCGCGCTTTCTTGACCAAGGCCCAGCACAGGTTCGAATCCAGTCCAGGTGCCCAGCGGTAGCGCAATGAATCGAACGGCAGGTAACGCCCCTGATCGTCCAAAGGCTTGAGCAAAGCGAGGTATTGCGAAAGGCGTTCCTTATGGGGCGATCGCAACAGCCGATCAAACACCGGATCGGACCGCCCCCTCAAAGTGGGTGGATTTTTCATGGGGCTGTCTCAAACATGCGTGGAACTGGGTCCTGAGTACAACACCTGAGCTTTTAGCCTCAATATCAGACGGGTCCGAGATCAATGTAGGAACAATGAAGGCCCGCTGGTTGGTACAGGTTCAGCGGGCTTCTTCCCTTGGCTATTGCTGCGGATCCAGCTGATCGAGGACGCGGTTCACTGATAGCTGCGCCAGAACAATCATCTGCTGAATGCCGAGTGCAAGATTGCAGGTTGGGCCGCTCAGGATGGACGACAGTTCGGTTGCCATCACATTCGCTGAGGCAAGGGTTTCGTAGGCATGGACTAGGAGAGTTTCGGAATTGACACCTGGGCGGATAGTGAAAATTGGGCAGGGGCGGTATGAAGTTCTCGTTTGTTTTTCGGATTCGGCGGCAGAGTAATCAGGACTGTCTTTGATCATTTTGCGAAGCTCCCAAAGTAGGCGCCTAACGACTATTCGCGGGCTTGCAGTCCCGGCCGCTGAATTGGCAGCGACGGTCAAAGGCTAGAGACCGTGCTTCCGACAGGCAACCTGAAAGTCTTGTGGGAATGGTCTGAATGTTTGATTGGACGATAAACACTTTTGACTGATAAGCCGCCATCGCGAGCAAGCTCGCTCCCACAGAAAAGCAAAAGCACAGCAGCACACACCACCGCGTCGCTCTTCACCACTCATCAGGCCGAGCGTTAGCTCGCCTGCAGCTTTTGATCTTGATCCACCCGCCCCCTCGGAAGGCTGAGCGGAGGTGTTCATCCGGGGATTGGCGCGCAGCGCCGTTCGACGCAGTCGAACTCATTGCATGTAGGTCGAAGCGAAGCCGACCGGAGGGCAATGCCCCCGGATGAATACCGGAGCGAAGGGACGCCGAGCCTTAGCGAGGGGCCGGACGTTCGGGGCGAGCGCTTTTTTTGCTTACTTTTTTTGAGGCGCTTGTTAAAAAAAGTGAGTCGCCGTAAGGGCGAAACCGCCAGTGGCCGTTACCGCAGGAATGGATATGTACACCATCCATAAGCACTTGGTCGGCCCGAAGGCCGCCAAGGTCAAACCATCAAACCGACTCTTTGCGAACCCGAAACCAGGCGGCATAGAGGGCAGGCAAAAACAGCAGCGTCAACGCAGTGGCCACAATCAACCCCCCCATGATCGCCACCGCCATCGGCCCGAAAAACACACTGCGCGACAACGGAATCATCGCCAACACCGCCGCCATCGCCGTCAGCACAATCGGCCGGAACCGCCGCACCGTCGCCTCGATGATCGCCTGCCAAGGCTTCAAACCCGCCGCGATATCCTGCTCGATCTGATCCACCAGAATCACCGAGTTACGCATGATCATCCCCGACAACGCGATGGTCCCCAGCATGGCCACGAAACCGAACGGCTGGCGAAACACCAACAGAAACAGCGTCACCCCGATCAACCCCAGCGGCGCCGTCAGGAACACCATCGCCGTGCGCGAAAAACTTCGCAGCTGCAGCATCAGCAAGGTCAACACCACCACGATGAACAACGGCACCCCGGCCTTCACCGAGTTCTGTCCGCGCGCCGAGTCTTCCACCGTGCCACCGACATCCAGCAAGTAGCCATCCGGCAATTCAGCGCGGATCGAATCGAGGGTCGGCATGATCTGCTGCACCAGCGTCGCCGGTTGCTCCTTGCCATAGATGTCAGCGCGAACGGTCACGTTGGGCAGGCGGTTGCGGTGCCAGATGATGCCCTCTTCGAAGCCGTACTCCAGGGTCGCGATCTGCGACAGCGCGACACTGCGACCATTATCGGTCGGCACCGCCAGGCTCGGCAGCAATGACAGCTCGGTGCGCTCATGCAAGGTGCCGCGCAACAGGATCTCGATCAACTCGTTGTCTTCACGGTACTGGCTGACACTGGAACCGGTCAGGGAGCTTTGCAGGAACCTCGACAGGTTCGCCGTGCTCACGCCCAGCGCCCGCGCGCGGTCCTGATCGATGTTCAGGTAGACAACCTTGCTCGGCTCCTCCCAATCCAGGTGGACGTTGACCACATGCGGGTTCTCGCGAACCTTGGCTGCGACTTTGCGCGCCAGCGCCCGCACTTCCTCGATGTGCTCCCCGGTCACGCGGAACTGCACCGGATAGCCAACCGGCGGACCGTTTTCCAGGCGCGTGACCCGCGAACGCAGCACCGGGAATTGCTCGTTGAGGGTTGCGATCAACCAGGTTCGCAGGGTTTCCCGTTCTTCGATGGTTTTCGCCAGGACGACAAACTGGGCGAAGCTCGCCGCCGGCAGCTGTTGATCCAGCGGTAGGTAGAAACGCGGCGAACCGGTACCGACATAGGCCACGTAATTGTCGATCCCGGCCTTGTCCTTGAGCAGCGCTTCGAGGCGCTTGACCTCGTCGGCGGTGTTGCTCAGCGAAGCGCCTTCGGCCAGTTTCAGATCGACCATCAACTCCAGGCGACCCGATGCCGGGAAGAACTGCTGCGGCACAAAGCGGAACAGCACGATGGAGCCAATGAACAACAGCACGGTCGCCAGGATCACGGTTTTGCGCCAGCGCACGCACCACTCCACCAGACGCCGGACGCGCTGATAAAACGGCGTGGCATACGGATCGGGCTGGCCGGCACCGTGTTTGGCGGCATGAATCTTCGCCAGGTCCGGCAGGAGTTTTTCCCCGAGGTACGGCACGAACACCACCGCGGCCACCCACGACGCCAATAGCGCGATGGTAACCACCTCGAAGATCGAACGGGTGTATTCGCCAGTGCCCGATTGCGCCGTGGCAATCGGCAGGAAGCCGGCCGCGGTGATCAGCGTACCGGTGAGCATCGGGAACGCGGTACTGGTCCAGGCATAACTCGCCGCTTTGACCCGGTCGAAGCCCTGCTCCATTTTGATCGCCATCATTTCCACGGCGATGATCGCGTCGTCCACCAGCAAGCCCAGTGCCAGTACCAGCGCGCCGAGGGAGATCTTGTGCAGGCCGATGCCGAGGTAATACATGCAGGCGAACGTCATCGCCAGCACCAGCGGAATCGCCAGGGCCACCACCATGCCGGTGCGCACGCCGAGGGAGAAGAAGCTCACCAGCAACACAATGGCCAGCGCCTCGACCAGCACTTGCACGAACTCGCCAACACCGGTTTTCACCGCAGCCGGTTGGTCGGAAACCTTGCGCAGCTCCATACCGGCCGGGAGGTTTTTCTGGATGCGGGCGAACTCGATTTCCAGCGCCTTGCCCAGTACCAGAATGTCACCGCCGTCCTTCATCGCCACCGCGAGGCCGATGGCGTCCTGCGCCATGAAGCGCATGCGCGGCGCCGGTGGATCGTTGAAACCACGGCGCACGTCGGCCACGTCGGAGATGCGGAAGGTGCGATCACCGACGCGGATCGGGAAGTTCTTGATCTCGTCGACCGTCTGAAAATTCCCCGTCACCCGTAGCTGCAATCGCTCGCTGCTGGTTTCGAAGAAACCTGCCGTGGACACCGCGTTCTGTTCTTCAAGGGCTTGCTGGACGACAGCCAGCGGCAAGCCGAGGGTGGCGAGCTTGACGTTGGAGAGCTCGATCCAGACTTTCTCGTCCTGCAACCCCAGCAGTTCGACCTTGCCCACATCCTTGACCCGTTGCAGCTGGATCTGGATGCGGTCGGCGTAGTCCTTGAGCACGGCGTAGTCGAAACCCTCGCCGGTCAGGGCGTAGATATTGCCGAACGTGGTGCCGAATTCATCGTTGAAGAACGGCCCCTGAATCCCCGGCGGCAGGGTATGACGGATGTCGCTGATCTTCTTGCGCACCTGATACCAGAGCTCCGGGATCTCCACCGAGTGCATGGAGTCGCGCGCAATGAACGTCACCTGGGATTCGCCGGGGCGGGAGAACGACACGATGCGGTCATATTCGCCGGTTTCCATCAGCTTCTTTTCGATGCGTTCGGTGACCTGGCGCGAGACTTCCTCGGCGGTCGCTCCCGGCCAGTTGGTGCGAATCACCATGGCCTTGAAGGTGAACGGCGGATCCTCGCTCTGGCCGAGCTTGGTGTAGGAAAGTGCGCCGACGATGGCCAGCAACAGCATCAGGAACAGGACGATCTGGCGATTACGCAGCGCCCATTCGGAAACGTTGAAGCGCATCGGGGCTTACTCCTTGTCCGCCAGATTGACCACGCGATTGGAGCGATCCACCGGGCGCACCTGCTGCCCTTCGAGAAGCACATGAACACCGGCGGCCACCACCCAGTCGCTGGCGTTGAGCCCTTCTAGCACCGGTACGGTTTTCTCGCCAAAGGCACCGACGCGCACCGGGGCCTTTTTCAAGGTGTTATTGGCGCTGACGACCCAGACATAGGTCACGCCGTTTTCCGCCGTCAGCGCAGACAGCGGAACGGACAGTGGAACCACGTCGGCGGCCTGCACAAACACTCGGGCGCTCTGGCCCAGTTCGACAGGAACCTTGCCGGAACTGAAGGCAATGCGGGCCGCGAAGGTGCGCGATTTCGGATCAGCCGACGGCGACAGCTCACGGATACGCCCTTCGAATCGCTGATCGGGCTGGGTCCAGAGTTCCACCGACACCGGCTCACCGACCTTGAAGCGACCGAAGTTCTGCTCCGGCAGGCTGATCAAGACTTCACGCTCGCCATCGGTTGCCAGTGTGAACACCGTTTGCCCGGCGGCCACGACTTGCCCGACTTCCACCAGACGCTTGGCCACGACGCCGTCCTGCGGCGCACGCAACACGGCGTAGCTGGCCTGGTTATTGGAAACGTTGAATTCGGCTTTGATTTGCTTGAGGCGCGCCTCACCGGAGCGGTAGAGGTTTTCCGCGTTGTCGTATTGCGAACGACTGACCAGTTGGCGCTCCATCAGGGTCTTGTAGCGATCACGCTCGGAACGCACCAGGTTCAGATTGGCTTCGGCGGCTGCAACCTGGGCCCGGGTGGCCTCCAGTTGCAGGCGCACGTCCTGGGGGTCGAGCTCCGCCAAGGGTTGATCGGCCTTGACCCGCTGCCCCTCTTCGACCAGTCGTCGGCTGACTTTGCCGCCGATACGGAACGCCAGGTCCGGCTCATACCGCGCGCGAACTTCACCGGGATAGCTTTCCATGGCCTGCGCCGAAGGCTCTGGCTGGACCACCATGGCCGGGCGCACGCTGACCTGCGGTGCCTCTTCGTGACCACACGCAGACAATAAAAAAGCCAGGGTGACTGGCAACGCGAGGGGCAAGGCATAGCGGAACATGGTGAAGGACCTTTCGCTAATGGTGCTTTAAATAATTATACTGAGCAGTATGTTATTAATAGCAAACTCACCAGTCCAGTAATAAAAAAGAATATGCCAAACAATCTTTCAGCACCCAATGGCCCAGGCAGACCCAAGGACATGGTCAAGCGCCAGGCGATTCTCGATGCGGCCAAAGCGCTGTTTCTGAGTAAGGGTTATGCCAATACCAGCATGGATGCCGTCGCGGCCGAGGCCGGTGTGTCGAAGCTGACGGTCTATAGCCACTTCAACGACAAGGAGACGCTGTTCTCCTCTGCGGTGATGGCCAAGTGCGAGGAACAGTTGCCACCGCTGTTCTTCGAGTTGCCGGAAGGTGTGGCCGTGGAAACCGTGCTGCTGAATATCGCGCGCGGTTTTCACCAGCTGATCAACAGTGATGAATCGGTGAACCTGCACCGCTTGATGATGACCTTGGGCAGCCAGGACCCTAAGCTGTCGCAGATATTCTTCGAAGCCGGGCCGGAGCGCATGCTGCATGGCATGGAGCGCCTGCTGAGCAAGATCGATGAAAGTGGCGTGCTGCGCATCGACAAGCCGCACAACGCGGCCGAGCACTTCTTCTGCCTGCTCAAGGGCGCCGGGAATTTCCGTTTGCTGTACGGCTGCGGCGAGCCTCTGGTTGGCGAAGAGGCGGAGAGCCATGTGCGGGAAGTGGTGGGGTTGTTTATGCGGGCTTATCGGCCTGAGTGAGCCTGATGGATTTGTAATGTCTGGACTAAAGCTTTCGCGAGCAGGCTCGCTCCCACAAGGATTTCACCGTACCTGTGGGAGCGAGCCTGCTCGCGAATGGGGGCGACTCGGTCTTAAGGCTTCAAAGCCTTCTTCGGATAAATGTCATACCGACTGGACTTGCCATCCAGCGCATGACTCGGCTTCGGCCCTTCGATGCACGGCGCCTTGCGCGGACGCTTGACCACCACCCGATGGCTGGCCAAAGCCAACGCGGCCTCAAGCAATGCCGGCGCATCCGGGTCATCGCCCACCAGCGGCCGGAACAGGCGCATTTCCTTCTTCACCAGCGCGGTTTTCTCGCGGTGCGGGAACATCGGGTCAAGGTAGATCACCTGCGGCGGTTCGCCTTCCCAATTGCGCATGACCTCGATCGAATTTCCTTTGAGCAAGCGCATGCGCGCCACGATCGGTGCCACGTCGAAATCTTCCGCGCCACGGGCCAGGCCATCCTCGAGCAAGGCACCAATCAACGGCTGACGCTCGATCAGGCTCATCTCGCAACCAAGGCTGGCCAGCACGAACGCGTCCTTGCCCAGCCCCGCCGTGGCGTCCAGTACCCGCGGGCGCACGCCTTGGGCGACGCCAACAGCCTTGGCGATCATCTGTCCGCTGCCACCACCATACAACCGGCGATGGGCCGCACCGCCCTCGACGAAGTCCACCCGCACCGGCCCCGGCGCATCCGGCCCCAGCTGTTGCAATTGCAAGCCCATGTCACCCACCTGCAAGGCAAATTCGCCGTCCGCCACTTGCATTGGCAAGCCCAGGCGCTCAGCCCATTGCTCGGCTTGTGGCTCGAAAGCCGCGTCGAGGGCCTGGACATGGATGCGGCAGGCCGCAGGTTGATCAATCATCGGAAAACACGCTCAAAAAATTAATGATCGGCAAAAACTGCCGATAACAAAACTATCGAGCATTTTGCCAGAGCTGAGCGTCGACCGAGAGAAATGTCAGACATTCAACCCACAATCACAGGTTTTATCTCGCCCTACGGCGACTACAACCTGCGAAACACCCAGGCACTGAGCGGCGTCAGCCACATCT
Organism: Pseudomonas fluorescens; assembly: GCF_040448305.1. Taxonomy (NCBI): domain Bacteria; kingdom Pseudomonadati; phylum Pseudomonadota; class Gammaproteobacteria; order Pseudomonadales; family Pseudomonadaceae; genus Pseudomonas; species Pseudomonas fluorescens. Next base: position 1,237,036 of record NZ_CP148752.1, on the reverse strand, counting down.
GGCAGGATTTCTTTGCCCGGGCGCTGGCCGAACAGTCGGGTGAAGTGCTGCCGCAATCGCTGAATTTCCCACCGGTCGATCTCGAAAGCCCTGTTGAACCGACCGTCGGCAGCGAGCTGCTGGAGCACATCGTGTCCCAGCGCGAATGCGAGGTGAAAGACAATGTAATCCGCCCGCCCGAGCCGCTGTTCCTGCCGATTGCCGAATTCGAAATGGACCTGGCCGACAAACCACGCCCACCGTTCCCGGCGGATGAAATCGTCGCCCAGCAAAAACAGCAGGACTTCGAAAGCGGCTGGGTTCGCCCGATCGTGCTGAAAGCCGGTCAGCCGGTATACGAAGCAGGCCCTGCCCCGCAACCGCGCCCGCTGCACCTGCCCATCGCCGAGTTCGAACTCGACCTGCTCGACAAGCCGTTCCCGCCGTTCTCGCCGCAAGAACGGGTGGAGCAGCAGAAACAACTCGATTTCGACAATGGCTGGGCGCGCCCGATCATCTTGCAGAACCTGCGCATCGCCGCCTGATCCTCAGCCGCGCCCTCTTCCCTCAGCCTTTGAAAAACTGATTGGCCTTCTGGTACGGCATCGACCGGGACGTGAAATCGAACGTACCTGACGTCTGGATTTCTTCGGCGGCGCGAAAGAATTCGCCATAGGCCGCCAATGCCAGCGCCGAACCGACGCTGATGCGTTTGACGCCCATCTCACCCAACTGTGCGACCGTCAGCTTCAAGCCGCCCGACATCAACACATTCACCGGTTTTGGCGCCACGGCGCGCACCACCGCCAGCACATCCTCGGCGCTGCGCAAGCCGGGTGCGTAGAGCACATCGGCACCGGCCTCGGCGAATGCCTGCAAGCGGCGGATGGTGTCGGCCAGATCGGGATTGCCGTGCAGGAAGTTTTCCGCCCGGGCAGTCAACGTAAAGTGGAACGGCAAGCTACGAGCGGCAGCCACAGCGGCTTCGATGCGCGCCACGGCATGTTCGAAACAGTAGATCGGACCTTCTTCGCGGCCAGTGGCATCTTCGATCGAACCACCGATGGCTCCAGCCTCTGCCGCACGCAAAATACTTTTGGCGCAATCGGCCGGGTTGTCGGCAAAGCCGTTTTCCAGGTCCACGGCAACCGGCAGGTCGGTGGCGGCGACAATCGCCTGAACGTTCATCAGGGTGTCGTCGAGGGTCAATCCGCCATCGGCACGGCCCTGGGAAAAGGCATAACCGGCGCTGGTGGTCGCCAGCGCCTCAAAGCCGAGGCTGGCGAGCATTTTCGCTGAACCTGCATCCCACGGATTGGGAATCACAAAAGCCCCGGGGCGTTCATGAAGGGCTTTGAACGCCTGGGCTCGAAGGGTTTGCGCATCCATTGGGCAGGCTCCTGAAGAGGGGAAAGAATCCGCCTCAGAGCAGGCCAAGTTGCTCGGCGACGGGCTCTCTGTATAGCTCAGGCAGCGCCGGCAAGCCAGGCAAACGCAGCATCAGCCTGGCGTGAAAACGCTGCGCCAGTTTCGCGGCCAGCAGGTTGTCGGCGGTGTGCAGGAAGATGTACGGCGTGCGACCTTCTTCGATCCATAACGCGATTTTCTCGACCCATGGCTCCAGGAACGTATCGTTGGCCTCAAGCGTCGGATGACCGATAAAACGCACCTGCGGGAATTGCGTGAATGCCGCGGGGCGCGGTGGCACCCGGGGTTTCTTCGATTGGGCATGAAGCACCGAAGGCTCGGTCGAGGTGCAACTGAACAGCGCCCGGGGATCGAGACAGATGCGTTCGACTCCGCGATCCAGCAGCAGGCGGTTGAGCATTCGCTCGCTGTCACCCTTGGCGAAAAACTCGTCATGCCGCACTTCAACGGCCAGCGGTCGCTGCAGGGCATCGATAAATCCGGCCAGCTCAGGCAAACGTTGGGGCGTGAAGCTTTTCGACAGCTGTAACCACAGTGGCGACACCCGCTCACCGAGAGGGCTGAGCAACTGAGTGAAGGTCTCGGCGGCGGTCAGCTGCTCGCGCAGGTCACCGCCGTGGCTGATCTCGCCGGGAAACTTGGCGGTGAAGCGAAAGTGTTCGGGCATGGTGTCGGCCCAGCGCTGCACGGTGCTGGCAGCCGGGCTCGCGTAGAAGGTCGTGTTGCCTTCTACGGCATTGAATACTTGGGAATAGAGATCAAGAAAATCGGCGGGTTTGGCGTCCGGCGGATACAGGTAGTCGCGCCAGGCGTTTTCGCTCCAGGACGGGCATCCGAGGTAATACGGCAGCAACATCAGATGTACAGGTCGAGACCCAGCACATCCGCTTCCCAATCGACGAAACCGGCGGTGCTCAGGTAGCTGGCCAGGGCTGTCGCCACGCTTTTGCTCATGGCACGGTGGTAAATCATGTCTTGCTGACGGGCGGGAAGATTGCTCAATTTTTGCGCAGAGGCTTTGGCGGCGCGGGCAGCCAGTTGCTCTTCAGTCGGAAATTCCAGCTCGCCTTCGATATCAATGGCGTCGTCTTCCACCACACGGCCTTTGCGAGGCTTGCGCTTGATGGGGTAGGACTGAGAGGAAACGCCGTCTATACGCATAGGTGCATACTCGGAATCAGTGATGGCAGTTTAGTGGCGCATTACCCACTTCGCAAACCGCCGAGTGATAACTAGAACACATAAAAGGCAAAAGGTTTAAAAGCTGAGGTTAGAAACTGATGATTGGTGAAAACCGGTAGATCGCATCGCGAGCAGGCTCGCTCCCACAGGGATTTGCGCTGAACCTGTGGGAGCGAGCCTGCTCGCGATTGGACCGACTCGGTCCTGAATACTATCGAGCTTTAGGCGTCGCCACTTTATCGCGCAGATAAACCGGCTGCGCCTCATCGGCCACGATCGCCTCGCCGCGTTCCCAGGCAAACCGCGCCAAAGTCAGCAAGTCTTGCGCATGGGGCAACATGCCCGCATCCTGCCCGCTCAGGCTGACGGCGATACGCTCGCCATAACCCCAACCGGTGCCTGCGCCGAACCATTCGCCACTGGCATCGGCCGGCAATGCAGCGGACTCCGGCGGCAGTACCGCTTCCGCACCCATCAGGCGCATTTCCCCGGCCGTTTCGCGGTAGCAACCCCAATACACTTCATCCATGCGCGCATCGATGGCGGCGGCGACCTGAGTGGCGCCATGTTCGCGCAGCGCACGTTGCGCCAGTACGGCCAGGTTCGACACCGGCAACACCGGGCGATCCAAGGCAAACGCCAGGCCTTGCACCACACCAATGGCGATGCGCACGCCGGTGAAGGCGCCCGGGCCACGGCCGAACGCAATGGCATCGACCGCTTGCAGCGTGGTCCCGGCATCGGCCAGCAATTGCTTGATCATCGGCAACAGCTTCTGCGCGTGCAGGCGCGGGATCACCTCGTAATGGCTCGTGACCTTGCCGTCATGCAGCAAGGCAACGGAGCAAGCTTCGGTCGCGGTGTCCAGGGCCAGCAAGGTGCTCATCGATGTATCCACAAGAGAGATCAGAAAAAAGTGCGTCAGTATAAACAACTACGGCCCGCAAGCGGGCCGTGGATGATGCAGCGGATCAGGTTTTTCAGCTCAGGGCTGCAAGCACCTTGGCGGTGATCGCTTCAACCGAACCGACGCCTTCGATGTGGCTGTACTGCGGCTTGCCATTGGCAGCCGACAGCTTCTGGTAGAAATCCACCAGCGGCTTGGTCTGGGAGTGGTAGACCGACAGGCGATGACGCACGGTTTCTTCGGTGTCGTCCTTGCGCTGCACCAGCTCTTCACCGGTGACGTCGTCTTTACCGGCCACTTTCGGCGGGTTGTAGACGATGTGGTACACGCGGCCGCTGGCCTCGTGAACACGGCGACCGGCGATACGCTGGACGATCTCTTCGTCTTCAACGGCGATTTCCACCACTGCATCCAG